>UEHQ01000009.1 GCA_900489925.1 Hyphomicrobiales bacterium | reverse complement strand
ACACCTTTTTAAGTCAACACACCCCAACAAAGTTTTTTGACATTTTTGTAACATCCTGATTCCACAAGGGGAATTCCGGGAGGGTGAGGATTGGGGCGAAACTGGCCAGGAATTGTGCGCCATTTTTTGCTTCCTGCCCCACGCGGGACGATCACCGATCGATCCCCACGCATCGAAAGGGCCTCGGAACGCTTGCGCGGCCCGAACCAATCGCTAGTTTGGCCGCCCAAAGCTTATCTATATAGAGGAATAGACCAATGCTTGTCCTGGACGAGAAACAGACGCGCGCCGCACTTGCCTGGCCGTCCTTGATCGAAGCGCTGGCTTCCATGTTCGAAAGTGCCTGCGTCACGCCGGTGCGCCACCACCATGACATGGAGGTTCCGGGCGAGCGCAATGCCACCCTGCTCCTGATGCCTGCCTGGGTGCCGGGCCGGTATGCCGGCGTGAAGATCCTTTCGGTTTTTCCCGACAACGCCCAGCGGGCGCTTCCGGCAATCTTCGGTACCTATCTGCTTTCTTCGGCCAAGACCGGCGAGATGCTGGCCGCAATCGACGGCGGCGAGCTTACGGCCCGGCGGACCGCCGCGGCCTCGGCGCTCGCGGCCCGCTACCTCGCGCATCCGGATGCCAGAGAACTTCTCGTCTGCGGCACGGGTCGGCTCGCCATCAATCTTCTCCAGGCGCATGCGGTGACGCGCCCGCTCGAACGCTTCCGTATCTGGGGACGAAACCTGGAGAGCGCCGAAGCGATTGCCGCCGAGGCGCGCGCGCTCGGACTTCAGGCAGAAGCCGTCGTCAACCTAGAGGCCGCGGTGCGGACTGCCGACGTCGTTTCCTGTGCGACCCTTTCCTCGGAGCCGCTCGTTTCCGGAGAATGGCTGAAGGCCGGGGCTCACCTTGATCTTATCGGGGCGTTCAAGCCGAGCATGCGTGAGAGCGACGATATGGCGATCAGCAGATCCAGCGTCTTTGTCGACACCCGCGCTGGGGCGCTCACCGAGGCGGGCGATATCGTGCAGCCGCTGAAGAGCGGCGTGTTGACGGAAGCGGCGATCAAGGCAGAGCTCGTCGAACTCGTCACGGGTGCGCATCCCGGCCGAACCAGCAGCGAGGAGATCACGCTTTTCAAATCGGTAGGGGCCGCGCTCGAGGATCTGGCCGGCGCCATCCTCGCCTACGAGACAATCCGGGCCTGAACGCCGATGCGCTCTCTACCGGACCTGCCGGTTTCCCACGTCCTTCCCGACATCGCGGTCGCTCTTGCGACGCGCGCACGCGCGGTCTTGTCCGCTCCGCCCGGCGCCGGCAAGACGACGCTTGTTCCACTCTACCTATTGGATCAGGACTGGCGTGGCGACGGCCGGATCATTCTCCTTGAACCGCGCCGACTGGCGGCGCGCGCCGCGGCCGGTCGGATGGCAGCCCTGCTGGGAGAGCAGGTCGGCGAGACTGTCGGCTACCGCATGCGACTCGACAGCCGAATCTCCGCGCGAACACGGATCGAGGTGGTCACCGAGGGCGTGTTTGCCCGGATGATTCTCGACGACCCGGAGCTGGCCGGCGTTTCGACCGTCATTTTCGACGAATTCCACGAGCGTTCCCTCGACGCGGATTTCGGTCTGGCGCTGGCGCTCGACGTGCAGGCGGCGCTGCGCGAGGATCTCCGGATCCTGGTAATGTCGGCGACGCTCGATGTGGCGCGGATCGCCGACCTGCTCGACCACCCGCCGGTGATCGAGAGCATGGGGCGCAGCTTTCCGATCGATATCCGCTATCAGGACAGGCCGGGCGGCGAGCGTATAGAAGATGCCATGACGCGCGCGATCGCCGAGGCCCATCAGAGCGAAAGCGGCTCGATCCTCGCCTTTCTGCCCGGGCAGACCGAGATCGCCCGCACGGCCGAGCGACTGGAAGGTCGTTTCGGAAGCCAGACGCTGATCGCACCGCTCTACGGAAATCTTTCGCAAAAGGAACAGGACGCGGCCATTCGGCCTGCCCTGCCCGGGACACGCAAGATCGTGCTGGCGACGTCAATCGCCGAAACCTCCATCACCATCGACGGGGTGCGGATCGTCATCGACAGCGGCCTGCAGCGGCTGCCGGTGTTCGAGGCTTCCACCGGCATTACCGGGCTGGAAACGGTGCGCGTCTCGCGGGCTTCGGCCGACCAGCGGGCGGGTCGTGCCGGACGTACCGAACCCGGGATCGCCATTCGCCTATGGCACCAGGGGCAGACAGCAGCGCTGCCGGCCTTCACGCCGCCGCAGATTCTGTCGACCGATTTATCCGGCCTTGTACTCGACCTTGCCCATTGGGGCGTCCAGGATACGCGGTCCCTGGCGTTCGTCGACCAGCCTCCCGAAACGACGCTCCAGGAGGCGCGCGCTCTGCTGCGACAGCTGGGCGCGCTCGACAAGGACGGCGCGTTGACGCCGCATGGCAAGGTGGTCCGCGACCTGGCCTTGCCGCCGCGGCTGGCGGCCATGGTGGTCGGCGCCGGCGAGACGGGCCACGCGCGCGATGCCGCCATGCTTGCCGTCCTCTTGACCGAACAGGGGTTGGGGGGCAGCAGCATCGACCTCGAGGACCGGATGCGGCGGTTCAAATCCGAACGCGGCGATCGCGCCGAAGCGTCTCGTCAGCTGGCGACAAGGCTTGCCAGGGGGCTTGATGTGACGAAGGCTGATGAGCCGAGCCTTGCCGGTCGTCTTCTCTTGCATGCCTTTCCTGACAGAATTGCGCTGCAGCGCGGCGGCAGGGGCCGTTTCGTCATGGCGAACGGTCGCGGCGCGGAGCTGCCCGAGACCGAACGACTCGCTGGCAGCCAGATGCTCGTGATTGCCGACCTGACCGGTCGAGCGGCCCAAGGCCGCATTCTCGCGGCCGCCGAGGTCTCGCGTGGCGACATCGAAGCCGAACTGCCCGGGGCAATCTCGACGGACGACCAGACCTTCTTCGATCGGCAAAGCCGGCAGGTCCGGGCGCGGCGCGCAACGCGGCTCGGTGCGATCGTTTTCGATGAGACGCCCTTGCCCCGCCCGTCGGGCGCTTCCGTGATGCAGGCGCTTGCCGAGGGCATTCGTGATATCGGGATCAACCAGCTTCCTTTCTCCAAGGAGGCATTGCAGTTGCGCGAACGGCTGGGCTTTCTTCATCGTGGGATCGGGGCGCCATGGCCCGATATGAGCGACGAGGCGCTGCTTGGCCGGCTGGACGAATGGTTCGTTCCGTTTCAGGCAGATGCGCGCGGCCTCTCGGACATTTCGGCAGGCGGTCTTTCGAACGGGCTGATGGCGCTCGTTCCGCACGAACTGCAGCGAGATCTTGCGCGTCTGGCGCCGACGCGCTTCGAGGCGCCGACGGGACAGCGTCATCCCATCCAATATGATGGCGAAGAACCGACGTTGACGATCCGCGTTCAGGAACTGTTCGGGCTGAAACAGCACCCGACGATTGGCGGCGGGCGTCTGCCGTTGCTGCTGGAATTAACCTCCCCAGCCCATCGCCCGATCCAGACGACCCGCGATCTGCCGGGCTTCTGGGCGGGATCCTGGAAGGACGTACGCGCCGACATGCGCGGTCGTTACCCCAGGCATCCCTGGCCGGAGCGGCCCGATGAGGCCGCCCCGACGACAAGGGCAAAGCCGCGTGGTACATGAGCCGCAGAGAAGTTCAAGGAACGCTTCATGGTCGATCACGTCGAAAGCATGCCGGAAGAAGACAGACACAATAGCCGGCGCCTAAGGCTCCAGACGCTGATACGCCTCAGATGGCTTGCCGTCGGCGGCCAGGCGCTGACTGTCTTTATCGTCGCCTTCTGGCTGAAGTTTCCGCTTCCGCTGATCGCCAGCATCCTGCTGATCGTGGCGCTTGCCAGCGTCAATTTCTACCTGATGATCCGCTACCCGCCGACGCATCGCATCGCGCCGCAGGCCGCCTTCGCCTTGCTGGGCTTCGATCTTCTCCAGCTGTGTGCGCTGCTTTTCATTACCGGCGGGCTGGCCAATCCGTTTGCCGCGCTCGTTTGTGTGCCTGTTATCATCTCCTTTGCGTCACAGCCGATCCGCTACAGCATGGTGCTGATCGTCATTGCGATGATCTGCATCACCATTCTCGCGGTGTCGCCGTTTCCGCTTCCCTGGTTCGGCGGCGTCGAGATCAATGTTCATACGGTGATGCAGTTCGGTGTCTGGTGCTCCATTGCCTCGACAATGGCCTTCGCCGCGTTCTATGCCTACCGGGTCTCGATGGAAGCAAGCCAGCTGGCGGATGCGCTCGCCGCAACCGAACTCGTTCTGCAGCGCGAGAAGCACCTGTCGCAACTGGATGGATTAGCGGCTGCCGCTGCCCATGAACTTGGGACGCCGCTCGCCACCATCAGCGTCGTCGCGAAGGAAATGGAACGCGAGCTGAAAGACGACGATCGTTTTCGCGAGGACGTGCAGCTCCTGCGCAGCCAGAGCGAGCGTTGCCGCGATATTCTCAGGCGGCTGGCCACCCTCTCGGCAGAGGGGGAAGCGCATCTTCGCCGCCTCCCGCTCTCTTCAATGATGGAAGAGATCGTCGCGCCGCATCGCGAGTTCGGGATCAAGCTGGAACTGATCGAAAAGAGCGCCCGCAAGGGAGAACCGGTGACCGACCGCAATGCCGGCATCATGTACGGCCTCGGCAACCTCATCGAAAACGCCGTCGATTACGCGCGGGAGAAAGTTACCGTTACCGTTGAGTATGACCAGCGGAGGGTTCGCATTACCGTCGAAGACGACGGTGAGGGCTACTCTCCTGACATCCTGACCAGGATTGGCGAGCCTTACGTGACCAAGCGACAGCGGGAAGATCGCGCCGGGGGCCTGGGATTGGGGCTCTTCATCGCCAAGACGCTTCTCGAGCGCTCCGGCGCCTCGCTGAGCTTCGAGAACCGCGCGCCCGAAAGCGCTGGCGCCCGCGTTCGTGTCGAATGGCCGCGCATGCTGGTGGATGCGCATTCGACAAAATGACTGTATCAGCCTAATGAAAGAACAGCGAAACTGACTTATGTCAGGCGGATAGCGCCAGGATTGACGACGATGAGCGATGAGACTTACGAGACTTCTTCAGCAACCGAGGATCACATCGGTCCGGATGCGAGCCTGTTGATCGTCGACGACGACGGCCCGTTTCTCCGACGTCTGGCGCGCGCCATGGAGACGCGCGGATTTTCTGTCGAAACAGCCGAGTCGGTTGCGGAAGGCGTTGCCAAGTCGAAGAGCCATCCTCCGAAATATGCGGTCGTCGATCTGCGCCTCGGGGATGGGAATGGTCTTGATGTGATCGAGGCGATCCGGCAACGGCGCGACGACACGCGCATCATCGTCCTGACCGGCTACGGCAATATCGCAACCGCAGTGACAGCGGTGAAGCTTGGGGCCGTCGACTACCTGGCAAAGCCCGCGGATGCCGACGACGTTTATGCCGCTCTGACGCAGCGCGCCGGAGAGAAGGCCGAGCTGCCGGAAAATCCGATGTCGGCGGATCGCGTGCGCTGGGAGCATATCCAGCGCGTCTACGAAATCTGCGAACGCAACGTTTCCGAGACGGCGCGGCGGCTCAACATGCATCGCCGCACGTTGCAGCGGATCCTGGCGAAGCGCGCGCCTAAGTAAATCCCGGGTAGATCGGATCAGACGTCGTCGACGTCGAAAGGCTTGCCATTGGCCCATTCGGCCATCAGCAGGCGTTGGGCAGCGGCGCGCGAGAAGTTCAGGGTCACGGACTTGCGGGTCGCCGGAGCCAGCCGGTGTTCCGGCGCTTCGCGGAGCATATGCGCGCCATACCCATCCGACAGGAAGAGGCCGCACTCCTCCGGAAAGATATCGAGCGGGACATCCTTGTGAGTTGCGAAGAAAAGTCGGTCGCAGTGAAGGCGATATTCCGGCCATTTGCGATCGACCTTGAAGTCTTCGATCGAGGTCTTGATCTCGATGATCCAGATCTCGCCCTTCTCGGAAATCGTAATCAGGTCAGCGCGCCGGCCACTCGCCAGGGATAGTTCCGGCAGCACCGCGTGGCGCATCTCGTGAAGTAAAATCTGAGTCCCGCGGCGCACGAGCATGGCTCTGTCCGATTGCCGGCCATCTATTAACGGATTGTTATTGTAAACACTCAAAATCGTCATGGATAACCGTGGGGGTGGCGCGCGCGTTGTTGCAAAAAAACAATGCGGTTCTAGTTTGCCGTTGCGTATTCGTTTTGCCGCACTGCAACAGCTTGCAAAGGCGAAGTTAATCGAAAATAAACCATAATCAAAGATGGTTCGAAAGAACGATCCTCCCCTGCTCCTTTACTATGAGACATCCATGCGCATCCGCAATGCAATTCCTGTATTCGGCCTGATCGCGACGCTCGCTCTGGCCGGTTGCTCCACCACTTCCGAAAGCGCCTCCGTCGAAAACAAGACCGCCGCTCCGGGGCCGACGGTCCAGACAGCGCAGATCTTCGACGACGCCTATGGGGTCACGTCGGATGCCGGCTACTCGCTCCCCGCGATCCCGATCCAGAAGGTGAAGCCACAGTTCCATCGCCAGGTTGTCTCCTACGAAACCACCGAACGTCCGGGCACGATTATCGTGAACACCCGCGAACGCTTCCTCTACTACATCATGCCCGGCGGCAAGGCGATGCGCTATGGCATCGGCGTCGGCAAGCAGGGCTTTGCGTGGGCCGGCACCGCCTACGTGGCCTGGAAACAGGAATGGCCAACCTGGCACCCGCCGAAGGAAATGGCCGTCCGTCGCCCTGAGATCGCCAAGTACGTCGAAGACGGCATGGGTCCGGGCCTGAGCAATCCGCTCGGCGCACGCGCCATGTATCTCTTCAACGAACAGGGCCAGGACACCCTCTTCCGTCTTCACGGCACCCCGGAATGGGCGTCGATCGGCACGGCTGCTTCCTCCGGCTGCATCCGCCTCATGAACCAGGACGTCATCGACCTCTACAGCCGCGTTCGCCCGGGCAAGGCGACATCCAAGGTCATCGTTATCCAGTAAGCTGGACCTGAAATCTGGTATAAAAAAGGCCGCCGAAACCTCGTTTCGGCGGCCTTTTCCATTCACTCAACCGGCAATCAGGCGGTCTGCTTCGCCTTCAACTCGATGCGGCGGCGGTGCAGGACCGGTTCGGTGTAGCCATTCGGCTGCTCCCGGCCCTTCAAGACGAGTTCGAGTGCGGCCTGGAAGGCGATCGAACCGTCGAAATCGGCGGCCATCGGATGGTAGAGCGAATCACCGGCATTCTGCTGATCGACGACGGCCGCCATTTTCTTCATCGTCTCGACGATCTGGGTTTCCGTGACGACCTTGTGGTGCAGCCAGTTGGCCATATGCTGAGCGGAGATACGCAGCGTCGCACGGTCTTCCATCAGGCCAACGTTGTTGATATCAGGCACTTTGGAGCAGCCAACGCCCTGATCGACCCATCGGACGACGTAACCCAGAATGCCCTGAGCGTTGTTGTCCAGCTCGCGCTGAATTTCCTCGGGCGTCCAGTTCGGGCGCACAGCAACAGGCACGGAGAGAATGTCGCTCAGCTTGGCGCGGGCGCGATCCTTCAAGCCCTTCTGAACTTGCGCGACGTTGACGCGGTGATAGTGCGTGGCGTGCAGCGTCGCGGCCGTCGGCGACGGCACCCAGGCGGTGTTGGCGCCAGCCTTCGGATGAGCGATCTTCTGTTCCAGCATCGCCGCCATGAGATCCGGCATCGCCCACATGCCCTTGCCGATCTGCGCGTGGCCAGACAGACCACATTCAAGCCCGATATCGACGTTCCAGTTCTCGTAGGCAGCGATCCAGGCAGCCTGCTTCATGTCGCCCTTGCGGATCATTGGGCCCGCCTCCATCGAGGTGTGCATTTCGTCGCCGGTACGGTCGAGGAAGCCCGTGTTGATGAAGACGACACGCTCGCGAGCGGCGCGAATGCATTCCTTGAGGTTGACCGTCGTGCGGCGCTCCTCGTCCATGATCCCCATCTTGATGGTGTTGCGCGGCATGCCAAGCGCATCTTCGACGCGTGAGAAGATCTCGACAGCGAAGGCGACTTCCTCAGGCCCATGCATCTTCGGCTTGACGACGTAGACAGAGCCGGTGCGCGAATTCTTGCGGCGGCCATTCGGGCCAATATCGTAAAGCGCGATCATCGCCGTGATCATCGCATCCATGATGCCTTCCGGCACTTCGTTGCCATCACGATCAAGGATAGCCGGATTCGTCATAAGGTGGCCGACATTACGAATCAGCATCAGTGAGCGGCGATGCACTTCGAAAGGCGCGCCATTCGGCCCGGTGTAGTCAAGGTCCGGATTGAGCTTGCGGATGAAGCTGGAGCCGCCCTTGGAGACCTCTTCCTGAAGATCGCCCTTCATCAGACCCAGCCAGTTGCGATAGACCTCGGCCTTGTCGTCCGCATCGACCGCGGCGATGGAGTCTTCGCAATCCATGATCGTCGTGATCGCCGATTCAAGCCAGACATCGGAAATGTGCGCAGGATCGCTCTTGCCGATGGCCGTCGAGGCATCGACGACGATGTCGATATGGATCCCGTTGTTCTTGAGCAGGATGCTGGCCGGCGCCGACGCCTCACCCCGATAGCCGGCAAAATGTGCTGGATCGGCCAGCGAGACATCTTCTCCGTCTGTCGATGAGATGGCGAGCGCACCGTCCTTGATTGCAAAGCCGGCAACGTCCTTCCAGCTCCAGTCGGCCAGCGGAGCGGCAGTATCGAGGAAATCGCGAACCCAGGCGATGACCTTTTCGCCACGCTTCGGATTGTAGCCCCTACCCTTCTCCGCGCCGTCGCTCTCTGGAATCGCATCGGTTCCATAGAGCGCATCGTAAAGCGAGCCCCAGCGAGCGTTGGCGGCGTTTAGCGCGTAACGGGCGTTCATGACGGGCACGACAAGCTGCGGGCCGGCGATCGAAGCAATTTCCGGATCAACATTGGTCGTCGTCACCTGGAAGTCGGAACCCTCGGGAAGCAGGTAGCCGATCTCGCGCAGGAAAGCTTGATAAGCCTCCATATCCGTCGGCGCACCATGCTGGCGGTACCAGTCATCGATGCGCAGCTGGAGCGCATCGCGCTTGGCCAGAAGCTCGCGGTTCTTCGGCGCCAGATCATGAACGATCGCCGAGAAATCGGCGAAGAACTTGTCCGCATCGATACCAAGGCCGGGCAACGCCTCCTCGACCAGAAAAGCGTGAAGGACAGCTTCGATCGCAAGACCGTTTTTATCGATGCGGCTCATACAGATATCTCCTCGGACGATGGCAGCTTCTCGCATGCTGCCACTTTGCCCGGCTTTCATTGATAGTCAATTATGCAATAGTTCGAAAGATTTATGCCTATTAAGACAACACTCGGGGTGTGACACACATCGGGAGGCCATTTTGCGGCTGCGTCGTCAACTTCTGAACGGGCCAAGGCTTGGTTTGCTCGGTCACATCAAAGCGGAAACGATGCATCAGCACGGCCAGTGCAATCACCGCCTCCTGCAGCGCGAAGGTCGCGCCGATGCAGACGCGCGGGCCGGCACCGAACGGCAGAAACTGGAAACGACCGATCTTGCCGCGGTTCTCCGGCAGGAAGCGCTCCGGCATGTAGGCGCGTGGCTTCTCCCAGTAAAGTTCATGGCGATGCAGGGTCCAGGGCATGATAAGGACGGTGACGCCAGCTTCGATCTCTACGGTCTCGCCCTTGGCGTCCGTCCAGCGATCGGGAGCAATCGCGGCACGGTTGATCGACGGGGCCGGCGGATAAAGGCGCAGAGCTTCTTCGAAAGCAGCACGCGTGTACGGCATCAGGTCCAGCCATTTCACTGGCTCCGCACCGGTTGCCAGAACGCGGTCGATTTCCTCTTCCATTGCGTCGCGGATATGCGGTGTGTTGGCGACGCAATAGAGTGTCCAGGCCAACGCGCGCGCCGTCGTTTCATGGCCCGCGCCGATGAAGGTCAGGATGTTGTCTTCAATCTCGGCATTGGTAAGGCCGCCGCTCGCGGCCTGATCCAGCAGCAGGGTCAGAAAGTCCTCGGGCGTCGTCGCCCGATCGGCCTGCATGCGCCGAAGGCGGGCATCCATCGTCTCGCGGACGATGTTGCGAAACTTGTCCAGCACCTTCTGGCCACCAATACGGGTAATGCGCGGAACCCAGGACGGCGCCCGCAGGAGATCCATGGGATCGACGCGGCCCATGCGATGGAGAAGCGCATTCACATCATCGGCAAAGCTGTCGGAAGAGGTGACGATTTCACCGGAAAACAACGTGTCGGCCAAGATGGCGAAGGTGAGTTCAGCCATATCGCTGGCGATGTCGAACGTCTGCCCGGCACTATCAGCCGTTCCATATTTGCGCGCATATTCCTCCGATTGACGAAGCATCTGCCCGGCAAAGCCGTTTGCGTGGCGCGGTGTGAAGACGGGGGCAACCGCCTTTCGAGATCGCTTCCAAACCTCGCCCTCGGCCGTCAGTAGGCCGTCGCGAAGGATCGGGCGCAGGATAAGCTGGCGGATATCGGACATGCGATAGTTCGCAGCGTTGTCGACGAGGACATGCTTGATCAGCCCGGGATCGTTGACGATCAACGTGCTTTCCCGGAAGAAGCGCGTCTTGATCCAGGGCAGCGTGTAGGAGGGCTCACCCCACAGTTCGAGCGGGTTGCGCAGAATTGTGCGGATGATTTCAAGCCGGTTCGGCGGCACCGTACGCGGAACGGGCGCTGGCGGAACGAACGGATCTGGACGCATGTCCATATGATACAAGCCTTTCGCGGAAGATTGTCGCCCTCCCGGCAAGGCTAGAACTAGAGCAGGCGCTCCAGCTCGTCCAGCTTGTCGTTGATCAGCCAGCCGTAATAGTTCTCTTCAGGCCAGACGGTCTGTCCAGAGGCACGGTTCTTGGCCGCAAGTGCCGCCGCCCGCTGGCGCGAATTGCCGAGATTGTAGAGCGTTGCCGTCAGACCCGGATTGTTGGAGATATCCATTCCGGCAATCTGCTTGTAGTCGTCGATCGAACGGCGAACGGCGGCAGCAACAAAGGCCAGCGAGATATCCGGCTGCATGATTGCCTTGTAGACGCTGCCTGCGTCCTTTTCGTTCAGCTTTTCATAGCCCGACACCTTGGTGACGAGATCGGAGAGCATCAGCGCCGTCAGTGGGTTGATCTGGCCAAGGCCAAACGTCTGACCGGCGTAGAACGGCTGGAAGAACACGGCACTGAAACGATTGTCCGGGAAGCTCTTGCCATCCACGGTCTTGCCGCGGAAGTCACGTTCCCACACATCCTCGCGGCAGCTCCACAGGGTATAGGAGTCACTCTTGCCATTGCACTCGGCAAACTGCGGCCGCTTGATGAAATCATCGACGTCTTCGCCGCCATAGGCGAAGCGGAAGCTTTCGCCGGCATAGGATGCCGCCTTCACGTAGTAGGACTGCAGCCGGTCATAGGCATCGACATTATAGGTGTGCTCGCCGACGATGGCGCCGATGACGTGGATCGGGTCGACGCCATAGGCCGCCGATACCTTCTTGATCTTGGCCATCAGCTCATGATCGGTGGCAAGAAGCTCGTGGACCTTGTCATACTTGCGGTCGAATGACGTCTTCGTGCCTTTGGTGCGGCGTACGGAAGCGCCCGGCACGCTCGGCTGTTCGGCATTGCGATTGCCTGGCGGCACCACCTGCATCGAAAAAGCGGGCGCCGCGGTGAAAACCGTGGCGGCAATCAGAAGGCTTGTCAGAAGGCGTCGCACGATCAGCGTTCCCATCGTTCCTGGCATTGGTCGGCAAGCGCGCTGACTGGACCACAATCTTGGCCGAATAATGCTGGCGCTGACAACAAAACGGGCCCTTCACTAAAAAGTAAAAGGCCCGTTGTCGAGAGTTCAGATGGTCAAAGTGCCGGCATCACCCCAGTAAAGACGAAGACCGATGCTTCGGCATCACAGGATGAAACGCGACAGATCCGTGTTCTGCGCGAGATCGCCAACATGCTTGCGGACATATTCGGCATCGATGGTCACAGCGGTGCCGCCGCGATCCGGTGCATTGAACGAAATTTCGTCCAGCACACGCTCCATTACCGTCTGCAGACGGCGGGCACCGATGTTTTCGACCGACGAGTTCAGGTGAACGGCAACATCGGCCAGAGCGTCGATACCGTCATCGGTGAACTCCAGCGTCAAGCCTTCCGTCTCCATCAGCGCCTTGTACTGCCGGATGAGGCTTGCCTCGGTTTCAGTCAGGATGCGGCGGAAGTCTTCCTTGGTGAGCGGCCTGAGCTCGACACGGATCGGCAGACGACCCTGCAATTCGGGCAACAGATCCGACGGCTTGGAGACGTGGAACGCACCCGATGCGATGAAGAGCACGTGGTCGGTCTTTACCGGGCCGTACTTGGTCGACACGGTCGTACCTTCGACCAGCGGCAACAGGTCACGCTGCACGCCTTCGCGGGAGACGCCGGCGCCCATGCCGCCATCGCGGGCAGCGATCTTGTCAATCTCGTCGAGGAAAACGATGCCGTCGTTCTCGACAGCCCGCACCGCCTCGCGCTGGATGACCTCGTTGTCGATCAGCTTGTCCGACTCGTCGCGGATCAGATCAGTGTAGGAGGCCTTGACCGTGGTGCGCACCTTCTTGGTGCGACCGCCCATGGCCTTGCCGAACATTTCCGACAGGTTGATCATGCCGATGCCGCCCTGCATGCCGGGGACATCGAAGCCGCCCATGCCGGTGCTGGTATCGGCTACCTCGATATCGATTTCCTTGTCGTCGAGCTCACCAGCGCGCAGCTTCTTGCGGAAACTGTCGCGCGTCGCCGGCGAAGCGGTCGATCCGACCAGCGCGTCGAGCACGCGTTCCTCAGCGCTCATATGGGCCTTGGCCTCGACCTCAGAGCGCTTCTTTTCGCGGGCAAGACCGATGCCGACCTCGACGAGATCGCGGATGATCTGCTCCACGTCGCGGCCGACATAGCCGACTTCGGTGAACTTGGTGGCTTC
This sequence comes from Hyphomicrobiales bacterium, assembly GCA_900489925.1. Taxonomy (GTDB): domain Bacteria; phylum Pseudomonadota; class Alphaproteobacteria; order Rhizobiales; family Rhizobiaceae; genus Rhizobium. Next base: position 480,605 of record UEHQ01000009.1, on the reverse strand, counting down.
GACCTTGATGAAAGGAGCGCCAGCGAGCTTGGCGAGACGACGGGAGATCTCCGTCTTGCCGACGCCGGTGGGGCCGATCATCAGGATGTTCTTGGGCATCACCTCGTCGCGCAGGCTCTCATCGAGTTGCTGGCGGCGCCAGCGGTTGCGCAGCGCAATGGCCACGGCGCGCTTGGCGTCATGCTGGCCGATGATGTGACGGTCCAGCTCGGAGACGATTTCTCGGGGAGAAAAATTGGTCATGGTATCCTCTTGGCTTTCCTGTTCCGGCCGGCCTCTATCGGCCCGGCCCGCAGGACCCTTTTTGCAAGATGGTCGTTATTCGGCGTCGAGTGTTTCGACCACGAGGTTGTGGTTGGTATAGACGCAGATGTCTGCGGCGATATCGAGGGCGCGACGGGCGATTTCTTCGGCGGACTTGTCACTGTCCATCAGCGCGCGAGCGGCGGCGAAGGCATAGTTGCCGCCGGAGCCGATCGCGATGGCGCCGTGTTCGGGCTCCAGGACATCGCCGTTGCCGGTAATCGCCAGCGTCACCGACTTGTCGGCGACCAGCATCATGGCTTCGAGATTGCGCAGGTACTTGTCGGTACGCCAGTCCTTGGCGAGCTCGACGGCGGCGCGCATCAACTGGCCGGGATATTGTTCGAGCTTCTTTTCCAGACGCTCCAGCAATGTGAACGCATCGGCTGTGGCACCCGCGAAGCCGGCGATGACGTCGCCCTTGCCGATACGGCGCACCTTGCGGGCATTGCCCTTCATGACGGTCTGGCCGAGGCTGACCTGACCGTCGCCTGCCATGATGACCTTGCCGCCCTTTCGAACTGTAATAATCGTTGTCATCGAATACACCTTAGCCCGTCAGGCGGGCTATTACCTCGGGCCGCACATCGGCCCTGTTGAGCCCTATGTAAGTTGGCAAATGCCGATTGCAATTGGCTTCGATTTCTCCCGTCGCGCTTCTGGATATTTCGCGGCTTGCCTGATAAGGAACCCGCGTATTTCCGCATGGAGCAGCCACATGGCCGAGATCGCATCAAGCCGCACGGGATCCGTGTCCCGCAAGACGAACGAAACTTCGGTATCCGTTTCCGTCAATCTCGACGGCACCGGTAAATCGAAGATTTCGACGGGCGTCGGCTTCTTCGATCATATGCTCGACCAGCTGTCGCGACATTCGCTGATCGATATGGAGATCGAGACCAAGGGCGACCTGCATATCGATGACCACCACACGGTCGAGGACACCGGTATCGCGATCGGCCAGGCCATCGCCAAGGCACTTGGCGATCGTCGTGGCATCACGCGCTACGCCTCGATCGATCTGGCCATGGACGAGACGATGACGAAGGCCGCCGTCGATCTTTCCGGTCGTCCGTTCCTCGTCTGGAACGTTGCCTTCAGCGCGCCGAAGATCGGCACCTTCGATACCGAACTCGTTCGCGAGTTCTTTCAGGCCCTGGCCCAGAACGCCGGCATCACCTTGCATATCTTGAACCATTATGGCGCCAACAACCACCATATTGCCGAGACATGCTTCAAGGCCGTTGCCCGCGCATTGCGCACGGCGACAGAGATCGATCCGAGGCAGGCGGGCCGTGTACCCTCGACGAAGGGCACGCTCGTCTGAGCCCCTTCAGGGAGCTTGACGATATGACTTCCAGCTATCTGGTTCTGACGGCTCCCGGCGGAGCCGATATCACCCACGAGAAAACGCGGATCATCCGCGACGGCTTCACCGTGCTCGGCTTTCTCTTTCCGTGGATCTGGCTTGCCGCTCACCGCCTTTGGCTGCACGCCGTTGCCGCCTTTCTCCTGCAGACCCTCGGCGGCGCGCTGATGGATCAGCCCGGACTTTGGCCGTTGGGCGCTGCCATTTCCTTTAGCACGAGCCTTTTGGTCGCGCTCGAGGGGCAGAACGCCCGTATCCGCCACCTGCTCTCAAAGGGCTGGGAAGAGGATGCGCTTGTCTCCGCCGATTCGCTCGGTGTGGCGGAGGAAATCTATTTTTCTGGAATTCAGACCGATTTGAATAGCGATAGCCGGGTCCCCTCGCCGCACTGGAACAGTGCGTCCCGTGGCGACCGCGGCAACGCCACATCACTCGGTCTCTTTGGTTTTGATGGAGGACGCTGATGCGCGTCGCAATAATCGACTACGGTTCGGGCAATCTGCGCTCGGCAACAAAGGCCTTCGAACGTGCTGCCCGGGAAGCCGGTATCGATGCGGTCATAGACCTCACGGACAAGGCCGAGAACGTTGCCGCTGCTGATCGCGTGGTGCTTCCCGGCGTCGGCGCCTATGCAGACTGCCGGCGCGGCCTCGATGCCGTTCCCGGCATGACGGAGGTACTGATCGAAGCGGTCGAGAAGAAGGCCCGGCCTTTTCTCGGCATCTGCGTCGGCATGCAGCTGATGTCCTCGCGTGGACTGGAGAAGACAACGACCGAAGGCCTTGGCTGGATTCCCGGCGATGTCGTCAAGATGACGCCGGATGATGCCAACCTGAAGATCCCGCAGATCGGCTGGAACACGCTTGATCTTCAGCGCGCTCATCCCGTTTTTGACGGAATTCCGACCGGGCCGGACGGACTGCACGCCTATTTTGTCCATTCCTACCATCTGGCCGCTCAGAACCCCGAGGATGTGATCGCAACGGCCGGCTACGGCGGACCGATCACCGCCTTTGTCGGCCGTGACAACATGGTGGGCGCGCAGTTCCATCCGGAAAAGAGCCAGAAGCTCGGCCTCGCCCTGATTGCCAATTTCCTGCGCTGGAAGCCCTGAGCTCGCGCATTCCAAGGATAGACAGAATGATCCTATTTCCCGCCATCGACCTCAAGGACGGCCAGTGCGTTCGGCTCAAGCTCGGCGACATGGAGCAGGCCACGGTCTATAATCCCGACCCAGGCGCACAGGCAAAGGCCTTTGAGGACCAGGGTTTCGAATGGCTGCACGTGGTTGACCTGAACGGTGCCTTCGCCGGCGAAAGCGTCAATGGCGCGGCCGTCGATGCAATCCTGAAATCGACGAAAAACCCGGTTCAGCTCGGCGGCGGCATCCGTACGCTCGATCATATCGAAAGCTGGCTGTCGCGTGGATTGACGCGTGTCATCCTCGGTACCATTGCCGTGCGCGATCCTGACCTCGTCATCGAAGCCTGCAGGAAATTTCCCGGCCATGTTGCGGTCGGCATCGACGCCAAGGGTGGCAAGGTGGCCGTCGAGGGATGGGCCGAGGCGTCCGAACTTGGGATCGTCGAACTGGCGAAGAAGTTCGAAGGCGCCGGCGTTGCCGCGATCATCTACACCGATATCGATCGCGACGGCATTCTGACCGGTATCAACTGGGATTCCACGCTGGAACTAGCAGACGCGGTGTCCATTCCGGTGATTGCCTCCGGCGGTCTGGCCTCGATCGACGATGTGAAACGCATGCTTCGTCCGGACGCCAGAAAGCTCGAAGGTGCCATTTCGGGCCGGGCGCTCTATGATGGCCGGATCGGTCCCGCCGAAGCTCTGGCATTGATCAAGGCGGCACGGGCAAAGGAGACTGCGCAATGACCCTCAAGGCTCGTGTCATTCCCTGCCTCGACGTCAAGGACGGCCGCGTCGTCAAGGGTGTCAACTTTCTGAATCTTGTCGATGCCGGCGATCCGGTAGAGGCTGCAAAGGCCTATGACGCCGCAGGCGCCGATGAACTCTGCTTCCTCGACATCACCGCATCCTCGGACAATCGCGAGACGATCTTCGACGTCGTCGCGCGCACGGCCGAGCAGTGCTTCATGCCGGTGACTGTCGGCGGTGGTGTCCGCACGATTGCCGACATCCGCAAGCTGCTGCTCTGCGGCGCCGACAAGGTGTCGATCAACTCGGCCGCCGTCAGCAATCCTGACTTCGTGGCCGAGGCCGCAGACAAGTTCGGCAACCAATGCATCGTCGTTTCGATCGACGCCAAGCGCCGGCTGACACAGGCTGTTGGCGGCGACAGCGCCTGGGAGATCTACACGCATGGCGGCCGCAACGCGACCGGGATCGACGCGGTGGACTTTGCCCGCAAGATGGTTGAACGCGGTGCCGGCGAGCTGCTGGTCACCTCGATGGACCGGGACGGAACAAAAGTCGGCTACGATCTCGAACTGACGCGGACGATCGCCGATGCGGTCAGCGTTCCCGTCATCGCCTCTGGCGGCGTCGGCGATCTCGATGATCTAGTAGCCGGAGTCAAGCAAGGGCACGCAACAGCCGTTCTTGCCGCCTCCATCTTCCACTTCGGCACCTATTCCGTCGGAGAAGCCAAGCGCTATATGGCTTCCAACGGCATCGCCATGCGTCTCGACTGAGCTTGAAAGCAAAGCCATGAACCAATTTACCCTGTTCGACCTGGAAAAGATCGTTGATGAGCGGTCAAAAGCCTCGCCGGAAGAGTCGTGGACCGCAAAACTGGTCGCAGCCGGACAGCCGAAAGCGGCGAAAAAGCTTGGCGAAGAGGCTATCGAAGCCGTTATGGCCGCCGTGACCGACGACCGCAGCAACCTCACCTACGAGGCTGCTGACGTTCTTTATCACCTATTGGTCGTATTGAAGGTTGCGGGGATTCCGTTGCAAGATGTCATGGCGGAACTTGAGCGTCGTACCGCTCAATCCGGCCTCAAGGAAAAGGCCAGTCGGCAAAGCTGATGAGCATCGCACGACAGATTACAGGAGCGACTGAAGCGCTCGATCACTTCCAGGCGAATTCCTATTCGCCCTACCACTTCTTTTCCTCGGACGAATGGGCGCGCTTCCGGGCCGATACGCCGTTGACGCTCACGGCGGACGAGGTGAAGCGTCTGCGCTCGATGGGTGACCCCATCGATCTCGATGAAGTGCGGCGCATCTACCTGTCGCTGTCGCGCCTGCTTTCGGCGCATGTAGAGTCGTCGCAGCTGCTGTTTGAACAGCGCAACCGCTTCCTCAGCCTTTCCAATGTGGCGAAAACACCTTTTGTGATCGGCATTGCCGGGTCCGTGGCCGTGGGCAAATCGACGACGGCGCGCATTCTGAAGGAACTGCTGCGTCGCTGGCCTTCAAGCCCGAAGGTCGATCTGGTAACGACAGACGGGTTCCTCTATCCGAACGCCGTGCTGCAGCGTGAAAACCTGATGCAGCGCAAGGGCTTTCCCGAAAGCTACGACACGGGAGCAATCCTTCGTTTCCTGGCAGCGATCAAGGCCGGGCAGCCGAATGTCAAGGCGCCGTCCTACTCGCATTTGGTCTATGACGTGCTGCCGAACGAGCACAAGATCATCGACCGCCCTGACATTCTGATCTTCGAAGGCATCAACGTGCTGCAGTCGCGCGACCTGCCGGCGGGCGGCAAGATCGTGCCGATGGTCTCCGACTTCTTCGACTTCTCGATCTACATCGACGCGGAAGAAAGCCGGATTCATAACTGGTACGTCACGCGTTTCATGCGACTGCGAGAGACGGCGTTTCGTGATCCGAATTCATTCTTTCACCGCTATGCCTCGATCAGCGAGGAAGAGGCGATTTCGATCGCCGAGGGCCTCTGGGAAAACATCAATCTCAAGAATCTGCGCGAAAATATCCTGCCAACCAGGCCCCGCGCCGATCTGATCCTGCGCAAGGGACAGAACCACCTCATCGAGCAGGTGGCGCTTCGAAAACTCTAAAGCGTGACGCGGCGCAGCGTCAGATTGATGCGGCCGCCGTTCTTCAGCAATGTCGACGTTGCCGGATAAACGCGATCCACGCCGTGAAAACACATCCGGCCTGCGGAGCCGAGCACGATGACGTCGCCGCTCGAGAGCCTTAAGGATAGCGTTTTGTCGCTACGTTGCACTCCGCCGACGCGGAACAGGCACGCATTGCCAAGCGAGATCGAAACAACGGGCGCCGCGAGATCCTGTTCGTCCTTGTCCTGATGCAGCCCCATGCGCGCGTCATCCGAGTAGAAATTGACGAGGCAAGCCTGTGGCGGCTTGTCATAGCCGGACACGTCACTCCAGATATCCAGAAGCTCTTGCGGCATATCCGGCCACGGTCTGCCGGTTGCCGGATGCGTTGGCTGGTAACGATAGCCACGCTCCTTGTCCGTGACCCAGCCGAGCGGGCCGCAATTGGTCATGCGCACAGACATCGGCTTTCCCGTACCTGGCATCACCGGCACGAATAGCGGTGCCTCGACGACGATCGCGCGGATGATGTCGACCAGTGCTTCCTGCCTCGAACGGCTCAGATATTCCGGACTGTGACGAACACCATTCGGCAGCTGCAGCATGTCAATCTCCGGCTGGGCGCCCGCGCATCTTCTTGACTTCAGCGCGGCCCGATTTCGCCTTGAGCCTGCGCTCCACCGAGCCCTTTGTCGGTTTGGTTTTCTTGCGAGGCGGCGGCGGCGGCTTGGCGGCATCGAGGATCAATTCCTTCAGCCGCTCGCGCGCATCCTCGCGGTTGCGATCCTGGCTGCGAAACCGGCTGGCCTCGATCATCAGCACGCCCTCCTTCGAGAGGCGCTTTCCCGCAAGCTTGATAGCGTTTGCCTTCACTCGCTCGTTCAAGGCCGGCGAGGTCTGGATGTTGAAGAACAGCTGAACGGCTGTGGAGACCTTGTTGACGTTCTGGCCGCCAGGACCGCCCGCCAGAACAAATTGTTCCGTCAGCTCCCACCCTGCGATGGTGATTCGATCGTTGATATAGAGCGGGTCGCTGGCCATGGGATGTCTATCTCATATCGCCGGCTGCTTGGAAACAAGCAAAACCCGGCCTCTCGAGGCCGGGTTTCACGTGAATCATCAATGCGTTGTTGCTTATTTACTCAGCCGCGATCCGAAAACCCGGGGCCGCATCGCGCACCCCGCCATCGACATGCTCCTCGAACTTGGCGAAATTCTCGATGAACATGGCAACGAGCTTCGCTGCCTGCGCATCGTAGGCGACCGGATCCTGCCAGGTCGAACGCGGATCCAGAATGCCGCTATCGACGCCCGGCACCGCAACGGGAACGCCGAATCCGAAGTTCGGATCAGCCCGGAGATCGGTCTTGCCGAGGTCGCCGGAAAGCGCGGCGGCGAGCAGCGTGCGCGTTGCCTTGATCGGCATGCGCTTGCCGGTGCCGTAAGCACCGCCGGTCCAGCCGGTGTTGACCAGCCAGCATTCGACACCGTGACGACCAATCAGGTCCTTCAGCAGATTGCCGTATTCCGAGGGGTGGCGCGGCATGAAGGGGGCGCCGAAGCAGGTCGAAAACGTTGCCTCCGGCTCCGTGACACCACGCTCGGTGCCGGCCACCTTCGCGGTGTAGCCAGAGAGGAAGTGGTACATTGCCTGGTCCGGCGTCAGCTTGGCGATCGGCGGCATCACGCCGAAGGCATCGGCCGTCAACATGATGATCGTTTTCGGGTGCCCCGCGAGGCCGGTTTTCGAGGCATTCGGAATGAAATCCAGCGGGTAGGCGCAGCGCGTGTTTTCCGTCAGCGAGCCATCATCGAAATCGGGCTCGCGAGCGGAATTGAGCACGACGTTTTCGAGAACCGTCCCGAAACGCTGCGTCGTTGCGTAGATTTCCGGCTCGGCTTCCGCCGAGAGACGGATCGTTTTGGCGTAGCAGCCGCCTTCGAAATTGAAGATGCCGTCCTCGCCCCAGCCGTGCTCGTCATCGCCGATCAGCGTGCGCGCCGGATCTGCCGACAGTGTCGTCTTGCCGGTGCCCGAGAGACCGAAGAATACAGCCGCATCGCCAGCCGGCCCAACGTTTGCCGAGCAGTGCATCGGCATGACGCCCTTTGCCGGCAGGAGATAGTTGAGCACCGTGAAGACCGACTTCTTCATCTCGCCGGCGTAGAACGTGCCGGCGATCAGGACTTCACCATTCGTGAGATCGCAAGCGATGACCGTCTCGGTGCGGCAGCCATAGCGTTCGGGATCGGCCTTGAAGGTCGGAAGATTGATGATGGTCAGCTTCGGAACGAAGCCTTCCAGCGTCGAGCGCTCCGGACGGATCAATAGGTTGCGGATGAAAAGCGAGTGCCAGGCAAGCTCTGTGACGACGCGTGTCGGCAAGGAGTTGTTTTCATCGGCGCCACCGATCAGATCCTGAACGAACAAGTCCTTCCCGGCTGCATGCGCCAGCATATCCCGCTTCAGCAAAGCGAAATGCTCCGGCGACATCGGCTTGTTGTTGTCCCACCAGATCTGGCCGTCCGTGTTGGCGTCGCGAACGACGAACTTGTCACGTGGGGACCTGCCGGTGTGCTGGCCGGTCAGGGCGCGCAAGGCTCCATGAGCGGTGAGTTCGGCCTCGCCCCGGCGAATCGACTCTTCATAGAGGTAGGCGGCGGTAAAGTTATAGCGAGCGCTATTTGCGCTCCCCAAACCGATCGTCGCCAGCTCTATCGCCGGGTTGTGGACTCCGAACAGCTCCATGGTCTTTCCCTTCCCTTTAGGCTCGTGCCGTTAAGAAACTGAGCGGGACCGTACGGGCAGGATTTTTAAAACGCAATAGGCAGAAATCAATAAAATATAGTAATATCAATTATTTAATCGATTTAAATTATTGCCGATTATTTTAAATCGTTTGAATCTGACCAGACAGGTTCAATTTGTCACACAACCAAAAGCTGTCTTCAAAACTTTGAAACAATCCTCCCCTTTATCTTTGCCACAATTTGTTCCACCTTTATCCCCATAAGCGCATCCGGTTCAGAGAGGCCGGCTAGGGGACCTTCAAATTCCTGGAGACGCGCATAGATGACGGAGACGAATACCATGCCGACAATCGCGCTCGTTGATGACGACCGCAACATCCTCACTTCAGTATCGATTGCGCTGGAGGCAGAAGGATACAAGGTCGAGACCTACACGGATGGCGCTTCGGCCCTCGATGGTCTTCTCGCACGGCCGCCGCAGCTGGCCATTTTCGACATCAAGATGCCGCGCATGGATGGCATGGAGCTGTTGCGCCGCCTGCGCCAGAAATCGGACATGCCGGTGATCTTCCTCACCTCGAAGGACGAGGAGATCGATGAGCTCTTCGGCCTGAAGATGGGCGCCGACGACTTTATCACCAAGCCTTTCTCGCAAAGGCTGCTGGTCGAGCGCGTTCGCGCTGTGCTGCGCCGTGCATCCAGCCGCGAGGCCGCGGCTGCAGCCGGCGGCGTCGCACCGAAGCCGGGCGCGGCCCAGCTCGCGCGGTCGCTGGAGCGTGGTCAGCTGGTGATGGACCAGGAGCGGCACACCTGCACCTGGAAGGGTGAACCGGTAACACTGACGGTGACCGAGTTCCTGATCCTGCATTCGTTGGCTCAGCGTCCAGGCGTCGTGAAGAGCCGTGACGCCTTGATGGATGCCGCCTATGACGAGCAGGTCTATGTCGACGACCGAACCATCGACAGCCACATCAAGCGGCTGCGCAAGAAATTCAAGATGGTCGACACCGACTTTGATATGATTGAAACGCTCTACGGAGTGGGGTACCGCTTCCGCGAAGCAGCCTGACGCCCGAGCGGTGCGGCATACGAGAATTGTAGAGAGCTGAGTTCGCGGCCTGCGGACCGCTCTCCGAAAGGGCCTGTCGTTGGCACAGTTGGTGCAGGAAAGGGATCTGGATGACGTGGAGGGCGTAAGCGGCCGCCGCGTCAAGGGAAGGCGTTGGTCGCATCCCTTTACGATTATCCGCCGGATCTTCGGCAATGCGGTCTTTTCCAGCCTGACGCGCCGCATTCTTTTCTTCAATCTTGCGGCGCTCGTCGTTCTCGTCGGCGGCATTCTCTACCTCAACCAGTTCCGCGAGGGGCTGATTGACGCCCGTGTCGAGAGCCTGTTGACGCAAGGCGAGATCATCGCGGGTGCCGTCTCGGCCTCCGCCTCGGTCGACACCAACTCCATTACCATCGATCCCGAGAAGCTGCTGGAACTGCAGGCCGGACAAAGCATTACGCCTGTTCCGAACGACGAGGACCTCGAGTTCCCGATCGATCCGGAGAAGGTGGCGCCGGTATTGCGTCGACTGATCTCCCCTACCCGCACACGCGCACGCATCTTCGACGCCGACGCCAATCTGCTGCTCGACTCGCGCCATCTTTATTCGCGCGGGCAGGTGCTACGCTTCGATCTGCCGCCCGTCGAGGATCAGGAGCAGACTTGGGGCGAATGGTTCACGACGATCTTCAACAAGGTGCTCCAGCCCGGTAACCTGCCCCTTTACAAGGAAGCGCCCGGCGGTGACGGTTCGATCTATCCTGAGGTCATGAACGCGCTGACCGGTGTCCGCGGCGCCGTCGTGCGCACCACCGAGAAAGGCGAGTTGATTGTTTCGGTCGCGGTGCCGATCCAGCGCTTCCGTGCTGTGCTTGGCGTTCTTCTCCTGTCGACCCAGGCGGGTGACATCGACAACATCGTCCATGCGGAGCGCCTTGGCATCATGCGCGTCTTCGGTGTTGCGACGCTCGTCAACGTGTTGCTCTCGCTGGTGCTGTCTTCCACGATCGCAAATCCGCTGCGCCGCCTGTCGGCCGCCGCTATCCGCGTCCGACGCGGCGCCAAGGAGCGCGAGGAGATCCCGGATTTCTCGGCGCGTCAGGACGAAATCGGGAACTTGTCGATCGCACTGCGCGAGATGACTACCGCGCTTTACGACCGCATCGACGCGATCGAGAGCTTTGCGGCCGATGTCAGCCATGAGCTCAAGAACCCGCTGACATCGCTGCGCAGTGCGGTCGAAACATTGCCGCTCGCGAAGTCGGACGATTCAAAGAAGCGTCTCATGGATGTGATCCAGCACGACGTGCGCCGCCTCGATCGCCTCATCAGCGATATCTCTGATGCCTCGCGCCTCGACGCCGAGCTCGCCCGTGTCGACGCCGGATCAGTCGATCTTGAGATCCTGCTGCGCGATCTCGTCGACGTGTCGCGCCAGATACACAACCGCAAGAAAGAGGTTCAGATCGAATTCGCGATCGAGCGGAAGCCCGGTGTGAAAACCCGTTTCGTCGTCAATGGGCACGACCTGCGCATTGGCCAGATCATTACGAACCTGATCGAAAATGCACGCTCCTTCGTTGCCGACCACGAGGGCAAGATCACCGTCAGGCTGGTGCGGACGCGCTCGCGCTGCATCGTCTACGTCGAGGACAATGGTCCTGGTATCCAGGCCGAGGATATCGATCGCATCTTCGAGCGCTTCTATACAGACCGCCCCGAATCCGAAGGATTTGGCCAGAATTCCGGCCTCGGCCTTTCGATCAGCCGACAGATTGCCGAAGCACATGGCGGCTCACTGCGGGCGGAAAACATCATCGATGCCGAAAGCGAGAAGGTCGTCGGCGCTCGCTTCATTCTTGCCCTGCCCGTCGACACGACCGCATGACCGACGCCCCGTCGAACATTCACGCCACCGCTATTGTCGTCGGCAAGACCGGCCTTCTGTTCCTCGGTCCATCGGGATGGGGAAAGTCGATGCTTGCCTTCACCTGCATTGCCGAAGCGCAAAGGAGGAACATCTCCTCGGTGCTCGTCGCGGACGACCAGGTGCTCATCTCCCGGCGCGGCGAAGACGTGGTCGCGCGATGTCCTCCGACGATTGCCGGGCTCATCGAACTTCGCGGGACCGGCATTGTCCGCGTGCCTCATATCGACGAAGCGCGGATGCACTATGCGGTCCTGCCCGGCAACGTTACAGGAGAAGATCGCGTTCCGCCTGTAAATGAACGGTCGGTCGTCGCTGAGGGCATCGACCTCCCGGTCGTTCGATTGCTGGCCACCGCACCGCTTCCTTTGGCTGTCCTGATGGCAGCGCTGCCCGATATTGGACGATAATGCCTCTCAAATCAGCAAATCCGGCCCATAAAGTCGTATTTTTGTCTTGCACTTCGGCTTTTCATCGCCAAGATGTGCCCCCACGGTGGACGCGATTGCTGCATTGCGATATTGGGCCCACCGTTTGCATACGCCACTAGGAGCAGTAATATCATGATCGGACTTGTGCTTGTCACTCATGGCAAGCTGGCTGAAGAGTTTCGTCATGCGGTCGAACACGTCGTCGGTCCTCAGAAATTCATCGAAACGGTCTGCATCGGCCCCGAAGACGACATGGATCAGAGGCGGCAGGATATTCTCGAAGCGGTGGCGAGTGCCGCCGATGGTCACGGCGTCGTTATTCTGACTGATATGTTTGGCGGAACGCCATCAAACCTGGCGATATCGGTGATGAGCAGCGGCCACACCGAAGTCATTGCCGGCATGAATTTGCCCATGCTGATCAAGCTTGCGGGCGTGCGTGGCGAAAACAACATGGAAAAGGCGCTCGTCGAAGCATCCGAGGCCGGCCGCAAATACATCAATGTTGCCAGCCGCGTTCTCAGCGGCAAATAACGAGCTCTGCGCCCCATGACCTCCCCGCTCTCCCGCGAAATTCTCATCATCAACAAACGTGGTCTGCACGCCCGTGCTTCGGCCAAGTTTGTGCAGACGGTCGAGACCTTCGACGCTGCAATAACCGTTTCGAAGGACGGGATGACGGTTGGCGGTACTTCGATCATGGGTTTGATGATGCTCGCAGCCAGCCCGGGCTCCAGCGTCGTTGTCTCGGCGAGCGGCAACCAAGCCGCGCAGGCGCTCGAGGCACTTGACGAACTGATCCAGAACAAGTTCGGCGAAGAGATGTGAGCGATCTGCTCATATAAACATATAAAGACTTCTTTATATCATTATTGCCTTCGTCATAGAAGCCTGCTAAACGGCGACCATAACCGCGTTCCGCGCGGACATATCGCGGCGTGACCATTTCGCGCCTTCGCCTTTTTGAGACGCTTTTCAGCCCGGAGAATCCCAATGAGCACTGAAAAAGACTATGTCGTCGCCGATATCGGCCTTGCAGACTTTGGTCGCAAGGAGATCACCATCGCCGAAACCGAGATGCCGGGCCTGATGTCCTGCCGCGCCGAATTCGGCGAAAGCAAGCCGCTGAAGGGCGCGCGCATCACCGGCTCGCTGCACATGACGATCCAGACCGCCGTTCTGATCGAGACGCTGGTCGCACTCGGCGCGGAAGTCCGCTGGGCATCGTGCAACATCTTCTCGACGCAGGACCATGCGGCTGCTGCGATCGCGGCGTCTGGCGTTCCGGTCTTTGCGATCAAGGGCGAGTCTCTCGAAGACTACTGGATCTACACCGACAAGATCTTCCAGTGGGCCGATGGTGGCCTCTCCAACATGATCCTCGACGATGGCGGCGACGCCACGATGTACATCCTGCTTGGCGCCCGCGCGGAAGCCGGCGAGGACGTTCTGTCGAACCCACATTCCGAAGAAGAAGAAATCCTCTTCGCGCAGATCAAGAAGCGCCTTGCCGCTTCGCCGGGCTGGTTCACCAAGCAGCGCGACGCGATCAAGGGCGTCACCGAGGAAACCACGACCGGCGTCAACCGCCTGTACCAGCTCAGCCAGAAGGGCCTGCTGCCCTTCCCCGCTATCAACGTCAACGACTCCGTCACCAAGTCGAAGTTCGACAACAAGTACGGCTGCAAGGAATCGCTGGTCGACGGCATCCGCCGTGGTACCGACGTGATGATGGCCGGCAAGGTTGCCGTCGTCTGCGGTTACGGCGACGTCGGCAAGGGTTCGGCCGCTTCGCTTCTGGGCGCTGGCGCTCGCGTGAAGGTCACGGAAGTCGACCCGATCTGCGCGCTGCAGGCAGCTATGGACGGTTTCGAAGTTGTCACGCTCGAAGACGTCGTATCGACCGCTGACATCTTCATCACCACGACGGGCAACAAGGACGTCATCCGCATCGACCATATGCGTCAGATGAAGGACATGGCGATCGTCGGCAACATCGGCCACTTCGACAACGAGATCGAAGTTGCAGCGCTGCGTAACCTGAAGTGGACAAACATTAAGCCACAGGTCGACCTGATCGAGTTCCCGAAGGGCAACCGCATCATCCTTCTCTCCGAAGGCCGCCTGCTCAACCTCGGCAACGCGACGGGCCACCCGTCCTTCGTCATGTCGGCCTCGTTCACCAACCAGACGCTGGCGCAGATCGAGCTATTCACCAAGCCCGGCCAGTACCAGAACCAGGTGTACATCCTGCCGAAGCACCTCGACGAAAAGGTCGCTCGCCTGCATCTCGAAAAGCTCGGCGTGAAGCTGACGCAACTTTCTGAAGAGCAGGCCGCCTATATCGGCGTGACGCCGAAGGGCCCGTTCAAGTCGGACCACTACAGATATTAACCAATAATTAAATATCCACAACATCTAGAGGGTCCGGCATTGACAAATGCCGGGCCCTTATTTTTTGCCATGCACCTTCCCGCCGATTCCCTTCCGAAGTATTGTTTTAGAACTCGATTCGTGGCCACGGACGTGTCCGTTTGCTTCGAAAATGGGATGTCTTGTCGTGATGCGGCACATTGAAAGACGGAGACATACCGCGCATGTCGGAAATGATGCATAGCCTGGTCGACCAGGCAGAGGATGGCATACATGCTTCCCCCTGCCCGATCTCCGCAGGTGAACGGACAGTCGTCGGCGCCTCCAAGGCTTCGGCGCGAAAGGCAGGGATATTGGCCCGCGTAGCAAGGATATTTGCTGCGGGTACAGCCATTGCATCGGTTGCCCGGCCCGTTCTCGCACAGGCGGAAGTCGAAGCGACTGCGTCCGCGCATCTTTTCACCTCCACGCAGGTGGTTGGCCTGTCCGTCGTGATCGGCGTGATTTCCGCAGCCTTGCTTTCCACATTGTGGGTCGTTCGCCAGCGTGGCAATCTTGAGAGCGAAAGCCGCGAGATCCGCACGGCACTTTCGGACGCCCAACAGCAGATCTCCCAGTACCAGGCACTGATCGCCGACAATAACCGGCGCATCGTCATCTGGGACGGCGACAAGCGTCCCGAGTTGCTTGGCCAGCTTCCCGCCGAAACCGGCGCGCCGCAGGACAACGAATTCCTCGCCTTTGGCCTTTGGCTGAAGCCACGCTCGGCGTCCGAACTCGAACGTGCGATCGACCGTTTGCGGCAATCGGCGCAGAGCTTCGACATGGTCGTCGAAACCCACCGCGACGAGATCCTGGAAGCACAGGGACGCGTTTCCGGTGGCCGGGCCTTCGTTCGCTTCGTGGCGCTGAACAATCTGCGCGCCGAACTTGCCGAGCTGAAAATCGAGCGCGATCGGTTGATGGCCTCGATTTCAGCATTTGAGGGCCTTCTTGATTCCATTGACCTGCCGGCATGGCAGCGCGACACCGACGGTCGACTGACATGGGTGAACCAGGCCTATGGCGACGCGGTCGATTCTGCCTCGCCCGAGCAGGCGGTCAGCGAAGGCCGTGAGTTTCTGACGACGATCGCCCGCGAGCGTATCCGCGCCAGTGCGACGCCGGAATCCCCCTTCCACGACAAGATCTCGACGGTCGTCAATGGCAATCGGACCTTCTTTGATGTTGTCGACGTCAAGGTTCCGAGCGGTTCCGCCGGCATCGCCGTCGACGTCTCCGGCATTGAAGCGGTGCGCGCCGAACTGGAACGGACGCTGAAGAGCCACGCCGAAACGCTCGACCATCTCGCGACCCCGGTTGCGATCTTCGATGGCGACCGACGCCTGCAGTTCTATAATCAGGCGTTTGTATCGCTCTGGGAACTCGACATTGCCTTCCTCGAGAGCCGACCCGACAACGCTGAGCTGCTGGAGCGCCTGCGGGCCGCCAAGAAGCTGCCGGATCAGCTGAATTGGAAGACTTGGAAGGAAGGCGCACTCGCGGTCTATCGCGTGCTCGATACTCAGTCCGACCTCTGGCACCTGCCCAACGGCCAGACGCTGCGCGTCTTTGCGACCGCGCATCCGCAGGGCGGCGCGACCTGGGTGTTCGAAAACCTCACGGAACAGGTCGATCTCGAGACACGCTACAACACGCTACTGAAGGTCCAGGGCGAAACCATCGACCACCTTTCCGAAGGCGTTGCCGTGTTCGGCGCCGACGGCCGCATTCGCCTGTCCAACCCTGCCTTCCGCGCCTTGTGGGGCATCACCGAGGCCGAAGCAAAGCCAGGCACGCACATTCGTGCGCTTGGCGAGGCCTGCGCGCCATCCTATGACCGACCAGACGGCTGGAAGAGCTTTGCCGAACTCATCACCAGCATCGACGATGAGCGCCGCTCAAGCCAGGGCACGCTTGAGCTCTTTTCCGGTCTTGTTCTCGACTACGCCGTCATTCCGCTGCCGAACGCGCAGACGATGCTGACCTTCGTCAACATGACAGACAGCGTCCGTGCCGAGCGGGCTTTGACCGAAAAGAACGACGCGCTGCGCAAGGCCGACGAGCTGAAGAACGATTTCGTTCAGCATGTCTCCTACGAATTGCGCTCACCACTGACCAACATCATCGGCTTCACCGACCTGCTGCGCACGCCGGGCGTCGGCGATCTCAATGAGCGGCAGGCTGAATATATCGACCATATCTCTACCTCTTCGTCGGTTCTGCTGACGCTGGTGAACGACATTCTCGATCTCGCAACGGTCGATGCCGGCATCATGCGGCTGAACTATGCGGAAATCGATCTCGGCGATCTGCTGGACGATGTTGCGATCCAGATTGCCGACCGACTGCAGGACAGTGGTGTAACGCTGGAAATCACAGCGCCGGCGCATCTTGGGACCATCGTTGCGGACCCGCAGCGCTTGAAGCAGATTCTGGTCAAGCTGCTCTCCAACGCTGCCAATTTCTCGCCCGAGGGCGCGGCCATCTCCCTGGAGTGCCGTCGCGATGGAACGGATTTCGTCTTCTCCGTCAGCGATCGCGGGCCGGGCATTTCGCAGGATATGATCTCAAACGTCTTCGAACGGTTCGCAACCGGCGCGAAAAGCGGAAAACGCGGTGGTGCCGGGCTTGGCCTGTCGATTGTCGATAGCTTCGTGAACCTCCACAAGGGCCAAGTCGCCATCGATAGCCAGTCGGGTAAGGGAACGACGGTAATCTGCCGCATTCCTTCGGCCAATCTGCCGTCGTACGCCGCTGCGGAATGACCACGACGGCACCTGAAATCTCCCTTTTTCTCGAAGACGAATCGGCAACGGTGCGTCTCGCCGAGGATCTGGCGCTGGCGCTCAGGGTGGGCGATTGCCTTGCGCTTTCGGGTGACCTCGGCGCCGGCAAATCGTCGCTAGCGCGTGCCTTTCTGCGCGCTCTTGCGGATGACCTGGAGCTGGAGGTGCCGAGCCCGACCTTTACGCTGGTGCAGTCCTACGATCTGCGGATACCCGTTTCTCATTTCGACCTTTATCGCCTCGGTGATCCCGCGGAGCTGACAGAGCTTGGGTTCGACGAGGCGTTGCAAGGCGGCGTTTGTCTGGTCGAGTGGCCGGAAATGGCCGAAAGCGAACTGCCGGATGACCGCATCGTTCTCAGGCTCACTCATGAGGGAGCCGGGCGACGGGTCACGATCCTGGCATCTGAAAGGCAAGCCAGCCGAATTCGTCGGGTTTTCGCCATTCGCGATTTCCTCGACGGTGCCGGATTTCGGCAGGCGAGACGCCGGTTTCTGACGGGAGACGCCTCGCTTCGGGCATACGAAGCGATCTACCCTAATGACGGCGTTCGCCGGATCCTCATGGACTGGCCACCGCTGCCGGAGGGGCCACCTGTTCTGGACGGAAAGCCCTACCCAAAGGTCGCTCATATCGCCGAGAACGCCTATCCCTTCGTTGCGATCGCGAATGTCCTTCGCCAGGAGGGGTTTGCGACGCCTGAGATCTACAGCGTCGATTATGACCAGGGAATTCTGCTGCTGGAGGATCTCGGCAGCGATGGCGTTCTTGACGATGAAGGAAAGCCGATCGCTGAGCGATATCTGGAAAGCGTCGCGTGCCTCGCGCAGTTGCATTCGCAACCGATCCCGCAGGATATCCCCGTCACCGATACGCATGTCCACCACATTCCGGATTTTGATCGAACAGCGATGAAAATGGAGGTCCGCCTCGTTCTCGACTGGCATCTGCCGTGGAAACGCGACGGCGTACCGGCAAGCGAGGACGAGCGGAACGAATATCTCGCGATCTGGGACACGCTGATCGACCAGCTTGGAACGGCAGAGAAGAACCTTCTGCTGCGCGATTTCCACTCACCGAACATCATCTGGCGCGAGAACAAGGCTGGTATCCAGAAGGTCGGCCTGATCGACTTCCAGGACGCGATGATCGGCCCCACCTCTTACGATCTCGCATCGATCGTGCAGGACGCGCGGGTGACGATCGAGCCTGACCTGTTCCATCGCCTGATGGAACACTACCTGTCGCTGCGCCGCCGCCAGCCGAACTTCGACGAAGCCGCGTTTTTGAAGAGCTGGGCCATCATGTCGGCGCAGCGCAATTGCAAGCTTGCCGGCCTCTGGGTCCGGCTGATGCAGCGGGATGGCAAGCCGGGTTACATGAAGCACATGCCACGCACGCTTGCATATCTTGGGGTTGCCCTGCAGCACGATACGCTTGCCCCCTTGCGCGACTGGTGCGTAAGGGCTGGAATAGCGACAGCCGAATCATAAGTTCCGAATGAAATGACGATTAAACAAGCCATGGTGCTGGCTGCCGGCCTCGGCACCCGCATGCGCCCCATTACCGATACGATCCCCAAGCCGCTGGTCAAGATCGACGGCAAGCCGATGATCGATTATTCGCTCGACGCGCTGGCCGAGGCGGGCGTCGAAAGGGCAGTAGTCAACGTCCACCATCACGCAGAACAGATGCTCGAGCATCTCAGGTCCTACAAGCGCCTGGAAATCATCATCTCCGACGAGCGCGAGAGACTGATGAACAACGGTGGCGGTTTGGCTAAGGGCCTGAAACTGCTTGATCGCGGCGATGTGTTCGTGACGAACGCTGATCTTTTTTGGATTGGCGAGTCGAGCGACCGGCCGAGTAACCTTAGACGCTTAGCCGGATTCTATGATGACAACTATATGGACATGGCCATGCTGTGCGTCAAGCTCGAGGACACAACGGGCCATAACGGCAAGAACGATTTCAACCTTGCCAATGACGGCAAGCTCAGCCGCTATCGCGAACAAGGTCCGAAGCCGGTGGTCTATGCTGGCGCTATCGCCATGAACACCTCTTTTCTGGACGATGCGCCGGACGATGCCTTCAATCTCAACATCTACTTCGACAAGGCGATCGCGCGCGGCCGCCTCTACGGCATGATGCTTGAGGGCCACTGGCTGACGGTGGGCACGCCTGAGGCAATCGGAGACGCAGAGGAGACGATCCGACGTTACCGGACGTTTGCGTGACGCATGAATGAGCGCCATCGGCCGAGAGTACTGACGATTCCGGCAGGATTACCGTTTCTCGCTACCCTTGCTCAGTCGCTTTGTGCTGGACACCTCACTCCATCCTTTCGGCACGACCCTGCCGATCCATTGTCGTTGTCCAAGGTTACGATCTATCTGCCAACGCGACGTGCGGCGCGCGTGCTGCGTTCGGAGTTCGTCGATCTGCTCGGCGGTCAAGCAGCTATCCTGCCGGTGATCCGACCGCTTGGCGAAACCGATGACGACAACGGCTATTTCGACGAGGCGCTGCCGGCAACGCTTGACCTCGCACAGCCACTCTCCAATACGGCGCGTCTGCTGGAACTGGCTCGGCTGATCCTTGCCTGGCGCAACAAGCTTCCGGAGATCGTGCGCAGCATTCATTCCGATTCGCCCCTTATCGCACCGGCAAGTCCCGCGGATGCGATCTGGCTGGCGCGCAATCTTGCCGAGCTGATCGATTCCATCGAGACGGAAGACCGCGACTGGAGCGAACTTGGCCGACTGACCGCCAAGGATCATGCCCTTTGGTGGCAGCTGACGGCAGAATTCCTGCAAATTGCCAGCGCTTTCTGGCCGGAACGGTTGAATGAGCTTGGCAGGTCTTCGCCGGCGCGTCATCGCAACGCCATTCTGCGTGCCGAGGCAAACCGGATTGCAACGATGCAGCCGACAGGGCCGATTATCATTGCCGGCTCGACCGGCTCAGTGCCAGCAACGGCCGATCTTATCGCAGCGGTGGCAAACCGTCCGGAGGGCGTCATCGTCCTGCCTGGACTTGATGTCGGAATGCCCGAAGAGCATTGGCGCATGGTCGCGCCCGAGGGAACGGCGGGCCAGCCTACGGACGGAGCAAGCCGAAGTCATTCGCAATATGGTCTCTCCCTGCTTCTAAAGCGCCTTCAGTTGACGCGCGAAGACGTTGCCGTGGTCGCGGAAGCACCCCCTATGCTCAGGCGGCGTGCGGAGATTCTATCTCACGCCCTTTCGCCGGCTGAGGCGACAAGTGATTGGGGTGCCTGGAAGGAAACCCTGCCGCAAGGCGCGCTGTCCGATGCCTTTGGCGACGTATCCCTGATCGAGGCGGGAAACGAACGCGAGGAGGCAACTGCCATCGCCATCGCGCTTCGTCTGGCGCTGGAGCAACCGGGGATGAACGGCGAAAGTCGAGCGGCTTTGATCACTCCGGACCGCAATCTCGCCCGGCGCGTGATGGCGGACTTGTCGCGTTTCGGCATTCTTGCCGATGATTCCGCAGGCACACCGCTTGCAGCCACGCCCCAGGGAGCGTTGTTGCAGTTGCTTCTTGAGGCAACGTTGCGGCCTGGCGATCCGGTTGCGATCGTCGGCTTGCTCAAGCATCCCTTGGCACGCTTTGGCCTGGATCGCGAAACACTTGGCGAAGCCGTGGCAGCTCTTGAGCTCCTGGCATTGCGCGGCGGCGTGGCCGAGGTCGACGTCAGCGCGCTCGAACCGTTGCTCGATCATCAGCTATCGGAACAATCGCTGGACCGGCATGCACCGAACTGGCGCAAGGCCCTGCCCCTTGATGCTCATGAAAAGGCTCGCGACCTTGCCCGTCGCATAGCCAGCGCAGTGGAGCCGCTTGCCGCTGCATTGTTCCGCCGCGGGCCCGGCGATCGCGGCCTGACGACGAGCTTTCCGCCTTCCGAGTGGGCACAGCGAACCGGCCGGGCCATCGAGGCCATTGCCCGCGACGAACGGGGCGATCTCTCGGGCCTTTGGTCGGGCGAAGCCGGCGACACATTGGCAAAGTTGCTTGGCGAAGTCATCGAGACCGAAGGTCAGATCGAGGCCGACGGGCCGCAATGGATCGACATCATGGCCGCACTGACGGCTGGCCAAGCGGTGAAGCCGCGCGCGCTCAGCCATCCGCGGCTCTTCATTTTCGGAACGCTGGAAGCACGTCTGCAAAGTGTCGATACCCTGATCCTCGGCGGCCTGAACGAAGGCTCTTGGCCGGGGCAGACCGCCAACAATCCGTTCATCTCCCGATCGATGAAGACGGAGATCGGCCTGGAGCCACCCGAACGCAGGATCGGCCAGCTGGCACACGACTTCGAAATGGCCAACGGGACGCGCCATCTCGTCTATTCACGCGCGTTGCGGCAGGGCTCAACGCCGACGGTTGCGTCCCGCTGGCTGCAGCGGCTCCTGGCTTTCGGCGGCAAGGGGTTTGAGGCGGAGATTAGAGCGCGCGGCGAGCACTTCGTGCACTGGGCCAATCTCCTCGATCAAGGAGATCGCCAAGCGCCAGCCCAGCGTCCGAGTCCCACCCCGCCGCGCGAGATGCAACCAAAATCCTACTCGTTCAGTGAAGTTGGCCGGCTGCGGCGCGATCCCTATTCGATTTATGCGCGGCGCGTGCTTCGCCTTGATCCTGTGGATCCGTTTAACCGCGATCCAGGCGCTGCCGAGCGCGGCACGCTCTATCACAAGATCATTGACCGCTTCATTCGCGAGGGCAATATCGCCGGGACGCCGGACGCGATCGCGGCGATGGAGCGTATTCTCACGGAACTGTTCGACATGGAGCAGCTGCCGCCGCACATCGATGCCGTCTGGCGGCCACGCTTCCGGGAAGTCGCCCGTTCTTTCCTTGTGTGGGAAGCCGAAAGACGGCCCGGCATCAGAAAAACACTGACGGAAGTGCGCGGCGGGATCGAGCTCGAACCGATCGACATTCGCCTCAGCGGCGTTGCCGATCGCATCGATGTGACGGGGCCAAACGCAGCCGACATCATCGACTACAAGACCGGCTTCAATCCCTCGCCTGCGCAAGCGCGGGCTCTCCTTGATCCGCAGCTGGCGCTTGAGGCGGCAGCGATGAAAGCTGGCGCCTTCCGCGACGCCGGGAGCCTCGTGCCGCAGGATCTTCTTTATGTGCGACTGCGACCCGGAAGCCGGTTCCAGGTCGACACCGTCAACAACGAATTCTCCACGAGGAGCGACAAGCCGAAATCGGCTATCGATCTCGCTGCCGATTCGATCGATCAACTGGTAAAGTTCGTTTCTCTGCTGCAATCCGGCGAGAAAGGCTTTACCTCGCGGCTCATTCCCGCCCAGCAATTCGAATTCGGCGGCGACTACGATCACCTTGCACGTGTCTCCGAGTGGTCGACGGCGGAAAGCGACGAGGTTAGCGGCGATGAATGATGAACCCCTGCTGCCAGAAGGCGATGATCCTGTCGCCTGGACGAGCTGGACGACGATCCAGCAATCGATCGCTTCGGATCCGCAGCGTTCTGCCTGGGTTTCGGCCAACGCAGGCTCCGGCAAGACACATGTGCTGACGCAGCGCGTCATCCGCCTGCTGCTTGCAGGCGCGCGCCCTTCGGCAATTCTTTGCCTCACATACACGAAGGCCGCAGCCTCTGAGATGTCGAACCGGGTCTTCGACCGACTGGCGGAATGGGCCGTGCTTTCGAATGATGATCTCAGCCACCGTATCGCGCAGATCGAGGGCAAGACGCCTGACCTAATCAAGCTCGCTGAAGCGCGGCGCCTGTTTGCCAAGGCGCTGGAAACGCCGGGCGGTCTGAAGATCCAGACTATTCACGCGTTTTGCGAAGCGTTGCTGCATCAGTTTCCACTGGAAGCAAACGTCGCCGGCCATTTCTCCGTGCTTGACGATCGGGCGGCCGCAACCCTGCTTTCCGATGCTCGCCGATCGCTGCTAACCGCAACAACGCCGGAAGAGGATCCGGCACTGGCGGAGGCATTTTCCTATGTGCTCAACCTCGGCGATGAATCGGGACTTGAACGGCTCTTGGAAGAGATTGTTGCCAATCGTAACGCTATCCGGAGCTTCACGCTCGCAGCGGCACACAATGGTGGCCTCGACCACGTGCTTCGGACGCAGCTTGGCCTTTCCGGCGACGACACCGAAGCCGGGATCGCTGAAGAGTACTGGCCGCTGCCCGGCCTTTCCGGCGGTACGCTTGAGCGCTATCTCGCGCTTGCGGAGCAGAAGGGCGGTGCCAAGGCGCAAGATGTCGCGGCCAGCCTCAAGGCCGTGGCACGAGAGTTGAATGCCGCGCGGCGCATTCCGTTACTGGACAAGATTTTCCTGACGGCCAAGGGCGATCCTAAGTCGGATTCGCAATTCGTCGTCAAGGCGATGGTCAGTGAAGCGCCGGAACTGGCAGATGCCGTCGCGACCGCACGCGCGCATGTGGTTTCCTGCCGCGACCGGTTGAAAATCGCGCGAATGTACACCGCCACCCATGCTGCGCTGGTGCTCGCGGAGCGGCTGAACCGAGACTACGAAGATCTCAAGAAACAACGAAGCCAGCTCGATTTCGAGGACTTGATCACCCGGACCGCCGACCTGCTGACCAAGAGCGATGTCGGTCCGTGGATTCACTACAAGCTCGACCAGGGTATCGACCATATCCTTGTCGACGAGGCGCAGGATACCAGCCCCATCCAGTGGAGCGTCATCCAGTCGCTCGCGGAAGACTTCTTCTCCGGCGATAGCGCGCGCAATGTCGTTCGTACCCTGTTTGCGGTGGGCGACGAAAAGCAATCCATCTATTCATTCCAGGGTGCGCGCCCCGAACGCTTCTCCGAGGAGAGCCAGCGCACCCGGCATCGTGTTTCTCAAAGCGGCCTCGCCTTTTCATCGGTCCGGCTGCCCCTGTCGTTCCGTTCGACCTCCGACGTCTTGGCTGCAGTCGACCATATCTTCGGACCGGCCGACAATGCGCGCGGCCTGAGTGCGGCCGGCGAACCGGTCATCCATCGCTCCAACCGCATCGGCCATCCCGGTGCCGTCGATCTCTGGGAGATGATTGCGCCCGAGGTCTCGATCAAGGAGGAGGATTGGACGGCACCGTTTGATTCGACCCCGGAGAGCGCGCCCGCGGCGATCCTTGCTCGGCGCATGGCGCATGTGATCGATGGCTTGGTCGGCAAGGAAACGATCGTGGAGAAAGGCAAGGAGCGTGTTATCGAGGCCGGGGATATCCTCGTCCTCGTGCGCAAGCGCGACTCCTTCGTCAACGCGCTAACGCGGGCGCTCAAGCGCCGGGACAATATTCCGGTGGCGGGTGCCGACCGTCTGCGCCTAACCAGCCACATCGCTATCCAGGATCTGATGGCGCTCGGCCGCTTCCTGCTCTTGCCGGAAGACGACCTCTCGCTCGCCGCGCTGATGAAAAGCCCGCTGCTCGATCTGACGGAGGACGACATCTTTGCGGTTGCGGCCCTTCGCGGCGATGTCGAGAGCGTCTGGCGCCATATGGAAACCTTCGCTGCCGATGGCAATGAACGCCTCGGCGCTGCCGTTACCCGGCTGAAGCTGTTCCTCGCCGAATCGAAAAGTCTCTCCGTCCACGATTTCTACGCCCGTGTGCTGGGCAGCCATGGGGGGCGGCGCCAGTTTCTTGGCCGGCTCGGCACCGAGGTCAGCGATATTCTCGACGAATTCCTGACCTTCACGCTCGATCACGAGACATCCGGCTTGCCGGGGTTGCAATCCTTCATCTCGACACTCGAGTTGGAAGCGCCTGAGGTAAAGCGCGAGCAGGACAAAGGCCGCAACGAAGTGCGGATCATGACGGTGCACGCCTCCAAGGGCCTCGAAGCGCCGATCGTCTTCCTGGTCGACGGCGGTTCGAAGGCCTTTACCCCCAGCCATATGCCGAAACTTCGCCTGCTCAAGCAGCGTGGCGATGCCCCGCCAATACCCGTCTGGGTGCCGCTCGGCGATCTCGGCAATTCGTTGACGCAGGCCGATGCCACGCGCATCCAGGTGTTGGCGGAAGAGGAATATCGCCGCTTGCTTTATGTGGCGATGACACGAGCGGCCGACAGGCTGGTCGTGTGCGGCTATCGTGGCGTTCGTGCGAACACCGACACCTGGCATGCCATGATCTCGGCCGCGATGGCGAGCGACCACCCCCATGTCGCCGCGGCAACATTCACCGGACCGGACGGCGACTGGCAGGGGATCAAATGGCGCGTGCCACGGGTCGAACGAACCTTCGAGCGTGCCGATCAGGTCGGCCATGTTGCGAAGGGCGACGCACTACCGATCGATCTCAGCCGCCCGCTGCCGCCGCAAAGGCAGTTGCCGCGCCCGCTGAGCCCTTCCGGAGCCGGAACGATCATCGATGAAGAGGCCGACGACCTGCTGGTGACCTCGCCGCTCTTCAGCGAGAAGCCGAAATCCGACCGCGCACTGCAGAAGGGCCGCCTGCTTCACCGCATGTTGCAGATGCTGCCGGAGATCGCTGGCGACGAACGAGAGGACGCGGCAACACGCTACACCGAACGCGCGGCACGCTTCTGGCCCGAGGCCGAACGCCGGCAGCTGGTCGATTCGGTTCTGAAACTATTGGGTGAGCCGGACCTGGGACCCGTGTTTGCGGCGCATGCGCAGGCGGAAGTCTCGATCATGGGCACGCTGTCGCTGGACGACCGCGACTATGCCGTTTCCGGTCGTGTGGACCGACTGGCCGTGCTCGAGGATCGAGTGATCATCCTCGACTACAAGACCAATCGCGTCCCGCCGCCAACGGCCGATGCCATTCCCTTCGCGCATCGGGCGCAGTTGGCGATCTATCGCAGTATCCTTACGCCGCTCTATCCCGGCAAGCGCATCGATTGCGTGCTCGTCTACACCGAGAACGGCTCCGTCCACACGCTGACGCCGGGCGCGCTGGCATTGGCGCTTGCACAGCTCAAGACAAAGTGAAATACCGGACATTGAAATCCCGTCCGCGCACCCTCACATGTGCTTCAACAGGAAATCCTTAAAGGAGCAGCCTATGGCTACCGTGAAAGTCGATATCAACAACTTCCAGGCTGAAGTTCTGGAATCCGCAGAACCCGTCGTCGTCGATTTCTGGGCTGAATGGTGCGGCCCGTGCAAGATGATCGCTCCGAGCCTCGAAGAACTCGCCGTCGAGTTTCAGGGCAAGGTGAAGGTCGCCAAGCTCAACATCGACGAGAATCCGGAGCTTGCCGCTCAGTTTGGCGTTCGCTCGATTCCGACGCTTGCCATGTTCAAGGCCGGCGAAGTTGCTGACATCAAGGTTGGCGCTGCCCCGAAGACCGCTCTTTCGAGCTGGATCTCGAGCGCCGCTTAATTCGTCACGACATCAATGAAAAAAGCCCGGTTTCGACCGGGCTTTTTTCATTTTGGAGGGGTACCGTTATCGGCAAGGACATCGCCAACAAGATAAAGCGATCCGCCAATCAGAATTCGCGGCGGGTGTTCCTGTTCGACGGCGCTCTCGCGGATTGCTTCTAGCGCGTCGCTGACCGTCGACATCGGCTCGGCAACGAGCCCGGCATCATACGCAGCGTTCGCGAGAATGACGGGATCGATCATCGCGTCGCTGCCGCGGATCGGTACGCAATAGACCTTCTCGGCCAGTCCCTTGAAGGCATTGAAATAGCCGACCGGATCCTTGGTGTTGATCATTCCGATAATCAGGAAGAGCGGCCGCGGCTGCTTCTCCTCGAAATTGGCCATGGCTTCCGCGATGACTTCGCCCGCACCCGGATTGTGGCCGCCATCGACCCAGATCTCTGCCCGTGGCGGCGCACTGGCCATCAGATTGCCGTCGCTTAGCCGCTGCAGTCGACCCGGCCATTCGACCGAGCTCATCGCCTTTTCCATCATCGCTTCTGTGACGGCGAAGCCCGCCGCCTTTACGGCGCGGATCGCGGCCGCGGCATTGGCGTATTGGTGGCGACCGGGAAGCCGCGGCAGCGGCAAATCCGCCAGACCGAATTCGTCCTGGTAGACGAGCCGGCCGTATTCCTCATGCGCCATGTAGTCCTGGCCGAAGGCGGCCGTCGGGCAGTTCAGCCTTTCTGCCGTCGACATCAGGACATCGAGGGCGGCGTCATATTCCTGCTTGCCGATGACAACAGGGCATCCGCGCTTCATGATGCCTGCCTTCTCTGCAGCGATCAGTTCAACGCGATCGCCAAGATAGGGCTGATGATCGAGCGAGATCGGCATGATGACAGAAACAGCGGGGTCGGCGATGACGTTTGTGGCGTCGAAACGACCGCCGAGGCCGACTTCGATGATCGCGGCATCGGCCGGCTGTTCCGAGAAGAGAAGGAAGGTAACGGCCGTCAGGATTTCGAAGACCGTGATCTTCTGTCCATCATTGGCGGCGGCAACGCGGCGCAAGGCGTCGGCAAACACAGCGTCGTCAACCAGCTGGCCGCGGCCACCCTTCACGCCGATGCGGTAGCGTTCATGCCAATTGACCAGATGCGGCGATGTGTGGACGTGGGCGCTGTAGCCGCCTGCCTCAAGCAAGGCGCGGCAAAAGGCCGTGACAGACCCTTTGCCATTGGTGCCGGCAACGTGGATGACCGGCGGAAGCTTCGTCTGCGGATCGCCGAGAACCGCGAGAAGACGCGTAATGCGATCGAGCGACAGATCGAAGCCCTTGGGATGCAATCCCATGAGCTTGTCGATCTCCTGCGCTGCTTCGCTCACTGCGGTTTGGCCTCTGGGTATCATTGCTCAACCCGCCTGTGATTGACGCGGTCAGGCGCTTGCGGCAATCGCAAGCGATCCGCTGCTTTCCTTGGAGAGATTTGCCGCCGGCTTCTTGGTCAGGATCTTCAGGACGCGTGCCAGCGTGTCGGGAATGTCGTGACGCTTGACAACCATGTCGACCATGCCGTGCTCCAGCAGGTATTCCGAGGTCTGGAAGCCTTCCGGCAGCTTTTCGCGGATCGTCTGCTCGATGACGCGCTTGCCGGCGAAGCAGATTTCAGCGCCAGGCTCGGCAAGATGCAGGTCGCCCAGCATTGCATAAGACGCGGTGACGCCACCGGTCGTCGGATTGGTCAGCACCACGATATACGGCTGGCCGGCTTCCTTGAGCATATCGACGGCAACTGTCGTGCGCGGCAGCTGCATCAGCGACAGTATGCCTTCCTGCATGCGGGCACCGCCCGACGCCGGGAACATCACCAGCGGGCACTTCTCGGCAATCGCACGCTCGAATGCCTTGACGATGGCCTCGCCGGCGGCGATGCCAAGCGAGCCGCCCATGAAGTTGAATTCGTGCACGACCGCAACGAGCTTCAGGCCCTGAACCTTGCCTACGCCGGCAACGATCGTGTCTTCCTGGTCGGTCTTGACGCGGCTATCGCGCAGACGGTCGGTGTACTTCTTCGAGTCACGGAACTTCAGCGGGTCCTGCGCCACTTTCGGCTGCGGCAGCGCTTCGTAGGCGCCGTCATCGAAAAGATCGGCAAGGCGCGCCTTTGCCGGCATCTTCATGTGATAACCGGAAGCCGGAATGACCCACTTGTTGCTTTCCAGGTCCTTGTGGAAGACCATTTCGCCCGTTTCCGGGCACTTGATCCAGAGGTTCTCCGGCACTTCGCGACGGCCCAGCATGGAATTGATGCGGGGGCGAACGTAGTTGGTGATCCAGTTCAAGTCGAAAACTCCTAATTGACTATTGCCAATGTGGGAAAACTATTCGGCAGCAACAAGGCGCGCCGAACGTGTTCCCGATGACAGCCCGCGAACGAGCGTGGCGACAGCCTGAACGGTATCGGCAGTTGCCTTCCCGTCCTTGGTCAGGCTGAGCGCCACCTGATTGACGATTGCCGTGCCGACGACGACGCCATCAGCGGAACCGCCGATGACCTTCGCATGATCGGCCGTCTTGACGCCGAAGCCGACGCAGACGGGCAGGTTTGTATGCTGTTTGATACGCGCGACGGCACCAGAAACCAGCGACGGATCCGGCAACGCCGAACCGGTAATACCGTTCATCGAGACGTAGTAGACGAAGCCCGACGTGTTCTTCAGAACGGTCGGAAGACGCTTTTCGTCCGTCGTGGGCGTCGCCAGACGGATGAAGTTGATGCCCTTGCGGATGGCGGGAATGCAGAGCTCGTCATCCATCTCGGGCGGAAGATCGACAACGATCAGGCCGTCGATGCCAGCTGCCAACGCGTCATCGAGAAACTTTTCGACGCCGTAGATGTAGATCGGGTTGTAATAACCCATCAGAACGATCGGCGTCGCATCGTTGGTCTTGCGGAAGTCAGCTGCTAGCTGCAGCGTCTTCTTCAGCGTCTGCCCTGCCTTCAGCGCGCGCTGGCCGGCCATCTGGATCGCCGGGCCATCGGCCATCGGATCGGAGAAGGGCATGCCGAGCTCGATCACATCGGAACCGGCTTCCGGCAGCGCCTTCATGATACCGAGCGATGTTTCGTAGTCGGGATCACCGCCCATGAAGTAGGTAACCAGAGCCGGACGGCCTTCGGCCTTCAGATCGGCAAATCGTTTGTCCATACGTGCGGTCATGACTTATGCACCCATTCCCAGAATCTTGCCGACAGTGAAGATGTCCTTGTCGCCACGGCCGGAGAGGTTCATCAGGATGATTTCATCCTTGCCCATCTTCGGTGCGCGCTTGATGACTTCCGCCAGCGCATGCGACGGCTCCAGTGCCGGGATGATGCCTTCGAGGCGCGTCAGCGTCTGGAAAGCTTCCAGCGCCTCATGGTCCATGATCGGGACGTATTCAACGCGACCGATATCGTTCAGGTAGGAATGCTCGGGGCCGATGCCGGGATAGTCGAGGCCGGCCGAGATCGAGTGGCCTTCCTTGATCTGGCCATCGCTATCCTGCAGCAGATAGGTCCGGTTGCCGTGGAGAACGCCAGGCGAACCAGCGGTGATCGATGCGCAGTGCTCGTCGCCCTGCAGGCCCTTGCCGCCGGCTTCGACGCCAACGATCTTGACGCTGGCATCGTCCAGGAACGAGTGGAAGATGCCGATAGCATTCGAGCCGCCGCCAACGGCTGCGACGACGAGATCAGGCAGGCGGCCTTCAGCTTCGAGCATCTGCTCTTTGGCTTCGGCGCCGATAACGGCCTGGAAGTCGCGGACCATCTCAGGATAGGGATGCGGGCCGGCAGCGGTGCCGATCAGGTAGTAGGTGTCATCGACGTTGGTGACCCAATCGCGCAATGCCTCATTCATCGCGTCCTTGAGCGTACCGTGGCCAGCCGTTACCGGCTTCACTTCGGCGCCGAGAAGCTTCATGCGGAAAACGTTCGGGGCCTGACGTTCGACGTCGGTTGCGCCCATATAGACAACGCAAGGCAGGCCGAAGCGGGCGGCAACCGTTGCGGAGGCAACGCCATGCTGGCCGGCACCTGTTTCCGCGATGATGCGGGTCTTGCCCATGCGCTTGGCGAGCAAAATCTGGCCGATGCAGTTGTTGATCTTGTGCGAACCGGTGTGGTTGAGCTCTTCGCGCTTGAAGTAGATCTTCGCGCCGCCGAGTTCCGCCGTCAGGCGTTCAGCGAAATAGAGCGGGCTCGGGCGGCCGATGTAATGGGCGCCGAGATGCTTCAATTCCGCCTGGAATTCCGGATCGTTCTTCGCCTTGTCCCACTCGGCCTGGAGATCCAGGATCAGGGGCATCAGCGTTTCGGCGACGAAGCGGCCGCCGTAGATGCCGAAACGGCCATCTTCATCGGGGCCGGAACGGAAGGAATTCGGTTTTGGCGTCTCGTTCAATTTCAACTCCCTGAGGCCGTTTCAGGCTGGCAGGCCTGTTCGACCGCATCGAAAAACTCATCGATCATCGCGACGTTCTTTACACCAGGGGCGCTTTCGACGCCCGAGGACACGTCAATCCCCGGCGCCTTGGTGATGGCAAGCGCCTCAGCGATATTGCCTTTGTTCAAGCCACCGGAAAGCATGTAATCCACATTGCCGTCAAGCCAAGTGAGCAGGCTCCAATCGAAGGAAACACCGTTGCCGCCAGGCAATTCGGAACCCTTCGGGGGCTTCGCGTCAAAAAGGAAGCGATCGGCGATGCCAATATACGCTTCCACGCGCTTGAGATCATCCGCGGTTCGCACGGAAAACGCCTTCATCACAGGCAGCCCGTAAACCGCCTTGATGGTCAGAACGCGCTCGGGGCTTTCGTCGCCATGCAACTGAAGGATATCGGGCTTCACAAGCGCGACGATTTCATCCAGATCGTCGTTCGTCGGATTGACGACGACGGCGACGATCTTCGCCCGTCCACGGATCGGATCGGCCAGCTTGCCGGCAACATCTGGTTCGACATATCGCGGGCTTTTCTCGAAGAAGATGAATCCGATATGGCTCGCGCCGCGCGTCAGCGCCCGATCAATCGCCTCAGCCGTCTTCAGGCCACAGATTTTAATATCCGGTTTCATGGCAGCGAAGTGACACGAAAAACGCTGGGAGTCGAGCCAATTTGCGACGAAGCCTGTATTTTGAACGCTTGCGTTTCAGTCGAAATCGATCGCGTGGAGTTGGCTGCCGTGCCGCTTGAGCCAGGACTTGGATTCATCCATGTGCGGGCATAGCTTCTTGCACAGCGCCCAGAAGTGAGGGCCGTGGTTCATTTCCTTGAGATGTGCAACCTCGTGCGCGGCGAGATAATCGATGACAGAGGGTGGCGCCATGACGATACGCCAGGAGAAACTGAGGTTACCCTCGAACGAGCAAGATCCCCAGCGACTGCGCGTGTCCTTCATGGAAATCGAGGCGATCGTCGCACCGATGGATCGGGCATGAAATCTCGCCAGCCTTTCGAGATCGGCCCGCGCCTCCTTTTTGAAGAAGGTCGAAATGCGACGGCCAAGATGTTCCGGCATACCGCTGACCCTGAGAATGGGCTTGCCGTCCACGACGACCGCCTCGGTCACGCCGCGGAGGCTACCGGTGTGCTGGATGCGATGGGATACACCGCGCAGGGAAATATCCCCGCCATCGCGCAAACCCGTGTCGGGAGAAAACTTGGCGAGCTTGGTCAGCAGCCAACCCTGGTGCCGGTCGAGAAAGGCGTTGACCTCGCGCGCGGCCAAACCGCGCGGTACGGTCATCTTCAACGCCTTTCCACCCGGCTCGATCCGCAAGGTGATGCGGGTCGCCCGTTCGTGCTGCTTGATGGTCAGCGGCATCAGGCGTCCGGCCACGTCAAGCGTTCGCGTCTCGGGCTGAGGCGGTCTCCGGACACTACGGCGTGGCTTGGATAGAAGCGGGAACATAGGCATTTTCTATATGATTCGCAGCGTTTCCGGGCAAAGAAAAGCCGGCATCAACGATGCCGGTTCAAAGTTTCGGTGCTGAATTGTGTTACGGCGCCTGGTATTCGGCAACCGGACCGTCGCCGTCGCGCCTGGTATTCTTGCGATCGCGCATGAAGCGATCGAACTCGTCCTGATCCTTGGCACGGCGCAGCTCACGAACATAGGAATCGAATTCCTCGCGCATTTCGTCAAGCTTGCGGCGCTCTTCCTCAAGCCGATCGAGCTCGGCCTTGCGCCAATCGTCGAAGGCAACGTTGCCCGTCGCGAAGTGCTGACGGTAGCGACCATGAGAACGTCGGCAGCCGGCGAAGAATCCATCGGCGGCGTTGTTTGCGTCACGCTTGAAGCCGCGAAGACGCTCCCCGAAAATGATGTAGGCGAGCATGGCGAGACCCAGAGGCCAGAAAACCACGAAGCCGAGGATCATCAGGGCAATGGTAGCCGGAGTCCAATCCGGTCGAAGCAATGCTGACTGGTTCATCGTGCGGTATCCTCGCAATTCCGCGCCCGGCAAAATGCCGAACGCTGGAAATCGATGTGGTAACCCCGCAGAACAGCTTCAAGACGGCCCACCGCTCAAATCGGACAAGCCATTGAAACGCAATCACTAATTCAGAACGCGCTAAATCAGATGGACTTTCCGCCCTTGATAACGCGCTTGACCGAGGATTTTCCAGATCGCGCGTGGGTACGAACGAAATTGACGATACGCGGCGCAATTTCGCGGCGGAACCGTGAGCCGTTGAACACCCCATAGTGCCCGACATCAGGCTGCAGGTAATGCATGCGCATGTTGTCCGGGATATTCACGCATATCGTCTGGGCGGCCTGGGTCTGGCCGACACCTGAGATGTCGTCGTTTTCGCCTTCGACGGTCAGCAGGGCCACGTTGCGGATGGCGGCGGGATCGACGCGTTGCCCGCGATGGACCAGTTCGCCCTTCGGCAGCGAATGCTTGATGAACACCTGATCGACTGTCTGGAGATAGAACTCCGCCGTCAAATCCATCACGGCAAGATACTCGTCGTAGAAGTCACGGTGCTTCTCGGCGGGCTCTCCGTCGTTCTTCACCAGATGCATGAAGAACTCCTTGTGCGCGATCAGATGGCGATCAAGGTTCATCGACATGAAGCCGGAAAGCTGCAGAAAGCCCGGGTAAACAGGACGCATGAAGCCAGGCTGTGGCCAGGGAACGTTCATGATGACGTTTTCGGAAAACCACTCCAGCGGCTTGTCCTTGGCGAGCTGGTTGACCGCCGTCGGATTGATCCGCGTATCGATCGGGCCACCCATCAAGGTCATTGATGCCGGCGACAGCGGATCGCCGGCCTGTTCCATCACCGCCGCTGCAGCGAGAACGGGCACTGAAGGCTGACAGACGGCGATGACATGCGTATCTGGCCCAAGAAAGTGCAACATTTCAATGACATAATCGACATAATCGTCAAAATCGAAGTTGCCTTCTGTCATCGGCACCATGCGGGCATCGATCCAGTCGGTGATATAGATATCGGCGTTCGGCAGCAGAGCCTCGACCGTACCACGCAACAATGTGGCATAGTGGCCGGACATCGGTGCAACGACGAGAATGCGCGGGTCGGCCGGATGCCCATTCGGGACGTCGCGGGTGAAATGCAGAAGGTTGCAAAATGCACGCGACCACACGATCTCTTCGCGCACCGCAACCTTACGCTCGCCGACCACCGTCTCTTTCAACCCGAAGGGCGGCTTTCCGTAACGGCGCGTCGTACGCTCGAACATTTCGAAACTGGCGGCCATCGTGCGACCCCAGGGGGTCTGCGACAGAGGATTAAGCGGATTGGCATAGGCTAGACGCATGACATCGGCGAGCGCCCGATAAGGTGCCATTGCGGCATGGTTCAATTCGTAAAGCTGATAAAACATGAGTGCGCCACCTTTCTCTGATCTGGAAGATGATGCCGATTGAAGGGCATCGAAGTCTTTCCAACGACATGCTGGCACCTCAACGCAGATTAACAGGTTTTTGTTGCGCAGCAACATTGCCATCCGCACCGCAAAAAGAAATGCCGGAGATATGATCCCCGGCATCATGGTGCGCTTGAATGCTTAATGTTCGCGAAATGAGGCTTAGCGGTCCGCCAGAAACGTCTGCTTCTGGGTGCCAAGACCCTCAATGCCGAGTTCAACGACATCGCCGGCCTTGAGGAAGCGTGGCGGCTTCATGCCCAGGCCAACGCCCGGGGGTGTCCCGGTCGAGATCACATCACCTGGATGAAGCGACATGAATTGGCTGAGGTAGGAGACGACATGGGCGACGCCATAAACCATCGTCTTCGAGGAGCCATTCTGCATGGTCTCGCCATTGACCTTGAGCCACATGCCGAGATTCTGTGGGTCAGCGATCTCATCCTTCGTGACCAGCCAGGGGCCGATCGGTCCGAAGGTGTCGCAGGACTTGCCTTTCGTCCACTGGCCCTGGCGCTCGGTCTGGAACGCCCGCTCCGACACATCGTGTGAGACGCAGTAGCCGGCAACGTAATCGAGAGCGTCCGCCTCGCTGACATATTTCGCCGTCTTGCCGATGACGACGCCAAGCTCCACCTCCCAGTCCGTCTTTTCCGAACCGCGCGGAATGAGGACATTGTCATTGGGCCCGACAATCGCCGACGTCGCTTTCATGAAGATGACCGGCTCCGACGGTACGGTCGCGCCGGTCTCGGCAGCGTGATCGGAAAAATTGAGGCCGATGCAGATGAACTTTCCGGTGCCGGCGACACAGGCGCCGATACGGCCCGGCGCAAGTTCCGGCAGGCTGCTTGGATCCAATGCCTGAAGCTTGGCAAGCCCGGCGGGCGAGATGGCTTCACCCCCGATGTCGGAGACATGAGCCGACAGGTCGCGGATCTTGCCCGCTTGATCGAGCATGGCCGGCTTCTCGCGGCCAACCTCTCCTACACGCATGAGCTTCATTGAATTTCCTCCTCAGCGAAATCGAAGTTTGATCACCTATGAACGAATTATTCACGGGTGTCATTACGGCTTTTCGGCGAAGCGGTACGCACCGTCAGAAAATCTCGGCGAGCGCGGGACCGACAGGAACGATTCTGGTCGGGTTCAGGCTTTCGATCGAATAATAACCGCGCTTGATATGGTCAAAATTGACGGTCTCAGCGATGCCCGGCCAATCCAGCATATTCCGGCAGAAGCGGCGCAGGTTGGCATAGTCCGAGAGGCGGCGGAGGTTGCACTTGAACAGGCCATGATAAGCCACGTCGAAGCGAACCAGCGTCACGAACAGGCGGATGTCGCTTTCGGTGGGATGGTCGGCAAACAGGAAAGCGCGATTTTCAAGCTGCGGTTCGACCCAGTCCAGGCATTCGAAGACGCCAGCGAAGGCTTCTTCGTAAGCGATCTGGGTGGTCGCAAAACCCGCGCGGTAAACGCCATTGTTCAAACTGGGGTAGATCCGCTCGTTGAAAGCGTCGATTTGCGCGCGCCATTCAGCCGGATAAAGATCGATCGAATGCGTGGCCAGCGTCCCGAAGCCGTCGTTCATCATCCGCAGGATGTCGGACGATTCATTGTTGACGATCGTCTGTCGGTGCTTGTCCCAAAGGACGGGGACGGTTGCACGGCCGGTGAAATCGCTGGCGGCGCTCGTATAGATCTCGTGCATGTAGCTGGCGCCCTGGATGTGATCCTCTGTCGCGCCCGGATAGGGACCGAAACGCCAGCCCTCCTTGGTCAAGGACGGCTCGACAATTGAGACTGAAATCGCCGACTCCAAGCCTTTCAGTTTTCGGCCGATCAGCGTTCTCGATGCCCAGGGACAAATATAGGCGACATAGAGGTGATAGCGCCCCGCCTCGGCCTGGAAGCCCGCCTCGCCGGTCGGGCCGGCGCTTCCGTCAGGCGTCACCCAGCTGCGAAAACTGGATGTCTGGCGAACAAATCCGCCTTTCGAATCCTTGGCCTGTACCGGTTGCCAATCTTCTGTCCATCTGCCGTTTACAAGCAAAGCGCACTCCATATGTTACCAGTTTGGCCGACCTTAGCGCGCTTTCGCACGCGCGGGAGGCCACATTTATTGAAACAGTCTGTGCACCGTCGGCTGGACGCACTGCTTGCCAACTGCGTATGCCGGTGCCTAAGACTGTTGGTGCAAAGGAAGCATGCCATGCCTGTTTCGACATCCACCGTACGCACGGCAAACGGAAGCAAGTACCTCCAACAGCTCTGCAAGCATTGGAGCCACAAGTTTGCGGTCGAGTTCGATCCGGACCATGGGCGGATCCCTTTCAACGATCCCGTCGAACTCACGCTGAAAGCAGACGACGCCGCGCTTGTTCTGACGCTGACCGCTCCCGAACAAGGGCAGCTTAAGCGTTACGAGGCCGTCGTGGCCGATCATCTCAAGCGCTTCGCCTTCCGTGAAGAACTCGACATCACCTGGAATTCCTGAATCCACCAAAAGCCGGAAGAACCATGACAAAGAGCAACAGCCGCGAATCCTCCTATTCGATCGATCCGATATTCCTGGATCGCTGGTCACCTCGCGCATTCACCGGCGAGGTCATTGCAGAAGCAGACCTGCTGACCGTACTGGAAGCCGCACATTGGGCGCCATCCGCTTCCAATAAGCAGCCGTGGCGTTTCATCTACGCCCTCAAGGGCTCCGACGACTGGGACAAGTTCGTCGACTTGCTGGTCGAAGCCAACCAGGAGTGGGCGAAGAACGCTTCGGCGCTGCTTTTCGTCATTTCCAGGGAGTTCAACGGCGAGTTTTCCGAAGGCCGCAAAAGCTATACGCATTCCTTCGACGCCGGCGCCGCTTGGGGCCATTTCGCATTGCAGGCGAAATTCTCAGGTTTTTATGCCCATGGCATGGGCGGGATAAAGCACGATCAGATCCGCGCGACATTCGCGATCCCGGAGGGCTACCGCGTGGAAGCAGGGATCGCCTTCGGCCGCTTAGCCGACAAGAGCGTGCTATCTGAACGCAATCAGGAGCGAGAGTTTCCGAGCCAGCGCAAGCCGCTAGCCGATGTCGCGTTCAAGGGAAAATTCATAGCAAACTGAGCGCTGAATGCAGGAATCCCCGCGGAGGCACAAGCTCGCGGGGATTTCGATCGGCAGTAGACCTTAGATGTCGAGGTTGGCGACGTTCAAGGCGTTGTCCTGAATGAACTCGCGGCGGGGCTCCACTTCGTCACCCATCAAGCGGGCAAAGAGGCCGTCGGCATCGGTTGCATCGGCTACCTTGACCTGCAGCAGAGAGCGGACGTTCGGATCCAGCGTGGTTTCCCAGAGCTGCTCGGCGTTCATCTCACCGAGACCCTTGTATCGCTGCATCGTCAGCCCCTTGCGCCCGCTGGCAAAGACTGCCTCGAGAAGCGCTCGCGGACCGGAAATTTCCAGCGTCCCATCACGCCGTGTCAGGCTCGGGGGCGTCTGGTAGATATCCTTGAGGCGCGCCGAGAGCTGATCGATGTGCCGCGCGTCCTGCGAGCCGATCAAGGCCATATCCAAGACAACAACTTCCTTGACGCCGCGAACCATGCGTTCCAGGCGAAGACCGCCCTCGCTCGTCAGGCCGCCTTCCCAGCCGCGTTCCGTTTCCTCGGCGATAACATCAAGGCGCCGGGCCACGTCGTTTGCCAGCTGCTCGGCTCGCGCACGATCGCTCACTGCTTCCGCATTCAGGGCGCCGGCAATTGCCGCCTGCTCGACAGCGGCGCGGTTATACCGCGAATGCAGATTGTCGAGCAGCGCGCGCAGCCTGAGTGCATCGAGAATGACCTCGCGCAGATCCTGCCCGACGCGAACTTCGCCGCCGCCGACCGTCAAAGCAGCGTCTTCAAGACCCTGGCTGATCAGGTAATCCTCAAGCGCCTTCTCGTCCTTGACGTATTGCACCGACTTGCCGCGCGATACCTTATAAAGCGGCGGCTGGGCGATATAGAGATGCCCACGTTCGATCAGTTCCGGCATCTGACGGAAGAAGAACGTCAACAGCAATGTACGAATGTGCGCGCCGTCCACGTCAGCATCGGTCATGATGATGATCTTGTGGTAACGCAGCTTGTCGGCGTTGAACTCGTCCTTGCCGATGCCGGTGCCCAGGGCTGTGATCAGAGTGCCGATTTCCTGGCTCGACAGCATCTTGTCGAAGCGAGCACGTTCGACGTTCAGGATCTTACCGCGGAGCGGCAGGATCGCCTGGTTCTCACGTGAGCGGCCCTGCTTGGCCGAACCACCAGCGGAATCGCCCTCGACGAGAAATACTTCCGACTTCGCCGGGTCGCGCTCGGAACAATCTGCAAGCTTGCCAGGCAGCGACGCGATATCAAGCGCACCCTTACGGCGGGTGAGTTCGCGTGCCTTGCGCGCAGCCTCGCGCGCGGCGGCAGCTTCCGCGACCTTTCCGACCAGCACCTTGGCATCAGCAGGATGCTCTTCCAGCCAGGTACCGAGCGCTTCGTTGACGAGCCGCTCGACCACGGGACGAACTTCGGACGAAACCAGCTTGTCCTTGGTCTGGGACGAGAACTTCGGATCCGGAACCTTCACGGAGAGGACGGCCGTCAAGCCTTCGCGGCAGTCGTCTGGAGCGAGCGTGACCTTCTCCTTCTTGGTGATACCGGAGGTATCGGCGTAGGAGGTGATCTGTCGCGTCAGCGCTGCGCGGAAGCCGGCCATGTGGGTGCCGCCGTCACGCTGAGGAATGTTGTTGGTAAAGCAAAGGACGTTCTCGTGGTAGCTATCGTTCCACCACATGGCGACTTCGACGGTGATGCCATCCTTCTCACCACGGATCGCGATCGGCTTCTCGACAAGCGGCTTCTTTGCGCGGTCGAGATAGGAGACGAAGGCTTCCAAGCCGCCGTCATAGACCATCTCTTCCTGTCTTACGTCCGAGTGCCGCTTATCGGTCAAAAGAATGCGGACGCCCGAATTGAGGAACGCGAGCTCGCGCAAGCGGTGCTCCAGCGTGCCATAGTCAAACTCGGTCATCGTGAAAGTTTCGGAACTGGGCATGAAGCTCACTTCCGTTCCGGTCGCGCCGCCTGACTCGCCCGTGATCTTGAGCGGAGCATCGGCAACGCCGTGCGTAAAGCTCATCTCATGGATATTGCCCTGGCGCCGGATCTTGAGCTTCAGCCAGACGGAAAGTGCGTTGACAACGGAAACGCCGACGCCGTGCAGACCGCCCGAAACCTTGTAGGAATTCTGGTCGAATTTCCCGCCCGCATGAAGCTGGGTCATGATGACTTCGGCAGCCGAAACGCCTTCACCGCTATGAATATCGGTCGGGATTCCTCGCCCATTATCGGTGACGGTGACCGATCCATCGGGATTGAGCGCTACCGTGACGATGTCCGCGTGGCCGGCGAGCGCTTCGTCGATGGCGTTGTCGACGACTTCGTAGACCATGTGGTGAAGGCCCGAGCCGTCGTCGGTGTCGCCAATATACATGCCGGGGCGCTTGCGCACGGCATCAAGGCCCTTGAGAACCTTGATGGAGTCTGCGCCATATTCGGTGCTAACGCCGTTTTCCGTCGCGGGTACATCGGTCATATTGTCGAGAATTTCCCTGTTGTCAGAGCCGTAGAGAGACTTGCGAATCACCGGCCTTATTCACATCAGAATATAGGGTTTTTGATCAAACTTCCCAATGCCGATGCCCCTAAGTGCGGCATAAAACAGGGGATTATGACCGTTTTCCGTCCGCTTTTTCGCCATTTTCCAAAACGGCGGCAAGTTGCGCGAGCGTCGTGGGGTCTAGGTGGCGAATACGGCTCGCCAACAGGTTCGCAAACGCGGTGTATTCCGCAGACAAACCAGAGGTATCGACGACCACGCGCGGATCGGAAGACCGCGCAAGAAGGAATAATTCCTCTGCTTCGTCCCAGATGATGTTGAAGTAACCGGCGATCCGCTGAAGCAGGTCGAAGGTAGGTAAGCCACGCCTGCCATGTTCCAGGGCCGAAAGGTAAGCCGGCGAGACATTGAGCGCTTCGGCCATCTGCTTTTGCGAGACGCCCTTGCGTTGACGCAGCTTGCGAACAGCATCTCCAAATGGCGTCATGTCCTGTCACCATAGCCGCGCGAAAGGCGAATATAGAGGGCGCCCTCGCCGCCATGATGATGCGCAGCGGTCTCATAGGACGATATGAGATAACGAAACTCTGGCTTCGAGAACCAGAATGGGACGGCACGCTTCAGCGCCCCCTCGCTTCCGCGTGAGCTGCCCTTGCCTGTTATGACCAGCACGTGGCGCATGCCGCGCTCATGCGCCCGGATCAGGAACTCAAGCAACATGACGTGGGCTTCGCTCTGGACAAGCCCGTGAAGATCGATGCGCGCTTCGAGCGCGAGCCTGCCTTTGGCGATCTTGCGCTTGACCGGGCGTTCGAATGGGTGATGGACGCCAGAGGGTGTTTTCGAAGCGGGCGATGTCGCAAGTTCAGTTGCACCAACGGCACCAGACACGCCGTTCTCAGACTTCGCTTTCTCGGCTGCCGCTTCAGTCTCCGCTTCCAGCAGAAACAGATCAAGCTCGCTCAGCTTTCCCAGCTTGTCGGGCATGGGTCGCGTGCTTCGCGCCACCTTGCCCCAGAGAATACGCTCGTCCTGGCTGAGCTTGCGATCCTTTGTCATCAGCCAAGCCTTGCCGCTGCGCCGTTCGGCACCAGAATGTGGAAGTCGGCGTTGTGGCGAACCGTTCCTGCCAATTCGCCGGCC
Source organism: Hyphomicrobiales bacterium (assembly GCA_900489925.1). Classification (GTDB taxonomy): domain Bacteria; phylum Pseudomonadota; class Alphaproteobacteria; order Rhizobiales; family Rhizobiaceae; genus Rhizobium. The sequence goes on along the minus strand of UEHQ01000009.1, from coordinate 439,482 downwards.
TCGTCACCGGACCCGGTAAAGATGTCGCCACGCGCAGGGCCGACAATGGCCGAGCCGGTATCGAGCGCCAGCATCAGCCGCTGAAACGCCCTGCCCTGATCGAGATGCGTGAGCTTTTCGGCGCGAACAAAGAACGGAAATCCGAACGTATGAATCAAACGATCGACGGCCAACGATCGGCCAGCGATGAGCGGCACCTTCGCCGCTGCGATTGGTCCGCTGTCGGCGTGATCGAACGGTCCTTCCCGAAAGAAGATATAGGATCGATTGTGCCAGAGTATCTCATCGACTCGATCGGGATTGAGCGCCAACCATCGTCGGATGGACTGCATCGAGATATCCGCAGGAGCGATTTCGCCGCGCTCGATCAAGAGCTTGCCGATTGCGGAAAATCGGTGCCCAGCCTTCGCGGCATAGGTAATCCGCCCGATCCGGCCATCGCGATAGCGCAGACGGGCTGCTCCCTGGACGTGGACGAAGAAGACATCGACTTTGGATTTTGCCCAGGCGATTTCGAGACCTCGCCCTTCCAGGGCGCCTTCGTCGATCGCGCGGCGATCGGGATAGGCGGTAATCTCTCCATCCGCCAAGCGGCCAAAGACATAGCCTTCATCCAGCGAAGCAGGTCGGTTTCCCTCGTCCAAATCCACGAGATCATCGGGCCGCCGATAGAACGGAAAACGATACTCGTTGTCAGGTTCTGCGGCGACGGAGATCTCCGGCTCGTAGAACGCGGTGACAAACCCTGGGGTCTGATTTGCCAGCTCGATGCGGAAAGGCCGGCAATGAGCCTCGAAAAACCCGCGTGCCGCTTTGGCCGATGACGGTCGAAAACCGCGAGCGGCATTCAACAACTCGAGCAGATCGCCCGAGGTCAGACCCAGGGACCCGGTTCGATACGGCTTCACGGTCTCGATATGCCGGCGACATGCTTCCATAGTTTCAAAAAGGCCGGAGGGATCATCGTCCCTCCAGCCTTCCAACTGATCGAAGCTTGTCGCGTGAAGGGCAAAGCCCCGCGTTTCGTCACTCATGTTCCGATTCAGTGGCCACGAGTTTCCAATTCGGGTCGCGCGAGCGGGTATCGCGAGCAAATGTCCAGAGATCGTTGACCTCCGCCACGTTTTCCGCATCGCCGTCAAGCAGCTTGTCATCCTTGTCATAGGTCGCGGAAATCAACTGGCTGACCATGCGAACGGTGATCTGCGCTTCACTGGCCTTCAGTTCGACGTTTGTGATCTCGGCTTTCTCGACGCCGACGAAGGTCGACTTCACCTTTTCACCCTTCGCCTCACGCTCGCCGATCGCCGCGTCAAAACCATCATAGACTTCGCGAGACAGAAGGGTCTTCAGCGTCTTGCGATCGCCGTCGGCGAACGCGGTCACGACCATTTCATAAGCCATCCGCGCGCCGTTCAGGAATTCCTTCGGATTGAACGACGCATCCGCCTTGTTCATCTCGCGAAGCGAATCGTTCAGAGGCGTGCCGGCGGGAGCGAATGCATCGATCGCTGCAAACCGGTCATCATCATCCGACGTTGCGTCCCGACGTGGCAACGTCACAACCTTGCCGGCGTCAGGCGTTTCAGGGCCGACGGCATCCCGCGGCGTATAAAGATCGCGCGGGGGCTTCTCATTTCCCGTACGACGTCCAAGAACACTGCGAAGCTGCAAAAAAATCAGCACCGCCGCCACGAGAAAAAACAATGTGATGAAGTCGTTTGAACCCATGTTCCGCCGCTATCGCTGTTAACATCTCTGATTTGTACTCCCATATAGTCTGCCGATACAGATGATTCAAATAGGTCCGCGAATGGGACCGATTTAAACGGAGTCCGGTGACCACCGGAATGATGACATGCGACCGACGATAATCCCTGGTTTCCTGCTGCTTCTGCCTCTTGCCGAGATCGCCGGCTTTGTGCTGGTCGGCAAAGCGATCGGCCTCTGGTTGACGCTCGCCCTTGTCATGCTGAGCTTCATCACGGGCGTTGCCTTGCTTAAACGCCAGGGCATAGGCATCCTTCGGCGCCTGTCCGAACAGGGACAGAGCGGTGTTCTGCCAGGTCGCGAGCTCTTGCGTCCCGCAATGTTCGTGATCGCTTCATTGCTGCTGATCATTCCCGGATTCATTACCGACATCATTGCGATCCTTATCTTCATTCCGGCGGTGCGAGATCTGGCATGGAAATATGTGAGCCGCCGGTTTGTCGTTGTGGGATCAGCCAACGGCTACCAGTCGTCCGCGCGACCGACCGATCGGGAGGGGCGTTCGACTGTCGTCGATCTGGATGCGACGGATTTTCATCGCGAGCCCGACGGCAAGTCTCCATGGGCCGGCAAACATATCGGCGATTGATGCAAGGCTTGGACCGTAATAGGCCCGGGTTGTAACGCTAACCTCGAAATGATAATGCGGCTCATCCAAAGCTCTCGAGGAAATGCCAATGGCCAGCGAAGACAACAACGGTGCAACAAGCCCGAGCCTTACCATCCTTGCTCAGTACACCAAGGATCTCTCTTTCGAAAACCCGGGCGCTCCCCGCTCGCTGCAAGCCCGCGACAAAGCGCCGGCGATCAACATCAATGTCAACGTCAACGCCAACCCGCTCTCGGATACCGATTTCGACGTCGTTCTTTCGCTGAACGCGGAAGCCAAGGATGGCGACAAGACGGTCTTCCACACCGAGTTGGTCTATGGCGGCGTCTTCCGGATCGCCGGTTTCCCGCAGGAACACATGCTCCCGGTTCTCTTCATCGAGTGCCCGCGGATGCTTTTCCCGTTCGCCCGCCAGATCATCGCCGACGTCACGCGCAATGGCGGCTTCCCGCCGCTGATGATCGATCCGATCGATTTCTCGCAGATGTTCGCGCAGCGTGTTGCTGAAGAGCAGGCACGTGCAAAGGTTCAGGCGAACTGATTCATTCCGTCAGGAAGATCTTGAATGCCCGGGTTCAGCCCGGGCATTTTTAGTTTGGGCGATCGTATTTTGCCCAGATGCCTTTTTGGCCGAGCTTGGCGATCAGCGCGTCGTGCGCCTGCCCTTCCTGCTCGCTGATGCGGGTGGCGAGCGACCGTGGCCGGGCAATTGGCTCGATGATGATCTCATCGGCGGCGTCCTGTTCCAGGGCCGCGCTGTTTTGCGCGACACCGAGACCCAGCGCCGTCTGGCGACCGCCAATCATCTCGATATAGACTTCCGCTAGCAATTCGGAGTCGAGCAGGGCGCCGTGTTTTGCACGATGTGAATTATCGACACCGTAGCGACGGCAGAGCGCATCGAGGGAATTCGGGCCCATCGGATGCTTGCGCCGGGCGAGCGAAAGTGTGTCGATCACACTGTCGGGCAGGATCGGCGGCATTCCCAGCCGGGCAAGCTCGGCGTTGATGAACCCCATATCGAACGTCGCGTTATGGGCGATCCATTTTGCATCCCCGAAGAAATCGAGGATCTGTTGTACGACGTCGGCGAACGGAGGCTTGTCCTTCAAGAACTCATCGGTGATCCCGTGCACGGCCAATGCATCCGGATGAACCTTCTGGCTGCCGGGGTTCACATAGATATGGATCGTCCTGCCGGTTGGAAAATGGTTGAGAAGTTCGATCCCGCCAATTTCGATGATGCGATCGACACGGTTATCCAGGCCCGTGGTTTCCGTATCGAAAATGATCTCACGCATGCTCGAATTCCCCATTCGCCAATCGACGCTTTATATCGGACACAGTTTCAGCCACGCGCTCTCTCGCCGCCTCGATGCTGAAACTTGTATCGATCACGTAGTCCGCTCTCTTGCGCTTTTCCGCATCCGGCGTCTGGCGAGCAAGAATCGCATTGAATTTCTCTTCCGTCATGTTCGGCCGCGCAAGCACGCGCGACCGCTGAATCTGTGGATCGCAGGTAACCACTACAATCATATCAACTCTTTTTTCCGCTCCGGTCTCGAAAAGCAGCGGTATATCGAGCAGCACCATGTCGCTGCCCTTTTCTCGCTCGCGTGCGATGAACTCTGATTCGCGCTTTCTCACGAGAGGGTGGACGATCTCTTCGAGGCGCTTGAAGCCAGCCGGCGCAGCCGACAATTGGCGCCCGAGTTCCCGGCGATCGACCACACCGCCCTTTACCGTTCCAGGAAAGGCTGCCTCCACCAGCGGTGCCGCCTCCCCCGAATAGAGATCATGGACGACAGCGTCGGCATCGTTTACCGGCAGGCCCAGCTCGGCGAAAAGTTTCGCCATGGTGGACTTCCCCATTCCGATAGAGCCGGTCAATCCAATCCGCAGCATCAGTGTCTTTCCATATCCGCGATGATCAGCGACCGAAGTTCCTCGGTCACGATCGGCCGCTGGCCGAACCACTTTTCGAAACCTGGAACAGCCTGGTGCAACAGCATGCCCAAGCCATCGACAATGGCGAAGCCTTGCTCTTCTGCCTGCTTGAGGAAAGGTGTCTTGAGCGGCACGTAAACGATATCTGTCACCACCGCGCCCGACTGCAACGGAGAGAAATCGATCTGCGGTGCGCTTTCACCGTCCATGCCGAGAGATGTCGTGTTGATGAACAGGCCGGCACCTTTCATGACCTCGCCGAGGGCGGCGATCGGGTGAGCATAGACCTTCGGCCCAAAGCGATCGGCGAGTTCCGCCGCGCGGTCAACGGTGCGGTTGACGACATGGATCTCTGAAAAGCCCCTATCTCTAACAGCCTGGATGATAGCCCGGCTTGCCCCGCCGGCGCCCAGGATGACGGCCGACGTCGCCTTGTCCCAGCCGGGGTGGCGCTCGTCGAGATTGGCTGTAAATCCTCGGCCATCGGTGTTGGTCGCTTTGAGGCGGCCGTCATCGATCCAAAGGGTATTCGAGGCTCCGAGCTCTTCCGAAAGCTCATCCGGCTCATCGGCGAGCTTGAACGCCATTTCCTTGTGCGGGATTGTGACGTTACCGCCGGCAAAGCCAGACTCGCCACTTTTCAAAGCGTTCATGAAGGCGGGAAAATCCTCCGGCTTTACCTCGTAAGCCTGATAGCTGCCCTGAAGGTCAAGCGTTTTCAGCCAGTGGCCATGGATCAGCGGCGACCGGGAATGTTTGGCGGGGTAGCCGGTGACAAACGCTCTCGGAGCCAATGTTTCACGTGAATCATCCATCGATCGCACCCAGTTCACGCAGCTTCTCCAACAGGGGCAACATGGGAAGGCCCAATATCGTGAAATAGTCGCCTTCTATCTTCGTGAACAACTGCAGTCCCTCCCCCTCAAGCTGATAGGCCCCGACGCTTGCAAGCGCTCTGTCTCCGACGCGACCGAGATGACGTTGTATGAAGTCATCGCTGAACATGCGCATCGTCAATTCGGCGTGCGAGATATGCTCCCATATGATATCGCCACCCAGGGCGAGTGCGATCGCGCTATTCAGCCGGTGCGTCGCTCCGCGAAGCGCCTTCAGGTGATCGGCCGCATCTTTCATGTCCCTGGGTTTGTGAAACGTCCGCTTTCCGAGTGACATCGTCTGATCCGACCCGAGGACCAATGCATCAGGGAAACGACTGCTCACTTCCCGCGCTTTGGCTTTCGCAAGAACAAGGGCAATGGCATCTGGCGTCGCGCCGTCAGCCTCGAGCGGCGCTTCGACAGCGCGCTCATCGATTTGGGCCGGATGAACATCAAACGACACGCCGGCATTCTGCATGAGCATTCGCCGGAACGGACTGGAGGATGCAAGGATGAGTCTGGCTGTCATAAAACCTCCGCGGCGATAGACGTTCAGCGCTTAACGCAGCTTTGGCCGAAGAGCAACGATTGCAGCCGCCGTCTCTTCGATCGAGCGTCGCGTCACGTCGATCAACGGCCAGTTATGTCGCGCACACAGTGATCGCGCATATTTGAGTTCCTCGGATATGGCCGCGCGATCCGTGTAGTCGCCACGATCGAAGCCCGACGTAGTTCCGAGAACGCGATTTTCACGGACCTGCGAAATGCGGTCGGTGGTCGCGATCAGACAGACGATCAGCGGCTTGGTCGCCGAGAACAAGCTCTCGGGAAGAGGCACGCCGTAGACGATCGGAATGTTGGCCGTCTTAATGCCGCGGTTGGCGAGATAGATGCTGGTCGGCGTTTTCGACGTACGGCTGATACCTATAATAACGACGTCGGCGTCATTATAGTCATCGGGCATCTGGCCGTCATCATGATCCATGGTGAAGTTAAGCGCTTCGATGCGAGCAAAATATCCGGCGTTCATGACATGTTGGGCGCCGACCCGGCGACGCGAGGGCGCGCCGAGATAGATCTGGAATGCGTTGAGGACTGGTTCCAGCACGTTGACGGAAGCCACACCCATTTCCGCGCATCGCTCATCAATCAGCGCGGCGAGCTCCCGATCGACGATCGTGTAGAGGACGATGCCCGGTTCACCGTCGATCGTCTGCAACACGGCCAGGAGCTGCTTTCGATTTCGGATCAGCGGATAGACATGTTCGACAGGCTGGGCGGACTTGAATTGCGCGGAAGCGGCGCGACCGGCGGAGATCAGAGTCTCTCCTGTTGAGTCAGAAATCAGGTGCAAATGGAAGAAGTTCGGCCGATTCTCCACGATATTTTCCGATGCCTGTTGAAAAGACTGGATAAGGGAGAGCTACGAGACCGGCCCGGGTCAAGGCAAGGGAAAACATGCCTAGTTTTCCACATTTCGGATTCTTGTGACGTGGCTCCGGCGGCACTTGTGACTTTTGTGGAAAGTTTGCACAAGGCACACAGATATGCAGTACTTGTCCACAACCAGGTGCATATTGCGGTAGGCTTCATCGCATTGAAATCTAAGACCGTTTCAGTGTTATCCCCAAAGTCGCGGCAGAGCTTTCTTTCTTCGTTCGCGCAACTTCGGCGTGGCGCGACAAATCGTATCGTCCGTGGATGGATTTTAATCCTTGATAGTCACCGACTCTAAGAAATAGAAACCTCTTTAAATATCTTTAGATTTTATAGGGAAGAAGCGCTTGAGCGGAACGCGGCGGAAAATCTTACGAGTGCTCGAGGGCGAAACACTGAGCCCTCCCCCGATCTGGCTGATGCGGCAAGCAGGGCGTTACCTTCCCGAATACAGGCAAGTTCGCGCAAAAGCCGGGAGCTTTCTCGATCTCTGTTATTCGCCGAAGCACGCAGTCGAAGTGACGCTTCAGCCGATACGGCGATACGGATTCGATGCGGCGATCCTTTTCTCCGATATCCTGGTTATCCCTGATGCCATGAGACGGAATGTTCGTTTCACCGAAGGACATGGACCGGAGATGGATCCGATTGATGTCGGCGGTATCGAGCGATTGGATGTGGCACCTGTGATGGAGCACCTTGCGCCCGTCATGGAGACGGTTCGGCGGCTGCGGCTCGAGCTTCCTGACGAAACGACGTTGCTGGGCTTCTGTGGGGCCCCCTGGACGGTCGCGACCTATATGATTGCCGGGCACGGAACGCCGGATCAGGCGCCGGCGCGATTGTTTGCCTATAAGCACCCGAAAGCCTTCGAGCGTCTTCTGGCGGTGCTGGCCGATATTTCTGCGGACTATCTGGTTTCGCAGATCGATGCTGGTGCGGACGCTGTGCAGATCTTCGATTCCTGGGCGGGTGTGCTGGGCCAGCGGGAATTTGCTGCTTACGCAGTCGCGCCGGTTGCGCGGATGATCGCGTCGGTGAAGGCCCGGCGGCCGAAGGCACGCGTGATCGCATTCGCGAAGGGCGCCGGCTATCTCCTGAAGGATTACCGGCAGAAGACTGGGGCGGAGGCGATCGGGCTTGACTGGTCGGTACCGCTGGATTTCGCGGTCGAGCTGCAGAAGGATGGACCCGTGCAGGGCAACCTAGATCCAATGCGGGTCGTTGCAGGCGGGGCGGCTTTGTCGGAAGGTATCGACGACATTCTGCAGCGGCTCGGAAGCGGCCCGCTGATCTTCAATCTTGGCCACGGTATTACGCCTCAGGCGGATCCTGAAAACGTTCGCCTGCTCGTCGAGCGCGTTCGCAGCGGAGGACGCTGACAGATGGCGCGGCAGATCGATGAGCGGCCGGGTTCCTATGCCCGACGTCGCGCCTATTTCGCGATCGTTTTCTTCGTCTTGATCGCGGTCGGTCTATTCGCGTGGAATCCTGATGACCTCTACCTCTGGATCAAGGCGCTCCATGTGATTGCGGTGATCTCGTGGATGGCCGGGCTCTTCTACATGCCGCGCCTGTTCATCTACCATACCGATGCAGAGCCAGGCTCCATTCAGTCGGAGACGTTCAAGGTCATGGAGCGGAGATTGCTCAAGGTGATCATGAACCCGGCAATGATGTTGACGTGGATCTTCGGCCTATACCTTGCCTGGTCCGTTTATGGTTTTCAGGGCGGCTGGCTGCATGCCAAGCTAGGCTTGGTTGTGCTGTTGACTGGCGTACATGTCTTCTTCAGCCGCGCAGCCAAGGCTTTCGAGCGGGATGAAAATCGACGTTCGGCGCGCTATTGGCGGTTCATGAACGAGGCGCCGACGCTGCTGATGATCGCGATCGTCATTCTCGTCGTGGTGAAGCCGTTCTGATCGGTTAAATTTCTTTCATTTTAAGCAGCCCCCTTGCGGCATTGCGCGTGAGCCGCTATTTTCGCTTCACCTCATCCTTGTGGCATGTATGTAAAGTTCGATCGTCTGCGGACTCTTCGCAGGACCGGTTACTGTCCTCGCATCGCCTCTCCCCTCAGAAATATAGAGTATTGGTCACTTCATGGCTGAAATGAAGCTTCAGGAACTTAAGAGTAAATCCCCGACGGATCTGCTGGCTTTTGCCGAATCGCTCGAGGTCGAGAATGCGAGCACGATGCGCAAACAGGAGCTCATGTTTGCCATTCTGAAGGTTTTGGCCAGCCAGGATGTTGAGATCATCGGTGAGGGTGTCGTTGAGGTTCTCCAGGACGGATTTGGCTTCCTGCGTTCCGCGAATGCGAACTATCTGCCGGGTCCTGACGACATCTATATTTCTCCGTCGCAGATCCGCCGGTTCTCGCTGAAGACCGGGGATACGGTCGAAGGACCGATCCGTGGTCCGAAGGAAGGCGAGCGGTACTTCGCACTGCTGAAGGTCAACACGATCAATTTCGATGATCCGGAGAAGATCCGGCACAAGGTTCATTTCGACAATCTGACGCCGCTCTACCCGAACGAACGTTTTAAGATGGAGCTCGACGTTCCCACGTCCAAGGATCTGTCACCGCGTGTGATCGATCTCGTCGCTCCGCTCGGTAAAGGCCAGCGTGGCCTGATCGTGGCGCCGCCACGCACCGGTAAGACCGTCCTGCTGCAGAACATTGCGCATTCGATCACGGCGAATCATCCAGAGTGCTACCTGATCGTGCTCTTGATCGACGAGCGTCCTGAAGAAGTGACCGACATGCAGCGATCGGTTCGCGGCGAAGTCATTTCGTCTACCTTCGACGAGCCGGCAGTGCGCCACGTTCAGGTCGCCGAAATGGTGATCGAAAAGGCGAAGCGTCTTGTCGAGCACGGTCGCGACGTTGTCATCCTGCTCGATTCGATCACGCGTCTCGGTCGCGCCTACAACACAGTCGTTCCTTCCTCCGGCAAGGTGTTGACCGGTGGTGTTGACGCCAATGCACTGCAGCGCCCCAAGCGCTTCTTCGGTGCGGCACGTAACATCGAAGAAGGTGGCTCGCTGACCATCATCGCGACGGCGCTGATCGATACCGGCAGCCGAATGGACGAAGTTATCTTCGAAGAATTCAAGGGTACCGGTAACTCGGAAATCGTCCTGGATCGCAAGGTCGCGGACAAGCGCATCTTCCCGGCGATGGATATCTTGAAATCCGGCACACGTAAGGAAGACCTGCTTGTTCCACGCCAGGATCTTCAGAAGATTTTCGTGCTGCGCCGCATCCTTGCACCGATGGGTACAACAGATGCGATCGAGTTCCTCATCGACAAGCTGAAGCAGACGAAGAACAATCCAGATTTCTTCGACTCGATGAACACCTAATCCTTAGCCGGATTCACCTACTAAGGCCGATCACGAGAGTGGTCGGCTTTATCGTTTCTAGGAGGGTCGTTTCCGCAACTCGCCAAGTCGGCCAAGGGCTGGCTGAGTGAAGTTTCGGTATTCGATTCGGCTTCGAACCGGATGGACAAAGACGATGATCAGATCCACTGACACGATTTATGCACTCTCCAGCGGTTCGGTGCCGGCCGGGGTCGCCGTTATGCGCGTGAGCGGTCGCGAAGCTTCTGCGGTGCTCACCAGCTTGGCGGGACATATCCCCGCCTCGCCGCGACAGGCAACATTGCGAACGATTCGGACTCGTAACGGAATCAAACTCGACAGCGCCCTGATCCTATTCTTTCCTGGTCCCAGATCATTCACGGGCGAAGATGTTGCGGAAATTCATCTGCACGGTGGCCGTGCTGTCGTCGAGGCATTACACCGGGAGCTCAATACTTTCGAGAATGTTCGGCAGGCCGAGGCCGGCGAGTTCTCCCGACGGGCGTTTGAGAACGGCAAGCTGGACCTGGTCGAGATCGAAGGCCTGGCTGATCTTATAGCAGCAGAGACAGAGATGCAGCGGCGCTTGGCGATGGAGCATAGTTCCGGCGGGCTCTCCGCGCTCTACAATTCATGGGCAGATCGACTGACCCGCGGCCGCGCTCTCATCGAGGCGGAGCTTGATTTTCCCGATGAAGACGACGTTCCGGGCTCTGTCTCGGACAGCGTCTGGCTGGATATGCAGCGACTGGCGCGCGAGATCGCGGCTCATCTGCATGAGGCGGCCACCGGCGAGATTATTCGGGATGGCTTCAAAGTTGTCATTGCAGGCGAACCCAACGCAGGCAAGTCGAGCTTGATGAATGCGCTGGTGCGCAGAGATGTCGCCATCGTTACCGATATTGCGGGCACGACGCGCGATGTTCTGCAAACTGATCTCAATATCGACGGGTATCTGGTGAAACTATTCGATACCGCCGGCTTGCGCGAGACGGTTGAAAGTGTCGAGCGGGAGGGTATCAGGCGCGCCGAGGCAGTCATCAGCCAGGCCGATCTCGTACTCTATCTAGAGGACCAATCCCTCCGCTCTTCTGTCCAGACGTTGCCTGCAGACGCACTCCTTGTTGGGACGAAGTCAGACCTCCCGGCGAGCAGCGAGCGGCAGTATGACCTGCTGGTCTCGGTCAAGCAGGGGCTGGGATTGGACGAGCTTAGACTTGCAATCGGCCAACGGTTGAAGGACAAAGTACATCCGAGTTCAATGGCAATTCCCAGCCGGACGCGACATGTCGACTCGCTTTCGCAATGCTTGCACGCTGTTGATGCAGCGATACAGTCGCCCTCACGCGGACTCGACCTTAGAGCAGAGGATCTGCGCATCGCGAGTGAAGCCCTTGGGCGCGTTACGGGTCGTGTCGATGTCGAGAATCTTCTTGATGTGATCTTCGGTGAATTCTGTATCGGCAAATGATTCACGTGAAACATCAAGGTGCCTGCATCGGTAATGCGGTTTCACGTGAAACACCCTTGACTCACGCACCAACTTCGCTCATCACCGGGACACTTCAGGAGCCTTGAAAAAATGGATACCTCTCGGTTTGATGTCATCGTTATCGGTGGCGGACACGCGGGATGCGAAGCTGCAGCCGCGGCGGCGCGTCTGGGCGCCAGGACTGCGCTGGTCACACACAGAAGAGACACCATCGGTGTTATGTCTTGCAACCCGGCGATCGGTGGTCTCGGTAAGGGTCATCTCGTCCGTGAGATTGATGCACTGGATGGTCTGATGGGCCGCGTCGCAGACGCTGGAGGTATCCAGTTCCGAATGCTGAACCGCAAGAAGGGACCGGCGGTGCGTGGTCCACGGACGCAAGCAGACCGGAAGCTCTATCGGCAGGCGATGCTGGCAGAGATTGAGGCAATAGAAAATCTCACCGTTATCGAGGGCGACGCCTTTGATCTATCGATCAAGGACGGCCGTGTAGAAGCGGTCGTTATGAAAGATAGCCGGATTCTTGGCTGCGGATCGGTTGTCCTCACGACAGGAACGTTCTTGCGTGGTCTCATCCATATTGGGGATAGGAAGATACCGGCAGGTCGTGTTGGTGAGGAACCGTCGGTCGGGCTTTCGCAAACGCTTCTGCGGTTTGATCTCCGGCTCGGCAGACTGAAGACGGGCACGCCTGCTCGCCTAAATGGCAAGACGATCGATTGGGCCAGTGTCGGCCGGCAGGGTCCGGATGAGGATCCGGTTCCTTTCTCTTTCATGACGACCCACATTGGGAATGCGCAAATCGATTGTGGCGTGACGCGGACCACCGACGCGACGCACCGCATCATTGTCGAGAATTTGAAACGTTCTGCGATGTATTCCGGTCAAATCGAGGGTGTCGGGCCTCGCTATTGCCCCTCGATTGAGGACAAGCTGGTCAAATTCGGTGAACGTGATGGCCATCAGGTATTCCTGGAGCCAGAGGGCCTGGATGACGATACGGTTTATCCAAACGGCATTTCGACTTCACTGCCAGCGGAGGTCCAGGATGCGTTTATCCATACAATCCCCGGCTTGGAACACGTTGAGATTCTTCAGCCGGGCTATGCGATCGAATACGATCACGTTGATCCGCGCGAGTTGAAACCATCGCTTGAGGTCAAGAAGGTGTCCGGCCTGTTCCTGGCGGGTCAGATCAACGGGACAACCGGCTATGAGGAAGCCGCGGCACAGGGTCTGGTCGCGGGCCTTAACGCCGCGCGGTTGTCCGGTGGACAGGATGCAGTCCGGTTCAGTCGGACGGACTCGTATATTGGTGTGATGATCGACGACCTGACCTCCAGAGGTGTCGCGGAACCTTATCGGATGTTTACCTCGCGGGCAGAATATAGGCTCTCTCTGCGGGCTGATAATGCAGACGTGAGATTGACGCCATTTGCCATCGGTCTCGGCGGCATCTCCGCTGAGCGCAGACGCATGTTTGAAGCGTATAAGGCGGACCTCGATGCCGGTCGCGCACTGTTGTCTTCCTTGAAGGTGACCCCAAATGCAGCGCGGGACGCAGGTCTGAAGTTGAACATGGATGGGCAGAGACGTACCGGCTATGAGCTGTTGTCCTATCCTGATTTCTCCCTTGATGTGTTGAAACGGCTATGGCCGCAGCTGTCAGCGATTGATGGTCGAGTTGGCGAAGCGCTCGAAATCGAGGCGAACTATGCGGTCTATATGGCGCGCCAATCGTCGGATATTGAGCATGTCAAGCGCGACGAAGACCGCGTGATTCCCGACGATTTTGACTTCGATTGCCTGTCAGGGCTTTCGAACGAGTTAAAGCAAAAGTTACGTTTGGCGAAGCCCTACAACATTGCGCAGGCGATGAAAGTAGATGGTATGACGCCGGCAGCCATTTCGCTTCTTCTCGTGCAGCTGCGGCGGCTCACTGCCGCAGCTTAAGCGTTCAGATAATACACTATATGAGAGTCCACCGATGGAGTTAAACGGCCGGCGTGTTTCACGTGAAACAGAACAGCGCCTGAAGGATTTCGTATCCCTATTTCAAAAGTGGGCCAAGTCGATCAACTTGACGGCACCATCGACGGTTGAGGACGCATGGCGGCGTCATGTCGCGGATAGTGCCCAGATCTTCCAGCTCCAGGATCAGCCCAAGACATGGATTGATCTCGGGAGCGGCGGCGGCTTTCCCGGGGTGATCACTGCCATCTTTTTGGCAGAAATTGGTGATGGCTGGGTGCATCTCATCGAGAGCAATCACAAGAAGGCTGCGTTTCTGCGTACGGCGTTGAGGGAGATGGGCGCGCGTGGTTCAGTCCATCCGATCCGCATTGAAGACGCACCAGCGGCCGTCCCGGATTGCGATTTCATTTCAGCACGCGCTCTTGCTGACTTGGATCAGCTATTTGCCTACTTCAATCCCTGGGCGGCCAAGAATGAAAAACTGCGAGCGTATCTCCATAAAGGCCGGGATTACCGGGCAGAGATTGCGAAAGCACATGGTCGCTGGACATTCGATCTGGTAGAACATGGAAGCGCCGTCGAGCAGGACTCGGTGATATTGGAAATATCCAACCTTCGGCGTTTGGTTTAACGGGATCGGGCAATACAGCATGGTTGGCGCACGGAATCGGATTATTACCATCGCAAATCAGAAGGGCGGCGTCGGCAAGACGACGACGGCCATCAACCTTGCGACGGCACTGGCGGCCATTGGTGAGCGTGTCCTGATCGTTGATCTTGATCCGCAAGGCAATGCAAGCACCGGCCTCGGTATCGACCGAAAGAACCGCAAGTTGTCATCCTACGATCTCCTTCTGGGTGATCAAAGGGTGCTTGATGTCGTTCAGGAAACGGCGGTTCCCAACCTGTATATCGTGCCGTCAACCATGGACCTGCTGGGTATCGAGATGGAGATCGCTCAGCAAAGTGATCGCGTTTTCAAGCTGAAGAAGGCCTTGGCGATGGAGGAGGCTTATAGTTTCTCCTATATCCTCGTGGATTGCCCCCCTTCCTTCAATCTGTTGACAATGAACGCCATGGCGGCCGCCCATTCCGTTCTTGTTCCACTGCAGTGCGAGTTTTTCGCGCTTGAGGGCTTGAGTCAGCTTCTGGAGACGGTCGATCAGGTGCGGCGGACGGTGAATCCGCAACTGGATATCCAGGGTATCGTGCTGACGATGTTTGATTCCCGAAATAATCTTGCTCAGCAGGTTGTGAGCGATGTGCGGACGCATCTTGGCGAGAAAGTCTACCATACGTTGATCCCACGCAATGTTCGCGTGTCCGAGGCGCCATCCTACGGTAAGCCGGCGATCCTCTACGATCTGAAGTGCGCAGGAAGCCAAGCATATCTCCAATTGGCGTCCGAAGTGATTCAGCGCGAGCGCCAGCGGCTTGCGGCTTAACACCTAACTGAAATTAGTGGCGAGTTAGACAATGAACGATGATGTCTCGAAGAGAAGACTTGGGCGCGGTCTTGCCGCATTGATCGGCGAGATGGATCAACCAGTCGCGGTAGACTCAGAGAAGTCCCCTGTCAGCGCGGACAGATTGATCCCGATCGAGTTCATCAGCCGCAATCCGAGAAACCCGCGGCGCTTCTTCGATGACAGCGAATTGCACGATCTGGCGAGTTCTATTCGACAGCACGGTATCGTTCAGCCGGTCGTGGTGCGGACGCTTTCGGCCAACCAGTATGAAATCATAGCCGGCGAACGACGTTGGCGCGCGGCTCAGTTGGCCGGGCTCGTCGAAGTTCCCGTTGTCGTCCGCGATGTGGACGACAAAACGGCGCTCGAGATCGCTATCGTGGAAAACGTTCAGCGCTCCGACCTTAATCCGCTTGAAGAAGCGCTGGGTTACGAACAACTGATCGCCGAATACGGCTATACGCAGAACGATCTTGGCGAGATTATCGGCAAGAGTCGTAGTCACGTCGCGAACTCCCTGCGACTGTTGAAACTGCCCGAACCTGTTCGCGACCTCCTCGCGGCTGGAAGCCTTTCCGCCGGTCATGCGCGTGCGCTCGTGCCGACCTCGGACCCCTCCACCCTTGCTCGGGCCATCGTTGCCAAGGGGATGTCCGTGCGTGACGCGGAGCGACTAGCACAGAACGATATCAAGGCTCAGTCCGAGCCGCGGACTGGTGCACAGCGCGACCAAAAGGATTCCGATACGCTTGCCCTCGAGCGGACGCTCTCTGATACGCTTGGGCTTGATGTTACCATCAATCACAAGGCAAGCGGCGGGCAGATCCGGATCTCTTACAAGTCTCTGGAGCAACTCGAAGAGATTTGCCGTCTGCTGGAACGCCGCTGACGCTGCTACCGGCGCGCGGACTGCAGCGTCGTTGACAGCAGAGTGTGGAGTGCAATGGTGTCCTCCAGCGAGGCGCGCTTACGCGTTTGAAGGACCGCCGATTGTAGTCGGTTGGTTTCGCGTGCGATCGCCTCCGGTGACCATGCCCGGAGGGCCTGTTCTACGATCGGCTTGCGCCGAAAATGCAGATGCCTGCCAAGTGTCTGCAGCGCCTGGGTTGACGAGATCCGTTTTTCATCCATCTCCGCCCTGATCGCGTCCATCAGCTGGAATTGCTTCAGGCATGATTGGATGACCAGGAAGATCGCGGTTTTCGATGAGATGATCTTCTGCATGGCATGCAGGAAGTTGGCGGCGTTGCCGCTCAACACCGCGTCGACGGCATCATCGACCGAGATGGCGCTCGCATCGCCAATGATCTCTGTGACGTGGTGCTCTTCGATGCTCCCCTGCCCCCGACAATAGAGCGCCAGCTTCTTCAGTTCGTTGCGGGAGGCAATGCGGTCACCACCGATCAATTCCAGGAGCGCCTGGCGGGCGTCGGGGGTGATGCGAAGGTCCGCAGCGGAAAGCTCTGAATCGATCAGAGCGTTCAGTGCGCGGGTGTCGTCCGCATAGCAAGGAATCGCGATAACGTTGCGGGATGATTCCGCCGCCTTTCGCAGAAGCGAGCCCTTTTTCAGGTCGCCTGCTTCTATAATGACGAACGTCCCTGCCGGCGGGGATTCCGCGAGAAACTGTAGCGCGTCGACCAGATATTTCTCGTTTGCAGCGCCCCGGACCCAGAGCAGCTTGTCGCCACCAAACAGGCCGATCGCGCCGGCCTCATCGACCAGGCGTCCGTGATCGCGCTGCAAATCAGCAATATCGAGCTTGATAAGGGAAAAAGGATCTTTCAGCGCGACGCCGGTTCTCTCGGCAAGAATCGAAGCTCGTTCTGAAACGAGCCCGCGATCGGGACCGTAGACTACAAAGAGCTTGTAGCTACGGGCGGATCTCTCCGCAAATCCCTCGAACTCATGCGATTTGATCTCGGCCAATCGCCCGCTCCTCAGCGGCCAAGGGCCGCCGCAAGGTCAGCAGCGACGAACTCGGCAGCCTCACGAGCCGCCCTGTCCTCGGCATCGCGGATTGCCCGGGCCTTGGCGAATTCCTGACGCGGGAAGTCCACGAGCGCCGTGGCGTAGCGATTTCCGGCCTTGATCACATGGCCGTCTTTCGTCGCCTTCAGCGTATAGTCTACGCTGACCGTCGCGCGACCCGCGCGCGACGTATCGGACGACTCGACAAGAAGCGTATTGATGACGTCCGAGTGAGCATTGATCTCAACCTCGTATTGCGGATTATCCGGCTCTCCGGCGCCTCTGGACGCCAGGAAAATCAGACGGTTCCGCACTTCCTGCTCGACGCGGCTGGTCGCTTCGGAGAAGCCGACGGACGATAGCTTTTCCGTCACGCCAGAGCTTTCGGAATACAGCGGACGTACCTGGCAGGATGCAACGAGGATCGTGGACGCAAGCACCGTGGCAATACCGGTGCAGCGCACCAGCTTCTGAGCGAGATTAAACGACAATGTTCACAATCCTTTGCGGAACCACGATGATTTTCTTCGGCGCCTGCCCGTTCAGCGCCCTCTTCACATCATCCAAAGCAAGCGCGCTTTCGCTGACTGTATTCTGATCTGCGTCGCGGGAAATTGTCAATTCAGCGCGCTTTTTCCCGTTGATCTGGACGGGCAGAACCACTTCATTTTCGGCGACAAGCGCATCGTCATAGCTCGGCCAAGATGTCTGTGCGAGCAAGCTGCTGTTGCCAAGCGTGGCCCAGCATTCTTCCGCCAAGTGTGGGGTCATAGGGGCCACGAGTTGAATCAGAATCTCCGCAGCTTCCCGCACAGCGGCCCGATAGGCTTCGTTGCCTTCGCCACCAGCGACCCTCGTCAATGGGGCTGCGAGAGCGTTGACGAGTTCGTAAATGCGCGCGACTGCCTTGTTGAACCACAGCTTGTCGTAGTCATTCTGAACGGCCTTCAAGGTCCGGTGGGCCAGCTGCGAAATAGCAACCGCATCACCATCCTTAGCCGGAGTCGCAGCGACGTCTCGAAGGTTCGCAGCTGCTTCCGAAATCAGGCGCCAAAGCCGCTGCGTAAATCGATGCGCACCCTCGACGCCTGCCTCCGACCAGATCACATCGCGCTCGGGCGGCGAGTCCGACAATACGAAGAATCGCGCCGTATCCGCACCGTAGGACGCGATGATATCGTCGGGATCAACCACGTTCTTCTTCGACTTCGACATCTTCTCGATCGAACCGATCGCGATCTCCTCGCCATTGGACAGCAGGTACGCGCGCCGCGCGCCGTCCAGTTCCTCAATACGGATATCGGCCGGGGAAACCCATTCACGGCTCATTCCCGAGCCACGGCTGTAGGTTTCGTGGACGACCATTCCTTGCGTAAAGAGGCCCTTGAAAGGCTCCTTGACGTCGACGTGACCGGTCTCCCGCATCGCGCGGGTAAAGAAGCGCGAATAGAGCAAATGCAGGATGGCGTGTTCAATACCGCCGATATACTGGTCGACCGGCAGCCAGTGGTTGGCGGCAGATGGATCCGTCGGCTTAGTCTCCCACGGCGCGGTGAAACGCGTGAAATACCAGCTCGAATCAACGAAGGTATCCATCGTGTCGGTTTCCCGTCGCGCATCCTTGCCGCAGTGCGGGCAAGCGACGTGGCGCCATGTGGGATGCCGATCGAGCGGATTGCCCGGCTGGTCAAAGGTCACGTCATCGGGAAGCTTGACCGGGAGGTCCTTTTTCGGAACCGGCACCACACCACAATCGTCGCAATGGATCACCGGAATCGGGCAGCCCCAGTAACGCTGACGGGAAATACCCCAGTCGCGCAGGCGGAAATTGATCTTGCGTTCACCTTGCGGCGCGTTCCCGAGGGATGCTGCGGAGAGACGTTCAGCAACCGCATTGAATGCGTCATCGGTGCTCATGCCATCGAGGAAACGCGAGTTGATCATCACGCCGTCGCCATCATAGGCAACATCGCCGACGCTAAAGGTGGCGGCATCGCCATCCTGCGGCATGACAACCGGAACAACCGGAAAATCGTACTTGCGCGCAAAATCCAGGTCGCGCTGGTCGCCGGAAGGGCAGCCGAAAATGGCGCCGGTTCCGTAGTCCATGAGAACGAAATTGGCGACGTAAACGGGCAGTTCCCATGATGGGTCGAGCGGGTGGCGGACGCGTATGCCCGTGTCCATACCCTTCTTCTCCGCCGTTTCGAGCGCGGCAAGCGATGTGCCGGCACGGCGGCATTCTTCGCAGAAGGCATCGATAGCCGGATTCTTTGCCGCGGCTTCATTCGCGAGCGGATGATCGGCAGAGATTGCCAGGAAGGATGCGCCGAACAGCGTATCGGGGCGGGTCGTATAGACCGTCACCTCGGTTTGACCAGCGGGTGCCGTTTCGCCGACGATCTCCCAACGGATCGTCATGCCTTCCGACCGGCCGATCCAGTTCTTCTGCATCAACCGAACTTTCTCGGGCCATTGGTCCAACGTGTCCAATGCGTCCAAGAGGTCCTGGCTGAAATCGGTGATCTTGAAGAACCACTGGGTAAGT
Source organism: Hyphomicrobiales bacterium (assembly GCA_900489925.1). Classification (GTDB taxonomy): domain Bacteria; phylum Pseudomonadota; class Alphaproteobacteria; order Rhizobiales; family Rhizobiaceae; genus Rhizobium. The sequence continues at coordinate 420,017 of UEHQ01000009.1, read as the reverse complement.
TCGCGTTGCTCGACCAGGGCGCCCGAGCGCCAGCCGCGACCGTCGATCACCTGCTCGTTTGCAAGCACGGTATTGTCGACCGGATCCCAGTTCACCTTCGATTGCTTGCGATAGACCAGCCCCTTCTCGAGGAAGTCGACGAAGAGGTGCTGCTGGTGCTGGTAATAAGCGACATCGCAGGTCGCGAATTCGCGGCTCCAGTCGAGCGAAAGGCCCATGGCCTTCAGCTGTGCCTTCATCGATGCGATATTCTGGTATGTCCAGGACGCGGGATGAACGCCGCGCTCCATCGCGGCGTTTTCAGCCGGCATGCCAAAAGCGTCCCACCCCATCGGGTGCAGCACGTTGTATCCGCGCGCCCGTTTGTAGCGCGCAACGACATCGCCCATGGCATAGTTGCGGACATGCCCCATGTGAATGCGACCGGATGGATACGGGAACATCTCCAGCACGTAGTATTTCTCGCGCGGATCGCTGTTGTCGGTCTCGAAAACCTTCTTCTCGTTCCACTTCTGCTGCCAGCGGGGCTCGGCATCGCGCGGGTTGTAACGTTCGGTAGCCATCGTATTCGTATTTCCGGAAAATCAAGGGAAGTTGGTCCTGACCTTCACCATGAAACCACGGTAGCGTCAAGTTTTGCGGCCGCTTTAAGCGCGCGATCACGGCCGCCGAGCGATATTTCGAGAGGTCGGCCCTTGGCAACCGCGGGCGGGGCGTTTAGTGCATAGCCATTCTTCCCGATGATCTGCCGAGGCGCAATGATGGAACTTCACGAGCGATTGGACGATGTACGCGCGCGGATCGCAAAGGCAGAGCGGGACGCCGGCAGAGCAGCAGGCTCCGTCGGACTCGTAGCTGTTTCCAAGACATTTGACCCAGACGCGATTCGACCCGCAATCCTTGCCGGACAGCGCGTCTTCGGTGAAAACCGGGTTCAGGAAAGCCAGGGAAAATGGCCCGAACTGAAAGCCGAAACTCCGGGTATCGAGCTGCATCTCATCGGACCGCTACAGTCGAACAAGGCGGCAGAAGCCGTCGCGCTGTTCGATGTCATCGAAACGGTCGATCGCGAGAAGATCGCTCGCGCGCTTGCTGAAGAAATAAAGCGCCAGGGGAAGAGCCCTCGCCTCTATATTCAGGTGAACACCGGTCTAGAGCCTCAGAAGGCCGGCATCGCACCTGACGACACCCTCTCTTTCGTTGCCTTGTGCCGCGACGAGCTTGGCCTGGAGATCGAGGGGCTGATGTGCATCCCTCCCGCTGATGAAAATCCAGGCCCGCATTTCGCTCTCCTTGCCAAGCTTGCGAAGCAGTGCGGTGTGGGAAAGCTATCGATGGGAATGTCCAGCGACTATGAGATCGCGGTGGTTTTCGGTGCGACCAGCGTCCGCGTCGGCTCCGCTATTTTCGGCGCGCGCTGACCCGCTGCTTTCGTCGGGCTTTCTCTCTCCCGGTCTCTTCCCTAGATTGACGGCTCAAGGCGCATATCCTGGGGAGGAGAAAATGCGGCGTAGCTATCGGCAAACCTATTCGGAGTGGAAGCAGGATCCAGTAAGCTTTTGGGGTAAGGCCTCGGAAGGTATCGACTGGTTCACGCTACCCGAACGGATCTTCGACGCTGGCAGCGGGCCTTACGGGACCTGGTTCGCCGGCGGCGAAACCAATACCTGCTACAATTGCCTGGATCGTCATGTCTTGGCAGGACGGGGCAGTGAAACGGCGCTCATCTATGACAGCCCTGTCTCCGGTGCAAAACAGGCCTTCAGCTATGACGATGTGCTCGCCCATGTGAAATCCATAGCCGCTACACTGAGTCAGTTTGGGGTTACGAAGGGCGATCGTGTTGTCCTCTACATGCCGATGGTGCCGGAGGCGGTGTTCTCGATGCTTGCCTGCGCGCGCATCGGGGCAATTCACTCCGTCGTGTTCGGCGGTTTCGCGGCCAGCGAGCTCGCGGCACGGCTGGATGATTCGGAGGCGAAACTAATCATCACCGCAAGCTGTGGCCTGGAGCCTGGCAGGGTCGTTGCCTATAAACCACTTGTCGACAGCGCCATTACAATTGCCAGATCCAAGCCAGATCATTGCCTCGTTCTTCAGCGTCCGCAGCTTCGCGCTGATCTTGTTCCGGGTCGCGATCATAACTTTGAAGTGGTCGTTGCTGGCAATCGCGGAGCGGATATCGCGTGTGTCTCCGTCAAAGCGACGGATCCACTTTATATCCTTTACACTTCAGGGACGACTGGCCACCCCAAGGGCGTGGTGCGCGACAATGGCGGTCATATGGTCGCTCTCAACTGGTCGATGATGAACATCTACGGAATGAAGCCGGGCGAAGTGTTCTGGACGGCGTCAGACATCGGTTGGGTCGTGGGGCACTCCTACATCGTGTACGCCCCGCTGCTCGCCGGCGTTACGACGGTTCTCTTCGAAGGGAAACCTGTGGGGACGCCCGATGCCGGTACGTTCTGGCGTATCGTGTCGGAATATAATGTTCGGGTGCTTTTCACGGCGCCAACTGCGTTTCGAGCGATCCGGCGCGAAGATGGGGACGGCGCTTATATAAGGGCACACCCGATGCCCGGTTTTCGCGCACTTTTCCTTGCCGGCGAGCGCGCCGATCCGGAGACGTTGAAATGGGCCGAACAGATGCTCTCCGTGCCCGTCATTGATCATTGGTGGCAGACGGAGACAGGCTGGCCGATCGCCGCCAATCCGCTGGGGCTTGAGGCATTGCCGGTCAAACACGGGTCTCCATCAGTGCCGATGCCCGGATATGAGGTACAGGTTCTCGATGATGGCGGGCACGGTGTTGCGCCGGGGATCCTAGGCAACGTCGTGGTGAAGCTTCCGCTTCCGCCCGGCTGTCTGCCGACGCTGTGGAAAGCCGACGAGCGGTTCCGGAGCGCGTATCTGGACGAGTTCCCCGGCTACTACAAAACGGCAGACGCGGGCTACGTCGACGAAGATGGCTATCTCTTCATCATGTCGCGCACGGACGACATCATCAACTGTGCCGGCCATCGGCTTTCAACCGGCGCCATGGAGGAAGTCTGCGCGCGGCACCCGGATGTTGCCGAATGCGCTGTCGTCGGTATCGCCGACCCGCTCAAGGGGCAGGTCCCATGCGGCTTTCTGGTGCTGAAGCGGCATGTTTCACGGGAAACATCTGTCGTCGAAACGGAAGTGGTGAAACTAATCCGCGATGAAATCGGACCCGTCGCTTGCTTCAAAACTGCGATTGCCGTCGACCGCCTTCCCAAGACTCGGTCGGGCAAAATATTGCGCGGGACGATCCAGAAGATCGCCGACGGCGTTCCGTGGAAAATGCCGGCGACGATCGACGATCCCGTCGTGCTTGAGGAAATCGCTGCGGCATTGCGCAAGAGAGGCTTCGGCGGTCTACCTATGTGACAATAAAAAGCCCCGCAGAGGCGGGGCTTGGGGAACTATCGGCCGATCAGTATTGATCGTCTTCATCTTCGTCCTTGGGCGAGGACTTCAGAGACTTGAGCTTCGCGAAGACGGCGTCGGCATCAATTTCCTTTTCCTTCTCCTCCTCGCGATCGTAGCTCGGGGTCAGGCGTTCGGTCTCGTGCGCCGACTGCAGGGTTGCGCCAAGCTCTGCGGCTGTCGGGAGCGGACGGCCCTTTGCGGCCTTCTCGACTTCCATGTCAAGGTCGATCTGGCTGCAGAGGCCGAGCGTAACCGGGTCCATCGGCGCAAGGTTTGCCGAATTCCAGTGCGTGCGCTCACGGATCTGCTCGATGGTCGACTTGGTGGTTCCGACAAGCCTGGAGATCTGGGCGTCCTTGAGTTCCGGATGATTGCGAACCAGCCAGAGGATGGCGTTCGGGCGGTCCTGACGCTTCGAAACCGGTGTGTAGCGCGGGCCGCGACGCTTCGATTCCGGGACGCGAACCTTCGGCTCCGAGAGCTTGAGCTTGTGGGCAGGGTTCTTTTCGCCGCGGGCGATTTCGTCGCGCGACAGCTGGCCGGTCGAGATCGGATCGAGGCCCTTGATGCCCTGCGCCGCTTCACCGTCGGCAATCGCCTTCACTTCAAGCGGATGCAGTTTGCAGAGCTGAGCGATCTGGTCGAAAGACAGAGCAGTGTTGTCGACGAGCCAGATTGCCGTCGCCTTCGGCATGAGCAGTTGTTGAGCCATGGATATAGTCCTTCTGTCGTCCGCGCCGGTGTCGCGGTCCGTGGATTGTCACCACTATGTCCGGGAAATATGGCGCTATATAACCGTAGTGGCGCATAATTGCAATTGACCGTGAATGAAATGACCTTTGTCTAATTGCGAGGCCAAAGCGAACTGCTATGAATGCCGTCAATTGAAATGCGGCTGCGTCGTTTTTTCAGTCCGCTGACGTCCGGGTGAGGAGGAGTTTCATGTCGGAGAAGATCTACCCAGTTCAAAAACTGGTAAAGAACCATGCGCTTATCGACAAGGCGAAGTACGAGAAGTGGTACGAGGAAAGTGTCGAGAACCCGGACAAGTTCTGGGGCAAGCATGGCAAACGGATCGACTGGTTCAAACCCTACACAAAGGTCAAGAACACCTCCTTCACCGGTAAGGTCTCGATCAAATGGTTCGAGGACGGGCAGACCAACGTCTCATACAACTGCATCGATCGTCATCTGAAGACCAACGGGAATCAGGTTGCGATCATCTTCGAAGGCGATAACCCCTACGTCGACAAGAAGATCACATACAACGAGCTCTACGAGCACGTCTGCCGCATGGCGAATGTTCTGAAGAAGCACGGCGTCAAGAAGGGTGATCGCGTAACCATCTATATGCCGATGATCCCCGAGGCGGCCTATGCGATGCTCGCTTGCGCCCGCATCGGTGCGGTTCATTCGGTCGTGTTCGGCGGGTTTTCACCTGAGGCGCTCGCCGGCCGCATCGTTGACTGCGAATCCACTTTCGTCATCACCTGCGACGAAGGCGTGCGCGGGGGCAAGCCCGTGCCGCTCAAGGACAACACGGATACCGCGATCCACATTGCCGCGCGGCAGCACGTCATCGTCGAGAAGGTCCTGGTGGTGCGCCGCACCGGGGGGAAGACCGGCTGGGCGCCGGGCCGCGATCTCTGGTATCACCAAGAAATCGCTACGGTGAAGCCGGAATGCCCACCGGTGAAGATGAAGGCCGAAGATCCGCTGTTCATCCTCTACACCTCGGGCTCGACGGGAAAGCCGAAGGGGGTTCTCCATACGACTGCGGGCTATCTCGTCTATGCGGCGATGACCCATGAGTATGTCTTCGATTACCATCCCGGCGACATCTACTGGTGCACGGCCGATGTAGGTTGGGTTACCGGACACTCCTATATCGTCTACGGGCCTCTCGCGAACTGCGCGACGACGCTGATGTTCGAAGGCGTGCCGAACTTCCCGGATCAGGGTCGCTTCTGGGAGGTCATAGACAAGCACAAGGTCAACATCTTCTACACCGCACCCACCGCGATTCGCTCGCTGATGGGCGCCGGCGATGATTTCGTCACGCGTTCATCGCGGTCGAGCCTGCGTCTGTTGGGAACGGTCGGCGAGCCGATCAATCCGGAGGCATGGGAGTGGTACTACAATGTCGTTGGCGACAAGCGCTGCCCTGTCATCGATACCTGGTGGCAGACGGAGACCGGTGGCCACATGATCACGCCACTCCCCGGCGCAACCGATCTGAAGCCCGGCTCGGCTACCATGCCGTTCTTCGGCGTCAAGCCGCAGCTGGTCGACAATGAAGGCAAGGTGCTGGAAGGGGCTGCCGACGGCAATCTCTGCATCACCGACAGCTGGCCAGGTCAGATGCGCACGGTCTACGGTGATCATGAGCGCTTCATCCAGACCTACTTCTCCACCTACAAGGGTAAGTATTTCACCGGCGATGGCTGCCGGCGGGATGAAGACGGCTATTACTGGATCACCGGTCGAGTCGATGACGTGCTTAACGTGTCAGGCCATCGGTTGGGTACCGCCGAAGTGGAATCGGCACTTGTCTCGCACCAGTTGGTGTCCGAGGCAGCTGTTGTCGGATATCCTCATGCAATCAAAGGTCAGGGCATCTACTGCTACGTGACCTTGATGGCCGGGAACGAAGGTTCCGACGAGCTGCGCCAGCAACTTGTGAAGCACGTTCGTTCGGAAATCGGCCCGATTGCCGCGCCGGACAAGATTCAGTTCGCTCCAGGGCTGCCGAAAACGCGGTCGGGAAAAATCATGCGCCGCATCCTGCGCAAGATCGCGGAAGACGATTTCGGCTCGCTCGGCGACATCTCAACGCTCGCTGATCCCGCTGTCGTCGACGATCTCATCGCGAACAGGCAGAACAAGGCAACAGCCTGAGTCAAAAACGAGCCGCTCCGATCTTCGGGGCGGCTTTACTCCGCGTCACGACAAGGCGTTTCCGCCTTCCGCCCGCCGTCGTAGGCCCTGACGATGCCTTCATTGAGCAAGTCTTGGGCCGGATTGCTGCCGTCCTTTAAGGTGACGTCTGCCAGGATACGTCCGAAATACTTGTCGCCGGAGATCTGCGTCAGGCTTATCTGAGGTGACGCGCCCGTTAGCTCCTCAAGGGCGTGACGCGCATCGACGCCTGCGCGCCTGATATTTGCGCACTTGGAATGCATTTCGGGTGCGTCGATCCCGCGTATGCGCACATAGACTTCGATCTTCTGTTGCGGCCATGGCCGAGCCTCCACCAGCAACGTATCGCCGTCGACAACGCGGAGAATTTCAGCGGCAACGGGCCCGTCGATCTCGTCGCGTGCAATGGCGGCGGCCGGCATGACGATCAGCACTGCGAGAAGAAACGAAAGCGACTTTGCCATGTGAGGAATAAATTCCGTTATTACGGCAAAGTCAATAGGAATATTTACTTAGAAATCGATGGCTCGGCCGTTGATTTCCCAATCCCCGAAGCGAGCCGGATCAGAGCCGCCTCGCCCGCCGATTTCCGTCGGCAGATCCGCGGGCTTCTCATTCCTGCGGCGTTCCTCAGCCTCGGCGAGCGCGCGCTTGGCGGCGGGCGACAGCATCTTGCGCGGTGGTTCCGAGCCTTCGGCCGGAATTTCCCTGTTGTCGTTGTCTGCTGCTTGCATCCCGCGCTTCCGCCTGAAAATATTGAAAATGGCTACTGAGTAACCAAATCATAGTGCGCCGACCGCGCGATTGAAACCCTTTCGTGTTCCTGGAATTTGGCTGGAGATGGAGAATCCGATGAATCTTGTCCGCACTGCCATGTTGCTGGCTTTCATGACCGCGCTGTTCATGGTCGTCGGATTTATGATCGGCGGTCGCAGCGGGATGATGATCGCGTTCGTCATGGCGGCAGGAATGAATTTCTTTTCCTACTGGAATTCTGACCGGATGGTGCTCTCGGCTTATCACGCCAAGGAGATCGACGAGCGCAATGCGCCGGAGTTTTTCGCGATCATTCGAGACCTGTCCCGGAATGCCGGCCTTCCGATGCCGAAGGTCTATCTCTACGACAGCCCGCAGCCCAATGCCTTCGCGACAGGTCGCAATCCCGAGAATGCGGCGGTCGCGGCCTCAACCGGCTTGCTGAGCGTTCTTTCGCCCGAGGAAGTCGCGGCTGTGATGGCGCATGAACTCGCCCACGTGCAGAACCGGGATACCCTGACCATGACGATCACGGCAACGCTTGCAGGCGCGATCTCGATGCTGGGTAATTTCGCCTTCTTCTTCGGCGGGAACAGAGAGAACAACAACAATCCACTTGGCTTCATCGGCGTGCTGTTGGCAATGATCGTGGCGCCGCTCGCGGCCATGATGGTGCAGATGGCGATCAGCCGGACGCGTGAATATGCTGCCGATCGGCGCGGTGCAGAGATTTGCGGCAATCCGCTGTGGCTCGCATCTGCGCTCGGCAAGATTGCGCGCGGCGCTGCTCAGGTGCCCAACTACGACGCGGAGCGCAATCCGGCGACGGCTCACATGTTCATCATCAATCCCCTGACCGGCGCCGGGATGGACAATCTGTTCTCGACGCATCCAAACACCGAGAACCGTATTGCTGCGCTTGAGGAAATGGCCCGCAGCGCCACGAACGGCTCGACGCCGGGACTGCAGGCTGGTAGTTCCATGCGCAAATCGCGCTCGGTTCCCAATACGGGTGCCAGCCGCGGTAGTTCCCAACCGCCAAAAGGTCCGTGGTCTTGAATCCAGACGACAAGAAGAAGCCTATCCGGAAACACAAGAAGCCAATTGCTTCAAGACCTGCCAGTGGTTCCGTGAAACCCGGTCTGCAGGTTCGCGCTGCGGCTGCGAAGATCCTGGCTGCAGTGGTTGACCGGAAGCTTCCTCTGGATGGCGCGCTCGACAACGAGCATGGAAACCCCGCCTACAAGGCGCTGAACGATGCCGATCGCGCACTCGTTCGCGCCATTCTGAATACGACGCTTCGGCATCTGCCGCGCATCGAAGCGGCGCTTTCGTCTCTTCTCGACACGCCCTTGCCCGAAGGTGCTCGAGCTTTGCAGCACATCCTTTGGGTAGCCGCGGCGCAGATTTTGTACCTTGACGTGCCCGATCATGCTGCCGTCGATCTTGCCGTCGAGCAAGCGAGCAACGATCCGAGAAGCAAGCGATTTGCCAAGCTTGTGAACGCCATTCTTCGCCGTCTTGGCCGCGAAAAACAGGAAATACTGGCACATGTCAGCGATGTGTCGCCAATGCCTGATTGGTTCCTGAAGAGGCTGGAAGCGGCCTATGGTCGGCACGTGGCAGTGGCCGTTGCGGAGTCCCAACTCGAGCCGGCGGCGATTGATCTCAGCGTGAGGTCCGACGCGGCCGGTTGGGCGGAAAAGCTCAACGGTCACGTTCTGCCGACAGGCGGCGTGCGTCTCGCGGCTTTTGAAGGCAATATACCAACGTTGGAAGGCTTTGCTGAAGGGCAATGGTGGGTGCAGGACGCCGCCGCCAGTATCCCCGCGCAGCTTTTCGGTGATCTGACCGGCAAGCGGGTGGCCGACCTTTGTGCCGCCCCGGGCGGCAAGACGGCTCAGCTGATCGTCGCCGGCGGGACCGTCGTTGCCATCGAGCAATCCGAAAATCGGATCAAACGGCTTCGCTCCAACCTTGATCGGCTGAAGCTCGAAGCGGAAACCATTGCCTGCGATCTGACGCAGTACGAGCCGGACCAGCTGTTCGATGCCATCCTTCTCGACGCGCCGTGCTCCTCGACCGGGACCACACGTCGCCATCCTGATGTCTTATGGACCAAGGGGCCGGAGGATATTGCCAAGCTCGCTGCCTTGCAGGAACGACTTCTGCGCCACGCTGTGACGCTTCTGAAGGTCGGTGGCACGATCGTCTTTTCGAATTGCTCGCTCGATCCAAGCGAAGGCGAAGAGGTCGTTGCACGTATACTCGCCGACACACCGTCGATCGAACGAGTCGCCATCGAAGCAAGCCGCTGGCCGGGGCTGGAGGCAGCTATCAGCGCCATAGGCGAATTCCGCACTACACCCGACATGTTGCGTGTTCCAGCAGGCTTTGCATCCGGTCTTGACGGCTTCTATGCCGCTGTGCTTCGCCGTGTTGCTTGATCGAAAAGCAACTGGCATAGTTGAACTTCAATCACAATTTCATAGACGGCCTGCGCCGTTTCCGGACTTGTTCATCCATTCTTAACGACGCGGGTCAATTACGATAGGCATGTTGTCTGGACGGTTTTCGAGTCTTTACGTTGGAGAGGCTTGGCGGCGCATGCGTTGCCGCGCGGCGCTTTTACGCTTGCGTCTGTTCCGGCACGGATCCTACGCGCCTGATCGCCTGATTGTGGCGCCCACGGACCTGCGCGCGATTGATCCACACGTTGCCGAAGAGATCCTGAGCGGTCGCTTTCCGCTTGCCGGGCGCCTGCTAGAGACCGGCGGCAAGTCGCCCTTCACCTTCAGTCTGCCGTCGCGCTCGTTTGCATTGCGTCTTCACAGCTTCGGTTGGCTCCGGCACATGCGGACCAAGAAGAGCGATCTCCATTCGAATGTCGCCCGCGCCATCGTCGGCAGTTGGCTTTCCATTCATGGCGGGCGCATCGAAGGCATTGCCTGGGAAATCGATGTGACGGCGCAGCGCGTCATAGCGTGGCTCTCGCATTCGCCGGTCGTCCTGTACAACGCGGACCGAGGCTTCTACCGGCGCTTCATGCGGTCGCTTGCGTTCCAGGTCCGGTTCCTGCGCCGCATGGCGCAATACGCCCCTCCCGGGGAGGTCCGGTTCCGATTGCGCATCGCGCTTGCCATGGCGTCGATCGCCATGCCGGCGCGCGCGAGTGTGCTGCGAAAGGCGGCGGACGCCCTGGACCTGGAGTTCGATAGCCAGATTCTTCCCGATGGGGGTCATATCTCGCGCAATCCGCGAGCGGGGCTGGAGCTCCTTCTCGATCTTCTCCCGCTTCGCCAAACCTATGTGAATCTTGGACACGACCTGCCGCAGAAGCTGATATCGGGTATCGACCGAATGTATCCGGCCCTTCGCTTCTTCCGACATCAGGACGGCGATCTTGCCCTCTTCAACGGTGCGACGTCCACACAGGCGAACGAGCTCGTTTCGCTGCTGCGCTACGATGAGACAGCCGGCGAGCCATTCAAGGCGATGCCCCACTCGCGCTATCAGCGTCTTTCGGCGGGGCGTACTGCGGTTATTGCCGATACCGGCGCGCCGCCATCGGGCAGGCAATCTCAAACCGCGCATGCCGGCAGTCTGTCGTTCGAAATGTCGTCGGGCCGTCATCGCTTCATCGTCAATTCGGGCTCGCCGAAGTTTGCGGCGCGGCGATACATTCAGATCGCGCGGACAACCGCTGCCCACACCACCGTGACACTCAACGACACGTCATCCAGTCGCTTTGCTCCGTCGGAGTTCGTTGCGAATGTGATTGTCGATGGTGTGCAGAACGTCAACGTCGACCGGGCTATTGCTGACGACGGCCGCGATGTCATCAAGGCCAGTCACGATGGTTATCTGAAGACGTTCGGCGTGCTGCATGAGCGCGAGCTCACGCTTAACGCAACAGGCTCGATCCTGACCGGGTGCGATCGTCTTATCATGCCCGAGGAGCGCAAGCGCGATGAGCCGTTGCGCGCGACCGCACGCTTCCACGTTCATCCTTCGATCAACCTGAACAGGATGGATCGGGAGTCGGTGTTGATGACGGCGCCCGATGGAGAAGCCTGGCTGTTCTCCACGCCAGGTAATGAAGCCCTGATTTCGGATGATGTGTTCTTCGCCGACGCCTCCGGCGTCTGTGGTTCCGATCAGATCGAAATCAGCTTCTCCTACCCGGAAAAGCCGGAAATACGCTGGTTTTTATCCCGCAGAAGCTAGTGGCTGTTTGCGTGGAAGCAAAGCTGTGGTAACGCGGCGCCATAATCCGTGCACCCTTGCCGGATGTCTCCTAAAGACCCGAACGGAGAAGCCTCATGGCCGTTGTTTCCAAAAAAATCCCCGCCCCTGACAAAGTCAAAGTCAAGACTGCCTTGCTGTCCGTGTCGGACAAGACCGGCATCGTCGAGCTTGCGCGCGCGCTTGCCGCCCAGGGCGTCCGGTTGCTTTCGACCGGCGGCACGCACAAGGCTATTGCCGCCGCTGGCCTCGCCGTAACGGATGTGTCCGAGATCACGGAGTTTCCGGAGATCATGGACGGACGTGTGAAGACGCTGCATCCGCGTGTTCATGGCGGACTACTCGCCATTCGCGACGATGCCGAACACCAGGAAGCGATGAAGACCCACGGTATCGAGGGGATCGATCTCGTGGTGGTCAATCTCTACCCCTTCGAGGACGTTCGTGCCGCGGGCGGCGATTATCCGACGACGGTCGAGAACATCGATATTGGCGGCCCCGCCATGATCCGTGCCTCGGCAAAGAACCATGCCTATGTCGCGATCCTGACCGATCCGGCCGACTATACTGAACTGCTGGAACAGCTGTCGTCGGATGGCGGACAGACCGCTTATGCCTTTCGTCAGCGCATGGCAGCAAAGGCGTTTGCTCGCACCGCGGCTTATGATGCGATGATCTCCAACTGGTTTGCCGACGCATTGTCGATCGAAACGCCGCGCCACCGCGTGATTGGCGGCGTGCTGAAGGAAGAGATGCGCTATGGCGAAAACCCGCATCAGAAGGCGGCCTTCTACGTCACCGGCGAGCGTCGCCCCGGTGTTTCGACGGCTACGCTCATTCAGGGCAAGCAGCTCTCCTACAACAACATCAACGATACGGATGCGGCGTACGAGCTGGTCGCGGAATTTCTGCCGGAGAAATCAGCCGCGTGCGCGATCATCAAGCATGCCAATCCTTGCGGCGTCGCAACCGGAGGCAGCCTGCTCGAGGCCTATCAGCGCGCTCTTGCCTGCGACTCTGTCTCTGCCTTCGGTGGGATCATCGCCCTTAACCGGACGCTGGATGCAGCGACGGCAGAAGAAATCATCAAGCTCTTCACCGAAGTCATCATTGCGCCCGATGCGACTGACGAAGCCAAGGCAATCGTCGCCCGCAAGGCGAACCTCCGCTTGCTCGCGGCTGGCGGTCTTCCTGACCCCCGGGCGGCCGGGTTGACGGCGAAAACCGTTTCGGGTGGCCTTTTGGTACAAAGCCGAGACAACGGTATGGTGGAGGATCTGGAGCTGAAGGTCGTGACAAATCGCGCTCCGTCTGCCCAGGAGCTCGAAGACATGAAGTTTGCCTTCAAGGTCGCCAAGCACGTCAAGTCGAACGCGGTGGTCTATGCGAAGAATGGTCAAACCGCGGGGATTGGCGCCGGCCAGATGAGCCGCGTGGATTCGGCCCGCATCGCCGGCCTCAAGGCTGAGGAAGCCGCCAAGGCACTTGGCTTGGCTGTGCCACTGACGCATGGTTCGGCCGTTGCTTCCGAAGCGTTCCTGCCGTTCGCCGACGGTTTGCTGTCGATGATCGCGGCCGGCGCAACGTCGGTGATTCAGCCTGGTGGCTCCATGCGCGATCAGGAAGTCATTGACGCGGCCAATGAGCACAATGTCGCAATGGTCTTCACCGGCATGCGCCATTTCCGCCACTGAGCGGACGTACGCGTTTCCGCTACGCCCTGTCCGCTGGATAGGGCGTACGGATCAGGATGATCAGGCCGCCGGCAAGAAACAGCACGAGTGTTGCCATGCCGAAGCGGGACGAGTCGGTCACATAGGTGACGATCGAAAAGATCAGGGTTGCCATGAAACTCGTCGCGCGACCCGACAGCGCGTAAATCCCAAAATAACGCCCGGCCTCCTCGAGGCTGACGCTTCGCGCGAGATAGGATCGCGATGAGGCTTGCACCGGTCCAAACGCCAGGCCAATCAGAAGTCCGTAGCCGATATAGGCCTTTTCCGCGGCGGTCCCGAAAAGACCGCCGCTATCGGCGGTCGGCAGCGCAACCAAGCCGAAGAGCGTAAAGCCGGGGCCGGTCGAAACAATCCCGGCGGTGGCAATCAACAGCATGGTCAAGCTGACGATCACCGTCGCCTTCGAGCCCATGCGCGCATCCAGGCGGCCAGCGATCAGGCAGCCGAAAATTGCGACCACGTTGAGAATGATGCCGTAAATGCCGATCTCGATCGTTGCCCAGCCAAACATGCCGGCTGCGAATGCTCCACCCAGGATCAGAAGTCCGTTGACGCCGTCCTGGTAGATCATGCGGGCGATGAGGAAACGAAAGATCCCGCGCCGCCGCTTGAGTTCGCCAAGCGTCTTCCTCACCTCCCCCAGGCCGGAACGCACGGCTGCCACGAAGGGAAGGCCGCGCTTTGCGTCAGGGGTGAAGAAGAACATCGGCAGGATGAAGATGAGGTACCAGACCCCTGAGATTGGTCCGGTAACGCGGGCGTCCTCGCCGGTGTGCGGATCGAGGCCGAAGAGCGGATCGATCCCGAGGATTGTCTTGCCGCTTTCGGGGCTGGCGGCAAGCAAGGCCACCACGGCGATCAGCACGATCATTCCGCCCAGATAGCCCAACCCCCAGGCGGTGTTCGACAGCTTTCCGACTTCCGTCTTGTCGACAAGTCGCGGCATCATCGAATCGTTGAAGACGATCGAAAACTCTGCGGCAATCGACGCCAGGATCATGAAGATCATGGGGTAAATGACAGGCGACCCCGGCGCGGCACACCAGAGGCCGAAGAGGCTTGCAATCTTGACGACGGCAAAGGCGCCAATCCAGGGCTTTCGCGCTCCTGACTGGTCTGCGATCGAGCCTAGAATGGGAGACAGGACAGCGATGATGATCGACGAAATCGTCGCTGTGTTACTCCACAACGTCTGGGCGGAAACGGGGTCCTCGGTCAGCCGCGACACAAAATAAGGGCCGAAGATGAAAGTCGTAACGACTGTGAAGAACGGCTGCGCCGCCCAGTCGAAGAGCATCCAACCCCAGATGCCCCTTTTCGACGCCTTGGCAGGCCGCGTCCCGGTCCAGTCGATGCGATTCACCAATCAGCTCCCATTTTGGAAGCGGACTTTCTCACCTCGTCCCGTCTCGCGCAAGATCGGTCAGCAAACCGGCTGCGACGGTGATGCGTGCGAGATTGGGATCTCCGCCTTCGCTCAAGCTCGACAGCTCTTCGGCAATGCGGTTGATCCTGATCCGGTCGCCCGCATGCCAAGCCTGGACCGGAAGCTTTTCCTTGCCATGGTTGGAAAGCACCGCGGTGACGATGTCGCGTCGCGCGCTGGCGATCTGATCTAGGCTCCGTGCAAGCGCCAGGCTCTCATAGTGATCCGAAGTCACGATGCGGGCACCGGCGGCAAGCAACCGTCCGATCCTGAAGGTCCTCGTTACCGCGAAGTAGCTCTCGGCGGCGCGAACCAGCGTTTCGCCGGTGCGTTCGGCGATCTGCATGATCTCCGGCACCAGGGCGAAACCAAGCAGATGCGCGATCTCGGACGCCAGGCCTTCCGGCAGTCCTGCCTCGCGATACTCGCTTTGACGCGCATCGAGCTCCGGCACGACCTGACCGGCAAAAACGGGCTTGAGCTTCTTGAAGGCAGCCTGCAGCCGCTCAACGGTTTCGCCGATATTGCCCCGTGCCATCTGGGTCTTCAACAGCAGCCGGGTAAGGACAGTGAAGATATGGCTGATCTCTTCATAGATGCGATTTTGCATCTGCCCCGAGATCTTGCCGTCCAGAGCGTCCGTCTCGGCCCAGAGGCGCCCGAGATCGAAACCGTCGCGAGCAATGAGGGCCGCACGAACTACCTCAGCTGCCGAGGTCGCTGTGGCATCCATCATGCTGACGGCAAAGCCGGGACCGCCGCGGTTGATCGCTTCGTTGGCCAGTACCGTCGCGATGATTTCACGCTTCAGGCGATGTTCCGTGATATCGGTCGCATTGGTCTTTTGCATCTTCGCCGGGAAGTAGCGAGAGAGCGTTGCCGCGAAATAGGGATCGTCAGGCAGGTCGCTGGCCGCAAGGGCGTCGAAAAGCACAATCTTGGCGTAGGAGAGCAGGACGCCGATCTCCGGCCGTGTCAGCGGCTTGCCGCCGGCGTAGCGCTCGGCCAGGGTCGTGTCGTCAGGAAGTGTCTCGACCTTGCGATTAAGCTGCTTTGCGGCCTCCAGCACGGTCATGAAGCGGGCAAGTTCCAACCCGTTGGCAACACCCTTGCGTTCGGTCAGCGAGATCGCCAGCGACTGAAGGTAATTGTTGCGCAGCACGAGTGCCGCTACTTCCTCGGTCATCGACGACAGAAGCTGGTCGCGCTTCCCGCGCGTCAGGCGTCCGTCATGCATGGCGGCGGCCAACGCGATCTTGATGTTGACCTCGACGTCGGAGGTGTTCACGCCGGCCGAGTTGTCGATCGCATCCGAATTGCAGCGGCCGCCCTTGAGGCTGTAGGCGATGCGACCCTTCTGCGTGACCCCGAGATTGGCCCCTTCGCCGATGACCCTGGCACGAACCTCGTCGGCACTGACACGGATCGGATCGTTCGCGCGATCGCCGACATCAGCGTCCGTCTCGGAGGCTGCCTTTACATACGTACCGATGCCGCCGAACCACAACAGGTCGACTTGGCTCCTCAGTATCGCGGTAATGATCTCGAACGGCGTGGCAACTGTCTTGTCGATGCCGATAGCCGCTGCCGCCTCTGGCGTAAGCGTGACGGATTTTACCGAACGGGAGATGATCATTGCGCCCGGGGAGAGGATGCTCTTGTCGAAGTCCTGCCAGCTTGAGCGAGCGAGATTGAACAGGCGACGACGCTCTTCCAGAGTCTTTGCCATGTCCGGATCCGGATCGATGAAGATGTCGCGATGGTCGAACGCAGCCACCAGCCGGATCTTCGGCGACAGCAGCATGCCGTTGCCGAATACGTCGCCCGACATGTCGCCAACACCGGCAACGCTGAACGGTGTCGTCTGGATATCGATATCCATTTCCCGGAAATGACGCTTGACGGTTTCCCAGGCGCCGCGAGCGGTAATGCCCATCTTCTTGTGGTCGTATCCAGCCGAGCCGCCAGAGGCGAAGGCATCGTCGAGCCAGAAGCCTGCTTCCTGCGCAAGCGCATTGGCCGTGTCCGAGAATGTGGCCGTGCCTTTGTCCGCCGCAACGACGAAATAGGGGTCGTCGCCATCAAGCCGCGCGGTATCCTTTGGGGCTACGATATCCGTGCCGGAAATATTGTCGGTGATCGACAGGAGTGTGCGAATGTAGGTCTTGTAGGCCTCACGCCCGGAATTGAAAATCTCGTCGCGGTTGCCGCCAACGGGAAGCTTCTTGGGGTAGAAGCCACCCTTGGCACCGACCGGTACGATGACCGCGTTCTTGACCTGCTGGGCCTTGACCAAGCCGAGTACTTCCGTCCGATAGTCTTCGGCGCGGTCCGACCAGCGGAGGCCCCCACGGGCGATCTTGCCGAAGCGCAGATGAACGCCTTCCACCTCGACGCCGTAGACGAATATCTCACGGAACGGTCGCGGCTCGGGAAGGCTGTCCACGGCAAAGGGATCGAGTTTGAAGGCGAGCATCGCCTTCGCGGTGCCGTCCTCGTTGCGCTGGAAGTAGTTCGTCCGCAGCGTGGCGTCGACGACGTTGACGTAACGGCGCAAAATACGGTCGTCATCGAGGCTCGGAACCTCCGCCAGCGCCGTCTCGATCTTTCCGTGCAGTTCGGCAGCTTTCTTGATCCTCGCTTTTTCAGCAGTGCGCGGGTCCAGCGTATCGTGGAACAACCGGAAGATCAGGGCGGCGATAGCCGGATACTTATCGAGCGTGGTCGCGATGTAATCCTGCGAATAGGCGATGCCCGCCTGGCGCAGATATCGTGCATAGGCGCGAAGGACGCTGGTCTCGCGAGCCGACAGGCCGGCGGAGACGATAAGCCGGTTGAAGTTGTCGTTGTCGATAATGCCGCTGAACGCCGACAGAAAGGCTTCTTCCAGCGCCGGACCTTGGCGCGTCAGATCGACATCAAGGCCGCCGCGAGCTTCAAGTTCCATATCGTGCAGAACGACCAAGTGTTCGGAGCCGTCGTTCAGCGTCACGTCAATATCGAAGGTTCCTTCGCTGATCACGTTGAAACCGAGATTTTCGAGCAAGGGTACGCGCCGGGACAGCGCAAGCTGGCCGCCGGCGTGGAAGATCTTCAAGCACAGCAGATCCGCGTCGTCCTTGCGTCGCGTGTAGAAGGCGATCCGGATCTGTTCGCCTGCCGCGCAACCAGCGATGTCTTCGAGGTCACTGAAGGTTTCTTCCGGCGGAAAGAGATCCTGGAAAGCGTGACTGACCTGGATCCTCGGCGCCTTGGGGCCGGCCAAGGCTTCGAAGCGGTCGTCCCAGCGTGCGGTAATGACGCGGATGGCTTCCTCGAGCCGTGCTTGCGGCACGCGCGGCGTCTTGCCGCCGGACCGTCCGATGATGAAGTGCACGCGGGCGACACCGCCCTCCGGGAAGGCCGGGTAGTAGGCGGACACACGGCCATCGTAGATCGTCTTCAGATACGTTCCGATCTTCTCGCGCACGATGGAGTCATATTCTTCGCGCGGGACGTAGACGATCACGGAAACGAAGCGATCGAAGTGGTCGATACGTGGCAGGGCGCGGACACGGGGTCGGTCGGCCAGATCGTTGATCTGTTCTGCGAAGGTTGCCAGCAGCGTCGTGTCGATCTGGAAGAGATCGTCGCGCGGGTAGGATTCCAGCGTATTGTCGAGCATGCGACCCGAATGGCTCATCGGATCGAAGCCGAAATGTTCCTTCACCTTTTCGATCTTCGAGCGTAGCAGCGGAATATCGCTGGCCAATGAGGTGTAGGCCGTAGACGTAAACAGGCCGACGATGCGCAATTCGCCGGTGACGTTGCCGTCCGCGTCGAAGCGCTTGACGCCGACATAGTCCATATAGGCTCGCCGGTGGACGATTGATTTCACGTTCGCCTTCGTGACGATGAGGAAGTCCGGGCCATCCAGGAATGCCAGAATTTCGGGCGTCGTGGTCACGGCATCCTTGCCGGTACGCAGCACCAGCACGTCTGGGTTGGAAAGAATGCCCAGACCCGTTCCCTTGTCGCGCTCGACTTTGGCGCTCGATCCCTTACCCGAGTAAAGATATTCGCGCATGCCGAGGAAGGTGAAATTCGCATCGCGCAACCAGGTCAGAAACGCGATCGCCTCGTCCCGTTCGGCCTTCCTGCGGCCGGCGGGATAAGAGGACAGTTCGTCGATCACGGTGCCAAGCCGCGCAACCATCGGTTTCCAATCGGACACCGTCAGCCTCACCTGCTCGACAACAGCTCCGATGCGCTTGATCAGATCGCTTGCCTGCGTAGCCGTAAGCGGAGAGATATGCAGCTGGATGTGGCTCACGCGATTGGCTGGTTCGCTTGGCGCGTCGGCCACATAGAGCGCTGGAGCTTCTCCGTCCTTCATGACTAAAATCGGGTGCACGGCCATGAAGAGATCGCGATAGCTGCTCGTGACCTCGCCCATCACCGATTCATAGAGGAAGGGCATGTTGTGGTCGGTGACCGAGAGGATCGATACCGGGGTTCCGTTTGGCGCTACGTCGGCGACGGTCTCAATGCTGATGCGAGGAGTCTTGCGGTTCCATGCCGCAAGTTCGCGAGCGCAATGAACCGCCGAAAGTGCCAGCATCTCCGGCGTATAGGCCTCGAGGTCGTCGTTGCTGGCCCGGCCGAAGAGAATTTCTGGATCGATGTGACTCTCGCCTATGGCAGCGGCGATCTTGCTCGCGCTTTCGAGCTGTTTTTCCCGCTTAGGATTGTTTCGAGCAGCCATCCCAGATGTTCCCTCATGTGTTGGATTTTCGGCAGGTTAGCAGAAGATTGGACGGAAAAATCTCTAAAAGAAGGCGGAAACGGACAGCTTTCGTGCGTTTTTACCCTCGAAGACGCCTGATTCTTAAAAAATGCGGAACTTTTTCATTTTGGCGATTGCGCCGGTCCGGAGACATCGCATGTCCGGATGAAGGACGGTTGACAGTTGCTCGTCAAAAAGGAGATCTACGGAAACGAATAGAATTCGGATCGGAAGAAGATGTCCCAGAATACAGCGGGAACTGTGATCGTGATCTCGAGCCATGTGGTACGTGGCTCAGTCGGAAACCGTGCAGCCGTATTCGCGCTGGAAACGCTCGGCCATCAGGTTTGGGCACTGCCGACCATCGTCCTGCCGTGGCATCCCGGCCACGGTCGATCCACGCGACTGACCTTCGCCGAGGCTGATTTCGATGCCGCGATCGATGATCTCATCCGCGCACCTTGGATCGGCGAGGTCCGAGCTGTTCTTACGGGGTATTTTGGCAATGCGGCGCAGGCGCGTTCGGTCGCACGGCTCGTCGCCGCGCTGCGGGAACGAGATCCGGATCTCTTCTATGTTTGCGATCCCGTGATGGGAGACCTGGGCGGCCTCTATGTGCCGGACGCGACCGCCGAGGCCATCCGGGACCATCTTATTCCGCTGGCCTCGCTTGCGACACCCAACAGGTATGAGCTGTCCTGGCTCGCTGGCGCTCCGCTCGAGGACAATACGGCGATCATAGATGCAGCGCTGTCGCTTGGACCTTCGCGTATGCTCGTTACTTCCGCGGTACCGATGATGGCCGGCGGTACCGGAAATCTCTATCTCTCGGGACGGCATGCCCTGCTTGCCGAGCATCGCCTTGTCGATAAGCCGCCGAACGGTCTTGGCGACCTGCTTGCCGCGCTGTTCCTCTCCCGGCTCCTGTCCGGCATGGAGGATGAGAAGGCGCTCCAACTTGCAACGGCAAGCGTCTACGAGGTTCTTGCGCGCGCGGTCAAACGCGGCAGCGATGAACTGACGCTTGCAAGTGATGCCTCGAGCTTGGCAACGCCGATGGCCATGGTGCAGATGCGACGGCTGCTGCATCCGGCGCAGAGACGAAAGAGCTAGCTTTCTTCGTGGCGGTGATTTTGCACTGCGATGGTTGATCTTGTCCGGTTCCCGCTGTAATCGAATGACATGCAGCGTTTTCCAAACACCCTTCTGGACGGCTATCGCAACTTCATGAGCGGGCGTTATGCCGATGCTCGTGACCGCTATAAGACGCTCGCCGAGAACGGCCAGAGCCCAAGCACCCTCGTCGTAGCCTGTTCAGACTCGCGCGCTGCGCCCGAGTTGATCTTCGATGCCGGTCCCGGCGAACTTTTCGTTGTTCGCAATGTCGCCAACATGGTGCCGCCCTACGAACCGGACGGCCACTTCCATGCCACCTCGGCAGCATTGGAATTCGCCGTTCAGGTGCTGAAGGTTTCGGATATCGTCGTGATGGGACACGGTCGTTGCGGCGGTATTCGCGCAGCGCTCGATCCCAACGCCGAACCGCTGTCACCGGGCGACTTTATCGGCCGCTGGATGTCGCTTTTGCGGCCGGCTGCTGAGCAGATCCAGAGCAACGACATCATGACGCCAGGCGAGCGGCAAACGGCGCTTGAGCGTATTTCGATCCGAAACTCGATCGACAATCTGAGAACGTTTCCCAACATCAAGGCGCTGGAAGAAGCCGGCCAGATCCAACTTCATGGTTCCTGGTTTGATATTTCGACCGGCGAGCTCTGGGTGATGGATGCGGAGACGCGCGACTTCGTTCGCCCCGAAATCTAAGCACAAATAAAAAAAGCGCCTAAGTTGCCTCCGGCGCTTTGGTGAACTGCTCCGGCTTAATTGGCGTCGATCTGCTGGCCGATGTAGGCAATTGCCTGTTGGTAGACCGTAGCGGCGTTCCAGCCGGCAATGGCGGCAAAGTTCGGCTCTCCGGGCTGATAACCAGCGCCAGCCTGCCAGCCATGGCCCTTCAGGAAGTTTGCCGTGGAGGCAAGCGCATCTGCGCGCGACCCGACCATGTCAACTCGCCCGTCACCGTCCCCATCGACGCCGAAATTGACGACGTTGCGAGGCAGGAACTGAGTCTGCCCGATTTCGCCGTGAGCGGCGCCGCGTGCCTGCGGATTGAGATAGCCTTCCGAGACCAGCTGAAGCGCTGCGTAGAGCTGATCGGTGAAATAATCGGAGCGGCGGCAGTCGTAAGCGAGTGTCGAAACAGCAGACATCGTGTGCTGGTTGCCCATGTAGCTACCGAAGCCTGTTTCCATGCCCCAGATCGCGATCAGCGGGCCTGCTGGCACGCCATACTTCCGCTCTATGGATGCAAACAGGGCAGCGTTGGCACGCTTCATGCCCTTGCCGCGGGAAATGATGGCTGCGCCGCCGCGCTTCTGCATGAAGGCATCAAAAGACAGCTTGAAGCTCTTCTGGCCGCGATCGGCGGCGATCGTCGGGCGATTATAGCTGACATTGGCGAAGGCTCGGTCAAGGACGGAGCGGTTTACACCCTTGGCGGCAGCTTCCTGCTTGAATGCGCCGACCCAGGCGTCAAAACCAGCGCCCGTGTTACCGCATTGCGCGCCCTGAGCCGCCGCTGGAACTGCGTGAAGAATGGCGGCAGCCGCGGCTGCAGCCAGCAAGAACTTTGTCATGCGCATGGAGATTTACCCCGATCCCGATCAACTTAACCTGCAACCGGGCTAAAACCCTGTTCTCGGCGATATTGTGACGCTTACGCTTTTGACAAGCGCGGGAGGCCAAAATTGGCATCCCGCACCTAGAATAAGCTGTCGCTTTAAAAGCGGGCTTAGCGCATCGTGGTTAAAAAATGGTTCAGGCAGCCTGCTTGCGAGGCTTCAAGAGACCACGATTGACGAGCAATTCCGCGATCTGGATCGCGTTCAGTGCAGCACCCTTGCGAAGGTTGTCGGAAACAACCCAGATGTTCAGGCCGTTCTCGACCGTTGCATCTTCGCGGATGCGCGAGATGTAGGTCGCGTCTTCGCCGGCAGACTCGTACGGCGTGATGTAGCCACCGTTCTCGTGCTTGTCGATGACCTGGCAACCCGGTGCTTCGCGCAGGATGTCGCGCGCCTGATCAGCAGTGATCTCGCTCTCGAACTCGATGTTGACCGATTCTGAATGACCAATGAAAACAGGCACGCGCACAGCCGTGCAGGTCACCTTGATCTTCGGATCAAGCATCTTCTTGGTTTCTGCGAGAACCTTCCACTCTTCCTTCGTGTAGCCGTCTTCCATGAAGACGTCGATGTGAGGGATGACGTTGAAGGCGATGCGCTTGGTGAACTTCTTGTTTTCGATCGGATCGGCGACGAAAACGGCGCGCGTCTGATTGAACAGCTCGTCCATACCGTCCTTACCAGCGCCGGAAACGGACTGGTAGGTCGATACGACGACGCGCTTGATCTTGGCAAAGTCATGCAGCGGCTTCAGGGCCACGACGAGCTGCGCGGTCGAGCAATTCGGATTGGCAATGATGTTGCGCTTGGTGAACTGTTCGATGGCGTCCGGGTTCACTTCCGGAACGATCAGCGGAACATCGGCGTCGTAACGCCATGCGGAAGAGTTGTCGATGACAACGCAGCCCTGCGCACCGATCTTCGGAGACCACTTCTTCGAAACCTCGCCGCCGGCCGACATCAGGCAGATATCGGTGTCGGAAAAGTCGTAGTTTTCGAGGTTCGCGACCTTGAGCGTCTTGTCGCCGAAGGAGACTTCGGTGCCCTGCGAGCGCGAGGAGGCGAGCGCTACGACTTCATCGGCGGGAAAACCGCGTTCGGAAAGGATGTTGAGCATTTCCCGGCCCACATTTCCGGTCGCTCCCGCAACTGCAACTTTAAAACCCATTTCTCAAGCTCTCTTTCTCTTCTCTCCTCTTGTCCGGTGAGGGGGAAAGGCGCGAAACAATCGCGGCTTTCTGTCCCCAGCCGGGCCGGGGAGAGAGCGGCAGGCCAGAGACGTCAGACGGTTTTCGTCGTCGTTTTGGCCTTGGTTTTGGAAGAAACCGGAACGGCAATATCCACCCCGGCACTCCGTGCCCGGTCATTGCGTGCAGCAATGGCTTGTTCTTGGCGAACCATGGATATTCCCTTTTCCATCGCTGCTCATAAAAGGTTTTCCACAGGAGTCAAGGTTTTTGCTGTGTCTCGTCGGCTTGGCGAGGCTACCGTTTGTGCTCCATGCCGCGCATCCGGTCCGCGCGAACGGGGATCGGTTGCATGGGGCCATGGGCCAGTCGTGGCGGGCCGTTGCGGCCGAGCTTGCGCTTGCGCTCGAGATGGTAGGCATAGGCAAACTGAACGACGACGCCGAGAACGACGAAGATCGGGCCGACAACCTGATCGCGGTTGTTGATGTAGAGCAGCACCTGGCCAGCCATCGCCAGGATCGTCCCGGCAACGAAGATGTTGAGGGAGTGGCGACCGAGGACGACCAGCGCATTATCCTCGGAGCGGCGCAGGATTCGCGACATCACGGGGATGTTCAGCACCAGGTAGGTGAGCGCCAGTACATGCAGAAGCCGCGGTAGCGACAGGAAGGTCTTGTCGAAGCCTGTCAACACAGGCGGCAATCCGAGGGCTGCAAGCGCATTGCCGAAGCTCCAAAGCTGCCCGACAACCCAGACGAACGAAAGAAGCACGTAGCCGGCCGCGAGCGTCATGAGGAGCGGGTGGCTCGGTAGCGTGCCGCCCCGGCGCACATGCATCATCCCGACGATGCCGATCGTGAACAGGAACTGCCAGGAGAGCGGATTGAGGAACCAGTAGCCCTCGATCAACAGATTGTGAGGGGCAATCTGGTAGATGCCGGCGAGCAGCCATACGGAGCCCGACACGGCCAAGGCAAGAAGCGGGCTCTTGGCGTTCAGCAGCAGGATGATCGGCACCATCAGCATCAAGGAGCCGTACATGGGCAATATGTTGTTGTAGCCTATCTGGTGTCCGAGCAGCAGCAGCGATGGGATGCCGGCTTTCAGATTGGTGAGAATTGCGAGGATGTTGATCTCGCAGAGAAGCCCCGGCCTATGAAAGACCCAAGCGCCCACAATGAACATGGCAAGCGTCATGAACGTCGTGATCATATGGGCGAGGTAGAGGGTAAAGGCGCGTTTCGTTGCCTTCTTTGCGGTTTCTAGCCAGGCACCAGGCTGGAAACGCGAACCATAGGCCAAACCGACCGCGATGCCCGAAATGAGGACGAAGGCCTCAGCGGCATCCGAGAAGCCGAAATTCTTCGTGGTGAGATTCTCGAAAATCTGGCCGGGAACGTGATTGATGAAAATTGTGATCAGAGCCAACCCGCGCAAAACATCCAGGCGGGTATCGCGTTTGGACAGCATGGCAGTCGCGAAACTGCGCCCTGCGCCGAAGGTTCTCTCGGGCGTTGCTACCATTGACCTCTCCTGCTTCCGTATTGCAAACGCGGTTGCGGCCAAAAGGTTTCCCCTTTGGCCGCAACGAATCGCCGGATCATAAGCGTCAGCTGGTGCTGTTATCCGACCGGATATCCCTCATCGGGATCGGGGACTTCGCGTCCGTTGATGGCGACATCGTAGCCCCTCTGATGGGACGATTTTGAGACCGAAATGAGGTATTTGCTACCGGCATGTTCAATCTCTGCGGAGAAGCCGTCCCAGGCGCTTGGAAGTGCCGGGCGAACATGAAGCCGCCCATTCTTCAGTCGGATACCGAGAAGGCCTTCCACGGCTGCGCGGTAGAGCCAGCCGGCCGACCCGGTGTACCAGGTCCAGCCGCCACGGCCGGTCAGGGCACCTTCGCCGTACACGTCCGCGGCGATGATGTAGGGCTCGACGCGGTAGCGTTCGGCTGCCTCAAGGTCGCGTGCGTGGCTGATCGGGTTCAGCAGTTCGAAGCAACGCAGCGCGTCGTCGCCGCGGTTGAGTTCGGCAAGCGCCATCACCACCCAGGTTGCTGCGTGGGTATACTGGCCGCCGTTCTCGCGAACACCCGGAGGATAGGCCTTGATGTAGCCGGGATCCTTTGCCGAATTGGCGAAGGGCGGCGTAAACAGGCGGATGATGCGCGCGTCGTTGTCGACCAGCTTGTCGAGCACCGATTCCATCGCCTTGGCCGAATGAGCGGGGTCACCCTCGCCCGACAGCACACTCCAGGACTGCGCGATCGAATCGATCTGGCACTCGAGGCTTTCCTTGGAACCGAGCAGGCTGCCATCGTCAAAGGTTCCGCGACGATAGTAGGAGCCGTCCCAGGCGGCGGTTTCGAGCGCTGTCTTGAGCTCCCCGAGATGCTTGGTCCAGCGTTCCAGGCGGGCGGTGTCGCCGCGTTCTTCAGCATAGGCGCTGAAGGAGCGCAGTGCACCGGCGAGGAACCAGCCGAGCCAGACGCTCGTGCCCTTGCCGCCAATGCCGACGCGGTTCATGCCGTCATTCCAGTCACCGCCCAGGAAGAGTGGCAGACCGTTGCTTCCCTCGCGGGCGATCGCCAGGTCGAGTGCGATGGCGGCATGTTCGTAGACGCTGACCGTGTCTTCCGAGACTTCCGGCTTGTAGAACGAGTCGTGCTGGCCCTCAAGCAAGGCAGGACCTTCGACGAAGGCGAGCTGCTCGTCGAGGACGCTCTTGTCGCCCGTCACCGTGCAGTAGTGATGCACGGCGTACGCAAGCCAGACGACGTCGTCCGAAATCAGCGTGCGCACGCCGGCGCCCGTTCCCGGCAGCCACCAATGCTGCACGTCGCCCTCGCGGAACTGGCGGGACGCGGCGTTCAGGACCTGCTTGCGGGCAATCGACGGCTCGTGCAGCACGAAAGCCAGCGTATCTTGGAGCTGGTCACGGAAGCCGAAGGCGCCGCTTGCCTGGTAGAACGCCGTGCGTGCCATGATGCGGCAGCCAAGACTCTGGTATGGCAGCCAAGTGTTGATCAGATTGTTCATGCTCTGATCCGGCGTCGAAATCTGAAGCTTGCCGGTAAAGCCTTGCCAGAAGGCGCGGTTTGCTTCGACCACGTCATCGAACCGTGTTGCACGAATACCCGCGATCAACGCTCGTGCTTCTTCGCGTGTCTTTGTATCGCCCAGGAAGAGCACGACATCGCGTTCTTCGCCTGCGGCAATTTCGATATCGATTGCCAGCGCCGCTGCCGGATCGCCGTCAAGCTCGGTCGCGCCCGAGAGTGCTGCAGCTGCCTGCAGAGCCTTCGGCGAGTGGATCGTACCGGTCTTGCCGATGAACTCGCGGCGGCTCGCCGTGAAGCTCGACAGTTTTTCGCTTGCGGCGAAGAACGCGACGCGACCTGAATAATCGATGCTGTAGTTGTTGCCGGCAAACAGAGCACCCGTTTCGACATCATGCTCTGAGAGAATGAACGGCGCGGTTTTCTGCGTATTGTTGCCGAGAACCCATTCGACGTAGCCGTAGAGCCGTAGCTTGCGGGCGGTCGAACCGGTGTTGCGCAGACGCAGGCGCTGGAGTTTCACCGGTCGTTCGCGATCGACCGTCTGCGTGAGTTCCAGGCTAATGTCGTTCTGGTGGCTAGAGAACACCGAATAGCCAAGCCCGTGGCGCGCTTCGAACCGGATGTCCGGGCGGCGCGATAGCGCCGCGTACGGCGTCATCACGGCACCACTGTCGCGATCGACAACGTAGATGGCCTCGCCGGGACGGTTGATCACGGCGTCGTTCGACCAAGGCGTCAGCTGATAGTCACGCGAGTTGGTGCTCCACGTGAAACCAGCACCTTCCGCGGATACGTGGAAACCGAACTTCTCGTTCGAGATCACGTTGATCCAGGGCTGAGGCGTGAAATGACCGCCCGGAAGACGCACGACGTACTCGCGGCCATCGCTGGAGAACCCGCCGAAGCCGTTCCAGAAGCTGAGATCGCCCTCGTCCTCAATAACCACCATGGGTATGGAAGGCGGTGCGGCTGGCGTGGCTCGCTTGCTGTGGGCCTTTGCGCGGTCGGCACGCTCCAGCTCCTGCTGCTCTTCCTTGGACGGTGCAAGCAGCGCCGCAGCACGGTTGATCTGGTCGAGGATCTTGCCGTTCTTTGCGTGGAAGGTCACGCGCGATGCCGAGATCAGTGCGTGGTAGGTCGACTCTTCCATCAGGTCCTTGCGGACCGTGAAGATATGCTGGCGCAGCCCGTCGGCCTGGCCGAGACGACGAACATTCTCCGCCAACTGATCGACTGCGTGCTGCATGTCCTGAGCGTACGAGGACGCGCGCTCGTTCATGATGACGAGATCCGCCGTCACGCCGCGTGAACGCAGATATTCCTGGGCCAACAGCGCCTCGCGGGCGATGTCTAGGTCCATGTCGTCGTTGATGCGCAGCGTGAAGATCGGGAAGTCACCCGAAATGGCCAGCGGCCAGAGGGACGACTGGGACTGCATGCCGGCTTCGACTGCTGCCGCGTCCGCGCGCAGATGCATGTCGGGGTAAACCAGATGGCGGCCGAGATGCTGGAAGGCGGAGGCCTGCTGCGAGGTCACGCCAACATGGCGCATCTGCACCTGGGTGCGGGTCCATGCCTGGACGAGCTCATGGTTGAACGCATCGGCATGGCGATAACGGCTGACAGCCTGATCGACCTCGTGCCGGCTGGGTGCCGCAATCGTCCAGAAGATGACGCTGACCTTCTTGCCAGCCGGGACACGCACCGTGCGGCGAAGCGAAAGAACCGGATCGAGGGTAAAGCCATCGGTGCCGGAGAGCGTCGCACCCGGATCAAAGGCTGCTGCGTTCGCAAGGCTGCGGCCGCGGCCGAGGAACTTGCGACGGTCTGTTTCGAACTCGGTGTGACGGGTTGCGCCGGCGTTGTCCACGATAAGGTGGGCGACAGCCATGTTCGGCTCGTTCGGATCACGCTTGTTGCGTTCGGCGCGAATGACGTCGCCGCGCTTGCCGATTTCCGTCTTGACGAACATCCGGGCGAAAGCAGGATGCGCGTTGTCGGCGTCGTCGGTGGCGAGCACCGGCTCCAGGTACGAGGTCACCTCGATGAAGCGATCTTCGAGGCCGGTGTTAAGTAGCGTCAAACGGCGACCTTCGGCGTCGTGCTCCGTAGCAACAATGCATTCAACTTCGCTGGTCAACTCACCGACCGTTTTGGTGAACTCGGCCTTCTCGTCCGCAAACTCCACCTTGACCTGCTCGCCTTCGATGCTCTTCGGCTCGCTGGTTGCCGACCACCATTCGTTGGTTGCGGTGTCGCGCAGGAAGATGAAGGTTCCCCACCGGTCTTCGGTCGGATCTGCCTTCCAGCGCGAAACGGACTGGCCGTTCCAGCGCGAATAGCCGGCGCCGGTCGCGGTGAGCATGAGCGAATAGTGGCCGTTCGAGAGGAACACGAGTTCGCGTTCGCGCGCCGCCGGATCGTAGATCTTGCGCAGTTCCGGCCGCAGCAGGTCGTCCTGAATGCTTGCCGGCGTATCGGACTCGTGCTTGCCGCTCATGACCGGGATATCGCGCGGCGCCTTTTCCTGCAGCAGCAGTTCGGCCGCTTCGATTACGGGATCGGAGTGGAAGAGCTCGCGCAGGTGACCGTTGAAGGCGACGTTGGCAACAGCCGCGATCGACATGCCGTGGTGGTGGGCATAGTAGTTATAGACCACCGCGCAGATCTTTCCTTCCGGCACGCGTGTAGGCGTGAAGTCGACAGCGTCATGGAAGCCGTACTTGCCGAGAGCACCGAGCTTGCGCAGACGCTCAAGGTTTTCGATCGCTGCCGGCGGATTGTATTGGCTGGCGAGGATCGATGCGTAAGGCGCGATGACGGCGTTGTGGCCAAGGCCGCGCTTCAGGCCGAGCGAAGGTACGCCGAAGTTGGTGTACTGGTAGTTCAGGTTATGGTCGCGGGCATTGAAGGCCGCTTCGGAGATGCCCCACGGGATGCCCAGCTTACGGGCGTAGTTCATCTGCTCAACGACCACGAGATTGTTGGTCTGGTTCAGAATGCCACCGCCGCGCTCTTGCATGACGAGAGGAGGCATGAGGTATTCGAACATGGATCCCGACCAGGACACCAGCGCACCGCGCGAGCCGACCGGAACGACTTGGCGGCCGAGGCGATACCAATGCTCCGTCGGCAGATCGCCCTTGGCAATGCCAAAGAGGCTGGTCAGGCGGCATTCGGATGCCAGAAGGTCGTAGCAGGCCTGATCGAGCTCTCCGCTTTCGACGCGGTAGCCGATCGACAGCAACCGGCGCTCCGGGCGGAAGAGGAAGCCGAAGTCCATCGAGAAGGCGAGGTCGCGTGCCTTGTCGCGAAGTGCGATGAGGCGCGGACGCAGCGCGTCGATATTCGCAAGATCGAAGGTGCTGTCGGAGATATGAGCTTCGCAGACCTTGACCAGCGATTCAGCCCAGCGGGTAACCTCGGCGCTCAGTGCGGATTTCACTTCGTGGTCGAGGTTTGCGGCGAGCTTCTGGATGTCGCGTGCCAGAACCGAGAGGTTGATGATGCGGATGGAGGCGAACTCGTGCTCGCGCTTGACGGCGGCCAGTGCGTTCTGGAAGCCGATGATACGCTCTTCCAGGCGGCGGCGGAGCGGACGGACCGTCTTGCGATCGTCCGGCAGCTCGGCGAGTACCTCTGCGAGGATGCCGGCCGTATCGCCAACACCGTCGAGATTACCTTGCATGTGCGCCGAGGGCGCTTCCGCCCAGTTTCGGCAGGCGGACGAGATCGCAATCAGATGACCAGCGAGGTTGCCGCTGTCGACCGCCGACACGTAGCGCGGGCCGAGTGTCTGCAGCGTGTCGGTGTGGTACCAGTTGAACAGGTGACCACGGAACTTCTCCATCTTGTCGATCGTCGCAATCGTCTGCTCGAGACGCTCGATCGTTTCTTCGAAGGAGAACCATCCGAAATGACGACCGGATACGACCGAGAGGAGATAGACGCCGATGTTGGTCGGCGACGTACGGGTCGCGACGATGACGTGAGGCGTCTCCTGGACGTTATCCGGCGGCAGGAAGTTCTGTTCGGCCGTGGTGAAGGTTTCGAAATAGCGCCACGTGCGGCGCGCGATCTTGCGAAGTTCGTTCGAAACCGAGTCGGCAACTTCCAGACGGTCTTCCGTTTCGGCGGACTGGCTGACGTAATAGGCCACCACGGGTGACAGGATCCAGAGGACGGCAAAGGGAATGCCGACCAGGAAGGCCTTGTCGCCGGAGAGGTAGGCAAAGGCGAGCGCCAGCACGGCCAGAACGGGTGCGTGCCACATTGCCTTGTAGTAAGAGAGGATCGTTCCTTGTCTGCCAGCCTGAACGCTGGCCGCTGTGCGCCACTGCAGCATCAGCTTATGGCTGAAGAACAGGCGATAGAGGGAGCGACCGATGGCATCGGCCATCATGCAGGCGGAGTCGGCGATGAAGACGATCCGCAGAGCCACCTGGGCGTTGGCGGCGCGAATGTCGGACCAGACCGTGTAGAGATGGGCGCGCGCAACGATATCGCTCGTGCGCGGGATGATGCCATTGATGAGCGAAAGGGTCGGAGCGACAAACAGGCAGAAGATCAGAAGAATCTGCCAGATCAGGGCGCCGAGCGGGTCCATGAAGTACCAGCCGAGCACAGACGCGAAGAACCAGGCGATCGGCGTCAGCGAGCGGCGCAGATTGTCGAACATCTTCCAGCGGCCAAGGGCCGTGACACCGTACTTCGGATTGAACATGTAAGGCAGAAGCTGCCAGTCGCCGCGCGCCCAGCGATGCTGACGCGAGGTTTCGACTTCGTATCGGGTCGGGAAGTCCTCGACGAGCTCAAGATCCGTGACCAGCGCGCAACGAGCCATGGAACCTTCGAGAAGGTCATGGCTGAGGACCGAGTTCTCTTCGATGCGGCCTTTCAGCGATGCTTCGAAGGCATCGACATGATAGAGGCCCTTGCCGGTAAAGGTCCCCTCGCCCGCAAGGTCCTGATAGACGTCGGATACAGTGAAGACATAAGGGTCGAGGCCGCGGTTGATGGAGAATACGCGCTGGAATACCGAGGCATCCTTGCCCGTCGTCAGCGATGGCGTGACGCGCGGCTGCAGCACGCCGTAGCCGCTTTCGACGCGCCCGGTTTCGGGGTTGATCACCGGGCGATTGATCGGATGATAGAGCTTGCCGACGAGCTTGGTGACGGCATCGCGCATCAGGCGCGTGTCCGCATCGAGCGTCATGACGTATTGAACGTTCTCGGGCACGATGTTTGCGCCCGGAAGGTAGGTCGTGTCGCGGTCGCCACGCAGCAGCAGGTTCAGCTCGTGAAGCTTGCCGCGCTTGCGTTCCCAGCCCATCCATGCGCCTTCCGACGGATTGTACAGGCGGCGGCGGTGCAGGAGATAGAAGCGGGTCTTGCCGTCATAGGCGTAGCGTGCCGACAGATTGGCAACTTCGCGCCGCGCATAGTCCAACACTTCCAGGTCGGCTGCGGTTTCCTCGACCTGGCTGTCGGGCCAGTCGCTGAGGAGCGCGAAGTAGATCTCGCCCCGCGGGTTGGCGAGGTAGTGGACC
Source organism: Hyphomicrobiales bacterium (assembly GCA_900489925.1). Classification (GTDB taxonomy): domain Bacteria; phylum Pseudomonadota; class Alphaproteobacteria; order Rhizobiales; family Rhizobiaceae; genus Rhizobium. The sequence continues at coordinate 388,164 of UEHQ01000009.1, read as the reverse complement.
TCGAGGTTGCGGACGAGTTCGTCCACGCTGTCGCGGTTGGAGATGAGGCACGGCACCACCAGCAGCGTGCGCGCGTCTTCCGGAATGCCTTCCTTGAATTCATAGCCAACGAGGCGAGCGGGCGTCACGAAGAATGACAGAACCGTATTGAAGAGGCCTGTTGCGCCTTCGGATGCCGGCAACGAGAACATGATCAGCAGAAGAACGATTTCCGCCGGTCCCATGCCCGCATTCGCCATGAAGCGGCCAACGATCACCATCGCGAGAATGGTGAGCAGCAGGACCGGAACGGCGATCGACAGCCAGTTGAACTTTCGTACGGTTCGAACGAAGTGCTGCGTGATCGTCGGACGGTAGTTCGACCGCGCCTCCAGCTTCGGTCGGTGCATACCGGTCAGGAAACCACCGACATTGGGCTCGTGCGGCTGCTCTTCACCGGAGGTCTTGGCTTCCTCCGTCATGTCGAGCGCGAGCTGTGCGATCTCCATTTCCGTCATGGTCGAGCGCTTGGCCAGCTTCTCGATCTGCTTGCGGTACTTGTTGCGCGAGCCGGAATCGAGATCGCCGTAGTCGGAGTGGTCCCACAGCAACTTGTCGACATGGCTGACCTGCTCGACCCACACCGACCATTCGGTGTCATCGATCTCGCGCAGGCTGCGGATGATGTTGCCCATGGTGACGTTGCCGGAGGACAGACGGCTGTGTTCAGCCATCGTGGTCTCTTCGGTGTCGCGTCCGAGGCTTCCGAGCCGTTCGTCGAGCCAGGCGATTGCAACGCTTGAAGCCTGCGAACCATCGCGCATGCGATAGAGGAACTGCGTCGAGAAGGTGTTGTCCTCGGCAAGCGGCTCCAGCGTCTTGAGATATTCGGCCGCCTTGGCGGGGTCCGTGAGCCGCACAAGTTCATCAGCAGCCTCGTTGGCGCGGCGGCGCATCCGCCGGCTGCGCTCGACGCGAATTGAAATACGACGAAGATTTTCGACCAGAACGTAGCGTACCAGCGAGGGGAGCGCCCAGAGCTCGCCAATCCGCAGTGTCTCCGTTGCCTGGAAACCGTCGACCAGTGCGGTCAGGCTTTCCTGGGAGATGGTGCTGTGGGTATGGGCGACATAGAGCCAGGCCAGTGCGAGCGTGCGCGGGATCTGCGTGCCGTTCAGGCTGATTGTCGGCAGTTCACGATAGAAGCGCTTCGGAAAGTCGCGGCGAACTTCCTGGATCGCTTCTTCGACGATGTAGTGGTTGTCTAGAAGCCATTCAGCGGCCGGGGTGATCGTCTCACCGGATTCCACATCGGCTGCGGTTGTGCGGTAGACGCGCAGAATCTCTTTTTCGTTTTCCTTGTGCCGCGCGAAAAAGTCGAATGGCGCAAAGGCCGGCAGCGAACTCACGCCGTCCGTCGCTATGGACGCGCCCATCGCCTTGATGTCTTCGATGGAAAGATAGGTCGATCGGATCGAGTCATTGTGATCGATCTGCTTCGATTCAGACTCGCGGGACGGAGTCGCAGGCGTGGCGGATATGGACATGGTTCGGTTCTGGATCCAAACGAAGTTGTGGTAATTGTTTCGCCTTTTGCACTGCCAAGTATGACTGCCGCATGAACGACGCTGAGCTATGTCAGCGGGGGACAGCAACAAAGCCAACGGCAATCAACAGACGATGCGAATCGATTTAGACGCGGACTGTCGAGCAGATGGGCAGAGAATCTGGTTAATGGCGCGTTCTCCCCCCACAGAGCCAATCCGGAAAGTTGGACACTATTGCAATAATTCAAGTCAAGAGCTTTCGCTGAGGCTGTCTCTCGAGCATCAAATTGATGAAGTGGGGGTCTGCTGGACATGAAAAATCCGGCGCCTTTCGGACGCCGGATCTGTCTGATTTTGTTGGGATCAGGCTCTGCGCATCAAGCGAGCGATCAGCGAAACGACAAACAGAATCAGGAACAGGAAGAAAAGTACCTGGGCTATCGAGGCTGATGCGCCTGCAATACCGCCGAATCCGAGGACACCAGCGATAAGCGCTACAACAAGAAACACCAGTGCGTAGTAAAGCATTGCGTTCTCCTTGGTCATTGATGACAGGATAACGGCGACCGGTGTTTTTGGTTCCACCTTGAGAGGAAGAGGATGTTTTTAAAGTAGAAAAGCGGGTTCCAACCGCGCGCGGCCGGTTTAGCCGACCAATCCGCAAACGACAGCCGCAACGAAAACGAATGCCGCCGCGATGAGTGTCGTGTGCAAGACGCGCTGAATTCGGCTGCCAGTCGCTGCCGGCTTCTTCGACCGCACGGAACCATACTGGTTCACATGAGTATGCGAAATACCCAAGTCTGCCATGTGTCGCCTCCGTGTTCTCCAAGCTTCTACGTGGAGCTTATTTTCTTATATTGTCTATCTAGTTGGTAGAGATAAAATTCCACCAGCCGCATTGCGATGAGAAAATCGTTTCGTGCCTGCGTTCTAGCAGAGCGTTCTCCAGGCCCAGATCAGCGAGCGTTCAACGACGTTGTCCTGATGGACGATGTTCGATGTGTCGAGCAGGCGCCGATCGCGTTCGGCGGGGATCGATGCCGCGCTTTTCGCGTCCTTGTCGGCCTTGGCCGGAGGCGCGAGGTATCCCATGGTCATACCACCGAGAAAGAACATGCCGCATCTCCATGATCACGAAAATTAACGCTCGTTAACGGGATCATGACAGAAGTAAGGCAGCTGTCAATAGTCTAGTCGAATGGTCGTGTTTTAAGGAGGCGTTATCCCTAACGCCCCGTGGTGGTCCAAGAAATTCAATGACTTGAAAATACTGGCTTTCAGGCCTTCACGAACCCCTTGCTCGCGAGCATCAAATTTTTCGTGTAGTCTTCGTGAACCGCGGCCTGCGCCAATTCCGTTGCCGTCAGTCGCTCAACGACCGCGCCATTGCGCATGACGGCAAGCCGCTCGCACATGTGCGTGATGACGCCGAGGTCGTGGCTGACCATGACGAACGTCAGCTTCCGGTCGCGGCGGACCTGTTCCAGGAGGTTCAGAACCTCTGCCTGCACGGAGGCATCGAGCGCCGATGTCGGTTCGTCCAACAACAGAATGGACGGCTCGACAATCAGCGCACGGGCAATGGCAACACGCTGCCGCTGGCCGCCGGAGAGCTGATGCGGATAGCGAAAACGAAAGCCGTTGCCGAGCCCAACTTCGTCCAAGGCACGCGCGATGCGGGTTTCACTGTCGCTGATACCATGGATCGCCAAAGGTTCTAGAAGGAGCCGATCGATGGTCTGCCGCGGATGCAGCGAGCCATAGGGATCCTGAAAGACCATCTGCACTTGCCGGTAGAAGGCCTTGCTGCGTTGCGCGCCAACCAGTTGTTCGCCGTGTATCCTGATCGCCCCGCTTCTCACCGGTGCCAGGCCGGCCACGGCACGCAGCAGGGTCGACTTTCCTGAGCCGGATTCTCCCACGAGCCCGAAGGACTCACCGGGTTCAATATCGACGCTCACATTCTTCAGAGCGTGGAAGTGGTCGTAAACGACGCTCAATGCGTCGACGGAGAGTGCTGCGCTCATGCCGCCCACTCCGGCTTACGGTCCAGCACCGGCAGGGGATGCCTGTTCTCACCAATCTGCGGCATGCAATTCAAGAGGCCTTGGGTATAGGGATGTTGGGCGTTGCGCAATTCGGACGCCTTGAGTTCCTCAACGACCTTGCCGGCATACATCACGATGACACGGTCGCAGAAGGAAGAGACGAGACGTAGATCGTGAGACACGAAAATCAGGCCCATGCCGCGTTCGGACACCAGCCGATCCATGATTCTGAGCACGTCGAGTTGGACGGTGACGTCGAGCGCTGATGTCGGTTCGTCGGCAATCAGCAGTTCCGGATCGGCGATCAGCATCATGGCGATCATGGCGCGCTGGCCCATGCCGCCCGAGACTTCGTGCGGATAGAGATCGAAAACGCGTTGCGGATCGCGGATCTGCACGGCTTCCAGCATCGCCAGCGCGCGATCACGCGCCTCGCCCTTGCCGACCTTCTCGTGTGTCCGGAGCGTTTCACAGATCTGCCTGCCGATGCTCATGACCGGATCCAACGAATACTTCGGATCCTGCAGGACCATGGCAATGCGTTTGCCGCGGAGAAGGCGCCGCTGCTTCGCCGGTGCGGACAAGAGGTCGATGCCATTGAAATCCAGCGTATCCGCCGTCACGATGCCATGCGGCGGCGTGAGACCCATGATCGCGCGTCCGGTCTGGGATTTCCCTGAGCCGGATTCGCCGACGATGCCAAGTCGCTCCTTGCCGAGCGTGAAGGATACCCCACGGACAGCTTCGATGACGCCGGTACGGGTGGGATAGCTGACCTTGAGGTTCTTGACTGTAAGAAGCGTGGTCATCGTCCGCTCTCCTTCGGGTCAAGCGCATCACGCAATCCATCACCCAGCAGGTTGAAGCCAAGGCTGACGATCAGGATCGCGATACCGGGCATAGCCGCCACCCACCACTGGTCGAGGATGAAACGGCGTCCTGATGCAATCATCGCGCCCCATTCGGGGAGCGGAGGCTGGGCGCCGAGGCCAAGAAAGCCGAGGCCGGCGGCCGTGAGGATGATACCCGCCATGTCGAGCGTTACGCGAACGATTAACGAGGAAATGCAAAGCGGCATGACGTGGCGAACCACGATCCGAAGAGGAGAGGCCCCCATCAACTTGACCGCCGAGATATAGTCGGAGCGGCGCACGGTCAGGGTTTCGGCGCGTGCGATACGGGCGTAAGGCGGCCAAGAGGTGATCGCGATCGCGATGATGGCGTTCTGGATGCCGGGTCCCAGCGCGGCCACGAAAGCAAGCGCAAGCACCAGCTTCGGGAACGCGAGAAAGATGTCGGTGATGCGCATCAGCACGGCGTCCACCCAGCCGCCGGCGTAGCCGGATACCGTGCCGACGATCAGCCCGATGGGTGCTGATATGATGGCTACAAGGACCACGACCAGCAGGGTCAGGCGCGAACCGTAAATCAGTCGCGAGAAGATGTCGCGTCCCTGGTCGTCTGTTCCAAGCAGATAGCCGGCGGTGCCAGGCGGGAGCAGGCGGGCGTTCTTCAGGTCTCCGACGACGGGCGAATGGGTGGCAATCAGATCGGCGAACGCCGCGACGAGAAGCAGGGCGACGATAATCAGCAGTCCGACAACGGCCAGTCGGTTGGCGGTGAACTGCCGCCACGTAACATAGGCGCGTCCAAGGCGTGCCTGCGTGCGCGATTGCGGCCGGTCGGAAAGCAACCACTCGCGGCGGCTCAATGGCGCTGTTTGGTTTGGAACCGTCATCGGTTTCGCGTCCTTGGGTCAAGCGTCCGATAGAGAAGGTCAGACAGTAGATTGATGCCGATGAAAACCGTGCCGATGACAATCGTGCCACCAAGGACTGCGTTCATGTCCGCGTTCTGGAGCGAATTGGTGATGTAGAGACCAATGCCCGGCCAGGAGAAGACCGTTTCCGTCAGGACCGACCCTTCAAGCAGACCGGCATAGGAAAGGGCAATGACGGTGACCAGCGGCACGGCGGCGTTGCGGAGCGCATGGCCCCAGATAACCCGGGTTTCAGACAGCCCCTTGGCGCGCGCGGCAACCACGTATTCCTGGCTCAGTTCGTTCAGCATGAAGCTGCGGGTCATGCGGCTGATGTATGCGAGCGAGAAGTAGCCGAGCAGCGATGCCGGCAGGATGATGTGGCGAAAGACGTCGTAGAAGACATCCCACTGACCCTGCATGGCGCTGTCGATCAGATAGAAGCCGGTAATCGGTGTAAACGTGTATTCGAACACGATATCGATACGGCCCGGGAAAGCGACCCAGCGCAGCTGCGCGTAGAAGATGACGAGCGAGATCAACGCGAGCCAGAAAATCGGCACCGAATAGCCGACAAGACCGATCACGCGCACGATCTGGTCGACGAAACTACCGCGCTTCACAGCCGCCAGCACGCCAAGAGGCACGCCGATGACGGAGCCGATGATCGTGCCGAGCGTGGCGAGCTCGACTGTTGCCGGAAAAGCGCGGCGAATGTCGACCATCACGGGGTTGGTCGTGAGCACCGAGGTGCCGAAATCTCCCGACAGAATGCTCTTCAGATAGATGTAGAACTGCTGATAGAGCGGCAGGTCGAATCCGAGTTCGTGGCGCACACGCTCGACAACATGCGACGGTGCGCGATCGCCCAGGATCGCCAGAACCGGATCGATCGGGACAACCCGGCCGATGAAGAACGTTACGGCCAAGAGGCCGAGATAAGTGGTTACGGCGGCGATGAGAAATCGCCCGACCGCCTTTGCAAATGGAAGAGCACGGCCCTGTTTGGGCCGCGCCTCCGTCGTTGTTTCGACGATGCTCAATGGATCAATCCTGCCGGATCATTCCTTGCCGATCGGACCGACATAGTTCGTGTCGAAGCTCGGACCCAGCTTGAAGTCTGTGACGCTCTTGCGATAGCCGGCCACTTCCGTCTGCTGGAAGATGATCACGAACGGGCTGTTCGCCAGGAACTTCTTCTGGATGTCTTCGTACATGGCGGCACGCTTGGCGCTGTCACGCTCGAGAAGAGCTGCCTTCGTTTCCTTGTCGAGTTCCGGTGCTTCCCAGGTGTTGCGCCAGGCAAGCGTCTTCACCGTTCCCGCATCCGAATTGTCGGGGTTCGTGGTGAAGGTATCGGCGTTCGAGTTCGGGTCGAAATAGTCGGAGCCCCACTGACCGATGTACATGTCATGTGTACGAGCGCGATACTTGGTCAGTGTCTGCTTGCCGTCGCCGGGGATGATTTCCATCTTGATGCCGGCTTGGGCGAGCGACTGCTGCATGGATTCAGCGATGCCGGTTACCGGCTGCGTGTTACGAACATCCATGGTCACGGAGAAGCCGTCCTTCAGGCCGGCCTTCGCCAGGAGTTCCTTCGCCTTGGCGACGTCGAACTTGTATGGGTTCTCGTTGAGCGCGCCAAGCTGGCCGGTCGGCAGGAAGGTCTGGTGGATCTCGCCGATGCCCTTGATGAGCGTCGAGCCGATCGCGTCGTAGTCGACCAGATACTTGAAGGCTTCCTGGACTTCAGGCTTCTTCAGGTTCTCGTTCTTCGAGTTGAGGCTGACGTAGTAGACGGTGCCCTTCGGTGCGCTTGCGGAGGCAAGGTCCGGGTTCTTGGTGAGCGCTTCGAGATCGCCCGGCTCGAGATTGCGGGCTATGTCGATATCACCCGCTTCGAGGGCGAGGCGCTGTGCCGAGCTTTCCTTCATGAAGCGGTAGATGACGCGGTTCAGCTTGGCCTTGTCACCATAGAAGTTGTCGTTACGCTCGAGAACGACCACTTCGTTCGCGCGCCATTCGCGCAGCTTGTAGGCGCCCGAACCGGCATAACCGGTCTTCAGCCAGTCGTTGCCGAAGTCGTTGTCGTACTTGTATTCAGCCGTTGGCGTAACCGGCTTGACGTGGTCGAGTACAAGCTTCTTGTCGACGACCGAGGCCACAGTCGCGGTCAGGCAGTTCAGTACGAAGCTTGGTGCGTAAGGCTTATCGACGGTAAAGACGAAGGTGTTCTCGTCCGTTGCCTTGGCCTTTTCCGTTACGTTGTCGCCCGTGATGCCGAACTGCGTGATGATGAAGGCCGGGCTCTTGTCGAGCTTGACAGCGCGCTCGAAGGACCAGGCAACGTCTTCAGCGGTGATCGGGTTGCCGGAGGCGAACTTGAGGCCGGACTTCAGCTTGAAGGTATAGGTCAGGCCGTCGTCGGATACCGTCCAACTGTCGGCGAGATCGCCCTTGATCTTCGAGGTGTCGCTCATGTCGAGGCGAACGAGCAGGCTATAGGTGTTGCTCGTGACTTCGGCGGTCGAGAGTTCGAACGCTTCGCCCGGATCCATGGTGATGATGTCGTCGATCGCGAAGCCTTCGACGAGCGTGTCCTTCGGCGTTTCAGCGAAGGCAGCTGGTGCGGCAGCCATCAGGATGGCGAGCGCTGCGCTTGCGGAAAGCGCGCGGAAAGATCGGTTCAGTTTATTCAGCATCATAATTTTGTTCCCCTGTTTTTCAATTTAAATACAAAGATATCAGTCCTAGGCGCCCTCTTCTCCCCACGCCGAAGCCAGAATTCGAAGCCAGTTTTCGCTGGCGATTTTTTCGAGATCGCTGCCAGAATATCCCGCGCGCTGGAGGGCTGCAATCAGCCTTTGATTGCCGGCTGCATCGCCGATTTCGTCGGGAATCGTCGCGCCGTCGAAGTCCGATCCAAGAGCCACGCAATCGATGCCGACGCGCTCGACGAGATAGTCGATGTGGCGGATCATGTCGCTCAGCGGCGTATCGCCATCGGAGCGGCCATCGCTGCGAAGCATTGCGGTTGCATAGTTGATGCCAACCAGGCCACGGCTTTCCTTGATCGCGTCGAGTTGCTTGTCCGTCAGGTTGCGGGCAACCGGCGTCAGCGCGTGGGCGTTGGAATGGCTGGCGACAAGCGGCTGGTCCGTTGTCCTTGCCACATCCCAGAAGCCCTTTTCCGTTATGTGGGCGAGGTCGAGCATGATGCCGAGGCGATTACACTCGCGCACCAGTGCGAAGCCGGCATCCGTCAGGCCAGGCGCGGTATCCGGCAACATCGGGAATGCGAAAGGAACGCCGTGCCCGAAGATGTTGTGGCGGCTCCACACGGGACCGAGCGACCGCAGACCGGCGGCATGGAAGACCTCGAGCGCGGCGAGATCGGCGCCGATCGCTTCGCAGCCTTCCATGTGCATGACGGCGGCAAATACGCCGTCCGCAATCGACTTCCTGATATCCTTGACCGTGCGGCAGAGGCGCCAGGCGCCGGCGCGGTCGAGGCGCAGCGCGATCGCGGCCATTTCGGTAGCGATCCTGAGCGACGGCAGCGGATCGAGCGGCGCGGCGAGCGGCGTTACATAGTGGCCGTTCTTGTCGGGATCAGCAAAGACTAGGTCGCCCGATGGCACATAGATGGCACAAAGCCCGCCAACGAGCCCACCTTCCCTCGCACGCGGTGCATCAATGTGGCCCGAATCCGTTCCGTTTGAAAACTCAGCGACTGGATCGCCGCCCTCTCGTTCATGTGTCCAAAGCCGGAGAAGAACGTCGTTGTGTCCGTCGAATACGAATTGCATGTGTGTTCCTGTGTGCCCGGGCGGGCGATATCAAGCGGGCAGAATAGAAAAGATGGCGGAATACGCCACCCCCCTTCTCGAAAAATTTTTCATCGGAACGGGGGTAATCGAGGTGGCGAAACCGCTTTCGGAGGCGTGCCGCGGACAGTGGCGCGAAGTAACGAGATCCGATTACGGGCGCCCGGTGAAAATGTCGTAGAGGCAGCCTATATGTCAGCGCGGCAGCGGCAATCGATCGACTGCCTTTATGGAGAGACAGATGCCCATTTCGATGTATCGCTTGACCGTACCATTGTTTCAGCGGGGCCTGGACACCCTCGATGCCTATCTCGACAAGGCAGAGAAATTCGCCGGCGAAAAAGGCACGGATCCTTCCGATCTGGTCGCGGTCCGCCTCGCGCCGGATATGCTGCCGTTCTCGGGTCAATATCAGCGTGCCACCGACAGCGCAAAATTTGCGATCGCCCGCCTGACCGGAACGGACGCGCCGAAGTTCGATGATAATGAAACGACGATCGCCGCGTTGCGTGAGCGGGTGGCGAAGACTCGTGCCTATCTCGCGACCGTTGCCCCGGATGCGCTTGAGGGAGCCGAGACGCATGAGGTCGTCATCTCGCCTGGCGGCAACAAGACCACGTTCCGCGGAGACGAATATCTCGCGACATTCGCGCTGCCAAACTTCTATTTCCACATTTCGATGGCGCACGCGATCCTGCGAAACCAGGGCGTCCCGGTCGGCAAGATGGACTATCTCGGTCGGTTTTCCTGACCTGTCAGGGCCGGTGTGAAACCGGCCCTCTTTCCGTCAGTTCGGTATAGGCGAGCGTCTGATCGAGGTGGCGCGCACGAAGGGATAGCAGCTTCTCGGCGTAGGCCAATCGGATCGCGGCATAGGCCGGATCGTCCGCAAGATTTTTCAGTTCCATGGGGTCGCTCCGAAGGTCAAACAGTAGCGGCGGCAGCGCGGTGAAGTAGACGAACTTGAACTGTTCGTCGCGAACCACCGCAAGGCTGCATTCGTTGGAGCGAAGCCCGAAATGTCGTTCGGCCGTCTGATGTACGACGTCGCGGAAATCGAACTCCCAAAACGCGGCATCACGCCAGCCATCGCTTTTTCCCGACTGAACGAAGGGCATCAAGGACTGCCCGTCCAGACCGTTGCGGGGCGTGATATCCAGCCGGTCGCAGAGCGTCGGAAAGATATCGGCGGCGCTGGTAAACTCTTTGACTGTCGTCCCGACCATTGCCGATCGCGGATCACGGATGATCAGGGGCACATGGTAGCTTCCCTCGAAGAAACCGCCCTTCCCGAACGTCCAGTGATCCCCAGCCATCTCGGCATGATCAGACGTGAATATGATGACGGTGTCTTCCCAGGCGCTCGAAGCTTTCAGTGCCTGCCAGATTTGTCCGAGCTGGAAATCCACTTCGGCGATCATGCCATAGTAGATGGCGCGGATTGCCGAAAAGTCGGCTGCGTTCCAATCGCTAATTGGACCGGCGCCACCATGCATGGCGCTGCCCTTGCCGACCCTGGGCATCGCGTAAGACAGGTAAGGGTGGGATTTCTCCTCGGCCTCCCGGTTTTCGGCGCGGGCGAAGGCCGGTCCGTCGCTCGGCGCGAACATGTCATTGAACGGACTCGGCGCAGAAAAGGGCGGGTGCGGACGCAGGAAGGAAACGTGGGCAAACCACGGCGCTTCCTGCTCGCCAAGCCAACGTATGAACTCGCCTGTGAGAAACGCAGTTTGTGTCTCGTCCTTGGAATAGGCTGTCGGCGCGTTGGAAATCTCGCCCGGACGGGCGCCAACCGGAATGTGAATGTCACGGCTCGTTGCGTCCGCATGCCCCCGCATGCGCAACCATGATAGCCATGGCTTTTCATGCTCCGGCAAAAGCTGCCTTGCAGTAAAGCCGGGTAATAGACCCTCATAGGTCGTCAGATGCGGATCGCTATTGTCCAGCGCCCGCGGGTCGGGCGCCGTGTCGGTATAGCCGAACAATGTGGGATCATAGCCTGCGCGTCTGGCAGCGAGAGCCAGATTGTCGAAGCGCGCATCCAATGGGGAACCGTTGCGGCAGACGCGATGGTTCATCTGGTAGAGACCGGTATAAAGCGTCGCCCGCGCCGGCGAGCAGGGAGCAGTGCCGGCATAGTGGCGGGCAAACAGCGTGCCTTGCGCCGCAAGCGCGTCCAAGTTCGGGGTTTTTACGCAGGCGTGGTCGACTGCTGAAAGGCAATCACCGCGCCATTGGTCCGCGGTGATCAGGAGAACGTTTGGCTTGCCGGACATTGCAGCGCTCAATGCTGGTTTGATTTCGCGTGCCAGTTCCAGGCCGACCGGATGATCTGTGACAGATCATGCTGCGGCACCCAGCCGAGAACCTCCCGGGCCTTGTCGTTGTTGGCGACCAGCGTGTGGGAATCGCCTTCGCGGCGCCCGACATATTCGACCGGAAACGGCCGTGCCGATACCTCTTCGATGGTCGAAAGCAGCTCCTTGACGGTCGTGCCGGTCCCTGTTCCCAAATTGAGGGCGACAGACTCGCCTCCCCGCAACAGGTATTCGACCGCGCGAACGTGAGCGTCCGCGAGATCAAGGACATGGATGTAGTCGCGCACGCAGGTGCCGTCACGAGTCTCATAGTCGCTGCCGAAGACCTTGAAGCCTTCGCGCCGACCGAGCGCAGCATCGATTGCCAGCGGAATGGCGTGGGTTTCCGGCTGATGCCATTCGCCGATCCGCCCCTCGAAATCTGCGCCGGCCGCGTTGAAGTAGCGCAAGACCACGGATCGAAAGCCCGTGTACCGGTCGTAGTCGGAAAGCGCCTGCTCGACGATATACTTGGTGCGTCCGTATGGATTGATCGGCACCTGTCGATGTGTCTCGTCGAGAGGGACGCTTTGCGGAAGGCCATAGGTGGCGCAGGTCGACGAGAAAACGAACGCCTTGATGCCAGCGTCTTGGGCGGCTGCCAGCAACGTCAGCGTGCCGATGACGTTGTTTTCATAGAAGGCGACCGGATCCTTGACCGATTCGCCCACTTCGATCAGCGCCGCAAAATGCAGAATGGCCGCTGGCTTGTGCTTGGCGAGGACTTCATCGAGACGGCTCCGATCGCGAATGTCCCCCTCCTCGGCGGGGCCCCATTTGACGAACTCGCGATGTCCATTCGAGAAATTGTCGAAAACGACCGGCTTGAAGCCCTTATTTGCGAGATCGAGACACGTGTGCGAGCCGATATACCCAGCACCGCCGACGACCAGAACTGTTTCACCTGCCATGTACCACCTTCTGTTGCCGCATAAAAACAGACGTAGGAGTAGGGCAGCTGGATGGCGATAAAAAGAAGAAACTGCCCTGCGACGACATTCTTTTCGTCTTGTTATCGTTGGGATTAGCAAATTGCCTCTTAGGAAGAAACTCCGAGCGGCGATTTCGCTGATTGTGGCGTTGCGTAACAAGAAAATTGAAGTATCGGCAATGCTCGCGATCTATTCTGTCTCTCTTCAGGTCATGAATTTTCGGTGTTTTTGGTTGAAAGGTATGTTGTTCTGCTGTTTGCTTCTTACCATTCGTTGCATTTGTCTTGAAATGCGAATTGGTTTCGCCGGTGAGATCGAAAGTACTTCCCGATGGATATCGCGCTTCGAAAATTCATATTTCGCGATCTGCGAGCGATAAAGGGCTACATAGATCCTCCGGATGCGCTTGTCTTTCTTTCGCTTTTGCGCAGCCAGGAGGCGGCTGGTCTCAACGGAGCGGTCGCCGAGATTGGCGTCTACTTTGGCCGGTCTTACTTTCTCTTCCGGAAACTATGCGGCGGCGCAAAAATTGTTGCGATCGATACGTTCGACATCCCCGGGCGCGAAAATGGGCGGGGTCAGTATGAGGCTTTTATCGAGAACGGCCGCCGATTGGGACTGCCGGTGGATGAGGAGCTGCTCATCAAGCGTGACAGCACGCAGGTAAACGCGACTGACATCACGGAGAAGGCCGGCAAGGTCCGTTTCTTCAGCATCGATGGGGGCCACATGCTTCACCACGTGCTGTCAGACGCCCGCTTGGCGGCGGACTCACTTGCCGACCATGGGGTCATCGTCTTTGACGACACCTGCAATCCCGCTTGGCCGGAGGTAACGGTCGGCGTTGCCGACTTTCTGAGAGAACAGCAGGGTCGCTTCGCGAGCTTCTGCATGACCAAATACAAGACCTATGTCTGTCGGCAGTCGTTCCACGGCATCTATTCGCAAACGATCGCAGCATCGCCGGATCTTCTCGCTTTTGGCCATGTGCAGACCGAGTTCCTGGGGTCGCAGGTCACGCGCCTTGAGAATCCGATGCGGCGGCGGATCATGCATGAATTTCTGGTTCGTTCGGGAATGGGCGGGCTATCCGAGCTGGCCTACAGATAGCGAGAGCAGCACTCTAAGGGGAAAAATGCCTCGCCGAAGCGAGGCTAGTCCAAGGCCGCTTCGGGGAAAAGAAGAAGCAGCGCGGTTGTTCTATGGCGATGTCGTTTTGCTGCAAAGCGCAGTTTCGGCCATTTCGGTACGCTTCATGTCAATGCTTGGTGTTATCCGCTTTGAGCCGGCCAATGAGCGTGCGGCTGCGACGGAGGGCCGTCACCGCCGCGCCTGTTGCAACCACCCAAAGGGCTATGATCAGGACTTCGTTGCGGCCCCCCCAAATCGGCTCGAGGACGGAGAGGACCGCTGCGGCCGTAATGGCCGCCATGCGATGCTGCTTTGCCATCGGCCCGGAGAAATCGCTTGGCATTCCTGTTGCCCGACCGAGCTCACGAACGTAGGCCGTCAGTACCGCGAACGCCGCCGCGGCCCATCCAAGGCCCGGCACGCCCGCGCCCATGCCTGCCCCTACGAAGATCAGGACGTCGGCGACACGGTCGGGAAATTCATTCCAGAACGGTCCGTCGGGCGCGCCTTTGCCGCCTTCCACAGCGACCATGCCGTCGAACAGGTTGCACAACAATCTGAGTTGGCAGAAGGCGGCTGCGAGCAAAAGCAGGACTATGCGTGTCGGCCCGAGGCTCGTTCCGGCAAGAAAAAATGCGCAACCGGCCAACGCCGCCGCAACCATACTGGCCTGGGATATCTGGTTGGGCGTCACGGATTTCGTGACGAGCCATTGTGCGATCGAGCGCGCCCAGTGCGTGTCGCGGCTCGCCAGTGGCCTGCGGTCACCCGATTGCGTCATTGGATCCCCTCTTTCGATATAGCGAATAATTGTAGATCGCTGCGTAGCTTGTCGACACGGTCAGCGGGAGCGCGACAGTCTTCAGTATCTCCGGTGTTCCGCTCATCGCGTGGATTGCGACCAAGGCGGCCGCCGATGCCGTGCAGGCGATCAGTGGCGGTGCCCAAAGTGCCGGAACGCCCGAGAAACGCTTTGAAAGGTGCTCGACGACCGTTTTCAGAAACAACGTCAGGCAGGCCGACAAGGCGCCCTGCACCAACCCCGCAAGGAGAGCCTTTGGCAGAGGGTGCGCCCGGTTGGCGAAGACCGCCCAGCCGCCCATCGCAAGGAACGCAAACAGGACGTGCGTTACCGTGCTGCGCGCGATGCGATCGAAGGCCGTACCGCCGCTCAAGTGCTCGACCACCAGTATCGAACCAGATGGAAGAAGATCGGCGCGGAGAACACGACCGAATCAAGCCGATCGATGAGGCCCCCATGCCCCTCGATGAGGTTGCCCCAATCCTTGACGCCACGGTCGCGCTTGATGGCGGACATGACCAGCCCGCCAAAGAAGCCCATCATCGTGATGACGAACGCAAGCAGCCCCGCCTGGAGCGGCGTAAACGGCGTGATCCACCATAGGCCGGCACCGATCAGCGTGGCGCTGGCGACGCCACCCACGAACCCTTCGACGGTCTTGGAGGGGGATAGTTTGGGCGCAATCTTCGTCCGGCCGAAAAGCTTGCCCCAGACATATTGAAGTACGTCGCTCAGCTGAACGATGATCACCAGGAAGGCTATCAGCAGGACGTTCCGGCCCTCGTAGCCGGCTATGTTCAAGGTCAGGAGAGCCGGTACGTGCGAGGCGCAAAAGACGCAGATCATAAGCGCCCATTGCACTTCGGCGATCCGGACAAGAAATCGCTCCGTATCGCCGCGCAGGACCGAAATGATCGGCATAAGCAGGAATGCGTATACCGGGATGAAGATTGAAAAGATCCCGTACTGTCTCTCCCAAAGGAGAAAATACTGAAGCGGCAGGACCACGAAGAAAGCGGCGGCCAAAGCCCAGTGATCTGCTCGCTTGGTGTTTGTCAGCGTGATGAATTCACGCAGAGCGGCAAACGAGCAGAAGCCGAACAGGAGCAACACCCCGATCCGACCGGCGAGAAAGGCAAGACCGATCAAGGCGGCCATGATCCACCAGGCCTTGATCCGGGCGTTGAGATTCTCGATCGCGGCATTCGAGCCGTTTGGCGAAAGACGGTGGTGCAGGATATAGCCAACCGTCGATGCGACACAAAGCACGCCAAGAATGCCGAGCACGAGTGTCCACAGATCGGAGTTTACCTGGCTCATTCGTTATCGCCTGTATGTTTCGGACAAAGGGCAAGAAGCGCGTTTCGCATACGCTCGAGGAAGTCTTCTTTGCTTTCGCCTGCGGCAAGGTGCATGGGGCTGCCGAAGGCGACGCTGCACATGAAGGGGATCGGCACGATCTCTCCCTTCGGCATGACGCGATTGAGGTTATTGATCCAGACCGGCACCAAATGAACGTCCGGGCGCGCGGACGCGAGATGAAAGAGGCCGCTCTTGAATGGAAGGAGGGTCGCGTCGGTCTGATTGCGCGTTCCCTCGGGGAAAAGAATCAACGAGGAGCCAGCGTCCAGCGCCGTCGCCATGACCTCGATCGGATCGTGAGTGCGTTTGTCCCGATCGCGCTCTATCAGCACCGCGTTGAAGACATCGCGGCCGATGAACCGGTTTATGGAGGATTTGAGCCAGTACTCGGCGCCGGCAACCGGCCTGGCGGACTTCCTGATGCGAGGCGGCAAGACCGTCCACACGAGAATGAAATCGCCGTGGCTGCAGTGATTGGCAAAATACACGCACTGACCGTCGGGAACGCCCTCGCTCGGCCAGATCGCGCGGACCGCGGTAATGGCGCGCGCAAAGAGAACAATTGCCGTGGCTACAGGCTTCGCGATGACCGCGCGCATCAATTCCCCTCAAACCCTTGATGCCGCCGACGGCAC
Source organism: Hyphomicrobiales bacterium (assembly GCA_900489925.1). Classification (GTDB taxonomy): domain Bacteria; phylum Pseudomonadota; class Alphaproteobacteria; order Rhizobiales; family Rhizobiaceae; genus Rhizobium. Next base: position 371,782 of record UEHQ01000009.1, on the reverse strand, counting down.
GTGAAAGGTGTAATCCTCTTTGCAAGCGAGCAAAAGCCCCCGCCCCACCATTGTGCTGGCCGCGAGAGGAAAGCGTTAACCATGCTTCGGTAGGAATGAGGTCGACACGAAACGGAACGAATCGATGCCAGTACCATCACGCAAGACCTTGGACGCAATGACAACGAGCGAAATCGTGCTTTTTCCGGTTGCCTCGCGCGCCGGCGACATCGAACGGTGTGCAGCCGAGCTGGAACATCGCCATGGCGAGGAAGCAGTTCGCTTCTGGAAGTCTGAATGCCGCCGGCTTGCCGACGAGCTCGAATCGTTGGGCTTCTCCGAACCCGAAGTGCGCGAGCAGGTGATGATATTCCAGGCTGAGGTCCAGAACGATCTGGTCCGGCGTCACGAAGCGCGGGCCATCGCTCAGAGTCGCAGCGGTCGCGCGGTCAAGCAGTAATCGATTCTGGGTCCAGGCGGGTCCCGATCGCCGTTTGTACGAAGATGTCGCGCTAGCGACCTATTCTTTTCACTTGATACGTCCAGCATCCCCTCTTGGTACGGAAATTCCGTGCACCAAGTGGTAGCATGATGAAGCGCACCGATGATTCAGAAGATCAACCGATGCGCCTGAAAAGTCATCGCTGCTATCTTGGGAGGAGAGCAGATGCTGGCAAGAAGCGTATCGCTCGACGACAAGTATACCGCTACCGAAGGTCGGGTGTTCATTACCGGACTGCAGACGCTGGTCAGGCTGCCGATGACGCAGATGCGTCGCGACCGAGCCGCTGGCCTGAATACGGCGACTTTTATTTCAGGCTATCGCGGTTCGCCGCTTGGCGGCTATGACCAGCAATTGATCAAAGCCAAGCCCTACCTTGACCAGTACGACGTCACGTTCCAGCCGGGCATCAACGAAGATCTTGCGGCGACTGCCGTTTGGGGCACCCAGCAGGTCGGGCTTTACCCCGGCGCACGCAAGGACGGCGTGCTTGGTATGTGGTACGGCAAGGGACCTGGCGTCGACCGATCCGGCGACGTATTGAAACATGCCAATGCCGCGGGAACCTCGCCTCATGGTGGCGTCCTTTGCATTGCCGGCGATGATCATTCGGCAAAGTCTTCCAGCATTCCACATCAGACCGATCACGATTTCATGTCGGCGGTCATTCCTGTCCTCTATCCATCCTCCATCCATGAATTTCTCGAGTATGGCCTGCTCGGTATCGCGATGTCGCGCTACTCGGGCTGCTGGGTAGGTATGAAAGTCATCGCCGATACGATCGAGACGACGGCTGCCATCCATCTCGCTGGCGAAAGCCGCAACTTCGTCCTGCCTGCGGATTTTGAAATGCCGCCCGGCGGCCTCAACCTGCGCTGGCCGGACCCGCCGCTGGTTCAGGACGACCGGCTGCAGACCTACAAGGCGTATGCCGCCATCGCTTTTGCCCGCGCAAACCTGGTCGACCAGGTGACGCATGACGTGCCGAACGCCCGTTTCGGAATCATATCGTCCGGCAAGGCCTATGAAGATGTGTTGCAGGCGTTGCGCGAGCTTGAGATCGGCCAAGCCGAAATGGCGATGATCGGCCTTCGCATCCTCAAGGTCAGGATGCCCTGGCCGCTGGAGCCGGAGGCGGTTCGACATTTTTCAGAGGGCCTACAGGAGGTGCTCGTTGTCGAGGAACGGCGCGAGATCATCGAGAACCAGATCAAGCAGCAACTGTTCAACTGGCGCGCAGATGTCCGTCCGCGGATCGTCGGCAAGTTCGACGAGCATGACAAGCCCTATCTCAGCCTGTCCGCCGCGTTGACAGTCGGTGCCGTTGCCCGTGCAATCGCCGGGCGGGTGCTGCTCCTCGACATCGATGCGAGCCTGCGGGAGAAAATTGCCGCGAAGCTTGCCTACCTCGCCGACCGTGGCCAGATTGCGCGGACGCATGTCCCGCCCGTATTGCGAACGCCGTTTTTCTGTTCCGGCTGTCCGCACAATACGTCGACGCGCGTGCCCGAGGGCAGCCGTGCCACGGCGGGTATCGGATGCCATTACATGACGATCTGGATGGATCGAAACACCTATACCTTCACGCAGATGGGCGGCGAAGGTGTGCCGTGGACGGCTATTTCGCACTACACGGACGACAAGCATATCTTCGTCAATCTCGGCGACGGCACCTATTTTCACTCGGGCATTTTGGCGATCCGGCAATCGGTGTCGGCCAAGGTCAACGTGACCTACAAGCTGCTTTATAACGACGCGGTGGCAATGACTGGTGGCCAGCCGATCGATGGCTACATGACGCCTGAACTGATGACGAAGCAGCTGCAGAACGAGGGCGTATCGCCGATCTACCTGCTTTCCGACAATCCGGATGCCTACAGCCCGTCCATGCTTGCGTCCGGTGTCAAAGTGCTGCATCGCGATCACCTCGATCAGGTTATGCTGACCTTGCGGGAAACCGAGGGCTGTTCTGCCATCGTTTACGTACAGACCTGTGCCGCCGAAAAGCGGCGGCGCCGCAGCCGCGGATTGCTAGAGGATCCGCCGAAGCGCGTCTTCATCAATGCCGCAGTGTGCGAAGGGTGCGGAGACTGCTCGGTGCAATCGAACTGCATCTCCGTCGAGCCTCTGGAGACCGAATTCGGGCGCAAACGCCAGATCAACCAATCGAGCTGCAACAAGGATTTCTCCTGCGTCAAAGGGTTCTGCCCGTCCTTCGTGACGGTCAACGGAGGTCAACGCAAGAAGCGCAAGGGGCTGGAGATCGGCGATATCGATATTCCGCTGCCCACCCTCCCCGTCGTTGGCGAGCGTCCATGGAACGTGGCGATCGCGGGTGTCGGCGGGACCGGCATCCTGACGATCGGCGCGATCCTGGGAATGGCCGCGTATGTCGATGGCTATGTTCCGATGATCCTCGACATGGCCGGCCTCGCCCAGAAGGGGGGCGCTGTCATGAGCCATTTGCGGATCGGGAGGCAGCAACAGGATGTAACCTCTTCCCGCATCGTCAACGCTGGTGCCGATTTGCTGCTGGCTGCTGACGATATCGTTGGCGCATCGAAAGAGGCGGTCACGCTTTGCAAGCCCGAACGAACCATGGCGATCGTCAATACTGGCCTGATGCCGGTTGCCGACTTCGTTCGCAATCGCGACTTCGATTTCAAGACGGGATCGGTGGTGCATACAATCGCCAAGACCGTTCATGACGGTTCCGTCTTCCTGGATTTCGGCCATGTCGCGACGGCGCTTACGGGCGATGCCATCTCTACCAACATATTGCTGACCGGCTTCGCATGGCAGCGTGGCCTGTTGCCTCTCACCCTTGAGGCAATCGACAAGGCAATTGAGCTGAACGGCGTTGCTGTCGAGCAGAGCAAGGCGGCGTTCCAATGGGGCAGGATGCTCGCTCACGATCCGCATGCCGTGGACCGGTTGATCGGCGAGAAACCTGCGGCCAAGACCTTGGCGGATATGGATCTTCGCGAGCTGGTCGCGCACCGTAACTCTCATCTCACGGCTTACCAGAGCCGGCGCCTGGCAAAGCGTTATGCCGCTTTCGTCGAGCGGGCGACGGCATCCGCGGAGAAGGCTCGCCTCTCCGACAGGGTCGCCTATGCCGTTGCCGTGACATACGCGCGGGTGCTTGCCTACAAGGACGAGTACGAGGTCGCGCGGCTGCTGACGGATCCGGCCTTTGAAGCGGAGCTTCGGGAGGAAATGGAGGGTGAGTTCAAGCTCCTCTTCAATCTCGCGCCGCCGTTCATGGCCGGCAAGGATCCGAATGGGCGCCCACGCAAGCGCGAGTTCGGGGCATGGATACTGCCCGTGCTTCGACAGCTGGCGCGCTTCAAGGGCCTGAGGGGCACTCCGCTCGATCCGTTTGGCTATCTGCCCGAACGAAAACTCGAGCGGCGGCTGATCCGGGAATACGAAACCGTCGCCACGAAGGTGCTGGGCGGCCTTCGCCCGGATAACGAATTGGAAGCGCTTGCCATTCTTACGCTCTTCGATGAGATTCGTGGCTTCGGTCCGGTGAAGGAGGCTGCGGCCGACAAGATCCTGGCGCAAATCGCCGAGCGCCTGACGACATACGAAAAAACGGGAGAGACTGCGCGCATGCCGGACGCCGCGTAACTGCGTCGGACAAGGGAGGTAGGCATGTATTCAGGTGGGTTGAGTTTTGCACTGGCCGACGAGATCGAAGCACTGCGCGATGGCGTTCGCCGTTTTGCAGCTGAGCGCATTGCGCCATTGGCGAACGAGATCGATACCAGCAACAGCTTTCCGCATTTTCTCTGGCGGGAGATGGGCGAGATGGGATTGCTCGGCGTGACCGCGGAGGAGCGCTACGGCGGGGCCGGTCTCGGCTACCTCGCGCATTGTGTGGCGATGGAAGAGATCAGCAGGGCCTCCGCCGCGATCGGCCTCAGCTATGGCGCTCATTCCAACCTCTGCGTCAACCAGATCAGCCGCAACGGGACCGTACAGCAGAAGGAGCGCTACCTCCCCAAGCTCATATCCGGCGAACATGTCGGCGCACTTGCGATGTCGGAACCCGGATCCGGTTCCGATGTCGTCTCGATGAGACTTCGCGCCGAAAAACGCGGTGACCGATATGTCCTGAACGGCAGCAAGATGTGGATTACCAATGGTCCGGATGCCGACGTGCTGGTTGTCTATGCCAAGACGGACCCGGACGCTGGGCCGCGTGGCATCTCGGCGTTTCTGGTCGAGAAGGCATTCAAGGGATTCTCAACGGGACCGAAACTCGACAAGCTCGGCATGCGCGGCTCAAATACCTGCGAACTGGTCTTTGCGGATTGCGAGGTCCCTGAGAGCAACTTGCTCGGTAGGGCGGGAGGCGGCGTCGGCGTTCTGATGTCGGGGCTCGATTATGAGCGGGTCGTGCTGTCCGGTGGTCCACTCGGCATCATGGCCAGTTGCATGGATGTTGTCATACCCTACCTTCATGAGCGAAAGCAGTTCGGCCAGCCGATTGGCGAGTTCCAGCTGATGCAGGGCAAGCTTGCCGACATGTACGTGACCATGAACACGGCGCGGGCCTACGTCTATGCCGTGGCGGCGGCATGCGATCGCGGCGAGACGACGCGCAAGGATGCAGCCGGATGCATTCTCTACGCGGCCGAGAAGGCCACCCTCATGGCCTTGGAGACGATCCAGGCTCTTGGAGGAAATGGCTACACCAACGACTACCCCGCGGGGCGTTTGCTGAGGGATGCAAAGCTCTACGAAATCGGTGCGGGGACTTCGGAAATAAGGCGTATGCTGATCGGACGCGAACTCTTTGCGGAGACGGCCTGACCACGAAATTCATCGGCAAATCTGATCTTGGTGACGAATGACGGTACTGAAGTCGCAGATCTCCACGAATTCGGACAGTTTCAGGGTTAACCGAACGGCCATGGGAGAGGCTGTCCGGGTGGTGGAGGAGGCCGTCGCCGCCGTGATGCAGGGCGGCGGCGCGGTGGCGCGAGAACGCCATCTCAGCCGAGGCAAGATGCTTCCGAGGGATCGAATTGCCACCTTGATCGACCCCGCTACGCCGTTCCTGGAGGTCGGGCTGACGGCGGCTCATGGCATGTACGGCAACGAAGCGCCCGGAGCCGGCATGATCGCCGGCGTTGGCCGGATTGCTGGCTGCGAATGCATGATCGTCTGCAATGACGCGACTGTCAAAGGCGGTACCTATTACCCGATGACGGTGAAAAAGCATCTGCGTGCGCAGGAGATCGCGGCGCAGAACAACCTTCCCTGCGTCTATCTCGTGGACTCGGGTGGCGCCAATCTTCCGAACCAGGACGAAGTCTTTCCCGATCGGGATCACTTCGGGCGGATATTCTTCAATCAGGCAAACATGTCAGCGGCAGGCATTCCGCAGGTCGCCGTGGTCATGGGGTCGTGCACGGCAGGGGGCGCATATGTTCCCGCGATGTCGGATGAGGCGATCATTGTCGAAAAGCAGGGAACGATCTTCCTTGCGGGCCCGCCTCTCGTCAAGGCTGCGACGGGCGAGGTTGTCTCTGCCGAAGATCTCGGTGGCGGCGACGTCCATACAAGGCTGTCCGGCGTTGCCGATCACCTCGCCCGAGATGACGCTCACGCGCTCGCGCTGGCACGACAATCGATCGCCAATCTCAATCGGTCGAAGGTCGCCGCCGTGCAGGCATCAAGTGAACCGCCACTCTACGATCCGGCCGAGATTGCGGGCGTCGTCCCCTCTGACCTGCGGACCTCCTATGACGTCCGGGAGGTCATTGCGCGTATTGTCGACGGCTCACGGTTCGATGAATTCAAGGTCCGATACGGCGCCACGCTGGTCTGCGGATTTGCGCATGTGCACGGAATGCTGGTTGGCATTATTGCCAACAACGGCGTGTTGTTTCCCGAGTCGGCACAGAAGGGCGCGCATTTCGTCGAGCTCTGCTCGCAGCGCAAGATTCCACTCGTCTTCCTGCAGAACATCACCGGCTTCATGGTTGGCCGAAAATACGAAACCGAGGGCATCGCCAAGCATGGCGCCAAGCTCGTCACCGCGGTCGCCACGACGAATGTGCCAAAGATAACGATGCTGATCGGCGGCTCCTTCGGGGCCGGCAACTATGGCATGGCCGGGCGCGCCTTCTCGCCACGTTTTTTATGGAGTTGGCCGAACAGCCGGGTTTCTGTGATGGGCGGGGAGCAGGCGGCAAGTGTGCTTGCAACCGTGCGCGGCGAGGCACTTGCGCGCGCCGGCACGCCATGGTCGGCGGAGGAAGAGGCGGGTTTCAAACAGCCCGTGCTGGATCTCTTTGAACGGCAGAGCCACCCGCTCTATGCGTCGGCGCGCCTCTGGGACGATGGGGTCGTAGACCCTGCCAGGAGCCGCGATGTGCTTGGGCTATCCCTGTCGGCCACATTGAATGCGCCGATCGAAGATACGCGCTTCGGCCTGTTTCGGATGTGAGGGCGGCATGTTTCACAAGATCCTCATAGCCAACCGTGGTGAAATCGCCTGCAGAATTATCCGCACGGCCAAGCGCATGGGCATTTCGACCGTTGCGGTTTACTCGGACGCGGATGTCGATGCGTTGCATGTGGAGATGGCCGACGAAGCAGTGCGCCTTGGCCCGGCAAGCGCACAGGAGAGCTATCTTTCTATCGAACGGATACTGGCCGCGGCCGAGCGGACGGGCGCTGACGCCATTCACCCCGGCTACGGTTTTCTATCGGAGAACGCGGAGTTTGCCGAAGCCACGGAAGCGGCCGGGATCGTCTTTATCGGGCCGCAATCCTCCTCGATCCGCGCCATGGGTCTCAAGGATTCCGCAAAGGCGATCATGGAGCAGTCCGGTGTGCCGGTTGTTCCCGGCTATTATGGGGCTGAGCAGGATAACGGCTTTCTCGCGGATCAGGCGGCCGTGATCGGTTATCCCCTCCTTATCAAGGCGCGAGCGGGGGGCGGCGGCAAGGGTATGCGGCGCGTCGATCGGGAGGAGGACTTTCTGGAGGCGCTGGAAGCGGCGCGGCGCGAGGCAAAGGCGGCCTTCGGTGACGACGGCGTTCTTCTGGAGCGCTACTTGCTGCAACCCCGCCACATCGAGTTCCAGATCTTCGGCGACCGGCATGGCAACGTCGTTCACCTGTTCGAGCGCGATTGTTCTCTTCAGCGCCGCCACCAGAAGGTCGTAGAAGAGGCGCCGGCGCCAGGCATGACCGATGAGATGCGCCGGGCGATGGGGGAGGCAGCCACGCGCGCGGGCCGGGCGATCTCCTATCAAGGTGCCGGGACGGTCGAGTTCATTGTCGACGTGTCGAACGGTTTGCGGCCCGATCGGTTCTATTTCATGGAAATGAATACGCGGCTGCAAGTCGAGCACCCGGTGACAGAAGCCATCACCGGCGTTGATCTCGTGGAATGGCAGCTGCGGGTGGCAGCCGGCGAACCGTTGCCGAAAAGGCAGTCCGAGCTTGAGATCTATGGCTGGGCATTCGAGGCGCGGATCTATGCCGAAGATGCGTCCAAGGGGTTTTTGCCAGCGACGGGGATAGTCAGGCAGCTTGGCTTCCCCGATGTTAGCGTTCGTGTCGACACCGGCGTGCGCCAAGGGGATACCATATCGCCGCACTATGACCCGCTGATAGCCAAGATGGTAGCACATGGGCCGAACCGCGCGACTGCGCTGTCTCGCTTGGCGAGAGCGCTGACGGCCTCCCATATCGGCGGTGTCACAACCAATCTCGGCTTCCTGGCACGCTTGGTCGGTGTGGACGAGTTTGTGGCTGGGCGCCCGGACACTGGCCTGATCGAGCGCGATCTTCAGTCCCTGGTGACGACCGAGCGTCCGCAAGACACCGTCGTCGCCCTTGCCGGTGTGCTGTCGCTCGGCGCTTTTACAAAGCCCGACGGGCGCGACCCCTGGCAGGCACTGGGGTACTGGCAGCTCTGGGGCGAGATGCAGCGCATCGTCATCCTGGAGCATGAGAGTGGTCATGTAAACCTGAGGATCGCGGCCAAGGGCTTCGACTTCTTCGCGGTTCATGATGGAAAAAGAGTGATCCCGGTGAAGATCGTCAGCCGCTCCGACGATGGGTGCCGAGCGGAGATTGAAGGACGACAGATCGAAGCGAAGGCGAGCATGACGGGGCATCATCTCGCGTTGACGCTGGACGGGCAGACCCATGTTTTCCGCGTCGCGGATCCGCTCGATGGCGATCTCCAGAACGGCCCAGGCGGCGACAGGGTGATCGCGCCGATGCCTGGTTTTGTCAGGATCGTCCGCGTTCAATCGGGAGCGGAGGTCGCCGAGGGGCAGGCCGTGATCGTCATGGAGGCGATGAAGATGGAACTGACGCTGATGGCACCGCGAAACGGCATCGTTGAGACATTGGAAGTCAGCGAAGGTCAGCAGGTCAGCGAAGGCGCGGTGTTGCTGACATTGCAGGGGGAGGAGGCGTGATGCAGCCAGGCGTCCCATCCTTGCTTGCGCGTGATGTCTCCATCGTTGAAGTTTCCCCGCGCGATGGCCTGCAGAACGAAAAGGACCTGGTTCCGACCGCGGTGAAGATCGCTCTTGTCGATATGATCTCGGAATGTGGTTTCGAGCGCATCGAGGTGACGAGCTTCGTTAGTCCAAAGTGGGTGCCTCAGCTTGCCGACGCGGCGGATGTCATGGCGGGCATCAAGCGCAGACCCGGTGTGCGCTATGCCGTGTTGACACCGAACAAGACGGGATTCGAAGCGGCGATGGCGGCGGGTGCCGACGAGGTGGCGATCTTCACGTCGGCATCGGAAAGTTTCTCGCAGCGGAACATCAATTGTTCGGTCGCCCAGAGCATCGAACGGTTCCGCCCGGTCGCGCAGGCGAGCCGAGCGGCTGGTGTGCCGCTCCGTGGTTATGTCAGTTGCGTCGTGGAGTGCCCCTACGAGGGGGCCGTCGAGCCTGATGCGGTTGCCGGGGTTGTCGAGCAGCTTCATGCGCTCGGCTGCTATGAAATCAGTCTGGGTGACACCATCGGGCGTGGGCGGCCGGAGGCGGTCGATCGGATGTTGCTGACCGTCCTCTCCCGCGCGCCGGCGACGATGCTCGCGGGCCATTTCCACGACACAGACGGCTGGGCTCTCGACAATATCGGCGTGTCGCTGGAGCACGGTCTTCGTGTTTTCGATTCATCCGTTGGCGGACTTGGGGGCTGTCCGTTTGCGCCGAGGGCCCAAGGCAATGTCGATACGCTGCTGGTTGCACAGTATCTTGCCCGCAAGGGATATCGGACAGGTCTTTCGACGGAAAAGCTTGAGCAAGCGGCCGCCTTTGCCCGCAAGCTGAGGAGCGCGCAGTGAACCCGGAGACCCTTCAGGTCACTATCGACGAGCGTGGAGTGGCTCGCCTGATACTCGCACGCCCGGACAAGCACAACGCAATGTCAGCCAGAATGATCGCTGAGCTTACCGAGGCGGCACAAGCGCTCGGATCAGACGCAGACGTTCGGGTGGTCGTCATTCAGGCTCTCGGCAAGAGCTTTTGTGCCGGGGGAGATCTCGAGTGGATGCGCGCCCAGTTTTCCGCCGACCGTGCCGGCAGAATCGTTGAAGCTCGGCGGTTGGCAATGATGCTCAAGGCGCTGGACGAGCTTCCGAAGCCGGTGATCGGCTGTGTCCATGGAAATGCCTTCGGCGGCGGTCTTGGCTTGATAAGCGTATGCGATATGGCCGTCGCCGCCGAGATCGCGCGCTTTGGCTTGACCGAAGTTCGGCTGGGTCTCATTCCGGCAACGATCAGTCCCTATGTCATCCGACGGATCGGCGTTTCGCCGGCGCGACCGCTATTCCTGTCAGGACGAATATTCGATGCGCATCATGCGGCGGCGATCGGTCTGGTCGATGCTGTGGTTCAGGCGTCAGACCTCGAAAAGGCCGTCGAAATCGAAATCAGCGAGTTCCTCGCGGCCTCGTCGCAAGCCGCGGCTCGCGCAAAAGTCCTGGCGCGCTCCTTCGCTCCACCGATTTCGGACGAGATCATTGACGCTGTTGTAGGCCAACTCGCTGACAGCTGGGAGACGGTACAGGCAAGGGAGGGCATTTCCGCGTTCTTCGAGAAGAGAAAACCGCAGTGGTAGCGGATCGCCTGCTCGGCAGTTCAGGCGGGATTGCACGGTGATAGCGCCATTCGGCGCTGTAACGACGGATCGAAAGGCAATTCCGGCTCCGCATGTCGGCGGCTAGTTTGGCGCGAACTGCAATCGGGATGCCCAGACAGGACGCTTGAGAGGGTTATCGTCTTCGCCGACCGTGACTTTTCTAAAATGCATGTAATCCGGCGGGTTCTCCCAGCCACCCCATTCCCATCCGTACTCCATGAATATCCTCAGGGCTTTTGAATCCGCCGTGAGGAGGCCTAGCGTGGCCCGATCGCGGTCGCCATCCGAACCTGGCGGCCACCACCCTTTCGGATCGTGGTATGGGTTCGTCATCGGATTGATATCGACGGCCAATCCGTAAGCATGCCAACTGAATTGATTCGGATTGTCTTGTGCCGGACGACAATAAAAGCCGACGGTATCATTGTTTGCAGCATATTCGCCGACCGCGAAATCCTCGTAGGGCCGTATCCTCTCTATCGGGAAACGCGCTGCAAACATGTCTTTGAATGCCTCGGCGATTTCCTTGGCTACCCCGCGATGCACGACAAGCATTCCGTCGTGAATAGCCCCGTCATAGCCGAAGTGCTTGAGATGAATGGATACGAGGTCATCCAGCGGAACGGGGCAACCCTCGTGCCAGGAAAGACCGTTCATCTTCGCCTTCTGCGCATCCGTGAGGGCCTCTATACTTGCCGTGAACGCAACCGACTGATCGGCTTTCGCCCCAAAGGCAACGGAGAGGGCGATCGCGACCATCAAGAACTCGCGTAGGCTCATGTCCATGGATCCCGTCAGCGAAAAAAGCGAGCCGAGAAGAGAAAGCCACTAAAGCAGGATTATCACACTGCGCGCCCTACGGAGGCGCAAGTTAACATCGGCCTCTACCCAGGAAAAGGCGGTTGGCTATGTTTGTGACACCGCTGCAGTCTCGATCGTCAATGTTGGCAAGATCGCGTACGTTCAGCGGCGCAACTGATATTGAGGCATGACGTAGAATGAGATTATGGCGGAGAGGGTGGGATTCGAACCCACGATACGGTTGCCCGTATGCCGCATTTCGAGTGCGGTGCTTTCGACCACTCAGCCACCTCTCCGCTTCGCTGGTCGGCGCTTGTTCGGCGCGGGCTGTCTCATAGCGATGAAATATCCGGCTGGCAAGACGAAATTCAAAGCTTTTCATCCTTTTGCCTTGACAGTTTTTTGGGGCTCGCGTATCTGCCCAAGCCAATAGGGGTGGATAAGTCCGCGCCTTGCCCGTCTTGCGCCCGCGCAAGGCATCATCGGCAGACAGAATTCCTGGGCGAAAGCCCCTGAAATCCCTGCTTAACATCGACTGATAAAAAGACGGCCACCTGTTTTGACGCGGGTTGAGCCGGAACGAACATGAAAGGATAAAAAATGTTCGCAGTCATCAAGACCGGCGGTAAGCAGTACCGTGTGGCAGCAAACGACGTGCTGACCATCGAGAAGCTTGAAGCAACCGCTGGCGAAGCAATCGAATTCACCGAAGTCCTGGTCATCGGCGAAGGCGCCGACGCTGCGATCGGTGCTCCCTTCGTCAAGGGCGCTTCCGTCAAGGCCGAAGTGGTCGAGCACAACCGCGGCAAGAAGGTCATCGCCTTCAAGAAGCGCCGTCGTCAGAACTCGAAGCGTACGCGCGGCCATCGTCAGCATCACACTGTTGTCCGTATCACGGACATCGTGGCTGCCAAGTAAGATCACGGGACTTAAGGTTTAAAGGAGAACTCCAATGGCACACAAAAAAGCTGGCGGTTCATCGCGCAACGGTCGTGATTCCGAATCCAAGCGCCTTGGCGTGAAGAAGTTCGGCGGCGAAACCGTCATCGCAGGCAACATCATCGTGCGTCAGCGCGGTACGCAGTGGCACCCGGGTTCCAACGTCGGCCTCGGCAAGGATCACACGATCTTTGCTCTTACCGCCGGCAATGTGAACTACCGAACGAAGGCCAACGGTCGCGTATACGTGTCTGTAATGCCGAAAGCGGAAGCAGCGGAATAAGCCGGTAGCGCTTTATAGCAGCCGGTGTCTCATCGACCCGGCTGAGCGTACAAGGTTCAGTCAAGACAAAAGGGGAGATGGGGCACCAGCCATCTCCCCTTTTTCTTTACCCTCAAGGAGGACTGAACCATGCAAGGCGAATTGTTACGGAGAGACCAAAGGTCTCCCCGGGAAGACCAGCGGTCTTCCTTGGAGCGGCTGAGGCCGGAGCGGTTAAGGACCGATTGCCCCGTCTTACTGTCGGAACGGCTCGTCATGCGCGCGCCGCACGAAGAAGACATCGACGCCCTTGCCCATCTCGCCAACAACGCCAAAGTCGCCACAATGGTGTCGCGCATGCCGCACCCGTATACGGCCAATGATGCCGCCGACTTCGTGCGACGCACGAAAAATGGCGAGATTGGCAAGTGCGTCTATGCGATTACGAAAGCCGAAAACGGTGCCTTTATCGGTTGCTGCGGAGTCGAGCCGCATCTGGACGGTCGGACCGTCGAGATCGGCTACTGGCTCGGAGAACCGTACTGGAATCAAGGCTTTACCACGGAGGCGTGCCATGCGCTCGTCGACATGGTGTTTCGCACGCGGCAGGATGTCGACCAGATCGACGCCCGTTGCCGGGTGATGAACGTCGCCTCCAGGCGGGTGATCCAGAAGTGCGGCTTCCAGTTCCAGGGTTCGGGGCTTGCTGCCTCGCTGGCACTCGGCAGCAATGTGCCGGTCGAATGGTACAGGCTCGATCGCAAGACCTGGATGTCGCTGAGAAGCTGGGGGAGCGTCCTATGAACGCGATCAGCCTCGAACGGCCCAAGCCCACGGTCGCAACCGCCGGATCGCAGCCGATCATTGCCACGCAGCGTCTGACGCTGCGTGCGCACCGGCTGAGCGATGCGGACGCGATTGCGGAATCGCTGTCCGATTTCGCAGTGACACGCATGCTGGCCCGGGTTCCCGCACCTTATGATCGGCAGGACGCGCTGGACTGGCTGGTGCCGGTCACAGCGGGACGCCTACCCGACTGGCAGATGGCAATCACCAACGGTGACGACGCACATATCGGCGTGGTGTCGCTCGAGTTGCGCCATGGCCGCTGGCATCTTGGTTACTGGTTGAACCGCTACTACTGGCGGCGCGGTTATATGACGGAGGCGGTTGCCGCGACGCTCGAGCGGTTCTCGCGCCGAATGCCCGAGACGATGGTGCATTCCGGCGTGTTTGCCGACAACCCGGTATCGCTCCGGCTTCAGGAGAAGCTTGGTTTCCGCATGACGGGCTGCAGCGAGATCTTCAGTTTCGCGCGCAACACCATGGTCACGCATGTCGAGACTGCGCTGAAGCCTGGCGCGCTGCAAAGCCAAAGCACCTGACGAAACAGGAAGCGCCCCGCCATATGGTCGGGGCGCTTCGTTCAGATGTCGATCTCTACCCAGACGGGGAAGTGGTCGGACCCCGCAGCAGTCGTGTCGACGCTTGCGGATCTTAGCTGGCTTTCAAGGCCGCAACTGACGAAGACGTAGTCGAGATGCATGCGTTTGCCGTGATCCGCAGGATCCATCCAGCTATAGCTTTCGGGCGCGTAGGCGTTCAGCGCGGCAAGCGCGTCGATCGGCGTGCCGATACGGGCCGTGCGGCCGTAATATCCGTCGCTGGCGCCGGCGAAGCTGCAGTACTCCGGCGATTCCGGCACCATGTTGAAGTCACCCATGACGATATAGTCCTCGGGCAGCGGCAGTTCGTCGATATCGAACTCCCGCGAGCCGGTCACCGATCCGCCTTCGCGGGTAAAAGCATTGATGCGTTCGTTGAGATAGGCGAGCTGGCGGATGCGCTCGTCGTTGGAGACGTGGTCGAGGTGGACCGAATAGACGCGAAGAGCGCCGCCTGGAACAGCGATGACTGCTTCGGTTGCACTGCGTTGCAGGTTGAGCTTGGAGAGGGTCCGGCTGCGCGGCAAAAGCAGCATCCGGTTGGAAAGAATAGGGCAGCGCGACAGGATCATGTTGCCGAACTGCAGGCGCGTATTGCGGGGGGCGGGCCTGTCATTGATCCGCTCCACGTGCAGGTCGCACGCGGGGCCATACACCCAGAAATAGTCGGGGAACAGCGCGGCGAGATCGGCCTCCATGTCCGCATAGTCGTTCCTCGAGAAGCCTCGAGTGACCTCCTGGAGCGCGATCACGTCGGCGCCTTTGAGACTGTCGGCGATTCGTTCGAGATCGTAGCGCCCGTCGAGACCGAAGCCGTACTGTATGTTATAGCTCGCAAACCTAACGATAATCTTTGACCTCCGGCTGAACGGCCTATATCGATCAGGCCAAGACGGGCGTCCAACTGACACCGAATGATGGAAGTAAAATGAAATTTCTCGACGAAGCAAAGGTCTATATCAAGTCTGGAGACGGCGGCGCGGGTGCGGTGTCCTTCCGGCGCGAGAAGTTCATCGAGTTCGGCGGTCCCGATGGCGGTGATGGCGGACGCGGTGGCGACGTGTGGGTCGAGGCCGTCAACGGTCTCAACACGCTGATCGATTTCCGGTTCCAACAGCACTTCAAGGCTCAGATCGGCACGCACGGGATGGGTCGGAATCGCACCGGTGCCAATGGTGGCGACGTCACGCTCAAGGTTCCTGTCGGCACGCAGGTTCTCGAAGAGGACAAGGAAACGCTGATCTGCGACCTGACGCGGGAAGGGCAACGCTTCCGGATCGCGGCGGGCGGCAATGGCGGCTTCGGCAACGCGCATTTCAAGACGTCGGTCAACCAGGCGCCCGACTGGGCCAACCCTGGCCTCGCCGGCGAAGAAAAGACGGTCTGGCTACATCTAAAGCTAATCGCAGACGCTGGCCTCGTCGGTCTGCCGAATGCCGGCAAGTCGACCTTCCTCGCGGCCGTTACGCGCGCCCGGCCGAAAATCGCCAACTATCCCTTTACGACACTGCATCCCAACCTCGGCGTTGCCACCATCGACGGGCAGGAGTTCATTCTTGCCGATATTCCCGGGTTGAT
This sequence comes from Hyphomicrobiales bacterium, assembly GCA_900489925.1. GTDB lineage: Bacteria > Pseudomonadota > Alphaproteobacteria > Rhizobiales > Rhizobiaceae > Rhizobium. The sequence continues at coordinate 356,139 of UEHQ01000009.1, read as the reverse complement.
CGAAGGTGCCCATGAAGGCGTCGGGATCGGCGACCGCTTCCTCGGACATGTCGAGCGCACCCGCGTGCTGCTGCATCTCGTCTCCGCACAGGAAGAGAAGGTCGGCAAGGCCTACACGACGGTGAAGACGGAACTCGAAGCCTACGGCAAGGATCTGGCCGAAAAGGCAGAGATCGTCGCGCTCTCGCAGATCGACGTGCTCGATGACGCGACACTGAAGAAGAAGACGAAGGAACTCGCCAAAGCCTGTGGCAAGACGCCATTCCAGATTTCCGCGGCTACCGGCAAGGGCATGACGGAAGTCCTGCGCGCGCTTCGCGATGTTATCGTGGAAGCCAATGCCGGCGTAGAGAGGCTCGCGAAAGTGCCAAAGGTCAGGCATCGCGACATTGCGGAATCAGGTGACGGGGAAGACGTTGATGGGCAATCGTAAGCCTCTCGACAGCTATCGGCGCATTGTTATCAAGATCGGCTCCGCCCTGCTCGTGGATCGCAAGGCCGGTCTGAAAAAGACTTGGCTTGATGGCGTCTGTGCCGATATCGCGGCATTGAAGGCGAAGGACGTGGATGTTCTTGTCGTGTCGTCGGGTGCCATCGCTCTTGGCAGATCGGTTCTGGATCTGCCCGCCGGCGCATTGAAGCTGGAAGAAAGCCAAGCGGCTGCGGCGGTCGGCCAGATCGCCCTTTCGCGTGCCTGGTCGGAAAGCCTGTCGCGCGACGATATCGTCGCCGGCCAGATCCTGCTGACGCTTGGCGACACCGAGGAGCGTCGCCGCTATCTCAACGCCCGCGCCACGATCAAGCAGCTTCTGAAGATCGGCGCCGTGCCGATCATCAACGAGAACGATACGGTTGCGACGAGCGAGATCCGCTATGGCGACAACGACCGCCTGGCGGCACGCGTTGCCACCATGACCGGAGCGGACCTGTTGATCCTGCTGTCGGATATCGACGGCCTTTACACAGCACCGCCGCATCTCGATCCGGACGCGCAGTTTCTTGAGACGATCGGGGAGATCACACCGGAGATCGAAGCGATGGCCGGCGGAGCAGCGTCCGAGCTGTCCCGTGGCGGCATGCGTACCAAGATCGACGCCGGCAAGATCGCGACAACAGCCGGCTGCGCGATGATCATCGCCTCCGGCAAGACGGAAAGCCCGCTATCGGCTATCGAGAACGGCGCGCGTTCGTCGTGGTTTGCTCCGTCCCAAACCCCGGTCACGGCGCGGAAAACCTGGATTGCGGGCCAGCTGCAGCCGGCCGGCGAACTCCATGTCGATGATGGGGCCGTCGCGGCGTTGGGTGCTGGAAAGAGCTTGCTTCCCGCTGGTGTCAGAAAGGTGCTTGGCATCTTCAGTCGCGGGGATACCGTTGCAATCATCGGTCCCAACGGTCGAGAAATCGCGCGGGGCCTCGCCAGCTACGATGCCGACGAGGCGCGCCAGATCACAGGCCGCAAGTCATCCGAGATTGAAGCGATTCTTGGCTATGCCGGTCGCACGGCGATGATCCATCGCGACGATATGGTTATGACATCCCTGGTAAATTCCAAATCGGAAAGGCAGCAGAAGGACGCAGCCCATGCTTGATACAGTTGTGCAGAGCCCGGATATTGACGTGCTGATGAATGACATCGGCCGCAAAGCCAAGGCTGCTGCGCGACCGTTGGGGTTTGCCTCTTCCGAGACGAAGAACCGCGCGCTGAACGCGATGGCGGATGCGATCCTTGCCGGCAAGGACCACATTCTTGCTGAAAACGCCAAGGATCTGCGGGACGTTGCCGGCACAGAGATGCTCGCGTCCTTCGTCGATCGACTGACGCTGAACGACAAGCGTGTGGCGGAGATGGCCGAAGGAATTCGGGCCATCGCTGCGCTGAAGGATCCGGTTGGCGAGGTGATCGCCGCGTGGGACCGGCCGAACGGCCTCAAGATCGAGCGCGTACGGACGCCCCTTGGCGTGATCGGTGTCATTTTCGAGAGCCGGCCGAATGTCACGGCGGATGCCGGTGCGCTCTGCCTCAAGGCAGGCAATGCCGTGATCTTGCGTTGCGGCTCGGATTCGCGTCGTTCATCGCAGGCTATTCATGAATGCCTGGTCCAGGGCTTGAAGGCGGCCGGGCTGCCAGAGCATGCCATCCAGCTGGTGCCGGTGACGGACCGCCAGGCCGTTGGTGCAATGCTGCGCGGGCTCGACGGCGCGATCGACGTGATCGTCCCACGTGGCGGCAAGAGCCTTGTTGCGCGGGTCCAGAGCGAAGCGAGAGTGCCGGTTTTCGCCCATCTCGAAGGGCTTTGCCATATCTACGTCGATGCGTCTGCGGATCTGGCGATGGCGAAGGAGATTGTCGTCAATGCCAAGATGCGCCGCACGGGCATCTGCGGCGCTGTAGAAACTATCCTGGTCGACAGCGCCGTTGCCGGCAGTCATCTCCAACCAATTCTGGAGGCGCTTTCTGCGGCCGGCTGCGAGATCCGGGGATCGTCCGCCGTTGTGGCGGCTGCTGCCGGCATCACGCCAGCGACCGAGGAAGACTGGTCGACGGAATATCTGGATGCGATCGTATCGGTGGCGCTTGTCGACGGCATTTCCGGCGCGATTGCGCACATCCAGAAATATTCGTCGAACCACACTGAAGCAGTTCTCGCTGAAGATCCTCAGGTCGTGGAGCGCTTCTTCACCGAGGTCGATTCCGCCATCCTGCTGCACAATGCGTCGACACAGTTTGCCGATGGCGGTGAGTTCGGCATGGGAGCGGAGATCGGCATCGCTACCGGCAAGATGCATGCGCGCGGCCCGGTGGGTGTCGAGCAGCTGACCTCCTTCAAATACCGCGTGCATGGCACCGGACAGACCCGGCCCTGACGTGAACGAAGAGGAAATAGACCGGCGCTATCTCCGCATGCCGCACGCTGAGCGCGGCATGATCGTCGGTCTGTTTGGCGGCTCTTTCAATCCGCCGCATCAGGGGCATGCGCTTGTTGCCGAGATCGCCATCAAGCGGCTGGCGCTTGATCAGCTCTGGTGGATGGTAACTCCTGGAAATCCGCTCAAGAGCCGCAGGGAACTTCTGCCGCTCGCCGAGCGGATCGCGCTCAGCGAGCGCCTTGCCAGGCATCCTGCGATCAAGGTAACTGCGTTCGAGCGCAATTTCGGAACCAGCTTCACCGCGAACACGCTGGCGCGCGTCAAGGCCAGCAATCCTCATGTGCACTTCATCTGGATCATGGGCGCGGACAGTCTCAAGACGTTTCATCACTGGCAGAGATGGCAGGATATTGCCCGCACGTTTCCGATTGCGGTGGTCGATCGTCCCGGTTCGACGCTTTCGTTCCTGTCGTCGAAAATGACGAAGACGTTTGGCTTTGCACGGATCGATGAGGATGATTCACGCGCCCTTTGGCGAAAGCCGGCACCTGCCTGGACCTTTATTCATGGGCCGCGATCCCGCCTGAGCTCGACGGCAATCCGCGCAGAGCGCGGAGCAACCAAGTAATACATCTCGTCATCGGCCCAAAAAGTAAAAGCCCGACGGGGGAGGATCCGTCGGGCTTTATAAACTTGATCGACAACTGGGAGGAGGAGTGTCGTCGATCCGTATCGAACAGCTTTGGGAGGAGGAGATGCCGTTCGATGAGTCAGTTGTACCAGAATCCCCGAAATCTGGAAGCGGGCTTTATTGCATCGCAGCATTGCGCATTGCGCATGCGTTGGCGGGCCAGAGTTCACTTGTTGCTGATTTATTTGGCAGTAGTGGCTGCTTAATGTTCTGACATGATCTCCGGCGGGTGAGGACGACACGGCGTTCAGTCGTGCTGGTCGAGTGGTTGTATTTCTTGAAATATAACGCTGGCCAAGCCGTCGGCCTCGCTATATTCCTACGGATATTTCGAATCTGGGGAGCCAATTCATGCACAGCCGCCGTCATTGGATGAAAACTGCAATTGTCGCGGTGTCCGCGCTCTGGTTTGGAGCGGTGGCAACACCCGTCTTCGCCGCTGAAAAGGTAACGGTCTTCGCGGCCGCGAGCCTGAAGAACGCGCTCGACGCGGCAAATGCCGCATGGGCAAAGGAGAGCGGAAATGAGGCTGTTTCGTCCTATGCGGCCAGCTCGGCGCTGGCGAAACAGATCGAAGGCGGCGCACCCGCCGACGTTTTCATCTCCGCCGACCTCGATTGGATGGATTACGTCGCCAAGAAGAACCTGATCAAGGCCGACACGCGGTCCAATCTGCTCGGCAACCGGATCGTGCTTGTCGAGGCAAAGGACAAGGTGAAGCCGGTCGATATCAAGCAGGGCCTCGATCTCGCGGCCTTGCTCGGCGACGGCAAGCTTGCCATGGGTGAAGTCAAGTCGGTTCCCGCTGGCAAATATGGCAAGGCTGCGCTTGAAAAGCTCGGCATCTGGCCTTCGGTCGAGAACAAGGTTGCCGGTGCGGAAAGCGTGCGCGCTGCGCTTGCGCTGGTTTCGCGCGGCGAAGCGCCTTATGGCATCGTCTATCAGACCGATGTGACGGCTGATCCTGGCGTGGCCATTGCCGGCACGTTCCCCGCGGACTCCCATCCGCCGATCATTTATCCCGTTGCCATTCTTGCGGAGAGCAAGAATCCGGCTGCTTCAGCGTACCTGGAGTTCCTGAAGTCGGAGAAGGCGGCACATTTCTTCGCGGATCAGGGTTTCACCATTCTGAAATAATTGCGGATTTCCGTTCAGCAGCATAGCGTGGAGGCCCGCTCCGGTGGGCCTTCTGTGTTTTTAAGGACGAGAATATTTGGAATCGCTGGGCCTAAGCAGTGACGAATGGACTGCAATCCTGCTTAGCCTGCGTGTGTCGATCGTCGCCATGCTGGCGAGCCTTCCATTCGGTATCATCGCTGCGCTGTTGCTCGCGCGCGGTCGCTTCTGGGGGAAGTCGATCCTCAATGGAATCATCCACCTGCCGCTAATCCTGCCGCCGGTGGTCACCGGCTTCATCCTGCTCGTTCTCTTCGGGCGTCGCGGTCCGATCGGAAGCTTTCTCGACCAATATTTCGGCATCGTTTTCTCGTTTCGCTGGACCGGTGCGGCACTCGCATGCGCCGTCATGGCTTTTCCGCTGATGGTCCGCAGCATCAGGCTCTCCATCGAGTCGATCGACCGGAAGCTGGAGGAGGCGGCCGGAACGCTCGGCGCCAGCCCGCTCTGGGTGTTTCTCACGGTCACCCTGCCCCTTATCCTTCCCGGAATTATCGCTGGCATGATCCTGGCGTTTGCCAAAGCCATGGGGGAATTCGGCGCAACGATCACGTTTGTCTCCAATATTCCGGGAGAAACGCAGACGCTCTCTGCTGCGATCTATTCGTTTACGCAGGTGCCGGGCGGTGACGCGGGTGCGTTCCGATTGACGCTTGTGGCCATTGCTATCTCCATGGCTGCGCTGCTGGCGTCGGAGTTTCTATCCCATGTCGTCGGACGGAGGATCGATCCGGAATGACACTGACGGTGGAAGCAAGGCACAAGCTCGGGGCGTTTACGCTTGATGCGGATTTCACGTCGCAACGCGGCATCACGGCGCTGTTCGGTCGATCAGGTTCCGGCAAAACGTCGCTGATCAGAATCATCGCCGGGCTAACGCGCCCGGATGAAGGGCGCGTCCTGCTTGATGGAGAGGCACTCACCGATACAGGCCGGCAAATCTTCATCCCGAAGCATCGCCGCAGGTTTGGTTATGTTTTCCAGGAGGCGCGGTTGTTTCCGCATCTCAGCGTGCGCAGCAACCTTGCCTATGGTCGTTGGTTCGCACGAGGCCGGGGCACACCGGAAAACCTGGACCGCATTGTCAGTCTGCTCGGCATCGAGAAGCTGCTCGAGCGAAGGCCGGAAAAGCTTTCTGGCGGAGAGAAGCAGCGCGTTGCGATCGGCAGGGCGCTTTTGTCGTCTCCACGCCTGCTGCTGATGGATGAGCCGCTGGCAGCGCTCGACGAGGTTCGCAAGGCGGAGATAATGCCTTACCTGGAGCGTCTGCGCGACGAAATGGAAATTCCGATCGTCTATGTCAGCCACTCTATCAGCGAGGTCGCCCGCCTCGCTGACCAGGTAGTGGTCATGCACGAGGGGCAGGTGGAGGCCTTCGGGCCTGCGGCGGATGTCCTCAGCCATGCGTTGCCTTCGCTGGATCGTCGGGAGGTCGGAGCGCTGCTCGAGGGCCGGGTCGAGAGCCTGGACGAGCGGCACCAGCTGTCTACTGTTGCGCTGAAATCTGCGCGGCTGCATGTGCCTGGGACCATGTTGCCAGCCGGCAAGGCGGTTCGCGTCCGTATTCCTTCGCGCGACGTCATGCTGGCTACGACGCGTCCGGAAGGGTTGAGCGCCTTGAATGTGCTGGAAGGCACGGTTCAGGCGCTTACGCCGGACAATGCCACGGTAGAAATTCTTGTCGATTGCGGGGGCGACGCAATTCTTTCCAGGATTACGAGCTTCTCCGCCGAACGATTGGGGCTGGCCGTCGGGACGCCCGTCTACGTCATCATCAAGACCGTGGCTCTAGAGCCATAGTTATTCGCCGTTGACGGTCCGCGGTCCCCGGTTGCTTTCCAGCCAGGCGAGATCATCGGCTAGGCTGGAACGCACGGCACGTTCCATATTGCGAAAGCGCTCGACCAGCTCTTCTCCAAACGGGGTCAAGGCTGCGCCTCCTCCCTTCTGGCCGCCGCGCTGTGATTCCACCACGGGTTCGTTGAACATCCTGTTCAGCTCGCTGACCAGCAGCCAGGCGCGGCGGTAGGACATATCCATTGCGCGACCGGCCGCCGAAATCGAGCCGGTTTCCCGGATGTGCTCGAGCAGCTCCATCTTTCCACGACCCAGGCGGTCGTTGTCCGGAAAACTGATGCGGAGAATGGGGACAAGCCGGTCTTCGGTGGCGCTCTTCATGGAAATCTTCAAGTCTCGGTGAATGCCCGGCACTTTACGCATTGCCGCGGCGCCTGTACACAGCGCCATATCCGGTTCCTGGCGCCTGCTCATCGCTGCCGCGCCAAATCGGTCGTTCATGCTTTGTGATAGCGCGCGTCTTGAAACCTTAATGGTTTGGTGCCTATCTTAACTATGATTTGGTTCGCCAAATCAGTGATGTGCATGTTCTGTCATTCCGAGAAAGGGAAAGCACTGACAACAGTACACGCCAAGGGAAGAACGCTTGCCGTTGTCCCGAAGAGCCCGGAACGTGGCGTTGATGCCGCTGCCCGCGCCCTGCACGCCGTCCTCGTAAGCTTAGAGGACTCCAAGGCTGAAGATATCGTCACCATCGACATTGCCGGAAAATCGGCGCTCGGAGACTTCATGGTTGTTGTCTCGGGCCGCTCGAACAGGCACGTGATGGCAATCTCCGACCACCTCCTGACCGATCTGAAAGACGAGGGCTTCGGTAATGCCCGAGTCGAAGGTCACGAGAGCGGCGATTGGATCCTGATCGATACCGGCGATATTATCGTGCACGTTTTCCGTCCCGAAATCCGTGAGTTCTACAACATCGAAAAGATGTGGGCGGCTCCGGATATGGATGAGGAAACGCTGCACTAACAGGTAGCCTGGACGGTACGTCCGCTACCTGATAGACGGCGATGACTTGGGCCGGAGAGCTTGCCGGCCCTGTGGTTTCTTGCGCTGCAGGACGCCGAAGAGCGGGAGCAGGACGAATGCGCATAGGCCTTTTTGCTGTGGGGCGGCTGAAATCCGGCCCCGAGAAGGATCTTGCCGCACGCTACTTTGATCGTTTTTCGAAGGCAGGCCCGGCAGTCGGGCTCGAGTTTTCCCGTATTGCCGAGGTGGCCGAAAGCCGCGCCTCGAACTCTGAGACGCGCAAGCGCGAAGAGGCAGCGATGCTGCAAAGGACGCTGGCCGAGGGTAGCGTTCTCGTCCTGCTGGACGAGCGCGGCAAGGCACTGGACAGCGAAGGCTTCGCAAAACTTCTTGAAACCTATCGCGACCAGGGCAAGCGCGACCTGCTGATCGCGATCGGTGGTGCTGATGGTCTGGATCCCTCGCTTTACGACAGGGCGGACGCGACATTGTGTCTGGGCAAGATGACCTGGCCGCATCAGCTTGTCAGGACCCTCATCGCCGAGCAGCTTTATCGCGCTGTCACCATTCTTTCCGGCCATCCCTATCATCGTGTATGAACGGCTCCAGCGCTCACGCAAGCTTGTCTTGCGCTCTTGGCGTCGATCCGCAATCTTATGGAAAAGCATGCCAAATCACCTTAGTGTTCGCGCGATTTGAGAGGATTGCTCAGCACGCATGCCGATGTCCGCGTTCCAGCGAAAATATCTGATCCTGCCGGCGCTTGCCGCCGGCTTGAGCGCGTCATCTATTGGCATCTGTTCGTCCTGGACGATTGATGCCGTCGCGCAGGAGGCAGCGGTCGATGCGGCTCCTTCCGTGCCCGCTGCCGGCGTGACGGAGCAAGCCGTTCCAGACCCTGCGGCGGAACTCGAAAAGAAACGCGACCAGACACGCGGTGAACTGGATGCGCTGTCGAAGACCATCAACCTCTCGTCTGACAAGGTCGCAGAGCTTCAGAAGAGTATCGCCGATCTCGACAAGAGCACGACCAGCGTTCGCCAGGCGCTCATAGATTCGGCTGCGCGACGCAAGTCGCTGGAAAAGCAGATCCTGGACAGTGAAAAGAAACTTGCGGAGATTAGCCTCAAGGAGGATACCGTCCGTCACTCGCTACACGATCGGCGTGGCCTGTTGGCCGAGGTTCTTGCCGCTCTCCAGCGCATGGGCCGCAACCCCCCACCGGCCCTTCTCGTCACGCCGGACGATGCCCTCGCCTCGGTTCGAAGTGCGATCCTGCTGGGTGCCGTTGTCCCCGGCATCCGCAAGGAGACCGACAAGCTTGCAGCCGATCTTGCGGATCTTGCTTCGCTTCAGACGGCCAGCATTGCCGAGAAGACCAATCTGACGGCGACGATGACCAACAGTCTCGAGGAGGAGCGGCGAATGGATCTGCTCCTTGCCGAAAATGACAAGCTGAGCCGCAGCAATGCCGCCGAGCTCGACGCCGAAAAGAAGAGGTCGGAGGATCTTGCGAGCAAGGCAACGAACCTCGAAGGCCTGGTGGCATCCATGGAAACGGAGATCGCCTCCGTTCGGGAAGCTGCTGCGGCTGCGCGGCAGGCCGAAGAGAATCGCAAGCTCCTGTCCGACGAGCAGAGGGCGCAGGCCAAGGCGCTGGCCGACAGCGGGGTGCCCGATAAAAACCGCATTGCACCGGCATATGCCTTCGGAGATTTGAAGGCGAAGCTTGAGCTGCCCGTGGCAGGCGACATACTGCGCCAATTCGGTGATGCGGACGGAACTGGTCACGAGGCCATGGGAATGACGCTTGCGACCAATCCGGAGACGGTGGTCACTGCGCCGGCGGACGGTTTGGTCGTCTATGCAGGCGCGTTTCGCAGCTACGGCCAGATGATCATCCTTGATGCTGGCGACGGTTATCACCTCGTTCTCTCTGGAATGGAGACAATCAGCACGCGCCAGGGAAAGTTCGTTTTCTCGGGTGAACCGCTGGCGACGATGGGCGCAAAAAGAGTGGCGAGTGCGACTGCATTGGCGCTGGAAACAAAGCGCCCAACGCTTTACATTGAATTTCGAAAGGGCGGTAAACCGGTCGATTCCCGACCGTGGTGGACCGCCAAAGACACTGGAAAGGCACGCAATGATTCGTAGGGCTTCTCTTGTTCTGGTTGGCGCATTGATGGGTGCGACGGCCATGAGCGTTATTTACTCCGCGGGGGCGCCTGCGGAGGCTGCGGGAGCGTCCACCTACAAGGAGCTTTCCGTTTTCGGTGATGTCTTCGAACGTGTCCGTGCCCAGTATGTGACGCCGCCTGCCGAAGACAAGCTGATCGAAAATGCCATCAACGGTATGCTGTCTTCGCTGGATCCGCATTCAAGCTACATGAATGCCAAGGACGCCGCCGACATGCAGACCCAGACCAAGGGTGAGTTCGGCGGCCTCGGCATCGAAGTCACCATGGAAGACGAGCTCGTCAAGGTCATTACGCCGATCGACGATACGCCGGCCGCCAAGGCTGGCGTTCTCGCTGGCGACTACATTTCTGAGATCGACGGCCAGTCTGTTCGCGGCCTGAAGCTCGAAGACGCTGTCGAGAAGATGCGTGGCCCGATCAATACGCCGATCAAGCTGACGCTCATCCGCAAGGGCGCGGACAAGCCGATCGAGCTGACGATCGTGCGTGACATCGTCGCCGTGCAGGCGGTCAAGTCGCGCGTCGAGGATGATGTCGGCTATCTCCGCGTCATTTCCTTCACGGACAAGACCTATCCTGACCTGGAAAAGGCGATCGAGAAGATCAAGAAGACCGTTCCAGCCGACAAGCTCAAGGGTTATGTCCTTGACCTGCGCCTGAATCCGGGCGGTCTGCTCGACCAGGCAATTCAGGTTTCCGACGCGCTTCTCGAGCGTGGCGAGGTGGTCTCCACCCGCGGCCGCAATGCCGACGAGACACGTCGCTGGAACGCAGGCCCGGGTGACCTGACGGACGGCAAGCCTGTGATCGTTCTGATCAACGGTGGCTCGGCTTCGGCTTCCGAAATCGTCGCTGGCGCACTGCAGGATTTGCGCCGCGCTACCATCCTGGGCACGCGCTCCTTTGGTAAGGGATCTGTACAGACGATCATCCCGCTCGGCGAAAACGGCGCTCTTCGTCTGACGACGGCTCTCTACTACACGCCGTCGGGTCGTTCGATCCAGGGAACCGGGATCACGCCTGACATCAAGGTCGAAGAACCCTTGCCGGACGATCTCAAGGGCAAGATGGTGACTGAAGGCGAATCCAGCCTGCGTGGCCACATCAAGGGGCAGAGCGAAACGGACGAAGGTTCGGGTTCTGTCGCTTACGTGCCGCCGGATCCGAAGGACGACGTGCAACTGAACTACGCGCTTGACCTCTTGCGTGGAAAGAAGACCGATCCGTCCTTCCCGCCGAATCCTGATAAGGCCGTCAGCGCCAAGTAACCAATGAGACAAGGCGTCAGGCCGGATTTTGTCCGGCCTGACGCCTTTTTGCTGTCCTGATGCCCGAAATCCAGGAAAGAACGTTGAGGACCGACCTACACGCACCGTTGGGACAGAATCAGAAAAGCGGACGCAAGCGGCCGGGCGTGTTGCGCATGGGCCGGATCGCTGCTGGCCTCTGCCTTATCCTTATCGGTGGTTTCTCGTTCTATACGGCGCTGCGCGACGATGGGCTGAAGCAGGAAGAGCCGAAGGAAAAGACTTCTACGGTGCCTACCGAGACCGGACAGAAGACCGACGAACCTCAGACTCCGGCGGACGCCGGCGGTGTGACGCGATCGGGTCCGCAATCCGGTGCGAATGTCGAACAGATGGTCGCCGGCGATGGTTCGGTCGTGACCAAATACAGTCCGAAGAGCCGGGAGGGCGACGGGCCGGTTCTAGTCGATGCGACGCAGATCGGACAAGACCCGCGGATGGCGGCCATTCCGAATGATGCCCTGCTGGAAGATATGCCTCAGGGACGACTGCCAATTGTCGGGCCGGATGGACGGCGACCAATGGACCAGTATGCTCGGCCGTGGTCCGGTGCGCACGGCAGCAGGATTGCGATTGTCGTCAGCGGCCTTGGCCTCAGCCAGACCGGTACGCAGCGCGCGATCCAGAAGCTGCCCGAGGAAGTGACCTTTGCCTTCGCCGCAAGCGGCAACAGCCTGCAGCGATGGATGCAGGATGCCCGCCGCGGGGGCCACGAAATATTGTTGCAAGTCCCATTCGAACCCTTCGGTTATCCGGCGAACGATCCTGGCCCCGGCACGCTCCTGACCTCCAAATCCGTCGCCAAGAATCTCGACAGTCTGCACGAGGCGATGGGCGAGATTACCAATTACACCGGCATCATGAACTACCAGGGCGCGCGCTTCCTCTCTGACGTCAATGCGATGGAACCGGTGATGCGCGACATGAGCAAGCGCGGGCTGTTGTTTCTCGATGACGGGACGTCTGCGCAGTCAAAGACCGTCGTCCTCGCAAAGGGAACGGAGCTGCCTTACGCACTTGCCGACGTTCAGCTGGACAAGCAGCTCGATGTGAACGCAATTCTTCAGAAACTGGACGAGCTTGAGCGCGTAGCGAAACGCAACGGCCAGGCGATTGGCGTCGCATCGGCCTTCGACGAGAGCATCGATGCCATTTCGCAGTGGACCGAAGAAGCGGCGATGCGGGGCATCGAGATCGTCGGCGTCTCTGCGCTGGTCAATGATCCCAAGAAACCGTGAACCGAGACACTCGATGAGCAACCGTATCGTAAGGCCAGAAGATCTTCCCTATCGCCCATGTGTCGGGGTCATGATCCTCAATCGTAGCGGTCTCGTGTGGGCGGGCCGGCGCATACCCGAGGAGAACTCGGAGTATGACGGATCGCCGCAACTTTGGCAGATGCCGCAGGGCGGCATCGACAAGGGTGAAGAGCCGATTGATGCGGCGTACCGCGAGGTCTATGAGGAAACGGGCATTCGGACCGTCACGCTGCTTGCCGAGGCGAAGGATTGGATCAATTATGATCTGCCTGCGCATCTGGTCGGGATCGGCTTGAAGGGAAAGTTTCGCGGCCAGACCCAGCGTTGGTTCGCATTTCGCTTCGAGGGAGACGAGGGCGAGATCGCGATCAATCCGCCGCCGGGCGGCCATGCGGCTGAATTCGACGCTTGGGAATGGAAGCCCATGGAAACGCTGCCGGATCTCATCGTTCCTTTCAAACGACAGGTCTACGATCAGGTGGTCAGCGAATTCCGGCATCTGGCGGGGTTGAGTGCCGCAGAGTAGCTCTGGCCGCGGAAGCGGCCAGAACCATATTATGCCGAGTTATTCGGCTTCGTTGGCGGAATCGGCGTTGAGCTGGCCGTATTTCGCTTCGCCAATCTTGCCGAGGAGTTCGAGCTGGGTCTCGAGGAAGTCGATATGACCTTCTTCGTCAGCGAGCAGTTCTTCAAACAGTTTCATGGAAACGTAGTCGCCGGCCTCATGACAGATGTCGCGCGACTTCTTGTAGGCCGTGCGGGCGTCATACTCGCCGGCAAGGTCGGATTCCAGAACCTCCTTTACGTTCTGGCCGATGCGCAGCGGTGCGAGCGTCTGCAGGTTGGGGTGACCTTCAAGGAAGATGATGCGTGCGACCAAGCGGTCGGCGTGATGCATCTCTTCGATGGATTCTGCACGCTCCTTCTTGGCGAGCTTCGTGTAGCCCCAATCTTCAAGGAGTCGATAATGAACCCAGTACTGATTGACCGCGCCGAGCTCGAGAAAGAGGGCCTCGTTAAGCCGCTCGATGACTTTTTTGTCGCCTTTCAATGTCCGCTCTCCTGTTTTCTTCATGGAAGTTTCTGAGGCGAGACATGAAATCAAATATTTCCGCTTCCGTCGAGTGGTGACGGGCGTGATATTCCTCTGTCGTTTGAATGATGATGTCGACGACGTTCGGGAAGCAACCGCAGCAACGGCCCCGTTTTTCCATCGCGTGATAGACCTTCGCAGGCACGATCAGCTGCCAACAGTCCTGATCGAGAAGTTCGTTGATGACTTCCCGGATTTCGTGATCCGTTATGTAGTTACAGCTGCAGACAAGCACGTCGTCATTCCAAACATGACACTCACTATCTCCTTTTCTGCAAAAGGAGACGGCAAATGTCAAGAAAAATTCACACATCGGAGCGAGCGAGTCGTTCGACTTTAGGATTGGATTTCAGCGGCTGTTCCCTAGGTCTGATCGAAGTCCGGCGCCGTTCGATATTGAAAATCAATGAAAATTACGGCCCTTCGGCATAACTTCGGCAGTGCCTGAACTGCGTCTTTGATCCTCCTGCGACAGCATACGTTTTTCTCTCACTGCCTTCTCCACATGGTCGGCCAGCTTGCGTTGCCGTGGGTCCGTCGTTGGTCTCCGCGCTTCGTCGGAACGGTCGCAGACGCCGAACCTTTGTGCCTCTTTCTGCAAAAGCCCGAGCGAAGGCGTCATGTCTTCGATGTGGTCGACCACGGTGTGGATCACACCGTTCTGGCTCTGCAGCTTTCCGCGGATCTTGACCAGCCGGGCACCCATGACGATGGCTCGGTATTTCTCGAAGGCTTTCGGCCAGATGATGGCGTTGGCAACACCTGTTTCATCCTCCAGCGTCATGAAGATGACACCCTTGGCTGACCCTGGTCGCTGGCGCACCAGCACGAGACCTGCAATGGTGACCCAGGCGCCGTTCGCCACCTTGAGCAGATCGACATTGCGGGTAATGCCGATGCTGCGAAGCTCGTCGCGCAGGAAGGAAACGGGGTGCGCCTTGAGCGACAGGGACAGGTATCGATAGTCCTCGACCACCTGCTCTCCCTGCAGCATTTCCGGTAGCTTGGTCTGAGGCTCGACCTGCAGATCGAGATGCGATACCTGATCGAACAGCGGCAACCGCTCCGCCGCGCTTTTTACGTCGAGCGCTCGTACCGCCCAGAGCGCTTCGCGCCGGGAGAGGCCGATGCTGTTAAAGGCATCCGCGTCCGCCAGACGCTCGATGTCAGGCTTGTCGAGGCCGGATCGCAGCCAGAGATCTCGGATGGAGGTGTAGTCGCTTCCCCGGTTCGCTACCAACCTTTCCTTGATTGTTGTCTCGGACAGTCCCTTGACCTGGCGAAAGCCGAGGCGGACAGCGCGTTTCGCCTTGATGATGTCGCTCATCTCGCGATGGCGAAAATCGATGCGACGGCTGTCGAAATGTCCTTTCTCCAGCAGGCAGTCCCAATCCGAACTGTTGACGTCAACCTCGCGGATCTCCACGCCGTGTTCTCGGGCATCGCGAACCAATTGCGCCGGCGCATAAAATCCCATCGGCTGCGAGTTGAGCATGGCCGCGCAGAAGACGTCGGGATAGTAGGCCTTTACCCAAGAGGAGGCATAGACGAGCAGGGCGAAGGACTCCGCATGGCTTTCGGGGAAGCCGTATTCGCCGAAACCCTTGATCTGGTTGAAGCACTGTTGGGCAAACTCGGCAGTGTAGCCTCTTGATGTCATGCCGTCGATGAAGCGCCTTTCGAAATTGCCGATGGTGCCGGTTCGTTTGAAGGTCGCCATGGCGCGGCGCAGCTGGTCAGCTTCGGCAGGCTTGAAGCCTGCTGCGGTAATGGCGATCTGCATCGCTTGCTCTTGAAAGAGTGGCACGCCAAGGGTTCGCTTCAGGACATCCTTCAGTTCTTCGCTTGGATATTTGATCGGAATCTTCCGCTCCTCTTGTTCCCGGCGCTTCAAGTAGGGATGGACCATGTCGCCCTGGATGGGGCCGGGCCTGACGATGGCGACTTCGATGACGAGGTCGTAGAACCGCCTTGGCCGCAGACGTGGCAGCATGCTCATCTGTGCCCGGCTTTCGATCTGGAAGACGCCCAGCGTGTCGGCCCGGCACATCATGTCGTAGACCGGCTTCTCGTCCTCATGCGTGTCGTTACCAAGATCAGCCAGCGTCTTCTTCACGTCGTAGTGCAGCAATAGAAGATCGAAGGCCTTGCGCAGGCAGGTCAGCATTCCAAGCGCCAGGACATCCACCTTGAGGATCTTCAGATTGTCGAGATCGTCCTTGTCCCATTCGATCATGTAGCGACCCGGCATGGCCGTGTTCATGATCGGCACGACTTCGTCGAGCCGGTCCCTTGTGATGACGAAGCCGCCGACATGCTGGGTGAGGTGGCGGGGGAAGTTCAGAAGCTCCGACGCATATTTCAGGACATTGTTGGTGATGGGATCTTTCGTATCGAGGCCGGCGGCTCTGGCTTCCCGCTCAGACAGTGTGTCTTCTGACCAACCCCAGACCAAGCTACCTATCGCCGACTGTATATCCTCCGAAAGGCCGAACGCCTTGGAGACCTCGCGCCCGGCCGAACGCGTCCGATAGCTGGTTACCGCGGCTGTTAGGCCGGCATGTTCCTTGCCATATCGGTTGTAGATATGTTGGATGACCTCCTCGCGCCGATCATGCTCGAAATCGACATCGATATCAGGCGGCTCGTCGCGGTCGGTGGACATGAAGCGATCGAACAGAAGCGTGCTTTTCTCCGGATTCACCTCCGTGATCTCAAGGCAGTAGCAGATGATCGAATTGGCTGCCGAGCCACGCCCCTGGCAGAGGATGCCGAGCTCGTATCGGGCATGCGTGATGATCCTGTGAACCGTCAGGAAGTAGGGGGCGTATCTCTTCTCCTTGATGAGCTCCAGTTCGGAATCGATCTGCTTCTGGACATTCGATTTGATCCCGCCAGGGAAGCGCTTCGCGGCGCCGGCTCTGGTCAGGCGGTCAAGCGTTTCATAAGGGGTCTCGCCCTCGTCGTTTTCATCGGGGTAGTTGTGCTCCAGATCGTCGAGACGGAACGACAGCCTAGCAAAGAATTTTTCCGTATTGGCGATTGCTTCGGGATAATCCCTGAAAAGCCGCGCCATCTCGGCCCCGTCCTTGAGATAGCGTTCTGCATTCGGCGCCAGCAGAAAACCGGCTCCAGGGATCGGGACATGTTCGCGTATCGAGGTGACGACATCGGATAGGGGGCGGCGGGCGGTCTCGTGATAGAGCGGCTGATTGGTGGCGATAAGAGGCACGCGGTTGCGGGTGGCGAGCATGGCAAGCACCGAGAACATACGTTTGTCGCGGCCGTCATAGGCTGGCGTCAACGTCATATAGAGCTTGTCACGGAACCTGCCGCGCAGACGCTCGAGACAAGTTTCGAATGCCTGCAGACGAAGGGGATCGTCGGCAACGGACGGGTCGGGGACGAGAGCCAGCATCATCTGGTCGCCCCATTCCACAAGATCCGCCTCCCACAGGATGCAGTTTCCCTTCTCCGTGCGCAGGTTGCCGGCGCTCAGCAATCGGCATAGATGCGCCCAGCCTTCCCGATTTTGCGGGTAGGCCAGAATGTCAGGCGTGCCATCCGAGAAGACGAGCCGAGCGCCGGGCTGGAGAACGACCGGGTCGAGGATGTCTTCAGGTTTCTCGTCCTTTTCCAGAAGTCCTTGCTCCTTTCTCTCGAACTTCTTTCTGAGCACTTTTGCCTGGGCATGCGCCCTGACGACGCCCGCTACCGAATTGCGATCGGCAATGCCGATGCCTCTCAGCCTCAGGATCGCGGCCTGCAGTATCATCTCTTCAGGCCTAGATGCCCCTTCCAGAAAGGAAAAGTTCGTTTTGACGCCGATCTCGAAGAAGGCAGGTGTCATGCGAACATTCCATGCATGTACCAACTCTGCCTCTCGTCATGGCCGTAAAGGCCCTTACGATAGATCCAGAAGCGGTGTCCCTGATCGTCCTCTACACGGAAATAGTCGCGGGGCGCGGTGTCGCTGCCGTCGATCCACCATTCCATGGCGAGACGCTCCGGCCCCTCGCTTTTGACGATACGGTGGCGCATACGACGCCAGTGAAAATTGGCGGGCGCGCCATCCGGTACCTCAATGGCAAAGGCGTCCATTGGCTCTGGCCTTTCCAAGAGGCGAGCAGGTCTTTCGCTGCGTGAGGGGGAAGGATTGCCTTGCCCGGCCTTTGGCGCAGACAGGGCATCGATGGCGGAAAGCGCAAGAACCGCCCTTTCCGGCAGATGGCTTTCGCGCAGTTGGAAGGATTGAAGACAGTCGGCGCCAAGCCTTGCGGAGACGCGATCGACAAAGGCGGCCAGCGATGCATCCTTCTGCTGGTGTCCTTCGAAATCGCTTTGCGTCGTATCGAAGGCTTCGTAGCGCAGGACATTGAGGCGCAGGATTTCAAATCCGTAGCCGGCATCAAGATCGTCATATACGGCCTGCAAACGTTCTGCGAAGAGGGCGGCGATGCGCCTGGGGTCGCGTAGCGGCTGGGCCGTGCCGGCGGAGATTCGGAAAACTCGACCATCGACACGGAACAGGACAAGTTCGAAAATGCGTCCGCCAGCGCCACGAGCCTCCAGCGACGGTTTCAGTGCCAAAGCAATCTGATCGGTAAGCGCGAGAATATCTTCTTCCGCGCCGATCGGCTCCATCAGCCGGCGTTCGGCCGAGAGGCTGGCGACCGGCAGACGTGGCGAAATCGGTTCCTCGTCCGTTCCTAGAGCCTGATCGAGCCGAAGAAGTACGCTTGATCCAAAACGACGCGCAAGCGGCGCACGTGGTGTTTCCATGAGGTCGCCGACATATTTCAAGCCCATTTTTCGGAGTGAGGCGACGGTATCGTCGGCAAGGCGGAGTGCTGTGACGGGGAGAGGGGCGACCACTCGCTCGGCTTCACTTTCATCAATGACACCACCCTGACCGAAGCGACTGACAGCCCAGGAGAGGCCAGGCGAGGAGGTGATGGCGCCGCGGACGTCGAGCCCCATTTGAAGGAGGCGCGACAGAATATCCTTGAGGAGAGCCTTCTCGCCACCGAACAGATGGGAGCAGCCGGTAATATCGAGAAACAGGCCGTCCCTGCCGTCGAGTGCGACGAGTGGCGTATAGCGATCGCACCAATCGGCGATGCCTTCAAGAAGGCGCAGGTCGGCGGCAGGATCTTCTTCTATTACCTCGAGCGTCGGGAAGATGGCGCGGGCTTCGGCAACACCCATGCTTTTGCGCAGGTTGATCGCTTCCGCGGCTTCGTCGAGCGCTGTCAGCCGTATGCTGTTGGCGTAGCGGCCGGAGCAGACGATCGGTGGAACCTTAGGACGATCATGCAGACGCCAGGAAAGCCCCCATCTCTTTCTTGATATCCGGTCGGTCGGCAGATGCGGGAAGTTCAGTGCCAGAATGCGCTGCGCGCTTGGTTGGAAAGCGAGTGTCGGCTGATGGGCGGACAGGGAAAAACCGGCGGTCATGGGGGTTCCACTCCAGAAGAACAGAGAGCGGAGCCGGATTGCGGCTCTTCTCCAGGGTGAGGCGAAAGATCGGATTGCCGATGCTGCCGCCTAGCATCGAGCCATCCGGCATTGGTCGTGACTGTGCTGGCGCGGGTTCGGCCAGGAAGCGGAAAACGGCGCTGCTTGCCTCTTCCTCTCCTGCCTGCCGCAACAGGAAAAGCGGGCGTCCGGAGGACTTTGCCCGCAGGTTGAGGCGCCGGCTTTCGGTCAGTCCAAAGGGCTTCGGATTGCCGCGAACCTCGAGAATGGTGGCTGGAAACACACCGCTGGCAACGGCGGTTTCCGCGAGCCACAGTGCATCTTCCAGTTTGCGCGGCGTCGCATGCAGAAACAGCCGGGGCTTCAGGCCGAAATCTTGCAGTCCGACGGCATAAGGGCGTCCGGCCTCGATCGAGGCCATCGTATCCGCGATCCAAAGGATCGGTAGTTCGCCGCGTCCTTCTTCTTCATCCTGTCGCTGCAGCAGGGCAGCGAGCGCCAGAACGAACCCGCTGCTTGCACCTGCATTGCGCAACAAGCGGGTACGGACTTCGGTCAGGCCATCGCGCGGTACGCCTCCTTCCAAGGCGTCGTCGATATCAGGTATTCCAATCGAAAGACGAAGCGTGTTTTCGAATTTTTCTTCCTTGAAACCGGCTTCAGCCAAGGCTTCGCCTTCCGCTGCAGCTAGGGCGGGTATCAGCTTTCCTTCAAGCTTTGCAATGGTTTCGCGGAGCGCAAAAAGACGCTCGCGCGTCACGGCCGGCTGTGCCATGACGTTCTCCAACTTTCTAATGTTCCTGTTATGTTCTTATAGATTCCAAAGGTCGGCCGAAGAGTCAACAGTCATATGATGTGAATTTATTCCTGCCTTTGATTCCGCTCTCGAAAATCGTGCGCAAAGGTTCTATATGGGCCGCAAAGGAAGGGAATTTTTATGGCCCGCATAGACCAGAGCGATAATTGGCAGGATCGCCACGCTCCGACGATCAGCACCTTCGAGTCCCTGGCGATGGAAGCTTACAGCCATCTGCCGGAGGAATTTCGTGCGCTGACCACCAATCTGACGATTGAGATCGAAGACTTTCCAGATGACGACGTGTTCGAGGACATGGCGCTGGAAACGCCGTTCGATCTCCTCGGGCTTTTCGAAGGGCGCGGGATTTCGGAACGCTTCACCATGGAAACCGGCGAATTGCCGAACCGTATCCGCCTCTATAGACGCCCGATCCTCGATTACTGGGCCGAAAACGACGAAACGCTAGGCGATATCATCACCCATGTTCTGATCCATGAGATCGGCCACCATTTCGGCCTCAGCGACGACGACATGGAGCGGATCGAGGAAAGTGCCGAGGAAGCCGCCGAGCGGTAGGCTTTACCTTATTGCTCGGAGAGTTTCATATCCGGGTGATAGTCCTTGCCTTCAACGTCTTTGACGATTGCCTGGCCAGCCATGACCTGGCCGGTTTGCGCATTGAAGGTGAGCGAGGGCGATCCGTGCAGAGCCCAGCCCTTGTTGAGGGCATCGGTCACGCGATGGCAGAACGCGGCATCGTCCTGGCCGGTCAGAAGGCGGTAAAGCTTCATAAAATCGTCTTTCATTTCGCCGTTTGGCGCTCTGCGATCAGGCGGGCTTTATGAACCAGACTTTCGGCCTGGACAAGATGCAGCCGCTCGATCATCAGGCCATTGGCGTTGATGACATTGAGCCCATCGGTGGCCGGATCAGCGAAGGCGGTAATGATCGCTTCCGCCTCGGCGACGGCTGATGCGTCCGGACCGAAATGGCGGTTAGCCGCCTCGATCTGCGCCGGGTGGATCAGCATCTTTCCGTCAAACCCCATGGCGCGGGCCTCGGCGCATTCGGCGTCGAAGGCAGCTGCATCCTTGAAATCATTGAAGACGCTGTCGATCGCGTCAAGGCCGTAAGCGCGCACGGCAAGGATGACCTGCATCAGCCATGGCACGAGATAGGTGCGGTCCGGCTGCGGCAGTACCCCCGTTTCCTTGCGCAGGTCGTTAAGGCCCACGATGAAACAATCGAGCCTTGAGCCCGCGGTTCGTCCCGCTTCGGCGATTGCTGCGGCGTTCAGTATGCCGCGCGGGGTCTCGATCATCGCCCATATGCGAAGGGTGTCGGGGGCATCGGCGTCGGCGAGAAAGTCGCTGACCGCCATGACATGCTGCGGCTCGTCCACCTTTGGCAGCAGCACTGCATCCGGCTCAAGTGCCGCGACCAGCTCCATGTCGGCACGGCCGAAGTTGGAGGAAAGCGCATTGACGCGGATAATGCGTTCCTTGCCCGGAAGCGGCGCGCCGGCGAAGAAGGCGGCCAGATTCTCCCGTGCCTCGGCTTTCCGTTCAGGCGCCACGGAATCTTCCAGGTCGAAGATCACGGCGTCGCAATCCAGCAGGCGGCTCTTTTCAAGTGCTCGAGAATTGATGGCTGGAACGCTCAGCACCGAGCGCCGCAAACTCATTGAACGGGTCAGGGGATCTTGGCTCATCACGAATGTGTGCCAAGCTTTGTGACAGCTGGCAAGACAACAAAAAGCCATGCTCATCTTGCAGAGAAGGAAATGAAGGACCACATTCCTTTCCGAAGAAAGGTTTTAAACCCATGCAGAATATCCGTGCCATCTTCCTCTTGCTCGCAGGCATCACCGCCTTTGTTGCACTGGCGCTTCTCACCTTTTCGGTGACGCTCGCCGTCGGCGGCATCCTGACGGTGCTTATGGTTGGCCGCGCGCTTTCGATGAAGATGAAACCTGCACCGATCCGCGCTACGGCGAAGGCAAAGCCTCGCTCCGGCGAAACCATGCGCATCTGGAACGACGGGCGCGGCACGATCATCGATCTCTGATCAACGTCGGCCCTGCATTAAATTTTTTCCGAAGCTGTCGGCTTGCGCCATTCTCCCGCGTCCTTGAAGCAGCAAGGCCTTTTGCCTGCTTCAAAACCCAAGCGAATGGAGGACAAGCATGGATACCGATACCCAGCCCAGCAAAATGACGTTGCCGCCGGTGAAGAACAGCCTTCTGCCTTACGTCACGGTCGATGGCGCCTTGAAGGCTGCGGAATTCTACAAGCGGGCTTTCGGTGCCGAAGAAGCCTATGTCGTTCCCGTTGATGAAAACGGACGGACGATGCATGTTCATCTCTATATAAACGGAAGCTCGCTGATGCTGAGCGATGCCTATCCCGAACACGGGCATCCGTTCCAGAAGCATCAGGGCTTCTCGCTGCAGCTCATCGTCGACGACATCGATTTCTGGTGGGATCGGGCAGTCGCTGCCGGTGCGGAGGTCGTCATGCCTGTCGAACTGATGTTCTGGGGCGACCGCTATGGCCAGCTGCGCGATCCGTTCGGCGTCAGCTGGGCAATGAATGCGCCGGCCAAGACGAAATAACGCATAGGGCTGGCTTCGCCGAATCCGCGAGGCCAGCGCCATGACGCAAATTTTCCTTCATTTTGGCGGGAAACTGAACTAAACGCTGATCAACACACTACGTCTGCTGAAATTGGAGGCCAGGCCATGGATAAATTCGTAAAGCTGACGGGCGTCGCTGCCCCACTGCCGGTCGTCAACATCGACACCGACATGATCATTCCGAAGGATTACCTGAAGACGATCAAGCGCACCGGCCTTGGCAAGGGCCTCTTCGCGGAAGCCCGTTACAATGAAGACGGCTCGCCGAACGAAGATTTCGTTCTCAACAAGCCGGCCTATCAGGATGCCAAGATCCTTGTTGCCGGCGACAATTTCGGCTGTGGCTCCTCGCGCGAACATGCGCCGTGGGCACTTCTCGACTTCGGCATCCGTTGCGTCATTTCCACGAGCTTCGCCGATATTTTCTACAACAACTGTTTCAAGAACGGCATTCTGCCGATCAAGGTCAGCCCGGAAAATCTCGACAAGCTGATGGACGACGCTTCGCGTGGCTCTAATGCGATCCTGACGGTCGATCTGGAAAACATGGAGATCACCGGTCCGGATGGTGGCATGATCAAGTTCGATCTGGACGAGTTCAAGCGCCACTGCCTGCTGAACGGTCTCGACGATATCGGCCTGACGATGGAGAAGGGCAAGGCGATCGACAGCTTCGAAAAGTCGAACGCAGCATCGCATCCCTGGGCTGCGTAAGCCTCTGAAAGAATGCATTGAAAAGCCGGGTCTCAGCCCGGCTTTTTCTTTGGCTAGAGCAGCCGCTCTTTCCATGCCTTCAGTTTTTCCAGCGACACGCCAATGCCGCCGCAAACCTCGATGAGGGGATTTTTGAAGCGCGCGAGAAGATCGGGGTGCACGTCGGCGACCGCCAATGCCGCGCCGCAGGCGGGTTCGACCAGAATGCGATAGGCGTCGGCGAATTTCAGGCAGGCGGACACCGCCTCGGCATCCGTCACCGTCACGGTCTCGATCGGGTGCTCCTTCGGCAGGTCGAAGACGTGCTGGGCGACTTGTCGCGCGCCGAGCGACGTGGCGATCGAGGTGATGGCGGGCAGGGTGATGCGCTCTCCTGCCACGATACTTGCATGAAATGATGCTGCGCCTTCGGTTTCGACCGCGATGACAGGCACATCCGACAGCCCGTTTCGCTTGAGGCCGGCAACAATTCCAGCCAGCAGGCCACCACCGCCGACGCTGGCGATCACGCAATCGAAGTCAGCTCCCTTGGCGACGACTTCGTCGATGAGCGTGCCATGACCTTCCCAGAGAAGGGGGTGATCGAAGGGATGCACGTAGGCCGCCTTGCGTTCTTCGGCGAGACGGATGGCATGGGCGTTGGCTTCGTCGAAGACCGAACCGTGGACGAGAACGGTTGCGCCAGTGGCGGCGATCGATTGGCGCACGTCTTCCGAGGTCGTTTGCGGCACGACGATGGTGACGGGTATGCCGAGCGCGCGGCCGGCATAGGCGGCAGCGATCCCGGCATTGCCACCGGAGGCGCAGAAGATTTCCCTGGCGCCGTTTTCCACCTCATGCTGGCAGAGCCTGCCGACGCCGCGCAGCTTGAAGCTTCCCGATGGCTGCAAGGCGTCGAGCTTCAGCCAGAGCGGTCTGTTGCTGGCGCTGTATGCGGCGGACGTCCGAAAGAGCGGGGTGTCGAGATGAAGCGGGGAAGCAGGCATGGATGATTTCCGGATAGCGGTCATGATGCCTTCTTGTTGCTCAAGGAGATACCGCGGTCAACTCACCGAGATTGATGGCGAGTAGCTGTCAACCGTACCGAATCGGCCTCTAACTCGCTTGAAATGCCTGATCCCGAGGGCTAATAAGCCGCAACTTGTTTTTCCCGGAGGGTTTCATGACGACGCGCAATCTTTTCCTGCTGCCGGGTGACGGCATCGGTCCTGAAGCGATGGGCGAGGTCCGCAAGATCATTGCCTATATGAACGAGGCGATGAATGCCGGTTTCGTCACCGACGAAGGTCTCGTTGGCGGAAGCGCTTACGACGCCCACGGCGCGGCGATCTCCGAAGCCGACATGCAGAAGGCACTTGCGGCCGACGCGGTTCTTTTCGGCGCCGTCGGCGGCCCGAAGTGGGATGACGTTCCCTATGAAGTGCGCCCGGAAGCCGGTCTGCTGCGTCTGCGCAAGGATCTCGAACTCTTCGCCAACCTGCGCCCCGCCATCTGCTATCCGGCGCTGGCAAATGCCTCGTCTCTGAAGCCGGAGCTGGTCGAAGGCCTTGATATCCTGATCATCCGCGAACTGACCGGTGGCGTCTATTTCGGCGAGCCGAAGACCATCACAGATCTCGGCAACGGTCAGAAGCGCGCCATCGACACCCAGGTTTACGACACCTACGAGATCGAGCGCATTTCGGCGGTGGCCTTCGAAATGGCCCGCACGCGCCAGAATCGCGTCTGCTCGATGGAAAAGCGCAACGTCATGAAGTCGGGCGTTCTGTGGAACCAGGTCGTCACCGCGACGCACAAGGACAAGTATTCCGACGTCAAGCTCGAGCACATGCTGGCGGATGCCGGCGGCATGCAGCTGGTGCGCGCGCCGAAGCAGTTCGACGTCATCGTCACCGACAACCTGTTCGGCGACATGCTGTCCGACGTCGCCGCCATGCTCACGGGTTCGCTCGGCATGCTGCCGTCCGCTTCGCTCGGCGCGCCTGACGGCAAGACCGGCAAGCGCAAGGCGCTATACGAGCCGGTACACGGTTCGGCACCTGACATCGCCGGCCAGGGCATCGCCAATCCGATCGCCATGATCGCTTCGTTCGCCATGTGCCTGCGCTACTCCTTCGGCATGGTCACGGAAGCCGACAACCTCGAGAAGGCGATCGCCAACGTTCTCGACAAGGGCATCCGCACCGCCGACATCATGGCCGATGGTGCCAAGAAGGTTGGAACCGTGGAAATGGGCGAGGCGATCCTGACCGAGTTCAAGGCGCTTTCTGCCTGATATTTCACGTGAAACACGTTTCAGGCCCTTCGCATCTGATGATGCGGAGGGCCTTTGCATTGAAGGGCCTTGCGGTAGCCCCTATCTCCCTCCTGATTGAGAAGAGATCGGGAGTGGAATGAACGAGAGCGTCGATCGCGGGCCGAGTTTCTGGGGCTATCTGAGAAAGCGCTATCAGGCGCGCCGCACCGTCCATAGACGGGTTCCCTGGAAAGGTTTCGCGTTTTCCGCGATCAATGCCATTGCCATTGCCTTCTTCGTGTTCGACCGTCCGCTCGGGCAAGCAGCCAATGGCCTTGCGCCACCGCTGATATCGATTGCCGGCGATGTGACCGACATCGGCAGATTGGTCTGGATCCTCTGCGGTCTCTGCACCGTCTTTGTCACTGCCTATCTCGTTCGACGACGGCTATGGAAGGTGAGACGACGATTTCGCCTGATCTATTTCGGACAGATGACGGCCTATGTCGCGCTGTCCGTACTGTCTACCGCCATCGTCGCCAATCTGTTGAAGTTCGCGATCGGGCGGGCACGGCCGTTGATCTATGATCAGGAAGGCATCTTCAGCTTCGCGCCTTTCAACATGGATTTCCTGCATCAAAGCTTCCCTTCAGGACATTCGGCCAATATTGGCGCGCTGTTCGTAGCGCTCGCCCTGCTCTTCCCCAGATTCCGTCTGGGCTTCATTGGTATCGGTCTCTGGCTTGGTGCGACGCGGGTGATCATCGGCGTGCATTATCCGAGCGATGTCGCGGCCGGGTTGGCGCTCGGGGCATGGCTCGCCTTCGCGACATCCATCCTGTTTGCCCGTTTCGGCCTAGTCTTTTCGATCGGGCGCGACGGTGGCTGGCCAACGCCTCGGCTCAGCCGCTTGCTATAGCGGCCGTAAAAAATCTGTGTCCTGTCTTTGCTAGGTCTCGGTGGTGATCGATAAACCCTGAAGCGGACGGCCGGCAGACATGAAATCCATCTTCGCGTCACTTGAGAAACGCAGGCGCCGTTGCTCTGGCTGCATGCCACACCTGCGTTGGCAATCCTGTCTGTTTGTGACGGTCAATGCCGTGATTATCTCACTTCTGCTGTTCGATGGTCCGGTCGGTGGAGAAAACGTGCCGGCCGCCATGCGTCGTGTTGGGTTGATGCTGACGGATTTCGGCAAGTCCGACTGGATCATCGTGGTCAGCGCCTTCCTGCTGTTTCAGGGGTGGGCATCGTCACGGATTGCAACAACCGCCCGTGACCGCCTTCAGGCTCTCAGGATCAGCTGTATCGGAGGCTATCTTCTAACCTCGATTGCGCTTTCCGGGCTGGTTGCCAATCTGCTGAAGCGGCTGATCGGGCGGGCGCGACCGGAACATTTTCAGGAATACGGTATCTTCTCGTTCTCGCCCCTCTCGGGCCATTCCTTCGAAAGCTTCCCTTCGGGTCACGCCACGACGATCGGCGCGTTCTTCGCAGCCTTCGCACTGCTCTTTCCGCGTTATCGCATCGCTTTTCTTGCCTGCGCTCTGTGGCTGGGCATGACGCGGCTGATGGTGGGAGCGCATTACCCGAGCGATGTCATCGCCGGTCTGGCGCTTGGCGGCTGGTTTTCGATGATGCTGGCGACGGCCTATGCCCGCCACGGCTTTCTATTTCGGCTGGACGGTACGGCTGGCTGGCCGCAGCCGAAGAGACTTTTTCCGGCATTAAAAAACCCGGCGCCTTTCGAGCGCCGGGCTTGGTCTGTCGTATCTGGGATCATCAATCCATGGCGTGGATATCTCGGTCCTTTGTTTCCGGCAGGAAGATCAGGCCGATGACCAGCGTGATGGCCGCGAAGACGATCGGGTACCAGAGGCCGAAGTAGATGTCGCCGGTCGCCGCACTCATCGCAAAGGCCGTTGCCGGCAGCAAGCCGCCGAACCAGCCGTTGCCGATGTGGTAGGGTAGCGACATGCCGGTGTAGCGGATGCGGGTAGGGAAGAGTTCGACCAGCAGGGCCGCGATCGGGCCGTAGACCATCGTGACGTAGAGAACCAGCACGAACAGGATGGCGATCGTGCCGATCCAGTTGACGCGTGCTGGATCGGCCGCCATGGCGAAGGTACCGCCGCCGGCGATGTTGTAGACCGCCATATCGGTGACGCCATTGGCTTCATCCGCCGTCAGGAGCTTGCCCGCTACCAGCTTGTCAGCCGGCATGGTTTCCTTGGTGCCGGCGCGGATCGCATCTGCGTTCAGCGCAAGCTCGGGATTGGCGGCTATGAAGGCGTCCAGCTTGGCATCCGGAACCTTGATGGCGCCGCGGTTGAGCGGGTAACCGCCGTCATGAAGGGCGATGTTTGCGCTCTTTTCGAAGGCTGCTGTCAGACCCTTTGCCTTGTCTCCGGCAGCCACGACGTCGAAGCTGGTGATGGTTTCATCGCCGATCTTCACCGTTGCCGGTTGGCCGGCAGGGCCTGGAACAACGTCGTAAGGCACCGAGTTCTTCGTCAGGAAGGCTGTCGCCACGTCGCAGGAGCTGGTGAACTTGGATGTGCCCGTCGGGTTGAACTGGAATTTGCAGTCAGCCGGATCGGCCGTCACCGTTGCGCGGACGGAGGCCTGGGCTTCCGCGAGTGCAGGGTTGGCAGTCCAGGTCATTGCCTTGAAGAGCGGGTTGTAAGTTACCGCGGCAATCAACAGGCCAGCCATGATGATCGGCTTGCGGCCGATCTTGTCGGAGAGCCCACCGAAGACAACGAAGAAGGGCGTGCCGAGGATGAGGGCAATGGCGACCATGATGTTTGCCGACTGCAGATCCACCTTGAGCACGTTCTGCAGGAAGAACAGGGCGTAGAACTGCCCGCCGTACCAGACGACTGCCTGACCCATCGTGGCGCCGAGAAGCGCGATCAGAGCGATCTTGGCGTTCTTCCACTGACCGAAGGCTTCGGTCAGTGGCGCCTTGGAGCCCTTGCCTTCTGCCTTCATGCGCTGGAACGCAGGTGACTCGTTCATCTTCAATCGTATCCAGACGGAGACGCCGAGAAGGATGACCGAGACCAGGAACGGAATACGCCAGCCCCAGGCAGCGAAGGCGTCTTTGCCCATGATGAACTGGACGCCGACGATGACGATCAGCGACAGGAAAAGGCCGAGCGTTGCCGTGGTCTGAATCCAGGAGGTGAAGTAGCCGCGCCGCCCATTCGGCGCATGCTCAGCCACGTATGTCGCGGCACCGCCATATTCGCCACCAAGCGCCAGACCTTGCAGCAGGCGCAGGCCGATCAGGATGATCGGGGCGGCGATGCCGATGGTTGCGGCACCGGGCAGGACACCGACCAGGAAGGTCGAGAGGCCCATGATCAGGATCGTGACCAGGAAGGTGTATTTACGGCCGACGAGATCGCCGAGCCGACCGAAGACAAGCGCGCCGAACGGGCGCACCAGGAAGCCGGCGGCAAAGGCCAGCAACGTGAAGATGTTGCGGGTGGCTTCGGGATACTGGGTGAAATAGGTTGCGCCGATATAGGTGGCGAGCGACCCATAGAGATAGAAGTCGTACCATTCGAAAACGGTACCGAGCGACGAGGCGAAGATAACCTTCTTCTCCTCGCCCGTCATCGGACCGGCTTTCGCGCCGTCGACGCTTGCGACATTTGCCATTTTCTGTCCTCCGCAGAACGATGTGAAATGCGGCGCGCGACCATACTCTCCTCAAAGCATACCCCCGGTCGCGGTTCGCCCGACAGAACTGTGACAGAAAAACGACGCGTTACGGAGAGCGGCTTTGGGATTATGACTTTAGTCTAATGCCCCTTGCGGAGGCCTCTACTTCAGCCTGTGTGCGATACGATGTTCACGAGGGTGCCAAAGGGATCCCGGACATAGAAGCGTCGTACACCCCAAGGCTCATCGACCGGACCATAGGTGATTTCGAAACCGGCGGCGCTCATGGCTGAAAATGCCTCATCGACGTCATCGACTTCGATCGACAGGCCCGGCACGGGTGTTCCGGAGCCGCCTTCGCTGGCAACGCTCACCTGAACCGCCATCTGCCGGTCGGAGCCATAGGTTGCTATCCAGCCGTGATCCATCAGGAGCTCAAGGCCGAGGATATCCCGATAAAAAGACTTGGCGGCCTTCTGATCGATGGTCGGGATATTGGCGACAATTCGTTTGACCTGCATGCGGGGCTCCCGGCTCAAGTTCCAAATTATCTAGACGTGCGTGCCTGTCAGGCAAGAAAAAAGCCGGATGGCAGAACCATCCGGCTTCGATCATTTTCGTGAAGTGCCTGTCTTAGGCGGCTTCTGTCGTATGTGCCTTGCGGACTTCTTCGTCCGTCAGGATACCGCTGGCGCGCAGAAGAGCGGCGAAGCGACCGTTGCTCTGGCTGAGCTCGTCGAAGCTGCCTTCTTCGACGACGCGGCCGTTGTCGAGGAAGAGAACCTTGTCCGCCTCGCGAACCGTCGACAGACGGTGAGCAATGATGAAGGTGGTGCGGTTCTGACGAAGATTGTCGATCGCAGCCTTCACGCGGTTTTCGGTCTCGACGTCGAGCGCGCTCGTCGCTTCGTCCAATACCAGGATCGGCGCATCCTTGAGGATGGCACGAGCGATTGCTACGCGCTGGCGCTCACCGCCGGAGAGCTTGTTGCCACGCTCGCCGACATGGGTGTCGTACTGGTCTTCGCGAGTCTCGATGAAGTCTGCCGCGGCGGCAGCTTCAGCCGCACGGCGCATGTCTTCATCCGAGGCATTCTCCCGGCCGAGGCGAATGTTGTCGCTGATCGAACGGTTGAGCAGGCCTGCGTCCTGGAAGACGGTCGCGATATAGCGGCGCAGCGACTTGCGGGTGATCTTCGTCGTATCGTGGCCGTCGACGAGGATCTGGCCGCTGTCCGGGTCGTAGACGCGCTGCAGCAGATTGATCATCGTGGTCTTGCCCGAGCCGGTCGGGCCGACGATCGCAACCGTCTGGCCAGCCTTGGCGGTAAAGGACACGTTGTGCAGGCCCTGTGCCGTGTTGCCGAAGCGGAACGACACGTTGCGGAACTCGACTTCACCCTTCACGTCGGTGATATCGGCATTGCCGGCGGGCTCTTCACGTTCACGAACTGAGTCTTCGAGAGCGTAGAAGTCCTCGAGCTTGGAGCGTGCTTCGAAGATCTGCGAAGCGAACTGGCGCATCTGGTCGAGACGCGAGATCAGCAGGTTGGCAAAGCCGATGAAGGCAATGACGTCGCCGATGCGCAGCTCGCCGGACTGGACCATGAGCGTGCCGATGACGAGGATGATCATCATGGCGATCGTCGATGCCATGCGATTCATCGCGCCGGCTAGGGCCCACCAGTCGAGCACCGGATACTGCGCCTGCAGCAAGCGGTCGGCAAAGGACTTCAGCGCCTTGGTTTCTGCTTCGATACGGTTGTAGCTGTGCAGGACCGAGACGTTGCTGATCGAGTCGCTGACGTGCGAGAAAACCGTATGATAATGGTTTTCGACAGACGCCTGGCCATCCTTGGTGCGGCTCATGACGAGGCGACCGATCAGCCAGTAGGCAATGCCGAGCACGACGAGCACGCCGGACAGGCGCAGGTCCATCGATATCGCGGTGGGGATCAGGATCATGATGGCAACGGCAGTTGCCAGGTGATTGCGCATGAACTCGAGCCACAGGCCGAACAGCGTTTCACAGGCGCGCAGCAGCGTATGCAGCGCGTTGGATGTGCCGCGCTGGTGATGCCACGACAGCGGCATCGAGATGATGCGGCCGAAGGCTTCGGTCAGCAATGTGGCGCGGCGGCCGTGAGCCAGCCGGTCCGCCTCACGAGCGACCAGAACGAATGCAATCGTATTGAAGACGGCGAAGGCAGCCCACATAAAGAGGATAGGCTTCACATCACCCTTGCCCGAGATCGCATCGATGATGCGACCGAACAATACGGGCTCGGCGATGGTGATCGCGGCTAGAACGATGTTCGCGATAACGACCAGGGATACGCGGAGCTTGTAGGCGCCCAGATAGCGCAACGCTCTTGCATAGACCTTGAATAACGACACGGCGATACCTCTTGTGCATCTGCGAAATAGTAGATGATGCAATGCTACTAAAAGCTATCTGAACCGGCGATTAACGGCTGTTCAGGGACCGCTCGAAGGGCGAAAATCGTGGCCACTCGCCCGCGATTTCAGGAGGAAGCACCCAAAATTTTTCAGCGAAAGGCGAAATAATCGCAATTATCACTTGCGTTGCAGGTTCAGACTGGCACACCATAAAATATATTACCTAAGTACGTTTTCAGTTGCATCGGCGACCGTTGAGGTGCCGGCGGATTTCAATGCGGCGATCTGAGTGACAACGCCCAGTCTGACAGGGGCATATTTTGAATATTCATTCGTTGATTCAATTACTTGTTGTTCTGGAGGAGTGTCGCAAGCCGGAGACCGTGCTGAGCGAGTTTTCCCACGTCGTCACCTCCTATGGTTTCCAGTATTATGGCCTTCTGCGATACACCAAGCAGACCGACGACCTCGCGAGCATGATGCTAGTCGGCCATTGGCCGGAGAAGTGGCCACAGGTCTACCTCTCGAAGAAGTACGTGCTCATCGATCCGGCCGTGCGCTATCTCGCGCATGCACAAAGACCGTTTCGCTGGAGGGAGAGTTTGGCCGCTTTCCGAAAGGACCCTCATTATCGCCGAATGGATCAGATGGTGGCGGACGCTCATTCGCATGGCCTCAAGGACGGCTATACTTTTCCCATCCATGGACGTAGCGGCATTATTGGCAAAATGAGCGTCGGCGGTCGTTCCGTAGACTTGTCGCCGGTCGAAATATCTCTGTTGGACGCGGTTGCGCGTAAGCTGTTCTGGCGCCTTCTCGATCTTCGTGGAGAGTCGTCCATGTTCGAAAGCCCACTCGGCGTCGATACGCGCATGACGCGCCGGGAAATGGAGATATTGCAATATCTTGCAGAGGGGCTGACCTCGGTCGAGATCGGCAAGCGTCTCCAGATTTCCAATCATACGGTCGATTGGTACATGAACGGCTTGCAAGACAAGCTTAAAGCCAAGAACAGGCAACACGCAGTCGCGGTTGCCTTCCGCCATGGACTCATCATGTAGTTCCGGAGAAATTCGATTTGAGGGCCGTCGAGGAAATTGAACTTTCCGTGACAGCGCGCTAAGACTTCTCTTCGCGGGTGCAGCATTGCCCGTTTCGATGCCGTGAGGAGACTGCATTGCCCATTTCCAAGATACTTGTCGCCAACCGTTCCGAAATTGCCATCCGCGTGTTCCGCGCAGCCAACGAGCTCGGAATAAAAACGGTCGCAATATGGGCGGAAGAGGACAAGCTGGCGCTGCACCGCTTCAAGGCGGACGAAAGCTATCAGGTCGGCCGTGGCCCGCATCTTGCCCGCGATCTGGGACCGATCGAAAGCTATCTGTCGATCGATGAGGTCATCCGTGTCGCCAAGCTTTCCGGCGCCGATGCCATCCATCCAGGTTACGGCCTTTTGTCCGAGAGCCCCGAGTTTGTCGACGCCTGCGACAAGGCCGGCATCATCTTCATTGGCCCGCGAGCCGATACAATGCGCCAGCTCGGCAACAAGGTGGCGGCGCGTAATCTGGCCATTTCGGTCGGTGTTCCCGTCGTGCCGGCCACCGATCCGCTGCCTGATGATATGGCGGAAGTTGCCCGCATGGCCGACGAGATCGGCTATCCCGTCATGCTGAAGGCCTCCTGGGGTGGCGGCGGTCGCGGCATGCGCGCTATCCGCGATCCGAAGGACCTTGCCCGCGAGGTGACGGAAGCCAAGCGCGAGGCGATGGCTGCCTTCGGCAAGGACGAGGTCTATCTCGAAAAGCTCGTCGAGCGCGCCCGCCACGTCGAAAGCCAGATCTTGGGCGACACGCACGGCAATGTCGTGCATCTTTTCGAGCGCGACTGTTCAATTCAGCGCCGCAACCAGAAGGTCGTCGAGCGCGCGCCCGCGCCTTATCTCAGCGAGGCACAGCGCCAGGAACTGGCCGCTTATTCGCTAAAAATCGCAGCCGCTACCGGCTATGTCGGCGCCGGCACCGTCGAATATCTGATGGATGCCGATACCGGCAAATTCTACTTCATCGAAGTCAATCCGCGCATCCAGGTCGAGCACACGGTGACCGAAGTCGTCACCGGCATCGATATCGTCAAGGCGCAGATCCATATTCTCGACGGCTTCGCGATCGGCACGCCGGAATCGGGCGTTCCCGCACAGGCCGATATCAAGCTCAACGGCCATGCCCTGCAGTGCCGCATCACCACCGAGGATCCGGAGCACAACTTCATCCCGGATTACGGCCGCATCACCGCCTATCGTTCGGCATCCGGCTTCGGCATTCGTCTCGATGGCGGCACCTCCTATTCGGGCGCCATCATCACCCGCTACTACGATCCTCTCTTGGTCAAGGTCACGGCCTGGGCGCCGAGCCCTTCGGAGGCGATCTCGCGCATGGACCGCGCGCTGCGCGAATTCCGCATCCGCGGCGTCGCTACCAACCTGACCTTCCTGGAAGCGATCATCACGCATCCGAAGTTCAAGGATAACAGCTACACCACCCGCTTCATCGACACGACGCCGGAGCTGTTCCAGCAGGTCAAGCGTCAGGACCGCGCGACGAAGCTCCTGACCTATCTGGCCGACGTTACCGTCAACGGTCACCCGGAAGCCAAGGATCGGCCGCGTCCGACCGCGGATGCCGCGGAGCCCGTCGTGCCCTACACCAACGGCACGACGATCAAGGATGGCACCAAGCAGCTGCTCGACACGCTGGGTCCGAAAAAATTCGGCGAATGGATGCGCAACGAAAAGCGCGTGCTGATGACGGATACCACGATGCGCGACGGCCATCAGTCGTTGCTCGCCACCCGCATGCGCACCTACGATATCGCCCGCATCGCCGGCACCTACGCGCATGCGCTGCCGAACCTGCTCTCGCTGGAATGCTGGGGCGGCGCCACTTTCGACGTTTCGATGCGCTTCCTGACGGAAGACCCGTGGGAGCGCCTGTCTCAGGTGCGCGAGGCGGCGCCGAATCTGTTGCTGCAGATGCTGCTGCGCGGCGCCAACGGCGTCGGTTACAAGAACTACCCAGACAACGTCGTCAAATACTTCGTCCGCCAGGCGGCTGCCGGCGGTATCGATCTCTTCCGCGTCTTCGACTGCCTGAACTGGGTCGAAAACATGCGCGTGTCGATGGATGCGGTGGCCGAAGAGAACAAGCTTTGCGAAGCGGCGATCTGCTATACCGGCGACATCCTGAACTCGGCGCGTCCGAAGTATGATCTGAAGTATTACACGGATCTCGCCGTCCAGCTGGAAAAGGCCGGCGCGCATATCATCGCGCTGAAGGATATGGCGGGCCTGTTGAAGCCGGCCGCTGCCAAGGTGCTGTTCAAGGCGCTGCGCGAGGCGACCTCACTGCCGATCCACTTCCACACGCACGACACGTCGGGCATTGCGGCCGCCACCGTTCTGGCTGCCGTCGACGCCGGCGTCGATGCCGTCGATGCCGCCATGGACGCACTGTCGGGCAACACCTCGCAGCCCTGCCTCGGCTCGATCGTCGAGGCACTGCGTGGTTCGGAGCGTGATCCTGGTCTCGATCCGGAATGGATCCGCCGGATCTCCTTCTATTGGGAAGCGGTGCGTAACCAGTACGCGGCCTTCGAAAGCGATCTCAAAGGGCCGGCCTCGGAAGTCTATCTGCACGAAATGCCGGGCGGCCAGTTCACCAATCTCAAGGAGCAGGCGCGCTCGCTCGGTCTCGAGACCCGCTGGCACCAGGTGGCGCAGGCCTATGCCGATGCCAACCAGATGTTCGGCGATATCGTCAAGGTGACACCGTCTTCCAAGGTGGTCGGCGACATGGCGCTGATGATGGTCTCCCAGGACCTGACGGTTGACGATGTTGTTAATCCGGCCAAGGACGTGTCCTTCCCTGAATCCGTCGTCTCGATGCTGAAGGGCGATCTTGGTCAGCCACCGTCTGGCTGGCCGGCAGCACTGCAGAAGAAGGCGCTGAAGGGCGACGCCCCCTATACGGTGCGTCCTGGCTCTCTGCTCGAAGACGCCGATCTCAATGCGGAGCGCAAGACAATCGAGACCAAGCTGGAGCGCGAGGTCAACGACTTCGAGTTTGCCTCCTACCTGATGTATCCGAAGGTCTTCACCGACTTCGCGCTGGCATCCGACACCTACGGCCCGGTCTCGGTCCTGCCGACGCCTGCCTATTTCTACGGTCTTGGTGACGGCGAGGAGCTGTTTGCCGATATCGAAAAGGGCAAGACGCTCGTCATCGTCAACCAGGCGATGAGCGGCACCGACAGCCAGGGCATGGTCACGGTGTTCTTCGAGCTCAACGGCCAGCCGCGCCGCATCAAGGTTCCGGATCGCGCCCACGGCGCCACCGGTGCCGCTGCCCGCCGCAAGGCCGAGCCGGGCAATGCCGCTCATGTCGGCGCGCCGATGCCGGGTGTCATCTCTCGCGCCTTCGTCTCGGCCGGCCAGACGGTCAGCGCTGGCGACGTGCTGGTATCCATCGAAGCCATGAAGATGGAAACGGCGATCCACGCCGAGAAGGACGGCACGATCGCCGAAGTTCTCGTCAAGGCCGGCGACCAGATCGATGCCAAGGACCTGCTGGTCACTTACGCTGGCTGATTGATCATTTGATATCTGAAGGGGCGGCTGAGAAGTCGCCCCTTTTTACGTTTGTGTCTTTAATTGGAGAAAGAGTGGATATGAGTAAGCTAAAGATTGCCGTTATCGTTGGAAGCACGCGCATCGGTCGTTTCGCCGATCATCCCGCAAAGTGGATTGCCGAGATTGCTGCTAGCCGTCCTGAGCTTGAGGTCGAAGTCCTCGATCTGCTGGACTACCCGATGTCTTTTCTCGGTGAGGCAAGCGCCAGCGAAGCTGAAAACGAAACAGCCGAACGCTGGAAGAAGAAGCTGCGCGAGTTCGACGGCTATGTCTTCACCGCTGCCGAGTACAACCATGCTCCCACCGCCGTTCTCAAGAACGCGATCGATCTGGGCGAATTCATCCACAAGCCGGTTGCCTTCGTCGGCTACGGCGGCGTTGGCGGCGCCCGTGCGGTCGAGCAGTTGCGGCTGATCTTCGTTGAGATGAGCGCGGTTTCCGTGAAGACCGGCGTCCACATCTCGTTCCCGGAATATCTTTCCATCCTCAAGGATGGCAAGACCCTGAACGACTATGGGCATCTCGTCGAAGCCGCAAAGAACCAGCTCGATCAATTGATCTGGTGGGGCAATGCCCTGAAGGCCGCGCGTTCGGCGTAAACCGAAGACTACCGCCGCCCACCCTTATATGTCGTAGGTGTGGGCGGCGTTGATCGTCGAGATGAAGCGCTTGGTCCGCTCGCGCTCCGGCGCGGTAAAGATGCTCCTAGCGCTGCCGGTTTCGACCACGCTTCCTGCCTCCAGGAAGACGACGTCATTGGCGATCTTCGAGGCGAGCCTCAGGTCGTGGGTTGCCATCACCATTGTCGTTCCCTCACTGGCCAGACGGCCAAGCACATCCACGACTTCGGCGGAGAGTTCAGGATCGAGTGCCGATGTCGGCTCGTCGCAAAGCAGCACGCGCGGCGACGGAGCAAGGGCGCGGGCGATTGCCACGCGCTGTTGCTGCCCGCCGGAAAGCGTTGACGGCCAAGCATCAGCCTTGTGAGCCATGCCGACCTTGGTCAGCAGTTCCATCGCGCGGTCGTGGGCCTTCTGCTTCGGCCATTTCAGAACCGTAACCAGACTCTCCATGACGTTTTCGATCGCGGTCTGGTGCGGAAAGAGCTGAAAGTTCTGAAACACCATCCCGGTCTGTCGGCGGATCTTCTGAATTGCCTGCCAGCTCGTCTTTTGACCCGGCTTGAAGGTCAGCGTTTCCTCGCCGAGTTGGATCGTGCCGGCGGTCGGGATTTCAAGCAGGTTGATGCAACGCAACAGCGTGCTCTTGCCGCCACCCGATGGACCGACCAAGGCGGTGACACTGCCTTCCGGAATGCGGATGCTGATATCCTTCAGGATGACCGCGTCGCCGAAACGCTTTTCGATTTGGGACAGCTCGATCATGCGTTGGCCTCCAACATGCCGCCATAGCGGGCGAAGCGACGCTCCAGCCGGACCTGCAGGGCCGATAGGACCGAGCTCAGAGCCAGATAGATCAGTGCAGCCTCGATATAGAGGATGAGAGGCTCGTAGGTGGTCGCGACGATACGTTGCGCGGCCTGAAACAGCTCCGGCACGGTGATGGCGGCTGCGAGCGACGTATCCTTGACCAGCGAAATGAAGGTGTTCGACAGCGGCGGAACGGCAACGCGGCCGGCCTGCGGCAGGATGGTGCGGCTCATCGCCTGCCGCCAGCTCATACCGATCGAATAGGCGGCTTCCCACTGGCCCTTGGGCACCGAGGAGATGACGGCACGAATGATTTCTGAGCTGTAGGCGCCGATGTTGAGCGTAAAGCCGATGAGGGCGGCCGGGAAAGCATCAAGCAGGATGCCGATGCTGGGCAAGCCGTAGAAAATGACGAAGAGCTGGACCAGAAGCGGTGTGCCGCGAATGACCCAGACATAAAAACGCGCGATTGCCACGATGGGCGCCGCACCAAACAGGCGCGATATGGCTGTTATCAGCCCCAGGATGAGACCGAAGGTGAATGACAACAATGTCAGCGGAATGGTGAAGATCAGCCCGGCCCACAGAAGGGGCACGAGCGAATCCGCCATCAATTGAAGCCAGTGCGGCACGGGCGTGTTCCTCAAAGAAAGAGGCGTCCAGCGAGATTTCGCTGAACGCTTTCAAAGGCACATATAGAGGATGTAGAGGCGGCGGGAAACTCCGCCAATGACCCGTTACTTCGAGACGTCCTGGCCGAAGTACTTGTCGGAGATCTTCTTGTAGGTACCGTCAGCCTTGATCTCGGTCAGCGCCTTGTTGATCGCCTCGAGAAGTTCCGGCTCGCCCTTCCGGATGATGATGCCGGAGTAATCAGCGTTTTCTTCCTGGGCGACGATCTTTACCGGCGCGTCGGGCTTGTGCTTCTTGAAGTCGAGGAAGGAGAGGCTGTCGTTGATGGTGGCATCGGCGCGCTTCGTCAGCACCAGCTGGATCGACTGATCAAAGCCATCCGTACCGACAAGTTCCGCGCCGGACTTTTCCGCCAGCTTGCCGAAGTTGCTGGTCAGCGACTGCGCCGACTTCTTGCCTTTGAGGTCGGCGAAGGTCTTGATGCTGTCGTCGCCTTCGCGAACGATGAGCACCGCCTTCGAGGCGATGTAGGGCTCGGAGAAGTCGTACTTCTGCTTGCGCGCGTCGGTGATGCCAACCTGATTGATCACGGTATCGTAGCGTTTTGCGTCGATGCCGGCGATCAGGCCATCCCACTTGCCTTCCACGAATTCGGCCTTGACCCCGAGTTTGGCGGCAACGGCTTCACCAATCTCGACATCGAAGCCGACCAGCTTGCCGCTGTCGTCATGATAGGTGAATGGCGCATAGGTCCCTTCGGTGCCGATCTTCAGAACGCCTGCGGACTTGATGGCGGAGAGGTTTTCGCCAGCGAGCGCCGGCATCAGGACTGCGGCCTGGATCAATGCGGCGGTGGCGAGGGTCTTCAGGAGGTTCATTTTTCTATCCAATTCACCAGATGTGTCGATAGGTGGAAAATCGCAGAAAAGCGCATGCCGGGATGCGTAGAAAACTGCAGAAAAAATCGGCAGTTGCGAATATTTTTCTCATTTATCACGAATCTGGCGTGCCGTGTTTCACATTGTGAAGTAAGCGCTGATCGTGCCCACTTGTTTGCGTGTTCGTATCGGTTTATGCGTGTTTTTACCGATTTACCCCTAATGCGACGAAAACCGGCATGAACATGAACGATCTTCTTCTGCAGGAGCGGCAAAGCGCGATCTCGCGCAAGCTGCAAACCCATGGTCGGGTCTTGGCGGCCGAGCTTGCGGCGGAGTTCGGCGTTTCCGAAGATACCGTTCGTCGCGATCTGCGCGAAATGGCTGCCGCAGGTCTGTGCGAGCGTGTCTATGGTGGTGCTCTTCCGATCTCGCCCGCGGGCGGCAGTCTCAATCATCGAGCCGGTACCGCGTGGGATCGCAAGCAGTCCCTGGCCGCCGCCGCCGTATCGCAACTCGTGCCTGGATCGACGGTGTTTTTCGATGCGGGGAGTACGAACCTTGCCATTGCGACCGCGTTGCCCATCGATATGGCGCTGACAGCCGTGACGAATGCACCAGCGATTGCCGCCGCGCTTATCGAGAAGGCGGCGGTGCAAGTGATCCTGATCGGCGGTCTTATTGATCGGCAGGTTGGCGGTGCAATCGGCGCGAAAGCAATGCGCGATATGGAGTCCCTGTCGCCGGATCTTTGCATTCTCGGTGCTTGCGGCGTTGATCTCGCCGCCGGGGTGACCGTCTTCGGGTTCGAGGATGCCGAGTTCAAGCGCTTCGCCGCATTGCGAAGCAGACATGTTCTTGTCGCCGCGACGTCCGACAAATTCGGCACGGCTGCGCCTCATGGTGTGGTTGCTGCGTCGCAATGCCAATGCCTCGTGGTCGAGCGCGACGCCGATGAGGCCATGCTGGCGCAGTATCGTGATCTTGGCTGCAAGACGATCGTCGCCGACCAGGCAGCATAGACATTATTAAATCCGGCGCATGCGGGAGTGCAGCGCCAAGGCATATTGGGAAGAGACATGGATAATCATGTGAAGACAATACCGGTCGCCAAGAGCGGCTTCCTAACCAAGAGCAGGGCGGCTGTGTCGCTGCTCTTCCTGATGAACGGCTTCATGGTCGGTTGCTGGGCGCCGAAAATTCCTGAATTCGCGGAGCGGCTGCAACTGAGCAAGTTTCAGCTGGGCCTGATGATTCTGGTCTTGGGTGTCGGGTCTCTGACGCTTATGCCGATTGCAGGGACGCAGATCGCTCGCTTCGGGTCACGACGTGTTGTCCAGGTCGCGGCGCTCGGTCTGCTGCCAAGCCTCCTGACGCTAACGCTGTCACCGAACATCCCGACCGCGGCGATCTCGATCTTCCTCTTCGGTGGCTTCATGGGCGCGATGGACGTGGCGATGAACGCGAACGCCGTTGCCGTCGAGCAATCCATGCGGCGAGCGATCATGTCCTCGTGTCATGCTTTCTGGAGCCTTGGCGGACTGATCGGCGCCAGCCTCGGTGGCTTGCTGATCGCCAAGGCCGGCGTCCTCGTGCATGCGCAGATCGCCACCCTACTCGCAGCGATCGTCATCGGCATCGCCTGGCGCATCATTCTTGTCGACCAGCCTCATCCCGACACGAAAAAGGAAAAGACGCGGCTGCCGATGGTGCCGCTGCCATGGCTTCTCGGTCTCGTGGCGCTGTTTTCCATGATTCCCGAAGGTGCGGTGCTGGACTGGGGTGCGCTTTACCTCCGCCAGGAACTCGGCGCATCCGTTGCACTCTCCGGCTTCGGCTTCGCGGCGTTTTCGCTGACCATGGCGACGATGCGTTTCGGCGGCGATCTCGTTCGCGATCGGTTGGGCGGGGTCAAGACGTTGCGGATCTGCACCTTGTTTGCGATATCCGGCATGCTGCTTGCCGCCTTCGCGCCGAATGCGGAAATTGCCATCCTCGGCTTCGCGCTGTGCGGTATCGGCATTTCGAACATGGTGCCGATCGCCTTCTCCGCTGCGGGCAACATTCCGCACCTGAAAGCTGGCATAGGCCTCTCCGTCGTTACCACCATGGGCTATTCCGGCATGCTGGTGGCGCCGTCGGCCATCGGCTTTGTCGCCGAGCACATTGGCTTCAGCGTGGTGTTCATGGTGCTGCCGATGCTTCTGATCATCGTGCTGCTGCTCTCCAATCTGGCGCGCTATGCAGATGGCATTTCCGGTGGCGGCCACTAGCGCCGCTGCCAAACAAAGTGAAGGGCTGGGCGGTTGACAAGCGGGCGGGCATGATCCACCTGAAAGGCACGAAATAAGCGTTCAAAGAGCTCTTCATGTCTTCTGCCACCGATTTTGATCCCAAACCGCGCCGCGCTTCCGTGGCCGTCGATGTCGGCGGTGTCATCGTGGGTGGTGGTGCGCCGGTCGTCGTCCAGTCCATGACCAACACCGATACGGCCGATATCGATGCGACGGTCGCCCAGGTGGCCGCGCTGTTCAAGGCTGGGTCGGAACTCGTTCGCATCACGGTCGATCGCGATGAAAGTGCGGCTGCGGTGCCGAGGATTCGTGATCGGCTGTTGCGGCTCGGCATGGATGTGCCGTTGGTCGGCGACTTCCACTATATCGGCCACAAGCTGCTTGCCGATCATCCTGATTGCGCCGAAGCGCTGGCGAAGTATCGTATCAATCCCGGGAATGTCGGCTTCAAGGACAAGAAGGACAAGCAGTTCGGCGACATCATCGAGATGGCGATCCGCTACGACAAGCCGGTGCGCATCGGCGTGAACTGGGGTTCGCTCGATCAGGAATTGCTCACCGCGCTGATGGACCAGAATTCGGCAGCCGGCTCACCATTATCCGCGCGTCAGGTCACGCGCGAAGCGATTGTCCAGTCGGCCCTGATTTCGGCCACGCTGGCGGAAGAGATCGGCTTGCCGCGCAATCGCATCATTCTCTCGGCCAAGGTCAGCCAGGTACAGGACCTGATAGCCGTCTATTCCATGCTGTCCGAACGTTCGGACCACGCCCTGCATCTCGGCCTGACCGAGGCGGGCATGGGAACCAAGGGCATCGTCGCCTCGTCTGCTGCCATGGGATATGTCCTGCAGCACGGCATTGGTGACACGATCCGGGTGTCGCTGACACCGGAGCCAAATGGCGACCGCACGCGCGAAGTGCAGGTGGCGCAGGAAATCCTGCAGGTCATGGGCTTCCGCCAATTCATCCCCGTCGTGGCTGCTTGTCCCGGCTGCGGCCGCACGACCTCCACCGTCTTCCAGGAATTGGCGCAGAATATCCAGAACGACCTGCGCAAGAACATGCCGGTCTGGCGCGACAAGTATCCAGGTGTCGAAGCGCTCAACGTTGCGGTCATGGGCTGCATCGTCAACGGCCCCGGCGAGAGCAAGCATGCCGATATCGGCATTTCGCTGCCCGGCACGGGCGAGAGCCCGGCGGCTCCCGTCTACATCGATGGCCAGAAGGCGATGACGCTGCGCGGCCCCAATATCGCCGGCGATTTTGAAGCGCTGGTTGCCGATTACATCGAAAAGCGGTTTGGCCGGAACAGGACGGCGGCGGAGTAATCCGCACCGCCCTCGACCTCAGATGCGGCTTGTCAGGAGCTTCAGGCCCGCAAAGCAATAGAAGGCGGCCATGGCGCCTTCGATCCAGCGGCGAATGCTCCGGTAAACCTTGAGGGCGTGCGGCGTCGAAAACAGCAACGCATAGCCCATGAAGACGGTGAAACCCGTTGCCATGCAGACGCTGATGATCAGCGCAGCGACGGATGGCGGAGCGCCCTGCGGCATGCCGAGCGCGATGATTGCCAGCCACGCGAATATCGCTTTCGGATTGGTCACGTGAATGCCGTAGCCACGCAGCAGCAGTGCGCGCGTCGACAGGGTCGCCTTCTGTTCGACGGTCTGAGGCAAGTCGCCGTTGGACCGCACAGCCTTGAAGGCCTTGTAGGCAAGATAAAGCAGATAAATGCCGCCGAAGACCTTGAGGATCTCCAATGCGATCGCATAGGTCTGCAGGATCGTTGCCAGGCCGAGAGCGGCTGCGCATGCCCAGGTAAATGAGCCGGCGAAGATC
The DNA here is from genome assembly GCA_900489925.1 of Hyphomicrobiales bacterium. GTDB lineage: Bacteria > Pseudomonadota > Alphaproteobacteria > Rhizobiales > Rhizobiaceae > Rhizobium. The sequence continues at coordinate 313,029 of UEHQ01000009.1, read as the reverse complement.
CCGAGCGAGATGGTCATGCCCGCCCTTCGGCCATGCGTCATCGATGTCGATACGATCGCCATGATGGCGGGGCCGGGGCTGATGACGGCGATCAGATAGGCGATGTAGGCGGGAACGATCTGCGGCAGGTAGCTCAGGGTGTCGTGCATTGTCGTCTCTTCTTCCGTCGGCAAAGATGAACGCACGACGTCGAAATTCAGCTTATGCTCGGGCTTATCCGACTGCTGCCGGAATATTGTCGCGGTGACGCTTTTTAGCTGCTGCGCTCGGCAATGAACCGCGCAGCATCCTTAAGCACGGCAGCTCGTTCACCAAACGGGGCCAGGAGGGTTTCAGCCTGGTGCACGTGCTCCGCGAGCGCTTTCTCGGCCCAGCTCATGCCATGAAGACTGACCAGCGTTCCCTTGCCGCGAGCGGCGTCCTTGCCCGTTGCCTTGCCCATTGTGGCCGCGTCGGCGGTCAGGTCGAGCATGTCGTCGGCGAGCTGGAAGGCCAAGCCAATTCTTTCGCCGAAGTGACGCAACCTTGTCCGATCTTCGGCGGAAGCGCCGGCTACAATCGCTCCGGCTTCGCAAGCAAAGCGGATCAGGGCTCCGGTCTTCATCGCCTGCAGGGTGACGATGCCTTGTTCGTGAGGAGTCTGTTTCTCCGCAGCGAGGTCCAGGGCCTGTCCGCCTGCCATTCCGCCGATACCAGCCGCCCGTGCCAGCGCCAGGATGAGGGCGATCTTGCTCGCCTCGGGCAGCGCGGTTTCGGCGGATGCAATGATATCGAAGGCATAGGTCAGCAGACTATCCCCGGCAAGAATTGCCGTTGCCTCATCAAAGGCGATGTGGGTCGTCGGCTTGCCGCGGCGCAGCTTGTCGTCATCCATGGCCGGCAGGTCGTCGTGGACCAGCGAATAGCAATGTACGCATTCGAGAGCCGCGCCAACTCTCAGGGCGGCCTGACGGTTGCCGTTGAGCATTGCAGCCGTTTCGACGACAAGGAACGGTCGCAGGCGCTTGCCGCCGTTCAGAGCGGCATAGTGCATTGCTGCGCGCAGCCGTTCCGGACGTGCGATTTCGTCATCCAGTACGTCTGCCGAGAGCAATGCATCGAGAAGGGCCTCGATTTCGCGAGCGCCTCCGGCCAGACGGTCTTCGAATGTTTTGAACTGTGCATCCATGGGGCGCTCTTTGGCATGAGCGACGTTTCGCTTGCAACGGAATTGTCGATGGAGCGGCCAAGATTCCCTTTGTCGCTGGTCATGCCCGTTCGCAGACGATATGGAGAAGGAGGGAACAAACTGGGTCGGGGAATTGGACGTAACACCTGAGAGAGAGGAAAGCATGGCTGTGCCCTTTCATAGGCACGTGATGCTTTGGCTGACGGATCGCCCGATCATGATGCGCGTCGTTCTGGCGATTCTCGCCCTTCTCATTCTGCCGTATGTGCTGATCTTCCTCTACGTCATCCCCTTTATTCATCCGGTCTCGACGCTGATGCTGCGCGATCTCCTGCTCTTGCGCGGATACGACAGGCAATGGGTGTCCATCGACAAGATTTCTCCTGTCCTGGTGCAGTCTGTAATGATGTCGGAAGACGGACAGTACTGTTTTCATGGAGGAGTTGACTGGGGCGAGATGCGGATGCTTCTCACGGATACGCTCGGAGGCAAGTCCACGCGTGGCGGCAGCACGATCCCTATGCAGACCGCCAAGAACCTGTTCTTGTGGAACAGCCGTTCCTTCGTGCGCAAGGCCATGGAATTGCCGCTGGCTGTCGCCTCCGACTTCGTCTGGTCGAAACGCCGGCTGATGGAAATCTACCTGAACATCGCCGAATGGGGGCCTGGCATCTACGGGATCGAAGCCGCAGCACGGTATCATTTCAAGGTGCCGGCCTCGAAGCTCACAAGCCGACAGGCGGCGCTATTGGCGGTTTCCCTGCCTAACCCGATCGATCGCAATGCCGGCAAGCCGGGCAGGGGGCTCCGCAGGCTGGCTGCCGTGATCGAAAGACGGGCCCGCAATTCCGGCGAATACATCAGATGCATTTATGATTGACATCAAAACATGTCGTTGGCGGTGAGTGGCGGGATCGGGCATTCGTTCTGCCGATAGTGCCTGAGCGTCCGGTAAGCCGGATCCAGCGTACATGTGGTAGAATGCGGCCGCTGGCTTCCCATTGGGATCACGCTTGCCGCCAGCAAAACGGAGAGGGTCGTTGGACAAGCTCACGCTCTATATCGGCAACAAGAATTACTCCTCGTGGTCCCTGCGCCCATGGATCGCCATGACGGCGGCGGGTATTCCGTTTCAGGAGAAACTGGTTCCTTTTGATTTCGCGGTTGGCAATGCGCACTTCAGGGAGTTCTCGCCCACCGGCCAGGTGCCGGTCCTGCACCATGGGAGCGTTCGTGTCTGGCAGTCGCTGGCGATCATCGAATATGTCGCCGAGCTCTTTCCCGAGGCCGGACTCTGGCCGAAGGAACGAGACAAGCGCGCCGTCGCAAGAGCAGTCTCCATGGAGATGCTGGCCGGTTTCGGCGCCCTTCGCAGCGCTTGCCCGATGAACATCCGGCGCCCAAAGGGCAAGATAGCCCTTGCCGATGGCGTCATGGCCGATGTCGCCCGGATCGAGACGATCTGGCGGGACCTGCGGGCGCATTCCGGTGGACCGTTTCTGTTCGGCTCCTTCTCCGCCGCCGATGCGATGTTCGCGCCGGTCGTCAACCGCTTCGACACGTACGAGCTGGTGACTGCCGGCGATACGCTGAGCTACATCTCCGCGGTCAAGGCGCATCCTGCCTGGAAGGCGTGGGAAGATGCCGCGCGCGCAGAACCGTGGATCGTGCCGGAAGATGAGGTTTGACCGCGGAATCGTCCGATTCTCAAAAAATAACTGTGGGGACTGGTCAAGCACCTTCAAGGCATGTATAAGCGCGCAAAATTTCCGAAATCGCGATACGTCGTTTCGGCCGCCAGTCTGGCCGTTGGATATGTTCGCCCGTGAAGTGGAGTAAGAGAAATGGCTGTACCGAAGAGAAAAACGAGCCCGTCCAAGCGCGGTATGCGCCGCTCTGCTGACGCGCTGAAGGCTCCGACCTATGTTGAAGACAAGAACTCCGGCGAACTGCGCCGCCCGCACCATATCGATCTGAAGACCGGTATGTATCGCGGCCGTCAGGTTCTGACGCCGAAGGAAAGCGCATAATATTTTATGCGTTCTGCCTCAGCAGGCTTCAAGAGGTCGGCCCAGTGCCGGCCTTTTTGCTTTTCAGCGACAATATATTCTTTGCTATCTTGAAGTGATGTGGCGGTTTGCGGCACTATTCTTCATCGAGGGAGAATATGCCGTATGCTCAAAGCTGTTCCGCTGATGATTATTCCTTTCATTCTCTATAATCTGGCGATGTTTGGATTGATGGGCAGTGGCGGTCTTCCGTCGTTGCAGAACGATGTAATCGTCCTTTCGATGATTTCAGGCGCGATGTGGAGCATGTCGCTCGGCGATCTTTTCATCGTCATCGCGCTCGCCGTGCTGTTCTTCGAGATATTGAAGGCGACCCGCAATGCCGGCGGCAACCTGGCAAATCATATGCTGTCGATGCTGGTGTTCATCGCTTTCCTGGTCGAGTTCCTTCTCGTTCAGGATGCCGCGACACAGGTCTTTTTCATCTTGCTGACAATTGCGCTGATCAATGTCATCGGCGGCTTTGCCGTATCGATCCGCAGTGCCGGGCGCGACGTTTCAATCGGGCTCTGAACCCGCTCGGCGCATGCCTTCTGATTTCTGTCAGAAGTCATGCGAAACCGGCGATCGTTGCGTTGGACTTAAAGGCTGTCGAGCTTGCTTTGAAGCGCGCGCAGCTGCTCTTTCAGTTCATCGATGTCTTTTGCTTCGGCCTTGCGGCTTTCCTTGGCCGGCGGCGTCATGAATGGCGAAAACATCTGCATCGCCTGCTGGAACATCTCGGTGTTTCGGCGAACCTGGTCCTCGACCATCTGTATCGGCAGTTGCAGGTTCTTGCTGAGCGGCGTTTCGCCGAAGGCACGGGTCACCTGCTCGCGCATCTGCGTCTGCTGTTCGGTGAACGCGCGCATCGAATGTTCGAGAAAGCTCGGAACGACCATCTGCATCTGGTCGCCGTAATAGGTGATCAGCTGGCGCAGAAATGAAATCGGCAGCAGCGTGTTTCCTGTCTTGGATTCCTGTTCGAAAATAATCTGCGTCAATACGGAGTGAGTGATGTCATCGCCGCTCTTGGCGTCCTGGACCGTAAAATCCTCCCCCTTCTTGACCATCTCCGCCAGGTCTTCCAGCGTCACGTATGTGCTGGTGCCCGTGTTATATAGGCGGCGATTAGCATATTTCTTGATTACGATCTGACCCTCAGTCTTCGCCATACTACTCTCCCGAAGCCCGTCTGTTTGTTATGGAAGCTCCTCCACTTGGAAGTGTAGACGCAAAAGAAGGCCGGTGACAATCTCTTTGTGCGATGCGGCAAGCCCTTTTGCGACAGGCATAATTTGGCGGAATGTAAGCGACTCCAAAAATAGCAGATAGATTATTGTCGTTTGACTTGGCATCGAAGCTTTGTCAGTTTCACTCATATGCGTGAGGCGCAAAGAGGAGACCGACATGTCCAATTCTTCCATCGTCATCGCCAGCGCCGGCCGTACCGCGGTTGGCTCATTCAACGGTGCATTTGCAACCGTTCCTGCCCATGAACTGGGCGCAGCGGTCGTCAAAGGTGTACTGGAACGCGCGAACGTCGATGCGTCGGAAGTCGACGAGGTCATCCTCGGTCAGGTTCTGCCAGCGGGCGAAGGCCAAAATCCGGCTCGACAGGCTGCCATGAAGGCCGGTGTTCCCAAGGAAGCGACCGCCTGGGGCGTCAATCAGCTCTGCGGCTCGGGCCTGCGCGCGGTGGCGCTCGGTATGCAGCAGATCGCGCTCGGCGATGCAAAGATCATTGTCGCGGGTGGGCAGGAATCCATGTCGATGGCTCCGCATGCGGCGCATCTGCGCGGCGGCGTCAAGATGGGCGATATGAAGATGATCGACACGATGATCAAGGACGGGCTCACCGACGCCTTCTACGGCTACCACATGGGCGTCACGGCGGAGAATATCGCCCGCCAGTGGCAACTGTCGCGCGAAGAGCAGGACCAGTTTGCCGTCGCTTCGCAGAACAAGGCGGAGGCGGCGCAGAAGGCCGGCCGGTTCAACGACGAGATCATTCCCTATGTCATCCAGGGTCGGAAGGGCGACGTCACGGTCAATGCCGACGAGTATATTCGCCATGGTGCCACGCTCGATGCCATGACGAAGCTCCGTCCCGCCTTCGACAAGGAAGGCACGGTGACCGCGGCCAATGCGTCTGGTCTCAATGACGGCGCCGCAGCGGCCGTGCTGATGACCGAAGCGGAGGCATCGCGGCGCGGTATCCAGCCGCTCGCGCGTATCGTCTCCTGGGCGACAGCGGGCGTTGATCCGCAGGTGATGGGCACGGGTCCGATTCCAGCCTCGCGGAAGGCGCTGGAGAAAGCAGGATGGTCGGTCGGCGATCTCGATCTGGTCGAAGCGAATGAGGCGTTCGCTGCGCAGGCCTGCGCCGTCAACAAGGATCTTGGTTGGAACCCTGACATCGTCAATGTCAACGGCGGCGCAATCGCGATCGGACATCCGATCGGTGCGTCCGGCGCACGCGTTCTCAATACGCTTCTGTTCGAAATGAAGCGCCGCGGCGCCAAGAAGGGATTGGCTACCCTCTGCATCGGCGGCGGCATGGGCGTTGCGATGTGCTTCGAGGCACTTTGAATAACATGTGAGTGCATTGTGATCGGAACCGCGCAGCATAGCGCGGTCTTACAGGGGAGCGGAACATGAGCAGAGTGGCTGTCGTCACTGGGGGTACCCGCGGCATTGGCGCGGCGATTTCCGTGGCTTTGAAAAATGCCGGTTACACAGTTGCCGCCAACTACGCAGGCAACGACGAGAAAGCCAAGGCTTTCCATGACGCCACCGGCGTCCCAGTCTTCAAGTGGGATGTGTCCGACTACGCCGCGTGCGGCGAGGGGATTGCCAAGATCGAAGCCGAGCTTGGGCCAATCGAGGTGCTGGTCAACAATGCCGGCATCACCCGGGATGCCATGTTCCACAAGATGACTCCGCAGCAATGGCACGAGGTCGTGAATACGAACCTGACCGGCCTGTTCAATATGACGCATCAGGTATGGGTCGGTATGCGCGAGCGCAGTTTCGGCCGTATCGTCAACATATCGTCGATCAATGGCCAGAAAGGCCAGATGGGACAGGCGAACTACTCCGCCGCCAAGGCAGGCGACCTCGGATTTACCAAGGCTCTTGCCCAGGAAGGGGCTGCAAAGAACATCACGGTGAACGCGATTTGCCCCGGCTACATCGGCACCGAGATGGTTCTGGCCGTTCCCGAAAAGGTCCTCAACGAACGGATCATCCCGCAAATTCCCGTGGGACGCCTCGGTGAGCCCGAAGAGGTTGCGCGGTGCGTGGTTTTCCTCGCGTCGGATGATGCAGGGTTCATCACCGGGTCGACGCTGACCGCCAACGGCGGGCAGCTTTTCGTCTAGGCTCCGGGCCTTCGGAACCGGATCATCGGTTTGAGAAACGCTCTCGCTGCTTCTCGCGAGGGCGTACCTTATGCGCTTGCAATGATGAGGCGCAGCGAGCCCTCGAAGAAGGGCTGGGTACGCAAGTGCCCATGTTGCTTGTCCCAGGTGCCGTCGTTCAGGTCGCGGCTGAGCTCAGCGACGAAACGCTCGGCGATCGATCCATCGACAAAACTCCAGGCGGAATTCGCCAGGCGAGCGCCCGGATCGAGAAGTCGTTCGGGACGGCCATAGTACCCTTCGCCAAAGCCATCGGTGCACTGTAGCGGGATCGGCACCTTTTTGACTTCGACCGTGCCGCCCAGCAGGTCGGCGATCGATGCCATCGACGGATAGCGGCTCGCCTCGACCGCGATCATCTCTGGCGCGTAGATCTGCAGCCAGCAGCGATAAAGCTCATCGGGATCGCAGCTCAAGATGACGACGGGCCCACGCGTGACCCGGCGCATTTCGGCAAGCCCTGCTGCCAAATCCGACCACTGATGCACGGTGAATGTTGCCATGCTGGCATCGAAGCTGTTGTCGGCGAATGGAAGCTTTTCCGCGGTCGCGTCGATTGCAATGGGAAGATGGGCCGGTCTTTGCGCGCGCATGGACGCCGAGGGTTCGACCGCCGTGACGGTCCGGTCGACCGGCTCATAGGATCCGGCGCCGGCGCCGACGTTTAGAACGGTCTCGGCGTCACCCAGTGCATTTCTGATGAAATCAGCGATATGCGGGTCGGGCTGACGATAGTTTGTGTAGTTGGAGCCTATGACGCCGTAGTTTGCATCGCCGGCGCTTCCGTCCTTGTGCCTCATGTTCATATGAAGTCCTTTGCTTGCTGGTTGACCGATCCGGCAAAGCTTTGCCACCCGTCGAAATCGTATTGATTCCGAAAATGATTGTGCGCCTGGCGCGGATGCTTTGCTCTGTTGGCAGTAGAAAACATCATGCAGCGCAAAGAGAAAACCGATATGATCGAACAGATAATGTTCGGAAAACTCACATGGCTAGGCGAATTCCGTCACTCAACGCGTTACGAGCCTTCGAGGCCGCAGGTCGACACGGGCGCATGACGCTGGCAGCTGAGGAGCTGAACGTGACCCATAGTGCGGTCAGCCGGCAGATCCAGCATCTGGAGGACGTGCTCGGTGTCCCGCTGTTCGAAGGGCCGAAGAACAGGCTGCGACTGACGGATGCGGGATCGACGCTTCTCAGTGGTCTGGTATCGGCTTTTGACCAGATCGATCTGTCTGTGCGGGCCGTCGCCGATACCGAAGACGGGCCGCTTGATGTCTCTTGCCCGGGCACTTTCACGATGCGCTGGCTTATACCGAGGCTCTATCGCTTCCAGGCGGAGTATCCGAATATTGATGTCCGTCTGACCGCATCGTCGCGGCCGGTCGATTTTTCGCGAGACGGGTTCGATGTTGCGATCCGCGTTGGCGCAGCCCCTTGGCCAGAGGGGGCCGAGGTGATCGGGCTATTCCCGGAGCAGACCGGACCGGTCCTTTCTCCTCTGCTGGGAGGTGTCGTCTCCAGTCGCTTCGGTGGGATGCCGCTTCTTCATACCCGGACACGTCTGCGTGCCTGGGATGATTGGCTCGCTCGGTCGGGCATTGCCGTCGATGGCGGTGCACGCGTGGAGTACGAGCATTTCTATTTCATGCTGGAAGCAGCGGGTGCAGGGCTTGGCGTCTGTGTTGCGCCATGGCCCTATGTTACCGACGACATCCGAAACGGGAGATTGGTGGCGCCGCTCGGCTTCATCGAAAGCGGTCACGAGTATGTCGCTTTGCGGCGCGCGCGGCGCAACAGGAAGTCGACTTTGTTCTGTGATTGGTTGCGCGAGGAGGCTAATGCCTTTTCGGCCTCTCACCCCGCGAAGACTACAAAAGGGGGCGAGCACCCGACCATCTCAAGCGCAATAGCAAACTAGACGCTGCGCGATATCGGTCTGAAAAGTGGCAGGTTACCGGATGGATGCCGTGTGATTTTCGTCGCGGCTGTCGGCCTGATGCGAGTAGCCGCTGGACGGCGTGCGAACCTCATACGGATGCAGGGAGGCTGCGTAAGCTGCGAGCGCGATCGTCAGGAATGCCGCCGCGCCAATTATTCTCGTCATTGTTGCCTCCCCTGTGCTGGTGACCGCATTCGTCGTTCAGGTCGGTGTCGATATTTGGGCCGATTTGAGGAAAGATTGAGTTGTTACGTCCTCTGTGGGTGACGTCGCGTTTTTGCCTTCATGGGCACCCTTTGAAGCGCGGTGTTTTCGCCGCGCAGGGCAGCGATTGCCGTCGTAACGAATGCAGTGGTGATCAATATCGCCACCGCAGAATTGAGGATGATCTGAAGCATGGGAGCATTCCCTTTCCATAGCCAGGCGAGGTGTGCTTCGCCGTTCGCCGTTCATGGAGGGAATATGCGCCTGTCGCGGGCCGTTCGATAGATTGGCGTTTCGCAACCGACTGTCAGCGTGGTGTTGACAATCGGTCGCGTTCGTCAATTCGGCTTGCCGCTGATCCAGGTCGTGGTGACCTTAATACCGTCCGTGAGATGCACTAGGTCGGCACGCAGTCCTGGTGACAGGCGGCCGCGATCCTGCAGTCGCAGGAACCTTGCGGGATAGAGTGTTGCCATGCGCAACGCCTCGGCCAGACTCAGATCGAGATAGTTGATGCCGTATCGGATGGTCGATGCCATATCTACGTCCGAACCTGCGAGCGTCCCGTCGGCAAGCACCAGCTTGGAGCAGAAGCCGCCCTTCTCGCGCCGCACCACGCGGCCGTTGAGCATGAAGGTGTCGCTTTCCGATCCGACCAGCGACATGGCGTCGGTTACGAAGAAGAGTTTGCCCTCGCCGCGCTTTGCGCGAAGTGCGACGCGCAAAGCCTTTGGATCGACATGGTGGCCGTCCGCAATGATGCCGCACCAGATGGCGGGATGATCGATTGCAGCTCCGGCCAGGCCCGGAGTGCGATGCCCGATCTGGCTCATTGCATTGAAAAGATGCGTAACACCGCGCGCGCCGGCATCGAACCTGGCTTCGGCTTGCTCGCTGGAGCAGTCGGAGTGACCAATGCTGACGGTGACGCCGGCTTCACTGAGTTCGCGTACCTGCCGTGCTGTGACTTGCTCGGCTGCCATCGTCACCAACAGCGTACCGATCGATTGCCTTGCTGCGATCAGGGCTTTGACATCCTTGTCTTCAACAGGGCGCATCAGTTCGGCGAGATGGGCTCCCTTGCGCGCGGGCGCAAGGTGAGGTCCCTCGAGGTGCAGCCCGGCAACGCCTCGATTGGCCATCGTGGCTTCCTTCGCAGCCTCGATGGCCGCAGCCGTTGCCTCGCCGGTGTCCGTGATCAGGGTTGGCAGAAGCGACGTCGTTCCGTAGGGCCGGTGGCCGTCAGCGATGATGTACATCGATGCCGTCGACGGTTCGTCATTGAGCATCCGACCGCCCCCGCCGTTGACCTGGGCATCGATGAATCCAGGCGCGAGGATGCCGCCATCCAGCAGGACGGTCTCGCCTTCTGGCAGGTCGGCCTTCGCGGAAATCGCCTCGACGAGGCCATCGGCAACGAGGAGTGCCTTGTCGTCGTGAAAGCGCTCCCCGTCAAAGATACGTGCGCCGACGTAAATCTTGCGCGCCATCAGATCGTCTCCGTCACCTTGAGCAGGTTCGCGGGCTTGTCAGGATCGAAGCCCTTGCGGCGGGTTACCGATTCGATCATGCGATAGTAGACCAACAGGGAAACAAGGGGATCGAGCAGGCCGTTACCGGTGGTCGGCACCTGCAGATTGATGCCTGCCTGCGGCTTGGTCGAGAAGGGAACAGTCGTTGCGCCAAGCTTCTGCAGGCGTTCCAGCGCCTGGACGTTGTTGTCGTAGGCCGGATCATCCGGTGTGAAGGCGAGGATCGGGAAGCCGGGCTGCACGAGGCGCATCGGGCCATGCATCAATTCGGCGAGAGAGAAGGCTTCCGCATGCAGTCCGGCCGTTTCCTTGGCCTTTAGTGCTGCTTCGAGCGCGATGGCGAAAGCCGGGCCGCGGCCAGCCGTATAGAGCGACGTTGCGTTGAAAAGGACATCCTCTGCCGCGCTCGTGTCGATACCGCTTGTTCCGGCGAGTGCTTCGGGAAGCTTCTCCAACGCTGCGTGGAGATCGCGCTTGCCGCCGATCGCAGCCGTGACGCCGGAAAGCGCTGCAACGGACGCAATGAAGGATTTTGTGGCGGCAACGCTTTTTTCCGCGCCGGCATTGAGGCCGACGACGATGTCGGCCTTCTGGGCGAGCGGGCTGTCGGTCACGTTGACCACAGCGATGGTTGTGGCGCCGCCACGCTTGGCGGCTTCCTGCAGTGCCACGATGTCAGGGCTGGCGCCGGATTGCGAAACGGTGAAATGGATGCCGCCCTTGAGGTGCAGCGGTGCGCCGTAGACCGAGGCGATCGACGGGCCGACGGAGGCGACCGGTACGCCGCAGGTGATCTCGAACAGATACTTGAAGAACGTCGCCGCATGGTCCGACGACCCGCGGGCAGCCGTGGTTACGACGCTCGGCGCCGAGGACGAAAACAGCTTGGCGATCTCTTCGAAAACCGGCTTTTCCTTCTGCAGAAGCGTTGACACCACCTCCGGCGACTGACCTGCTTCCTGCAACATCAGCGATTGGGCTTCACTCATAGTCGTCTCCAATTCTCAGTTCTGCGACAAAATCATATGCATCGCCACGATAGTGCGAGCGGGTGTATTCAACGACGCGCTGGTCATCCAGACGCGAGATACGTTCGATCAAAAGCGCAGGCGCGCCCGGCTTCACCTCAAGGGCGGTGGCTGAAGACGGATCGAGCGTGACAGCGCTCAGCCGCTGAACGGCGCGAACCGGCCTATTGCCCTTGGCCGCCAGTGCGTCATAAAGCGAGCCTTCTCCGGCTGCCTCTTCACTCAGAAACTTGACGGGGACAACCGACCGCTCGATGGCAAGTGGCAGCCCGTCCGCAAAGCGCAAACGGTCGAGACGAAGCACGGGCTCATCGAGTTGCAGCCCGAGAAGAAAGGCCTCCTCCGGCGACGGTGCGCTGACGCCGCGCGACAGGATCTTCGCGGCTGGCACCCGCCCGCGCGAGCGCATGTCTGCAGAGAAAGAGTTGAGCCGCCAAAGCGACTGCTCCATTCGCTCGACCTTGGTGGAGACGAATGTGCCACTGCCGTGTTTTGAGTCGAGCGTGCCGGCATTGAGAAGATCGCGGTAGGCGGCACGAACCGTGACGCGACCCACCTCCAGCGCCTCCGAGAGATCGCGTTCGCTTGGAAGCGCGGCGCCCGGTTTCAACAACCCTTCCTGAATCAGTCCCGTCAGCGCCTGCGCGAGCCGCTTGTAGAGCGGGCCGACAACGGTCTCGCCACGAAGTCCACGACTGTTGAGTTCCGCTATCAGACTGGTTCTATCCATGTGCTAAATAATAGAACCTATTTGGAACCAATTGCAAGATGCAAAGCAACCGCGAACAAAAAACCCCCGCGAGCGACCGCGGGGGTTCTGAGGTCAGATCCTTGCGTCCGAAAAGCGGACGTCAGTTCTTGGAGAAGATATAGTCGGTTTCCTGGCGCAGCACCTCGCCCGGGCGAAGGACAGCATTCGGGAAGTTCTCGTGGTTGATGGCATCAGGCCAGATCTGCGTTTCCAGGCAAAAGCCTGCAAAAGACTGATAACGGCGGCCATCGATGCCAGGCACCGGCACGTCCATCTTGAAGCCCGCGTAGAACTGAATGCCGGGCTCGGTCGTGCGCACTTCCAGCGACACGCCGGAATGCAGGCTGCGTGCCAGTGCTACGGACCGCTTTGCTGTGCGTTCGGCCGACAGGCAGAAGTTATGATCGTAAAGCGCCTGCTGATTTCCATCGAAACGCTTCATCGGCGCCATTTCGCGGAAATCGAAAGCGGTTCCTGCCACAGGCCGGACCTCGCCAGTCGGGATCTGCAGCTCATCCGTCACGAGGTAGCCGTCTGCGGCAATCATGATGTCGTGCTCGAGCGCGTCGTCGCGTCCGTCGAGGTTGAAATAGGCGTGCTGGCAGACATTGGCGAGCGTCGGCTGATCCGACGTCGTTTCGTAGGTAACGGAAAGCTCACCGTTGCCGTGCACGCGATAGGTTGCCTGAATCGTGCAATTGCCGGGGTAGCCGCCACGTCCGTCCTCATCGACGATCTTGAGGACGACGCGATCGGTGTCGTGTTCGACGATCGTCCAGTTGCGCACGGCGATGTTGTTGCTACCACCGTGAAGATGGGTCACGCCGTTTTCGTTCAGATCGAGCTGGTACTGCTTGCCGTCCAGCGTGAATTTGCCGTGGCCGATACGGTTTGCGCAGCGACCGGGCGTCGCGCCAAAATAGGGGGAATGCGCGGGGTAACTCTCGAAATTGTCGAAGCCCAGCGTGAGCGGTGCATCATGCCCGTCAAGACGGAGATCCTGGATCACCGCACCCCAGGTAATAACCTTGGCTGTCAGCCCGCCGCCGCTGATTTCCACCCGATGAACGGCTTCTCCCGCTTCGGTGCGCCCAAAAACTTCCCGCTCCAACATGTCCTCCTGACAACCGATTGTCTTTTTCCGAGGCCGGAACCTGCCCCCATTTGCCACAATTCGCAACCGTCGTGCGGTAAAAAAGAAGCGCCACCAGATCAATGGTGGCGCTCGATCTTGCGATGCAAGAAGCTTCAGCTATTCTCGCCGATCTCCTCGAGATCGTAGGGCGTCGTCTGGTACATCTCATTGATCCAATTGCCAAACAGCAAGTGCGCGTGGCTGCGCCAACGGTTTTGCGGAGCAAGCGATGGATCGTTATGAGGGAAATAGTTCTGCGGCATCTTGATCGGAACGCCGGCATTCACGTCGCGGAAATACTCGTCGGACAGCGACGTTGAATCGTACTCGACGTGATTGAAGATATAGAGCCGCTTACCCTTCTTCTCATGCACCAGGCACACGCCCATCTCGCTCGATTCCATGAGGATCTCGAGGTTCTCCGATTTTTCGATATCGGCACGGCGCACCTCGGTCCAGCGCGAGACCGGGACCTCGAAGTTGTCGGAAAAACCGTTCAGGTAGACGGACGACGGAGCAAGGTTCTTGTGGCGATAGACGCCGAACGCCTTTTCCTTCAGTTCATGCTTCGGAACGCCATGGAAATGGTAGATCGCGGCCATCGCGCCCCAGCAGACGTTCATCGTCGAATGGACGTTTGTTTGCGTCCAGTCGAAAATCTGCTGCATTTCGCCCCAATAGTTCACATCTTCATATGGAAGGGTCTCGATTGGCGCGCCCGTTATGATGAAGCCGTCGAACTTCCGGTGCTTAACCTCTTCCCATGTCTGGTAGAAGGAGAGGAGATGGTCTTCCGAGGTGTTCTTTGCCTTGTGGTTTCCGATCCGGATGAGCGACAGTTCGACCTGGAGAGGCGAGGCGCCGACAAGGCGCGCCATCTGCAGTTCCGTTTTGATCTTGTTCGGCATGAGGTTGAGAAGCCCGATCTGCAAGGGGCGGATGTCCTGGCGAATTGCCGCCGTCTCGGTCATCACGCGTACGCCTTCCTGAACCAGGGTTTCAAAGGCGGGCAATGTATCGGGAATCTTAATAGGCATTGCGGTCACTCGATGAGAAAAACGAAATATCGCTATCGGTCCGCACGCGGCCCTTTAGCAACTTTTTTAACGTGGCTGCAAGCCGGCCGGCCAAATCACCACGGAGTGCATTAGATAGCGCTACGCCGGCCGCGAATCAATGTCCGAAACGGAACAGGGCGCTTCCGGCCGATAACTGCCGCATTAATGGTTGCTAGAATCTGTTGCTGGACAGGATAGAAGGCCATGTTATTCAGGTGAGATGGGTGGTTTAGGAAAGCAAATGAGAGATGATGTGAAAGGAAGGCAGAGCATCCAGGCGCAGGATCGAGTGGGTTACGAGTTGAGCCTGATCTATCGCTTGAAGGTGATGTTTGCCGCCTTCTGGAGTTCCCGCGTGCGCACCAAGGTCCTGCTTATCGGGCCGGCGCTGATCGGTGTCATCCTGCTGACCGCTTATGCCACAGTGCTCCTGAACCAGTGGAATGCGCCATTCTACGATGCCATCGCGCGCCGCGACCTGCCGGGATTCTTTCATCAGCTCAAGATCTTTGCCCTGATCGCCGGTCTGCTCCTGTTGCTGAATGTTATTCAGGCATGGTTCAACCAGATGACCGCGCTTTACATGCGCGAGGGTCTCACCCGCGATCTGGTCGATCAGTGGCTGCAGCGAAAGCGGGCATTGCGCTTGTCCGCCAGCGGGCTCATCGGCATCAATCCCGACCAGCGCCTGCATGAGGATGCGCGAAATCTTGCCGAAAGCACCACGAGCCTGATGATCGGGCTGGTGCAGTCAACCATCCTGCTGGTGAGTTTCATCGGCGTGCTCTGGGAATTGTCGAGCGGTTTCGTCTTTCATTTCGGCACGCACAGCTTTTCCATCCCGGGCTACATGGTCTGGGCTGCGGTCTTCTATGCGGCGTCCGCCTCCGTTCTTAGCCAGCTCGTCGGTCGCAAGCTTGTTCGATTGAACGCCGACCGTTTCTCCAAGGAAGCCGAGCTTCGTTTCGCGCTGATGCATGCAAACGAGAACATGCCGGCGATTACCGTGGCGCGCGGCGAGGAGAACGAACGGCTGCGCATCAATGGGGACATCAGCGGCGTGCTTGCTGTTCTCAGAAGGTTGGCGATGGCCAACGTGAACCTGACCTGGGTTTCCGCCGGTTATGGCTGGCTGGTCGTGGTCATCCCGATCATCGTCGCGGCCCCCGCCTATTTCTCTGGCGGCCTCACGTTCGGGCAGCTGATGATGTCGGTCGGCGCGTTCAACCAGGTCAACACCGCGCTTCGCTGGTATGTCTCGAACTTCGGGCCGATTGCCGAATGGCGCGCCACGCTGATGCGCGTGACCGATTTTCGTCAGGCACTGACGAGCATGGGCGATGATCACAATCTCAAGGAAGGCATCGACTACGAGAAGGAGGCTTCCGATACGTTGACGCTCGACCGGGTGCAGATTGCGGCCAAGATTGGGGAAGAAATCGACCAATGTGGCGGCTTCCGGGTGCACGAGACCAGCGTGACCATCAAGGCCGGCGAGAAAGTCATGATCAATGGCGATCATAGCGTCAATCGACGCCTGCTTTTCCTGGCGCTTTCAGAAATATGGCCGTTCGGTTCCGGCAAGATCGGGTTGCCGTCTTCCGGTGAGATGCTTTTCGTTCCGCAGTCGGCCTACATACCCGGCGGCACGCTCCGCGAGGTTCTTGCTTTTCCCGAGCCGGTCGGCACCCACAACAATGCCGACGTCGAAGCCGCGCTCGGAACGGCGGGGCTCCAGCACCTGATCGCGCGCCTCGACACGCAGGCGCGCTGGGACAAGCTGCTCGACTCCGACGAACAGAAAGCCATTGGCTTCGCCCGTCTGCTGCTTGTCCGCCCGCGCTGGATCGTCTTTGACGAAGTGCTTGAAGGCATGGAGCCGGCGTGGCTGGTCACGATGATCAAGGTGCTTGAATCCATGCCCGAAAGCACGATGATCTATATCGGCCGCTCCGAGGCCTATGTCGAAGCGCTTCAGCCCCGCATCCTGCATCTCGAGCCCCTACCGGGGAAGCCGGAACCGATGGTCGTTGCGAAAGTGCCGAACTCGCCGGCGCCAGCCATCTGAGCGACGCGCAAAAGCGTTCGCAGCATGGCTGGTCGTCAGGCTGCGAAGCTAGCCCTCTAGTTCCTCGCGGAGCATCTCAAGCTCGAGCCATTCCTCTTCCATCTTCGTCAGGCCGTCGCGGAACTTCTCCATTTCCGCGGCCAGCCGGTTGAAGGTGGCGGGATCCTTCGTGAAGAGATTGGGGTCGGCCATCTTCTCTTCGCGTTTGGCAATCTCGGACTCGGCCTTGGCCATTTCCTTCGGCAGGTTCTCGAGAGCGAACTTTTGCTTGAAAGAGAGCTTGCCCTTGGCCTTCGATGGTTCGGCGACGGCGGTGTCCTGCGCTTTCGCTTTTTCCGCCTTCTCAGCCTTCTTGCGTTCGTCGGCAGCTCCCTTGCGCTGTACGAGCATGTCAGAATAACCGCCGGCATATTCGATCCAGCGACCGTCCGGTGCATCAGGAACGGCTGGCGCGATCGTCGATGTCACGGTGCGGTCGAGGAAATCGCGGTCGTGGCTGACGAGGATGACGGTGCCCGGAAAGCCAGCCACCACTTCCTGCAGCAGATCCAGCGTTTCGATATCGAGATCGTTGGTCGGCTCGTCGAGGATAAGGAGGTTCGACGGGCGCGCCAGCATGCGTGCCAGCATCAGCCGGGCGCGCTCGCCACCTGAGAGGTTCTTGATCGGCGTACGGGCCTGCTCCGGCTGGAACAGGAATTCCTTCATGTAGCCGGTCACATGCCGTTGTTCGCCGTTGACCAACAGGTTTTCGCCGCGACCGTCGGTGAGATAATGCGCAAGCGTATCATCCAGGTTCAGGTCTTCGCGCTTCTGGTCGAGCGTTGCGATTTCGAGATTGGTGCCGAGCTTGATCGTGCCGGTGTCGGGGGCGAGCTGCCCCGTCAGCATCTTCAGCAGCGTCGTCTTGCCGGCACCGTTCGGGCCGACGAGACCGATGCAATCGCCACGGTGAACGCGGATGGAGAACGGCGTGACGATCGGACGGTCGCCGTAGGTCTTGGTGATCTTGTCGGCCTCGATGACGAGTTTGCCGGATTCCTGTGCATCGGAAATGGTCGCTTGTACGGATCCCTGCGGGCCTTTGTGTCCGCGGTATTGCGAGCGCATCGTCTGCAGCTCGCCGAGGCGACGCATGTTACGCTTGCGCCGCGCCGTTACGCCGTAGCGTAGCCAGTGCTCTTCGCGCTCGATCGCCTTGCCAAGCTTGTGCTGCTCCAGTTCTTCCGCCTCGAGGACCTGATCGCGCCAGGCTTCGAAATGCGCAAACCCCCGGTCGAGCCGGCGCGAGGTGCCGCGATCGAGCCAGACAGTGGCAGTCGAGACCTTTTCGAGAAAGCGACGATCGTGGGAGATCAGAACGAGCGCACTGCGGCTCTTCTGCAATTCGCCTTCCAGCCATTCGATCGTCGGCAGGTCGAGGTGGTTGGTCGGCTCGTCGAGCAGCAGGATATCCGGCTCGGGAGCGAGAACGCGGGCGAGTGCCGCCCGGCGGGCTTCGCCGCCAGAAAGGTTCTTCGGGTCCTCCTCGCCGGTCAGGCCGAGATGCGACAGCAGGTAGGTAACGCGGTACGGATCATCCCCGGGCCCGAGACCGGCTTCTGCATAGGCCTGAACCGTCTTGTAGTCAGCAAAATCGGGAGCCTGCTCGAGATAGCGAACCGTTGATGCCGGGTGTCGGAACACCTCGCCGGACTGGGCCTCGACGAGGCCGGCGGCAATTTTCAGCAATGTCGACTTGCCCGATCCGTTGCGGCCGACCAAACAGATCTTGTCGCCGGGCTCCACTTGCAGGGCGGCGCCTGCCAGAAGCGGCGCGCCGCCAAAGCTCAGGAAGATGTCATCGAGTTTAAGAATGGGGGGCGCCAAAAATCAGACTCCGGAAAGATCGTAGGGACGAGCGAGGATGATCGCGCGGC
This sequence comes from Hyphomicrobiales bacterium, assembly GCA_900489925.1. Classification (GTDB taxonomy): domain Bacteria; phylum Pseudomonadota; class Alphaproteobacteria; order Rhizobiales; family Rhizobiaceae; genus Rhizobium. The sequence continues at coordinate 294,754 of UEHQ01000009.1, read as the reverse complement.
CGCCTTCAAGCGAAAAGCGCACAGGGCCTTCCGCGACATTGGAAATGGTGCGCGACGACCCGAACGGCAAATGGAAATTCATCAGCGGATAGCGCGCATTTTCGATATTGAGCCCGGTGAGTTCGCTGAAGCCGGGAACGGAAAAGAGGCATCCCTTCGGCAGATCCAGGTCGAGAGCGCCGGGAATGAGCGGCACGGCTTCTTCGGTGCCAGACGTCAGCAGCACGTCGAAGCCCGCTTCCGCCAGGCTCACCGCATAGAGAAGATGCTGGAGCCCGTGATCGGATCGCTCACCGGCCAATGCGCCGGCAAGAACAAGTCGCCGCGCACCGAGCCCGATGGCTTCCGATACGGCGATCTCGCCGTCGGTCGATGCCTTTGCCGCCGGATAGGGCTGCTTCGGCACGCCAGGGAATGCTTTATCGAGATCCGTCGGCGTCGAATCGAAATCGCCAACCCAAAGCTCTGGTACGACGCCAAGCGCGAGCGCATGGCGCATGCCGCCATCCGCCGCGATGAAGCGTGTACCCGCGACCGCCTTTTGCAGGCGATCGGTCAGTCGCAGCTCGCCGCCCAGCAGAATGGTGAAGGTGGATTGGTTCATGGCATTGCCCATAGCGCAAAGCGGGGGGCAAGGGAAAGGCGCTTGTTAGCCGTCCTCGGCCACATCCTTCATACGTGCCTGAAAAACGGCTTCGAAGCCGGATATGTACCTGTCGAAAAGCGTTCCGAACATTTCGACATCATCATTGCTCCAGTCTGCCACGATCTCCGAAATGATCGCGAGTTTCTGCGCCTTGACCTCAGACATCAGGCGCTGGCCAAGCGGCGTCATGACGACGACGATCCGCCTCGCATCGGCCTGGGAGGCCTTGCGGAGCAGGATGTTGCGGCCGACCATCTCCGAGACGACGCGGCTGGCACGCGACGGATCGATGCGCATGGCTTCGGCGATCGCTCCGACCGTGACTTCTCCATCAGGCTCGGCGCGCCGGACCGCCTCCAGAACGTCGAGATGCGACAGTTCGAGGCCGGGAACAATGCTCTGGATCGCCAGTCGACCGATCAGACGTCGCCCAGTCATCAGTCGCATGCGCGACATGCTTTGGCCGATGTAGGATACACCTTCCCGGACCGTGTCGTCGTCTTCAAGTTTGGCTGCGGTTTCGCTCATGTCCAAATCATATCAGAACCAAATGGGTATGAGAATATGCGGCTGTCATCAATGTGACATTGACAAATATATGCTGATAGCACATAAAATCCCTCACCTTCCAATTGGAATGATTTCTTCATGGATATGCAAGCTGCCGTCGTGCCGCTCGTGACGGATCATCGTCGCAGGCTGGTGCTCTTTCTTTTCCTTATGACGGCCATGTTCATGGCCACGCTGGACAACCAGATCGTCGCCACCGCGCTGCCCACGATCGTTGGTGAGTTCGGACATCTCGAGCGGTTCAGCTGGGTGGGCTCCGCCTATCTCCTGGCAGTGAGCGCCGTGATGCCGCTCTACGGCAAGCTCGGCGATCTCTTCGGCCGCAAGTATGTGATGATGGCGGCCATCCTGATCTTCACGATCGGTTCCGCCGTTTGCGGACTGGCCGTCTCCATGAATACGCTGATTGCTGCGCGCGTTCTCCAGGGGTTGGGCGGCGGTGGCATCATGGTGTCGATCTTTGCGGTGAACGCGGATCTGTTCGAGCCGCGAGAGCGCGCCCGCTACCAGAGCTATTCCAGCCTCGTGCTGATGGCATCAGGCGCGATCGGCCCGGTACTTGGCGGTGCGATGAGCGACCTGTTCGGCTGGCGTTCGATATTTCTCGTCAACGTGCCGATCGGTGTTGTCGTATTTGCCGGGCTTATCTTCATGCTGCCCTATCGCAAGCCGCATCGCCGCCCCAAGATCGATTATGCCGGTGCTCTCCTGCTCGCCCTGACGACCACGAGTGTCGTGCTTGCCGCCGATAGCAGCGAACTCTTTGGCTCCCTCGTCTCCGTGCCTGCTCTTTCGATCATTGCCGTCGGCGTCCTGTGTGCGGTGCTGTGGGTACTCGTCGAGCGCCGCGCGGCCGAGCCGATCATTCCGCTGCAGCTGTTTCGCAATTCGACCTTCGGGCTGATGCTTGTCATGTCGATCATGAGCGGCGCGATCGGCATCGGCATGGTCAACTATTTTGCCCTCTTCCTGCAAACGACCACAGGTCTTTCCCCGTCGAGTGCCGGCGGCCTGTTCGTATTGCTTACGGGTGGCATCGTCTGTGGTTCGTTGTCTGCCGGACGGATCATCGCTGCAACGGGACGCTACAAGCCTTTTGCGGTCGCAAGCCTCGCCTGTAGCGCACTTGCATTTGCGATGCTGACGCAGGTGCATGCTGGAACGCCGGTGTTCGTGATCGGTGCGATCATGGCATTCCATGGATTGGGCGTTGGTCTCGCGCAGCAAGTGCCGGTGATCGGCGTTCAAAATGCGGCTCCCGCGCGCGATGTCGGCGCCGCAACGGGCTCCGTGACACTCTCGCGCATGGGTGGGGCATCGATCGCGATTTCCATCTACGGAGCAATCGTCGCCTCGCAGCTTGGCAAGCATGGCACGTCCATTTCCGGCATTGCCGACATTGAGCAGTTGACACCGAAGATGATGGCGGCTCTGCCGGAGGCCACCCGCCAGGCGGTTGCCGATGCTTATGCCGGCGCGTTTACGCCGCTGTTCATGACATCCTGCGTGATTGCACTGATCGGTCTTGCCGCAGCGTTGATGCTGAAGCCTGTTCAATTGCCGCGCGCTGGTGAAGTCAAGCAGCCGAAACCGGCCGCCGAAGCGGCAGAATAATCAGCTTGAGGCGGGTCATGCCGCCTCTTGTCATAAACGGATTACGACGGTACATCTCTTCTCGCTCTAACGGGGTGCCCCTGTGTCTGTCCGACGCACGGCTGAGAGGCGCGTAAAGCGCTAACCCGCGGAACCTGATCCGGCTAACACCGGCGGAGGGATTAGACGCGTGACACCAGGCACCGCCCATTCCCCTTCATGTGCGTACACCAAGAGGAGAGGTGCCATGTTGAATTTTATCACCAAGACCCGCGTGCTTCTTGTCGCCTTGCCGGCATTTCTCGCCGTATCGGCGGCAGATGCGAGCGCGGCCGGCAAGACGCTGACCATCTACACCTATGAGAGCTTCACCTCAGAATGGGGACCCGGCCCCAAGGTGAAGGAAGCCTTTGAAAAGGCCTGCGATTGCACGATCAATTTCGTGAGCGTCGCGGACGGCGTTGCCCTTCTTTCGCGCCTCAAGCTCGAGGGTGCAGGTACCAAGGCCGACGTCGTGCTCGGTCTGGACACCAATCTTGTCGCTGAGGCCAAGGCGACGGGGCTGTTTGATGCGAGCGGTGTCGATACCAGCGCGCTCAAGGTCCCCGGCGACTATAAGGACGACGTGTTCGTCCCTTACGACTACGGCCATTTCGCCGTGATCTACGACACGCAGACGATCAAGAACCCGCCGCAGAGCATGAAGGATCTGGTCGAAGGCGATCCGTCGCAGAAAATCGTGATCGAAGATCCACGGACGTCGACGCCGGGCCTCGGTCTGCTGCTCTGGGTGAAGTCCATTTATGGCGACAAGGCCCCGGAAGCCTGGGCGAAGTTGAAGAGCCGCGTCCTCACGGTGACGCCTGGCTGGTCGGAAGCCTATGGCCTCTTCACCAAGGGTGAGGCACCCATGGTCCTGTCCTATACGACTTCGCCGGCGTACCACATGGTGGCGGAAAACACTGATCGCTATCAGGCTGCTGCTTTCTCCGAGGGGCACTATATCCAGATTGAGGTTGCCGGCCTGCTGAAGAACGCGCCGGACAAGGACCTTGCCCGTGATTTTCTGAAGTTCATGGTCACGCCCGGCTTTCAGGATACGATCCCGACCAACAACTGGATGATGCCGGTGTCCGCGACATCTCAGCCGCTACCGGATGCCTTCGGTAAGCTCGTCAACCCGTCGAAGACTTTCCTCATGAGCTCGGATGAGGTGGCGAAAAACCGCAAGGCCTGGATCGATGAGTGGCTGGCCGCCATGAGCATGAACTGATGCTGCAAACCACGGCTGAGAAGCGGTGGGCGATGACCGGCGGGGCAGTGAGCCTCGCCGCTATCGTTTTTTTCGTCAGCCTGGCGACATTGGCCTTGCTGGCGGCGAGCGGCCCATTGGCAATATCCGAGGTGCTGTTCGACCCCTACGTTCTGAGAGTTGTTCGTTTCACATTGCTGCAAGCGGTCCTGTCGACCGCTCTGTCGATCGTCTTCGCCATTCCGCTGGCGCAAGCGTTGGCGCGCCAGCCGCGCTTTCCCGGCCGGATCTGGGTCATTCGTCTTCTCGCGGTGCCAATGGGCTTGCCTGTCCTGATCGGCGCGCTGGGTCTGATCGGCATCTGGGGTCGGCAAGGTGTCTTGAACTGGGTGCTCACCGAGATTGGTCTTGCGGAGCCGATTAGCATCTACGGCTTGTCCGGTATCCTGCTCGCCCACGTCTTTTTCAATCTGCCGCTGGCCGCCCGGCTCATGCTGGCTGCGCTCGAGCGCGTGCCAGGAGAGTATTGGCTGATGGCGAGCAGTCTCGGCATGCGGCGGGGTTCGATTTTCCGGTTTGTCGAATGGCCGGTCCTGCGTTCGGTCATTCCAGGCGTCGCCGGTCTCATTTTCATGCTGTGTGCCACCAGTTTCACCCTGGTACTGACGCTCGGTGGCGGACCGGCTGCGACCACCATAGAAGTCGCGATCTATCAGTCTCTCCGGTTCGATTTCGATCCGCCGCGGGCGGTTGCGCTTTCGTTGTTGCAGATTGCATTGACCGTTGTCGTGCTCGGGGCATTGGCGCTCCTTCCTGCAACCGGCGACGATGGATTGACGGCCGGCAAGACGATCAAACGACCGGACGGGGCGTCGCCCAGCGCGCGGCTGGCCGATGGTGGTTCGGTTCTCCTCGCTACGCTATTCCTGGGGCTGCCGCTTGTGTCGGTGATCGTGGCCGGTTTGCGTGCCGATCTGGTGAAGCTTCTGGCTGAGCCGATCTTTTGGCGTTCGGTTGCGACGAGCGCCGCGATGTCGGTTTCCGCCGCCCTGATATCGCTGGCTCTTGCTTGCGCCCTCGTGCGCGCACGCCATACGATCGCCTCGGCGGGCACGCAGGACCGTGTCGTTCGCTCTTTCTTTGCAGCGATGGGTGGCGCTTCATCGCTGGTTCTCCTTGTTCCGCCGATCGTCCTTGCCACTGGTTGGTTCATGGCGCTGCGCACCATCGGCGACGCCGCGGCTTACGCGCCTGTACTCGTTGTCGCGATCAATGCGCTGATGGCCTTGCCGTTCGTCATGCGGGTGCTTGAGCCCGCCTATGCCATTCATCAGAGGCGGACGCAGCGCTTGAGCGCGAGCCTTGGTATTTCCGGCTCTTCGCGCCTTCGCCTCGTCGATTGGCCGGCGCTGCGTAGGCCTATCTTCACGGCCCTGTCGTTCGCGATGGCGCTGGCGCTTGGTGATCTGGGTGCCGTCGCCCTGTTTGGCTCGGATAGCTTCGTGACGCTGCCGTGGCTGGTCTATAGCAGGATGGGGAGTTACCGAACGAATGATGCGGATGGATTGGCGCTGATCCTCGGTATTGTCTGCCTGCTGCTGACGATCGCCGGCACGGTGGGCCAACCGCCGCGACGGGAGGTCGCCTTGCATGGCTGATGGGGTTGAAATGCGGAATGTCACGCTGACGCTTGGCGGGCATGATTTCCTTTTCGATTGCAAGCTTCCAGCCGTAGCGGTGATCGCGGTGACTGGTGCTTCGGGCGCTGGAAAATCGACCTTTCTCAATCTCCTGGCCGGTTTCGACGTGCCGGCGCAAGGGAGCGTCTTCATCGCGGGGATGGATGTCAGCCATCAGCATCCGGCGAAGCGACCTGTTTCATTGGTCTTTCAGGACAACAATCTCTTTGCTCATCTCGATGTCTTCACCAATGTTGGGCTGGGCGTTGATCCTGGGATGAAACTCTCTCAGTCCGATCGGCTGTCGATCACTGCAGCCCTTGAGAAAGTCGGGCTTGCCGGTTTTGAGGGGCGCATGCCGGCAACGCTGTCGGGTGGGGAACGCCAGCGCGTTGCCTTCGCCCGTGCGCTTGTGAGAAAGCGACCTGTGCTCCTGCTTGACGAACCGTTTGCAGCGCTCGATCCCGGCTTGCGCAACGAGATGGCTGCATTGCTTCTCGACATGCACAAGGAAACGGCGAATACGGTCATCATCGTCTCGCACGATCCCGACGAGGTTCGTCGCATTGCAGACTATGCAGTCTTCATCGATCGTGGCCGTATTGCAGTGGCGGCCCCGATTGGCCCGTTTCTGAGCCATGAGGGGCATCGAGGTTTGCGTCAATTTCTCGACAACTGACGAATCTGGACTGTGCAACGGCACTTTCGCCATAATTTCAAGCGACCCAAGCAACTCCTTAACCACGTTACGCTTGCTAAAATACAACGGCGCTACATTTAAGCAGAGTCTCGCTATGCAACCGATGCGGAAATCAGTTACAGCAAAGACTTACGTCCTCGATTGTGCATTGCAGAAGCGGGGACGGACGCCTGTTGACCCTTGATGAAGACGGCCGGTTCGCCAAGAACCGACCGACAAGAACGATGACTTGGAGAGCCCGCCTGCACAGCATGACGACGTGGAAACGGCCCGCGCCCTCCAGTGATGTGTTCTTTGCAACGTGCCGTTGGGTCCGAAGGCTGTCGCTTGTCTCCCTGGCGAGCATTGCGCTCTACGGCTGCCAGTCCGCCTTGGAACAATCCTATCAACCGAGCGTCGGCCCGTCCTCAAATCCGCAGATCGTCGACGAGGTGCAGAAGAACGATCCTCGCGCTGCCATGGGTGCTCGTGAACATCCCCGTATCGTTGCAAGCTATGGCGGTGAATACAAGGATGCGAAGACTGAGCGTCTGGTTGCGCGCATCGCCGGTGCGTTGACTGCCGTGTCGGAAAATCCGAGCCAGTCGTATCGCATCACGATCTTGAATTCCCCGGCGATCAACGCGTTCGCGCTGCCGGGCGGCTATCTCTATGTGACCCGTGGCCTGCTGGCGCTCGCCAATGACGCCTCGGAAGTGGCAGCGGTTCTGTCCCACGAAATGGGCCACGTCACCGCCAATCATGGCATCGAACGCCAGAAGCGGGAGGAAGCCGAGGTCATCGCCAGCCGCGTTGTCGCGGAAGTTCTGTCGAGCGACATTGCCGGCAAACAGGCGCTGGCACGCGGCAAGCTGCGTCTTGCGGCCTTCTCACGGCAGCAGGAGCTACAGGCTGACGTGATCGGTGTGCGGATGCTCGGCGAGGCGGGCTACGACCCCTATGCGGCCGCGCGCTTCCTTGACGCGATGGCGGGATATAGCCGCTTCATGTCTGTCGATCCGGATGCCGACCAGAGCCTCGACTTCCTGTCGAGCCACCCGAACTCTGCTCAGCGTATCGAGCTGGCGCGTGACCATGCTCGCGCCTTTGGCCAGGAAGGCAAGGTCGGCGACACAGGCCGCGACTACTATCTCGATGGAATTGACGGGCTTCTCTATGGCGACAGCCCCGAGGAAGGCTATGTCCGCGGCCAGACCTTCCTGCACGGTGGCCTTGGCATTCGCTTCGACGTGCCGCCCGACTTCAAGATCGACAACAAGGTCGAAGCGGTGATGGCAACGGGCCCCCACGATGTTGCGATCCGCTTCGATGGCGTTGCTGACAACGAGAACCAGTCGCTGACCAACTATATCTCGAGTGGTTGGGTGACCGGCCTTGATCCTTCGACGATCCAGCAGATCACGGTCAACGGCATGGAAGCGGCGACCGCAAGGGCCAGTGCCGATCGCTGGGACTTCGACGTTACGGTCATTCGCAACAAATCGCAGATATTCCGCTTCCTGACTGCAGTGCCGAAGGGCAGCCCGAGCCTGCAGCAGACGGCCGATGTGCTGAGAGCAAGCTTCCGGCGCATGACGCCCGAAGAAGCAGCCTCCCTGAAGCCGCTGCGGATTCGCGTCGTCACCGTCCGCCCGGGCGAGAACATCACCACGCTCGCTTCGCGGATGATGGGTACGGATCGCAAGCTCGATCTCTTCAAGCTCATCAATGCGCTTCCGACGGGTGCGTCGGTGGCTGTCGGCGATCGCGTGAAAATCATCTCGGAATAAAAAGAAGGCCCGGCTTGCGCCGGGCCAGTTGCATCACTGGGGGAGTAATTCTGTCAGACCGATGCGGCCATATAGGGATCGGCGCTCACGAGGGCCGACCGAAGCTTTTCCATAGCCCGGCTCTCGATTTGCCGAACGCGTTCCTTGGAGATGCCGAGATCGGCACCGAGTTCTTCCAGCGTGGCGCCGTCTTCCGCCAGCCGGCGGGCACTGATGATCTTCATCTCGCGCTCGTTCAGGCGTGTCAGGGCTGATGCGAGCCAGACGCGACGACGTTCGCCATCGATCATGTTTGTCACCTGTTCGTCCGGGAGCGGCTCGTCGCTGACAAGGAAGTCCATCTTCTCGGCACTATCCGCGTCACCGGAGACCGAGGGGGCCTGGAGCGACGCGTCGTTGCTTGAAAGCCGGGCATCCATGGTCTGAACGTCCGCAAGGCTCACGCCGAGGGCACCGGCGATCTCCTGATGGATGGATTGCAGGGTCAGCTGCGTATCGCCCTTTGCGAGCTTCGCGCGCAGGCGCCGCAAATTGAAGAAGAGCGCCTTTTGCGCGGAGCTCGTCCCCCCGCGAACGATGGACCAGTTGCGGAGGATGTAATCCTGTATCGAGGCGCGGATCCACCAGCTTGCATAAGTCGAAAAGCGAACGTCACGTTCGGGTTCGAAGCGGGCGGCTGCTTCGAGCAGACCGACATAGCCTTCCTGCACGAGGTCACTCATCGGGAGTCCGAAATTGCGGAACTTCGCTGCCATCGAGATAACTAGGCGCATGTGCGCCATTGCGATCTGGTTGCGCGCGCCGCGATCCTCGTTGTGCTTCCAGCGGACAGCCAGGTCATGTTCTTCTTCTCGGGCAAGATAGGGCGCCGCCATGGCAATTTTGATCATGCGCCGGTCTGCAGACATGTTCTTCATATCGATCTCCTGAACTTACGCTTGGGCCCTCGACGGGGCAAACAATGTTCAATTCCGGGCGTTGCACCCAGATCAAAATCTTGGCTTGAAGATATGAAGGCCCCGAACTCTGGACGTTTCAGCAGGAGGCCCTACTTTAACGTTATGCGTCGGAAATCCGGCGAAGAGAGATCAGTCTTGTCACGTTGCCGATCTGGCAAATTGTGGAACGCATAATCCACTCCTCATCGAACGTAGACCCAAAAGCGAACGTTCGATCAGGGTGATAGCCCCGCAGACATTCGCAACAGCAATTCGATAACGCGCGAGGCTGGAAAAAGTTCCAAAAAAAACCCGGCTCGAAGGCCGGGTTTTTGATAGGGGAAGCGGGCCGCTGTTTAGGCAGCTTCGTCCTGAGATTCGTCTTCTTCAATCGCCTTGCCGCGCTTGGGACCCTTGTTCAGGTTGGTCTCAACGAGGCGAACGGCTTCGGTTTCCGACATCTTGTTTACGGCAGCGATTTCGCGAGCCATACGGTCAAGCGCAGCTTCGTAAAGCTGACGTTCGGAATAAGACTGTTCCGGCTGGTTTTCGGCACGGTAGAGGTCGCGCACGACTTCAGCGATAGAGATAAGGTCGCCGGAATTGATCTTGGCGTCATACTCCTGAGCGCGACGGGACCACATCGTACGCTTTACGCGCGCCTTGCCCTGCACAACCTTCAGTGCCCGATCAACAAAATCGGTTTCCGAGAGCTTGCGCATACCGATGCTCATGGCCTTCGCGACCGGCACCTTCAGGCGCATTTTGTCCTTCTCGAAATCGATAACGAAAAGTTCGAGCTTCATGCCTGCAACTTCTTGCTCTTCGATAGCGGTGATGGTACCGACGCCATGTGCGGGGTACACGATCGATTCACCGGTCTTGAAGCCGTGACGTGCGGAAGAAGGCTTTTTCTGCTGGGTCGTCATTCTATTCAAAAACTCCCTGTTACGCTTCCGGCGGCGGCCGGAGCCGGGTCAGTCAGGCCCGGGTTAGACGGTGCAACCCGTCGGGTGACTTTGCTTCTGTTCCGACCGAACGGAAACAAACACAATCACGCGCACGATTTCGGGACCTCACAGCTCAAGGCGTTGATATGTCACGGAAACCGCGTGTGGATTTGTTTTGCTTTCGTGGTGGTTTTGGGCACGCAAAATGCCGCAAATGGATCAGTGTTGTAAAGCTACCACAAAAATATGAGGAAATCAATAATTTACTGAGCCTGAGTCATGCAGGCAACACATGTCACCCATATGATTCAAGCAATTTCCTGTGCATCAGTGGACGCATCCCGCACTTTTTTGATCGGCGGGTTCGCCGGTCGATCAGTCGCCGGCGCCGGGCTTTTCCGAGAAGTACTTTTCGAACTTTCCGGTCTCGCCGTCCAGCTCCTTGGCCTCCGGCATCGCGTCCTTCTTGACGGTGATGTTCGGCCAGATGCTTGCGAACTCGGCATTGATCTTCAGCCACTTGTCGAGGCCCGGCTCGGTATCCGGCTTGATCGCCTCGGCGGGACATTCAGGCTCGCAGACGCCACAATCGATGCACTCATCAGGATGAATGACAAGGAAGTTTTCGCCTTCATAGAAGCAGTCTACGGGGCACACTTCAACGCAGTCCGTGTATTTGCAGCGAATGCAGTTGTCGGTCACGACATAGGTCATGAAGAACTCCAGGATTTCCACGCAGTGGGGCGGGCAACCTGGAACGTCGCGCCTTTCCCCTGGCCGGATTGGGGCGTGGACAACTGTTCGAAGCCTCACGTAATCCGGCAAGTCGAATGTGAAGTATCGGTTCTGATGTCGGATTTCAAGAATAAACCGATCGCAAAACGGGGCCGTTGAGAGACAGTTTTCTAATCGTCGTCGGACATTAGCCTGTCGATTGCTCTGCGCTCTTTTTTCGTCGGCCTTCCGGCGCCAATCGCGCGCGTCGCCTGCTCATACAGAGAAAGTCGTTTCGTCTCGTCCGGAGGTGGCGTCTGATCCTCATATAGGAGTCTGGCCTCTTCATAGGGGCCGCGCCGATCTCCGGCCGCCTTGACGACAAGGACGAGATCGCGCCGTTCAAGCGCGATTTCCACCTTGTCGCCGATCTTTATCACGTGGCTGGGCTGGGCGACGCGGTCGCCATTGACGCGCACGTGGCCCGCCTGGATGTGGCTTTGCGCCAGCGAGCGCGATTTCACCATGCGCGTGAAAAACAGCCACTTGTCGATGCGCTGTCGCGAATCGCCGGATGGCTGTCTTTCTCCGCTCATCGGTTACTTCTTCATTTGCTCCTTCAAGGCAGCGAGCTTGGCGAAAGGAGAATCCGGATCGATCGGCTTTTCCTTGCGTGGCGGCTTTGCCTCGAAGCGCAGCGGCTGCGGGCCGCCGCGATTGTTGTTTCTGTCTTTGCGGTCGCCACGGTCCTGGCGATCGCCGCGCTGCTCGTTGCGATCACCGCGTCCCTGCGGCTTCCCGCCATCCTTGCCGCGGTGCTGGCGGTTGCCGTCACGGTTTTCACCGCCTTCTCGGCCCTCGCCACCCTGGCGACGCTGGCCCTGGGCGCGTTCCTGACCCTGACCACCACGACGCTCGCCGTGATTGCGCGGCTGGCGCTGATTGTCGTTGCGACCACCGAGGCGCCAAAGGAGAACAGGCTTCGGTTCTTCGGTCTCGGCAGCGTCGGTTGCCTCGGCGGCGTCTTGTTGCGTGGCAACAGCCTCCGTTGCACCGGCTTCGGCGGCGGGTTCTTCCGCAGCGCTGTCCGCGTCGTCGTGATCAGCCTTGTCAGCTGCGTCTTCCGTCGCGCTATCGGACGGTGGCGTGGACGAAGCATTCTGGGTGGAGAGATAGGCAGCTGCTTCCTCGGCCTTGACGGCGTCAGCGCGGTAGCCAAGTCCCTTCAGGATTTCTTCCATGTCGTCGAGCGTTGCACCGAGAATGGAGAGCATCGCAGTCGTCGTCGTAAACCGCCGGCCGTCGTAGGCGCCTTCCGGACGGTTGGGCTGACCAGGCTTCCACTGCAGCAGCGGACGAATGATGTCGGCCAAACGCTCGAGGATATCGATTCTCACCGCACGCTTTCCGAGGAAGCGGAAGCCGGCAAGCTTGTAGAAGGTGCGTTCGAAACCAGGGTCGGTGACAACCGAGGTGCGGCCTGCGGCCAGAACCGGAATGAGGTCGCCGTAGCCCGGCTTGTCGAGACCGTCGTTCTTCAGCGCCCAGAGGAGGGTGATGAGCTCGGCCGGCGCCGGCTTCAGCAGCGCAGGAACGAAGATGTGGTAGGCGCCAAAACGAACGCCATAGCGGCGCATCGATGCGCGCGCATCCTGATCCAGCGACTTCACTTCTTCTGTAACGTCGCGACGGAATAGAACGCCGAGATTTTCGACCAGCTGGAAAGCGAGGCCCTTTGCCAGGCCCTGCAGGTCCTCGGCACGCGAAAGATCGTCCAGCGGCTTCAGGGCCGTGCTGATGTGATGGTTCACAAAGCGCTCGATGCGAGCAGCCACGTGATCACGAGCGTTGCCCGTCAGCTGCTCGTCGGCAAGCAGCAGAACGCGCGGACGCATGATGTGATCGCTACCCGCCAGGCGCGCAACAGGGTCGCCGAGCCAACGGATCAAGCCATCCGAGCTGATTGCCAGATCGCCGTTGCCAGCCGCATGCAGACGCGCGGCGCGCGCCTCGAATTCAAGAGCAAGCGCCTTTTGCGAAGCAGTCTGAACTGCCTTGGCGTCTGGTCCATCCGCTCCCGAAACAGGCGTGAACCGGAATCCCGACAATTGTCCCACATGATGTCCTTCAACGAAGACATCGCCATTTACACTGATTTCTGCTTCCAGCATCGCATTCTCTCTCAGGCGCTTCATGAGCACAGATGTCCTGCGATCAACAAAGCGTTTCGTCAACCTTTCATGTAACGCATCGGACAATCGATCTTCGATTTCCCGCGTCTTTTCCTGCCAGTGTGTCGGATCAGCAAGCCAACCAGGCCGATTCGACACATAGGTCCACGTTCTTATCTGCGCGATTCGCGCCGAAAGCGTGTCAATTTCACCGTCTGTTCGGTCAGCGCGATGCACCTGCTCGGCAAGGAAGTTCTCGTTTACCGTGCCATAGCGCACAAGATCCGAAAAGAGGGTGGATATAAGATCGGCATGTTGTGCCGGTGTAATGCGACGATAGTCGGGTAGGGCACAGGCTTCCCACAACTTTTCCACGCGTTCGGGCGTGGTGGCAAGGTCGGTGATTTCGGGATAGCGCGATAGCTGCTCCAATGCCTGCTGGTCGACAGACGGGAGCGCGCGCGTCAGCCCTGATACGCGCGGCGCGGTCTCGAGGCTGGTCCGCAATCTCTGGATCGAGGCGAAATCGAGGTCCTTGGTGCGCCATTGCAGCACCTTGACGTTGTCGAATTCGTGAGACTCGATCCGGTTGACGACCTCGTCGTCGAAAGGCTCGACCTGTCCGGTGACGCCAAAGGTACCGTCACGCACATGGCGCCCGGCGCGGCCCGCGATCTGGCCAAGCTCGGCTGGGTTGAGATTGCGGAACTGGTAGCCGTCGAATTTGCGGTCCTGCGCGAAGGCCACGTGATCGACATCTAGATTGAGGCCCATGCCGATGGCATCGGTCGCAACGAGATATTCGACATCACCGGCCTGGTAGAGGGCGACCTGGGCGTTGCGCGTTCGCGGGCTGAGCGCGCCGAGAACAACTGCCGCACCGCCGCGCTGGCGCCGAATGAGCTCGGCGATCGCATAGACCTCGTCGGCCGAAAAGGCGACGATGGCCGAACGCTGGGGCAGGCGCGTGATTTTCTTCTGGCCGGCGTAGAACAAGTGCGAGAGGCGCGGTCGCTCGACAACGGTGATGCCGGGGAGGAGTTGCTGCAGGATGGGGCGCATGGTGCCGGCGCCAAGCAGCAACGTTTCGTCACGGCCGCGCAGATGAAGAATGCGATCCGTGAAGATGTGGCCGCGTTCCAGGTCACCCGCAAGCTGCACTTCATCGATGGCAACGAAGGCTGCTTTCGTCTCGCGCGGCATGGCCTCGACCGTACAGACGGAAAATCGTGCATTGGGAGGCGATATCTTTTCTTCGCCGGTCACCAAGGCGACGTTCTGCGCGCCGACCTTTTCAACGACACGCGTATAGACCTCGCGAGCCAGCAGCCGCAGCGGCAGGCCGATGACGCCGGTGCCATGGGCGACCATGCGTTCAATGGCATAATGCGTCTTGCCGGTATTGGTGGGTCCGAGCACCGCGGTCACGCCGCGCCCGGACAATATCATGGGCTGCGATGTCAGTTTCTTGGTCCTGAAGGTAAGCGGGATGTCCCGAGGGTCGTTCAGCTCCTCTCTGAAGCACACCACACATGGACAGCCAGCCACCCAAACGCAAGGGCCGACTTTGAATTTGATGTCCTGAATGGATGCGCGAATAGCTTGCAGAATGCGCGCATTCCGATTCGGAACAGCTTGAGAACGAATCAGCGACGAATCGATGACTCCCGATGATTCAGTGTTTGTTCACGGCTAAGTATTGATTTTGAATCACTTTTTTCCACAAGATGCTGAATCTCAGGATTCTCGTATTGCGGGTGTTCAAGCGTCGCCGAGCCATGTCAATGCTGATTCGGCCTTGGCTCGGTTTTTACCGGTGTGCGGGGCAAACGGCGGTGTTTTCCGCGTTGCGATTAACGTCTTGATCAAAAACGGAACAAACGGACGACGAATCAGCGACTTTCGCGTTTTCGGCATTTGTTCACGGCAACATATTGTATTTAAACTGTTTTTTAACCATATGATTATGTGCAAGAATGGTCCTTCCCCTACAATTCGGGTCGTCACCGTTAAGAATTGGCGGCGTCCCGGATACCGCTTTGATGCGCAGAAGGTGGTCGGGAACAAAAATGTGACAAGCGTGTTTCATGTTCATTGAAACTCGAAATTCGCTGAGGCCACGAAACATGCTCGGAACCATACTTCTCATTATCCTTATTCTGCTTTTGATCGGCGCCCTACCAAATTGGGGTTACAGCCGCGCTTGGGGCTATGGACCTTCGGGTGGTTTGGGGCTAGTTCTTGTAATTATTATTATTCTTCTGCTGATGGGACGCATCTAGGCGCCCGAAAAAAACCTGGGAGATCTATGTCATGATGAAGAAGATTGTTCTCATTGGCGCATTGGTTGGCGCACTTGCAGCTTGCACGCCGACCGAACAGGGTACGGCCATTGGCGCTGGTACCGGTGCCGTCATCGGTGGTGCCGTCAGCCACAGCTGGGGTGGTGCCGCCGTTGGCGCCGTCGCTGGTGGTCTCGTTGGCGCCTTGATCGGCCGCTCGACTGAAAACCGCGGCTACTGCGTATACCGCGACAGGTACGGTCGCCGTTACGAGGCACGTTGCCCGCGCAACTACTACTAAGGCTGAGCTGCGCGGTTACCTCTCGGTCGCCGCGCGCTGCCTGACAATAAAAAAGCGCCGGCATTGCTGGCGCTTTTTTTCGTCTGGTGGGCTGCAAATAGAAAAGCCGCGTTAGAGATAACGCGGCTTCTCCTGGATTGCGATCTAATGAAAATCAGTCCTTGGCGCGCTCGACGTAGGAGTTGTCTTCCGTTGCGATAACGACGCGGGTACCGGCGTTGATGTGCGGCGGTACCAGGGTGCGGATGCCGTTCGACAGCATGGCCGGCTTGTAGGAGGACGAGGCAGTCTGGCCCTTGACGACCGGTTCCGTCTCGGTGATCTCGAGCGTGACGTGGCGCGGTAGTTCGAGTGCCAGCGCGATGCCTTCGTGCATGGAGAGAATGCAGGTCATGCCTTCCTGGAGGTAGGCCTTCTGGTCGCCCATGGTTTCGACGTCGACGACGACCTGATCATAGCTCTCCGGGTTCATGAAGTGGAAGCCTTCGCCGTCTTCATAAAGGAACTGGTGATTGACGTCCTCGACGAAGGCGCGCTCGACCTGTTCGGTGGTGCGCCAGCGTTCGGAAACCTTCACGCCATCGACGATGCGGCGCATGTCGACCTGGGTGACCGGCGTGCCCTTGCCGGGGTGAAAGTTCTGCGCCGTCAGAACGACGTAGAGCTTGCCGTCCACATCAAGAACGTTGCCCTTGCGGACAGAAGAGGCGATAACCTTGACCATAAGACTTCCTTGTAACTCGGCTTTTGGCGTCGTAGAGGACTGTTCGTATGGCCCCGAAGACGCAATTGATTGTTCTTTGGGGGCGCAACTAACCTAAAATCCGGCAAATAGCCAGCCCTCGCGTTGGTCCATCCGGCTGAGACCCAATCGTATGAAACCCTCAATCGCCAAAGCATCTCCGTGGTGGACGCCAAGCGTTCATGCTGATCGCCGACCGTTCCTGCTTGGCAGAAATGCAATTCAGGCGGCGTTGCGTGGCTATCTTGCGCGCGAGGATTTCATCGAGGTGGACACGGCCACACTGCAGGTGTCGCCCGGCAATGAAGCGCACCTCCACGCCTTTGCCACGCAGGCATTGACGACAGACGGCCAGGCGGCGCCCTTCTATCTGCACACCTCGCCTGAGTTCGCCTGCAAGAAGTTGCTCGCAGCCGGCGAGGAGCGCATCGCGTGCTTTGCCCACGTCTACCGCAATCGCGAGCGAGGACCGCTGCATCATCCAGAATTTACGATGCTTGAATGGTATCGCGCCGGTGAAAGCTACGAGAGCCTCATGATGGACTGCGTGCGGATCCTTGCGCTGGCGGCGGAGACGACAAAGACCGCAAAGCTCTTTTATAGAGGTAGAGAGTGCGATCCGTTCAACGGCCCGGTACGGATCAGCGTGGCGGACGCTTTCAGGCAACACGCGGACATCGACCTTCTCGCCTCAGTCTGCGCCGATGGATCGACCGACCGCGACCATCTCGCAGCGGAGGTCCGTCGTGTGGGCATGCGTGTCGCTGAAGACGATGGCTGGGCCGACCTCTTCAGCCGCGCCCTGGTCGAAAAGGTGGAGCCACATCTCGGTTTTGGCCAAGTCACCATTCTTGACGAATATCCGGTTTGCGAGGCAGCACTTGCGCGACCATCGGCACGCGATCCTCGTGTGGCCGAGCGCTTCGAGGTCTATGCCTGCGGCGTGGAGCTCGCAAATGGCTTTGGCGAATTGACCAATCCCGTCGAGCAACGCCGCCGTTTCGAGATTGAAATGGCGGAGAAGGCGCGTATCTACGGTGAGGTCTATCCTATCGATGAGGATTTTCTGGACGCCCTTTCAATCATGCCGGAGGCAAGCGGTATAGCCTTGGGCTTCGATCGGTTGGTGATGCTCGCGACTGGTGCCTCCCGGATCGATCAGGTGTTGTGGGCGCCGGTAGCGGAGTACGGGCGGTGAATATTGTCAGGCCCATCAAGAGCGTTGACGATCTGGGCGATGCCGGACTGATTGCGGAACGCGATCGGGCCGCATTGACTGAGGTCGCGGCGCGCTATGCCATTGCGCTGACGGCTGACGTGGTGAAGCTGATCAACCGCGACGATCCCGCTGATCCGATCGCTCGCCAGTTCGTGCCGGATGCGGCCGAACTCGTGGTGACTGCCGAGGAGCGGGCTGACCCGATCGGCGATCATGCGCACAGCCCGGTCGAGGGTATCGTTCACCGATATCCGGACCGGGTGCTGCTGAAAGCGGTTCATGTGTGCCCCGTCTACTGCCGCTTCTGTTTTCGCCGCGAGATGGTGGGGCCGCAGGGTTTGGGAACGCTCGATAGCAGCGCCATGAAGGCCGCGTTCGATTATATCCGGGAACATAGCGAGATATGGGAAGTCATTCTCACGGGGGGTGATCCGCTGGTTCTGTCGCCGCGGCGCCTCAAGGAAATCCTTGGCGAACTGGTATCGATCGAACACGTCAAGATCGTTCGGTTCCACACGCGGGTTCCGGTCGTGGATCCCCACAAAGTGGATGCTGCGCTGATCGATGCGCTGAAAGCGAGCGGAAAGACCGTTTACGTGGCATTGCACGCCAATCACCCGCGTGAGCTCAGTGCGGACGCCCGCAGCGCATGCGCCCGCTTGGTGGACGCAGGCATCGTCATGCTGAGCCAGTCTGTACTGCTCAAGGGTATAAATGATGATCCGGCTATACTTGCGGATTTGATGAAAGCCTTTGTCGAGACGCGTATTAAGCCGTATTATCTGCATCATCCCGACCTCGCGCCCGGAACCAGCCATTTCCGGCTGACGATCGAGGAGGGGCAGAAGATTGTATCCGCGTTGCGGGGCCGTATTTCGGGCATGTGCCAGCCGACTTATATTCTTGATATACCAGGCGGCTACGGCAAGGCGGATATCGGCGAGCGGGCAATTCGCCAGGTCGACGAAGGATCCCATCTGGTTTCCGATTACCGCGGTGGCGAACATCGGTATCCGCCCGCCGAATAACGCGAAAGGGTGCTAGAAGGCGTACTAATCTTGGACAATTTGCCACACGCCAGGAATGCGGCTGTCGGCAAATGCTGCATAAGTAATTGCTATTGCTATATTTTTTCTGAAATGTTTCGGTTTTGTTAAATTTATATTCGTTGTTATTAACGTACTTTAACTACGTCATTTAGGGGAATCTTGGGTTTTCAAGATTAGGGATATTGTATTGCAAGAGGCGTGCTCGCCCTCGGGATATGATCATCTTGGAGATGTTATAGAATGAATACGACAATCCGCGAACTCTTGGTCAAATTCGGAAAGCTCCCGATCCCGGTTGATCAGGTGGCGGATGATGCCGATCTTTACGGCGCCGGCCTGACGTCCTTCGCGTCTGTTCAGCTGATGCTGGCGATCGAAGAGGCCTTCGACATCGAATTTCCCGATAACCTTCTCAATCGCAAGTCTTTTGCCAGCGTCTCGGCGATTGCCAAGACGATCGATCAGATCAAGGACAGCCGGAAAGTTGCCTAAATGAACTTCCCGGTCAAAATCACGGAAGAAAGTCTGACTGCCAGGGTGGCTCGCGTTGCCGCAATCGCGGCGAAGTGCGCAGACGCCGTTGATTTTGAGGGGCGGTTCCCTCAGGAGGCTGTCGATGCGATGAAGGCCGAGAAACTGCTCGGCATTCAGGTTCCATCCGAGTTTGGTGGCGAAGGCGCGACCATCGCGCAGATCGCCGAGCTATGCTCGCTGCTGGGTCAGTCCTGCGCGGCTGCGGCCATGGTCTTTGCCATGCACCATATCAAGCTGTGCAGCCTCGTCGAGCATGGTGGCGCCAGCGACTGGCACCGCGACTTCATGCGACGTGTCGCGGGCGAACAGCTGCTTATCGGCTCGGCCACGACCGAAGGCGGCATCGGCGGTAACCTGAGAAACAGCATTTGCGCGATTGTCGTGGATGGACCTATCTGCCGTCTCGAGAAAGATGCGACGGTCATCTCCTACGGATCCTATGCTGACGCAATCATGATTACATCGCGGGCACATCCTGACGCTGCACCGTCCGATCAGGTTCTCACGGTCTTTCTCAACACACAATATACGCTCGAGAAAACGCATGTGTGGAACACACTCGGCATGCGGGGCACTTGTTCAGACGGGTTCCTGTTCAAGGGCGAAGCGCCTGCCGAACAAATCCTGCCGAAGCCCTTCGCGGAGATTGCTGCGCAATCCATGCTGGCATCGTCACATCTTCTCTGGAGCAGCGTCTGGTACGGTATCGCCGTTGACGCCGTTGCAAGAGCCCAGGCTTTTGTCAGGGCCGCTGCGCGTAAATCGCCAGGCGTGACGCCGCCCGGCGCACTTCGATTGGCGGAAGTCTCCAACCTGCTTCAGATGGTGCGGTCGAATGTCGTCGCCGGATTGAAGGCCTATGAGGACGCCAAGATCGACGTTGATAAGCTGTCATCGATGGGCTTCGCCGTCGCGATGAACAACGTGAAGATCGCGTCTTCGGAAACAATTCTCGAGATCATCAATCATGCCATGCTGATCTGCGGGATCATGGGATACAAGAACGGTACGCCGTTCAGCGTCGGACGCCATCTCAGGGATGCTCATTCCGCGCAGCTCATGATCTCGAACGACCGCATTCTCGGCAACACGTCGAGCATGCTTCTTGTCCACAAGCAGGACACTAGCTTACTGGGGTGATGACATGGATGCGCAGACGACGTTTCTGGACAGGCTTTTTGAATCCGGCCTGTTGATCGATACCGGTGTTGACGGCCTTTATGGCCGCAGCGGACAGTTTGAAGATGTCATCGCGGCATTCGAGCGTCTGATCGATCGGTTCGGCGGCCCGGATGGCGCAGAAGCGATGCGTTTTCCGCCAGGCATGAACCGCGACATCTTCGAGAAGAGCGGCTACATGAAGAGCTTTCCGCAGCTCGCCGGCACCGTGCACAGCTTCTGCGGCAATGAACTCGACCATATGAACCTGCTGCAGTGCATGGAAGTCGGCGACGACTGGACCAAGGGCCAGCAAGCGACCGAAATCGTGCTGACGCCGGCCGCCTGCTATCCGCTCTATCCGACGGTCGCTCGCCGCGGCAACCTGCCCAAGGACGGTGCGCTGTTCGATCTGCAATCCTATTGCTTCCGCCATGAGCCGTCGCGCGATCCCGCCCGTCAACAGCTGTTCCGCATGCGCGAATATGTCTGCATGGGTACGGAAAAGCACGTTACCGATTTCCGCCAGAACTGGATGGATCGCGGCCTTGAAATGATGAAGCTCGTCGGCCTCGATGTCACCATCGACGTCGCCAACGATCCGTTCTTCGGTCGTGCCGGCAGGATGATGGTCAACAACCAGCGTGACCAGAATCTGAAGTTCGAGCTTTTGATCCCGATTACATCGACGGCCAATCCGACAGCCTGCATGAGCTTCAACTTCCATCAGGATTCATTCGGCCAGAAGTGGGGGCTGAATCTTGAGGATGGCAGCGTCGCCTTTACCGCCTGCGTCGGCTTCGGGCTTGAGCGCATCACGCTGGCGCTGTTCCATCACCATGGTCTGGATGTGAAGGAATGGCCGGCCTCCGTGCGGCAGGCGCTGTGGGGCTAAGCGATTTGACAGCATCCGTTTTCCCGGGGATCCGCCCCGAGACCTATGTCTCGCATGCGCTGCATTCGAGCGAGCGCATGTGGCCGGAAACCAATTGCTATGTCGATCTGTGGATCGAAGTACTGAGCGCGCTGAATGTCGCACCCGAAGCGATGCTTGGGTTTACCCTGACGCAGGATTTCGAAGGCGACCAGTTTACGTTCTTCAAGGTTCCCCTGGAAGACCTCGAGGCGCTTTACGACATTCGTGTCACCGAACTGGCGATTTTCGATCGTGTGGAACGGCATCTCGAGGTCCAGATCCAGCGTGGGCGCCTATGCCTCGTCGAGATGGATTCGTTCTACATGCCCGATACGCAAGGGACGTCGTATCGCACGGAGCACGGTAAAACCACGGTCGCCGTCAATCGGCTCGACGTGGCCGGAAAGCGCATCGAGTATTTCCACAACGGCGGTTACTTCGCGCTTGAAGGCGAAGATTTCGACGGGCTTTTCCAGGTTCATCTGGCGGACGACGCCCCGCCATTCCTGCCCTATACGGAATTCGCAAAGTTTCCCGTGGCGCCGAGCGATCCGAACCACGTTCGGGCAACGTCGCGGCAGCTGCTCAAGCGGCATTTCGATCGCCGCCCTTCGGTTAATCCGATCCGCACCTTCGCCAATGTCTTTCCCAGGCAGGTCGAAGAGGTCGCCGAGCGGCCGTTCTATTTCTTCCACAAATATGCGTTCAATACGCTCCGGCAATTCGGCGCCAACTTCGAACTCGCGGGCGATCATCTGGCGTGGCTTTCAGCAAATGAGTTCTCGGAGGCGGTCGAACAGGCGCGCCGGATTTCGGAAGTGGCAAAGTCCGTACAGTTTCAGCTCGCTCGGGCCGTCACGCGAAAGAAATATGAGCCGCTGCTGACAGCACTTGATCCCGCAGTTGATGCATGGGATGCCATGATGGCTTCGCTCGCGGAGCGCCTGTGAAGCCGAGGGCATGAGCATGCAAGGCAGGTTGGCAAGCATCGGAGCGGAGGAGATCCGGCTTTCTGAAGGATGGAACCTCATCCTCACGGAACCTGGCGCCTGCCTCAATCCTCACGATATTCCACTGTCCGCCAAGGTCATTGCCGCAGAGGTTCCGGGGACGGTCGCTGCTGCACTTGAGAAAGCCGGGTTGTTCGATGGGGAGAACCCGCACCCGCTTGATAGCGAGGATGCATGGTACATCTGCCGGCTGTTCGACGCCCAGCCCGGTGATGCTATCCTGCGGTTCGAGGGACTGGCAACACTTTGCCACGTGTTCCTCAATGGCCAGGAAATCCTGTCGTCGGAAAGCATGTTCACCGCGCACGAGATCCCGGTTACGCTCCTCGGTGGCGATGAACTCGCGCTTTGCTTTCGAGCACTGGCGCCTCGGCTGGCCGAGAGCGGGCCGCGCGCGCGCTGGCGGCCACAGATGATAACGCCGCAGGGATTGAAGAACGTTCGCACGACGCTGCTCGGACGGATGCCCGGCTGGTGCCCGGAAATTCACGCGGTGGGCCCGTGGCGGCCGATTACGCTTGTTCGGCGCGATGTCGTTTCAATCGACAATGTTTCGGTGCGAGCCGTTCTCGAGGGCGACGGCACCGGACGATTGAGCGTTTCGCTGCATGCCGATGTCGACAATCCCGACCTGTCACTTCGCTGCGGCGGGATCGATCAGCCATTCGAAAAGGTGGGAGACAAACATTATTCGGCGATTCTGCGCTTGAAGGATGTTGAAACCTGGTGGCCGCATACGCACGGATCGCCGGCGCTGTATGATTTTTCGGTCGTCGTGGATGGTGTCGAGCATCCTGTCGGCAAGACGGGTTTCCGCTCCATCGAGGTCGAGCGCGGGCCGGACGGCGACGATTTTGCGCTTCGCGTCAACGGCGAGCCGGTTTTCTGCCGTGGTGCGGTGTGGACGACCGCCGATATCGTCCGCTTGCCGGGCGACCGTGCCGACTATGAACCATTCCTGCGCCTTGCCGCGGAAGCCGGTATGAACATGATCCGCATTGGCGGAACGATGGCTTACGAAACGCCGGACTTCTTCAGGCTCTGCGACGAACTCGGCCTGCTGGTGTGGCAGGACTTCATGTTCGCCAACTTTGACTACCCGAAAAGCGACAAGGCGTTTACGGCGCATGTCCATGCGGAAGTCGAAGAATTCCTGCACGGCGTCCAGTGTTCTCCATCACTGGCGGTGGTCTGTGGCGGCAGCGAGATCTACCAGCAGGCGGCCATGCTTGGCTTGCCAAAGGAATTCTGGACCAATCCGATTACCGAAGAGATCATCCCGGCGATCGCATCGCGCATGCGCCCTGATGTGCCTTACGTGGTCAATTCGCCATCAGGCGGGTCGATGCCTTTTTCGCCCGACGCCGGGGTCACACACTATTACGGCGTCGGCGCCTACATGCGACCACTGGCCGACGCGCGTCGGGCAAATGTGCGCTTTGCGGCGGAGAGCCTGGCATTCGCCCATGTCCCGCAGCAGAAGACGCTTGAGCGTCACCTTGACCTACCGCCAGTCCATAGTCCGCTATGGAAGGCGCGTGTCCCGCGCGACCGCGGGGCCTCGTGGGATTTCGAGGATGTTCGCGATTTTTATCTGGCTGAACTCTATGATCTTGATCCGGCGCGGCTTCGGCGTGAGGACGTTGGACGCTACCTCGATCTGTCGCGTGCGGTCACGGGCGAAGTCATCGAAGAGACATTTGCAGAGTGGCGTCGCAAGGGTTCTCCGTGCAATGGCGCCCTGGTCTGGACGCTGCAGGACCTGTTGCCGGGCCCTGGCTGGGGCGTGATCGATTCGACGGGCGAGCCCAAGCCGGCTTGGTACGCAATGCGCAGGGCCTTCCGACCGGTTCAGGTGTTGTTGACGGACGAAGGGACCAACGGGCTTGATGTCCACGTCATCAACGAAACCGCCGATGCTTTGCAGCTCGACCTCGAGCTCGTCTGCCTGCGGCAGGGTCGGCAGCATGTCGTCAGTGGTGGGCGCATTCTGACGTTGGCGCCGCGAAGCCAGCAGAAGTTTGCGAGTACGGACCTCTTCGGCGCATTTTTTGACACCACCTATGCGTTCCGCTTCGGACCGCCGTCACATGATGTCGTGGTGGCGCGGCTGCGGTTGCCGAATGGGGGCGCCGTGGTTGCCGATGCCTTCTATTTCCCTCTCGGTCGCTCGAAGGCGCTTCACGAAGCGGAGATCCAGGTTTCCGTTACCCGCAGTGAGGACGGATGGGTCGCTGACATTGGTGCGGACAGTTTCATCCAGTCCGTTCATGTAAACGCCACCGGCTACAGGACGAGCGACGACTGGTTTCATCTGGCCCCGGGCGGCGCGAAGCGGGTGCGGCTTCTGCCGCTCCCGGGTACCAACATCGATGACCTGCCCTCGGGCGAGGTGCTTGGTCTCGGTGGTTCGCGCCCCGTCATCTTCTGACAGGTCGCCGGAAGCACGCCCGCAACCAAATTCGAAAGATTTTCACACTAGCATGCGCGCTGGATAAGCGGCGCCAAGCGGAAGAAGTATGTCAAAAGGGATTATTGCAAACTCGGTTATGAACGGCGCTGCAGGAATGCTGTTGCTGCTGACCGGGTTCCTTTCCTCCATCATTACCGCTCGTCTGCTGGGGCCGGAAGCCAACGGGATCGTTGCGTTTTCACTCTGGCTGGTGGTGACAGGCGCATCCATCGCCGAGCTTGGCTCAAGCATCACGCTGTCGAAGACGCTGCCGCAACTGCAGGCAGAGGGGTTTGACGCGAAGAGGCGGCGCGGTTTCGCTTCGCTGCTTGTCACCCTGATGCTGTTTTCGACCTTGGTACTGCTTGCGCTGTACGCGTTGTTCTTCCTGACCTCGGAAGAAATGCATTGGGCCGAGACGGCGCCGTCGGTTGCCTATGTCACGGCCGCGCTGTTCTTCGTCCAGGCGATCGGATCTTTCGTCAAGTTCTACCTGATCGGAGAGCGCCGGCTCGGTGATTTTATGCGGCTGGCAACGCTCGTCTGCGTCCTGCAGCTGGTCGGCGTGGCCGGTGGCGCGATACTCCACGGCGTGGAAGGCGTCCTCGTCGGCTATCTACTCGGCCAGCTGGTCTTCTTCGTAGCCACGGTGCCGATCCTGCTGACGCCGCGCGATCGATGCGGCGTGCCGCTCAAGCTTCTTGCTGCGTCATCGGTGGTGCTGTCCGCGCAGTTCATCATCGACTCGATCTTCCTGAATAGGCTGGAGATCCTCTTTCTCCAGCAGTTCTGGTCCGTCGAGATGGTCGGCTTTTATGCCGTCGGTCTTTCGATCGCCAATATCGCCCTGCAGCTGCCGATCCAGATGACGGGCAGCCTGTTGCCCTATTATTCCGAGCGTCGTCACAACAGCAGTGACCGAAAGCTGCCGGTGGAGGTCTTTGCGGCCGTTACCCGCAGCATGGCCTACATTATCCTGCCGATGAGCTTCGGGTTGGCGGCAATTTCGGGCGACCTTGTGCGCGCGGTATTTGGCGAGGCGTTTCAGCGAAGCGGCACGGTCGTGGCGTTGCTCGCGCTGGCAGCGCCCGCCTATACCTTCATGCAGACGCTCAGCCTCTATCTCCTGTCGATGGACCGGGCTCGCGACCGTCTCTGGGTCAGTGTCATCGGCGGCTTTGTCATGGCCGTCGGCTGCCTTCTGGTGGTGCCGTTCTTTGCCGCCGAAGGCGCTGCCGCGGTTCGCATCGGCGTCTTTGTCGTGATGTGCGTGATCATGGTCAGGCAGACCGGTTTCGGTAATCAACTGTCCGGCTTGTACGTAAGTCTTTCGAAGACGATGACGGCGGCCGTGTTTTGCGCTTGTATTGCCTTTGCAGTTTTACAATTTCTAAATGGTTCTATCGGACTTTTGGCTGCAATAGCGGCCGGGGGGCTTGGCTATATCATCGCATTGAAGATGCTGGCTGTTATCCCACGCGAGGATGCCGAGGTTATGTTGTCTATAGTTGGGAAAATGCCTGCAGCGTTACAGGGGCCTGCCAGAGCGGCGGTCGGATTTGTTTCGCCGGCAGGCGTGGTTGACGCAAACGTAGATACGTCTTCCGAGGTGTCTTTCACGGATCAGGGAGAAGGTGCCGGTCGCGATGCGGCTTTGCCTCTTGCCTTTGACGGTACGATCGGACTGTTCAAGCCGGAGAGCCCCGGCGTGCAGAAGCGATCTGCGGCGGTGCTCTTTGTCAGCCCCTGGGGTTTCGAAGACATGTGCAGCCGGAAGTTCTTCCGCGTAGCAGCAGAGCATTTCGCCGATGTCGGGGTACCCAGCCTGCGCTTCGACTATCCGGGAACGGGCGACGCGCTTGAGGTTACGGACGCGCCTGTCACGCTCGCCGTTTGGGAAAGCGCCATTCGCGGCGCCGCCGAAAAGCTTAAGAGCCTGAGTGGCTGCAGCCGGATCATTCTTGTGGCCCAAGGGCTCGGCGCAACGCTCGCCCAGCGCATGGGCAATACGATCGAGGGCGTGGACGCCATCGTCATGCTTGGTCCGGTTCTGAACGGGCGCGCCTATCTGCGCGAACTCAGCGCCTGGTCCAAGTTCATCAACCATCATCTCGGATTGGGCGAACACCACGTTCCAGACGGCCAGCATGTGATCGCCGGGCTGGTGATGCCCGCGGGTGTCGCCGCAGAACTGTCGAAGGTGAATATCTCCTCGCCAGAGCACGTCGCTTCTTCGCGTTATCTCATTCTTGAACGGCCTGCGCGCGCCGACCAGACGACGTTCGCTGACAATCTGCGTACGCTGGGTGCCGAAGTCGAGCAACGGGTCTTCGAAGGCTACGATGAACTCGTGACCGATCCGCTCTTTGCCAGGACGCCGATGGCGGCCGTAAACTATCTGGCGGATTGGATGGCAACGCATGTTCCGGTGGATTCGGCGGTAGCTGGCCCGGCCGTTGCAATCGAGCCGGGTTCCATGAAGGGCGACGGGTTCGAAGAGGTTCCTGTCCGCTTCGGTGAACAGAACCATCTTGTCGGTATCATAAGCCGCCCTCTCGGTGCTTCGACGGGAAATGCCGTTCTCTTCCTTTCGACGGCGTATGACCGCCATTGCGGTTGGGGTCGAACGATTGCCAACATGGCGCGAGATCTAGCGCGTCAGGGCATCATTTCGCTCCGCTTCGATTCCGCGAATGTCGGCGATAGTCCTCCGCGGCTTGATGCGCCGGACCAGATCCTCTATGCGCCGTCGCAGAGCGAGGACGCCCGCGCCGCCATCGACTTTCTCGAGGTTTTTTCGCATCGACCGCTCATGCTCGCGGGACGTTGCAGCGGTGGCTATCTCGCCGTTCGTGCGGCGGCAGACGACGAGCGGGTGAAGGCGGCGGTTTCAATCAACCCCTTCGTCTACTATTGGGATCCGGAGCAGGCCGTGCAGAAGAAGCACGTCGTTTCCGTTCCGCGTAGCTTCGAGGATTACGGGCAGCGGTTCAGCCTGCACACGTTCAAGCGCATCATCCGCGGCGAAATCGACGTCAAGGCGGCGGCCAAGAATGTAATCATCGCATTTGCGCGCCGTATGTCGGTCAGGGTTGCGCCGTTGCTGGAGTATCTGCCCAGCCGGCGGAAAACGACGGTGGAGGTGAGGAATTCCTTCACGACGTTCGGCAAGCGCAAGCTGCCGCTGACGCTGATCTACAGCGAAGGCGATGTCGGGCTGGAGCACATGTATTTCTATTTCGGCCCGGGCGGGCGCAAGCTGGCACGTCATCCGAACGTGCGATTGGTCATGTTGCCCGACGCGGACCACAATCTGACGCCGCCTGAATCACGCAAGACGGTGTTTGCGGAGATTGCCCGCCTGGCGAAGAGCTGAAGGGAGCGCCTGGCTTCAGTCAGGCGCCCAGCAATTCCTCGTAGACCGCGATATAGCGGTCTGCAACGACGTCCCACGAATAGGTCCGCGCATCGCCAAGAAGCTGGGCTCTCAGCGATGGACCATGCGTCTCCAGACGCTCGAACGCGGTTTCGATCGTTGTGGCGGTTGATGCGGCGTCGGAGAAGTCGGCAAGGAAGAGTTCGTTGTGGCGTTCCGCCAGCGTCTTGAACGCGTCGTTTCCGTTGAGAACCGGCAGAAGTCCGGCGCTCATCGCTTCCAGAGCCACCAGGCCGAAGCCTTCATAGGCTGATGCCGATGCAAAGATCGAGGCCTGTGCAATAATGGTCCGGATCGTCTCGTTGTCCGGTGAGACATGGATCGATACGGAGTCCTCAATCTTCAGCCGGGCGATGTGATTGTGTAGATCCTGGCGGTTGAGATCGTATTCGACGCCGACGATATCGAGATGCCAGTCGGGATTGTGCGCCTTCAGCGCTGCGGTGACCTCAAGAAGGTGGTCCAGGCGCTTGTTTACCGAGAAGCGGCCGATGGTGAGCATCCGGCGGCGCGCGGTCTTCGAGGCCGTGTCGGCGAATTTGCCGATATCTGCGCCGTTCTCGATCAGGATGCTGCGTGTCGGGGCAACCTGCGAAAACTGCTTCAGGTCGGAAACACTGCATCCGATGACCTTCCGGTATGCCCGCGCCGACAGGCGCGTCACCGTCTGGAACCAGATCTTCTTGATCGCCGCATAATTCGTGGTGTGGAAGAAGCCGCCGTGCGTCGTGACGACCATCGGCTTGCCATGCAGAAACCGTCCCCAGGCCAGTGCGTCAAAGAAGAAATCGATGGCGTGGACGTGGATGACATCGGCGTCACCGAGGTGACGGAAGACCTGCGGAGCGATGGGATAGCGGGTGCTGCCGGACCAAGGGATGCGTACGACCTCAATACCGGCAATCACCTCGTGATGCGGGAGCTTCTCTTCCCGGCTGGTAAACAGCGAATCGAGCGTGATCACGCGAACACGATAGCCGCGGTCGATGGTCTGGCGCGCGAGGTTGGAGACCACATCCTCGAGCCCGCCGCGGTTCGGCAGGAACTGGCGTATCACGTGAACAATCAGCGGCCGGGAATCGGGAGACGGTTCGGCTTCGTGGACGTAGGTTTCGGCGACAGACATGATCGGACCCTTGAGGTCGCGCGGAGGCGACCGTGGCGACGGTTATATCAACAAGGCCGCCGCCAGCATTAAGGTCGGGTTTAAATGCCGCCGCCGAGCAGCATTTCTCGTCGGGAAAGTTAACCGAGCGTGACTGTTCCCTCAGAACGCCTTGAAGGTCAGGGTCGTCAGCGAGCGAATAATGCCTGGGATGTTGGCAATATTATCATTAATGAATTTTCCGATGTCCTGGCCCTCCTCAATATAGATCTTGAGCAACAGGTCGTAGTCGCCGCTGGTCGAATAGAGCTCCGAGGCACGTTCGGTCTGGTAAATCGCATCGGCGACTTCGTAGGTCTTGCCCGGGGCGCATTGGAGTTGGACGAAAATCGGCTTCATTGAGGTTTCCTGCATGGAATTATGTTTGCCGCATAATGCTCGAAAGCGGCATGGAGACGCAAGCTGTTCCGTTACCCGGCGGCTTCCCGGACGATCCAGTCACGAAATGCTGCAAGCGGCGGGTAATCTGCTCGTTCGGGCGGATAAGCGAGATAGTAGCGTTCACTGCTTTCCATCTCGCGGTCGACGGCCGCGACCAGATCGCCGCGTTTCAGTTCGTCCTCGATCAGGAAAGTCGGCAGAAGCGCGACACCCAATCCCGCGACGGCGGCCTGCGCCGCTGTTGCGAATTGATCGAAGAGCATGCCGTGGACGGTCTGGAAGGAAACACCGTTGTTTGCAAACCATTGCTCCCAGGCATCGGGCCGGGTGTTGAGATGAAGCAGCGGAACATCCAGCAGATCGGGTGCGGCGGAGATTGTGTGACTGTCGCGAAACGCCGGACTGCAAGCAGGTACGGTTCGTTCAGACATCAGGAACGCCAGTTCCGCGCCGGGCCAATGGGCATGTCCGAAGTGGATTGCGGCGTCGATTGAATCAAGGCGGAAGTCGAACGAGGAAAGCCGCGTCACCAGATTGATCGTCACACCCGGATTGGCGCTGAGAAAGCGGCCAAGGCGCGGCGCCAGCCAGCGTGTGCCGAAGGTCGGCAGAATGGCAAGGTTGAGCGTGCCGCCATGCGGGTTCGCACGAAGATTGAGCGATGCACTGGAGATGCGGCGAAGCGCCTCGCGAATTTCGCGCGCATAGCTGTCGCCGGCCAGCGTCAGGCGTACGGTCTGCCGTTCGCGGACGAACAGTTCGACGCCCAGTTGCTCCTCGAGCGCCTTGATCTGGCGGCTGACTGCGCTCTGCGTGAGGTCAAGTTCGCGGGCGGCAGCCGTGACGCTGCCGGTGCGGGATACGGCTTCGAAAGCCACCAGGAGCGAAGTAGACGGCAGAAAGCGTCGAGAGACCAGCATGGTCATTCCAATACAGAATGAGCTATTTCATAAATGTCGATATTTATGGCTTCAAGCGGCTTGTAAAGAACTTCATCCAGCAAAATTGGAATGAACGTGGAGTTTCTTCGTGTCGACAGGTTTCGTTTCCGCTGACCACATTCGCTCGCTTCCACGCAGGCGCAACGGCCTGTTGCAAACGCCGATTGACTTACTTCGCGTCGCGGGTTTCCAGTTTAGCTTATTGCCTGCCGATGGTCTCACACTGCAATGGATGGTTTGATCGATGCTGAATGATCCGCGCTCCCACGGGCTATGGGAAAAGACCGCTCCGTCGGCTCCGGCCACCTCTCACCTGCAGGGCAACGTCACCGCTGACGTTGTCGTGGTTGGTGGCGGCTATACAGGGCTGTCGTCAAGCCTGCACCTGGCCGAGGCCGGTTCGCGGGTCGTCCTGCTCGAAGCGAAGGAAATCGGCTTCGGCGGCGCGGGGCGCAATGTTGGCCTCATCAATGCCGGCATGTGGGTCATGCCCGACGATCTTCCGGGTGTGCTTGGTCCGGTTTATGGCGAACGTCTGCTCGACCTGCTTGGCAACGCGCCGAAGTTGGTGATGGACCTTATCGACAGGCACGGCATCGCCTGCGAGCTTGAGCGGAAAGGTACATTGCATGTCGCCGTCGGCGCCGATGGACGGAAGGAAATCGAAGATCGCGCCAAGCAATGGGGCGCACGCGGTGCTCCCGTCGCGGTGCTTGACGCTGCAGAGACCGCCAGACGCGTGGGCAGCGATGCCTATACCGGAGCGCTGCTTGATATGCGCGCCGGTACGTTGCAGCCCTTGGCCTATGCTCGTGGCCTGGCACGCGCTGCGGTCAAGGCGGGTGTCGAGATCCACACATCAAGCCCGGTGATCGCGACTGAGCGAAATGGGGAGCGGTGGACCGTCAAGACGGCGAGCGGACAGGTGACCGCAGACTGGATCATCGTTGCGACCGATGCCTACAGCACCGGCCCGTGGGAACAGGTCCGTAACGAGCAGGTGCATCTGCCCTATTTCAATCTGGCCACCACGCCGCTCAGCGACAACCTCCGCAAGTCGATCCTCGCGGGTCGCGAAGGCGTGTGGGATACCAAGGAAATCCTATCGTCCTATCGCATGGACCAAGCGGGGCGTCTGGTGTTCGGCAGCGTCGGCGCCTTGCGCAACAGCGGGCTCGCGATCCACAAGGCGTGGGCGCGGCGCTCGCTCAAGAAGCTCTTCCCCCAGATCGGCGATGTCGAGTTCGAGTGCGAATGGTATGGCAAGATCGGGATGACCGACAACGCGCTACCGCGCTTCCATAAGTTCGCGCCGAACGTTATCGGTTTTTCCGGCTATAATGGTCGCGGCATTGCACCGGGCAGCGTCTTCGGACGCACGCTTGCGCAACACATCC
The DNA here is from genome assembly GCA_900489925.1 of Hyphomicrobiales bacterium. Taxonomy (GTDB): domain Bacteria; phylum Pseudomonadota; class Alphaproteobacteria; order Rhizobiales; family Rhizobiaceae; genus Rhizobium. The sequence continues at coordinate 262,789 of UEHQ01000009.1, read as the reverse complement.
TGGGGCAGCTCACTGAAAGCGATCTGCCGCTTCCCTTGACGCCGCTTGCTGAACCGAGCTTCCGCGCCGTCAAGGAACTGTGGTACGAAGCCGGCGCGCAAGTCGCCCACTTCGCCGATGCACGATTTTAAGAACAATAGGGTTGGGAACAACGACAATGACAACCGCAACGCTCGATCTCGCCACTGAGACACACAAACTGCTCGCTGAAATGGGTGTTCCCGCGGATCGTTACGCGGGTGGGACGCTCCGGGTTACGTCGCCTGTCTCAGGCAAGGAAATCGGCGCGCTCAAGGAGCATTCCGTCGCTGACGCCAAGACGGCGATCGCGGAGGCGCACAAGGCGTTCATCGAATGGCGCGCTGTTCCCGGTCCCAAGCGCGGTGAATTGGTCCGCCTGCTGGGTGAAGAGCTTCGTGCATCCAAGGCTGCGCTTGGCCGCCTAGTTTCCATCGAGGTCGGCAAGATCGTGTCGGAAGGCCTCGGCGAGGTGCAGGAGATGATCGACATCTGCGATTTCGCGGTCGGTTTATCGCGCCAGCTCTACGGCCTGACGATCGCCACCGAGCGCTCCGATCACCGTATGATGGAAAGCTGGCATCCGCTTGGTGTCGTCGGCATCATCTCTGCCTTCAATTTTCCCGTGGCCGTCTGGTCGTGGAATGCTGCGCTTGCGATCGTCTGCGGCAACTCGACGGTATGGAAGCCCTCAGAGAAGACGCCGCTGACTGCGCTGGCAACACAGGCTTTGTTCGAAAAGGCGCTGAAGCGGTTCGTTGCGGAAGGTGGGCAGGCGCCCGCCAATCTGTCGACGCTTCTGATCGGCGGCCGTGAGGTCGGTGAAGTCCTGGTCGACCATCCGAAAGTGCCGCTTGTGTCGGCCACAGGCTCGACAGCCATGGGTCGGGTGGTCGGTCCCCGCCTTTCGCAGCGTTTCGCGCGCGCGATCCTGGAGCTCGGCGGCAACAATGCCGCGATCATCTGCCCGACGGCTGACCTCGACCTGACGCTGCGTGGCGTTGCTTTCTCCGCCATGGGTACGGCCGGCCAGCGCTGCACGACGCTGCGCCGCCTGTTCGTCCATGACAGCGTCTATGACAAGCTGGTTCCGCGCCTCCAGAAGGCCTACGGCTCCGTCACCATCGGCAATCCGCTCGAGACTGGCACGCTGGTCGGGCCGCTGATCGACAAGCAGGCGTTCAGCAACATGCAGTCGGCGCTCGAGCAGGCAAAGGCGGCTGGCGGCAAGGTCACCGGCGGCGAGCGTGTCGAGAACGGATCGGCGGATGCCTTCTATGTGCGTCCGGCGCTCGTGGAGATGCCGTCACAGACCGGACCCGTCGAGCATGAAACCTTCGCACCGATCCTCTACGTGATGAAGTACAGCGATTTCGACGACGTCCTCGAGCAGCACAATGCCGTGCCGCAGGGCCTGTCGTCCTCGATTTTCACGAACGACATGCGTGAGGCGGAAATGTTCGTCTCGGCCCGCGGTTCGGACTGCGGGATCGCCAACGTCAATCTCGGCCCTTCCGGCGCTGAAATCGGTGGCGCGTTCGGCGGTGAAAAGGAAACAGGCGGCGGCCGCGAGTCCGGTTCGGACGCTTGGCGCGCTTATATGCGCCGGGCGACCAACACCATCAACTACGGCAAAACGCTACCGCTGGCTCAGGGCGTCAAGTTCGACGTCGAGTAGTGGCCGCATGACGGCAGAGGGGCGAAAGCGCTGCGGTGTTGTCGCCCCCTGAGGCTTATTGTGGTCTCTGGCCGCCCTGATCCATTTGCGATAACAGCTTGTTGCCCGTCCCCCGTGAATAGCGGCATTTCTAGAATTATTCTAATTAAGTAATTATATCAATCATTTGTGATCGTGCGAGCGCCCCCGAAACTTGAAATGCCAACTCAACAAAAATATAGGGGCACACATCGCTTCGGGGAACTCGGGCGAAACGCCAAGGAGGGCATGATGAAAACTTCCCTTAATCGCTTCGCGGGCGCGCTTATGATTACTGCGTCGCTTGCTGCCACTTCGCTGACGACTGGGGCTGCGCGCGCTGCCGATTCCGAAGGAATCGTCGTTTATAATGCGCAGCACGAGAGCCTCGGTCGTGAATGGATCGATGCCTTCACCAAGGCGACGGGCATCAAGGTAACCGTGCGCCAGGGCAGCGACATGCAGTTCGCCAACCAGATCATTCAGGAAGGTGATGCGTCCCCAGCCGACGTGTTTCTCACTGAGAACTCTCCCGCCATGACCCTGGTCGATGCTGCTGGTCTGTTTGCGCCAGTCGACAAGGACACGCTGGCCCAGGTTCCCGATGCCTACCGTCCGTCCGACGGGATGTGGACGGGCATCGCCGCGCGTTCGACGGTGTTTGCCTATGACAAGACGAAGCTGACGGAAGACAAGCTGCCGAAGTCCCTGCTGGATCTGGCTGATCCGGCGTGGAAGGGGCGTTGGGGTGCAGCACCGGCCGGCGCCGACTTCCAGGCAATCGTCAGCGCCCTGCTCGAACTGAAGGGCGAAGAGGCGACTGCCGCATGGCTCAAGGCGCTCAAGGAAAATGCAACGCCGTACAAGGGCAACAGCGTTGCCATGAAGGCCGTCAATGCGGGCGAAGTCGAAGGTGCGGTCATCTACCACTACTACTGGTTCGGCGACCAGGCCAAGACGGGTGAAAACAGCAAAAACGTTGCGCTCCACTACTTCAAGAACGAAGATCCAGGCGCTTTCGTCAGCATCTCTGGTGGCGGCATTCTGAAGTCCAGCCAGCATATGAAGGAAGCGCAGGAGTTCCTGAAGTTCGTTACCGGCAAGGCCGGCCAGGACATTCTGAAGACCGGTACGTCGTTCGAATATGCGGTCGGCAACGGTGCTGCATCGAATGAAAAGCTGGTGCCGCTGACTGATCTTCACGCACCGAAGGTCGATGCCGCGAATCTGAACAGCAAGAAGGTCACTGAACTGATGACGGCTGCAGGCCTCATCTAAGGCTTTTGTGTCGCGGGTGATTGTGGGTCAAAACTATTGCTTTTGGCTCAAGAAAACCTTAGGGCATGACAAAATCCGGCAACCGCTTCCAACGGGGCGGTTGCCTTCCTTTTTCAGCGTGTGAAGGCGGCAGCCTTGCTGCAGGACAACAGATTGCTCGCATCCGGCCAAGAAGTGTCGACGGCGCGTCCGATGGTCGGACTGTATCGCTTGCGTGCCCGCATGCCGCATACGTCCGTCGTTCTCCTGGCTTCCATGGTCGCGCTTTTCAGCCTGGTGCCGCTTGGCTTTATCGGCTGGATCACCTTTGATGTCGGCTGGCAGACGGTCAAGGAACTGGTGTTTCGTCCGCGCGTCGGCGAACTTCTCATCAACACCGTGCTTCTAGAGGTCATTACGGTTCCGCTCTCCATCGCGGTTGCGGTGACGCTCGCCTGGCTGACGGAGCGAACGGACATCCCGTTCGCACGGATCTGGTCATGGCTCGCGGTCGCGCCGCTTGCTGTTCCCGCCTTCGTGCACAGCTATGCCTGGATCAGCCTGATCCCCGGGATGCGCGGGCTGCAGAGCGGTGTCTTCGTCTCGGTCATCGCCTACTATCCGTTTTTGTATCTGCCGGTCGCAGCCGCTCTCCGTCGCCTTGATCCGGCAATCGAGGACGCCGCCGCCTCGCTAGGACTCGGGCCCTGGCAGGTGTTCTTCCGGGCGGTCCTGCCGCAGTTGCGGCTTGCGATTTGCGGCGGCTCGCTGTTGATCGCGTTGCATCTGCTTTCGGAATACGGGCTCTACGTGATGATCCGGTTCGATACGTTCGCGACGGCGATCGTCGACCAGTTCCAATCCGCCTACAACAGCCCTGCCGCCAATATGCTGGGCGGTGTGCTGGTGGCCTGCTGCCTGCTCTTGCTTGGACTTGAAGTGCTTCTGCGTGGCAACGAACGCTACGCGCGCGTGGGGTCCGGTTCGGCGCGTCCGGCCGATCGCCGGCGCCTTGGCTGGTTCGTCGTGCCGGCTGTGTTGCTGCCGCTTGCTCTGGCTGCGCTGACCCTGGGCGTGCCCCTCGTGACGCTTGCCCGGTGGCTCTATCTCGGCGGTCTCGATATCTGGCGCCTGGACACCGTCGGTAATGCCTTTCTGCAAACCATCGTCCTTGCCGTCGCCGGCGGGATACTTGCCACCATATCCGCGGCGCCGATGGCATGGCTGTCCGTGCGGGCGCCGGGACGGTTTCAGCGTATCCTCGAGGCCTGCCACTATTATGTCGGCTCGCTGCCGGGCGTCGTTGTCGCCCTGGCGCTGGTCACCATCACCGTCCGGCTGGTTCTGCCGCTTTACCAGACCTTCGCGACCTTGGTGGTGGCCTATATCCTGCTGTTCCTGCCGCGCGCTATGGTCGGGCTGCGTGCCAGCATTGCGCAGGCACCGGTGGAACTCGAGCGGGCCGCCATGGGGCTTGGGCGCACGCCGTCGCAAGCCGTGCGGCAGATTACCATGCGGCTTGCCGCGCCTGGCGCTGCCGCCAGTATCGCTCTGGTCGCGCTCGGCATCACCAATGAATTGACCGCCACGCTGATGCTGGCTCCCAACGGCGTTGAAACGCTTGCGACGAAATTCTGGTCGCTGACCAGCGAGATCGACTACGTTTCGGCCGCGCCTTACGCCTTCATGATGGTCGTGCTATCGCTGCCGCTCACCCTTCTTCTTCATGCGCAATCGAAACGGACGGCCGGACAATGACGCTGCTTACGATCGACGGTATCAGCAAGCGGTACGGTCATGTCCAGGCGCTGCAAGACATTTCGATCGATGTCACCGCCGGAAGCCGTACCGCAGTGGTCGGCCCGTCCGGTTCCGGCAAGACGACGCTTCTTCGCATTATCGCCGGTTTCGAACAGCCGGACACCGGGCAAGTGACTTTGGACGGCGAACTGTTGGCCGATGGGCCCGCGGCGGTTCCCGCGCACAAACGGGGTATCGGCATCGTCTCCCAGGAGGGGGCGCTGTTTCCGCATCTCGATGTCGCAGAGAATATCGGCTTCGGGATTGCCCGCCGGGCGCCCGACCGCGACAAGCGGATTCTCGAGCTTCTGGACATGGTCGAACTCGAGCGGAGCATGCTTGCGCGCCGGCCGCATCAGCTTTCCGGCGGCCAGCAGCAGCGCGTGGCGCTTGCGAGGGCTCTCGGGCGCGAACCGCGCCTCATGCTGCTGGACGAGCCATTCTCGGCGCTCGATACAGGCTTGCGCGAGAACATGCGCAAGGCCGTGGCGCGGGTGCTGCAGGCAGCCGGCATCACGACCATTCTCGTTACTCACGATCAGGCAGAGGCCCTGTCGTTCGCCGATCAGGTGGCGGTGCTGCGCGCGGGCTGCCTGGTTCAGGCGGGCTCGCCGCAGTCGCTCTATCTTCAGCCGCGCGACCGGGAAACCGCTCTGTTCCTGGGCGATGCCGTGATGCTTCCGGCGATCGTGAGGAACGGTGTTGCCGACTGCGCGCTTGGGCGCGTCGCCGTCGAAGGCAATCATCAGGGCAAGGTCGAGATCATGTTGCGGCCGGAGCAAATACGCGTCGTTACCGATGAGAGCGAGCAGAAGTACGGCGGTCGCGTTGTCGAGGTGGAATTCGGCGGTGCGACCTGCACGGTGGCCGTATCGCTCGATGGTGTCGCGCTGCCGCCGATCCTGATCAAGACGTCCAGTGTTGCGCTGCCGGCGCGAGGCGATCGCGTCCGGCTCGATATCGCCGGCAAGGCGCATGTCTTCAATCGCTGATCAGGCGATTTTCCGTTCCACGTCCTCTTCGTCGAGCCAACCGCCGGTAAAGCCCGCGCGTTGCAAGCCTGTGCGAATGACCGGCGATTGCCGCATCAGACCCCAGATGAAATCCGAGCGGTCGTTTTCGATCGTCATCACGAGAAGCCCCTGATCGATGCCGACGCAACGGTCGTCGACCCAGCCTTCGGGCCGGGCTGTCTTGACCGTCGGATTGAAGCCGCCGGGAAAGCGGTCCTCGTAGAGCAGGTTGGGGTAGGTCGAGAGCAGGGCGCGGACGCCGTCGATCGAGGCTTGGCGGTTGTAGGGTAGTGAAGCAAGCGCCGACCATGGCGCTATCGTGCCGTCATCAGGTCCGAGAGGCGCGCCACGAGCGGCATAGCCTAGCACATGCGGATGGCGCCCGCCACGCATGTGGCGCGTTGGCGGCGGACCGTCGGAAGCCGACAGGCCCCAGACATTCTTGTTGTAGCCGACGAAATGGCCGGGGTTGCGCTCGGCATAATCCCGTTGAACGTCGATGCAGACCTGCGTGTTGCGGAAGTAGTCCCAGTTTCGTGCCGCCATCGGGCGATCCTGGATGCCCCGGAAGTCGATCCAGGCATGAGAGAAGAAATGGATGAAAAGAGGTCCGGCATAAAGATATGCCTGCTCGCCGAACAGCATCCAGGAATAACTGGAGGTGAAGGCATCGTAGCTCGATGGCGGGATCGGATGGGTCGGCGAGGCGAGGGCGAGGGTATAGAGAAGGACGGCTTCGTCGTAACCTTGCCAGCGCCAACGCAGGAAGCCGCTCCCGGGCTTCCAGCCCATGCACAGGGTCTGGCCTTTGTTGAGCGCCCAGTGCCAGTCAATCCGCTCATAGATCAGCGTTGCAAGTCGACGGATCTCTCTTTCGGCGTCGTCCTCACGGTCGAAATAGGCGGCCGCCGTCAGGACACCCGCGACAAGCAGCGTCGTATCGATGGTCGAAAGTTCGCTGTTCCAGGCGCGATGGCCGGTATCCATGTGGAGGAAATGATAGAAGAAGCCCTTGTAGCCGATAGCATGGCGCTCGCGCCCCTGGTGGCCATTGGCAAAAAAACAAAGCGTCCTGGTTACACAGTCTATGGCATCAGCACGGTTCACCCAGCCGCGCTCGACGGCGACCGCATAGGATGTCAATGCGAAACCGACGGCGGCGATGCTGCAGGGAACGCCCGCCACCGAGGTATCGGCGACAAGGCCGTTCTCGGGATTATAGTGCTTCGGAAAATAGTTGAATGCCGCCTGCTGCAGTCGATCGACCAGTGCGGCGTCGGTTTCCTCGGTCCTTTGTAGCATGCGCTCCAAACCCAATTCGTGATCCTTTCTCTTGCTTCAACACGGGTGGGCTCTATGTGCAAATCAATCTTTTTGGAGGCACCGATTGAGGTCCCTCTTTAGGACTGTCGCCAGGTCTCCGTCGCGGTGATCCATTGCCGGGTTCGTCCTTCCGGATCGGCGTTGCGGGTGATGTCGGTAACGACAGCGGCGCTGTCGGCTCCGTGGGCGAAGACGCCGTCGATGCGGTCGACATTCAGCCCGCCGATCGCCACCAATGGCAGGTCGCCGATCTCAGATTTCCAGGCGCGCAGTCGCGGCAGGCCCTGCGGCGACCATTTCATCTGCTTGAGGATCGTCGCATAGACCGGGCCGAGCGCGACGTAATCGGGTCGAGCGGCGAGGGCGGTTTGCAGTTCGGCCTCGTCATGGGTGGAGAGACCGAGCCGGATGCCGCCGGCGCGGATGGCGGCGAGGTCGGCCGTTTCCAGATCCTCTTGGCCGAGATGGACGAAATCGCAGCCCTCCTCGATCGCGAGCTTCCAGTAATCGTTGACGATTAGCTGGCAGCGGTGCTCCGCGCAGATCGCCCGAGCGTTGCGGATTTCTTGGCGCAGATCGGCCTCGGAGCGATCCTTGACGCGCAGCTGCACCAGCTTGACACCGAGCGGCACCAGCCGGGCGATCCAGTCGGCGCTGTCGACGATGAGGTAGAAAGGATCGAGCCTCATGCGAACACCGCCTGTCCGATAACCGGCGTCGACGGCACGGCCATGTCGCGCGGCTCCAGCATCCCCGCCTCGAAGGCCTGGCGGCCGGCTTCGATGGCGCTTGCGAAGGCACCGGCCATCAGGACCGGGTCGCCGGCGCCGGCCACGGCGGTGTTCAAAAGCACGGCGTCGAAGCCGAGTTCCATAACCGCAGTCGCGTGCGAGGGGCGGCCGATGCCGGCGTCGACGATGAGGGGCACACCGGGGAAATGGGCGCGGATCGCTCTCAGAGCCATCGGGTTGAGCGGGCCGGCGGCGCTGCCGATCGGAGCGCACCAGGGCATCAGCACCTGGCAGCCGGCCTCCAGCAGCCGTTCGGCGACGACGAGGTCGTCGGTCGTGTAAGGGAAGACCTGAAAGCCTTCGCTGACGAGGATACGGGCCGCCTCGACGAGGCCGAAGACGTCGGGCTGCAGCGTGTCGTGGTTGCCGATCACTTCGAGCTTGATCCAGTCGGTGGCGAACAGTTCGCGTGCCATCTTCGCGGTCAGCACCGCCTCGGACACGCCGTGGCAGCCGGCGGTGTTGGGAAGCACCCTGACGCCGAGCGAGCGGATCGTCTCGAAGAAGGCGCCGCCATTGCGCCCGCCGGCGGTCTCGCGACGAAGCGAGACGGTGACGATCTCGGTGCCGGAGCGGCTGACGGCATCGGCCATGATCGACGGTGACGGGTAGCGTGCGGTGCCCAAGAGCAGGCGCGAGCGTAGTTGTGTTCCATAGAGTTCGAGCATCGTCAGCCTCCCTGCATCGGCGACAGGATCTCGATCCGGTCATCCGTTTTCAGCGAATGCACGGGGCGGTCCTCGCGGTGCACGAGTTCGCCGTTGACGGCGGTCGCCAGCCAGTCGCCTTCGTAATCCATCAGCGCCAGCAGTTCTTCCAGCGTGGCGGCGGCGATCTCCTTGGGTTCGCCATTGACGATCAGTTTCATGATGCGTGTCCTCCTGCGGTATCGGTGTTGAAGACAAGGTCGGCCGCCCGCGTCGCCATGGCGGGCGCGAGCAGAAAGCCGTGGCGGTAAAGGCCGTTTAGCGAGATCAGCTTTCCGTGCTGCTCGACGCGGGGGAAGTTGTCGGGAAAGGCGGGGCGGATGCCGGCGCCGGTTTCCACCACCGTCGCATCGGCGAAGGCCGGGTGCAGCGCGTAGGCGGCGTTCAGCAGTTCCATCAGCGAACGGGCAGTGATCGGGCCCGCGAATTCCGTCTCGATCATTGTGGCGCCGACCATGAACAAGCCGCCACCGCGCGGCACGATATAGACGGGGATGCGCGGGTGCAGCAGCCGCGCCGGGCGGTCGAGAGTTACCTCGTAGGTCCTCAGATACAGCATCTCGCCGCGGACGCCGCGCAGCGAGGTGGCCTCGCCAATGCGCGCCGCGCCGGTGCAATCGACGACATGATCGAAGTCCGGCTCGTCGGGGAGGGTTTCAAAGAAGACCGCGCCGTGCGCGATCAGCTTTTGGCGCAAGGCAGTCAGCGCCCGGCGCGGATCGAGATGGGCTTCGCGCGGGAAGAACAGCGCTTGCCGGAAGCGACCGGCCAAGCTGGGTTCGAGCGCCGCGATCCGCTCTTCGCCCAGCCATTCATACCCCGTCGTGCGGCCGGCGAAGCGCTTCAGCTCCGCCTGGTCGCGGGCGGAGGCCAGCACCAATGTGCCGTTCCGCTTGACCTCGCTGGGCAGCATCGCGTCCCAGCGGTCGGGCGCATCCTGTCCCTCGCGCAGCACGGCCTCGTCGGCGCTCTCGCGCTCGCACCACGGCGCCAGCATGCCGCCGGCGAGCCAGGAGGCGGCCGCCAAAAAGCCGGGGTTGGGATCGAAGACCGTGACCGCAGCGCCGCGTGCGCCGAGCGCATGGGCAACCGTGAGGCCGGCAACGCCGGCCCCTTTGATGAGGATGCGCATATCAGCCGGCCACATGGCCCTCGGCATCGACGGCCATGTAGAGATCGCCGCCGTCGCGGTACTTAGCCGCCATGGCGTCCAGCCCCTCCTTCTGCGCTTCGGCGCGGATATCGTGGGAGATCCGCATCGAGCAGAATTTCGGGCCGCACATGGAGCAGAAATGCGCGACCTTGTGCGCCTCCTTGGGCAGCGTCTCGTCGTGGAAGCTGCGGGCGGTTTCCGGATCGAGCGAGAGGTTGAACTGGTCCTCCCAGCGGAACTCGAAGCGGGCGCGCGACAGCGCATCGTCGCGTAGCTGGGCGGCCGGATGCCCCTTGGCGAGATCGGCGGCGTGGGCGGCGATCTTGTAGGTGATGACGCCGGTCTTCACGTCGTTTCGGTCAGGCAGGCCGAGATGCTCCTTCGGCGTGACGTAGCAGAGCATCGCCGTGCCGAACCAGCCGATCATCGCCGCACCGATGCCCGAGGTGATGTGATCGTATCCCGGCGCGATATCCGTCGTCAGCGGCCCGAGCGTATAGAACGGCGCCTCTCCACAGACGGCCAACTGCTTGTCCATGTTTTCCTTGATCTTGTGCATCGGCACATGGCCGGGGCCTTCGATCATGACCTGGCAATCCTTTGCCCAGGCGATCTTCGTCAGTTCGCCCAGCGTCTCCAGCTCGGCGAATTGCGCGGCGTCGTTGGCGTCGGCGATCGAGCCGGGGCGCAGGCCGTCGCCCAGCGAGAAGGAAACGTCATAGGCGCGGCAGATGTCGCAGATCTCCTCAAAATGCTCGTAAAGGAAGCTCTCGCGGTGGTGATGAAGACACCACTTGGCCATGATCGAGCCGCCGCGCGAGACGATGCCGGTGACGCGGTTGACGGTCAGCGGGATGTAGTGGAGGCGGACGCCGGCGTGGATGGTGAAATAGTCGACGCCCTGTTCGGCCTGCTCGATCAGCGTGTCGCGATAGACCTCCCAGGTCAGGTTCTCGGCGATGCCTTCGACCTTTTCCAGCGCCTGGTAGAGCGGCACGGTGCCGATCGGCAGCGGCGAGTTGCGGATGATCCATTCTCGGATGTTGTGGATGTTGCGGCCGGTAGACAGGTCCATGACGGTATCTGCGCCCCAGCGCGCCGCCCAGACCATCTTCTCGACCTCTTCGGCCATCGAGGAGGTGACGGCGGAGTTGCCGATATTGGCGTTGATCTTCACTAGGAAGTTTCGGCCGATGATCATCGGCTCCGCTTCCGGGTGGTTGATGTTGGCGGGAATGATGGCGCGTCCGGCGGCCACTTCCTGGCGGACGAATTCAGGCGTGACGTGATCGGGGATATGGGCGCCGAAGCTCTCGCCGTCGCGGACCATGGCTTCAGCTTTCGCCTTGCGGCCGAGATTTTCGCGGATGGCGATGAACTCCATCTCCGGCGTGATGATGCCAGCGCGGGCATAGGCGAGCTGGGTCACGGCCTTGCCGTTTGTGGCGCGCAGCGGCTGGCGCTTGGCGGGGAATTCGGGCGTCAGGCGCTCGCCGCTGGCAAAGCCGTTGTCTTCGGGGCGCACCAGCCGACCGTCATAGGCCTCGACGTCGCCGCGGGCGAGAACCCAGTCGCGCCGCAGCGCCGGCAGGCCGCGCTCGATGCTGATATCGGCGCCTTCGACGGTGTAGATGCCGGACGAATCATAGACCGTGACCGGCGGCTCGCCGGACGTCGGGTGGACGCTGATCTCGCGCATGGGAACACGGATATCGGGGTGGATGTCACCCGGGATATGGATCTTGCGGGAGGCCGGCAACGGGCCGGTGGTGACTGTGGGGGTGATGGTCTTTGCGGCGATATTCATGGTTTGAGGCTCCAAGTTTTCGATTGGAGACCCAGTCCTCAGCCGGAATGATGAAAAGACGCTGGCACGGATTCCACGCGGGAATCCCGGCCTTCGAGCGCTTGCACCGTCCCTACGCCAGTATGAACTGGATCAGGTTCAACGGGTCACTGCGCTACGAAGGGCCTAGGGCCATATCGTCCAGCAGTATCTCAGCCCCTTGCCGGGACCCCCCTGGTGAATGCGAAAAGGGTAGAGGGCAAACCGTGAAGCTGTCAAGCGACAGTCGCGGCTGTGCGGAGGGGCCAGGGCGCCCAAGTCATTGTCGCGTCTGAATAAAAGCTGGTGAGAAATCGTTCGGCGTATTTCAGACGCGCCGGTGAGCCGCTAAATGTTTACGAAGTGTAAACAGCGTAGCGGGATTGAGATGAGAAGCTTTGCAGGAAACATGACGGCTGGTCATCTGGAGCGGATGCTTGCCCCTTACATCGCCGAACGTCGTGCGGAAGCCGCTGCCCGTGAGGCTGGTCGCGAGCATGGCGAAGCAGACAGTGTCGCCGCCAAGAGCGACAGCGCCAACAGCTGGCAAGCGTCAAGCGATCTGGCGCGCTGACGAATCAATCATAAGAGCAGAGAGCCGCCGCGCAGCAGATTTGTCGCGCGGCTTTTTTCGTTGAGTCGGATTGTGAGGCGGCTGAGCGATTTTCACCAAAGCAAACATAGCCAATGACCGCCAGCGTGTCGCTGTCGGTCAGGTCAGTTTCAGTGATCATCTAGGAAAACTGGAGCGGGCGAAGGGATTTGAACCCTCGACCCCAACCTTGGCAAGGTTGTGCTCTACCCCTGAGCTACACCCGCTCAATCCGCACCGGTCCGGGGTAGTTGTGAGGACCGTGGGCGCCACCTTGCGGCGACGGGCGCTATATCGCCCAAACGATTTTCAAATGCAACAGGGAAATGACGGAAAATCGAAGAAAAATTTGCGGGGCGGTTTCGCGGGCGGTCGGAATGCCGCAAATGCAGGGCAAAGCGGCGAATGCGAACATTGCAAAATAAGGATGGGAAACGTAATCAGGGTGCGTTTCCGCCCCTCCCGCGTGCTGATGGATTCTCAGATGACTGACAAGACACCGAAAACTGCCGACGACCTGTTCGCCTTTCTCGACGGGTTGAACATCAAGCACAGCACGAAAACGCATGCGCCGGTCTTCACCGTTGCCGAATCGGTGTCCCTGCGCGACGAGATCCCGGGCGGGCACACCAAGAACCTGTTCGTCAAAGACAAGAAGGATCAGTTTTTCCTTCTGACTGTCGAAGAAAATGCTTCGGTCGACCTGAAGACGGTTCACACGCTGATTGGCGCCGCGAGCAAGGTGTCGTTCGGTAAGCCGGAAAAGCTGATGGAGTATCTCGGCGTGATTCCGGGTGCCGTGACTGCTTTCGGTGCTATCAATGATTCGGACGCCAACGTGACCTTCGTTCTCGACGCTGACCTGATGAAGGAGGAGATCATCAATTGTCATCCGTTGTCGAATGATGCGACGACGTCGATTGCGAGCGCGGATCTTGTTCGTTTCATGGAAGCGACCGGGCACAAGCCGCTTGTCTTGAAAGTGACGTCCTGACATACGATTTTAGCGCTAGAAAAGCCGGCTGACCGGCGCGGCGGGAGATACCAATGAGCGGCAACGACAATCCTTACAGCAATTCATTTGGCCAGATGTCGGCAACGGCAAGCTATGGCGCGGCACCTGAGCAGGCGGCGGGGAGTTATATCAAGGATACAACGACCGCGACTTTCGCGAAGGACGTTCTGGAAGAGTCTCGCAACCAGCCGGTTCTGGTCGATTTCTGGGCTCCCTGGTGTGGGCCGTGCAAGCAATTGACGCCGGTGATCGAAAAGGTGGTCAACGAGAGCCAGGGCCGCGTCAAGCTGGTCAAGATGAACATTGACGATCATCCGTCGATCGCGGGCCAGCTCGGCATTCAGTCGATCCCTGCCGTGATTGCGTTCGTTGGTGGGCGTCCTGCCGATGGCTTCATGGGTGCCGTGCCGGAAAGTCAGATTCGTGAGTTCATCGATCGCGTTGCCGGCCCCGCGGGTGCCGATCAGGCGGCCGAAATCGAAGCGGTGCTGAAGGAAGCCGACGAATTGCTGGCTTCAGGCGACGTCAATGGCGCTGCGCAGCTCTATGGCGCGGTCATGCAGGCCGATCCGGAGAACGGCAAGGCGCTTGCCGGCATGGCGGAGTGCATGATCGCGGCAAACCAGCACGAGCGCGCCCGCGAGGCCCTGACGGATCTGCCGGAAGACATGGCGAAAGATGGGTCCGTCCTGGCTGTTCTCAAGAAACTTGAGCAGATCGAGGAGGCGCGCAAGCTTGGTGATCCGGTGGCGCTCGAGCACGAACTGGCGCGCAACCCTGATGATCATGAAGCCCGGGTAAAACTTGCGAAGATCCGCAATGTCGAAGGCAAGCGCGACGAGGCCGCCGACCACCTGCTCTACGTCATGCGCAAGGACCGCACGTTCGACGATGACGGCGCCCGCCGCCAGCTGTTGCAGTTCTTCGATGTCTGGGGCTTCAAGGATCCCGCGACGGTAGCCGCGCGACGCAAGCTTTCGGCGATGCTCTTCTCCTAAGTTTCGGCAAAGGGACTTGCGTTTTCGGAGGCGTACCCCACATTCCCGTTAGTGCGGGCGCAAGGTGTTGCGCCCTGCCAGAGGCGCGGGACTGGACTCTATGCAAGTGGGGAATGCACGATATCTCAAACCTGGTGATCTGCCGGACTCGATCGCTGTTTTTCCCTTGAGCGGTGCGCTTCTCCTGCCGACCGGCCAGTTGCCCCTCAACATCTTCGAGCCACGTTATCTCGCGATGTTCGATGCGGCGATTGCAGGAAATCGGCTGATCGGAATGGTGCAACCGGCACTCGGTGAAGCTGACGAGAAGCCCGGTGAAGGCCATCTTGCCTCTGTTGGGTGCCTGGGACGGATCACTTCCTTCGCCGAAACCGGTGACGGGCGCTACATTGTGTCGTTGACGGGCGTCTGCCGGTTCAGGCTTCTGGAGCAGAAGGATACGCACCAGCCATATCGTACCTTCCGTATTGCTCCGTTCATCGCGGATCTCTCGGCACGCGACGAGGAAGATGCCGTCGACCGTGGCGCGTTGCTGGCTGCGTTCAAGGCCTATCTCGACGCCAACAAGCTTGAGGCCGACTGGGAGAGTGTGGAGCGCGCCAGCAATCTCACGCTGGTCAATTCCCTGGCGATGATGTCACCCTTCGGACCGGCGGAGAAGCAGGCGCTGCTGGAAGCACCTGATCTTAAAACCCGCGCGGAAACGCTGATCGCGATCACCGAGATCGTGCTCGCACGCGTTTTCGGAGACTCGGATACCGTTCTGCAGTAGAGTGTTGGCATGGACGAAAAACTCAGTCGCGTGGACCCCAAGCTTCTCGAATTGCTGGTTTGCCCCCTAACGAAGGGCCGGCTTTCCTATGACCGCGAGCACAACGAACTCGTCTCGGAGAAGGCGCGCCTCTCCTACCCGATCCGTGACGGCATACCGATCATGCTGGTCTCCGAAGCGCGGCGGCTTGACGACTAGATCGCCTGGCCGGTGAGCAGGCGAGGGTTCTCGTTGGCCGCGGTGCCCGCCGCCTGACCGATGAAGAAGGACTTCAGGCCGGGCAGCCGATCGACGATCCCTAGACCGAAATCCCGAGCGATACGGATCGGCGCCAGATCATTGGAAAACAGCCTGTTCAGCACATCGGTCGTAACGCCCATTCGGAACGTGTCGAAACGGCGCCAGGACTGATAACGCTCGAGAATGTTTATCGAGCCGATATCCAGGCCGAGCCGGTCGGCGTCGACGATGGTCTCCGCAAGTGCTGCAACGTCCTTGAAGCCGAGATTCAATCCCTGGCCCGAAATCGGGTGGATGCCATGCGCAGCATCGCCGGCGAGGGCAATGCGCGGGGCGACGAATGCGCGCGCAAGTGTCAGCCCGAGTGGGAAGGCGCGTTTTTCGCCGATAACCTTCAGCGCGCCGAGCTTGTGGCCGAAGCGACGCTCCAGTTCTTCCTCGAAAACAAGCTCGTCGGATCTGACCAGTCGGTCGGCTTCGTGGGTTGCCTCGGTCCAGACCAGCGAGGAGCGATTTCCCTTGAGCGGAAGGATGGCGAAGGGCCCCGCGGGTAGGAAGTGCTCCTCGGCGCAGCCATTATGGGGACGTTCGTGCTCGACGGTCGCAACGATTCCGGATTGACCGTAATCCCAGGTGACGGTCTTGATTCCCGCCAGTTCTCGAAGATGGGAGCGGACGCCGTCGCAGGCGACCACGAGGCGGGCCGCCATGACGCTGCCGTCGGACAGCGTCGCCTCGGCATGCGTGTCCTCGGTCTTCAGGGCGGTTGCGGCAACGCTGTGCCGAATTTCGACGCCAAGGCGTTCGCAGCAGCCGCGCAGCGCCCGGACCAGCTCAACATTGGGAACCATGTGCGCGAAGGGCTGGCCCTCCGCTACTTCGCCATCGAATGTGAGGAAGACGGGGCGGACAGGATCGGATGTTTTCGAATCAGTGACGACCATGCGGTTTATCGGCTGCGCCGATGGTGCGATCTCGTCCCAGATGCCGAAAACCTCGAGCATCTTCGTTGCCGCCGCGATGATGGCGGATGCCCGCATATCCTTCTGCCAGACAGCTTCGGGCGCCGCCTCCACGACGATGACGTCGAGGTGGGGGGCTGCCTGTTTGACCGCGACGGCAGCCGAAAGGCCAACATAGCCCGCGCCAACAACCAGCATGTCCCGCATAGCGTTTTGTTCCATTCCTTGTGAATATCGTATTGATCTATATAGATCATCGCCGCTGCACTTCCTACCGTCCGGAGCCGTACAAAATGACGCGCGACATCGAAAAACCGACCGCCATGGAAACCCTGATCGCTACGCTCGATCTCGAGCCGATCGAGGTCGATATCTTCCGCGGCACAAGCCCTCAGGTCGGTTGGCAGAGAGTGTTTGGAGGGCAGGTCATCGCGCAGGCCCTGATGGCCGCGCAGCGTACCGTGGATCGCGAGCGCCGCGTGCACTCGCTGCACGCCTATTTCATGCGGCCGGGCGACCCGTCGGTGCCGATCATCTATCAGGCCGAACGGATCCGCGACGGTGCGAGTTTCAACACGCGTCGCGTCGTAGCAATCCAGCACGGAAAAGCGATCTTCGCCCTTTCTGCCTCGTTCCAGATCGAGGAGCCAGGCTTCGATCACCAGATCGGCATGCCGGACGTGCCGTCGCCGGAGGAACTGATGGACGAGCGGCAAATCAGCTCGCAGTTCCTTGCGGGCGCCCCGCCTGCCATCCGCAACTATTGGGAGCGCGAGCGTCCGATCGAGATCCGACCCGTTTCCCTCACGCACTACGTCTCGGACAAGAAGCTCGATCCCTTCCAGCATGTCTGGGTCCGTGCGACAGGTTCGGTTCCCGACGATCTGCATTATCAGACCGCGATCCTCGCTTACCTCTCCGACATGACGCTGCTGGATACGTCCCTCTATCCGCATGGAACGTCGATCTTCAATCAGTCGATCCAGGTTGCCAGCCTAGATCACTCGATGTGGTTCCACCGGCAGGCAAAGATGGACGACTGGATGCTCTATACGCAGGACAGCCCTTCTGCATCGGGCGCGCGAGGCTTGACCCGAGGTAGTCTGTTTACGCGAAACGGTATCCTGATTGCGTCCGTGGCGCAGGAGGGCCTGATTCGTAAAAGAGCAGATGAATAAATAATATGCAGTCTTGTGCATTTGCGCTTTTTTTGAGCGATTATTAGGCAATCATTTGCCTGTTTATTGGTTCCTTCAAATATAATCTTTATTTTTCAATAACTTATTTTCCATTTTGAATCTGGCACGCCCCTTGAATGTATATCCCCGGTCGCTGCTCGTTAACGTCAGCGGCAAGGAGAGTCGGCTCCGCGCCGAGGATAACGAAGGATGGGAAACCAGATGAAAATTGTGATGGCCATTATCAAGCCGTTCAAGCTTGATGAGGTGCGCGAAGCCCTCACCGCGATCGGCATTCAGGGCCTGACCGTGACCGAAGTAAAGGGCTACGGGCGCCAGAAGGGGCATACCGAAATCTATCGCGGCACCGAATACGCGGTCAGCTTCCTGCCGAAGCTGAAAATCGAGATCGCGGTCGCATCGGAACTCGTCGACAAGGCTGTCGAAGCCATCGCAGCGTCCGCCAAGACCGGCCAGATCGGCGACGGCAAGATCTTCGTCTACTCGATCGACCATGCCGTGCGCATCCGTACCGGCGAAACCGACTCAGAAGCGCTGTAAGAACGGTAGAGCAAGGAGCTTTTCTCTATGTCAATTTCAAAGTTTTCTCCCACTCTGGCGCGCCTTGCCACTGCGTCTGCCGCGCTGCTGGCGCCGGTCGTTGCCTTCGCGCAGGATGCCGCCACTGCGGCTGCTCCGGCGGCTGCTGCCGCACCGGTTCCTGACAAGGGCGACACGGCCTTCATGTTCATCTCGACACTGCTCGTGCTGTTCATGATCCTGCCCGGTCTCGCGCTGTTCTACGGCGGTCTCGTACGCGCCAAGAACATGCTCTCCGTGCTGATGCAGTGCACGATGGTCGCCAGTGTCATGATGCTCATCTGGGTCATCTACGGCTACTCCTTTGCCTTCGGCGGTTCCGATAGCGCCTACTGGGGCGGTACGGCGAAGCTGTTCCTCTCTGGCGTAACCAAGGACTCGACGGCTGCGACCTTCTCGCAGGGCGTTGTCATTCCTGAGTTCATCTTCGCGATGTTCCAGATGACCTTCGCAGCGATCACGCCCGCCCTGATCGTCGGCGCCTTCGCCGAACGCATCAAGTTCTCGGCTGTCGTGCTGTTCTGCGCGCTGTGGGCAACTTTCGTTTACTTCCCGATCGCTCACATGGTCTGGGACGCAAACGGCCTGCTCTTCAAGATGGGCGCGCTGGACTTCGCAGGCGGTACCGTCGTTCACATCAACGCCGGCGTTGCCGGTCTGATCGGTGCGATCATGGTCGGCAAGCGTACCGGCTTCGGCAAGGACATGATGGCTCCGCATTCGATGACGCTCACGATGGTCGGCGCTGCGATGCTCTGGTTCGGCTGGTTCGGCTTCAACGCCGGCTCCAACCTTGAAGCTTCCGGTGGTGCGATGCTCGCAACGGTCAACACTTTCATCGCAACCGCTGCTGCTGTCGTCTCCTGGTCTGCCGTTGAAACGCTGACTCGTGGCAAGGCCTCGATGCTCGGCGGCGCTTCCGGTATGGTTGCCGGTCTCGTCGCGATCACGCCTGCTGCCGGCATCGTCGGTCCAATGGGCGCCATCATCATGGGCCTGATCGTCTCGCCGCTTTGCTACTTCTTCGTCTCTGTCGTGAAGAACAAGTTCGGCTACGACGATACCGCTGACGTCTTCGGCGTCCACGGCATCGGCGGCATGTTCGGCGCAATCGCGACCGGCATCTTCGCCAGCGCGTCGCTCGGTGGTGTTGGCTATGCTGAAGGCGTCACCATGGGCGGTCAGGTCATGACCCAGCTGACGGCGATCGCCACCACCATCGTATGGTGCGGCGTCGGCTCGGCGATCCTCTACAAGGTCGTCGACATCATCGTCGGTCTGCGTGTGTCCGTCGAGGCAGAACGCGAAGGTCTCGACCTCGCAACGCACGGCGAAGCCGCTTACCACTCCTAATCAAGGCATTGCGGCGCTCGTTCAAGAGCGCCGCTGAACAGCCCGTCGCGGCCTATTCGAACTGTTTAAGCCGCTTTTGGCCCGAGCCCTCACAGGTTCGGGCCTTTTTTATTTCCGGATGCGGGGATGCAGCCCTGCATGGTTAACATCGCTTTAACCGTCCTTTGATTAGGTGGAGCGGACGCATTGGGCGCGAAGCGCGTTGGCGATTCGCACGCTTTCAAGCATTGGACGGGTACACACATGGCAAGAAGCACATCGCCAGCAATGGATGGCCGGCCGGACCGTTTCTCCCTTTCGGGGTTCATGTTCCGGCAGGCGCAGACCCTTTTGGGCTTCGCTATCTTTTTGTTGCTGGCATTGGCGGTTGCAGCTCTCGCAACGTGGAATGTTGCCGATCCGAGCTACTCCTATGCGACAGGCAATGAGCCGACCAACATTCTCGGCTATGGCGGCGCGGCCTTCGCGGATATCCTCATGCAGTTCTTCGGTTTGGCTAGCGTCGTGGCGCTGCTGCCCGTCGTGGCCTGGGCCCTGGCGCTGATTTCCGGCCGTCGTTTCACCCGGATTCCGGCGCGCGCTGCGGCATGGGGCCTTGGCTCGGTGTTGTCTTCTGCCGTGCTTGGTTGCTTCCCGCCGCCGCTCACCTGGCCGATCCCCAATGGTATCGGTGGTGTCATCGGCGACATGATCCTGCGCTTCCCGGCGCTCTTCGTTGGCGCCTATCCGACCGGTGCCTTCGCTACAGCCGTCGGCTGTGTGTTTGCCGTTCCCTGCGTCTGGATGATGCTGTTTGCGGCTGGCATTGTTGGCCGCACCGAAGAGGAAGAAGCCGAAGAGGAAGAAGAGAACTATGCAGCGAGCCGCTCGAAGCTCCGCTCGGTCGGCGATGAGGATGAAGACGAGGAAGAAGGCGGCTGGCTTGCCTTCGGCGCCCTGACCCACGCCTGGTACATGAGCCAGGCGCGGATGCGCCGCCTGCTCGGCATGGGACCTCGCAAGCGTCGCCAGGATGATTTCGAATCCCCCTACGACTTCAACGACGACGAATTCGGCAAGCTGAACGAACCCGTTCGTGCGAAGACGCCCACGGCACGTGGCGAACGGATGGATCCTTCGATGGAACCGCGCGCTGCCTCGCAGCGCCGCATCGTTTCTGCGCCCTCGATCTCTCTCAACGATGACGATGACGACGACATGCCGTTCGACAGCGACATGCCGCCACGCCCGGCCGATATCCTTCCCGATGACGACGAGGACGACGGCTGGATGATGCGCGCCCCTGCCAAGCAGGCCGGTGGCCGCCCCGAGCCGCGGGTCGTGCAGCCGTCAGCCCGTCCGAAACCCGGCGCGCGCGTCGAGCGCGAACAACAGGGTTCGTTTATCCGCCCAGAAGGCTTCCAGCTGCCGTCGATGCATCTCCTGGCCGAGCCCAAGAATGTCGTGCGTGATTCAACGCTGTCGGCCGATGCGCTTGAGCAGAACGCCCGCATGCTCGAGGGTGTTCTCGAAGACTTTGGCGTCAAGGGCGAGATCATTCATGTTCGTCCCGGCCCGGTCGTCACGCTCTACGAACTGGAGCCTGCGCCCGGCATCAAGTCTTCCCGTGTCATTGGCCTTGCCGATGACATCGCCCGCTCGATGAGCGCGATCGCCGCCCGCGTCGCCGTTGTGCCCGGCCGCAACGCGATCGGTATCGAATTGCCGAACTCGACCCGTGAGACCGTCTATCTGCGTGAGCTCATTGCCTCGCGCGATTTCGAGGGCTCGAAGGCCAAGCTCGCCATGGCGCTCGGCAAGACGATCGGCGGCGAAGCCGTCATCGCCGACCTCGCCAAGATGCCG
Source organism: Hyphomicrobiales bacterium (assembly GCA_900489925.1). GTDB lineage: Bacteria > Pseudomonadota > Alphaproteobacteria > Rhizobiales > Rhizobiaceae > Rhizobium. Next base: position 241,651 of record UEHQ01000009.1, on the reverse strand, counting down.
CATCTGCTGGTCGCCGGCACCACCGGTTCCGGTAAATCCGTCGCCATCAACACGATGATCCTGTCGCTGCTCTACCGCCTGACGCCGGAGCAGTGCCGCCTGATCATGATCGATCCGAAGATGCTAGAACTGTCGGTCTATGACGGCATCCCGCATCTGCTCTCGCCTGTCGTGACCGACCCCAAGAAGGCCGTCGTGGCGCTCAAGTGGACCGTCCGCGAGATGGAAGAGCGCTACAAGAAGATGTCGAAGATCGGCGTGCGCAATATCGACGGCTTCAACAGTCGCGTCGAGCAGGCGTTGGCCAAGGGCGAGGTGATCTCGCGCACGGTGCAGACGGGCTTCGATCGCCACACCGGCGAGGCGATGTACGAGACCGAAGAATTCGACCTGCAGCCGATGCCTTACATCGTCGTCATCATCGACGAAATGGCCGACCTGATGATGGTGGCCGGCAAGGATATCGAAGGCGCGGTGCAGCGTCTGGCACAGATGGCGCGTGCCGCCGGTATCCACGTCATCATGGCGACGCAGCGACCTTCGGTCGACGTCATCACCGGTACGATCAAAGCCAACTTCCCGACCCGCATCTCCTTCCAGGTCACGTCGAAGATCGACAGCCGCACGATCCTCGGCGAACAGGGCGCGGAACAGCTGCTTGGCATGGGCGACATGCTCTACATGGCAGGCGGCGGCCGCATCCAGCGTGTCCATGGTCCATTCGTGGCCGACATGGAAGTCGAGGAAATCGTTGCCTATCTAAAGACGCAAGGCTCGCCGCAGTACCTCGATGCCATCACTGCCGATGACGACGAGGACGGCGATTATGGTGGCGGTCCGTCCGGCACATCCAACCTTTCCGATTCAGACGATCCGTACGATCAGGCCGTCGCAATTGTATTGCGTGACGGAAAGGCTTCGACGTCGTATATTCAGCGCAGGCTGGGTATCGGTTACAACAGAGCCGCTTCGCTGATCGAGCGGATGGAGCAGGAGGGCATCATCGGGCCGGCAAACCATGCAGGCAAACGTGAGATCCTCGTTCCTACCGAAGGCGACGTCCTGGACCGCTAGATATCGGAGATTGTTTCCGTGCAACTGGCCTTCACGGAAACCTGATCGCTCGCAAAGCGTTACCTTCCGCAGGCTTGCGAATACGCCATGAAGACGCCGCGTTTCAGCAGCATGCAGATTGCATAGAGGAGATATTGATGACCCACTCCGATTCATACCTGGACCGTATTTTGCTGACCCGGCGCCATATGGTCGGCGCAATGGTAGTCGCTGCGGCCTCCACGGCGATCCCGTTGACCGTTTTCGCGCAGGCCGCGTCAGCCGCTTCGAACAACGCGACAGCGCAGGCGATCGCTGATCACTTTTCCAGCGTTGCGACAATGCAGGGCGAATTCGTCCAGTTCGGCCCGCGCGGCGAGCAGACAGGCGGCAAGTTCTACATCCAGCGCCCCGGCAAGCTTCGCTTCAACTACGACAATCCGTCGCCGATCCGGGTGATTGCTGACGGAAAGAATGTCGCCGTCGGCAACATGAAGCTCAAGACCTGGGATCTTTACCCGCTGTCGAAGACGCCCCTCAGCCTCCTTCTGGCGCAACGCATCGACCTGTCGGCGGGTTCGGTGAAGAGCGTGAAGGTCGAGTCGGACCTCACCACGATTGCCTTGGGCAACAATACCGTCTTCGGCAATTCGACGATCACCATGATGTTCGACCCGAAGACATACGATCTGCGGCAGTGGACGATCACCGACAATCAGGGCAAGGACACGTCCGTGATGGTCTTCAACGTCAAGACCGGCGTCCAGTTCGACGACAAGGTCTTCAAGGTGCCTTACGAAGTTATTCCGGGTACAGCCGCGTACCGCGACTGACCCATTCGGCCAGTGACAAGGCGCCTCGCATCGCGGGGCGCTTTTTCTTTGTCTACGTCCGTTCCATCCGCGCAGGCTTTGTTCTAAAGCCAGTCCAATTGCGTTTGAAAGGGAGTCGAATGGGTTTCTCGATCACCACCTGGAATATCAATTCCGTTCGGCTTCGCATGCCGCTCGTCGAGCAGTTGGTGCTGAAACATCGGCCCGATATCCTTTGCCTTCAAGAAACCAAGGTGCCGAACGAGCTCTTTCCCCACGCTCCGCTCCGCGCCATGGGCTATGACCACATCATCATCCATGGCCAGAAGGGCTATCATGGTGTTGCGATTGCTTCGCGGTTTCCGCTGACTGAAGACCACCGCCAGGATTACTGCAAGGTCGGCGACGCGCGCCATATCTCGGCGGTTTTCGAGCGCGGCGGCCGTCGCATTCGTCTCCACAATTTCTACGTTCCCGCCGGCGGCGACGAGCCCGATCGCGAGATCAATCCGAAGTTCGGTCACAAGCTTGATTTTATCGAGGAAATGAAGCTGCTCAAGGCGAACGGCGAGGCTGGCACGTCGTCAATTCTGGTCGGTGATCTCAACATCGCGCCGCATGAGCACGACGTCTGGTCACACAAGCAGCTTCTGAAGATCGTAAGCCACACGCCCGTCGAAACCGAGGGCTTGCTTGACGTGATGAAGCGCGGCGCATGGCTCGATCTGATGCGCCAGCAGGTTCCGATCAACGAGAAGCTTTATACTTGGTGGAGCTACCGTGCGAAGGACTGGGAAGCAGCCGATCGTGGCCGCCGCCTGGATCATATCTGGTCGTCGGCCGATCTCGGGCCGCATTTGCAGCGGATCGACGTCGTCAAGGAAGCCCGCGGCTGGGAACGCCCGTCCGACCATGTGCCTGTGACGGCACATTTCGATCTCTAGGCAACCAGCCAAGAGCAGTTCAGTCAGGAAAAGCGATGAAGCTCGGCGGTGGCTTTTGCCGCCAGAGCAGCAATATTGTCCCGGATGCGCGCTTCGATCAGGAGCGCCGCCTCGGGATATTCCTCGATCAGGCGATGAAACAGCGATCGCGTGATGCGGATGACGCCTGCATCCTCTTTCGCGATCGCCGTGAACTTGCGCTCGACCAGAGTGACCAGTGCGAGCTCGGATAGCAACGTACCCTCGCCAACGTTCGCCTGCACCTCAGGCTGGCCATCGCGGCCGGTTCGGTTGAGCTCGACCGTACCACTAAGGATAACATAGGCGCTTTCTGCCGGCGACCCCTCGCGGAACAGCATCTGCCCCTGAGAGATCGTGCGCCGATCGGCGCCGAAGGCGATCAGCCGAAGCTGATCCTCCGACATTCCATTGAACAGTGGCAGCTGCGACAGCAGCCGGATATCGTCGTTCAGTGCCATCTTACGGTATGATCTTGTAGCCGCCGTTTTCCGTCACCAGAATCTCGGCATTTGACGGATCGCGCTCGATCTTCTGACGCAGGCGATAGACATGGGTTTCCAACGTGTGCGTTGTCACGCCCGAATTGTAACCCCAGACTTCCTCAAGCAGCACATCGCGGGTCACGACTTTCTGTTCGGCGCGATAGAGATACCGGATAATCGCGGCCTCTTTTTCCGTGAGGCGGATCTTCTGGCCATTGTCGGTCGTCAAGAGCTTCTGGCTCGGCTTGAACACGTAAGGGCCAACGCTGAAGGTGGCGTCCTCACTCTGCTCGTGCTGGCGCAGCTGCACGCGGATACGCGCTAGGAGTACGGCGAACCGGAACGGCTTGGTCACGTAATCGTTGGCGCCGGCTTCGAGACCCAGGATCGTGTCCGAATCGGTATCATGGCCGGTCAGCATGATGATGGGCGCCTTCAGGCCTCCCTTGCGCAACAGCTTGACGGCCTCGCGGCCATCCATGTCAGGCAGCCCGACATCCATGATCAGCAGATCGATCGGCGTTGCGCGAGCGCGTTCCACGCCCTTTGCAGCTGTTGCTTCCTGCAAAACAGTAAACTCGTCGTACAGCGACAGCTGTTCCGTGAGTGTTTCGCGGAGGTCATCGTCATCGTCCACCAATAGAATGGTGCGTGCGGTCATGCGGCTCTGTCCTCGCCATCTGGTTCCTTAGTCCTACGCCAATTTCGTTCGTTGGCAAAGATCAGGAGACCAAGCTGTTGTCGTATATGGTGCTATATGATTTCAATCTTACCCCAAGCAATTGCCAAGACATGTGAGAAAGATGGAAAAAACAAGGCGGTCGCACGCTATACAATCCACGATCATTACCGTTCGACCAGTGCCGGGTCAGAAAAGTCGTGCATTGGTTCAATTCGGTGCAATCGTCGTGCCCGCCGCGATTGGCCGTTCGGGCCGGACTGTGTTGAAACGTGAAGGTGACGGCGCAACACCGATCGCATCGATGAAAGTGCTGTCCGGCTTTCGGCGCGGAGACCGGCCGACGCGTCTGCAGACTCCGCTGCCGATTCGCCGGATTCGCGGCGACATGCTGTGGTGCGACCAGCCGGAGGACCCCAACTATAATCGCCTGGTCAAGGCGCCGTTTCGACCCAGCCACGAAGAGATGAAGCGCCAGGATGGGCTGTACGACGTCTGCCTCGTCATGGACTGGAATGTCACCTCGCGCGCACGCAATCGCGGCTCGGCGATCTTCTTCCACCTGATCAAGCCGGGCTACGAGCCGACCGCGGGTTGCGTTGCGGTCCACCCGCGCGATATGCGCCGGCTGCTGCCATTCATACGCAAGGGCACGGTCGTGCGCGTTCTCTAGCGTGGGGGTGATAATCGAGGTTCGATGACCTATATGCGTCACCACCGGCGCTTGGGCCGAATGCGCGCAGGAAAACCGGGGGCTGCGGGTCAATATACCCGATCGAATTCAATGATTCTTGCGGAGACTTAGTGTGGCACAACAATCCATCATTACCTTTCATGACGGACATTCCATTCCCCAGGTCGGCCTCGGTGTGTGGCGGACGCCCGATGACATTGCGGCGCCGACCGTGCGGACGGCAATTGCGGCCGGTTACCGCCATGTGGACACCGCGGCCGTCTACGAAAACGAGGATGGCGTTGGCGAGGGCATCCGTTCCTCCGGCGTCGACCGCAAGGACATCTTTCTGACGACGAAGCTTTGGAACAATGATCAGGGTTACGAATCGACGCTCAAGGCCTTCGAGAAGAGCTTGAAGCGGCTCGGCACCGATTATGTCGACCTCTATCTGATCCATTGGCCGGCGCCGACGCGCAATCGCTATGTCGATAGCTGGAAAGCCCTGATCAAGCTGAAGAAGGATGGCCTTGCGCGTTCGATCGGCGTCTCGAACTTCTATCCCGAGCATATCGAGCGCCTGATCACCGAAACCGGCGTCGTGCCTGTCATCAACCAGATCGAGCTGCATCCCGATTTTCAGCAGAAGGTCGCGCAGGAGGCCCACAAGAAGCTGAACATCGTCACGCAGTCCTGGAGCCCCCTTGGCCAGGGCAAGCTGATCGATCATGCTGTCATCGGCGCAATCGCCAAGAAGCATGGCAAGACACCGGCGCAGGTGATCATACGCTGGCACATGGATAGCGGCCTCGTTGTCATTCCGAAATCGGTGACGCCATCGCGCATCGTCGAGAACTTCGAGGTCTTCGACTTCAAGCTCGATGCCGAAGACATGGGCGTGATCGCCAAGCTCGACAATACCGGTGCTCGCATCGGGCCGGATCCGAAGACAGCAACATTCTGACTACGGCAGGGCGGCGCAAGCCGCCCTTTTTCATTCATGGTTGGAGAGCGCTGCGGCGAGTACGCGGGGCGTGACGAAACGTTCAAGTCGCCCGCTGCCCGACGATACGTCCGCCCAGCCGTCGGCCTCGAAGGAAATGACGGCGAGGCCACCCGTGGGAAATTTTTCCGATATCTGGTGGCGCATCTCGGCATCACCGCTGCCGACAAGCCAATCCGCGAAATCCTGAAGACCGGGATTGTGTCCCACCATCATCACGGTTCGGTCATTCGGATCCACCGCTGCGAGAATGTCGGCTAGACGGGTGGCTGGGGCTTCGTAGAGTTCGGAGACGTCGCGGCGGGGTATCGGGTTTGGTAATTCCTTTGCCACCAGCTTCCATGTCTCCTGCGTACGCCGCGCCGTGGAGACCAGAGCACTGTCGGGAAAGAGCCGCTCCCGCGCCATATAGGCGCCGATCATCGGAGCCGCCTTGAGCCCGCGGTCGGCCAGCGGACGGTCATGGTCTTCGACATCAGGTGGCCAGGCGGATTTGGCATGGCGCAGAAGAAAGAGATATCGCCGGCTTGGCGAGGGCCCGCTTTGTGTTTTCATGTCGCTCACCCGAAAAGTGCAGGCAAAGGTCTGTCGGTGTCATTGTCTCACCGAAGGCGCGGCATGTCTTGCGGAGATAGGATGTCTCCCTCACCGGATGGCGAGGGAGACGATAGCAGTTAGTTCCACTCGCGGATATCGACGAAGTGGCCGGCGATCGCCGCAGCTGCCGCCATGGCCGGCGAGACCAGATGCGTGCGGCCCTTGAAGCCCTGACGGCCTTCGAAGTTGCGGTTGGACGTCGATGCGCAACGCTCACCCGGCTTCAGGCGGTCGTCGTTCATGGCCAGGCACATGGAACAGCCAGGCTCGCGCCAGTCGAAGCCGGCAGCCTTGAAGATCTTGTCGAGGCCTTCCGCTTCCGCCTGCTCCTTCACGAGGCCGGAGCCCGGAACGATCATGGCGTTGACGGTCGAAGCAACGGTCTTGCCTTCGACGACCTTGGCAACTTCGCGCAGATCCTCGATACGGCCGTTCGTGCAGGAGCCGATGAAGACGCGGTCCAGCGTGATGTCGGTCATCTTGGTGCCGGGCTTCAGGCCCATGTAGTCGAGCGCGCGCCACTTGGAGGTGCGCTTGTTCTCGTCCTGGATCTCGTCCGGGTTCGGAACGACGCCCTGTACGGAGATGACGTCTTCAGGCGAGGAGCCCCAGGATACGATCGGCGGCAGGGCAGCAGCGTCGAGAACGACGACGCGGTCGTAATGAGCGCCTTCGTCGGTCTGCAGCGTCTTCCAGTAGGCGATTGCCTGCTCCAGCGTTTCGCCCTTCGGCGCGCGCGGCTTGCCCTTGATGTACTCGAAGGTCTTTTCGTCAGGTGCGATCAGGCCGGCGCGAGCGCCGCCTTCGATCGTCATGTTGCAGATCGTCATGCGGCCTTCCATCGACAGAGCGCGAATGGCTTCGCCCGCGAATTCGATGACGTGGCCGGTGCCGCCGGCTGTGCCGATCTCGCCGATGATGGCAAGGATGATGTCCTTGGCGGTGACGTGCGGCGGAAGCTGGCCATCGACACGCACGAGCATGTTCTTGGCCTTCTTCTGGATCAGGGTCTGGGTGGCGAGAACGTGTTCGACTTCCGAGGTGCCGATGCCGTGCGCCAGCGCGCCGAAAGCGCCGTGGGTCGACGTGTGGCTGTCGCCGCAGACGATCGTCATGCCAGGCAGGGTAAAGCCCTGCTCGGGACCGACGATGTGAACGATACCCTGGCGCTTGTCGTTCTCGGAGTAGTACTCGACGTTGAACTCGGCGGCATTGATGGCAAGCTGCTCGACCTGGATGCGGCTTTCCTCGTTCTTGATGCCGAGGTGGCGATCAGGCGAGGTCGGAACGTTGTGATCGACCACGGCCAGCGTCTTTTCCGGGGCGCGAACCTTGCGGCCGGTCATGCGCAGGCCTTCGAAAGCCTGCGGCGAGGTGACTTCGTGGACCAGGTGGCGGTCGATATAGAGAAGACAGGTGCCGTCTTCCTGCTCGTCGACCAGATGGTCGTCCCAGATCTTGTCGTAGAGGGTACGCGGTGCGCTCATGGCGGTAGGTCCGTTTTTGGATGCGTATGGATAGATGGAGCTTTAATGGCGGACAGGTCCGCCGGCCGTCATTCGATCAACGAAGTCGGCTGTTGAGTGCGCCGGAAACGGCCGCAAAAAAGCGTGCCGGCAGACGATAATGATCCTGCAGCACGAAAACATGGGCGCCAATGCAACTGAACTTGGATTCCATGAGCCGTCACATATCAATTTTTGGCGACGGCGGCAATTCGAATCGTTCAGCCGCTATCGACGATCCTTCCCGCGCATCCGTTTCTCCACTTGCCTCAGGGCAAGCGACAGCCCGATCGTCAGGATGAGGTAGATATAGGTGACGATCGAATAGGTTTCAAAGAAGCGGAAAGAGCCGGACGCGTAGATCTTGCCCATCTGGGTGATGTCGGAGACGCCGAGCACGGACACAAGGGACGAATCCTTCACCATCGCCACGAAATCGTTGGAGAGCGGTGGGAAGATCACCTTGATCGCTTGCGGAAAGACGACGAGGCGGAAACGGTGGTAGCGCGACAGGCCGAGCGCCTTGGCCGCCTCGATCTGCCCGTGGTCAACGGACTGGATGCCGGCGCGGAAGACTTCGGCGATAAACGAGGAATAGCCGATCATCAACGCAATGATCGCCCGCCACATCAGGGAAAAGTCGCGCACCATGATCGGCTCTGCGAGGCCAGCGCGAACCAGCGGCGTGATGATCACGTTGTAGGCCGCAACGATGGCGGGTGCGCCGACGAAGGCGACATAGAACAGCAGCACCAGCATGGGGACGCCGCGGATGACCTCGACGTAGAAGCGTGAGATCTGCCTGAGAATGACGCTGTCGGACAGGCCGAGCAGGGCGATGCCGAGACCGAGAATGATGGCGAGCGCAAAGCCCACAAGTGTCACGAATATCGTGATGCCGACACCGTTGAAAACGGTGCGGAAAACCTGGGCGTAGATATCGTTGGTGACAATGACGACGGCAAGGATGATGCCGACGACGACAAGGGCGACCAACCACCAGGGGTAGTCGCCCTTGCTATGTCCGCCGGGAGCCGGCTGCGGAGCTAACATTGAGGAACGGAGGCCTTGTTATTCGCCCATCTTGTAGTCGAGGAACCACTTCTTGTTCAGTGCATCGAAGGTGCCGTCGGCCTTGAGGCTCGCAATAGCGGCATTGACCGGCGCGACAAGATCCGAACCCTTCGGGAAGATGAAGCCGAAGTCCTCGGTGCCAAGCGGACCGCCAATGACCTTCAGGCCGCCGTTCGAAGCATCGACATAGCCCTTGGCTGCAACGCTATCGGTCAAGACCACGTCGACGTCGCCGGCCTTGAGAGCCTGCACGGTTGCGCCGAAGGTCTCGAACAGCTTGATGCGCGGGTTCTGTTCATTGCCGTCGAGGATTTCGTAGACAGCCGTGTAGAAGGGCGAGGTGCCTGGCTGCGCGCCGACCAGACCATCATTGAAGGCGCCAAAGGTCTTGGCGTCGGTGAAGCGACCCTCATCGCCGCGCACCAGCATGAACTGCTGCGAGCGCATGTAGGGATCGGAGAAGTCCACTTTGGCCTTGCGGTCATCCTTGATGGTGATGCCGGTCATGCCGATGTTGTACTGATTGTCGGAGACTGCCTGGATCATCGCGTCCCAGCTGGTGTTCTGGTATTCGACCTTGAAGTTCAGTCGCTTGGCGATCTCGTTCATCGCGTCATATTCCCAGCCGATCGCCTTGCCCGACTTCGGATCGACGAACTGCAGCGGGGGATACGCATTCTCGGTGACGACGACGACGCTCTTGCCCTTCAGATCAGGCAGATCGGCGGCAAGGGTTGCCAGCGGCGACAGGATGAGAGCGGTCAGTCCAGCAAGGACGGTGCGGCGGAACGGCATTGAATTATCTCCCCAAAATTTAGCTCGCGGAACCTGTCATAGTTGCGAAGCCGATGGCAAGAGGATTGGCGCGCGGCGACGCTGGAAAACCGGAATGACCGCCTAAAAAGCGGGGATTTGGAGGAAGGAAATTCGTGGAGCCTGCGTCTCTTGCACAATGCTCCCCCGCGGGGGCGGAAGCTTCGGTTCCGCCCATCCCACATTCCACTTGAACAAAAAGCCGATAGCATGTCGGATTGGCGGGGCCACGTCCGTCCTTGGGGCTGACACACGGTATCAATCTAGGAGGAGCAAGACATGCCCAGTACCGTCCGCCTGCACCGCGTTTTCGCGACCAAGCCGGAGAAGGTCTATCGCGCCTTTCTTGAAGCCGACGCGCTGGCCAAATGGCTTCCACCGAACGGCTTTGTCTGCACGGTTCATCATCTGGAGCCCGTCGTCGGCGGTACGTTCAGAATGGCGTTCAGGAATTTCACGACAGGCAACAGCCATGCCTTTGGCGGTGAATATACCGAACTCGTCGAAGGCCAGCGCCTCCGCTACACTGACCGGTTCGACGATCCCAACCTGCCGGGCCAAATGGACGTGACGATCAACCTGAAGAAGGTCTCGGTCGGGACCGAGGTGGATATCGTCCAGGCCGGCATTCCCGACCTCATCCCGCCGGAAGCCTGCTATCTCGGCTGGCAGGAATCGCTGCGCAACCTCGCCCGGCTGGTTGAGCCAGAGATCGCCGAGTAGTCTGGTACCAATCGGCTTCGGAAGGAGAAGGCGACCAGGAGGCCGCCTTTCCATTTATCGCGTATGCTTTTAGATAGTCTCGCCTGATGCGATGCTGTCGAGTTTCGCGATGGCGTCTGCCGGCAATGTGATGCCGGCGACCGCGAGATTTTCCCTGAGGTGGACGCGCGACGAAGTTCCAGGGATCAGCAGGATGTTGGGCGCGCGTTGCAGGAGCCAAGCCAGGGCGACCTGCATTGGTGTTGCGCCGAGCGAGACCGCGACATCGGACAGCGTGGACGATTGCAGCGGCGAGAAGCCGCCAAGTGGAAAGAAAGGGACATAAGCAGTCCCTTGCGCCGCGAGCTGTTCGATCAGAGCATCATCCTGGCGATGCGCAAGATTATATTGGTTCTGAACGCAGACGATCTCCGTGATCTTCCGGCTATCGGCGATTTGCCTGGCGGTGACGTTGGACAGGCCAATGTGCTTGATAAGGCCCTGGCGCTGCAGATCGGCGAGAACGGTCAGCGGCTCTTCCAGCGACCCTTCCGCAGGGCCGTGGACATCGAACATCGCACGCAGGTTGACCACATCGATGACGTCAAGCCTGAGATTGGTCAGATTGTCGTGAATCGCCTGCGTCAGCGCTTCTCGCGAGAAAGCGGGGTTCCACGATGCATCCGTTCCGCGCGTCGCTCCTACCTTGGTCACGATGACGAGGTCATCCCTGTAGGGGTGCAATGCCTCGCGGATGATCTGGTTGGTGACGTGCGGTCCATAGAAGTCGCTGGTGTCGATGTGGTTGACGCCGCTTTCGACCGCTTCATGCAACACGGCGATCGCTTCCGCGCGATCCCTTGGTGGCCCGAAGACGCCTTTGCCGGCAAGCTGCATGGCGCCGTAGCCGAGCCGCAGCACCGTGCGGTCGCCAAGCGTGAATATGCCTGATTTTTCGAGACTGGACATTGTCTACTCCGTTTCAACACAGAGCAGACATAGGGCAGCCCGCTGTTTGCGATAACCGGACACTTACCGCACAAGCTGTTCGGAATTTTGCACAATGGCTGAATGGAGCAGCGCGATTAAGGCGTAACCCGTGCCGCCATGCGCAACAAAAAAGGCGACCCGAAGGTCGCCTTTTCTTCAATCCATGAGGATCGAAACTTATTCTGCTGCCGGCTCGGCTGCAGCGGCAGCAGCTGCTTCTGCAGCGGCCTTGGCTTCAGCGGCTTCCTGTGCTGCCTTTTCGGCTGCCAGCGCCTGAGCTGCTGCAACCTTTTCGGCTTCCAGGCGTGCCTTTTCCTCAGCAATAGCCTGACGCTCTGCGTCGTTGAGCTTGCGGGCGCGAACGCCGGTGTCTTCAACGATACGGGCAGACTTACCGCGACGGTCGCGCAGGTAGTAGAGCTTCGCGCGACGGACCTTACCGCGGCGAACGACTTCTACGCTTTCGATTGCCGGGGAGTAGATCGGGAATACGCGCTCGACGCCTTCGCCGTAGGAGATCTTGCGGACCGTGAAGTTTTCCTGCAGACCGCCGCCGGAGCGAGCGATGCAAACGCCTTCGTAGGCCTGTACGCGGGTACGCGAGCCTTCCGTGACCTTCACGTTGACGCGGACGGTATCGCCCGGGGAGAATTCCGGGAGCGTGCGCTTGGCTTCGATCTTGGCGACCTGTTCGGCCTCAAGCTGCTGAATGATGTTCATGACTCAACCTCTTTGTTGGTTCAACAGCCAGAGCGCTCTGACGATCTATCCTTGGTCGAGCCGCAGATATTTGCCGGTAAAGGCAGGAGCGAATTCGTCTGTTTTTCTTTGCGTGGTTGATGGGAGTTTTCCCATTCCGGGCGTGCGCATACCGCATTGCGGAGGCTTTGTCACCCCTTGGCCCTGAAATTTCGCTGGCATTCGCCGTCAGATGCGGCCTTTTCCGGCGCTGCACAATATCAAGTCTGTGACTCATTTGATTAAATATTTGTCAAATGCACAAGTTGAGAGCAGATTCCTACGTGGATCAAATTGTGATCCGTGGGAGTTTCGGAGGGGAATGAATGACAATAAACAATCCGTCGTCCTCATTGCATAACGAGGACCTGGCGCCTGCTACAGAGAGGAAATGGGGCGCCTTCAGCATCTTCAATGTCTGGACCTCAGACGTTCACAGTCTGTGGGGCTATTATCTCGCCGCCAGCCTTTTCCTGCTGTGTGGCAGCTTCATCAATTTCGTCATCGCGATCGGCATCGGGTCGCTGGTCATTTTCTTCCTGATGAGCTTGGTCGGCAATGCCGGTGTGAAGACCGGCGTTCCGTTCCCTGTGCTGGCGCGTGCCTCGTTCGGCACCTTCGGCGCCAATGCACCGGCGCTCGTTCGGGCCGTGGTCGCGTGCTTCTGGTATGGCGCACAAACGGCGGCGGCCTCGGGCGCGATCGTCGCACTACTCATTCGCAATGAGAGCATTCTCGCCTTTCATCAGAACAATCATCTGCTCAACCATTCGACGCTCGAGGTCATCTGCTATGTCGTCGTCTGGGCGCTGCAGCTTCTGATCATCCAGCGTGGGATGGAGACGGTGCGCAAGTTCCAGGATCTTGCCGGTCCTGCCGTCTGGATCATGATGCTCGTTCTCGCCGTCTATCTCGTGGTCAAGGCGGGCACCTTCTCCTTCGGCAGCGAAATCCCGCGCGACGTGCTGATCGAAAAGACCAGGGATGCCGGCGTTCCCTACGAACCCGGCACCTTCCCGGCGCTTGCCGCCGTCGCCGCCACCTGGATTACCTATTTTGCGGCGCTCTATCTGAACTTCTGCGACTTCTCGCGCTATGCCAAGGACGTGAAGACGTTGCGTAGGGGTAATCTCTGGGGCCTGCCTATCAACCTTCTCGCCTTCTGCCTAGTGGCGGGTGTAACGACCACGGCGGCCTTTACCGTCTACGGGGAGGTGCTGCTCCATCCGGAAGCCATCTCGGCCAAGTTCGACAGCTGGTTCCTGGCGCTGCTCGCGGCACTCACCTTCGCGGTGGCCACGCTCGGCATCAACGTCGTCGCCAACTTCGTGTCGCCGGCCTTCGACTTCTCGAACGTCTTCCCGAAACACATCAGCTTCAAGCGTGGCGGCTTCATCGCGGCGCTGATCGCGCTGGTGCTTTATCCGTTCGCCCCTTGGGAAACGGGTGCGGCGCACTTCGTCAACTTCATCGGCTCGACCATGGGCCCGATCTTCGGCGTGATGATGGTGGACTACTATCTGATCCGGAAGGGCGAGCTCAATGTTCCGGCCCTCTACCGCGAGGACGGCGAATTCCGCTTCCAGGGCGGCTGGCACGTCAATGCCTTCATCGCGTTTGCGATCGGCGCGCTGTTCTCCTCGATCCTGCCGACCTTCACGTCGGTCCTGCCGGAATGGTGGGGGACTTACGGCTGGTTCTTCGGTGTCGGTATCGGCGGCGGGGTCTACTATCTGCTGCGTATGAGCACCCGCGGTTCCGCCGTCGGCGCTGCATCGCGATAAACGAGATGCCCGGCTTCGGCCGGGCATTTTTCTGCGTCGTCGTCCCCATCCGCATCAGGGACGGCGGCGTTCCTCAGCCCGGCACGACGCCGCGACAGGCCCAGGCGACCGATGCAAAGGAGCGCGGCCCGTCCGGCCTGCCCGCCTCGTAGGCGCCGCGCACCGCCGCTTTCAGCCGCTCCCGTAAACCCGCCTCAAGATTGGAGACGTAGTGGCCGAGCGGTCCGTCTCCGCCGGTAAACGGCATCCAGTAGTCGTCGAAGGACTGGTAATCCATGCGGATCAGCAGCGAAGTCTGCTCGACTGACGCCAGCCCCTGGCTGACGAAGCTGTTCTTCATCTCGTCGGGCGCCGTCATCGGGCGGAAGCAATAGTTGCGCCGGAAATCATGGCTGTCTTCGTCCAGAACGGCGGCGGTATCGAGCATCATCCGCATCCCGGGCATGCCGCCCATGTGGTCCCACACCGCGGCCGCCACCACGCCGCCCGGCCGCACCACCCGCCGCATCTCGGCAATGGCCTTGTCGGGGTCTGAGACGAAGTGCAGCACCAGCAGGGAAAGCGCCCGGTCGAAGGCCTTATCCTCGAAGGGGAGCGCCGTCGCATCCGCCTGCCGGACGCTGATGCGTGGATCGGTATTGGTGCGGGTGACCTCGTCGACGAAGATCGGCGAGTAATCGATCGCGACTATCGCCTTGATCTTCGTCGCCTTCGGCAGGAAGAAGGTCAGACTGCCGTTGCCGCAGCCGACATCCAGAACCCGCTCGCCATCCGAAAGCCCGGCGAAATCGACAAATAGTGGAGCGAGCCGCTTGCTCCAGCGGCCCATAAGCTGCTCGTATCCCCCTGCACTGCGGACATTGAAGCTCGATGTCATGGCAGCCTCCCTGTGCGGAGGGCTGAAAATAGACCCCGTGGAACGGCGTCGCAAGAGCCAGTGCCATCCGCTAACGCGGTAACGCTTGTGGGCCCGCGAGGTAAATTGTCCCGGGCAAACTAGTCTTCCAGCAGATCCGGCCGCCGTTCGCGAGTCAGTTTTACTGCCTGCTCGCGGCGCCATTTGTCGATGGCTCCGTGGTTGCCCGAGGTGAGAATGGCAGGGATCTCCCGACCTTCCCATTCCTGCGGGCGGGTGTAGTGCGGATGTTCCAGCAACCCGCCTTCAAAGCTCTCGTGCAGGCCGGAGAGGTCGTTGCCCATGACGCCGGGCAGGATGCGGACGATCGCGTCGAGCACGGTCAGCGCCGCCGGTTCGCCGCCCGAGAGCACGTAGTCGCCGATCGACACCTCTTCCAATTCGCGCGCGTCGATCACCCGCTGGTCGATGCCCTCGAAGCGCCCGCAGACGATGATGACGCCGTCGCCGGATGCCAGTTCGCGAACGCGCTCCTGTGTCAGCGGCTTGCCGCGCGGGCTCATCAGCAGGCGAGGACGGCTGTCGTTTTCCGAAACGGTATCGATGGCGCGGGCAAGCACGTCGGGTTTCAGCACCATGCCGGCGCCGCCGCCGGCGGGCGTGTCATCGACGGTGCGGTGCTTGTCTGTAGCGAAATCGCGGATCTGCACGGCGTCGATCGCCCATTGGCCGCGTTCCATCGCCTTGCCGGCAAGGGAATAGCCGAGGTGACCCGGAAACATTTCCGGGTAAAGCGTCAGCACCGTTGCCCGGAATGCCATCGGCTCGCTCACTTCTTCTTTTTCGGCTTGTCGTTTTCAGGTTCGTCCGGCGTGAACTTCGGGCCATCGTCGTCGCTGTCGACGAGACCTGCCGCCAGCGGATCGATGGTGATCTTGCCGCCTTCCAGATCGATTTCCAGCACCGAGGCTTCAGAGAAGGGGATCAGCACCGGACGCTTGCCCGGTCCCTTGATCTCCAGGAGGTCGCCGGCGCCGAAGTCGAAGACACCGGTCACCTTGCCGTAGCTGACACCGCTGTCATCCAGCGCTTCCAGGCCCTCGAGATCGGCGTAGAAGAATTCGTCTTCTTCCAGTTCGTCGTCGGGCAGGTTGTCGCGCTCGATATAGAGTTCCAGGCCGTTCAGAGCCTCAGCGGCGTTGCGGTCATTGACGCCGCGGAAGCGGACGACGACGACATTCTTCATCTCGCGGATTTCCAGCACCTCGAAGATGCGGCCGTCCATGCTGTGCAGGTGGCCGTAATCGCCGAGCGCGGTCGGATCCGCCGTATAGGCCTTGGCGCGCACTTCGCCGCGAATGCCCTGTGCACCGCCGATCGTTGCCATCAGCACCGGATTTTCAAGCTTTGTCATGGCGTCCCTAGTGTGAAGCCGGAGGTTTGGTTTCTCATAACCGAACTCAGCGGGAATGGAAACGAAAACGGGCGGCATGTTTCCATGCCGCCCGCTTCATGAAGGGAAGATCCCGAATTATTCCGCGGAAGCAGCAGCTTCTGCAGCGTCGGCGATCTTCTGAGCCTTTTCAGCTGCACGCTCCTGAGCGCGCTTGCCGGGCTTTGCCTTTTCCGGGTTGTTCTTGGCTTCGCGCTTTGCAAGGCCGGCTTCGTTCAGGAAGCGCAGAACGCGGTCGGTCGGCTGTGCGCCCTGGTCGAGCCAATGCTTGATGCGGTCGGCGTCGAGCTTGACGCGGGCATCGTTGTCCTTGGCGAGCATCGGGTTCCAGGAACCGAGGTTTTCGAGGAAGCGGCCGTCGCGCGGCGAACGGGCGTCGGCGAGAACGATGTGGTAGTACGGGCGCTTCTTGGAACCACCGCGTGCGAGACGAATTTTCAGTGCCATTTTCTTTACTCCTTGGACTTTTCTGGACCGCCTGATCGGGCGGTCTGGTTCATTTTGCTGCGGCGCCGTTTTCGGCGTGGTCTGCAGCGATCTGCTCATGATGCCGGATGACTTCCTTGATGATGAAGTTCAGGAACTTCTCGGCGAAATCCGGATCCAGATTGGCATCCTTCGCCAGATGGCGGAGGCGTTCGATCTGGTATTCTTCGCGCGCCGGATCGGCCGGCGGCAACTTGTACTTGGCCTTGAGAACGCCGACCTCTTTGGTGCAGCGGAACCGTTCGGCCAGGATGTGGACCAGCGCCGCGTCGATGTTATCGATCGACTGGCGATAGTTCGAAAGCTGGGCTTTGATTTCAGGATCAATCATTGTCTACGCGACCCCTTCACTTCTTCTTGGGCAGGCCGGGAAGGCCCGGGAAACCACCGCCGAGACCCGGCAGCTTGGCGCCGCCCAGACCTGGCAAACCGCCCGCGCCGAGACCCGGCAGCCCGCCGCCCGGCTTTCCAAGACCGGCAGCTTCAGCCTGCTTCTGGAGCGCTTCGAGCTGCTTCGGGTCGATATTCGAAAGATCAGGCATCCCACCGCCGAGGCCGCCAAGGCCCATCTTGCCGGCAAGGCCACCCATCATCTGCTTCATCAGGCCGCCTTTGCCCTTGCCGCCCATCATCTTCATCATGTCCGCCATCTGGCGGTGCATCTTCAGAAGCTTGTTGATCTCGGCGGCATCTGTACCGGAACCGGCGGCGATGCGCTTCTTGCGCGAATGCTTGAGCATATCAGGGTTGGCGCGCTCGGCCTTGGTCATCGAACCAATGATCGCGAGCTGGCGGCCGAACAGGCTGTCGTTGAGGCCGGCCGAAGCCATCTTGTCCTTCATGCCTGCCATGCCGGGCATCATGCTCATGATGCCGCCCATGCCGCCCATCTTCTGCATCTGGCGCAGCTGGTCGGCGAGGTCGTTCAGGTCGAACTTGCCCTTGGCCATCTTGGCGGCCATGGCGGCCGCCTTTTCGGCGTCGATGTTTTCGGCGGCACGCTCGACGAGCGAGACGATGTCGCCCATGCCGAGAATGCGGTCGGCGATACGGCGTGGGTGGAACTCTTCGAGTTCGCCCATGCGTTCGCCGACACCGATGAGCTTGATCGGCTTGCCGGTGACGGCACGCATCGAGAGCGCCGCACCACCACGGCCGTCGCCGTCCATGCGGGTCAGAACGAGGCCGGTGATGCCGACGCGTTCGTCGAAGTTGCGCGCCAGGTTGACGGCGTCCTGACCGGTCAAGCTGTCGGCGACCAGCAGGATTTCATGCGGGTTCGACTTCTTCTTGATGTCGGCCATTTCGACCATCAAGGGCTCGTCGATATGCGTACGGCCGGCGGTGTCGAGGATGACGACGTCATGGCCGCCGAGCTTGGCTGCCTGAACGGCGCGCGCGGCGATATCGGTCGGCGACTGGCCGGCGATCACAGGCAGCGTGTCGACATTGGTCTGCACGCCGAGCTGGCGCAGCTGTTCCTGGGCGGCCGGGCGTCGCGTGTCGAGCGACGCCATCAGGACCTTCTTCTTCTCGCGGTCGGTGAGCCGCTTGGCGATCTTCGCAGACGTCGTCGTCTTACCCGAGCCCTGCAGACCGACCATCATGATGACGACGGGGGCAGCTGCATGCAGGTCGACGCCCACGCCTTCGCCGCCGAGCATCTCGATCAGCTCGTCATGGACGATCTTGACGACCATCTGGCCTGGCTTGATCGACTTCAGGATCTCGGCGCCGACGGCCTTTTCACGGACGCGATCGGTAAAGGCGCGCACCACGTCGAGCGCGACGTCGGCCTCCAGAAGCGCACGGCGAACCTCGCGTAGCGCTGCGGAAACATCGCTTTCCGAAAGCGCGCCACGGCCTGTCAGTCCATTCAGAATGGATCCAAGACGGTCCTGGAGGTTCTCAAACATCGGCTCTTCCTTGTGATTTCCGGATACGGAAACCTTGTGCTTTTCCTTGACGAAAACAAGACGCATAGCCAAAAAGCACCCGAGGGCGCATCGCGCTGTCGGGTGTGGACCTCCGGGATCGATTTATACCTTTGCGGGTCCCGGTCGGTGGCTCGAGTCTTGAAGCTCGTCGCAGATTGAGCGGCGGTAAACAGCAAAAAGCGCCGCGAGTCAAGGCAAAGCCGAGAAAAGAGGGCGTTTCGGCCTTTCAAAACCGTAGGCCCGATCCCAGATCAGCCTTCCCTTCAACGGAAACGCTCCTGCATGTCCACTGCCAAGCGACGCAATCCCTACTATCAGGGTCCGGTCTCCGATCACTTCGACGGTACGCACTTCTTTAATCCCGGCGGCATCGAGCCTCTCGGTTTTCGCGATCTGATGCGATGGCAGTTCGGCGGTGGGCGCGATCGCTGGCCGAAGTCGGTTGCGAGCCCGTTCGTGGGGACAAAGCCGGATTTGCGTGTCGGCGGTGACGATCTGCGGGTGACTATGATCGGCCACGCCACGCTGCTGGTTCAGGTCGCAGGGCTCAATATCCTGACGGATCCGGTTTGGTCGGACCGTGCCAGCCCCCTGGCATTCGCAGGGCCGAAGCGTGTCGTGCCGCCGGGCATCGCGTTCGAGGACCTGCCGCCCATCGATCTCGTGCTCGTTTCGCATAACCACTACGATCATCTCGATGTCGCGACGCTCCGGCGACTGCAGGCGAAACACCGGCCACAGGTCGTGACCCCCCTCGGCAACGATACGATCATTCGCCGCGCGGTGCCGGATATGCAGGTGACGGCGATGGATTGGGGCGACCAGATCCCGTTTGCCGGAATCGCCCTCAATGCCGAACCGGCACATCACTGGTCGGCGCGCGGCACGAGGGATCGCCGCATGGCGCTTTGGGCCGCGTTCGTGCTGTCGACGCCAGCGGGTCGAATCTACCACGTCGGAGATACGGGTTTCCACGGTGGCGCCAACTACAGGACGGCACAACAAAAGTATGGTGGTTTTCGTCTCGCCATTCTCCCGTTCGGTGCATATGAGCCGCGCTGGTTCATGCGCGGACAGCATCAAAACCCGCAAGAGGCGGTCATGGGAATGCAGCTGGCGAACGCCGCGCATGTCGCCGGCCATCATTTTGCGACGTTCCAGCTGACCGATGAAGCGATCGATGCGCCGGTCAAGGCGCTGCAGGCCGCGATGAACGAACACAATGTTGCGCCCGATCGTTTTCGGCCGCTCAGGGCCGGCGAAGTATTCGATGTGCCGCCGGCATGATCGTCAGTGTGCGTGCGCTCCCGAGCCGTGGGTATTTATGATGGCGTCGGCCTCCTTGCCGTAAAGCTCTTCGAAGTGGTCGAAGGTTTTGGAGAAATGGCCGATCCCTTGCGTCGCGGAGCGGAGCGAGCGGGCCAGTTCATCCAGCGCGGCGCCGGGAATGAGTGCTCGAAATATATCCCAGCCCTTGGCGTTCTCGTCTCGATCGAAGCCGAGCACTTGCCCCTTGAGCGAGGAGACGAGCGCGATCAGGCCGCCCGAAAAGATTGACGGAATGTGGATCTCGACGCGCACGACCGGCTGCATCAAAACAGCGGACGCTTGTGAAAGAGCCTGCTTGACGCCCATCTTCGCCGCCGCGCGGAAGGCGAAATCGGAACTGTCGACGGAATGATATTGGCCGTCGGTCAATGTCACGTCGACATCGACCACCTGGAAGCCGAGAGGACCCTTTTCCATCGCCTCGCGGGCCCCGGCCTCCACCGCCGGAATGTAGTTGCGCGGAACTGTGCCGCCTTTGACGCTTTCCCCGAAGGTAAAGCCATGTCCGCGCTCGTTCGGCTGGACGCTCAGCTGAACGTCGGCGAACTGTCCGGCTCCGCCTGTCTGCTTGCGATGCCGGTAGTGCACGTCGGAAGGCTTGGAGATGGTTTCCCGATAGACCGGGTTCGGTGCGCGATCCGATACTTCGACCCGGAAGACCTCGGACAACGTCTTGCGGAGGTCGCGCAGATGAACCGGTCCCTGCGCGCAGATAAGTGCCGCGCCGGTCCCTTCCTCCTGCATCACCTTGAGGCCGCGATCGGTCTCTGCCAGCTTCGTGAGCGTGGCCGATAGTTTGGTCTCGTCGCGTTCGTTGCCTGGAATGAGAATTCTCTCCAGCATCGGCGTGGGTGGCTTGGTCCAGTCCGGCGGTTCGATCGCTGCGGCCTGAGTAAAGAGAGCGGGTGCGGACAGATGATCCGATTTCAGCGCGCCGAAGATGCCGCCGACCGCCACGTTTCCAGTGATCGGTCTACCGCTTCCGGCCTCCTGCAAGGGGCCGAGATTGCCGCCGCCCAGCGTCGAACCCTGCTTGACGCCGTCCGTCAACGCGCGTGCCAGCACGGTCTTGCCGACATTGGCCTTGTAGTATGCATGAAAGCTCACGGCGGCAAGGGACGCGTCCTTGGCTGTTGAGCTCGCGGCGAGCCTAGCCTGGAGGGCTGCGACCGGAGGCGACTCGTGACGCAGGGCCTTCATCAGGCGCTTGATACCGTTGCTATGCGATGCCGCGCCGAACAAGACCGGGATGACCCTGTTTTCCTTGAGAATGCGGGCGGAGATCGTATACAGCGTGTCACTCGCGGGGGCGCGGTCCTCAACCAACTCTTCCAGCAACCAGTCGTCGAACTCGGAAAGCTGTTCCAGCATCTCTGCGCGGGCTTCGTGCTCACGCTCGAACGCATCCTTGGGCAATTCGATCAGGGCCGATGGCTGGCCTTCGCGGTATCGCCAGGCCCTTTCGGAAATGAGGTCGCAGCTGCCGACAATGGTGTCGCCTTCGCGGATCGGAACCTGCCGCAGCACCAGCGGATGATTGGAATAGGTCTGGAGCGCGGCAATGACATCGCGCAGCCGGCCCCGCGGTTCATCCATCCGATTGATGAAGATCAGGCAGGGTGTGCCGGAGGCTTCGATGGCGCGCAGATAGGGGGCGGCAAGAACGGCATCATCCGGCGTCGGCGAGATACAAAGAATACAAGCATCGCTCACCAGCAGAGAATCCTGCGCCAGAGCCAGTGCCTCGTTCGCTCCGGGGGTGTCGATCGCGCACCACGTTTCGTTCTTGAACTCGAACTCGGTGAGGCTCGATCCGTAGGGTGAGACTGATTTTCTGGGTGTCCCCTCGAGCGAGGCAAGCTTTGCGACAAGCGTCGTTTTTCCCGTCTGTGACGGTCCAAGTACCGTGAAGCAGCGCATCGGCAATCCTCCCATGGCCAAAAGCACGCATCCGCAGCGACAGAATGCCTCGAAGTCAGTAAAAGCGCCAGATAGTTGCGATCATTCTTAAATATGAGGCCGGCGCTCACGCCCTGACCCACTGGTAATTCCCCCGCATTTCCGCCATATACAGCCCAAACACACATGGATAAGAGACAAATGAGCGCAACGGTCGAATTCGCGAAGATGAACGGGCTTGGCAACAAGATCCTGGTCGTCGATATGCGCGGGCGCACGGACAAGGTGACGCCCGAGGCGGCGATCGCGCTCAATGCTGCCGCCGATACGCAGTTCGACCAGATCATGGCGATCCATGATCCGAAGGCCGAAGGCACCGATGCCTGGATCGATATCCTTAACTGCGACGGCACCAAGGCGCAGGCATGTGGCAACGGCACGCGCTGCGTCGTGCAGGCACTGTCGGCCGAAACCGGCAAGAAGGTCTTCACCTTCCAGACCGTCGCCGGCATCCTCAACGCCGTCGAGCTCGAGGACGGGACGATCTCGGTCGACATGGGCAAGCCGGTGTTCCAGTGGGACAAAATCCCGCTGTCGGAAGAGTTTTTCGATACCAGTCGTATCGAGCTGCAGATCGGGCCGATCGACAATCCGGTGCTGCATTCGCCATCGGTGGCCTCGATGGGCAATCCGCATGCGATCTTCTGGGTCGACAGGGATCCGATGAGCTTCGATCTGGAGCGCTTCGGGCCGCTGCTCGAAAATCACCCGATGTTTCCCGAGAAGGCCAATATCACGCTGGCGCAGGTGACGTCCGATGCAAGCCTGCGCACTCGCACCTGGGAGCGCGGCGCAGGCCTGACGCTTGCCTGCGGTTCGGCCGCCTGCGCCGCCGGCGTGTCGGCCGCGCGCACCGGCCGCACCGGGCGCAAGGTCACGATCGACGTCGCCACGGCGCCGAGCCGGCAGCCGCTGGTCATCGAATGGCGTGAGGACGACCATGTCGTCATGACCGGTCCCGCCGAATGGGAATGGTCTGGCACCGTCGATCCCGTGACCGGCGCGTGGCAGCGCGATGAGGCGGTCGAGGCTCCGGGGGCGGAAGCCAAGTGAGCGGGGTCGAGGTCATCACCTTCGGCTGTCGTCTCAATACCTACGAATCCGAAGTGATGCGGGCCGAGGCCGAGAAGGCCGGGCTCAACAACGCCATTCTGGTCAATACTTGCGCCGTGACCGGCGAGGCCGTGCGCCAGGCGCGCCAGGCGATCCGCCGGGCACGTCGCGACAATCCGCATGCGCGCATCATCGTCACCGGCTGCGCCGCGCAGACCGAGAAGGACACCTTTGCCGAGATGGCCGAGGTCGATGCGGTGCTTGGCAACGAAGAGAAGCTCAAGAGCGCCAATTACCGCGCGCTGCCGGATTTCGGCGTCTCGGCCGAAGAAAAGCTGCGCGTCAACGACATCATGAGCGTCAAGGCGACCGCGCCGCAGATGGTCAAGCACATCGACGGTCACGTGCGCGCCTTCATCCAGGTGCAGAACGGCTGCGACCACCGCTGCACCTTCTGCATCATCCCCTATGGCCGCGGCAATTCGCGCTCGGTGCCGATGGGATCGGTGGTCGATCAGGCGCGCAAGCTCACCGAAAGCGGCTATCGCGAGATCGTGCTGACCGGCGTCGACGCCACCAGCTACGGCGCCGACCTGCCGGGCGAGCCGACGCTCGGGCTGCTGGCGAAGACGCTTCTCAAGCAGGTGCCGGATATAAGGCGTCTCCGTCTGTCGTCGATCGACAGCATCGAGGCGGACCGGCATCTTCTCGATCTCATCGCAGACGAGGCGCGCTTCATGCCGCATCTGCATCTGTCGCTGCAGCATGGCGACGACATGATCCTGAAGCGGATGAAGCGCCGGCACTCCAGCGCCGAAGCGCTTCATTTCGTCAACGAGGTCAGAAGGCTGCGGCCGGAGATCTCGATCGGCGCAGACATGATCGCCGGTTTCCCAACCGAAACGGAAGAGATGTTCGGCAATGCCGTGAGGCTCGCCGAGGATGCGCAGATCGCGCATCTCCACGTCTTTCCCTACAGCCCGCGACCGGGAACGCCGGCGGCACGCATGCCGCAGCTCGACCGGGCGCTCGTCAAGGAGCGGGCGGCACGGCTGCGCGCCACTGGACATATGCTGCATCAGTCCCATCTCGATCGCATGGTCGGCACGCGGCAATGGCTGCTGGTGGAAAACAACGGACTGGCGCATACGGAAAACTTCACGCTTGTCGCAGCGCCGGGGCTAAGCCCCCGCGCGCTGGTCGAGGTCGATATCGTCGGCCACAACGGCAAGCACCTCGACATGCAACTGACGGCCGCCGACGCGGCCTGAGTTTACGGAATTCTCATGGCGTTCAGCTTCATCAAAAAGGTCTTCACCTTCGGCCCCGACAAATCGGCGGAAGAGAAGGCTCCGGACGCGGTCGAGACGAAAACCGCGGGGGTTGCGGTCGAGCCGGTCGCGAAAGCGCCGGCGGCTGCCGAGGTGATAACGCCCGCGCCATCCGTGTCTATCGACGACCTCCCTGTCGCAGCGGATCCGGTGCTGCCGGAGGAGGTGGATACGGCAGGCGGGCCATCAGCCGATAGCGAGGATGCGGGCGAAGACGACGTTTCCGAGGATCTGCCGACCGAGCTTGCGGCGAGCGATGTTGGTCTAGTGCCGCTGGAATTGCTGGAGGCCGAGGCGGAGGCGGAACCTGTTGCGCCGGCGGATACCCCCCCTGGCCTGCCGGCCATCCCCGCCACAGGTGGGGGGACGGATCTAGGGCACGACATTCGCGAAACGGATGACGACAGCGCGGATGCACAGCTGGAAAAAGCCGCTGATGCCCCGCAGGCGGAAACTGGTCTTGCGTCCGACGAGGCGGCTCGCGCGTTTGATGAGCCCAACGCTGACTTTGCCAAGAGTGGGGCCGATGGTGCCGAACAAGACGCTGCCGCGAATCTCCCCCCACCTGTGGGGGGGATGCCCGGCAGGGTAAGGGGGGAGGCCACCGACGCCGGCGCCACCGAACCAGCCCCCGCCGATTCCCCCATCCTCCCCAAGGGCTTCGCAACCGGCCCGGCCCCCGAGCCGGTTGCCATCGTGCCGCCCGCCAAGCTCTCCTGGTTCCAGCGCCTGCGTGCCGGGCTTGCTCGTACATCGTCGCAGCTGACCGGCCAGATCTCGGCGCTGTTCACCAAGCGCAAGCTTGATGATGACACGCTGCAGGATCTGGAGGACCTGCTGATCCAGGCAGATCTCGGAGTCGAAACCGCCATGCGCGTCACCGATACGCTGGCGTCCGAGCGCTACGGCAAGGATGTGTCGGGCGAGGATGTGAGCCGTATCATGGCGAGCGAGATCGCCAAGGTATTGAAGCCGGTCGCCAAGCCGCTGCAGCTCGATCTCAGCCACAAGCCGCATGTCATCCTTGTTGTCGGCGTCAACGGCACCGGCAAGACGACGACGATCGGCAAGCTGGCCGCCAAGCTTTCGGGCGCAGGGCTGAAGGTCATGGTCGCAGCCGGCGATACGTTCCGCGCCGCCGCGATCGAGCAGCTGAAGATCTGGGCTGAGCGCACCAAGTCGGAGTTCATCGGCACCAAGCTCGGCGCTGATGCCGCGGGCCTTGCCTATGACGCCTTCGAGCAGGCGAAGGCGAAGAAATGCGACGTGCTGATCATCGATACGGCCGGGCGCCTGCAGAACAAGGCGGAGCTCATGGCCGAGCTGGAAAAGATCGTGCGCGTGCTCGGCAAGCTCGATCCGGATGCGCCGCATACCGTGCTGCAGACGCTTGACGCGACCACGGGACAGAACGCGCTGAATCAGGTCGAGATCTTCCGCAACGTCGCCGGCGTCAACGGCCTGATCATGACCAAGCTCGACGGCACGGCACGCGGCGGCATTCTTGTCGCCATCTCGGCCAAGCACAAGCTGCCTGTCTATTTCATCGGCATCGGCGAAGGCGTGGACGATCTGGAGCCGTTCGAGGCGGAGGATTTCGCCCATGCAATCGCGGGTCTCGGGGATGCGCGCGCCTGATCGGGCCGGAGCCATTGCCGTACAAGGCTATTGATGCCACACATATGCCCGCAACGGCGCGCAAGCGTCTGCGACGAAGAACGGATTTGAGATAGAATGACGACCGAAAGCGATATCACCCCTTCGGCTGCCGACAAGCATCATCCGATGCTGAAGCTGGCGCTGGAACTCGGGCCCCTGCTCATCTTCTTCTTCGCCAATCTGCGCGGCCCGTGGCTGGTCGAGAAATTCCCTGTTCTGGCGACCCTTGGTGGTCCGCTGTTTGTCGCCACCGCGCTGTTCATGGCGGCGACGGTGATTTCGCTGGTGATCTCGAAGATCGTGCTGCGCCATCTGCCGATCATGCCCTTCGTCTCGGGCATCGTCGTGCTGGTGTTCGGCTCGCTGTCGATCTATCTGCAGGACGAGACCTTCATCAAGATGAAGCCGACCATTATCAATGCGCTGTTTGGCTTCACACTGCTCGGTGGGTTGCTGTTCGGCAAATCGTTGCTCGGCTATGTCTTCAACGCCGCCTTCCAGCTCGATGCCGACGGTTGGCGCAAGCTTACTATCCGCTGGGGTGTCTTCTTCCTGTTTCTTGCCGTGCTCAACGAGGTCGTGTGGCGCAATTTCTCCGATGATGCCTGGGTGGCCTTCAAAGTCTGGGGAACAATGCCGATCACCATCATCTTCACGCTTGCGCAGATGCCGCTGATCATGAAGCATACGCTGGCGCCGGAGGGAGAGACGGAGAAGTGACAGCACTGGATACGGCTGAGAGAGCAAAGCATCAGAGCTTCTGGTTCGTCGCATGCCTTGCGGTTCTGCTGATCCAGATCATCGCTGAATACATGATGGGGCGGACGCCGATCTGCACCTGCGGCTACATCAAGCTGTGGGAGGGAACGGTCAATTCCAGCGGCAATTCGCAGCATATCTCCGACTGGTACACGCCGTCGCACATCATCCACGGCTTCATCTTCTACGGCATCACGCATCTTCTTCTGCGCGGCAAGCCGATCGCGGCGCGACTGCTGCTGGCGCTGGTCATCGAGTCCGGCTGGGAGCTGCTGGAGAACTCGCCGATCATCATCGACCGCTACCGCACAGCGACGATCTCGCTCGATTATTACGGCGACAGCATTCTGAATTCGGCGATGGACACGGTGTTCATGGTGCTTGGCTTCTTCTTCGCCTCCCGGGCGCCGGTGGCGCTGACGGTGGCGATCGCCATCTTCTTCGAGATATTCACCGGCTACATGATCAGGGACAACCTGACGCTCAACGTGCTGATGCTGGTCTGGCCGCTGGAGGCGGTGAAGACCTGGCAGAGTGGCGTCGGGGTTTAGCTTAGATCCCGGCCACGGCGTTGACGTGGAGCAGGCGTCTTACGAGACCGGCTTGCCCAACGCCTTCTCGATGGCAGGAAAAAGCCCTTCCTTCAGGCTGATGTCGTCAAACGGGCCGACGCGCTTGTAAAGGATCGTTCCATCCGGCCCGACTAGGTAGCTTTCCGGAATTCCGTACACGCCCCAGTCGATTGCCGCCTGCCCCTTGGGGTCGATGCCGATCGCCTTGTAGGGATTGCCGAGTTCGCCGAGGAAACGCAGCGCGTTGTCGTTCTTGTCCTTGTAGTTGATGGCAACGATGTTGAGTCGGCTATCACCAGCCAGCTTCTTGAGGATCGGATGTTCCTCGCGGCAGGGGATGCACCAGGAGGCAAAGACATTGACCAGCGTCAGCTTGCCCTTGATGCTGGCGTCGGTCAGCGCCGGCAGGTTGGCGCCCTCAAGCGGCGGCAGATCCAGTGACGGGGCCTTGGTCCCCAGGAGCGCCGAGGGGATCTCGGAAATGTCCTTGCCGTGTACGTCCTGATCGTAAAGCATCTTCCCCGCGATGGCAGCGATGCCGCCAAAGACGATGAGAGGGATCAGGGCGAAGGCATAGTGCCCGAAGCCGCGCTTGCGCGGCGTGGCGTCAGGAGCGTCGGTCATTTCGTATCCTTGGCGCGTGCCGAACGGCGGCGGATTCCCGATGCCTCGAGCGCTGCCAATTCCCGGCGGCGCGCGCGGCCGTCGAGCCAGGTCCAGAGCGTCACGGCGATGCTGGTCGCGGCGGCGAAGGCATAGGAGCTGTAGACATAGAATGTGTGCGTCATCGGTCTATGCCTCGCGGCTTGCAAGGCGAGCGGCAAGGCGGCGCTGCGCCGCAATGCGACGGCGCCAGATCTCATTGCGGATGGCCATGACATGCAGCGTGAGGAAGAGCATGGTGAACGCGACCGCCATGACGAGCAGCGGGCGCAGGAATTCCGGGTCGATCGCCGGACCGTCGAGGCGCAGGACGCTCGCCGACTGATGCAGAGTGTTCCACCAGTCGACCGAGAACTTGATGATCGGGATGTTGACGAAGCCGACGAGGATCAACACAGCGCTGACGCGGGCGGCCTTCGACGGATCGTCCATGGCGCGGTTGAGCGCGATCAGGCCAAGATACATCAGGAAGAGGATGAAGACGGAGGTGAGCCGTGCATCCCAGACCCACCAGGTGCCCCACATCGGTTTGCCCCAGAGCGAACCAGTGACAAGTGCGATCAATGTGAAGGCGGCGCCGAGCGGAGCAGCGGCCTTGGCGGACACGTCGGCCAGCGGATGGCGCCAGACCAGAGTGCCGATCGCCGAGATGCTCATGATCGTGTAACCCATCATCGACAGCCAAGCGGCCGGCACGTGGATATACATGATGCGGACTGTTTCGCCCTGCTGGTAGTCGCCCTGGGTCGTGAAGCTGAGATACAGCCCCACGATAAAACAGAGGGCGGTGATGCCGGCCATCCACGGAATGAGGCGGGCAGCGAGCGCCAGGAACCGCGTCGGGTTGGCGAGATCGCTGAATTTGGTGATGGCCAGGCTGCTTTCGGTCATGCCGTCTCCTTAGCGCGATCTGCCGTTTGCCGCAATCGAGCGGGCAATCAATCCGATGTGTTGCGCAGCGCAAGGGCCGCCGCCGCGGGGCCGATGACAGCAAAGAACAGTGTCAGAGCGATCAGGATCAGGAACGGCGGCAGGAAGGGCGAGGGCCCTTCGACAGCCGCATAAGTGGCGCTGACGCCGAAGATCAGCACCGGGATCGTCAGCGGCAGTACCAGGATCGAGACGAGAAGCCCGCCACGAGGCAGGGCTACCGCGACTGCGGCGCCCACGGCGCCAATGAAGGTGATGGCCGGCGTCCCGACCAGCAGCGTCAGCATGGTGGCGCCGATCGCGGTCTCGCTCATGTTCATGAACAGGCCGAGCAGCGGCGAGGCGATGACAAGCGGCAGGCTGGTGGCGATCCAGTGGGCTAGGCACTTGATCAGTACCGTCAGCACCAGGGGCGTCTCATGCATCAGCATCAGATCCAGCGCGCCGTCGTCGCGTTCCGCCTGGAAAAGCCGGTCAAGGCCGAGGAGCGCCGCAAGAAGAGCACCGATCCAGACGATCGCCGGCCCGATGCGCGACAGCAGGGCAAGGTCCGGCCCGACACCGAAGGGGATGACCGCGACGACCGTGAGGAAGAACAACACGCCGATGAGCGCGCCGCCGCCGGCGCGAATGGAGAGTTTGATGTCACGCAGGAGGAGAGCGGTCATGAGCGGGGTGCTGGCTCCTGGTGGGGGCGGGACGGTCGGAGATATCTGGTTGGCGTCTGCTGAAGCGTCATTCCCACACTCCCCTCTCGACGCCCGCAAAACCCGTCATCCGCAATTCCCGCGCATCGGTCAGCCCCAATGGTTGATGCGTAGCCGCAAGGACTATGCCGCCACCTTGCCGATGGGCGTTTATAAGGTCCGCAAACAGCCGATCGGCGCTGGTATCCAGTGCTGCGGTCGGTTCATCGAGGATCCAGATCGGTCGGTAGGCGACGAGAAGCTTGGCGAAGCCGAAACGGCGTTGCTGTCCGGCGGAGAGGTAGCCGAAGGGTAGGTGGGTGATGCCGGCAAGGCCAACCGCCTCGGCAGCCTCTTCGATCGACAGCGTCGCGGCGTTGTTGCCGCCGCCAAGAAAATCGCGCCAGAAACCGAGGTTTTCCGCGACCGTCAGCTCGCTTTTCATGGCGTTGCGGTGGCCAAGATAGTGGCTGATCTCGCCGACGTGGCTTTCCGTTCGTCCTTCCGAATCAGTCACCGTCACTGTGCCGCTCTCCGGTCGCAAGAGACCGACGACGACACGCAGTAAAGTTGACTTTCCTGATCCATTTTTGCCTGTCAAAACCAGCGCTTCGCCGGATTTCAGGTGGAACGACACCCCCTCGAAAATCAGGTCTTCGCCCCGGCGCGCAGCGAGATTCGCAGCGGCAAGATCCGTGACTTTTGAGGGGTTTAATTTTTCAGTCATCGCAATGCAAAAAAATCCGAAATGGGCCACGCACTCTCTGGCACCTTTCTTAGAAATTATCTATAAGACCCGCAACCACGCCAGCGGTCGGCGTGAATTTCATCCTAGCGCCGAACATGAGGTCAAACTTCATGTGCGGACAGCGGAAATGGCCGTACCCGCATCCTGATGTGCATTACGTGCATAGGCGTCCGCACAATTGTGTTCGCTATCAGAAACGGGGTATCTCGTGTCTAAATCTCTTGACAGCTTCAATTGTCGTTCCACGCTCACCGTGGACGGTAAGGACTACGTGTATTTCAGCCTTCCCAAGGCTGAAGCCAACGGCCTGCCGGGCGTTTCGAAGCTTCCCTATTCGATGAAGGTTCTGCTCGAGAACCTGCTGCGCTTCGAAGACGGCCAGTCCGTCACCAAGGAACACATCCTTGGCGTTGCCGAATGGTTGAACAACAAGGGCACTGTCGAAAACGAAATCGCCTATCGTCCGGCGCGCGTTCTGATGCAGGACTTCACCGGCGTTCCCGCCGTCGTCGACCTCGCCGCGATGCGCGACGCGATGGTGTCGCTCGGTGGCGACCCCGAGAAGATCAACCCGCTGGTTCCCGTTGACCTTGTGATCGACCACTCCGTCATTGTTGACGAGTTCGGCACGCCGCAGGCCTTCGCCAAGAACGTCGAGTTGGAGTACCAGCGCAACGGCGAGCGCTACCGCTTCCTGAAGTGGGGCCAGCAGGCATTCAAGAATTTCCGCGTTGTTCCTCCGGGCACCGGGATCTGTCACCAGGTCAATCTCGAGTATCTCGGCCAGACCGTCTGGACGAAGGAAGAGGACGGCGAGACCATCGCTTATCCTGATACCTGCGTCGGCACCGACTCGCACACGACGATGATCAATGGTCTCGGCGTTCTCGGCTGGGGCGTCGGCGGGATCGAAGCGGAAGCGGCCATGCTCGGCCAGCCGGTCTCGATGCTCCTGCCTGAAGTTATCGGCTTCAAGCTCACCGGCAAGCTCAAGGAAGGCGTTACGGCGACCGACCTCGTGCTGATGGTCGTGCAGATGCTGCGCAAGAAGGGCGTTGTCTCGAAGTTCGTCGAATTCTTCGGCCCTGGCATGGACAACATGCCGCTCGCCGACCGTGCGACGATCGGCAACATGGGTCCGGAATACGGCGCGACCTGCGGCTTCTTCCCGGTTGACGGCGAAACCATCAACTACCTCAACATGTCGGGCCGCACCAAGGACCGCATTGCGCTGGTTGAAGCCTACTCCAAGGCTCAGGGCATGTGGCGCGAAGGCGACGGCTCCGATCTCGTCTTCACCGACACGCTGGAACTCGACCTCGGCGACGTCGTGCCCGCCATGGCCGGCCCGAAGCGTCCTGAAGGCCGCATCCCGCTCGAAAACATTGCGTCCGGTTTCGCCGGCTCGATGGACACGGACTACAAGAAGCCCGGTCAGCTCTCGAACCGCTATGCGGTTGAAGGCACCGACTTCGATCTCGGCCATGGCGACGTTGCTATTGCCGCTATCACCTCCTGCACCAACACCTCGAACCCGTCGGTTCTGATCGCCGCAGGCCTTCTCGCTCGCAACGCCGTTGCTAAGGGTCTGAAGACGAAGCCGTGGGTCAAGACCTCGCTGGCACCAGGATCGCAGGTTGTCGGCGAATATCTGGCGAAGTCCGGCCTTCAGGCTGACCTCGACAAGCTCGGCTTCAACCTCGTCGGCTTCGGCTGCACGACCTGCATCGGCAACTCCGGCCCGCTGCCGGCGCCGATCTCGAAGACGATCAACGACAAGGGCCTGATCGTTTCGGGCGTTCTGTCCGGTAACCGTAACTTTGAAGGTCGTATCTCGCCCGACGTTCAGGCGAACTACCTGGCCTCCCCGCCGCTCGTCGTCGCCTATGCGCTTGCCGGTACGGTCCAGAAGGACCTGACCAAGGAGCCGATCGGTGAAGACCAGAACGGCAAGCCTGTCTACCTCAAGGACATCTGGCCGACTTCGCACGAAGTGCAGGAGTTCATCCAGAAGTACGTCACCCGCGAACTTTACGAAACGAAGTACGCAGACGTGTTCAAGGGCGACGAAAACTGGCAGGCCGTCAACGTGCCGGCCGGACAGACCTACGCCTGGGACGACAAGTCGACCTACGTGCAGAACCCGCCTTACTTCGTGGGCATGGGCAAGACCGGCTCGGGCATTTCCGACATCAAGGGTGCGCGCGTTCTCGGCCTCTTCGGCGACAAGATCACCACCGACCACATTTCGCCGGCCGGTTCGATCAAGGCTGCGTCTCCAGCCGGTGCTTACCTGCTCGAGAACAATGTTGGCGTCGCTGACTTCAACCAGTACGGCACGCGTCGTGGCAACCATGAAGTGATGATGCGCGGCACCTTTGCCAACATCCGCATTCGCAACCACATGCTCGGCCCGAACGGCAAGGAAGGTGGCTACACCATCCATTACCCGTCGAAGGAAGAGGAATCGATCTACGACGCGGCGATGCAGTACAAGGCCGAGGGCGTTCCGCTCGTCATCTTCGCAGGTGTCGAATACGGCAACGGCTCGTCCCGCGACTGGGCGGCGAAGGGCACCAACCTGCTTGGCGTCAAGGCCGTGATCGCGCAGTCCTTCGAGCGTATCCACCGCTCGAACCTGGTGGGCATGGGCGTCATCCCCTTCGTCTTCGAAGAGGGAACGACCTGGCAGAGCCTCGGACTGAAGGGCGACGAGATCGTCACCATCGAAGGTCTCGAGAACATCAAGCCGCGCGAGAAGAAGATCGCCAAGATCACCTACGGCGACGGTTCCGTGAAGGAAGTGCCGCTGCTGTCGCGCGTCGATACGCTTGACGAGGTCATCTACCTCAACAACGGCGGCATCCTGCAGACGGTTCTTCGCGACCTCGCCGCCTGATTTTTAACTGCTATCACCGATAATGGCCGCCGGAGAGAGATTTCCGGCGGCTTTTGCTTGCGCCGGCGGTACTGACCGCGCGGCTCACGACGATGTGTTTCGGCGTTGCTTGCAGGAGCCCCGTCTCACCCGTTCGTGACTTTTCGTTTGGATCGGGAGCGACTATCTCTACGTTCATAAATCGGAACCTGCAGTCATTTGGCTGGACTGTCAGGTGCTGAAGAAAAAGGTGCAGGTGAATGTCCGCGCGGTTTTTGATTTCGCTGATTGCAGGCGTGGCCCTTGCGGGTCCGCTTTTTGCGCAAGATGCGCCGAAAGGCGTTGTCGAGCTCTTTACCGCTCAGGGATGCTCATCCTGTCCGCCGGCTGATGCCGCTTTCCGCAAGCTGGTAGAGCGCGGCGACGTGATTGCGCTCGCCTATCACGTCGACTACTGGAATTATCTCGGCTGGGCCGATACCCTGAGCTCGAAGGAAAACACCGAACGTCAGTATGGCTATGCGCGTACGATGGGGCGCAGCAACGTCTATACGCCGCAGGTCGTGGTCAACGGTCGTGATCATGTGGCGGGCGCCGATCTCAACGGCATTACCAGCAAGCTCGATGGCTTTGTCACCGAAGGCAAAGGCCTGACGGTGCCTGTCAACGCTCGCATCAAAGATGACGAGCTGGAGATCAAAATCGGCGCCGGGCCAGGGAAAGCAAACGTCGTGATGGTCTATTTCGATCGCGAGAAGACCATCGATGTCGAAAAGGGCGAAAACAGCGGCCAGAAAATTGCCTATCTGAACAGCGTGACCGACGTTGAAACGGTCGGCATGTGGGATGGCAAGGAAACGAGCTTGACGCTACCCGCCAATGTCATGCAGAAACCCGATCTCGAAGGTTGCGCGATTCTTCTACAGTCTTCTACCGTGGATGGAACGCCGTCGGCAATTCTTGGCGCGACGGTCATCATGGCTGGAAAGAACATCTGAAGAGTTTCACCTGCTTTGGCAGGTGGAAAACGGGGCGGCCCGGCTGATCGTATTCGGGGCTGGGGTTAAGGTCGATACGGTCAGCCGGGCCCTTTGGCGCGCTGGCGCCAAACTTTCACATTGCCTTCGAATCAGGTGAGGCGATGCGGAGTGTTGATTTTGCAGCGAATCTTGACGACCCGTGGTGCGTTGGGGGGAATTTCCCTTGCAAATGAGGCGCTGTTTTGACTGAATTACGGCGCTCGGGAGATTGCACAGAGTATGCTTAATGTGACCGGCCGGCCGCTTGCAATTTGTAAACGCTAAGGCAAACTGTCATTCTCCTGTCACAAGCGGAGGCCCTGGGAGACCTGATGACAGATCAGCCGGATTTGCGGCACGGCGAGAGCCGGACAGCCGACAGCAATTCCTCGATCGTGGATCTCAAGGAATACAAGCAAAGCAAGGACCCGCTTCCGGTCACCTTTCATCGCCGCGAACTCGATGCGATCCTGTGGATTTACGGCCGGATGGTCGGTGAAGGCGAATGGCGGGACTATGCGATCGACCATCTGAAGGACCGCGCGGTCTTCTCGGTGTTCAAGCGTTCCGGCGAGATGCCGCTCTTCCGTATCGAGAAGAACCCGAAGCTGGCCGCAAAGCAGGGCGCATTCTCGGTGGTCAACACACATGGCGTCATTCTGAAGCGTGGACACGAGCTGCAGCAGGTTCTGAAGGTCTTCAACAAGACCCTGAAACTCGTCGAGACGTGAGCCTGCTCACTCCCTGAAGAGATTGCCCGGATAAGCAGTCAGGTCAGGTTCTGACGTCGTGCCGTCGCCAAGGACGCGCTGCATGATCATCGTATCCAGCCAGCGACCGTGCTTGTAGCCGGTACCCTTGAGCAGGCCGGCTTCCTGGAAGCCCACCGCTTTGTGGAGGGCGATGGAGGCTGGATGGGCGCCGCCGATCACCGCGGTCATCTGGCGAAAACCAAGCGCTGCGCAACGCTTCACGATCTCCTCCAGGAGCATCTTGCCGATTCCTCGGCCACGCGCCTCAGGGGCCAGATAGATCGAATCCTCGACCATCCATCGATAGGCAGGGCGCGTGCGAAATGCCGATGCATAGGCGTAGCCGAGCAAGCTGCCCGCCTCATCGACTGCTGCAACGTAGGGATAATGCTGACCGGTGATCGCCGAGAACCGTGCTGCCATCTCCGCCTCTGTCGGGGGAGCTATTTCGTAGCTTGCGACGCCATTCAGCACGGCCTCGCTGTAGATGGCGGTCACAGCACCGAAATCGGAAGGCAATACTTCGCGGATGAAAACAGGCATTGGAACAGGCCGGCAATTGATGGAGACAGGGCTTCAGATCATTCGCCGGAATTTCGCGCAACAAAAAAGGCGGCCGAAGCCGCCTTTTCCGATCGTTCGTTCCTCTTACTTGCGGTTGCCCATGAACTGCAGGAGGAACATGAAGAGGTTGATGAAGTCGAGGTAGAGCGTCAGGGCGCCCATGATGGCCTTGCGGCCCGACACGGCTGCGTCGTCGGCTTCGTAGTACATTTCCTTGATGCGCTGAGTATCGTAGGCGGTCAGGCCTGCGAAGATCAGGACACCGATCACCGAGATCGCAAACTGCATGGCAGACGATGCCAGGAAGATGTTGACGATCGAGGCGATGATCAGGCCGAAAAGACCCATGATCAGGAACGAACCCATCGCCGACAGGTCGCGCTTGGTCGAGTAGCCATAGATCGACAGGGCGCCGAAGGAGGCGGCCGTGACGAAGAATGTCTGAACGACGCTCTGGCCCGTGTAGATCAGGAAGACCGACGAGAGCGACAATCCGACCAGCGCTGCATAGACCGCGAAGGTCGTCTGTGCGGCGGATACGCTCATGCTATTGATCCTGAAGCTCAGGAAGAACACCATCGCGAGCGGAGCAAAAATCACGATCCACTTCAGTGGGCTCGTGTAGATTGCCGCGCCGAAGGCGGTCAGCTGGCCATCGGAGACGGCGAACGTGAATGCGAAGTAGGCGGCCAAACCAGTGATCGCCAGACCGAGTGCCATCAGATTGTAGACCTTGAGCATGTAGCTGCGCAGGCCCTGATCGATCATCTCGCCGGTTTGCACGCGGCTTTGGTAGTTACGAAGGTCAGCCATAGTTTCCTCTTACAAGCTCCGATGTGAACACGGTGTCGGGGTTGTCGACCCGGGCGCCGCTGCGGAGCTCCAGCATGCCTGCCCACAATATGAGCCCTTCGTCCTTCGCAAACAAGAGCCTTGCAACCCGCGATCGGGTTAAATCGCAGTAAGGTGAAGCGAATTTCTCTTCATCTTCAAGTCACAGCTCGCGCAAAACGGGTGCTGCCTTCTGGCCGAGGATGCGCCAGGTGCCAACCAGACCGATGCCGACGGTGAGGATCAGCGCGGTAATGAGTGTGACGCCGGCAACGCCGGGCAGGAAGTGCGACGGTATGCGCATGATGCGCGAGAGGATGTACCAGGCGGCAACACCGCCGGCGAGGAGCGCGAAAACCGCCGTCGCGGCGCCAAGCATCAGATATTCGTAGCAAAAGGCGCGGATCAGCATCCTTCGCGTCGCGCCAAGGGTTTTGAGCACGACGGCGTCGTGGGTGCGCGCACGGTTTCCAGCGGCGAGCGCTCCGGCGAGAACCAGCACCGAGGCGATCAGGGCCACCGATGCGGCGGCGCGGATGGCAGTCGCAAGCTGAGCGACCAGCGTGTTGATGATATCGATCGCGTCCTTCACGCGGACGCTGGTGATGGTCGGGTAGGTATTGGTGACGGATTTAAGGATCGCCGCCTCCTCGGACGCGGTCGCCGACGGGTCGGTCAGTGTCGCGAGCCAGGCGTGCGGAGCACCCCGGAAGGTATTCGGCGAGAAGACCATGACGAAATTGATCGACAGGGATTCCCACTCGACCTTGCGCAGGTTGGCTATCCGCGCGGTGATGTTGCGGCCAAGCACGTTGACCGTCACCGTATCGCCGATCTTCAGGCCCAATTCCTTGGCTTCCTCGTTTGAGAAGGACACCTGCGGCTCACCGGTATAGTCTTTCGGCCACCAGGTGCCTTCCGTCAGAGAGGCGTTCTCCGGCAGGGTTTCCGAATAGGTGATTCCACGATCGCCGCGCAGCACCCATTGCCCCGCAGGCGGCACCTTCCGTTTGGCGACGTCTTCGCCGTTGAACGCAAGGATGCGGCCGCGCAGCATCGGGACTTCGACCAGTTTCCCCTCCGGCGCCGTGGTCTTGACCAGATTGCGGAAATTCTCGACTTCGGAGCCCTGGATGTCGACGAAGAAGAAGTTGGGTGCGCCATCGGCCATGCGCCCGGTCAATTGCCGGCGCATGTTGCTGTCGATCAGCGTGAGTGTGACGAGCAGGGCGAGTCCCAGGCCGAGCGAAAGCACGACCGATGGCGTCAATGCACCGGGCCGATGAATGTTGCCGATTGCCAGCCGAAGGGCAGGCGAATTTACGCGGGGGCTCCGACGCGCCAGCCATGCGATACCAGCGGCCACCAGGCGCAGCACCACGAAGGCGAACGCGATGGCGCCGATAAAGACAACGGCGATGAAGCGATCATACGCCGTTACGATCGCAAGACCAGCAAGAGCCGCAAGGAACGCAGCAGCCAGCAGGATGTAAGGCCACGACGGGAGTTTGCGGGCCTCGAAACCCTGCTCGCGGAAAAGCGCCGTTGCCGGAACCTCGCGGGCATGCCCGAGCGGCATGATTGCGAAGGCAAGCGTCGTCAGGATGCCAAATAGGACCGCCAGCGAGAGAGCCACGGGATAAAGCGTCGGTTCGGTCGAAACCGGGAGGAACCGCGCCAGGAACTGCGCCGCCAGCATCGGGGCCAGTGCGCCAACCACCAGGCCGGCGACGATGCCTGCGAGCGCGATCAGGCCGATCTGAAAAAGATAGATCAGAACAACGGTGGACGCCGGGGCGCCAAGGCATTTGAACGTTGCGATCGTGGTCCGCTTGGAATCCAGGAAGGCGCGCACCGCATTCGCGACGCCTACGCCACCGACGATCAGCGCCGTCAGGCCAACCAGCGTCAGGAACTGCGAAAATCGCTCGACATTATCGGTCAGCGACGGCGCCGCCCGGTCGCTGGTTCGGATCGACCAGCCGGCGGAGGGGAATTCCTTGGTGGCTTTGTCGGTAATCGTCGGCGTGTCGGTCGGGTTGTCCAGGCGTATCTTGTAGACATTCTCGACAAGGCTTCCCGTCTGGACGAGCCCGGACGCTTTCAGCGCCTCCCGACTGACGAGCAGTCGTGGCGCGAAGCCGAAGCCTTCCGAAATAGAGTCCGGTTCGGTCTTCACTGTTCCGGTGATGTTGAGAATGACGTTGCCAAGCAGGATTTCATCCCCGACGGAGAGGCCGAGGCGTTCCAGCAGCAAAGGCGCGGCGACGGCGCCGTAGGTGCCGCTTTGGTCGGCAAGAAGCCGAGGGAGCGAATAGTTGGGCTCGGACTCGAAGGTGCCATAGAGCGGGTAGGCACCGTCTACAGCCTTGACCTCGACGAGGGCCTGGTCGCTGCCGTCCGGCTTGCGCGCCATGGATCGCAGCCCCGATGATACGGAAACTTTTCCAAGGCCCTGCAGGAATCCCATTTCCTGCTCCGTTGCCTCTCGGTTGTTGAGCTCGAAACGTACGTCGGCGGCCAACAGTTCCTGGCCACGCGTCGAGATCGTGTCGGTGATGGATTGTGAGACGGAGTTGACGGCGGCGATTGCGGCGGTCCCCAGCGCGATGCAGGCGAGGAAGATGTAAAAGCCTTTAAGGCCGCCGCGTAGCTCGCGGAGTGCGAGCCGGAAGGCGAGGGAAGCACGCGGAGTGACAAGCCTCATGCAATTGCCGCCTCGTTGCGCACGATGGCATCGTCGCCTTCGATCTGACCGGAGCGCACGCGTATCTGGCGCATGCAGCGCCGCGCAAGCGAGGCGTCGTGGGTAACCAGCAACAAGGTCATGCCCCGCTCGGCCTGCTTCGAAAACAGCAAGTCTGCGATCTGGCGACCGGTATCGGCATCCAGATTGCCGGTCGGCTCGTCGGCGATCAGGAGAGCTGGCGAGGGTGCGAGTGCCCGGGCGATCGCAACGCGTTGCTGCTCGCCACCCGACAACTGGCCGGGATAATGGTTCAGACGGTCGCCGAGGCCGACGGCTTTCAGTTCGCGGCGGGCAATCTCGAAGGGGTTTTGAACATTGGCGAGTTCGAGAGGGACCGCGACATTTTCAAGCGCGCTCATGTTGGCGATCAGGTGAAACGACTGAAAGACGATGCCGATGTTTCGGCCGCGAAAATCTGCGACCTGATCTTCGCTCAGCGCGTGGAGTGGCGTGTCGCTGATATTGATCTCGCCGCTGTCGAGCCTTTCCAGCCCGGCCAAGACCATCAGCAAGGTCGATTTGCCGGAACCGGAAGGCCCTACGATGCCGACGGATTCGCCGGCCCGGATCGTCAGGTCGATGCCCTTCAGCACGTGGACCGAGGCTGCTGCGCTGCCAAGCGTCAAATCGGCACGCTTCAGCTCGATGATGGTTTTTGCCAACGTTTATTGCCCTATATAGATGCCGATCGTCCTGCCAATCTAGGGAAAGCGGAATGAGTTTTAAAGCTGCCGGCCTTCACATCGCCGTCATTGTTGCGTCTCTGCTGTTTTGCGTTGCCGCTGATGCAAAAACGATCAGGCTCGTCGGATTCGGCGATAGCCTGATGGCTGGATACCAACTTCCTGCCGGCGATGGCTTTCCCGAGAAGCTGCAGGTCGCGCTGAAAGCGAAGGGGATCGACGTCGAAATCGCCAATGCCGGCGTGTCTGGAGACACCACGACAGGTGGTCTGGCGCGAATCGATTGGTCGGTTCCGGACGGTACGGATGGCGTGATACTGGAACTCGGTGCCAACGATGCGTTGCGCGGCATCCCGCCTGAACAAAGCGAAAAGAACCTCGATGAGATGATTGCCCGGCTAAAGGAACGCGGGATCGCGGTTCTTCTCGCTGGAATGATGGCGCCACCGAACATGGGCGGCGATTACGCGGCGCGTTTCAATCCGATCTACCAGAAACTCTCGCAAAAACATGGTGTTGCTCTATATCCTTTCTTTCTCGACGGGATCGTGCTGGACGCCGGGCTGAAGCTGGAGGATGGAATGCACCCGAACAGCAAGGGCGTCGATGTCATGGTCGAGAAGATGGAGCCGGCTATCACGCAATTCATTGGAACGATTTCTACTGTGAAGAATTAGGGACTTGCGCAGGTGCGCAATGCGTGATTCCGTGTGAGCACCTGCAAAAGATTCGGGGAGTGCTCGTTATGCCGAGACTTTTTACCGCCCTCGAAATTCCGCGTAATGCGGCGATGAGCCTTTCATTGCTGCGCGGCGGTCTGCCTGGTGCCAGATGGATCGATGTGGAGAATTATCACATCACTTTGCGTTTCATCGGCGATGTTGACGGACGCACGGCAGACGAAATCGTTGATCGCCTCGATCGCATCGATCGGCCCGAATTCCAGATCCGGCTCGAAGGTATCGGGTCCTTCGGATCAAAGAAGCCGCATTCGATCTGGGCTGGCGTGACGCCGTCGCCGGAGATGTATGCGCTCCAGGCCGAAATCGAGCGGATCTGCCAACGCATCGGACTGCCGCCGGATCCACGCAAGTTCATGCCGCATGTCACGTTGGCGCGGCTCAAGGCGTCTCGCGTAGATGACGTCGTGCACTATCTTGCCGGTCGTGGCAACTTCCAGACGTCGACCTTCACCGTTCCGCGCTTCGTACTTCTTTCGTCACGAGACTCGGTGGGCGGTGGGCCATATCTGACGGAAGAAATCTTCCCGCTTCATGAGGCGTTGTCGGCACCAAACGCAGCGAGCAGCTTCCTGCAGCCGGTCAAGAGCCTGGCATAGACCAGCTGGAAGTCGCTGTTGTCGCCATAATAGGGATCGGGGATATCCTCGCCGGTCCCCGCGGCATCACCGAAGAGGCGGATATTGCCAGCTGAAGGCGCGATGCGAAGAAGGTCGGCTACGTTGTCCCTATCCATCGCAAGGATCATGTCAAACGCGCTGAAATCCGCTTTCCTGATCCGACGCGCCCGCTGGGCGGATATGTCGACGCCATACTTTCTTGCGATTGCGATGGAGCGGTGATCCGGCGGTTCGCCTTCATGCCAGCCGCCGGTACCAGCTGAATCGACGGCGAAACGCTCGGAAAGACCTGCCTCTGCCGCGAGATGCGTGAAAATGCCTTCGGCCAGTGGCGAACGGCATATATTGCCCATGCAAACAAACAGGATGCTGATGCGTTTCATAAGAGATCCAAAAGCGGAAAGAGGAGGGACAATCGCATGAAACGGGAAAAACTGGAACGCCAGGCCATCGATAGCGAATTGGCCAAACTCGAGGGCTGGGCTCTCGGCGAGGGAGCTGCCTCGATCTTCAAAACCTTCAAGTTTTCGAGCTTCGTCGAGGCCTTCGGCTTCATGACCGAGGCCGCTCTCGTCGCCGAAAAGCTCAACCACCATCCCGAATGGTTCAATGTCTATTCACGCGTCGAGGTGAAGCTCAACACCCATGACGCTGGCGGTTTGACCGAACTCGATTTCAAGCTGGCAGCCGCCATGGACGAAGCCCGCGCGCGTCGCGGCAATTGAATCGGAGCGTAAAGACCACCATATCTGCGCCTGAAAGAGAGGACGTATCGGAATGGACGACGTCAAATTCGGTGAAATCCTGTTGCCGGGCGATGAAGACACGCAGAACCGGCGCGAGCAGACCGTGCGCAAGAAGTTCTGGGTGACCTTCAAGAAGGCCGTGCGGCAGATCCCGTTTTCGCGCGATGTCGTTGCCGCGTTTTATTGTGCGCTCGACCCTCAGACGCCGACCAAGGTGCGTGGTGTTCTTCTCGCGGCACTTGCCTATTTCGTCATGCCGATCGACATGATCCCTGATGTCTTCGCCGTCATCGGCTTTTCAGACGATGTTGCCGTGATGTCGGCGGCAATCGCGATGGTGAGCAAGCATATCAAGCCACGGCATTATGACGCCGCGGACCGTGCGCTGGCCGATGGCCCGCCGGGCATGAAAACAATTTAGTCGCCGCACGCGTCAGCTGCCTTCGGCCTCGAGAACCTTCCTGAGCTTGCCGAAGGCCAGCCGGATGCGCGATTTCACCGTTCCGAGTGGCAAACCCGTCGCTTCGGCGATTTCGGAATGGGATTGCCCCAGAAAGAAGGCTGCTCGCAGCATCTCGCGCTGCTCTTCCGGCAGTTGACCAACCGCGGCGCGTACATAAGCGTCACGGCTATCGTTGGCCACGATCTCATCTGCGCCAATCTCCGCAGGTGGCTGCAGCGCCGGATCTGTTTCGTCGAGGACGCGAGCACGCGCGCGGCGCTGAAGATCGATGCGGCGGTTACGCGCAATCCGGAAAAGCCAGGTCGAGAGTGATGATCGCGTCGAATCATAGAGATCTGCCTTGTGCCAGAGCACGATCATGACCTCCTGCACCAGTTCCTCGGCCTCGCCGCTCGCCATCTTCTGGCGCAGTAACCAAGATTTGAGGCGGGGCGCGAAGTAATCGAACAGGACGGTGAATGCCTGCTGATCGCGGCGTTCCGCGACAGCCCGTACAAGGGCGGCGAAGCGCTGTTTCTCCTCGGCATCCATATTCCGTCTCAAGCCCCCTGGCTCACCGAATTCCTCAACGGATTTCCAACGCTTAATGACCTACATCGGTTTTTTGAAACGTCAAACTCTTGCCTGAATCTTTATGTCTTAAATTCACTCGTGGCGACGGTCTCCAACGCTCGTGGCAACAAGTCGCCACAGGTGAAGCTCCAGGACCCGGCATTGACACTTGAGCGGAAATGACACAGGCAGGCACTTCTTGCGGTCTGCGTTGACGCTTTGGTAACCTGAATTAAGTCAAAATAAAGCAGATCGTGATTATGCGCCGCCCGCTCGCTTCGGGCTCGAATCGCAAGAACCGGCAGGATATCCATGTTTGTAAGAAGTATCACACTCGCCCTTTCCCTCGTTCTCGCCGGCGCCGGCATCGCATCCGCTCAAGCAAAGAAGCCCGCTGCAGCAGCACAGACAGCGCAGCAAC
Source organism: Hyphomicrobiales bacterium (assembly GCA_900489925.1). GTDB lineage: Bacteria > Pseudomonadota > Alphaproteobacteria > Rhizobiales > Rhizobiaceae > Rhizobium. Next base: position 198,342 of record UEHQ01000009.1, on the reverse strand, counting down.
CGGCTGCCGCTGCTTCTTCCGCGCCGACCCGCATCCAGCAGTTCCAGGCTTGGGGCGCCTACTCCTACAAGTCGGGCGCCAGCACCGTTTGCTACGTCCTGTCCGTACCGACCGAGAAGAAGCCAGCCGGTATCGACCATGGCGACAACTTCTTCATCGTTTCACAGCGCCCAGGTCAGAACATTTCGTACGAGCCGCAGGCCATGATGGGCTACACGGTTAAGGACGCTTCGAAGATTAATGTCGTGATCGACAACAAGACCTTCGTCATGTTCACCAAGGACAAGGCTGGCTGGGTTGAAAACGCGGCACAGGAACCGGCGCTTGTGGCGGCCATGAAGAGCGGTCATTCGATGACGGTCAACGCCACGTCCCGCAAGGGCACTGCGACCTCCTACAGCTATTCGCTGGCCGGTATTTCGGCTTCGCTGAAGCAGATCGAAAGCTGCAAGTAAGGCCTGCCCAGGTGCAGATGATTTTCAAAGGTCGGCCTTGTGCCGGCCTTTGTCGTTTCCATCTATAGTGACGCGCGGCGAAAATGATGCTAAAGGCGCGCACAACAGCGGATAGATCGCGGCTTGGCCGGCAAACTCCGCATTCAATTTCTGCCTTCATGCCCTCTCCGCCCGCCAGTCATTTGGACTATCGGGAGGATCGCATGTTGAATTCGGGATTAAACCTATGTCCGTTATGGATGCGATGACCGTTCTTACGCCTGCCGGTACGCCGATGCGTGGCGAAGCCCTGCCGAAGCCATCGCTGATCGGCCTCACCCGCGAGGAGATGGGTGCTGCGCTGCGCGAAAAGGGCGTGCCGGAAAAGCAGATCAAGATGCGCGTGGCGCAGCTTTGGAACTGGATCTATGTGCGCGGGGTCTCCGACTTCGACCACATGGCCAATATCTCCAAGGACATGCGCGAGACGCTGAAGACGCATTTCACCATCGCCCGTCCCGAAATCGTTGAAGAGCAGGTTTCCAACGACGGTACCCGCAAGTGGCTACTGCGCTTCCCGGCGCGCGGTGCCGGTCGTCCCGTTGAGATTGAGGCGGTCTATATTCCCGAGGAAGGCCGTGGTACGCTCTGCATCTCCAGTCAGGTCGGGTGCACGCTCACCTGTTCCTTCTGTCACACCGGCACGCAGCGACTGGTCCGCAACCTGACGGCGGAAGAAATCTTGTCGCAGCTCTTGCTCGCCCGCGACCGGCTGGGCGACTTCCCCGATCGCGAAGCGCCGCAAGGCACGATCATGCCGGCCGAAGGCCGCAAGGTTTCGAACATCGTGATGATGGGCATGGGCGAGCCGCTCTACAATTTCGACAGCGTCAAGCAGGCGCTCTTGATCGCGACCGACGGCGACGGACTTTCCCTTTCGAAAAGACGCGTCACGCTCTCGACCTCTGGCGTCGTGCCGGAGATCTTCCGCACCGGCGACGAGATCGGCGTCATGCTGGCGATCTCGCTGCATGCGGTGCGCGACGACCTGCGCGACATCCTGGTGCCGATCAACAAGAAGTATCCGCTGAAGGAACTGATCGACGCCTGCCGGAAGTATCCGGGTCTCTCCAACGCCCGTCGCATCACCTTCGAATATGTGATGCTGAAGGATGTCAACGACAGCCTTGAGGATGCCAAGGGTCTCATCCAGTTGCTCAAGGGCGTGCCGGCGAAGATCAACCTCATTCCGTTCAACCCCTGGCCGGGCACCAACTACCAGTGCTCCGACTGGGCGCAGATCGAGAAGTTCGCCGATTTCATCAACTCGGCCGGCTATGCCTCGCCGATCCGCACGCCGCGCGGCCGCGATATCCTCGCCGCCTGCGGCCAGTTGAAGTCGGAATCCGAGCGCATGCGCAAGACCGAGCGCCTCGCCTTCGAGGCGATGATGATCGCCAACCACGGCGCGGATGATTGAGTTCCGGCGACTGATCAGCAAGTTTGATCCGTCCAGTTTCTTCTAATGATTGATTTCGAGGGCTGCTTTTCCTAAAAGCAGCCCAAAATCATAGTTGGAGGATACCCATGCGTTCTGTTCTGCTCGCCGCCGTTGCGGCAACTCTTGCCCTTACCCTGCCTGCCAAGGCTGAAGACGTGACTGTCGCCGTCACGGCAATCGTCGAACATCCGGCGCTCGACGCCGCCCGCAAGGGTGTTCTCGATGTGCTGACAGCTGCCGGCTACAAGGAAGGTGAGAACCTGAAGTTCGAATTCCAGTCGGCTCAGGGTAATCCGGCCACGGCCGCGCAGATCGCCCGCCAGTTCGCCGGCGAGGGCCCGAACGTCATCGTGCCGATCTCTACACCTTCGGCGCAGGCAGTCGTTTCCTCCACACACGACATCCCCGTTGTCTTTACCGCTGTGTCCGATCCTGTTGGCGCGCAGCTGGTCAAGAACATGGACAAGCCGGGCGGCAACGTCACCGGTCTTTCCGACATGTCGCCGGTCGCCGAGCATGTGGCGCTGATCAAGGAAATCCTGCCTAACGCCAAGACGATCGGCTACCTCTACAATTCGGGCGAAGCGAACTCGGTATCGCTGCTCGCAGTCCTGAAGGTTGAAGCTGAAAAGGCCGGCCTGAAGGTCGTCGAATCTGCTGCCACCAAGTCCGCCGAAGTGCAGGGTGCCGCTCGCGCGCTCGTTGGTCGTGCCGATGCGATCTACGTGCCCACCGACAACACCATCATCTCGGCCCTCGAAGGTGCGGTTGCCGTTGCCGAAGAAGCCAAGCTGCCGCTCTTCACCGCCGACACCGATTCCGTCTCGCGCGGTTCGGTCGCCGCTCTCGGCTTCAACTACTACGACGTCGGCAAGCAGACCGGCGAAATCGTCGTTCGCATCCTCAAGGGTGAGAACCCCGGCGATATCCCGGTGAAGGTTGCCGCCGGCAGCGATCTCGTCATCAACAAGGGTGCCGCCGCCAAGATGGGCGTAACGTTCCCGGAAAGCGTTCTGAAGCGCGCGACGAAGACGATCGACTAATCAATCGCCATAGAGACCTGAATGATCAGCCGCTCTCGTTTGCACGGGGGCGGCTGATGGTATTAAAGAGCTTGTGTCCGCGGGCGGCGGGCAGAGAAAAGAAAGGGCAGGAGCCTTGAGTCAGATCGCATTCTGGGGAGCCGTTGAGCTGGGGCTGGTCTATGCCTTTGTTGCCCTCGGCGTTTACCTCGCATTCCGTGTACTCGATTTTCCGGATCTGACCGTCGACGGCTCGTTTCCCCTCGGCGCCGCCGTGACGGCGGTGCTGATTATCGCTGGCGTCAATGCCTGGCTGGCGGCGCTGATCGCCATGGCGGCTGGCGCTGCCGCCGGCATGGTCACTGCGATGCTCAACGTCCGTTTCAAGATCCTCAATCTATTGGCCTCGATCCTGACAATGATCGCGCTATTTTCCGTGAACCTGCGCGTCATGGGCAAGCCGAACGTGGCGCTGATCAATGCTGATACGATGATCAGCCCGTTCTTCGGCCATGGCTTGCGTGATTTTTACGTGCGGCCGCTGTTCGTTGGCATCCTTGTCGTCATTGCTGTCATCGTCGTCTGGCGCTTCCTGGAGAGTGATTCCGGCCTTGCGATGCGCGCGACCGGGGCGAATGCCCGCATGGCCCGTGCCCAGGGCGTGGATACCAACCGCCAGATCTATCTCGGCATGGCAATCTCCAACGCGCTGGTGGCGCTCGGTGGGGCACTGTTCGCGCAGACCAATGGTTTCGCCGATGTGACCTCTGGTGTCGGTACGATCGTGGTCGGTTTGGCTGCAGTCATCATCGGCGAGACGCTGCTGGGCCGTCGTGGGTTGTTGGTCGCGCTGATCGGCTGCGTCATCGGCTCGATCCTCTACCGCATTGCCATCCAGCTGGCGCTCTCGAGCGACGTGATCGGCTTGCAGGCGTCGGATCTCAATTTCGTAACCGCTGTTCTCGTGACCGTCGCGCTTATTCTGCCACGCCTGCGTCGCGGAGGAGCTTCGTCATGATCAGCGTCAAGGATGTGAAGGTCGTTTTCGGCAAGGGAACGCCGTTGGAGAAGCAGGCGCTCAGGGGCGTCAGCCTGACCATCGAGGAGGGCTCGTTCGTCACGGTGATCGGCTCCAACGGTGCCGGCAAATCCACCTTGCTGGGCGTGCTGGCCGGCGACGTGCTGGCAAGCGAAGGCCAGGTGTTGATCGGTCACACCGACGTGACGCGCAAGTCGACGGCGGCGCGTGCCGGGCTGGTTGCCCGCGTGTTTCAGGATCCGCTGACGGGCAGCTGCGGCGCCTTGTCGATCGAGGAGAACCTGGCGCTGGCGGCACGGCGTGGCGAGCGGCGAGGCCTGGGGTCCGCGCTCGGCCCGAAACGCCGCGAGCATTTCCGCGAGCGGATCGCAGAGCTCAATCTCGGCCTTGAAAACCGCATGAAGGATCGCATGGATCTTTTGTCCGGCGGACAACGGCAGGCGGTTTCGCTTGTCATGGCAACGCTTGCAGGTTCCGAAGTGCTGCTGCTCGACGAGCATACTGCGGCCCTCGACCCAGGGATGGCGGAATTCGTGATGGGGCTGACGCAGAAGATCGTGTCCGAGCGCAAGCTGACGACACTGATGGTGACGCATTCCATGCGGCAGGCGCTGGATTACGGTCACCGCACGATCATGCTGCATGGCGGTGAGATCGTGCTCGATGTCAGTGGCGATAACCGCAAGGATCTTCAGGTCGAGGACCTGATCGAGATGTTCCGCAAGATGCGCGGCCAGACATTGGACGATGACGCACTGCTGATCGGGTAATGAGCTTGTGACCCAGGGTCGCGTGGCGACCCTGGGTGTCTTGTCTCGAGATTATCGTGCCTGCGTGAGCAGAATCTTTGCCGCGAAGACCGAGAAGACGCCGGCGAAGGTGTAATCCATCCCGCGCAGCACCTTCCTGTTGTTCTGCAGCCAGCTCGATAGCCAATCGGCCGCGAAGACGACCGCGGCGTTGACCGGCATGCCGATGATGATGAAGCAGAAGCCGAGGAAGAGAAGCTTGTGCGTGACCGCCGGATCGCCGGCGCTGACGAACTGCGGCAGGAAGGTCATGAAGAAGATGATGACCTTGGGGTTCAGCAGATTGACCCAGAAGCCGGAGGAAATATTGGCAAAAGGCGTCGCCTTTACCTCTTCCACCTTCTTGATCGACAGTTTGGAGCCGAGGCGGACGGCCTGGATGGCAAGCCAGAGCAGGTAGCCTGCGCCGCCGGTTTTCAGGATCAGGAAGGCGGTCGGCGAGGCGGTGATCAGGGCGGAGATACCGAAGGCGACCAGCATGGTGTGGACGACGATACCCAGGCTGGTGCCGAGCACCACGAACAGTGCCGCCTTCTTGCCTTGTGCCAGCGAACGGCTGATCGACAGTGTCATGTCGGGGCCGGGAGTGGCGGCAAGCAGCAAGGTTGCGGCGGCGAAGGCGAGAAGGGTCGGGAAGCTTGGCAGGAAATCCATGGCACACTCTTGAAGCCGGATATGAAAGCATGTCCTCATATCCGGCTTTCAGAAAATGTCCAATCAATCCTTGGCGTCGAGAAACGCCTTGAACTTGTCGGCGTAGTCAGGGTGCCAGCGCGACAGCGGTGGACGATTTTCGATGATGTCGCCGATTGCCCAGGCCATCCGGCGCTCGTCGACCGGACGGGCGACGTCGTTGTCCGGGCAGAGGATGTAGAAATCGTCCTTCTCGATGCTTGAGATCATGAAGTCGACAGTCTGCTCCGGGGTCCATGCGCCGGCAGGCTTCTCGGTGCGATTGCCCTTGGTCAGGCCGGTGAAGACGAAGCCCGGGATGAGCAGGTGCGCTGAGATTTTAGAGCCCTCGGTGTTGCGCAGCTCATGCTGTAGCGCCTCGGTGAAGACTTTCACGCCCGCCTTGGAGACGTTGTAGGCCGGATTGCCGGGCGGAGTGGTGATGCCCTGCTTGGAGCCGGTGTTGATGATCAGGCCGGGTTCTCCATGGGCCAGCATGTTCGGGCCGAAGGTTCGCGTGCCGTTGATCACGCCCATCAGGTTCACACCGAGAATCGCGTCCCAGTCTGCCTGGGCACTGAAGATCGAGGTTTCCGGGCCGATGCCGGCATTGTTCATCAGCACATGGACGCGGCCGAAGCGCTGGATGACGGCTCGTTCGAGAGCCTCGAGCGAGGCTTTGTCGGCGACGTCCGTTTCGATCGCCATCACATGCTCTTCGCCGGATATTGCTTTTAGGGCATCGGCTGCGGCAGCGAGCTTGTCGCCGCCGAGATCGGCGATGGCGACGCTCATTCCCGCCTGCGCGAAGTGCTTTGCAGCCGCAAGACCAATGCCGGAGGCGCCACCGGTAACCACGGCAACGTTGGATTTCTTGATGATGTCTTGGATATTCGTCACGGCACAGCCTCCTCGCGCTTTATTCGGACGCAGCAGATATGGGTTGCCGCCCAGCGCTGTCAAACCCTGCCGGGAGCCGTCAAGCGGTACCGTTCCCCTTGCGTCCGGCGTCAATCTCGCTAAAAGTGCCCGCGACACCGGGTTTTGCGGTTTTGCCGCTACCTCCTTGCACAACGGACCTCATCATCATGGCATCGCACAAAGACGTAAAGAAAGTCGTCCTCGCCTATTCCGGCGGTCTCGACACCTCGATCATCCTGAAGTGGCTGCAGACCGAGCTTAACGCCGAAGTCGTCACCTTCACGGCCGACCTCGGACAGGGCGAAGAGCTCGAGCCGGCGCGCAAGAAGGCCGAGATGCTCGGCATCAAGGAGATCTACATCGAGGACGTGCGCGAAGAGTTCGTGCGCGATTTCGTCTTCCCGATGTTCCGCGCCAATGCCGTCTATGAAGGCGTCTACCTGCTCGGCACCTCGATTGCCCGTCCGTTGATCTCCAAGCACCTGATCGACATCGCCAAGAAGACCGGCGCCGACGCGATCGCGCATGGCGCCACCGGCAAGGGCAACGACCAGGTCCGTTTCGAACTTTCGGCCTATGCGCTGAACCCCGATATCAAGATCATCGCCCCCTGGCGCGACTGGTCGTTCAAGTCGCGTACCGACCTGCTTGCTTTCGCCGAAGCCCACCAGATCCCGGTTGCCAAGGACAAGAAGGGCGAAGCGCCGTTCTCCGTCGACGCCAACCTGCTGCACTCCTCTTCCGAGGGTAAGGTTCTGGAAGATCCGGCCGTCGAGGCGCCCGAATACGTGCACATGCGCACGATCTCGCCGGAAGCAGCACCCGACAAGGCCACAATCATTAAGGTCGGCTTCGAGAAGGGTGATGCCGTCTCAATCAACGGCGTGCGCATGAGCCCGGCGACGCTGTTGGCCGCGCTCAACACCTACGGCCGCGACAACGGCATCGGCCGTCTCGACCTCGTCGAGAACCGCTATGTCGGCATGAAGTCGCGCGGCGTCTACGAGACCCCCGGCGGCACGATCCTGCTGTCTGCTCACCGCGCGATCGAGTCGATCACGCTCGACCGCGGCGCAGCGCACCTCAAGGACGAGATCATGCCGCGCTACGCCGAGCTGATCTATTACGGCTTCTGGTTCTCGCCGGAGCGCGAAATGCTGCAGGCGCTGATCGACAAGAGCCAGGAGCATGTCGAGGGCGAAGTGACGCTGAAGCTCTACAAGGGCAACGTCATGGTCATCGGCCGCGAGAGCGACAAGTCGCTCTACTCCGACACGCTCGTCACCTTCGAAGACGACCAGGGCGCCTACGACCAAAAGGACGCCGCCGGCTTCATCAAGCTCAACGCGCTGCGCCTGCGCACGCTCGGCAAGCGTAACCTGACGAAGTAATCGGTTCTGACCGATCTACGCATTCTTCAAGGCCCGCCTAGTGCGGGCCTTGTTTGTTTCTAGGCTGTCGGAAGGGGCATTGCTGCCCTCTCATTCGCTCAGGTCGGAATGCGCTGATGTCGCTGCGCGACGCGAGGCGCGGATGAACCAAATATAGCTGGCGATGGAAATCGCCGCCATCGTCGGGATCACGGTTCCGAAGGCAATCAGCGGCATGCCTATGATGGAGGCTGCCACGCCGCCGGCAAAGCCGCCACCCATCTGGATGAAGCCCATCATCGCCGAGGCCGAGCCCGCGATATGCGGGAAAGGATAGAGGCCGGATGTCGTCATGTGCGGGGTCAGGAAGGCCAGGCCGAAGGCGAGAAAGGCGATCGGCCCCATGATCGAGAGATAGGACGGCGTGACGAACTGAACGGAAAGCGCGATCATCATGCCGGCCATCCCCAGAAGCGCCAAGCCGACACGGACCGAGCCGTCGCCACCGAGGCGGGGCGCCGCGGATCGCAGGCAGACCGAACCGAGGAAATACGAACCGGACTGCATCAGCATGCCGAGACCGAATGCGGTCGGCGAGAGGCCGACCACCTTGATGAGAATGAAGGGAAGCAAGGTTGCCTGCGCATATAGGGCGCCGATCGAGCCGCCGAGAACGAGCGACGCGGAGATGAAGCGGCTTTCTCTTGCAAGTTCGCCATACGCAGAGAGCAGTGGCCCCGGCAGAATTCGACGCCGATCAGGCAGGCTTGTTTCACGCATGAAGACAAGCACCGAGAGCGAGATCAGCAGGCCAAAGCCGATCAGCAGGAAAAATACGGACTGCCAGCCGAAGGCGGCGAGAGCCAACCCGCCAACAGTCGGCGCAATGGCCGGGCCGATGGCGATCATGATGCCGATCAGGTTCATGATGCGAGAGGCCTCGGTGCCGGTGAATTGGTCGCGGACGATGGCGCGAGCCACGGTAATGCCGACAGAGGCGCCAATCCCCTGGATCAGGCGACCGGCAAGCAGCCATTCGATGCCGGGCGCAAAGGCGGCGAGCAGGCTGCCGACGACGTAGATGCCGACAAAGAGAAGCGTCGCGGCTCGCCGCCCGAAAGCATCCGACATCGGCCCGGCCAGAAGCTGGGCGATTGAGAAGCCGGCGAAGTAGAGCGACAGCGTCATCTTGATCGCCGAGTCCGATGTCTGGAAGGCGCTGACCAGTTCCGGCATGGCCGGCGTATAGATCGACATCGAGATCGGGCCGATGGTGGCAAGCAAGGCGCCGAGCACGCTCGTCCGTCGTGCGCTCATCCGGAATGGAGGCATGTGAAGTACTCGGTCAGCAGAGGCACCACGGGCGCCGAAAGAGGAAAGGCTGGCTTCTCTTCTGGCTGAAGCCGGTTGATACGGCAATTCAAAAATCTGATGGGTCTCTCTTGCAGCTTGACGGTGTTGCGGGAACGCATAGTCTGCAGCTGTCACCTCCGGAGTTTCATTGATGACACAATCGCTTTTTGCGGGCGCCTTTCTTGCTGCCCTTCTCTACGTGCTCATTCCCGGACCGGCGTTCCTGGCGCTGCTCGGCATCGGTGCCGGGCAGGGACGGCGCGCCGGCGCGCAGTTCGTCTGCGGGCATCTGGTGGGCGACGTGCTCTGGGCCTCGCTGGCATTGGTGGCAATCGTCGGGGCCAAGACCATCGGCACGTTTGTATTCGATGCGCTTGGTCTACTCTGCGGCTTCTATCTGGCTTGGATCGGCTGGAACGCCTTCCGGGCGAAGCCGAAGGGCGAGGGGCAGGCGCTGGTGACGGTCGAACGGCCGTTCCGACGCGGGCTGATTTTCGGCGTTACCAATCCGAAGGGCTATCCGGTGGCGCTGGCAACATTCACGGCATTGGTCGCGGGCTCGGCGAGCGCGTTGCAATTCGAAACCTTGCCGGTCCTGGTGGCGGTATCGTTTCTCGGCTTCATCGTTGCCGACATGATCCTGATCGCGATCGTCGGGACCGGGGCCGTGCGGCGATTCTATCGGTCGCACGAGCGGATGATCGTCCGCTGCTCGGGCGTGCTCTTCATGGGCTTTGCGGCGCAGGCTCTGTTTCATGCGACGCCCGGCCTGCTCGGCTGGCGCCGTGCCTGAGATCAGGCGTCGAGGAAGCTGACGACGGATTTCAGCGTCTTCACGGTCTCCGGATCGCCGATCGACATGGCGATCTGCAGCTGGTCCTTGTAATAGTCACGAAAATTGAAACTGGTGCCATCCGTCACATCGGAGAGATCGAGGACGTTGCCAGAGGGATCGATGGTTCGCATAGGCAGCGGTTCGGAAAGTGCCGCGTAGGTGTCCTGGTCGATGGTGCCGCTATCGTAGCTTTGACGTGCATAGCTGCGCAGATCGCTTGCGCTCACCGCCGAGAAGTCGAGATCCCCCGTCGCCGGCTCCTCGACGTGGAACACGCTCATCGCGCTCGCGGCAGGATCTATCGTCTCGCCGAAGTCTTTGGAATATTTAGCGTTATCGGAATTTTTTCGAAAAAGGAAATTCGGCGAAGACCGCAGAGATTGGATTTCCATCATGTCAAACCAATTGTAAAAAATGATCGCAAAACTACTGTGGGTGGCGAACGTACGTCAATCGTTAACGATTAGTTAATTCTTATGAATCATTTTTTGTGATGAGGATTTCGCATCGTCGGCGCCATCGCGGTCGGTGCGCGTGATACCAATCCTGCTCTAGCCTCCCTATATTGGCGATTCAGCAGCCCGCCACAAAGGATCCCCGCATGCCTTCCACACCAGATTTCAACCCAGTTCTCGTCAACTGGAGCGGCCTGAATGGCCTGCCACGCTTCGAGGCCGTGAAAGACGACGATTTCGCGCCTGCCTTCGATGCGGCCCTCGCCACGCATGAACGGGAAATCGATGAGATCGCCGGAAATCCGGCCGAGCCGACCTTCGAGAATACCGTCGTTGCGCTGGAGATCGCCGGTGATGACCTCTCGCGCGTCTCGTCGCTCTTCTGGAACCGGGCAGGCGCCCACACCAATGACACGATCCAGGCGCTTGAGCGGGATATTTCGCCGAAAATGTCGCGTCACTATTCCAAGATCGGCATGAATGCGGCGCTGTTCGCGCGCATCGACGCTCTCTGGGAGAAGCGGGAGAGTCTAGGGCTGACGCTGGAGCAGACGCGGGTGCTTGAGCGGCACTGGAAGGGGTTCGTGAAATCGGGTGCCAAGCTCGAGAAGGCGGAGCAGGAAAAGCTTGCCGGTATCAATGAGAAGCTGGCCGGTCTCGGCACGCAGTTCGGGCAGAACGTCTTGTCCGACGAGAAGGGCTGGGCGCTGATCCTTTCAAGCGGCGACGATCTCGCCGGCATTCCCGATTTTCTGAAGGACGCGATGGTGGCCGCCGCTCGCGAGCGCGGTGAGGATGGCAAGTTCGCGGTCACGCTGTCGCGATCGATCATCGAGCCATTCCTGACCTTTTCTGAGCGTCGCGACCTGCGTGAACAGGCATTCAAGGCTTGGGTGGCGCGTGGCGAAAACGAGGGCCCGTCGGACAATCGCGGCATCATCCGCGAAACGCTGGCACTGCGTCATGAGGTGGCAAAGCTGCTCGGCTACGGCAACTTCGCGGAGTTGAAGCTCGACAACACCATGGCGAAGACATCGGATGCGGTGAACGATCTTCTGAAGAAGATATGGGTGAAGGCAGTGAAGCGCGCCGGCGAAGAGGAAGCCGATATCGCCAAGCTGATTGCCGAGGAAGGCAAGAACCATGAGGTCATGCCCTGGGATTGGCGGTACTACGCCGAAAAGATCCGGGCGCAGAAGTTCAACTTCTCCGAGGCGGAACTGAAGCCCTATCTGCAGCTAGAGAAGATCATCGATGCCTGCTTCGACGTGGCAGGCCGGCTGTTCGGCGTCCATGCGGTCGAGAAGAAAGGCGTTGCGGCGTATCACCCTGATGTGCGCGTCTTCGAAATCCGCGATCGCGAAGACAAGCTGGTGGCGATGTTCCTCGGCGATTACTTCGCTCGCGGCTCGAAGCGCTCAGGTGCATGGATGAGCTCGTTCCAGTCGCAGCACAAGCTGCCGCTGAAGAATGGCCAGACGGGCGAGCTGCCGATCATCTACAATGTCTGCAACTTCGCCAAACCCGCCGAGGGCAAGCCGGCGCTGCTGTCACTGGACGACGCACGCACGCTGTTCCATGAGTTCGGCCATGCGTTGCACGGCATGCTATCCAATGTGACCTATCCCTCCGTGTCCGGTACTGGTGTCTCGCGCGATTTCGTCGAGCTGCCCTCGCAGCTCTATGAGCACTGGCTGACGGTTCCCGAAATCCTCAAGCAGTATGCCGTGCATTTCGAAACCGGTGCGCCGATGCCGCAAGAGCTGCTCGACAAGGTGCTGGCCGCCCGCAGCTTCAACGCCGGCTTCAACACTGTGGAGTTCACTTCCTCGGCACTGGTCGACATGGTATTCCATACACGCGAAGCCGTCGAGGACCCGATGGCGGTGCAGGCGGAGGTGCTGGCGGAGCTCGGCATGCCGAAGTCGATGGTGATGCGTCATGCCTCGCCGCACTTCCAGCACATCTTCTCCGGCGGCTATTCGGCCGGCTACTATTCCTACATGTGGTCGGAGGTGCTCGATGCCGATGCCTTCTCGGCCTTCGAGGAGACCGGCGATGCCTTCAACGGCGAGGTGGCGACGAAGCTTCGAGATCACATCTATTCCGTCGGTGGCTCGATCGACCCCGAGGACGCCTACACGGCGTTCCGCGGCAAGCTGCCGAGCCCGGATGCGATGCTGGTCAAGCGCGGTCTCGCCACCTTCGAGGAATTGTCGGGCAGCGATGCCTGACGGTATCGCGCCGACACACGCGATAGGTGCGGGATTTCTAATGTGCATGACTGGTTGCAATAGGGCGCCCTCATGTCACATGAGTGTCACTGAACGTTAATAAGCAACCGGCATCGACGTTCCATTGATGCCGGTTCCCCATGAATGATCGCCCTTCAGAGACCCCTGCGGCCGTTTCGACGTCCGGCGTCGAGTTGCGTTATGGCGCGACTCCCATCCTGAACGGCATCGATATTTCCCTGACGCGCGGCAAAACCCTGGCGCTCCTCGGCCCCTCGGGCTGCGGCAAGACCACGCTTTTGCGACTGGTGGCGGGGCTTCTGGCGCCGACCAAGGGGTCGGTCTCGATTGCCGGCCGTGTGGTTGCGGACGCCGCAAGCGGGGTTTTCGCGCCGCCGGAAAGCCGCAACCTCGGCATGGTCTTTCAGGACTACGCGCTGTGGCCGCACCTGACTGTCGGCGGCAATGTTTCCTTTCCGCTCGAAATGCGTGGCGTCGGCAAGGCGGCGCGGCAGGAGCGGACGATGCGGGCGCTGGAGCGCGTCGGCCTCGGCGCTTACGCGGATCGCCGCCCGAGCGACCTGTCCGGCGGCCAGCAGCAGCGCGTCGCGATCGCCCGCGCGATCGTCGCCGAGCCGCAGCTCATCCTGTTCGACGAGCCGCTGTCCAACCTCGACCGCGAGCTGCGCGAGAACATGGTGGGCGAGCTGGCGGAGCTGATCGGCACGCTGGGGCTGACCGCAATCTATGTGACGCACGATCACAGCGAGGCACTGACGCTGGCCGACGACGTCGCCGTCATGCGCGGCGGGCTGATCGAGCAGCTGGCCTCGCCGGATGAGCTCATCGACCGGCCGGCGACGCCTGAGGTCGCCGACTTCCTGCGGCTGGGCGGCATCGCAGCACTCGAATACCGCGACGGGCATTGGTTCTTCGCCGACAGCGGCGTGATGATGATGCCGGCCATGGGCGATCAGGGCGGCAAGCCGCGTATTCTCATTCCGACGGGTGCCATCGGCGCCGGCGAGATCCTGCCCGGGCGGCTCGCCGCGACCGTGCTGCGCTCGCAGTTCCGCGGCGATGGGCATCTCGCCACCGTGTCGCTGGTTGGCGCCGGCCACGTCGAACTCCAGGTCTTGAGCCGCGCCAAGCTTCGCGCCGGCGACGCCGTCGGCCTTTCGATCGATCCCGACCAGATCCGCTGGTTCGGCAATAGCGTTCATTTGTCAAAGAGGGAAAATCTTGAACATGTTTAAGTCTTTGAAGAGCATCACTTTCGGCGTCTTCGCCGCATCGCTGATGGCCGGCGTCGCGCATGCCGACATTACGGTCTACACCGCCGGCCCGCAGAGCCTGATCGACAAGCTGTCGGCCGGCTTCACCAAGGAGACCGGCGTCAAGGTCAACGTCTTCCAGGCAACGACCGGCAAGGTCATGGCCCGCATCGAGGCCGAAGCCTCGAACCCCGTCGTCGACGTGCTGATCTCGGCATCCTGGGATACGGCGACCGATTTCGCCAAGCGCGGCTGGCTCGTGTCCTACACCAGCCCGAACGCTGCCAAGGTTCCCGATTTCCTGAAGACTGACACGGCCGTCGCGCAGGGCATCTCGGCACTCGGCATCGCCTGGAACACCAAGAGCGAAACGCCGAAGCCGGCCGAATGGGCCGATCTCGCCAAGCCCGAGTACAAGGACCTCGTCAACATTCCGGATCCGGCACAGTCGGGCTCGTCCTTCGAACTGACGGCGGCGCTCGCCGGTCAGGACGATTTCAAGCTCTTCAAGGAGTTGAAGGATAACGGCGCGATCATCGCCGGCGCCAACGCCGAAGCGCTGAACCCGGTCCTGCAGGGCGCCAAGGCCGCCGTCTTCGGCGCGGTCGACTACATCACACTCGCCGCCAAGGAAAAGGGCGAGAACATCGACGTGATCTTCCCGGCTTCCGGCACCGTCATCGCGCCGCGCCCGGCCATGATCCTCAACTGGTCGAAGAACCAGGACGAGGCCAAGAAGTTCATCGACTACATGCTGTCCGACGAAGGCCAAAAGCTGGTCGCCGACCAGATGCTGATGCCTGCCCGCAGCGACATCCCGGCCAATCGTCCGCTGATGAGCGACCTGAAGCTTCTGAAGTACGACACGGCCGCCGTCTACGGAAAGCGCAAGGAAACGCTGAAGCAGACCGCCGACATCTTCGGCAGCAAGTAAGGACCAGTTGATGAAGACGAACGGCATCGGCGGCGCGACACCAGCCGCCTGGCTCGCCATCGCGGGTTTGAGCGTCATCGTTGCCGTTCCCTTCATCGCCATCGTCCTGCAGGGCATCTTTCCCGATCTCGGGCAGGGCTCGTTTTCGGGCCCTTTCTCGGCGCTCTTCGCCACGCTCGGCGACAGCGCGCTGATCGGCATGGCCGGCAATACCATCCTGCTCGGCGGCTGCGTCGTCATCGCCTCGGCGCTGGTGGCGGTGCCGCTCGGCGTGATCCGGGCGCTCTACCGCGTTCCGCTGGCGCCGCTCTGGGACGTGCTGCTGCTCGTCCCCTTCATGATCCCGCCCTACATCGCCACGCTGGGCTGGATCATGACGCTGCAGCCGCGCGGCTATCTCGAGCAGCTGGCGGGCTTCAACCTCGCGCCCTTTCTCTTTTCGCTTTTCGGCATGACCATGGTCATGGCCTTCAACACGTTTCCGGTGGTCTATTTCGCGGTGTCGCGCACGGTGGAAGCCGTCGGCGCGCGCTATGCCGATGTCGGCCGTGTCTTCGGGGCGACCCCGGCGCGCGCCTTCTGGCGGATCACGCTGCCGCTTTCGGCACCCGGGCTCGTCGCTAGCCTGATGCTGGTCTTCGCCGCGGCGATCGAGGAATACGGCACGCCGGCAGCGCTTGGCCGCCGCGCCGGCTTCCAGGTTCTCGTCACAGGCATAGACCTGCGCATCTCCGACTGGCCGATCGATCTGCCTGGCGCCGCGATCCTTTCCATCCTGCTCGTTACCCTGTCGCTGGTGGCTTTCCTGCTGCAGCGCTGGATCCTGTCCCGGCGTTCCTACCAGACGGTCAGCGGCAAGCCGCTCGCCAAGGACAAGCGGCCGCTCGGCGCCTATAAAGTTCTCGTCGTGATCGCGTTTGCGGTCGTCTCGTTCCTCGCCACCGGCCTGCCGCTGCTGGCGATCCTGATGACGGCGCTGTCGCGGACGATTTCCGGTGGTCTCGCCTTCGACAATCTCAGCCTCGACAATTTCGCGGCGGTGTTCTCCAACAGCGCCGGCGCCGTGGAAGCGCTCGGCAACAGCTTCTCGCTCGGTATCGGCACCGCCGTCATCACCGGGCTGATCGGCGTGGTCGCCGCTTATACGGTCGTGAAGACGCGGATGCGCGGGCGCATCGCCATCGACATCATGACGATCCTGCCGAACGCGCTTCCCGGCATCGTCGTCGCCGTCGGGCTCATCCTTGCCTGGAACATGCCCTGGCTTCCCGCCACGCCCTACAATACCGGGCTGATCCTGCTGCTCGCCTATTGCTGCATCCTGTTGCCGCAGCCGGTGCGCTACACGGTGGCCGCCTTCCAGCAGATCGGCGACAGCCTGGAGGCCGCTGCGCGGGTGAGCGGTGCCAGCGGCGCCACGGCGTTTGGCCGCATCCTGCTGCCGCTGGTGTTTCCGAGCCTCGCCTCGGCCATGCTGCTCGTCTTCGCGCTGGCGTCGCGCGAGCTCGTCGCTTCCGTGGTGGTGGCGCCCGTCGGGATGCAGACCATCGCCACCTTCATCTGGCGGCAGTTCGAGCAGGGCTCGGTCGGGCTCGGCATGGCCATGGCCTTCGTCGCCATACTCATCACCACGCTGCTGCCGCTGCTGCTCCTGAGCCTGCTTCGCCGCGGCGGGCTGGTGACGGAGTGATGCGGCCTGCAATGTGACAGGACTGTCGCCGAAGTTTCGAAAAACCGTCATGCCGCCTTCAAGCGAATGACATGAGGGCTGCCATAGGCTCGGCGCGGGAGAATCGCTCCCGCTTTTGCAAGCCGGATAAGCCGTGGCATGAAACTGACAGAAACGACCCGCCGACGCTTTCTCTCTTCCATGGGAGCGGTTGGCGGATTTGCGGTGGCGGGGCTTGCGATGCCTTACTACGCGCGCGGATCATCCAGCCGACCGGTGTTTACATCAGGTGTTCAATCCGGCGACGTCGATGCCACTTCCGGCGTGATCTGGACGCGCGTGGACCGTCCGTCGCGGCTCCAGGTCGAATATTCGACCACCGACAAGTTTGCCAATGCCGTAAGACTGGCGCCGCTCGACGTCACCCATGAGACCGACCTTGCCGGCAAGCTGCTGCTGCAGGGCCTGCCTGCCGATCAGGAGATCTTCTACCGGTTCCGCGCAGCCGACCTGCAGGACCTCAACAGCGTGTCTGAACCGATCTTGGGGCAATTCCGGACCGCGCCGACGCAAAAGCGCAACATCCGCTTCGTCTGGTCCGGCGACACGGCCGGGCAGGGGTGGGGCATCGATGACGAGGGGATGCGGACCTACTCGACAATCGCTTATCACCAGCCGGATTTCATGATCCACTCCGGCGATACGATCTATGCCGACAATCCAATTCCCGACGAGATCAGCCTTCGCGATGGGGGTGTCTGGAAGAACCGCATCGTCACCGATGCCAAGCGCGAGATTGCCCAGACGCTCGAGCAATTTCGCGGGCAGTGGACCTATAATCT
Organism: Hyphomicrobiales bacterium; assembly: GCA_900489925.1. Taxonomy (GTDB): domain Bacteria; phylum Pseudomonadota; class Alphaproteobacteria; order Rhizobiales; family Rhizobiaceae; genus Rhizobium. The sequence continues at coordinate 180,978 of UEHQ01000009.1, read as the reverse complement.
GCTTGACGACCACGTGAAGGGACTGAACGCGACCTGTCCGGTCTTCTACCAGTGGGACGATCACGAGGTGCTGAACAACTGGTCGCCTTCGACCGATCTCCGTGACGACGCCCGCTACAAGGAGAAATCGGTCGCGACACTCTCCGCTCGAGCCAGCCGAGCATTTCATGAGATGACGCCAACGCGCTACGTGGCGGAGGAACCGGGGCGGATCTATCGCAAGGTCGCCTACGGGCCGTTGCTCGACGTGTTCCTCGTTGACCTGCGGTCCTATCGCGGGCCGAACAGCCATGGTCTTGATGCGGAACTGACGCCGGATTCTCGGCTGCTCGGTGAGAAGCAGGTGGCGTGGCTGAAGCGGGAGCTGGTGCGCTCGACAGCGACCTGGAAGGTGATCGCCTGCGATCTGCCGATCGGCCTCGTCATATGGGGCGACTACGGCAAGCGAAGGGGATCGGAGTCGTTTTCGAACGGCGACAACGGTGCGCCGCTCGGTCGTGAACTGGAGTTCGCCGATCTTCTGCGCTTCATCCGCGATGCCGGCATCACAAACATGATCTGGCTGACGGCCGACGTGCACTATGCGGCTGCGCATTACTACGATCCCGGCAAGGCGAAATTCCGCGAGTTCCTGCCGTTCTGGGAGTTCGTGGCCGGGCCGCTGCATTCCGGCACCTATGGACCACAGGAACTCGACATGACCTTTGGGCCGGAGGTGAAATTCATGAAGGCGGCACCGGGCGGAGCCGAGCAGAACCTGCCGCCCTCGGCCGGCATGCAGTTTTTTGGACTGATCGACATCGATGGACAGACCGAACAGCTGACCGTCCGCCTGATGGACCGGAACGATACCGAGCTCTGGCGCACGGTTCTTGACCCGGACGTGTCGAGTTAATGCATGCATTCCTTTCATTCCGGGCTCCCCCCTTTCGCAAAGGCGAAAAACACTGTATGAGCCGCCCAAATGAAATTGGCGCCTTCTCCCAGCGCGGCGCCCCAGCCTCAGAGATTTGAACATATGGCACTTCGCAACATCGCGATTATCGCGCACGTTGACCATGGCAAGACGACACTGGTTGACGAACTCCTGAAACAGTCCGGCTCGTTCCGCGAGAACCAGCGCGTTGCAGAACGCGTGATGGACTCCAACGACCTGGAAAAGGAACGCGGCATCACGATCCTTGCCAAGGCGACCTCGGTCGAGTGGAAGGGCGTTCGCATCAACATCGTCGACACCCCCGGCCACGCTGACTTCGGTGGTGAAGTCGAGCGTATCCTGTCGATGGTGGATGGCGCGATCGTTCTGGTCGACTCGTCGGAAGGCCCGATGCCGCAGACGAAGTTCGTGGTCTCCAAGGCGCTGAAGGTCGGCCTCCGTCCGATCGTCGCGATCAACAAGATCGACCGTCCGGATGGCCGCCACGAAGAAGTCATCAACGAAGTGTTCGACCTCTTCGCCAGCCTCGACGCTACCGACGAGCAGCTCGACTTCCCGATCCTCTACGGTTCTGGCCGCGATGGCTGGATGAACGTCAACCCGGAAGGCCCGAAGGACCAGGGTCTTGCACCGCTGCTCGATCTCGTGCTCAGCCACGTTCCGGAGCCTACGGTTGCCGAAGGCCCGTTTACGATGATCGGCACGATCCTGGAAGCCAACCCCTTCCTCGGCCGTATCATCACCGGCCGTATCAATTCCGGCTCGATCAAGCCGAACCAGGCCGTCAAGGTTCTCGGCCAGGACGGCAAGATGATCGAAAGCGGCCGTATCTCGAAGATCCTCGCATTCCGCGGCATCGAGCGCACCTCGATCGAAGAAGCGCATGCAGGCGACATCGTCGCGATCGCCGGCCTTTCCAAGGGCACGGTTGCCGATACCTTCTGCGATCCGGCTGTCAACGAAGCGCTGACCGCACAGCCGATCGACCCGCCGACCGTTACTATGTCCTTCATCGTCAACGACAGCCCGCTGGCCGGCACCGAGGGTGACAAGGTCACCTCGCGCGTCATCCGTGACCGCCTGTTCAAGGAAGCCGAAGGCAACGTCGCGCTGAAGATCGAAGAAGCCGAAGGCAAGGATTCGTTCTACGTATCCGGCCGCGGCGAATTGCAGCTCGCCGTTCTGATCGAAACCATGCGCCGCGAAGGCTTCGAGCTCGCCGTGTCGCGTCCGCGCGTCGTCATGCACCGCGACGAGAACGACCAGCTGATGGAGCCGATCGAAGAAGTCGTCATCGACGTCGATGAAGAGCATTCCGGCGTCGTCGTGCAGAAGATGTCCGAGCGCAAGGCCGAAATGACCGAGCTGCGTCCTTCGGGCGGCAACCGCGTTCGCCTGGTGTTCAACGCGCCGACCCGCGGCCTGATCGGCTACCAGTCCGAACTGCTGACCGACACGCGCGGTACCGCCGTCATGAACCGCCTGTTCAAGGACTATCAGCCCTTCAAGGGTGAAATCGGTGGTCGCACGAACGGCGTTCTCCTCGCGAACGCTGCCGGCGAAGCCGTCGCCTACGCCATGTTCAACCTGGAAGATCGCGGCCCGATGATGATCGAGCCCGGCGAAAAGGTCTACATGGGCATGATCATCGGCATTCACTCCCGCGACAACGACCTCGAGGTCAACGTCCTCAAGGGCAAGCAGCTGACCAACATCCGCGCCGCCGGCAAGGATGAAGCCGTCAAGCTCACCCCGCCGATCCGCATGACGCTCGACCGCGCGCTCTCCTGGATCCAGGACGACGAGCTGATGGAAGTGACGCCGAAGTCGATCCGCCTGCGCAAGATGTATCTCGACGCCAACGATCGCAAGCGCTTCGCCAAGGCAAAGTCCGCCTGATCCGGACACCCAATCATCCAGACAGAAAACCCCGGCCATCGCGCCGGGGTTTTTTATTTGTGCGGTTCGTCGAATCCTTCTTGTCGCAATAGTTAAAAAAGCGTTAAATTTCAGCAATCGTCCACATGTTAAGTCTGTGGGCAATTGGCCGGAATGCAGTGACGCATATGGTTAATTGCCGGCGGCAGGGCCAGAGTAAGCGTTATGAAGACGTTGTCGATCGATGTTCGGCGGGCTGAACCGCAGGATTCCCGAGCTATTTCGGAAGCGCATCGGCTTGCGTGGCAGCACACCTATGCGGGAATCATTCCGCACAAGGCGCTGACGCAAATGATCGAACGTCGCGGTGAAAGCTGGTGGCGCAAGGCGACCCGCGGTCCGGCAACGCTGCTCGTGCTCGATGTCGCGGGGACCGTTGCAGGCTATGCGACGCTCGGCCTTAACCGCGCCCGCGCCCTGCCTCAGGAAGGCGAGATCTACGAGCTCTATCTTCGCCCGGAATATCAGGGGATTGGCCTTGGCCACATGCTCTTCAGCGAAGCGCAGAGGCTGCTGAAGTCGCTCGGCTGCAAGGGGCTGGTCGTCTGGTGCCTGGAGGAAAATGAAAACGGTGCCGAGTTCTACCGGGGGCATGGCGGCGTCGACTATTGCGAAGGCATGGAAACCTTCGATCGCAAGCAGTTGAAGAAGATCGGCTTCATCTGGAATTGAGGCCTCAGCTTCGCCTTTGGCGTGGCTTTGCAAAACTATCATTAAACTTCGCTGAAGTGTCGTGTTGCGTCGCGGCATGAAACCGATTATCTGGCTGCGAACATTCACGTCGCGGGAGTTATCGCATGCGCATCGACGCCGTTTCCATTGGCAAGAACCCACCTGAAGACGTCAACGTCATCGTTGAAGTGCCGGTCGGGGGTCACCCGATCAAGTACGAGATGGACAAGGAAGCCGGCACGCTGGTCGTCGACCGTTTCCTCTACACGCCGATGACCTATCCTGGCAATTACGGCTTCGTGCCGCACACGCTGTCGGAAGACGGCGATCCGATCGACGTCCTGATCGCCAGCACGCGTCCGCTGGTTCCTGGCTGTGTCATCAACGTGCGTCCGATCGGCGTTCTGAAGATGGAAGACAATTCCGGCAAGGACGAAAAGATCATCGCCGTTCCGTCGCCGAAGCTGACCATGCGCTACGACAAGGTCAAGGACTACACCGATATGCCCGAGATCACGCTCAAGCAGATCGAGCACTTCTTCGAGCACTACAAGGATCTGGAGCCCGGCAAGTGGGTGAAGATCTACGGCTGGGGCGACGCCAGGGAAGCCGGCCAGCTGATCCTCGAGGCGATCGAACGCGCCAAGAAGGAAAAGGCCTGATCGGCCTTGCTCATGAGCCCGTAAGGGCATCCAGCTTTTTGATTACATCCTCCGGGTCGGCATCGATCCGGAGGATTTTTTTACGCGCGGTGTCGCCTGAAACGAGGCTGATCGAGGACCTCGCAAGGCCGAGCTGCTTGGCGATGAGCGCAGTCAGCGCCTTGTTGGCCTTGCCCTTCTCGGGCGGCACCGAGACGCGCGCTTTCAGGTGCGCCCTGCCGTCGGTATCGAGATCGACACCGTCGATCTGATCGCGCCCGCCATTCGGCGTCAGCCGAACGGCGAGAAGAAGGTGATCTGAAAAAGCCTGATAGGGCCGGATCACATGACCATCGGGACGATGGTGTTCCACATGAACGAGCGAATGAAGAAGATGATCAGCAGCAGGATGATCGGCGAGATGTCGATGCCACCGAGGTTCGGCAGCACGCGGCGGATCGGGCGCAGCACCGGTTCGGTGACATTATAGAGGAACATGCCGACCGAATTGACGAACTGGTTGCTGGAATTGATCACGTTGAACGCGTACAGCCAGGAAAAAATGGCGCTGCCGATTAGTATCCAGGTATAAAGATTCAAAGCCAAATCAATGGTTTGAAAGAGCGCAATCATCGCAGTCTCCAGTTCGTTGTTGACAGACATGTAGACATTGGCGACTAAACGGGCAAGTGCCCTGTGTAAACCCATGGTAAATCATGTTTAACGGGCGGGCTGGCAGCGAACGCGCCGCCTGTTCCTTGGAAAGTTCTCATGTCCATTTCAGCCAGCGGAGATCGGTTTGCCGCGTTTCGGCATCCGTCGTACACACGGTTCTTCTTTGCGCGGTTTCTTCTTTCCTTTTCGCAACAGATCGTCAGTGTCGCCGTCGGCTGGCAGATGTATGACCAGACCCGCAGCGCGATCTATCTGGGCCTGATCGGGCTCGTACAGTTCCTGCCGTCGCTGGTGTTGATCCTAGTCACCGGTTCCGTTGCGGATCGACATAACCGCCGGGCGATCGCCTCCATATGCTCGCTGGTGAGCGCGCTTTGCACGCTGGCGCTGCTGGTGATGACCATGACGGGGACGTTTTCGCCTGTTCCGGTCTTTGTCGTTCTGCTCATCTTCGGCATCGAGCGCGCATTCATGTCGCCGGCGATGCAGTCGCTGGCACCGAACCTCGTGCCGCCGGAGGATCTGTCGAACGCGATCGCCTGGAACTCATCGTCCTGGCAACTCGCGGCGATCACCGGTCCTGTTCTCGGTGGCCTGCTCTATGGCGTCAATGCTCACACGGCCTATGTCGTTGCCGTGGTCTTTGCCGCACTGGGCGCTGCACTACTCTACATGATCCCGAAGCCGACGCAGAAGACGACAGGCGAGGCCAAGAGCTGGGACATGATCCTTGGCGGCTTTCGCTTCATTCGTGCGGAGAAAGTCGTGCTTGGCGCGATCTCGCTCGATCTCTTCGCGGTTCTGCTGGGCGGCGCCACGGCGCTTATGCCGATCTTTGCCCGCGATATTCTTACTCTCGGGCCTTGGGGGCTCGGTCTGCTGCGCTCCGCGCCGGGTCTGGGGGCGATCGTCATGGCGATTTTCCTGGCTGCTCACCCGCTCAAGCACCGCGCCGGCGTCTACATGTTCATCGGCGTGGCGCTGTTCGGCATCGGCACCGTCATTTTCGGGCTTTCGACCAATACGGAACTGTCGATCGTCGCACTGGTTTTGATGGGCGCCGCCGACATGATTTCGGTCTATGTCCGAGAAAGCCTGATCGCGCTCTGGACGCCTGACCAATTGCGTGGCCGCGTCAACGCCGTCAACATGGTCTTCGTTGGCGCATCGAACGAGCTTGGCGAGTTCCGCGCCGGTACCATGGCGTCGATCTTCGGCGCCGTGCCTGCCGTTATCATCGGCGGCATCGGCACTCTCGCGGTAGCGGCGATTTGGGCGACAAGCTTCCCGCAGCTGCGCAAGATCGATACGCTGGATGCGCCGACGCGCAGCGAGGTCGCCTGACGCAGGCCGCCGTCACGGCGAAATCAGCACCTCAGCTTCGATCTCGACTGGAAAATTCAATGGCAGGCCGGCGACGCCGATGGCGGAGCGGGAGTGACTTCCGACCTCGTGGCCGAAGACCTCGATGATCAACTCGGTAAAGCCGTTGATGACGGCAGGCGGATTGGCGAAGCGCGGTGCGCAGTTGACCATGCCGAAAACCCGGCACCAGCCGTTGATGCGATCCAGGCTGCCGAGTTCCCGCTTCAAGCTGCCCAGCATCGACAGCGCGACCTTTCGCGCGGATGCCTTCGCTTCTTCTACCGAGACCGCCTCGCCAACGGCGCCGAAGGGACCGGCGGGGGAACCGTCGCTATTCTGGGGCCCATGCCCTGAAATGAACGCGCGGTCTCCACGAACATTCACCCACGGAAACGGAAGCACCATGTTCGAGGGCAGTTTCAATGGCTGGGGTAGGACCAACCCCATCGAGGCAAGCTTCTGTTCATAGTTGGACATGGTGTTCCCCAGAGATGGCCAAGTCGCGGCGCCAAGGGGCGCGGACCGGATCGTTGATCGGAACGCGTTCTTGCTTCTGAGCTTCTGAAGCACCGAATTCTACCACAGTGCGGCGCTGGGCGCATCTAACCCGAATGGCCAGCCTCGGCGACCAGCCCGCTCTTCGCCGCCTTGCCTTCGAAGACAACGTCGAGGAATTCGTGCAGCCAGGCTTTCAGCGGTGCATCGAACAACATGCGGCCTTCGAGATGCTCACGCCCCTGCTGCGCGTTCGGCAGGATAAACCGATGCGCGCCGTGAACGACCCAGCGATGCATCATCGCCCGCGTCAGTTCCGCGTGAAACTGCAGGCCCCAGGCGTGGCCGTTATAGCGAAAAGCCTGGTTCTGATAGGTATCGCCCTCGGCGAGGAGATCGGCGCCGCGCGGCAGATCAAAGCCCTCGCGATGAAAATGGTAGACCATTTTCGGCCAGTGCATCAGCAGGCGACCCTTTTCGGTGGCGCGCAGCGGATACCAGCCGATCTCGGTCGAACCATCGTCGCTTGGCTGCACCTTGCCTCCGAGATGGCGGACCAGCATCTGTGCGCCGAGGCAGATCCCGAGAAGCGGCCGCTTCTCCTTGAGCGGCACGCTCAGCCAGTCGATTTCCGCTTTCACGAAATCGTCCGGATCGTTGGCGCTCATCGGGCCGCCGAAAACGACGGCGCCTGCGTGCGCAGCGAGCGTCGATGGCAGCTTGTCGCCGAGGACAGGGCGGCGGATATCCAGGCTATAGCCCTTCTCGACGAGGAGCTGTCCGACCCGACCGGGGCTTGATCGCTCCTGGTGGAGAACAATCAGGATGGGGCGGCCGGCGTGTTCCGAGAAGCGGTCAGTCGGCATCGTCCTGCACCACTTCGACGTCGGTGACGCGCCTTGCCGCCTCCTGTCTCTTCAGGATGCGCTCGCGGGCGGAGATGCCGAGGAGTTCGGCGATGCGCCAGATGGCGTCGTCTTCCATCTCGCTGCGTTCACCGTCCGCATAGACGATGTCCCAGAGAATGCCGATCAACTCGAGCCGCTGCTCGGTATTGAGATGGCGCTTCAGGTCGGACGTGAAGCGGTAGTAGTCGACAGCCGAACTTTCGGCTTCCTGACCTGCCGCGATCAGCGCATCGAGCTGCTTGCGATCAAGACCATACTGGTCCTTCAGAAGCTTGCGCAGCCGCTTCTTTTCGCTGTCCTTGACCTGGCCGTCGGCCTCCATGACTTGCATACAGAGCGCGGCCACTGCGATACGCGGATCGTCGGGAGCAAAGCTGTTTTTTGGGCTGTCGCTGGTGAGATTCTGAAAGAATGCCTGGAAGCGTTCGAACATTCGGATCCTGTTTTATCTAGAACAAGCGAAGACGGGTCTTGGGCTCCGGCTCCGTCGCAGGGGCGCGCACGCCGGGATCATCCGGTCGTCCGCCGAAAAATGGGCGTGGCTCCGCAGCCTGTGTGGCTGTCTCTTTGGTGGGCGTTGCCGGCTTCGCAGGCGGGCGCGCGGCCTCGGCGATGGTGGCGGCGCGCTCAAGCTCGATGATGCGATGATCGTTGACCGGGCTTTCCGGACGCGTTTCGCGTACGGGCGGCAGCGTCTTCAGCGCATAGTCGATCGATGCAGCCGCGCCATCCTCGATCGGTCCCTCGACCTGCCCGAACGGCACCTTCCAGACGAAGGCGTCCAGTTGGCCTGAAATGGGCGACAATGGCAGCCACTTGTCGGAGACGAAGCCGTCGGCGACCCAGGCCGGATCGCGCGGTGCCTTGAGTGCCTGGGAAAGCCAGTGGCGGATGCGGCCCTGGTCTCCCGTTTCAGCCTCTTCGATGTCAGCCATCAACAGAAAGGCTGCTTCGCGGGGCTCGATACGGGCGGCGGCTTCCGCCTTGGCGCGGGCTTTTGCGAAGGCCTGGGCGTCAAGAGCTGCCTGGGCAACAACGAGAAGCGACTCGACGTTGTTCGGCCGCAGGGCCTCGAGACGTTCAGCGCGCTTCAGCCGGTCCGCTGCGGAATCGCCGCTGCGGGCGCGCACGTAAGTCCGGCCGATCTCGGGATGCGGTTCTGCCTTCCATGCCTGTTCGAGAATGGAGGCCGCCTTGCGGAGCTTGTCTTCGCGAAAGAGCGCCTTTGCCGCGATAATGGCCGCCGGCTCGAAATCGGCTGACAGCTTCAAGGCGTGGAGGGCGTCGTCGCGGGCGCCGGCAGGGTCGTTTTCAAGTTTTTCCGTCGCGCGGGCAGTCAGCAACACGGCGCGCGTCCGGTCGGCTTCGCCCTTCTCGATGACGCGGGCGGCCTTCTGCTGTTCGAGCAGGCGGATCGCGTCGTCCCAGCGGCCCGCCTGGCTGCGGTATTCGAGGGTGGCCTGTGCCGCCCAGGGGAGGTAGGGCGCGTTGTCCGCCGCCTTCTCCGCATATTGGCGGGCAGCCTCGTTGGCGCCCAGGCGCTTGGCCTCGAGATAAAGTCCCCGCAACCCGAGCTCGCGTGTCTCTGGGTCGTTGGTCATGGCCTCGAACTTGGCGCGAGCCTCGTCGTGCCTGCCTTCGATCAAGGCAGCCTGTGCTTCCAGAAGAGCGATCAGCGGTTCCTGGTCGGCGCGGATCAGACCGCGCGATCGTGCCGCCATCTTGCGTGCCAGCAGAGAATTGCCGGCGCCGGCTGCGATCAGCCCCGTCGAAAGCGCCTGATAGCCGCGATCCCGTTTACGGGCGCGAAAATAGCGAGTCACCGAGTGCGGCGACGTCCAGATGACGCGGACCAGCCACCACAGCACCATGACAAGTGCCACCAAACCGATGATGGCTGTCGCGGCGACGATCAGCTTGGTTTGGTACAGCTGCCCTTCCCAGATCAGCGAGAGGTCGCCCGGGCGATCCGCCAGCCAGGAAAAACCGTAGCCGAGCACGAGTACAAGAAGGGCGAATACGACAAGCCTGATCATGCCTCAGCCCTCCTTGCCTGCGCCGGAAACTGCCTTGGACAACGCGCTGCCGACAAGATCCTCGACGCGAATGCGTGCCTCGAGTGATTGCTTGAAAGCGGCGGATGCCTGCTTGGCCTGAGCGGGCAGGTCGTTCCACTCGGCGGCCGCGCCCGGCAGATCGCCGTTCTTGACCTTGTCTTCCATGCGCGCTGCGATCGCCTCGACGCTCTCCCCTTCGATATTGCCGACCGGACGCACCTTGACCAGCGACTTGGCACTCGACATCAGCCGGTCCGACCAGCTCTGGTTCGGATCGGTCTGGTTGACGGAATCGACGATGGCGGTCGCGACATCGGGAACCTGGTCAATCAATTCGGCGCGCGAGGGAACGCCGGTCTGCGCAAAGTTGCGGAGGTCCGCCGTCACAGGATCGTCCGGGGAAACGCTGGCGAATGTATCGAGCTCGGCGACGAAAGGTCCTCCGCGATCGATCGCGGCCTTGAGCGCGGCAGCGCCGATCGCCCGGGCGACGGCAACATCCTGGCGCGGTTCGTTGAGTTTCTTCTCGGCCTCGGCAAGGCGCTGTTCGATGCCGGCGCTGTCCGACGTCTTTTGTTCCGAAGCCTGTGCGACTGCGCCGCGCAGCTGGTCGATCTGGCCGGTCAAATCCGCAAGCTTCTGGTTCAGCGCTGCGACTGCGGCGTTGTCTGCGCCGGCTTGCGATGGCGCCGTCTTTGCAGCCTCTTCCAGTGCAGCCAGGCGTGTCTCCAGCGTTCCATCCGGTGCAGGCTGCGGCGCAGCGACCAGGCTGGCGAGCGATCGCTTCAAGCCATCGATCTCGCTCGTCAGGTTGGCGATGTCTGCGGATGGCGCCTTGGTGGCGGATGGACCGGGCAGAAATCCGGCATATTGGATCGCACCGGCGCCGACGAGGGCGATCAAACCGCCGACAATACCGGCAGCGATCAGCCCCGACGTGTTGCCGCCTTCGCGGCGGTGCACTGGCTGCGCCGGCTGTTCCTCGGCGACAGCATCGCGTGGCGCCTCGGTTTCTTCCTTCGGCGCATCAGCGGGCACGTCGGTTTCACTCGGTTCGGCTTGGCGCGGCGGCGGGATATCTTCCGCGTTGTTGGCAGAGGCAATCTCCTGCGCATCCAGATCGATCGTGACCGGCTCGTCGGTGCTCTTCGAATGGCGTGGCGGATTTCCTGGTGCCATGAGACCCTCATATTCCTGCAATGGTTCGAAACTAGTCAGTGATGCCAGTTAAGGAAAGAGGTTAGATAAAATTTGGGCGAGGAAGGCGTTCAAATGAGCGACAGGAGGCTGGGTTCGTTCGGCGTTGCCGCGACCGCGACGTTGCCCTGCAGCGATTCCGGAACAGCTGCGGTCACGGTGGCGCTCAGGCAAAGCAGCCGCATACCGGCGATTGTTTCCGGGTGCATGCGGATTGCTTCGATAGCGAAAAATGCTTCCGCCGTCTGTCTGGAATAGAAGAGAATCGAATCAGGCTGCCGCTCGAGAAGTACCCGAACTGCGTCGGCGGCGACCGGCAGCGGCTCCATGTGGTAGCAATTGGCGACGACGACGTGCAGGCCGATCTGACGGGCGCGCGTTTCGAATGTTTCGGCGCGCGGCAACCCGGCGAGATAGAGCACGGGTCCACGACTTTGTTCTGCGATCATATCCGCGAGGTCGGCGCCATTGCCCGACGACGCCACGACGGACAGGAAGCCGGCCGCTGCCGCTTCTTCGGCTGTTGCCTCGCCCACGGCAAAGAGCGCGCGATGCAGGTGTGGCGAGAGATCGTACCGTGATTCCCTGAGGGCGCGTATTGCCTCGGCGCTGGTCACCGCGATGGCGCCATCGGTTTGCGACAGCGCCGTCAGCGCTTCCGCCGCATCGTGGACCGGTTGCGACAAGGGAAGCAACAGTGGCTCGTGTCCCATTTCAACAAGGCGTTCGGCGGTGCGCGCGCCCGAATGCAGGGGACGGGTCACGAGCACGCGCATGACCGCGTCAGCTCCAGTCGTCGAAGAAGGTCGCGCCGGCCCGGTCGCGGACATCTTGCCCGGCGCGCGTGCCCAGTGCCACGGCGTCGCGACGGTGGCCGTCGATGGTGACCGCATGCTGGCTTCTGCCATCCGGCGTAATGATCAGGCCGGAGAAGCGAATCTGATCGCCTTCGCACACCGCGTAACCGCCGATCGGCGTGCGACAGGAGCCATCGAGGGCTGCCAGGAAGGCGCGTTCGCAGGATACGGTGTCGAAAGTCTTGGTGTCGTTGATCGGGGCAAGCAGTGCGTCGATGCGCTTGTCGCCGATCCGGCTTTCGATGCAGATCGCTCCTTGTGCCGGGGCCGGCGGAAAAATGTCGGGGTCGAGGATGTCGGTGATGACGTCGACCTTGCCAAGGCGCTTCAGGCCGGCCAGCGCCAGAAGTGTCGCGTCGACCTGACCCTCGTGCAGCTTTCTCAGGCGCGTATCGACGAGGCCGCGGAAAGTGATGACGTTGATGTCGGGTCGCATGCGGCGGATCAGTGCTTGCCGGCGCAGCGAGGAGGAGCCGACGGTTGCGCCATGCGGCAGGTCGATCAGCTTCGGCGCGGTGCGGCCCACGACGGCGTCGCGAATGTCCTCGCGAGGCAGGTAGGCGGAAAGACAGAGCCCGTCAGGCAGGGTGGTCGGCATGTCCTTTGTCGAATGCACGGCAATGTCGAGATCGCCGCTGGCGAGCTTTTCCTCGAGTTCTTCGGTGAACAGCCCCTTGCCGCCGATTTCGGCGAGCGACCGATCGGTGATACGGTCGCCCTTCGTCGACAGAACGACGATCTCGAACATCTCTTCCGGCAGGCCATGGACCGCCATCAGCCGGTCGCGGGCCTCGTTGGCCTGCGCGAGCGCCAGTGGGCTGCCTCTGGTGCCGATCCGGAAAGGTTTTGTTTGCATCCGCATTGATCCGTTGTTACCGGAGTTTCTCGTAAACAGGTTTCAGACCCATCGCAATCAACGATCAGGCTTCATGGCTCCCTTTCTACGCATCCTCGGCATCGAAACAAGCTGCGACGAAACCGCCGCTGCCGTAGTCGAGCGAGCTGCTGACGGGGCGCCGACCGTCCGCTCCGACGTGGTGTTGAGCCAGCTCGAAGAGCATAGCGCTTATGGCGGCGTCGTGCCCGAAATCGCGGCACGCGCTCACGTCGAAGCGCTCGATAGCCTGATCGGCGAGGCATTGAAACGCGCCAATGTGTCGCTCTCCGATATCGATGCGATTGCGGCAACTTCAGGTCCCGGCTTGATCGGCGGGCTGCTGGTCGGCCTGATGACGGGCAAGGCGATCGCGAAGGCATCGGGCAAGCCGCTCTACGCGGTCAATCATCTCGAGGGCCATGCGCTGACGGCGCGGCTCACGGATGGCCTGTCCTTTCCCTATTTGATGCTGCTGGTGTCGGGTGGGCACACGCAGCTTATTCTCGTGCGCGGCGTTGGTGGCTATGAGCGCTGGGGCACGACGATCGACGATGCGCTCGGCGAAGCGTTCGACAAGACGGCGAAGCTGTTGAGCCTCCCCTATCCGGGCGGACCGGCGGTGGAACGCGCTGCAAAGCAGGGCGATCCGAAGCGATTTGTCTTCCCGCGGCCGCTGGTCGGCGAGGCGAAGTTGAATTTTTCCTTCTCCGGCCTGAAGACTGCCGTGCGTCAAGCGGCGACGGAAATCGCGCCGCTGACCGATCAGGATGTGGCCGATATCTGCGCTTCTTTCCAGGACGCCGTATCGCGGACTCTCAAGGATCGCATCGGTCGCGGCCTCGAGCGCTTCAAGGCACTGTTTCCCGATGTCGCCGAGCCGGCTCTTGTCGTTGCAGGTGGTGTTGCGGCCAATCGGGAAATCCGCAGTACGCTGCAGGCACTGTGCGACAAGAACGGTTTCCGGTTCGTCGCGCCGCCGTTGCATCTGTGCACTGATAATGCGGTGATGATCGCTTGGGCCGGGCTGGAGCGGATGGCAACGGGTATCGAGCCCGACGATCTCGATGTGCAGCCGCGGTCGCGCTGGCCACTCGATGCGAGCGCCGAGACATTGCTTGGCTTCGGCAAGAGAGGAGCGAAGGCATGAGCGAGAAAATTGCCGTCATCGGCGCCGGCGCCTTCGGTACGGCTCTAGCCGCGGTCATCGCGCTGGCGGGACGGCATTCCGTGACGCTCGTCGGGCGCGATCCGCAGCTGATGGCGGATCTGAGCGCCGAGCATCTGCATGATGCCGTGCTGCCGGGGATCGAACTGCCGGATGCCTTGGAATTTTCCGCTGAAGCCAGCGCGATCAGCGATGCCGGCATCGTACTTTTCGCGATGCCCTCGCAGGCGCAGGCGGATGCCGCGCGGCAATACGAACCTTACCTGGCTAAAGACGCTATCGTCGTTACCTGTGCCAAGGGGATTGAGAAGGCAACCGGCAATCTGTTAACCGACATGCTGGAGCGCTCCTTGCCAGGGCATCGGATCGCCGTGCTGTCGGGGCCGGGTTTTGCTGCCGATATCGCCAGTGGGCTGCCGACGGCGATGGTAATCGCCGCCGAGAATCGCGAGATTGCCGAGCGGCTGGCGCAGGCGATTTCAGGCAGGACCTTTCGCCTCTATCCATCGTCGGATCGGATCGGTGTACAGCTTGGCGGCGCGCTCAAGAACGTGCTGGCGATTGCCTGCGGCATCGTCGAGGGTGCCGGCCTGGGTGACTCGGCGCGTGCCGCACTGATCGCTCGCGGGCTGGCGGAGATGTCACGCTTTGTTGTCGCCAAGGGCGGGCAGTCCGATTCCGTGCCCGGCCTCTCGGGCCTAGGCGATCTGGTGTTGACAGCCACAAGCCACCAATCGCGCAACCTGCGCTTCGGCATTGCGCTCGGGCGCGGTGAGACCCGTGATCCCGCGCATGGCGAACTTGTCGAAGGCGCCTTTGCGGCGGCGGTGGTTTCCAGGATGGCAAAATCGCTCGGCATTGATATGCCGATCACCGACGCAGTGTCCGCGATCATCGATGGCAAGCTCGGCATCGCCGAGGCCATCGACCAGTTGATGACGCGGCCGATCACGACCGAATAGGAGAACTGACATGCTTTTCGCTTTTGTTTGCAAGGACAAGCCGGGCCACCTGAACGTTCGCATGGACACCCGGCCTACTCATGTCGAGCATCTCAACGCGCTGAATGCAGCCGGCACGCTGAAGATGGCAGGCCCGTTTCTCGATTCCGACGGCAAGCCTTCCGGTAGCCTGGTGATCGTGGAAGCCGAGACGATCGAAGCCGCAAGGGCGATTGCGGATGCGGATCCCTACGCAAAGGCCGGCTTGTTCGAACGCGTCGAGGTTCAGGCATTCAACTGGGTCTTCAACAAGCCGGAGGCATGACGGTGGCGCACTGGCTCTACAAATCCGAACCGGCCGCATGGTCCTGGGAGCAGCAGAAGGCTGCGGGCGAGAAGGGCACGGAGTGGACCGGCGTCCGCAACTATCTGGCGCGCAACAACATGCGAGCAATGCAGATCGGCGACAAGGGTTTCTTCTATCACTCCAATGACGGGCTGGAGATCGTCGGCATCGTCGAGGTCTGCGCGCTGTCACATCCCGACTCGACTGCCAAGGGCGATCCGAAGTGGGATTGCGTCGATATCCGCGCCGTCCACGATATGCCGAAGCCGGTCACGCTCAAGGACGTGAAGGCGAACGAGAAGCTGTCGAAGATGTCGCTGGTGACGTCGATGCGGCTTTCCGTGCAGCCCGTCACCGACGAGGAATGGCTTGAGGTCTGCCGCATGGGCGGTCTCGACAACCCGCCGCAGTGATCAACCATTGAAGACCGACCCCGCGATCTTCATTCGTGGCAATACGAGCCCGATGGCGCCGCCGCATGTGCCGGAGATCCGGTTGCATCTGGCGACCGAGGCTCACGAGCTATGGCTGAAGACGGAGGAGGAGCTGGCGGAAATCGGCCTGCCGCCACCGTTCTGGGCCTTTGCCTGGGCCGGTGGGCAGGGGCTGGCACGCTATGTGCTTGATCATCCTTCTATCGTCAGCGGCAAGAGGGTAGTGGATTTCGCCAGCGGCTCAGGACTGGTGGCGATTGCGGCGAAGATGGCTGGCGCTGACAAGGTGCTTGCCGCCGATATCGATCCGTGGACAGCGACCGCAGTGGCGTTGAACGCGGGACTCAATAACGTCGAGATCGATTTTACGAATGCCGACCTGATCGGCAGCGCTATCGAAGCGGACGTGCTGCTGGCCGGCGATGTCTTCTACGATCGTGACTTTGCGGGAGCGCTCGTGCCATGGTTCGAGCGGCTTGCGTCAGACGGCGTCAGTGTAGTCGTTGGCGATCCCGGTCGTGCCTATCTGCCCAAAGATCGGCTGGAGGCCTGCGCGGTCTACGAAGTGCCGGTGACGCGCGCGCTTGAAGACAGCGAAGTCAAGAAGACCACGGTCTGGCGTTTCGCGCCTTGAGATTTCACGGCCGGATGACGCAGACGCCTGCTTCGTAGGAGCAAGCGCTACTCTTGGCCGTGACGTTGATCACCTTCGCCATCGGGGCAAGCGCCACCGTGGGCTGGTAGCGGTAGAAACTGCCGCTGCTGCCGCCGACATAGGTGCCGCCGTTTGCGTCATAGACAAAAGACGAACCGGCATAAGTGTCAGCGGCTCCCCCGGCCTGCGCGCCCTGGACGACGATAACGACGTTGTTGCGCGCAAAATTGGTCGAGGGCGAGTCGAAGCGTTTCAACAGCCGATTGCGAAAATGGCGGCGGTCGAAGCGGTCATGCCCGTCGGCGAAGTGTCGGCCTGTGAAGCCAGCGGGAACGCTTCTCCAGCCGCCGTGCTGTCCGACGAGAGAGGGGCCGTTACCAAACCCGTGATGGCGCTGAAATGGACGACCGCCGAAATCGCCCGCGGCCGCCGGCAGGGCGATGAGCGTCGCAATAGCGAGCGAAACAAGTTTCGATGACGTCTTCCACATCGCGCTGGTCTCCGGAAACCGAATGCTTAACAAAGCGTTAACGCGAAAATGCGCCAAAAGCGCCGGGTTGTCCACCAAACGTTGAAAAATCATAGGGCAAGGTGGGCAATCAGGGCGGATTTGGGTGCCAAACCAGCGGCGTCAAGACGCAAATCGATTAAATTCCCGCAGCGCCGCAATTATACTTGTCGTTAGGGGTTTCCGTGATTAAACGTCGCCATTGATGCAACGCACACATAGCTTTTTGTCAATCGTGTGGTTGCTTGGATGCTTCCTGGATCCCAGGAGCGCAGAAAGACGCCGCGAGGTTCTGATGGCGAACGTGACAAATAATCGGCCCCTGTCGCCGCATTTGCAAATTTACAAACTAATCCCCACCATGGCTATGTCGATCATCCACCGCATTACCGGTGGCGCGCTCTATGTCGGCACGCTTCTGATCGCCTGGTGGCTGATCGCTGCGGCGACCGGACAAGCCTATTACGATTGGGTCAACTGGATCCTCGGCAGCTTCATCGGCAAGCTCGTGCTGCTCGGCTACACCTGGGCGCTGATCCATCACATGCTCGGTGGTTTCCGCCACTTCATGTGGGACCTCGGCTACGGCTTCGACAAGGCATTTTCGACCAAGCTCGCCAAGCTCAATATCATTGCCTCGCTCTGTCTGACCGTGCTGGTCTGGGTGATCGGCTTCGTCATTCGCTTCTGAAGGTTGCTCTCATGGATATGCGTACCCCTCTGGGTAAGGTTCGCGGCCTTGGTTCGGCCAAGGAAGGCACGGATCATTTCTGGCGCCAGCGCGTCACGGCGGTTGCCAACGTACCGCTCTTTCTCTTCTTCATCATTTTCATGATCGTTCATGCGGGCCAGCCCTATGCAGAGGTTGTCCACGCGCTGTCGAACCCGTTCGTCGCCGTGGTTATGGCTCTGATGGTCATTTCGGGCATCATTCACATGAAGCTCGGCATGCAGGTCATCATCGAGGACTACGTGCACGGCGAATTCGCCAAGCTCGGTCTTCTGATGCTCAACAGCTTCTTTTCGATCCTGATGGCGGGGCTCTGTCTCTTCGCCATTCTGAAA
Organism: Hyphomicrobiales bacterium; assembly: GCA_900489925.1. Taxonomy (GTDB): domain Bacteria; phylum Pseudomonadota; class Alphaproteobacteria; order Rhizobiales; family Rhizobiaceae; genus Rhizobium. The sequence goes on along the minus strand of UEHQ01000009.1, from coordinate 163,245 downwards.
ATCGCATTCGTAGGATAACCGTATCATGGCACCGACTTCACCCGCTCAGAATGGGAAGGCCTACAAATACGTCGATCACTCGTATGACGTGATCGTCGTCGGCGCCGGCGGCGCCGGTCTTCGCGCCACGCTCGGCATGGCCGAGCAGGGCTTCAAGACCGCCTGCATCACCAAGGTATTCCCCACCCGCTCGCACACGGTTGCCGCCCAGGGCGGCATCGCCGCCTCGCTGCGCAACATGACGCCGGACAGCTGGCAGTGGCACCTTTACGACACCGTCAAGGGCTCGGACTGGCTCGGCGACGTCGATGCCATGCAGTACCTGACCATGGAAGCGCCGAAGGCGGTCTATGAGCTCGAGCACTACGGCGTTCCTTTCTCGCGCAACGAAGAAGGCAAGATCTACCAGCGTCCGTTCGGCGGCCACATGCAGAACTACGGCGAAGGCCCGCCGGTACAGCGCACCTGCGCCGTTGCCGACCGTACCGGTCACGCCATCCTGCACACGCTCTATGGCCAGTCGCTGCGCAACAACGCCGAATTCTTCATCGAGTACTTCGCGCTCGACCTGATCATGTCTGACGATGGCAGCCGCTGCACCGGTGTCGTCGCCTGGTGCCTCGACGACGGCACGATCCATCGCTTCGCCGCCAAGATGGTGGTGCTGGCGACCGGCGGCTACGGCCGCGCCTATTTCTCGGCAACCTCGGCGCACACCTGCACCGGCGACGGTGGCGGCATGGTTGCCCGCGCCGGCCTGCCGCTCCAGGACATGGAGTTCGTGCAGTTCCACCCGACCGGCATCTACGGCTCCGGCTGTCTGATCACGGAAGGCGCGCGCGGCGAAGGCGGCTACCTCGTCAACTCCGAGGGCGAGCGCTTCATGGAACGCTATGCGCCTTCGGCCAAGGACCTTGCCTCGCGTGACGTCGTTTCACGCTGCATGACGCTCGAAATCCGCGAAGGTCGCGGCGTCGGCAAGAACAAGGACCACATCTTCCTGCATCTCGACCACCTCGATCCGGCCGTTCTGCACGAACGCCTGCCGGGGATTTCCGAGAGCGCCAAGATCTTCGCCGGTGTCGACGTGACGCGCGAGCCTATCCCGGTTCTGCCGACCGTTCACTACAACATGGGCGGCATTCCGACGAACTACTGGGGCGAAGTGCTGAACGCCGACAGCTCCAATCCCGAGCGGATCATTCCGGGCCTGATGGCGGTCGGCGAAGCCGGCTGCGCCTCGGTGCACGGCGCCAACCGCCTCGGCTCCAATTCGCTGATCGACCTCGTGGTCTTCGGCCGCGCCGCCGCCATCCGCGCCGGCGAAGTCATCGACCGCGCGGCACCGGTGCCGCATCTGAACGTCGCCGCCTGTGACAAGATCATGGATCGCTTCGATGGCCTGCGCCATGCCAGCGGCGGTACGCCCACTGCGGTGCTACGCGAAAAGATGCAGCGCGCCATGCAGGAAGACGCTGCCGTGTTCCGTACGCAGGAATCGCTGGAGTCGGGCTGCAAGCGCATCTCCGCCATCTGGCAGGAAATGCGTGACATCAAGGTCACCGATCGCTCGATGATCTGGAACTCCGACCTTGTCGAAACGCTCGAGCTGCAGAACCTGATGGCCAACGCCATCACGACGATTTACGGCGCCGAGGCCCGCAAGGAGAGCCGTGGTTCCCACGCCCGCGAAGACTACACGGAAGGCGCATTCGCCGGCCGCGACGACGTCAACTGGCGTAAGCATACGCTCGCTTGGGTCAACGACGTCGGCGAGGTGAAGCTCGACTACCGCCCGGTTCACACCGAGCTCATCGCAGAGGGCATCGATCCCCAGAAGATCGCGCCCAAGGCTCGCGTGTACTAAGAGGAACTGGACATGGTAGAACTCGCTCTTCCCAAGAATTCCCAGATGCGCGAAGGCAAGGTGTGGCCTAAGCCCGCAGGGGCCACGAACACCCGCGAATTCCGCGTCTACCGCTGGAGCCCCGACGACGGCCAGAACCCGTCGATCGACACCTTCTACATCGATGTCGACAATTGCGGCCCGATGGTGCTCGACGGTCTGCTCTATATCAAGAACAACATCGACCCGACGCTGACACTGCGCCGTTCCTGTCGCGAAGGCATCTGCGGTTCGTGCGCGATGAACATCGACGGCACGAACACGCTCGCCTGCACCAAGGGTCTGGATGAGATCAAGGGTTCGGTAAAGATCTATCCTTTGCCGCATATGCCCGTCGTCAAGGATCTGGTTCCCGACCTCACCAACTTCTACGCCCAGCATCGCTCGATCGAACCGTGGCTGAAGACGGTGTCGCCGACGCCAGCCAAGGAATGGAAGCAGAGCCACGAAGATCGCCAGAAGCTTGACGGTCTTTACGAGTGCATTCTCTGCGCCTGCTGCTCGACCTCCTGTCCGAGCTACTGGTGGAACGGCGACCGTTACCTCGGTCCGGCTGTCCTCCTGCAGGCCTATCGCTGGCTGATCGATTCCCGCGATGAAGCGACCGGCGAGCGCCTCGACAACCTTGAGGATCCCTTCCGCCTTTATCGCTGCCACACGATCATGAACTGCGCGCAGACTTGCCCGAAGGGCCTTAACCCGGCCAAGGCGATTGCGGAGATCAAGAAGATGATGGTCGAGCGTCGCGTCTGACGACTGAAAGCCAGGGCCGCGCTTGCGGCCCTTCTTTTTGACAGATCACCAAGGTTTGATTGTGCCGGACTGCGCCAAATTTGTCTCGGGATGGCGAACATGAGCCGATCCTGATGCAAAATCTCCTTGATCTGGCTTGATTCAATACGCCCTTTCAAGATAATTCCGCCGTGATTGCGCGGCAACTTCAGGGCAATACTGGAAAAATCAGGAGTATCATGATGCAGTTCAGACATGTGGCGACAGGTCTCGTAGTCATTCTGTCGTTAGCTGGCTGCCAGCGCACCGCATACAATGATGCAAGCTATAGTGCGGCTCCGGCGCCTTTGACGGCACAGCCGGTTCCGTCGGTTCAGGGCGGTCAGCTTCCGCCGCCGACAGGCTCGTCGCAGTTCCCGGCAGCGCCGACGGCGAACGCGCCGGTCGCGGGCGGCCAGCCGACGGCCGTGGCGTCGAACGCGATGGACGTCACCAAGGAATCGATGGTGGGCAGCTGGCGCGTCAACGGTTCATGCGACATGTTCCTGACGCTTACCAATCTCGGCAGCGGATCGCGCGGCGGTACACGCGGCTGCGTCGGCGAGCTGACGGCGATGGGTTCCTGGGAAGTCTCTGGCAAGCAGGTTCTCCTGAAGGATCGCAGCGGAAACCAGATCGGCAGCGTCTACAAGACCGCCGACAATGCGTTCAGCGGCCAGACCAATACCGGGCAGCCGATCACCCTGAGCCGATAAGCGATCTGGCGGCTCGGGCCGCCGATCCTGCATAGGCGGACCCTTTTATGCAACCGATGCCAGACTACAGCTTGAGCGTCAGCGAGGAATTGAAATCGCTGACGGCCTCGGGTTCGCTTCAAACCGATTTAGCCCAAATGCAGGTGGCGAAGTGCCTCGACCGGGTGCTTTCCACGCTGAAACAGAAGCGTCCCGCTGCCAAGGCGAGCGCGCTCGGCTGGCTGTTTGCGGCCAAGAAGAAGCCGTCGGAAAAGGTCAAGGGCCTCTACATCTACGGCAGCGTCGGTCGCGGCAAGACGATGCTCATGGACATGTTCTTCGAGATGGCGCCCTGCGCCAAGAAGCGTCGCGCGCATTTTCACGAGTTCATGGCAGATGTGCACAATCGCATCGCCGCTCACCGTCTGAAGCTGAAAAACGGCGAGACGAAGCAAGCTGATCCGATCCCGGTTGTCGCTGCAGCGCTGTATGGCGAGGCCGAGCTGTTGTGCTTCGACGAATTCACCGTCACCGATATCGCCGACGCCATGATCCTTTCGCGGCTGTTTTCAGAGCTGTTCCGGCGTGGCTGCGTTCTCGTTGCTACGTCGAACGTCGAGCCGAAGAACCTTTATATGGACGGTCTCAATCGCAGCCTGTTCCTGCCCTTCCTGGATTTGCTGGCCGCGCATGTCGATGTGGTTTCTCTCGACTCTCCGACGGACTACCGGATGGAGAAGGTAGACAGTCTTCCCGTCTACCTTACGCCGCTCGACGAGCGCGCCGATATGGCGATGGACGCCTCCTGGACCCAGGCGCTGCACGGTCGCAAGGCAAAGCCGCTGGAGCTTCCGATGAAGGGCCGCTCCATCCACGTGCCGCTTGCGGCCGACCGTCTCGCGCGCTTCTCCTTCGCGGATCTCTGCGAAAAGCCGCTGGGCGCTGCGGACTTTCTTGCTATTTCCGAGCGTTTTGATGCCATTTTTCTGGATCATGTTCCGATGCTCGGACCCGACAAGCGGAATCAGATCAAACGTTTCATTATTCTAATAGACACGCTTTACGATCATGCGGTGCGGCTCTATGTTTCCGCGGCAGCAATGCCTGAGAATTTGTTGACACACGCGCGTGGTACAGAGGGCTTCGAGTTTGATCGTACGGTATCGCGCTTGTTTGAGATGCGCAGCGCTGAATATCTAGCCCTGCATCAGGAAAGACGGGCCGCCGAGTAACGTTTTGGTGACAATTTTTCTTACGTTTACGTAAGAATTTTATGTTCTAAACGATTGAAATTCCTGGGCCAAAAATAATCGTTTGCCATTTTTGGCCTTTGGGTCTATGCGATTTTTGCAATTGGGCGAGCCTCCCCCGCACCGCCCGACGAATTTTGGTCGCAAAGGAAACACCGAAATGGCGCGTAACAAGATCGCACTCATTGGTTCTGGCATGATTGGTGGCACGCTGGCGCATCTCGCCGGCCTCAAGGAGCTGGGCGACATCGTTCTCTTCGATATCGCTGATGGCATTCCTCAGGGTAAGGGCCTCGACATCGCGCAGTCCTCGCCGGTTGAAGGCTTCGATGCCAACCTCACCGGCGCAAGCGACTACTCCGCAATCGAAGGCGCAGACGTCTGCATCGTCACCGCCGGCGTCGCCCGCAAGCCGGGCATGAGCCGCGACGACCTGCTCGGCATCAACCTCAAGGTCATGGAACAGGTCGGCGCCGGCATCAAGAAGTATGCCCCGAACGCCTTCGTGATCTGCATCACCAACCCGCTCGACGCTATGGTCTGGGCGCTGCAGAAGTTCTCCGGCCTTCCGGCCAACAAGGTCGTCGGCATGGCCGGCGTTCTGGATAGCTCGCGCTTCCGCCTGTTCCTCTCCAAGGAATTCAACGTTTCCGTACAGGACGTCACCGCTTTCGTTCTCGGCGGCCACGGCGACACGATGGTTCCGCTCGCACGTTACTCCACCGTTGGCGGCATCCCGCTCACCGACCTCGTCACCATGGGTTGGGTCACCAAGGAGCGCCTCGAAGAAATCATCCAGCGCACCCGTGATGGCGGCGCCGAAATCGTTGGTCTCTTGAAGACCGGCTCGGCCTACTACGCACCGGCCGCTTCGGCGATCGAAATGGCTGAATCCTACCTCAAGGACAAGAAGCGCGTTCTGCCTTGCGCAGCGCAGCTCTCCGGCCAGTACGGCGTCAAGGACATGTATGTCGGCGTTCCCACCATCATTGGTGCCGGCGGCGTCGAGCGCATCATCGAGATCGACCTGAACAAGGCCGAAAAGGAAGCCTTCGACAAGTCCGTCGCCGCTGTCGCCGGCCTGTGCGAAGCCTGCATCAACATCGCGCCGTCGCTGAAATAAGCCGACCGACCGCTGACGCAATCCAAACAGGAATAGATCCATGAACATTCATGAATATCAGGCCAAGGCTCTGCTCAAGGGCTATGGTGCGCCGGTCGCCAAGGGCGTGCCGATCCTCAAGGTCGAGGAAGCCGAAGCCGCCGCCAAGTCGCTGCCGGGCCCGCTCTATGTGGTCAAGAGCCAGATCCACGCCGGTGGCCGCGGCAAGGGCAAGTTCAAGGAACTCGGCCCCGATGCCAAGGGCGGCGTTCGCCTTGCCAAGTCGATCGACGAAGTCGTCGCTCACGCCAAGGAAATGCTCGGCAACACGCTGGTAACGGCGCAGACGGGCGAAGCCGGCAAGCAGGTCAACCGCCTCTACATCGAAGACGGCGCCGACATCGAGCGCGAACTCTATTGCTCGCTGCTGGTCGATCGCTCGGTCGGTCAGGTTGCCTTCGTGGTTTCGACCGAAGGCGGCATGGACATCGAAGCTGTCGCCCACGACACGCCCGAGAAGATCCACACGATCGCCATCAACCCGGAAGCCGGTGTAACGGCTAATGACGTTGCCAAGATCGTAAAGGCTCTCGAGCTCTCGGGTGCTGCCGCCGAAGACGCCAAGTCGCTGTTCCCGGCGCTCTACAAGGCGTTCGGCGAAAAGGACATGGCGCTTCTCGAAGTCAACCCGCTGATCGTCATGAAGGACGGTCATCTGCGCGTCCTCGACGCCAAGATGTCCTTCGACGGCAACGCGCTGTTCCGCCATGACGACGTCAAGGCGCTGCGCGACGAGACCGAAGAAGACGCCAAGGAAATCGAAGCCTCCAAGTGGGACCTCGCCTATGTCGCCCTCGATGGCAACATCGGCTGCATGGTCAACGGCGCCGGTCTCGCCATGGCGACGATGGACATCATCAAGCTCTACGGCAAGGAGCCGGCTAACTTCTGCGACGTCGGCGGTGGCGCCGGCAAGGAGAAGGTCGCGGCTGCCTTCAAGATCATCACGGCTGATCCGAAGGTCGAGGGCATTCTCGTCAACATCTTCGGCGGCATCATGAAGTGCGACGTCATCGCCGAAGGCGTTGTCGCAGCGGTTCAGGAAGTCGGTCTCAAGGTTCCGCTCGTCGTTCGCCTCGAAGGCACCAATGTCGAACTCGGCAAGAAGATCCTCAACGAATCCGGTCTCGCGATCACGGCAGCTGACGATCTCGACGATGCCGCCAAGAAGATCGTCGCGGCGATCAACGCCTAATTTGAGGACCTGATAGATGTCTATTCTCGTAAACAAGAATACCAAGGTTCTCGTTCAGGGCCTGACCGGCAAGACCGGTACTTTCCACACCGAACAGGCGCTCGCCTATTACGGCACGCAGATGGTCGGCGGTATCCACCCGAAGAAGGGTGGCGAAACTTGGACCGGCTCGAAGGGCGAAAGCCTGCCGATCTTCGCCTCGGTCGCCGAAGCCAAGGAACGCACCGGTGCCGACGCTTCGGTCATCTACGTTCCGCCGGCTGGTGCCGCTGACGCGATCATCGAGGCGATCGACGCCGAGATCCCGTTCATCACCTGCATCACCGAGGGTATCCCTGTTATGGACATGGTTCGCGTCAAGGCTCGCCTTGACCGCTCCAAGTCGCGCCTCCTCGGCCCGAACTGCCCGGGTATCCTGACGCCGGAAGAATGCAAGATCGGCATCATGCCGGGCTCGATCTTCCGTAAGGGTTCGGTCGGTATCGTTTCGCGCTCCGGCACGCTGACCTACGAAGCCGTTTTCCAGACGTCGAACGAAGGCCTCGGCCAGACGACGGCTGTCGGCATCGGCGGCGACCCGGTCAAGGGCACCGAGTTCATCGACGTGCTCGAGATGTTCCTGGCCGACGAAGCCACGACCTCGATCATCATGATCGGCGAAATCGGCGGTTCGGCTGAAGAAGACGCGGCGCAATTCCTGATCGACGAAGCCAAGAAGGGCCGCAAGAAGCCGATGGCCGGCTTCATCGCGGGCCGTACGGCTCCGAAGGGCCGCACCATGGGCCACGCCGGCGCTGTCGTTTCCGGCGGCAAGGGTGATGCGGAATCCAAGATCGCTGCCATGGAAGCAGCCGGCATCAAGGTTTCGCCTTCGCCGGCACGCCTCGGCACGACGCTGGTTGAAGTCCTCAAGGGCTAATCCAATCTATACCCCGGGCAGAGGACGCTTCGTCGTCTGCCCGGTTTTGACCAAGACATGACATGAGCCGCGGACAGGCGGCTGAAATACAGATGCGGCAGCCGGTCGATGGGATCGGCAAATCACAAGAGTCAGGAGGCGGGCGAAAACGTCCGCGTGGAACCCATGGCACGGCAAGAAGCCAACGAGCAGTTTCAGATCACCTCGTTCCTGGATGGCGCCAACGCTGCTTACATCGAGCAGCTTTATGCGCGCTATGAGGACGACCCGGCATCGGTCAACGAAGAATGGCGTGCCTTCTTCAAGGCGCTGGAAGACAATCCTGATGATGTGAAGCGGGCCGCCAAGGGCGCGTCCTGGCGCAAGAAGAACTGGCCGCTGCAGGCCAGCGGCGATCTCGTTTCGGCGCTCGATGGCGACTGGGGCGTCATCGAAAAGGTCGTCGAGACCAAGGTCAAGGCGAAGGCGGAAGCCGCCGGCAAGCCGACGGACGGTGCCGACATTCTGCAGGCGACCCGCGACAGCGTGCGCGCCATCATGATGATCCGCGCCTACCGCATGCGCGGCCACCTGCATGCCAAGCTCGATCCGCTCGGCATCGCTGCACCTGTTGAAGATTACAAGGAACTGTCGCCGGAAAACTACGGTTTCACCGCCGCCGACTACGACCGCAAGATCTTCATCGACAACGTGCTCGGTCTCGAATACGCGACCATCCCTGAGATGATCGAGATCCTCGAGCGCACCTACTGCTCGACGCTCGGCGTCGAATTCATGCACATCTCGAACCCTGAGGAAAAGGCCTGGATCCAGGAACGGATCGAAGGTCCCGACAAGGGTGTTGCCTTCACCGTCGAGGGCAAGAAGGCAATCCTTGCCAAGATCATCGAAGCCGAAGGCTACGAGCAGTTCCTGGACGTCAAGTTCAAGGGCACCAAGCGTTTCGGCCTCGACGGTGGCGAGTCGCTGATCCCGGCGCTCGAGCAGATCCTGAAGCGCGGCGGCAATCTCGGCCTCAAGGAAGCGGTGTTCGGCATGGCCCACCGCGGCCGCCTGAACGTGCTCTCCCAGGTCATGGGCAAGCCGCATCGCGCTATCTTCCACGAGTTCAAGGGCGGATCCTACGCGCCTGACGAAGTCGAAGGCTCTGGCGACGTGAAGTACCATCTGGGTGCATCGTCGGACCGCGAGTTCGACGGCAACAAGGTTCACGTGTCGCTGACGGCCAACCCGTCGCACCTGGAAATCGTCGACCCCGTCGTCATGGGCAAGGCGCGCGCCAAGCAGGACATGGGCGCCACCGTCTGGGACGGCGATACTATTCCGCTGTCCGAGCGCGCCAAGGTTCTGCCGCTCTTGATCCACGGCGACGCAGCATTCGCCGGCCAGGGCGTGATCGCCGAAATTCTCGGCCTGTCGGGCCTGCGTGGCCACCGCGTTGCCGGCACGATGCACGTCATCATCAACAACCAGATCGGCTTCACCACGAACCCGGCCTTCTCGCGTTCGTCGCCCTATCCGTCCGACGTCGCAAAGATGATCGAGGCGCCGATCCTGCACGTCAACGGTGACGATCCGGAAGCTGTCGTCTACGGCGCCAAGATTGCCATGGAATTTCGCATGAAGTTCCACAAGCCTGTCGTCCTCGACATGTTCTGCTACCGTCGCTACGGCCACAACGAGGGCGACGAGCCTTCCTTCACGCAGCCGAAGATGTACAAGGTCATCCGTGCCCACAAGACCGTGCTGCAGCTCTACGCGGAACGCCTCGTTGGCGAAGGCGTGCTGAGCGAAGGCGAAGTCGAAAAGATGAAGGCCGACTGGCGTGCGCATCTCGAGCAAGAGTTCGAGGCCGGCCAGAGCTACAAGCCGAACAAGGCCGACTGGCTCGATGGCGAATGGGCTGGCCTCCGCACGGCCGACAACGCCGACGAGCAGCGTCGCGGCAAGACCGCCGTGCCGATGAAGCAACTGAAGGAAATCGGCCGCAAGCTGTCCGAGATCCCTGAAGGTTTCCATGCGCACCGCACGATCCAGCGCTTCATGGAAAACCGCGCCAACATGATCTCGACCGGCGAGGGTATCGACTGGGCAACGGCGGAAGCGCTGGCGTTCGGCGGGCTCGTCGTCGAAGGCCACAAGATCCGCCTCTCCGGCCAGGATTGCGAACGCGGCACCTTCTCGCAGCGTCACTCGGTTCTCTACGATCAAGAGACGGAAGAGCGCTATATCCCGCTTGCCAACCTGTCTCCGAGCCAGGCCCGCTACGAAGTCATCAACTCGATGCTGTCGGAAGAAGCCGTTCTCGGCTTCGAGTACGGTTATTCGCTGGCCCGTCCGAACGCGTTGACGCTCTGGGAAGCCCAGTTCGGCGACTTCGCCAACGGTGCGCAGGTCGTGTTCGACCAGTTCATTTCGTCTGGTGAACGCAAGTGGCTGCGCATGTCCGGCCTCGTCTGCCTGCTGCCGCATGGCTACGAAGGCCAGGGTCCGGAACACTCGTCTGCCCGCCTCGAGCGCTTCCTGCAGCTTTGCGCTGAAGACAACATGCAGGTCGCCAACGTCACGACGCCGGCGAACTACTTCCACATCCTGCGCCGCCAGGTGAAGCGCGACTTCCGCAAGCCGCTGATCCTGATGACGCCGAAGTCGCTGCTGCGCCACAAGCGTGCGGTATCGGGTCTGGCCGAAATGGCCGGCGAGTCCTCCTTCCACCGTCTCCTGTGGGACGATGCGGAGGTCATCAAGGACGGCCCGATCAAGCTGCAGAAGGACAACAAGATCCGTCGCGTCGTGATGTGCACCGGCAAGGTCTACTACGACCTTCTCGAAGAGCGCGAAAAGCGCGGTATCGACGATGTCTACCTGCTGCGCGTCGAACAGCTCTATCCGTTCCCGGCCAAGGCGCTCATCAACGAGCTCTCCCGCTTCCGCAACGCGGAAATGGTCTGGTGTCAGGAAGAGCCGAAGAACATGGGTGCATGGTCGTTCATCGACCCGTATCTGGAATGGGTGCTTGCCCATATCGATGCGAAGTATCAGCGCGTTCGCTACACCGGACGTCCGGCCGCGGCATCGCCCGCAACCGGCCTGATGTCCAAGCATCTGGCACAGCTCGCCGCGTTCCTCGAGGACGCGCTCGGCGGCTAACGAGAATGAGATCGGGGAGGGAGCGATATAACGCTTCCTCTTCGCATTAATTCGTTCTTCGGCCTCCGCTGTCGGAACGCCGTCAAAAATCACAACGATCAAAATTCAGGATTTGAACAATGGCCACAGAAATCCGCGTTCCAACTCTCGGTGAATCCGTCAGCGAGGCAACCGTCGGCACCTGGTTCAAGAAGGTCGGCGATGTCATCAAGGCCGACGAGCCGCTGGTGGAGCTTGAAACCGACAAGGTGACCATCGAAGTTCCGGCACCGGCTGCCGGCGTACTTTCCGAAATCGTCGCGCAGGCCGGCGAAACCGTCGGTCTCGACGCGCTGCTCGGCCAGATCGCCGCAAGCGCCGGCGCAGCAGCTGCTGCTCCGGCCGCAGCGCCTGCCAAGGCCGCAGAGCCGGCACCGGCTGCTGCCGCACCGGTTGCCGCTGCCGCCTCCGCATCGGCTGCCGCTTCCTCGATGCCGCCGGCACCGGCCGCTTCGAAGATGCTCGCTGAAAACAACCTTTCGGCCGACCAGGTCGATGGTTCCGGCAAGCGCGGCCAGGTTCTGAAGGGCGACGTGATCGCCGCCGTCGCCAAGGGCATCGCGGCTCCTGCCGCTGCTGCTCCGGCAGCGCCTGCCGCCGCACGCGGCCCGTCGACCGTCGAGGATGCCGGCCGCGAAGAGCGCGTGAAGATGACGCGCCTGCGCCAGACGATCGCCAAGCGCCTCAAGGACGCCCAGAACACCGCCGCCATGCTCACCACCTACAACGAGGTGGACATGAGCGCCGTGATGGCGCTGCGCGCCAAGTACAAGGACGTGTTTGAAAAGAAGCACGGCGTGAAGCTCGGCTTCATGGGCTTCTTCACCAAGGCCGTCACGCACGCGCTGAAGGAACTGCCCGCCGTCAACGCCGAAATCGACGGCACCGACATCATCTACAAGAACTACTGCCACGTCGGCATGGCCGTCGGCACCGACAAGGGCCTCGTCGTTCCGATCATCCGCGATGCCGACCAGATGTCGATCGCCGAGATCGAAAAGGACCTCGGCCGTCTCGCCAAGTCGGCTCGTGACGGTTCGCTCTCGATGGCAGACATGCAGGGCGGCACCTTCACCATCACCAATGGTGGCGTCTACGGTTCGCTGATGTCTTCGCCAATCCTGAACGCGCCGCAGTCGGGCATTCTCGGCATGCACAAGATCCAGGATCGTCCCGTCGTCGTCGGCGGCCAGATCGTCATCCGTCCGATGATGTATCTCGCACTCTCCTACGATCACCGTATCGTCGACGGCAAGGAAGCGGTTACCTTCCTCGTGCGCGTCAAGGAAAGCCTGGAAGATCCGGAACGCCTCGTTCTCGATCTCTAAGAGACCGACAGGGCCGCGCGAGCGGCCCTTTTCGCCTCAGCACCGGAACACCTGATGTCGCTGGAACCCGTCCGCTCTTTCTCGAACACCACCGCCGCCGCGCAACCGGCGACGCGGGGGAGCGCATCCGTGATGCGCAAGTTCGGGGTTACGGTTTCGGCCAGCGTGATGGCGCTTCTTTGCGGCCAGCCACTCATGGCGGCCGAGTGCAGGCAGGGCAGCGCCGTCTATACCGATCGCGACGGCACCTACGAGCTGCGGTTCACGCCGCTCAATTCCGAAGCGGCGGCGGCGAGCAACCAATTCAAGGTCAAGGTGCTGACGACATCGATGGTGCTCGACGGCTATGTCATGCCGTCGGGGGATCCGGATCGCTCGATCGGCATAGTGATGTTCAATTGCCCGGGCGGCGATGTGACCGGCGACGATCTCAATGCCTGCACGATCTGGCAGGGCATGGTCTACGGCATCGACGCCAAGGGCGAGATGAACAATCTAGAGCCGGAAGCGGGGGCGGCGGCCGACAAAATCGTCCTGCCTGGCATCGGTCCGGCCATCCGTGCCTCCTCGATCTGGGGCGAGGGCAAGGCATCCGTTGCACCCTGGGACGTTCTTAATTTCAAGGAATGTGCGTCATGAGCGACCAAGCCGTTCTTCTCGTGACCGGCGGCAGCCGCGGCATCGGTGCCGCGATCAGCCTGCTGGCGGCTGCTAAGGGCTGGCGTGTGGCGGTGAATTACGCTGCCAACGAGCAGGCGGCCAATGGGGTCGTGGCCCGAATCAAGGCTGGTGGCGGTGACGCCATCGCGATCAAGGGCGATGTCGGCGAGGCCTCCGATATCACGCAGATGTTCGAAGCCATCGACCGCCACTTCGGCCGGCTGGACGGGCTTGCCAACAATGCCGGCATTGTCGACGCACCCGCCCGTATCGACGAGATGTCGGTGGCGCGCATCGAGCGGATGATGCGCATCAACATCACCGGCTCGATCCTTTGCGCGGCCGAGGCCGTGCGCCGCATGTCGACCAAACATGGCGGCAAGGGCGGCGCGATCGTCAATATCTCCTCGATGGCGGCGATCATCGGCTCGCCCTCGCAATATGTCGACTACGCCGCCTCCAAGGCCGCGATCGACACCTTCACCATCGGCCTTGCCCGCGAAGTGGCGACCGAGGGCGTGCGCGTCAATGCGGTGCGCCCCGGGGTGATCGACACCGAAATCCACGCTTCCGGCGGCCTGCCGGATCGGGCGCGCGACATGGCGCCGAGCATTCCGATGCAGCGCGCCGGCACGGCGGAAGAGATCGCCGACGCGGTGCTTTATCTGCTATCCAAAGAGGCATCCTATGTCACCGGCGCGATCCTCAATGTAAGCGGCGGCCGATGATCGGGTTCATCATTTCAAGGGCGGTATGAGCATGCAGTATGTTCTCGAATTTCTCGGCCTGATGGCCGTCTTCTCGATCTTCATCGTCGTGCCGGGTGCCGACTTCGCGGTGATCCTGCGCCAGAGCATCGTGCATGGCCGCCGCGCCGCGATCATGACCGGCATCGGCATGGGCTTCTCGCTGCTCTTCCACATCAGCTACACGATCCTCGGCCTCGGGCTGATCGTGTCGCAGTCGCTGATGCTGTTTGCGATGATCAAGTGGGCGGGTGTGGCCTATCTCGTCTATCTCGGCATCAAGTCGTTTCGCGCGCCGGGCTTCAACGTGGCCGAGATCAAGGTCAGCGAAGAGGATCGCAAGCCGATCTCGGCGCTGCGCTGCCTCGGCATGGGCTTCATCACCAATGCGCTGAACCCGAAGCCGGTGCTGTTCTTCCTGTCGCTGTTTTCGACGCTCGTTCATCACGACACGCCCGGCCTCATCCAGTTCAGCTACGGCATCGGCATGGCGACCGCGCTGGTCGCCTGGTTCGCCGCCGTCTCCACCTTCTTCACCGTCAAGGCCGTGCGCGATCGCTTCATCGCCAGCGGCAAATGGTTCAACCGCATTACCGGCGCCGCTCTGGTCGGCTTCGGCTTCCGTCTCGCGCTCGCCCGCGCGGCGGATTAAGCAAATAACGAAAAGGAAAAGCAACAATGTCCTATGATGTGATCGTTATCGGAACCGGCCCCGGCGGCTATGTCGCTGCCATCAAGGCGGCCCAGCTCGGCCTCAAGGTCGCCGTCGTCGAAAAACGCGCCACCTTCGGCGGCACCTGCCTCAATGTCGGCTGCATTCCCTCCAAGGCGCTGCTGCACGCGTCGGAAATGTTCCATCAGGCCGGCCACGGCATGGACGCGCTCGGCATCGAGGTCGCGGCGCCGAAGCTGAACCTCGACAAGATGATGGCCCACAAGGACGCCACCGTGAAGTCGAACGTCGATGGCGTCGCCTTCCTGTTCAAGAAGAACAAGATCGACAGCTTCATCGGCACCGGCAAGATCGTCTCGGCTGGTAAGGTCTCGGTTACGGCTGAGGACGGCAAGGTCCAGGAAATCGAAGGCAAGAATATCGTCATCGCCACCGGCTCCGACGTTGCCGGCATCCCCGGCGTGAAGGTCGACATCGACGAGAAGGTGATCGTTTCCTCCACCGGTGCGATCGCGCTCGACAAGGTGCCTGAGACGATGATCGTCGTCGGCGGCGGCGTCATCGGCCTCGAGCTCGGCTCTGTGTGGTCGCGCCTCGGCGCCAAGGTCACCGTCATCGAGTATCTCGACAAGATCCTCGGCGCGATGGATGGTGACGTCTCCAAGCAGTTCCAGCGCATGCTCGCCAAGCAGGGCGTCGACATCAACCTGAGCTCCAAGGTCACCGGCGTTGAAAAGGGTGGCAAGGGCGCGAAGGTGACCTTCGAGCCGGTCGCCGGCGGCGTCGCGCAGACGGTCGAAGCCGATGTCGTGCTGATCTCCACCGGCCGCATTCCCTACACGGCCGGCCTCGGTCTCGAAGAAGCGGGCGTTGCGCTCGACAATCGTGGCCGCGTCGAGATCGACGGTCATTTCCGCACCAACGTTGCCGGCATCTATGCGATCGGCGACGTGGTGAAGGGCCCGATGCTGGCGCACAAGGCTGAAGACGAAGGCGTGGCACTCGCCGAAATCCTCGCCGGCCAGCATGGCCATGTGAACTACGACGTCATCCCGAGCGTCGTCTACACGCAGCCCGAAGTCGCCTCCGTCGGCAAGACCGAGGAAGAGCTGAAGGCTGCTGGCGTCGCCTACAAGGTCGGCAAGTTCCCGTTCACGGCAAACGGCCGCGCTCGCGCCATGCTGGCAACGGATGGTTTCGTGAAGATCCTCTCGGACAAGACCACCGACCGTGTCCTCGGCGGCCACATCGTCGGCTTCGGCGCCGGCGAAATGATCCACGAGATCGCCGTCCTGATGGAATTCGGCGGTTCCGCCGAAGACCTCGGCCGCACCTGCCACGCTCACCCGACCATGTCGGAAGCGGTGAAGGAAGCGGCGCTGGCGGCGTTCTTCAAGCCGATCCATATGTAGGATTAAATTTTAGCAATGCATGAATGGCCGCTTGTCTCAGGACAGGCGGCCGTTTTACTTTCGAATGATTCTAATATCCTTCGAGGGACGCCCATGCCATCCGCACCGATCGATGCCTACAGCCTGCCACAGCGGGCTCTTCACTGGCTCATGGCCGTGCTGATCTTCTACAATCTGCTATTCACCGATGGCATGAATGAATGGCACCATATCGTTCGACGCGGCGAGACCCCGACCGCTGACCAGATTTCGTCAGCGAACGTGCATGCGTATATTGGCATCGCCATCCTGCTGCTCGCCATTGTCCGCATCTGTCTGCGGCTCGTCCAGGGCGCACCGTCTGAAACAACCGAGGAGCCCACGGTCTTTCGCCTTGCAGCCAAGCTCGTTCATTTCGGCTTGTATGCCTTCATCTTCGCGATGCCGGTGACCGGGATTGCCGCTTACTACCTCGGAATTGATTCCGCAGGCTCGCTGCACGCCGATGTCCTGAAGGTCGTCCTGTGGATCCTGATTGTGGCGCACGTGGCCGGCGCGCTCGTTCATCAGTTCTACTGGAAAAGCAACGTTCTTCGCCGAATGACGGTCGGACGCTAGTTTACGGCCGTTACGGTGAAGCCTTGCTTGCGCAGGAGTTCGATGACGCCGCCTTCGCCGGGCAGATGCAGGGCGCCAACGGCCATGAACACGTTGCCGTTGGCAAGGATGGGTGCCGCGCGTTCCGCCATGATCTTGTTGCGATCAAGGATGATGCGCTGTTCGAAAGCGGCGTAGTCGCTGTCCTCATCGGCGCCATCAGGCGAAACGGTTTTCAGCATCGGTATCGTCATGCCGATATCGCCGCTGAGATAGAGGTCGGTCATGGTTTCCACGACATCGTTCATCTTGGAGCCGAGCGCCAAGGTCTCGATCAACGATTTCATGTGGAACTCAGTCGGCAACTCGGCCATCGCCTGCAGTTGTTCGGCGAGCGTTTCGAGGCCCTTGACCTGCTTGCCTGAAGCAACGGCATCGGTGGCGATCTTCTGGTCAAGGAACTGGACGCCTTTTGCCTTGCGGGCCATTTCGCAACCCGGCAGGGCGACGACGCTGGAAATCATCCACGGGCGCATGCGCGAGACCGCTGCGAGCGGGATGCCGCGTTGCTTCAGACCTTCCTCGAGGCGTGCGTAGTCGTCGGGAGACAGGAGTTTCTCGATGGTCGTTCCATCGGTAAACATCGTCAGCTCCGGCTTCATCAGCAGGGCGGTAGCCGCCTTCTTTTCGTCGAGGATCTCGTCGGACTCGATGACGATCGTGTCGGCTGCATCGTGTGCTGCCTGGGTGCGGGGCGGAAGGTCCAGCACCCGCGGATCCGTGACATGCATGCTGCCGAGCAGCCATGAAGGCTTGATGCCCGCTTTCTCGATCTTCCAGAAGATACCCTTGCCGTTCGGAACCGCCTCGCCTTCCTTGACGACCGCGGCGTAGCGGGCGGGGTCGCTCTCCTTGAGATCGGTCAGGATGTTGCGGCCGATGCAGCTGGCGTCGTCTGCGGCGGCTGCCGGCGAAACCGAAAAGAGCACTGCCAGCAACATGGCAGCGAGCAGCATGTGAAAAGCAGCAGCCAGCCAGAGCATGACATTGCCGGGAGAGGTGATGCGCAGGCTGCGGTGGCCGATGGAGATCGTCATGATGGTGTTCCGGTCACGGTAAATGGAGCTCAAGCTTTACGCATAGCGTGCGCATATTCCTTTAAGGGAAGGCGTTAACAAAAGATTACGCCCGGGGATGGGCACGATCGTAAACTTCAAGCAAACGTGAAGAATCCACACCGGTGTAGACCTGCGTCGTCGACAGGCTGGCGTGGCCGAGAAGTTCCTGGATGGTTCTGAGGTCGCCGCCACCGGCCAGAAGATGGGTCGCGAAGGAATGGCGGAGCGCATGCGGTGTCGCGGTCTCCGGCAGGCCGAAGGCGCTGCGCATCTTCTGCATCGTGCGCTGGATAATGGCTGCCTGCAGCTTTCCGCCGCGGGCACCGCGAAACAGCGGCTCACCGATCTCCAGATGATAGGGGCAGAGAGCGCGGTACTTCTCCACCGCGTCGGACACCACGGAGAGCAACGGCACCAGGCGCGTCTTGTTGCCCTTGCCGGTGATGCGCAGTGTGGTCGAGCCGCGGTCGAGCGCATCCGGCGTGAGGTCGAGTGCCTCAGAAATACGCAGGCCGCAGCCATAGAGGAGGGCGAAGACCGCGGCATCGCGGGCGGCGATCCAGGGTTCCTCGTGAAGCTGCGCATCGTTGCTGACAACGGTGATCGCCTGCTTGTCGGAAAGCGGTTTCGGCAAGGACTTTGGTTGCTTGGGCGAACGCACCGCGCCCGCGCCGGCGGCGTTGATTAGTCCCTTCTTTTCGAGATAGCGCAGCATCGAGCGCAGGCCTGCAAGATTGCGGCCAAGCGAGCGGGCCCCGGAGCCTTCCTTGCGGCGTGCTGCGAGAAAGGCGCGGAAGTCCGCCGGCCGTAGCGCATGGATGTCCTTGAGCGTCGTGGGACCCGCGAGATGGCCGGTGAGAAAGGTCAGAAACTGGCGGGTATCGCGCTCGTACGCGTCCAGTGTGTTCTGCGAAAGCCGCCGCTCGTTGGCGAGGTTCTCAAGCCATGCTGCGCGCTCCGTCATCAGGCGCTGGTCGGCTATGATCAGGAGTTCGTTCACGTCTCTGGCCCTCTTGAATTTGCCGGTGCGGCTTCCAATTCTGGACGAGGGACAGTTATGGAATTGCTAATATCGGCCAAGTGCTTGTCATGCTTCCATCATACCATTGACGACAACTGGTTTCCCAATGAGGCAGGATTTTTGCATGGCACGGCGCCAATCCCTGACGGCTTTAGGACAACTCGCGGAAGCGGTCGCACTCGTCTCCCACGGCAAACCGGGCCACATCGTCGATACGCTGATCGCCGAGCGCGGCCAACGCATCGTGCGTCATCCGCTCTGGCCGGCGATGCGCCCATTCCTCTACACGTTGCTGCGTTACAACAAGGCCATCAAGTTCGCCAACGACATCGCGAACATGCCGGGTTTCCAGTGCTTCGAATATATGAGCGACCTGCTGAAGCTCGAGATCAATGTCCGCCACGACGAACGCATCCCCAAGAGCGGCGGCTTCATTCTTGTCAGCAATCATCCAACCGGCATCGCCGATGGTGTGGCGATTTTCGATCTCTTGAAAAGCCGACGCCCTGATATGATGCTTTTCGCCAACCGTGACGCGGTGCGCGTCAATCCACGCTTTGCCGAGGTGATCATTCCGGTCGAATGGCGGGAGGAATACAAGAGCAAGCTCAAGACCCGCGAAACGCTGCTGCTGACCAACCATGCGGTCAAGGAAGGCAAGGCGACGATCCTTTTCCCTTCCGGCCGTATTGCTTACTGGGCAAACGGCCAGCTGAACGAACGTCCCTGGAAGACCTCGGCCGTTGGGCTGGCGCGCAAGTACAACCTGCCGATCCTGCCGGTGCACGTGACGGCGCGCAATTCGGGCCTGTTCTACTGGTTCGCCAAATGGTCGACGGAACTCCGCGACATGACCGTGTTTCACGAACTCTTGAACAAGCGCGGCGATCGCTTCGATTTCGTGGTCGGCAATCCGATCCCGGTGGAGCACCTGGACGGAGACGTCAACGATGTGACGAAGGCGCTTGAGCAGCACACGGTACATGATCTGAAAGCCGATGCCGGTGCCCGCTTTCTGCCGCTCGTTCAGCCGCCTCTTCGGGAAACGGTTGCCGCCCATTCTTTTTGATCACGCGTATGCCCGAGTGATTGGCGAGGGAAGACGGCGACGCAGGTTTTCTTTTTGGATCATTGCGGGCATGGTCTCGCCCGATGAGTACAGATTCGTCCGATCTCTTTGGAGCCTTGTTTCAGACACCGCCGGCAAACCGCACGGTTGCGGTGCTCGTGCCCATGCCTGCGCCAAAGCCGTATTCCTATTCGGTTCCCGATGGGATGGCGGTCGAGCCGGGCTCGGTCGTACAGGTGCCGCTGGGGCCCAGGCAGGTCATCGGCGTCGTCTGGGACGGCGGCGACGAGGGTGTCGACCCGAAGAAGCTTAGGCCGATCAGTCATGTGTTCGATTGCCCGCCGCTGACCAAGGAAATGCGCGACTTCATCGACTGGGTAGCGAGTTATACGCTCTCGCCGCCCGGTCTCGTGGCGCGCATGGCCTTGCGCGCGCCGAACGCATTCGAGCCGGAGCCGATGGTCGAGGGCTTGCGTTTCGTCGGCGGCGCACCGGAGCGGATGACGCCGGCGCGCGCCCGGGTGCTCGAGACTGGTAGCGATGGGCTATCGTGGACGCGAAGCGGTCTTGCTCATGCAGCGGGCGTGTCGACAAGTGTCGTCGACGGGCTGGTGACGCAGGGGATTTTCGAGACGGTGTTCCTGCCACCGCCGCCGGTGGTGGCAAAACCCGATCCTGATTTCATCACGTCCCGGCTGGAGGGGCCGCAGAAGGATGCCGCCGAGGAAATCCTTGCCGAAGTTCGCAAGGGCGAGTTCGCGGTCTCGCTGATCGATGGCGTTACCGGGTCTGGGAAGACAGAGGTCTATTTCGAGGCGATTGCGGAAACGCTGAGGCGCGGCAAACAGGTGCTTATCCTGCTGCCGGAAATTGCGTTGACGGCGAGCTTTCTTGAGCGCTTCCAGGATCGTTTCGGTGCCAAGCCCGCGGAGTGGCATTCCGATCTTCCGCCGCGGATGCGCGAGAAGGTCTGGCGGCAGGCCGTGACGGGTGAAGTGAGGGTTGTCGCCGGCGCACGCTCCGCACTTTTCCTGCCGTTCGAAGATCTCGGACTTATCATCGTCGATGAAGAACATGATCCCGCTTACAAGCAGGAAGATCGCGTCTTTTATAATGCCCGCGACATGGCTGTCGTGCGGGCTCGCATCGGCGACTTCCCGGTGGTGCTGGTCTCCGCCACGCCATCGGTCGAAAGCCAGGTCAACGGGCAAAGCGGACGCTACACCACGATTCACCTGCCGACACGCTTCGGCGATGCGGCGCTGCCCGATCTGCACCTGATTGACATGCGACGACATGCGCCGGAACGCGGCGGTTTCCTTTCGCCCGTCCTCGTGCGCGCGATCGGCAAGACGGTGGAGAAAAAGCAGCAGGCGCTGCTGTTCCTGAACCGTCGCGGCTACGCACCACTGACCCTTTGCCGGGTGTGCGGCCATCGCTTCCAGTGCCCGCAATGCTCCAGCTGGCTGGTCGAGCACCGGTTCAAGCGACAGCTCCAGTGTCACCAGTGCGGTTATAGCCAGCACACGCCCGAGGCCTGTCCGGAATGTGGAACCCTCGACCATCTCGTCGCCTGCGGGCCGGGCGTGGAGCGGATCGCCGAGGAGGTCGAACGCCATTTTCCCGAGGCCCGGACGATCGTGCTCTCGTCGGACATCATGGGTGGGGTCAAGCGCCTGCGCCTCGAACTCGATGCCATCGCCAAGGGGGAGGCCGATATCGTTATCGGCACGCAGCTCGTCGCCAAGGGCCACAATTTCCCGCTGATGACGCTGGTCGGCATCGTTGACGCCGATCTCGGGCTGGCCAACGGTGATCCCCGAGCCGCCGAGCGTACCTTTCAGCTGTTGTCGCAGGTCACGGGTCGGGCCGGGCGTACCGGGCTGAAGAGCCATGGTCTGCTGCAGACCTACCAACCGCAGCATCCGGTGATGCAGGCGATCGTTTCGGGCGACGCCGGCGCCTTTTATGAGCGCGAGATCGCCGAGCGCGAGCGTGCGATCCTGCCGCCGTTTGGCCGTCTAGCCTCGATCATCGTTTCCGCCGAAACGCGCCATGATGCCGAGAACCATGCGCGCGGCATGCGCAACGCGGCGCCGCACGTTTCAGGGATCTCGGTGCTGGGGCCGGCCGAGGCGCCGCTGGCGCTGGTGCGCGGTCGCCATCGCTTCCGCCTGCTCGTACACGGCCGGCGGAACTCAGACATGCAGGGCTTTCTGCGCGCTTTGCTCGCCCACTCTCCTAAGGAGCGGGGCTCGGTTCATGTGCAGCTCGATATCGATCCGCAGAGCTTCTTGTAAATCGCGGCGCGTCGGGCTTTTGCTGGCTCGCGCAATCGTGGCATAAGGGCAGCGAAGCAGGGTATTCGGGGTCGATTCATGGATTTCTATTTTCCGACGGAGCTGGGCGAGCAGCTTGCATTTGGTGCCGCGGCGTTCACGTCGCTGGCCGGACTTATCATCATGTTCGCTCCGGGCTACGCCATGCGCCTGTTCGGACTGCAGCCGCGCGAGGGACGACGCGACGGATATGCGGAGCAACGGTCGGTCGGCGGCTTCTATCTGGGCTTCGGTCTTTCCGCGATCATGTTGGCTCAGGATTGGATCTACATGGCCCTTGGCGCGGCGTTCGCGATGTCGGCGTTTGCCCGCATCATTTCCCTCCTTTCGGATAAGGGGGGTACGATTCTCAACTATTTACTTCTGGTTGTGCAAGTCGTCCTCGCGGCGCTGCCGCTGGCGTATGTTTTGGGTTTCTTTTCCGCCTGAGTTGAACGGATATCCACCACGCTGAGGTCTTTCTCCAACGGCATTCCGCATTTTTGCGTCAGAAATCGATGCGAAAGCCGGATTAGGGCGTTACGCGTGTTGCGAGTCCGCAGATCCTATGTTAGACGGACCCCGAATTTCGGAAGAAGCAAGAGGCTTCTCTTGCGATTTCTGGGGGAAATCAAAACGAATTCAAGAATTTAGATCAGGCGCCCGCCGGAAGCCGGATTCTTGGGTTGAAATCAGGGAAATTTGTGCCGTGGCAGACACGTCCCAGCTTACATCTGGTGTTGCAGAACGATATGCCTCGTCGCTGTTCGAACTGGCGCTCGAGGAAAAGGCAGTCGATACCGTGACCGCCGATCTCGATCGTTTTCAGGCGATGCTCGATGAGAGCGAAGATCTGAAGCGCTTCGTCTCCAGCCCGGTCTTTTCGGCCGAGGATCAGTTGAAGGCGATCGTTGCGATCAGCGAAAAGGCTGGCATCAGTGGCTTCTTCGCAAACTTCCTGAAGGTCGTGGCGCGTAATCGCCGCCTGTTTGCTCTTCCGGGCATGATCAAGGCCTTCCGCATCATCGCTGCAAACCAGCGTGGTGAAATTACCGCCGAGGTTACCTCGGCCCATGCGCTCTCCGCAGCGCAGGAAACTGAATTGAAGGCGGCGCTCAAGGGCGTCACCGGCAAAGACGTGGCGCTCGCCGTCACGGTTGATCCGTCAATTCTTGGTGGTCTGATCGTGAAGGTCGGGTCCCGTCAGATTGATACGTCTCTTCGTACCAAACTCTCTACCCTTAAGCTTGCATTGAAAGAGGTTGGCTGATGGATATCCGCGCCGCGGAAATTTCCGCAATTCTCAAAGATCAGATTAAAAATTTCGGCAAAGAGGCAGAAGTCTCGGAAGTCGGTCAGGTGCTCTCCGTCGGTGACGGTATCGCTCGCGTTTACGGTCTGGACAACGTCCAGGCAGGCGAGATGGTCGAGTTCCCGGGCGGCATCCGCGGCATGGCGCTGAACCTTGAGTCCGATAACGTTGGTGTCGTTATTTTCGGCTCCGACCGCGACATCAAGGAAGGCGACACCGTCAAGCGGACCGGCGCCATCGTTGACGTTCCGGTTGGTCCGGAACTGCTCGGCCGCGTTGTCGACGCTCTCGGCAACCCGATCGACGGCAAGGGCCCGATCAACGCGACCCGCCGTGCGCGCGTCGACGTCAAGGCTCCTGGCATCATTCCGCGTAAGTCGGTTCATGAGCCGATGTCGACCGGCCTCAAGGCCATCGACGCGCTCATCCCGGTTGGCCGTGGTCAGCGCGAGCTCGTCATCGGCGACCGCCAGACCGGCAAGACCGCCATCATTCTCGACACGATCCTGAACCAGAAGCCGATCCACGACAACGGCCCGGACGGCGATAAGCTGTTCTGCGTTTACGTCGCTATCGGCCAGAAGCGTTCGACCGTTGCTCAGTTCGTCAAGGTTCTCGAAGAGCGCGGCGCACTGAAGTACTCGATCGTTGTTGCCGCTACGGCTTCCGATCCGGCTCCGATGCAGTACCTCGCACCGTTCGCCGGTTGCGCCATGGGCGAATACTTCCGCGACAACGGCCAGCACGCTCTGATCGGTTACGACGACCTCTCGAAGCAGGCTGTTGCTTATCGCCAGATGTCGCTTCTGCTGCGTCGCCCGCCGGGCCGCGAAGCTTATCCGGGCGACGTTTTCTACCTGCACTCCCGTCTCCTCGAGCGCGCTGCAAAGCTCTCCGACGAGAAGGGCGCTGGTTCGCTGACGGCTCTGCCGGTTATCGAAACCCAGGGTAACGACGTTTCTGCGTTCATTCCGACAAACGTGATCTCGATCACCGACGGCCAGATCTTCCTTGAAACCGACCTGTTCTATCAGGGCATTCGTCCGGCCGTTAACGTCGGTCTGTCGGTTTCGCGCGTTGGTTCTGCCGCTCAGATCAAGGCCATGAAGCAGGTTGCCGGCTCGATCAAGGGCGAACTCGCCCAGTATCGCGAAATGGCCGCCTTCGCTCAGTTCGGCTCCGACCTCGATGCCTCGACGCAGCGTCTGCTTAACCGCGGTGCACGCCTGACCGAACTCCTGAAGCAGCCGCAGTTCTCGCCGCTGAAGACGGAAGAGCAGGTCGCGGTGATCTTCGCCGGCGTCAACGGCTACCTCGACAAGATCCCGGTCAACCAGGTCGGCAAGTTCGAGCAGGGTCTGCTGTCGTACCTCCGCTCTGAAGGTGCGTCGATCCTCGACACGATCCGTAACGACAAGGCCATCAGCGACGATACGAAGGGCAAGCTCACTGCTGCCATCGACAGCTTCGCGAAGTCTTTCTCGTAATCGGACCCAGTTAGGACGGATCACGGATGCCTTCACTTAAGGATCTGAAAAACCGGATCGCCTCCGTCAAGGCGACGCAGAAGATCACCAAGGCGATGAAAATGGTCGCCGCGGCGAAGCTTCGGCGTGCGCAGGAGGCGGCCGAGGCCGCTCGGCCCTATTCGCAGCGGATGAGTGCGGTTTTGGCGAACATCGCCAAGGCCGTCACCGAAGCGGATGGTGCGCCTACGCTCATGACCGGTACAGGCAAGGAGCAGGTTCACCTGCTCGTCGTCTGCACCGCCGAGCGCGGCCTCTGCGGCGGTTTCAACTCGCAGATTTCTCGTTTTGCCCGTGATCATGCCCGCAAGCTGATCGCTGAAGGCAAGACGGTGAAGATCTTCACGGTCGGCAAGAAGGGCTACGACAGCCTGCGCCGCGAATTCCTCTCGCTCATCGTCGAGCGCAAGGAACTGCGCGACGTCAAGCGTGTCGCCTTCGAAAATGCAGACAGCATTGGCAAGCGCATCATCGAGATGTACGAAGCCGGTGAGTTCGACGTCTGCACGTTGTTCTACTCGGAATTCAAGTCGGTGATCTCGCAGGTTCCGACGGCACAGCAACTCATCCCGGCTTCGGCTGGTGACGTTGTCGCCGAAGACGCCGCGCATGCGGGTGCGGTCTACGAATACGAGCCGGATCCGGCATCGATCCTGAGCGATCTGATCCCACGCAACATCTCTGTCCAGATCTTCCGCGCGCTCCTTGAGAACGTCGCTGGCGAAATGGGCGCAAAGATGAGCGCGATGGACAATGCGACGCGTAACGCTGGTGAGATGATCAACAAGCTGACGCTGAACTACAACCGTCAGCGTCAGGCTCAGATCACCAAGGAACTCATTGAAATCATTTCGGGCGCGGAAGCGCTCTGAGGTTAGGGAAAGAGGGTAAGAAGATGGCTAAGGCAGCTACCCCCAAGAAGGCCGCGGCAGGCTCCGCCGGCAAGGTCACGCAGGTTATCGGCGCCGTCGTAGACGTTGCCTTCGAAGGCGAACTGCCGGCGATCCTGAATGCGCTCGAAACCACGAACGGCGGCAACCGCCTCGTGCTCGAAGTCGCTCAGCACCTGGGTGAAAACGAAGTTCGCACGATCGCCATGGACTCGACCGAAGGTCTGGTTCGCGGTCAGGCCGTTTCCGATACCGGTGGCCCGATCACGGTTCCGGTCGGTCCGGAAACGCTCGGCCGTATCATGAACGTCATCGGCGAGCCGGTTGACGAAGCTGGCCCGCTGGTCACTTCGGGCAAGCGCGCCATCCACCAGGACGCTCCTGCCTACGTCGACCAGTCGACCGAAGCACAGATCCTCGTCACCGGCATCAAGGTCGTCGACCTGCTCGCGCCTTACGCAAAGGGCGGCAAGATCGGCCTGTTCGGCGGCGCCGGCGTCGGCAAGACCGTTCTCATCATGGAACTGATCAACAACGTCGCCAAGGCGCACGGTGGTTACTCGGTATTCGCTGGCGTGGGTGAACGTACCCGCGAAGGCAACGACCTTTACCACGAAATGATCGAATCGGGCGTCAACAAGCACGGCGGCGGCGAAGGATCCAAGGCTGCGCTGGTCTACGGCCAGATGAACGAACCGCCGGGCGCCCGCGCTCGCGTTGCTCTGACCGGTCTGACGATCGCTGAAGACTTCCGCGACAAGGGCCAGGACGTTCTGTTCTTCGTGGACAACATCTTCCGCTTCACGCAGGCTGGCTCGGAAGTGTCGGCTCTGCTCGGCCGTATTCCTTCGGCCGTTGGTTATCAGCCGACGCTCGCCACCGACATGGGTCAGATGCAGGAACGCATCACGACCACGACGACGGGCTCGATCACCTCGGTTCAGGCCATTTACGTCCCCGCCGACGACTTGACCGACCCTGCGCCGGCAACCTCGTTCGCCCACTTGGACGCAACGACCGTTCTGTCGCGCTCGATCGCTGAAAAGGGTATCTACCCGGCCGTTGACCCGCTCGACTCCACCTCGCGCATGCTCGACCCGATGGTCGTCGGCGAAGAGCACTATGAAGTGGCCCGTAAGGTCCAGACGACGCTTCAGCGCTACAAGTCGCTGCAGGACATCATCGCCATCCTCGGCATGGACGAACTGTCCGAAGAGGACAAGATGACGGTTACCCGCGCCCGCAAGATCGAGCGCTTCCTGTCGCAGCCGTTCTTCGTCGCTGAAGTCTTCACCGGTTCGCCGGGCAAGCTGGTTGCTCTCGAAGACACCATCAAGGGCTTCAAGGGCCTCGTGAACGGCGATTACGACCACCTGCCGGAAGCAGCCTTCTACATGGTCGGCTCGATGGAAGAAGCCATCGAAAAGGCCAAGAAGCTCTCCGCAGCTGCTTGATGCATTCCCTTACGGCGCGCTGGGATTGCCCAAGCGCGCCGTCTCTCGTTTCAAAGACAATCAAGAAGTGAAACGTCATGGCTGACAATTTCAATTTTGAACTCGTATCTCCGGAGCGCCTGCTCCTGTCGGAGATGGTGACCGAAGTTGTCATTCCGGCAACCGAGGGCGAGATGACCGTCATGGCGAACCACGCCCCGACGATGACCACCATCAAGCCGGGTATCGTCAGCGTTCGCTCCGCAAGCGGCGCAAAGCAGGACTACGTCGTATTCGGCGGTTTTGCTGACATCCTGCCGACTGGTTGCACGCTGCTCGCCGAATCGGCGGTTGCGAAGGAAGACCTGACCAAGGATGAACTGACCCGCCGCATCGACAGCGCGAAGCGCGAGTTGCTGGATGCACATCATCACGAGCACAAGTCGGCGCTGGAGCACTTCATCATGGAAATGACGCACCTCAGCGGCGTCATCGAAGACTGATCTGCTCCTAGCAGCATGATTGAAAAGCGGCCTATAGGGCCGCTTTTTTGTTTTCGGCGTCTCTGTACGAAGTCTTCGCACGGCTCGTGTGTTCTTGTCTCTCCGGCTAAATTCATGGATGCTAAGGCCGAAGTGTTATTTGGGGGGTAGCATATGTTTCATCCGCGGCTGTTCGAAAACAAGAACGTTGTCGTCACCGGCGCCGGCCGGGGGATTGGTCTCGAGGTTGCCAGACAGTTCCTGGATTGTGGTGCGAAGGTGCTCGTTCACACCGGGCGTTCCGCTGACCGATCGCCTCCGGATTTCCTGTTGACCGCGGAGGAAGATCGGCGGGCGTTCCTAATCCCCGCGGACTTTTCATCGACCTCGGGCACCGAGACATTTGGTGCAGCCGTTCTCGGTGCCTTCGATCGCATCGACGTGCTCGTGAACAATGCCGGCACCATGGTCGGCCGGTTTCCCGCCGATAGTTTGACGGATGAGCAGTACGCCTCGATCGTGCAGCTGAACCAGACCTCGGTCGTCGAGCTGACGCGGTTGCTGCTGCCGGCGCTCCGCTCCGCACGTGGCGCCATTGTCAACACCGTCTCCATCTCGGCGGTAACAGGTGGAAGCCCCGGATCGGCGATCTATTCGGCCTCCAAGGCGTTTGTTTCCACTTACTCAAAGGCACTTGCCAGGGAGCTCGCACCCGATGGGGTCCGGGTCAATTGCGTGTCACCCGGGACGATCGAGACGGACTTCCACCAGCGCTATTCCTCGGCTGAAAAGCTGGAATCGACGCGCAAGACCATCCCACTGCAGCGTTTGGGCACGCCGGAAGACTGCGCACCAGCCTATCTGTTTCTCTCGGCGCCCTCTCTCTCGGGCTACATCACAGGCCAGGTCATCGAGATCAACGGTGGTCAGCTGATCTGCTGATCGCTCTGCGACTTTTTTTGGCATTTTAGAAGATCCAAAGTATCGCTCTACCCGTATATGTTAGTATGTCTATTCAGACATTCTATTTATGCAATTAGAGATAGATAAATATGCACTTGCCTACACCCAGAGAGGGCACGAGCAGCCACGAGCTGCAAAAGTTCTCGACGCGCGCACGCGAGGCAAGCGACCTGCTCAAGGCGCTGGCGCATCACACTCGGATCCTAATCCTTTGCATCATTGCCGACGAGGAAAAGACCGTCGGCCAAATCGAGGACATCCTGGGCATTCAGCAGGCGATGGTTTCGCAGCAATTGGCGCGCCTGCGGCTGGAGGGTCTGGTCACGACGCGGCGGGATGGACGCCTTGTCTATTATCGCGTTGGAACACCAAGCACGATCACGTTCCTGAACTCGCTCTTCAGCATGGTCCCCGCTACGGAGTAGGCTTGATCTCGGGGCTTGCGTATCGCATGCAGCGACGCGAAAATAACGCGTGCCGTAGTTCGGCGCGGAGGCCGAATGATCGACAAGCTGGAATTCTTCATCGCGCTCGCCAATGAGAAGCATTTCGGCCGCGCCGCCGAAGAGTGCGGCGTCTCGCAGCCCAGCCTTTCCGCCGCCATCCGCCAGCTTGAAGATCAGCTTGGCGTCGTTCTGGTCCAGCGCGGATCCCGCTTTCAAGGGTTGACGCCCGAGGGCCAGCGCGTGCTCGAATGGGCACGTCGCATTGTCAGCGATGCCCGGACGATGCGAGAGGAAATGCGCGCGGCGCGCAAGGGGCTCTCCGGCCATATCAAGATCGCGGTCATCCCTACCGCGCTGGCCATGCTGCCGCGCATCACCATGCCGTTTCAGGAACGCCACCCCGATGTGACGTTTTCGATAGTCTCCCGCAACTCCCTGCAGGTGCTGAGCATGTTGGAGAATCTGGAGATCGATGCCGGCATCACCTATCTCGAGAACGAGCCGCTCGGCCGTGTCACCAGCGTGCCGCTGTACGAGGAGCGCTACAATCTCATCACCGCTGCTGGCAGTCCATTGTCCGATCGCGAGAGTGTGACCTGGAAGGAGCTCGGTGATATCAGGCTTTGCCTATTGACGGCGGACATGCAGAACCGCCGGATCATCAATCAACTTCTCGCCGAGGCGGGTGCCACGGCGCATCCGACCCTCGAATCGAATTCGATGATCGTCCTGTTCTCGCACGTCAGGACCGGCCGCTGGGCGAGCATCATGCCACGTAACATCGCGAAATCCTTTGGTTTTCCTGCTGAGATCAGGATGATACCGATCGTCGAGCCGCAGGCGCATCATGTGGTCGGTCTGGTCGCCACGCATCGCGAACCCTTCACGCCGCTGGTCTCCGCGCTGCTGCATGAAGCGCGCATCCTCGCCGAAACACCGGACCTTTGATAGGTTTTTCCTATCGTTTGACGAAACAGCCTTATTGATCGCTTCGCCGTTGCCTGAGAAAGTTCTATAATGAACTGACTTAGCGGTTTCGTCGGCCACAGGTTTCGGTAGAGAGCCCGCCCGCCCAAGCTGCTTCGCATAATGTGCAGGCCGTGGGAGGGCTGCTGATGAACATTCATGTCGCCAGGAGCGATATCGCTGAGCGCACACGCGCCATCATCGACCATCTGAAATCTCTCGAAGGCCCACTGCTGCCGATCCTCCACGAGATTCAGGACGAGTTCGGCTATGTCCCGCGCGAAGCGCTGCCGGTCATTGCCGAAGAGCTCAATCTGTCGCGAGCCGAAGTGCATGGCGTCGTTACGTTTTATCATGACTATCGCGATCATCCCGCTGGACGGCATGTTCTGAAGCTCTGTCGGGCCGAGGCCTGCCAGTCGATGGGCAGCGACGAGCTGGCCGAACGCGTCAAATCCATGCTCGGTATCGACTGGCACGGCACCACGCCAGATGGTGCGATTACGCTCGAACCTGTCTTCTGTCTTGGGCTCTGTTCGTGCTCGCCGTCCGCGATGATGGACGGCGAGGTTCATGGCCGGGTGGATGTCGCCGATATCGAAGAGATGATCGAGGAGGCACGCCGATGACCGTCAGGATCTATGTCCCGCGGGATGCGGCAGCGCTGGCGCTCGGCGCGGATAAGGTGGCGGATGCGGTGGCGCGAGAGATCGCAGATCGCGGCCTCGACGCCAAGATCGTGCGCAACGGTTCGCGTGGCATGCACTGGCTGGAGCCGCTGGTTGAAGTCGAAGTTGCCGGCAAACGGATCGGCTATGGCCCGGTAAAGGCCCGCGACGTCGCGGCTCTCTTTGACGCGGGGCTGATCTCAGGCGGCGATCACCGGCTCTGTCTCGGGGAGGTCGAAGAACTGCCGTTCCTGAAGCGGCAGACGCGGCTTACCTTTGCGCGCTGCGGCGTGATCGATCCGTTGTCGCTGGATGACTACGAGGCTCATGGTGGTCTTGCCGGTTTGCGTCGCGCAGCCTCCATGCAAGCCGCCGATATTGTCAAGGAAGTCACCGACTCCGGCCTGCGCGGCCGCGGTGGTGCCGGCTTTCCCACCGGGATCAAGTGGAAGACCGTGCTCGACGCACAGGGTGCGCGCAAGTACATCGTCTGCAACGCCGACGAGGGCGACAGCGGCACCTTCGCCGACCGGATGATCATGGAGGGCGATCCCTTCGTCCTGATCGAAGGGATGGCGATCGCGGGCCTTGCCACCGGGGCGACCAAGGGCTTCGTCTATACACGCTCGGAGTACCCGCACGCGATCGCGGCGATGACCCGAGCAATCGACATCGCCCGCAGTGCCGGCATTCTCGGCACCTCCGTGCTCGGTTCGGGCAAAGCCTTCGATATGGAGGTCCGCACCGGTGCCGGCGCCTATGTCTGCGGCGAGGAAACGGCGCTGTTGAACAGCCTGGAAGGCAAGCGCGGTATCGTCCGCGCCAAGCCGCCATTGCCGGCGCACAAAGGCCTGTTCGACTGTCCGACCGTCATCAACAACGTGATCTCGCTGGCATCGGTCCCCGTCATCATGGAGAAGGGAGCGGCTTATTATCGCGATTTCGGCATAGGTCGCTCGCGTGGCACGATCCCGCTGCAGATCGCCGGAAACGTGAAACATGCCGGCCTGTTCGAGACGGCGTTCGGGCTCTCGCTCGGAGAAATCATCGACGACATCGGCGGTGGCACGGCGTCTGGCCGTCCTGTCAAGGCTGTGCAGGTCGGTGGCCCGTTGGGCGCCTATTTCCCACGGGCCCTGTTCGACACGCCTTTTGATTATGAAGCCTTCGCAGCCAAGGACGGGCTGATCGGCCACGCCGGCATCGTCGTCTTCGACGATCGTGCCGACATGCTGAGGCAGGCGCGTTTCGCGATGGAGTTCTGCGCCGTCGAAAGCTGCGGCAAGTGCACGCCCTGCCGCATCGGCTCGACCCGCGGGGTGGAAACAGCCGACAAGATTGCGAAGGGCATTGAGCCAGAAAAGAACCGGGCGCTCCTTGCTGATCTCTGCAACACGATGAAGTTCGGCTCGCTTTGCGCGCTCGGGGGTTTCACGCCCTATCCTGTTATGAGCGCCATGACGCACTTCCCGGAAGATTTCGTTCCCACACCTCTTATTGAAGCGGCGGAGTAAGACCTATGCCTCTCGTCCACGAAACCGATTACGGCACGCCGGCCTCCTCCTCTGAAACCATGGTGACGCTCACCATCGACGGCAATCAGGTGACCGTACCTGAGGGCACCTCCGTCATGCGCGCGTCGATGGATGCGGGTATCGAGATCCCGAAGCTCTGCGCCACCGACATGATCGACGCCTTCGGATCCTGCCGGCTCTGTCTTGTCGAGATCCAGGGGCGGGCCGGCCTTCCGGCATCGTGCACCACGCCGGTCGCGGCGGGGATGGTTGTCTCGACCCAGACTAGCCGGCTAAAGGACGTACGCCGTGGTGTGATGGAGCTCTATATCTCCGACCATCCGCTCGACTGTCTCACCTGTGCCGCCAATGGCGATTGCGAACTGCAGGACATGGCAGGCGCCGTCGGCCTACGCGATGTGCGCTACGGCTATGACGGCGACAACCATGTCAAGGCGCGAGACAATGGCGGGCTCAATGCCAAATGGGCGCCAAAGGACGAAAGCAATCCCTATTTCACCTTCGATCCGGCGAAATGCATCGTCTGTTCGCGCTGCGTGCGGGCCTGCGAGGAAGTGCAGGGCACGTTTGCACTGACCATCGAGGGGCGCGGTTTCGATTCGCGCGTTTCGGCCGGCATGCACGAGGATTTCGTCTCGTCGGAATGCGTTTCCTGCGGCGCCTGCGTGCAGGCCTGCCCGACGGCGACGCTGACCGAGAAGGCCGTGATCGAGATCGGCCAACCGGAGCATTCGGTGGTGACCACCTGCGCCTATTGCGGCGTCGGCTGCTCCTTCAAGGCGGAGATGCGCGGCGAGGAACTGGTGCGCATGGTGCCATGGAAGGACGGACAGGCGAACCGTGGGCATTCCTGCGTCAAGGGCCGCTTTGCCTACGGCTATTCCAGCCACAAGGACCGCATCCTGAACCCGATGGTGCGCGAGAAGATCACTGATCCCTGGCGCGAGGTGACCTGGGACGAGGCTTTTGCACATGTCGCCTCGGAATTCCGCCGCATCCAGTATCAGTATGGTCGGGATTCCGTCGGCGGCATTACCTCCTCGCGCTGCACCAACGAAGAAACCTATCTGGTGCAGAAGCTGGTGCGCGCCGGCTTCGGCAACAACAATGTCGACACCTGCGCCCGCGTCTGCCATTCCCCCACCGGCTACGGCCTCGGCCAGGCCTTCGGCACGTCGGCGGGCACGCAGAACTTCGACAGTGTCGAAAAGAGCGATGTCGTCGTCATCATCGGCGCCAACCCGACGGATGGGCACCCGGTCTTCGGCTCGCGGCTGAAGAAGCGGCTGCGCCAGGGCGCCAAGCTGATCGTCATCGATCCGCGCCGCACCGATATCGTGCGCTCGCCACATGTCGAGGCGGCCTATCATTTGCCGCTGAAACCCGGCACCAACGTTGCCGTCATGACCTCGCTGGCGCATGTGATCGTCACCGAGGGTCTGTTCGATGAGCGTTTCATCCGCGAGCGCTGCGACTG
Source organism: Hyphomicrobiales bacterium (assembly GCA_900489925.1). Taxonomy (GTDB): domain Bacteria; phylum Pseudomonadota; class Alphaproteobacteria; order Rhizobiales; family Rhizobiaceae; genus Rhizobium. The sequence goes on along the minus strand of UEHQ01000009.1, from coordinate 129,539 downwards.
GTCCGAATTCGAGGATTGGGCGGCCTTCGTCGCCGAGCCGCAGCACAGCCCGGAAGCGACGGAAGCGCTGACCGGTGTACCTTGTGACCTGCTGCGGGGAGCTGCCCGTCTTTATGCCACCGGCGGTAACGGCGCGATCTATTACGGCCTCGGCGTGACCGAGCACAGCCAGGGCTCAACGACGGTCATGGCAATCGCCAACCTGGCGATGGTGACCGGCAATATCGGCCGTCCCGGCGTGGGCGTGAACCCGCTGCGCGGCCAGAACAACGTGCAGGGCTCCTGCGACATGGGCTCCTTCCCGCACGAACTGCCGGGCTATCGCCACGTCTCCGACGATGCGACCCGCGATATCTTCGAGAAGCTCTGGGGCGTGAAGATCAGCGACGAGCCGGGCTTGCGCATTCCCAACATGCTGGATGCCGCCGTCGATGGCTCCTTCAAGGGACTCTATGTCCAGGGCGAGGATATCTTGCAGTCCGATCCCGATACCAAGCATGTGGCGGCAGGCCTGGCGGCGATGGAATGCGTGGTCGTCCACGACCTCTTCCTGAACGAGACCGCGAACTACGCCCATGTCTTCCTGCCGGGCTCGAGCTTCCTCGAGAAGGACGGCACCTTCACCAATGCCGAGCGCCGCATCAACCGAGTGCGCAAGGTGATGAGCCCGAAGAACGGCTATGCCGACTGGGAAGTAACGCAGAAGCTCGCCCAAGCGATGGGCCTTGCCTGGAGTTACCAGCACCCGTCCGAGATCATGGATGAGATTGCGGCGACGACGCCGAGCTTCGCCATGGTGTCCTACGACTATCTGGAAAAGATGGGCTCCGTGCAATGGCCTTGCAACGAAGCGCATCCCGAGGGATCGCCGATCATGCATGTCGACGGGTTCGTGCGCGGGAAGGGCAAGTTCATCCGTACCGAATATGTCGCTACCGACGAGCGCACGGGACCGCGCTTCCCGCTGCTGCTCACAACCGGCCGTATCCTGAGCCAGTACAATGTCGGGGCGCAGACACGGCGCACGGAGAATGTCGTCTGGCATTCCGAAGACCGGCTAGAGATCCATCCTCATGACGCCGAACAGCGCGGCATTCGTGATGGCGACTGGGTGAAGCTGATGAGCCGATCCGGGGATACGACGCTGAGGGCGTTGATCACCGACCGCGTTTCACCCGGCGTGGTCTACACCACCTTCCATCATCCCGATACGCAGGCCAATGTGATCACGACGGACTTCTCGGACTGGGCGACGAATTGCCCCGAGTACAAGGTGACGGCGGTGCAGGTCTCGCCTTCCAACGGTCCATCCGACTGGCAGGTCGAGTATGACGAGCAGGCTCGGCAAAGCCGGCGGATATCGGGCAAGCTGGAGGCCGCAGAGTAATGACCGAGCGGCCAAGCCGGATTGCCGTCAGACGCACGGCCCGCAGCGGCGGTGTGATGGTATCCGGCGAGCGCATCGTGCCGGAGGAGGTTCCCATAGCCTTCTCCTATGGTGGTTCGACGCATGCGGTCATGATGGGAACACCTGCTGATCTCGAGGATTTCGCCATCGGCTTCAGCCTCACGGAAGGGATCATCGGGCGGCGCGACGAGATCTCGGCGATCGAGGTGGTCGAGAACGAGCAGGGCGTCGACGTGCAGGTTTCACTGGTCGATGAGGCTGCCCTCGCGTTGACGGCGCGTCGCCGGAGCATGGCGGGCCCGGTCGGCTGCGGTCTCTGTGGCATCGAATCTATCGAGCAGGCCGTCCGTAGCGTGCCCGATGTGTCCGCGGCCGGGATGATGATCAGCCATGAGCAGATCGTTGAAGCGATTTCGCTCTTGAATGGAGCGCAGCCCCTACACCGCGAGACGCGAGCGGTCCATGGAGCGGGCTTTTATGTTCCCGGCCAGGGTCTCGTCGCTGTGCGTGAAGATGTCGGGCGGCACAATGCGCTCGACAAGCTTTGCGGCGCGGTTGTTCATCTGGGCCTTTCAGGCGGAGCGGGCGTCGTTGCCGTCACCAGCCGTTTGTCTGTTGAGATGGTCCAGAAGGCTGCCATTCTCGGCAGCCCTGTGCTGATCGCCATCTCCGCGCCGACGGCGCTTGCGATCCGCACCGCCGAGCAGGCGGGGATGACCTTGATCGCTCTCGTTCGCGGCGAGGATTTCGAGATTTTCACCCATTCGCACCGCATCCAGCCGGGACATATTTCCGATGTCGCATGATACCCAGACCAAGCTCGTCCACATGGCCAACCAGATCGCGACGTTCTTCAAGACGCAACCCGAGGATGAAGCGGTGCCGGGGGTGGCTTCCCACATCAATAAATTCTGGGAGCCGCGCATGCGGCGCCAGCTTTTCGAGATACTGGAGCGTGACGACAACGGACTGAACCCGCTGGTGGTGCAGGCTGCAACGCTGATCCGTCGCCCGGAATAGCCAATCCCAAGCGCAAGACAGAAATCGGAGAAGCGCCGGCAAGCCGGCGCTTTCCTCAATCAGCGCATGGCGATGACCATCTTGCAGAGCTTTACCAAGCTTGCATCGAAGCCGCCTGAGCGCAGGACGTCCTTGCAGCGGACCTTGATCTTTGCCTGCTCGGCGGACGACATGTCGTCATAGGCGAGCAACGCGTTCTTCGGATTGCCGGTCGTTCCCGGGCCCGTTGTGCCCGGCCCCGACGTGCCGGGTCCCGTTGGGTTGCTTACTGATGGCACGCCGAGGTCGACGTCCGCAATCGTGTTCCCACCCAAACCAACGGTGGCTTTTGCTGTGGCGAGGCTGCTGCCACCCACGTTCGCGCCAACATCGGCATTGACCCCTCTGGAGCCGCCGACACTTGCGGTCGTGCTCACGCCAAGGCCGCGGCTGCTGCCGCCGACCGACGTATTGCTGTTGATGCCGCTGGCACCGCCGACAGAGGCGTTGACGCCAAGGCCGCCCGACGAGCTGCNNACGAGCTGCTGCCGACATTGGCGTTCACGCCGCTGGCACCGCCGACCGAGACGCTCAAGCCGCTACTGCTGCTGCTGACGCTGACGCCGTTCTTGCCGCCGATATCAAGCGCGCTCGCCGGAATCGGAGCCACCAGCCCCGCACTGCCAAGAAGAAGGATGGCTATGGTCGTTGTCTTGTAACTCATACTAACCTCCACACGATCTCTCACCGGAACCCGATGCTCCGGCTTGGGGAAACAGAATGGAAGCGCGCTTTCATCTTACGATCGACAGCAACCGAGGGTGGCTATCTGCCTTTCATCATAAGGGAAATATAATATGCGCGGGCACTAAGATTTCAATATTTCCTCACGTATAGGTAATTTAGGATTCTCGGTACGACTAATCGATCGTGAACGTAAAGGCTAAGAATGTCATCGGCCGCGAGGGTGATGGAGCTTTTCTGTCGCCTGATGAAATGCATAAGTTATTGAAATGTAAAGCCTCAAAGGCTGCTCCAGGTTTGATCGCGTGCTTCCCAGGGAACAGTCGGGTTTCCCGTTTTCATATTCCGCTAATGCAATGTGTGGTCGAGTTTGTTCTCTTCACTGAAGGATCTGCGAAGCTCGCCAGAATTGCAGAAGCCGGCACCGCGCTTGGCGATGCCGGCTGTTCACATGATGTCAGCTGTTCAGAACTCTTGCCAGCTATCGGCCGCTGGCGCCGCCGCACCGTGGGCTTTTGCGACGCGGGCGACCAGGTGCAGCGCCGGGGAGGGGGCTGGCCTCGGCGCACCTCGAGATGCGTAGGTTTCGGCTAGGCGGAACTGCGCAATCAGGGCACGAAGCGCTTCCGCTTCTGCGGCGAGTTTGTGGCTTGCCGCTGTGCTCTCCTCGACCATCGCAGCGTTCTGTTGCGTGGCCTGATCCATGGAGTTGACGGCGTGGTTGATCTCCTTGAGACCAGTCGCCTGCTCCTTCGAGGCTTCGACGATGGCGACGACGTTGGTGTTGATGTCGCCGACCTGGGTCACGATCGTTTCCAGCGCCTTGCCGGTCTGGCCGACAAGATCGACGCCGTTGCGGACAAGTTCGCTCGATTTGGTGATCAGCGACTTGATCTCCTTCGCTGCGCTGGCGGAGCGCTGGGCGAGTTCACGCACTTCCTGTGCCACGACCGCAAAGCCCTTGCCGGCCTCGCCAGCACGGGCCGCCTCTACACCGGCGTTGAGCGCGAGGAGATTCGTCTGGAAGGCGATATCGTCGATGACGCCGATGATGTTGGTGATCTCTCGTGAGGATTGCTCGATCTGGTCCATGGCCGAGACCGCATTGCGGACGACCAGCCCGGATTGTTCCGCGCCGTGCTTTGTCTTGGCGACCAGTTTACCAGCTTCGTCGGCACGATGGCTGGAGTCGTTGACCGTTGTGGTGATCTCTTCGAGCGCGGCCGCCGTCTCTTCGACCGACGCGGCTTGCTGCTCGGTCCGCTTGGAGAAGGAGTCTGCCGAAGAACCGATCTCCCGGGATCCGGCAGCAATCGCGCGTGCATTTTCGCCCACGGTATTCAGCGTTTCGGAGAGCTTGGTGACGGTCGCGTTGAAATCGTGCCGCAGCTGTTCCATCGACGGTACGAAAGCGGCATCAACAGTCTTGGTAAGATCGCCTTCGGACAGTCCGCGAAGCGCTTCGGCGAGTTGGGTGATGGCGCTCATTCGCTGGGTAACGTCAGTCGCGAACTTCACGACCTTGTAGACTTTGCCGTTGGCGTCACTAATCGGGTTATAGGCTGCCTGGATCCAGATCTCCTTGCCACCCTTGCCGTATCGAACGAATTCATTGGCGATGAACTCGCCTTGCGCGAGCCGGCGCCAGAAATTGGCGTATTCCTCCGTTCGCGTGTAGGCGGGTTCGCAGAACATGCTGTGGTGCTTGCCCGCAATCTCAAAAAGCGAGTAGCCGAGCGCGCCGCAGAAGTTCTCGTTTGCCGTCAGGATCTCGCCCGTGGGGGTAAACTCGATAACGGCCTGCGAGCGGGAGATCGCGTCAAGCTTGCCGGCGTCCTCGACCGCTTTCTTCTTCACATCGGTGATGTCGGCGGCAAATTTTATGACCTTGTAGGGTTTGCCGTTCTTGAACACAGGATTGTAGGTGGCCTGGATCCAGATCTCGCGACCGCCCTTTGCAAGCCGCTTGTAGGCGCCGGAGTCGTGTTCGCCTCTGCCGAGCCGAGCCCAGAAGTCGCGGTATTCCGATGTCGCGGTATAGGTCGGCTCACAGAACATGCTGTGATGCTTGCCGGCGATTTCCGAGAGGCTATATCCAAGCGCATTGCAAAAATTCTCGTTTGCTTTCAGGACGTTGCCCTTGAGATCAAACTCGATGATTGCCTGCGACTTCGAAATCGCGTCGAGGATATTCTTCGAATCAGATAACAGACCGAACATTTTCATCCCCTCAATGCGCGGGCGCCAATGCTCCGCGCGTTCCATTAACCTGACGACTGTTGTCGTTCCAAGGCCGTTCGTCGGTGCCCATTTCGACGCGAGAAATTCGTAGTCGCCACAACCAATGATCGGACCATGAGGGTTAATGTTTAGTGTAAAAGAAATATCTAATTTAATATGAGTGTTATGGTAGAAATTGTGATGAATTTCTTATAATGAGTGTATTCGTCTACAAAAAAAGCCGCTCGATCTGAGCGGCTTTTGTTTGGTGTTTAGCTTTCGCTATGCGGCGAGTTCGTCTGTCTCGCTTTCCTTGAACATCTTGGCGAGGTTCAGGAAGCAGATCATGCCATTCTCGGAGGCGATGATGCCCTCGCAGAAGGCGCGGTCGAACGATGCGGTCACTTCCGGCACCGGCTGCACCTGGCCCGACGAGATCGTCAGGATGTCAGACACGCGGTCGACCAGCATGCCGATGACCATGTTGTGAACTTCGGCGACGACGATGGCACTGCGCTCGTTGGCGACGGTGCTCTTCATGCCGAGCTTGAAAGCGAGGTCGATGATCGGGATGACAGAGCCGCGCAGGTTCATGACGCCGATGACGTCGGCTGGCGAATGCGGGATGGGTGTCGACGGTGCCCAACCGCGAATTTCGCGGATTGTCGTCGTCTTCACGCAGAATTCCTGATCGTGCAGTCTGAAGGCAATGATCTCAAGCGTATCGCCGCTGAAGCTCGTGGAATTGATGGTAGCCATTAGAATTGTCCCAACTGTCGAAAGCCAGGGCAGAAGCAACCGCGCCACCATTGGCGCGGATGGACTTTGCCTTCAAACCGCCGGAACTCTTCGACCGAGAAAGTGCCGATACGGTTACTCAGGACATTAGGGGAAGAGTGTTTCTCAATTCTAAATTGGGACAGATGATTTTTGGTCCCGCTCGGCGTTTGCTCGAGGTGAACTCGCGATGTCGCGAGTCCGCCTTGGGCGAAGACGGAGCGACTAAGCGATCGTCTTTTCGATCTGCTCCACCGCCCATTCAACCTGATCCTTGGTGATCACCAGCGGCGGTGCGAGGCGGATCGTGTTCTCATGCGTATCCTTGGCAAGCAGCCCGCGTTCCTTCAAGGAATAGCAGTACTGGCGGGCGCCGCCAGCCTCCGGGACCAGTTCGACAGCCATCATCAGGCCCCGACCGCGCACATCCTTGACGATGTTGGAACGGATCGAGCGCAGGCCCTCGAGGAAATAGTCGCCCATCTTGGCGGCGTTCTCGATCATGCCTTCCTCGGTCAGCACCTTGAGCGCCGCGCGCGCCACTGCGCAGGCGAGGGGGTTGCCGCCAAAGGTCGAGCCGTGCTGGCCGGGCTTCAGGACGCCGAGCACTTCGGAATTGGAAAGAACGGCAGAGACCGGATAGAAGCCGCCGGACAATGCCTTGCCGATCAGCGTTACATCGGCCTCGATGCCTTCATGTTCCTCTGCCAGCAGCTTGCCGGTGCGGCCAAGCCCGGTCTGGATTTCGTCGAGGATGAGGGTGACCTGGTGCTCCGTGCAGAGCTGACGCACGCGCTTGAAATAACCGGGCTGTGGGATGATGACACCAGCTTCGCCCTGGATCGGCTCGATCAGCGCGGCGACGGTGTTCTCGTTGATGGCAGCGGCAAACGCGTCGGCATCGCCGAAGGGAACGGTACGGAAGCCCGGCGTGTAGGGGCCGAAGCCGGTGCGCGCATCCGGATCGGTCGAGAAGCTGATGATGCTCAGTGTCCGGCCGTGAAAATTGTCCGAGCAGACGATAATCTCCGCCTTGCCTTCGGGCACGCCCTTGACCTCGTAGCCCCACTTGCGCACGGCCTTGATGGCAGTCTCGACCGCCTCGGCGCCTGAGTTCATCGGCAGGATCTTGTGCGAGCCGGTCAGGGCCGCTAGCTCTTCGTAGAGGTGCGCGAGCTGGTCATTGCGGAAGGCGCGCGAAGTCAGCGTCAGCTTGCCTGCCTGCTCGACCATCGCGGCCAGGATCTTCGGATGGCAGTGGCCCTGATTGACCGCCGAATAGGCCGAGAGACAGTCAAGGTAGCGGTTTCCGTCCGTGTCCCAGACATAAACACCCTCGCCACGCGTCAGGACGACGTCGAGCGGCTTGTAGTTATGAGCGCCGAGGCGCTGCTCGGTATCGATCAGGTTGGCTGCCGTTTTCATTATTTGTCCCTCTATTATTATGCTGCGCGTGTCGGGCGGTCGAATATGCGGCGGCCAAAGAGGCTTGCCGTGAGCTCCACGAGAATGCGGGCGCTCTTGCCCCGATCGTCAAGAAAGGGGTTGAGCTCGACAAGGTCGAGCGAAGAGACGAGGCCGCTGTCGCACAGCATCTCCATGATGAGGTGAGCTTCGCGGAACGTGGCGCCGCCGGGGACAGTCGTGCCGACGCCGGGGGCGATTTCGGGGTCGAGGAAATCGACGTCGAGGCTGACATGCAGCAGGCCGTTGGCGGCGCTGACAGCGCCAAGGATATCGCGCATGATCGCTGCAACGCCCTGCTCGTCAATCGATCGCATGTCGAAGACGTTGACGCCGTGTTCCTTGATCAGTTCACGCTCCGGCGCGTCGACCGAACGAATACCGACCTGGAAGACGTTGCGCGGATCCACCAGGGGCCGGTCCTTCGGCAGGACCTCGGCGATCTCGGCCTGGCCACAGAAAAAGGCAACCGGCATGCCATGAATGTTGCCGGACGGCGAGGTTGCCGGGGTGTTGAAATCGGAGTGTGCATCCAGCCAAAGCACGAAGAGCGGTCGGCCCTGCTGTGCTGCGTGGCGTGCCATGCCGGAGACGCTGCCCATTGACAGGCTGTGGTCGCCGCCCAGGATGATCGGGAAGCGGCCGGCTGCAGCGATCTCGTAGACGCCGGCTTCCAGCGCACGGGCAAATGCCCCGACTGTCCGTAGATTGTGTGCCTTCGGGAGGTTCGGCAGGTCGCGCGCGGGCACGACCTGCACGTCACCGGCATCGGCGACATCATAGCCGAGATCGACCAGAGTCCGGTCGACGCCGGCAATGCGCAGTGCGGCGGGACCCATGGCAGCGCCCCTGCGACCCGATCCCTCTTCCAGGGGGGCGCCGATAAGTGTGACCGGTCTGGCTTGCGTCTGCATATGTCTTTTCCCTCATGCTGTTTGGGATGAATAGTGGAGCATCGACGCGACGACAAAAAGATGAAAAAATGTTCGGAATGAAAGCCGATTTAGCAGTTTGCTAAGTCGAATATTGCAAAGTGAGAACGATGGACGATCTTGATCAGGAACTTCTCAGCGCCCTCCGGCACAACGCGCGTACTCCCGTGTCGTCGCTGGCGGCTTTGACGGGTGCGTCGCGAGCCACCGTTTCCGCCCGGATCGATCGCCTCGTCGCCAATGGAACGATTGCGGCCTTCACCATCCGCACCGGCCACGAAACCCGCGCGGCAGGCGTTCGAGCGATCGTCATGATCGAGGTTCTCGGCAAGCTCGCCGACAAGGTTGCCGATCAGCTTCGCGGCTTGCCGCAGGTTCGCGCCCTGCATAGTACCAACGGAAGATGGGACTTCATCGCGGAGTTGGAAGACCGCGATCTCGTTTCTTTTGACGAGACATTGCGGCGCATTCGACTGGTGGATGGAATCAACACCACCGAGACGAACATCCTGCTGAAGACGCGAAAGACGAGCTTCTAAGCGCCGGCGTAGCCTGGCGGTTTGCTGGATGCAGACTGCCGCGAGAGGACGTCTATCGTTTAGTATTCATGCTCGTAGACGATGCCCGCCTCGCCGGCGCCATCGCCTCCCGCTGCGCCGCGCAACTTCACTCCGCGTCCGACGTCGAGGTTAATGATGGCCTTGGCTCCCGATTTGCCACTGCTCTGCTGCAGCTCGAAATAGGTGCGTTCGTTCAGGTAGCGGCCGACGCTGACGCTGGTCTGGCCGTTGGCGTCCGTACTGATGTCGAGATCATCGACGCCCAGCTGGTTGCGTAGCCCTTGAAACAGCGAACCAGAGCGGCCGCCGGCAAGCTGGCTCACCGCGTCTGCCAATTGGGCGATCTGAAGCGGGGAGAGCCGGGACATGGACTGGCCGAAGATCAGCTGCGCCAAGACCTCGTCTTGCGGCAGCGCGGGCGAGGAGGAGAAGGTGATGGACGGATCGGTCGCGAGGCCCGCTACGTCGACCGTTAGTGTCGTCGAGCCGGATGTCGAGTTCGCTTCCATCTGCAGCGCCGGGGTCAGATCGCCAGCGAAGGTGATGCGGCTCTTGTCAGAGAAATCGAGGCGGCGGTTGAGGATCGTCAAGCGGCCACGACGCATGGTGAAGCCACCGGAAACCAATGGGGCCGAGGCCGTTCCCTTGATCGTTACGCTTCCTCCAAGCTCGGCATCGATCCCGCGCCCTCGCACGAAGATCTGTGATGGTGCATCCAGTTGGATATCGAGGTTCATGGTCGCGGATTTTTCACGCGGCCCCTGAGGCCCGGCGGCGGCGAGCTGCGCGAGAACCGCCTTCGGCGCGTTGACGTGCTTGATGTCGATTTCGCGCAGCGAGGTCGGCAATCTCTCTGGAACCGTAATCGAGGCCCGCTCGACATGAAGCTTTCCGCTGAGCGTCGGACCGGCAAGCAGCGGTCCGCGCAATCCAATCGTCCCATCGACCGTCGCGACGACCAACGTGCCGTCGACGTAGACGGCCTTGTCGAGCTTCACATCGATGTTGGCCGGAAAGTTTGCTGCAGGCTGGATCCCGACGTTACCGGTGACGGAGATGCTTCCGCCGCTGGCGATCTGGCCGGTGAGCCGCGAGATGACCGCTTGCTGCCCATTGAAACGAATGTCCGCAGTCAGGCTGTTGAGCGCAAGATTGCGCCGCACGTCAACAATCCTGGCGCCAGTGGTCGTCACTGTTCCATTGACCAGCGGGGCTGTCGCCGTGCCGCCGATCTGCAGATTGAAGTTGGCCGTTCCCTCCGCGGTTAGCCCCTGTGCGGCGAGCTGTGTGCCGAGCACCGCGAAGGGCAGATTGCCCGAGAACCGCAAGTCGAGTGCACGGTTACCAGCAACGGCAACACTTCCACCGCCCTTGAGCGACAGGCCGCCACCGCCCCCGACTGTCGTGTCAAACGTTAGCGTCGGGCCGGACAGTTTTCCGCTTGTTGCGATGCTGAGCGGTTGGAGGCCAGCGCTCCTCGTCTGGCTGGTCGCTGCGTTCCGCCAATCCAGTTTGAATTCGGCCGCGGGAAGCGGCAGCTTGCCGGATGCCGTTACCGTCCCCGAGATATTACCTTCGGCCGCGAGCCCCGGAACGAAGGCGTTGGCCAGTCCGGCCGGCAGGTTTGCCACGTCGGCATTGACGGAAAGCGACTGCGCGTTTGGTCCGGCGACGACGAAGTTGCCGCCGGCTTTCAGCGACACGCCGCTGCCACCCAGGTTTGCCCTGAAGTCGAGCTTGTTGTCCGCCAGCCTGCCGCTGGCATCGGCAGACAAGGGACCAATGCCGGAGGCTCTGGTCTGCGTTGTCGCTGCGTTCGCCCAGCCGAGCTTGAAATCGATGATCGGATTGGTTGGGGTTCCCGAGGTCTTTGCCGTCCCCGAAATGACGCCCTCGGCTCCCAAGCTCGGAACAAAGCCATTGGCGAGGCTCGCCGGGAGATTTGTGATGTCGGCATCGACGGACAGGCCGCGGACGCTTCCGCCCTGCAGTGCGGCGCTGCCCTTGGCTTTCAGCAGGTTGCCGCTCTTGCCGGAGAGGTTTGCGTCGAAATCGATCTTGTTATCGGCAAATCTGCCCGTTGCGTTCAGGCTGAGCGCGGAAAGACCGGCGCTTTTCGTCTGGCGCGTTCCGGCGTTTGCCCAGTCCAGCTTGAAATCGACGGCCGGCAGCGGGAGATCACCCGACACGACGGCCGATCCGGAGATCGTGCCCTCGGCGCCCAGATCGGGGACGAAACTATTGACCAGAGCGGCGGGAAGGGCGTTGAGGCTTGCGTCTGCCTTCAGGTTCCGCACAGCGGTACCCTCAAGTGCTGCCGTACCCGATGCCTTCAGCTGGGCGCCTCCTTCTCCATCAAGGTTCGCCTGGAAGGTCAAGGTGTTGTTGGCGAGAGTGCCGTTGGCGTTGAGGGCGAAAGGAGCAAGGTGGGCCGCCTTGGTCTGGCTGGTGGCTAGATCCTTCCATGCGAGGTCGAAACGTCCCTCTGGCTGTTTCAACGTGCCTGTGACGGAAGCCGTGCCGGAAACGAGGCCGGTTGCGCCAAGGTTCGGAACGAAGGCGTTGGCGAGGCTTGCGGGCAATTCGGCGATTGTGGCGTCGATCGCGAGGTCGTGGAGTTCCTTGCCGCTGAGGTGCAGCTTCCCATTGGCGGCCAACGACATGCCGCCGTTTGCGGTGGCGTTCGTGTCGAAGTCGAGAGTGCCGTCGGCAAATTTGCCATTGGCTGCCAGCTTGAGGCCGGTGAGGCCTGCTGTCTTCGTCTGCGCGGTTGCCGCATTCTTCCAATCCACATGCAGATTGGCGGTCGGCGTGGGCAGCTTGCCGGAGGCGTTGAACGTTCCCGAAATCAGACCCTCGGCCGCAAGGTTCGGCACGAAGGCGTTGCCCAGCGCAGCCGGGATATTCGCGAGCTCTCCGTCGAGCGTCAGCGTCTGCGCGGTGTCACCCGAAACCACAAAACTACCGTCGGCCTTCAGAGACAATGCGCCGCTGCCGCTGGCATTGGCGTTGAAATGGAGGATGTTATTTTCGAGTTTGCCGCTGGCGGAAACGCCGAGCGAAGAGAGTTTCGCAATCTTCGTCTGGCTGGTTGCGGCATTCTTCCAGTTGAGCTTGAAGTCGAGTTCCGGTGCCGGCAGCTTGCCGGAGGCACTGACTTTGCCGGTGATGGATCCTTCGGCATCGAGGCCGGGCACCAGCGCATTTGCCAGGGCGGCAGGGATGTTGACGATGTCAGCATCGGCGCTCAGCGACTGGGCGTTCGGTCCTGCCGTCGCGAAGTTTCCCTCTGCCTTCAACGAAACGCCGCCGCTTCCAGTCGCAGCGGCCTGGAAGCCCAGCGTATTGTCGGCAAAAGTGCCGTTCGCACCGATCGCAAGGGGTGAAAGGCCGGCGCCCCGGGTGTGGCTGGTTGCCGCATTCTTCCAGTCCAGCTTGAAGTTCGCGCTTGGCGCGGCTGGCGTGCCCTTGACTGTAACCTTGCCGGATATCGTGCCCTCTGCCTGAAGGTTGGGCACAAAGCTGTTGGCCAGACTTGCCGGCAGTTCCTTGATATCGGCATCAATGTCCAGCGTCTCGCCGATCGTGCCTCTCGCGCTGATTGCGCCGGCACCGGCCGTGAGTTCGATCCCGTTGAGGGTGACGGTCCCGTTGCTGAAGGTCAGATCCGATGGCGACGTAAGCTCGACGGGAATGTCATGCGGTCTCGCCGAAAAGCGGTTCAGCTGCAGAAGGGTGGTTCCATCCTTCGCCTCCACGCCGCCCCTGACAACGAGCGGGCTGCTGTCGTAGATCGCGTCGAGATCGAAGTTCGTGCGGTTCTGCATTTGTGTGAAGGTCAGCCCCAGCGTCTCGACCTTGTTCGTGCCGGACGCGATCGCCTCGGCCTTGATGCTTCCCGTTGCCGCGAATGCCTTGAGATCGCTGACCGTAACGTTGATGTCCGGTTTGACAACCGAGAAGGTGCCGCGCTTCAGCCCGCTGCCTGTCGCTGCCACCTTGAGCGTGATCTTCCCGCTTTCGTTGGCGATGTCGACGGAGCCCTTCAGGTCGCCTTCCGCGACTTGCCCGCCGAGAGCGGCCAGAAGGCCGACATCCGGAAAATCGAAGGTGAGGGACCCGGTCGGCTGGAAGCCTCCGGAAAGTTCGACGTGGCCCGTCAGGCGATTCTTGCCGACATTGGCGGCAATCGACGGCAAGATCACCCTGCCATCCACCGACTGCATGTCGGTGCTGATGTTGATTGCCTGGCCGTCGATGCTGCCCTTGGCGGTCAGTTCGGCCTTGGGAGCCTTTGGATCCGCAGTGCCGGAAAGAATGACGTCGAGATCGGCCAGTTTTCGTCCGGCGATATCAAGCTGAGGTGCCTTGACGTTTGCCGAGACGGCGAGGGCTGCAAGGTTGCCCTTTGCGCTGAGCGAATAGTTTGCTTCGCCCGCGGCTGTTTCCAGAAACTTCGCGACCTCCGGGATCCGGCCCGACAGGACGGCGTCGAGCATATCGCCGTCGAGTGCGACGTTGCCGTTCGCTTCCAGGGCGCTGGACTTGATGGTGAGGTTCGACAAGGTGATCTTCGACGGGATCGTTCCGCCAACAACCGTCTCCACCACTATCGGCGCATCGAAACGGGTGGCCACCGCCGGGGGCAATGCCGGAGGTTCGATCGTCAGCTTGGCGTTGCCGGTGAGCGCGCTGGCACTGAGCTTGTAGGACCCGTTCAGGCTGGCGTTGGCAGACGCGCTTTCGATCGTCGTGCCGTTGAAGCCGAGGGCATCGGGTGAAATTTGCAGAGGGACCGCAATCGTCACCGGTCCTTGGATCGCCCGGTTGATGTCAGGGTTGGCGAATATCATGTCGCCCGCGACCAATCGCAGCTGGACACCGCCGGAGCGGCCGGAGAGATTGAAGTTGTCGCTCTTTGCCGTCAGCTTGACGTTGTTGATCGTTGCCTGCGGCAGGACCGCGGAATCGATCGATGCGCTGGCGTTGAGGCGCGAGGCTTTCGCGTCCCCCGTCAAGGCGAGGTTGACGCCTGATATCATGAAGCGCGCGTCGCCATCGGCCAGCGGCCAACGGAAATCGACGGGTCCTGATGTTCCGAGAAGGTTGGCGTTCAGGCTGTTCTTGCCCTTGGGATCCAGGGTGCCTGAGGTTGCGATGACGACCGCACCGGTCGCGATGTTGCCGGTTTGAATGTCGACCTTGCCCTTGTTATCGAACGTGGCGGCGACATCGATATTGGTCTGCCCTGAAAACAGCGGGCGGAAGGCCGCGGGAAGCAGTGAGCTCAGGTCACCGCCGCCCTTGAGGTCTATGTGATGCAGGCCATCTGGCGTCTGGGCATGGTGGGCTTCGATTGCCGCACGCTGTTGTCCGTCGAGCGACGCTTGCAGTTTGCCTTTCCAGTTGGAAATCGGACCGTCGCCCGCGAGACTGATCTCCAAGGCAGGATTGCCTGGGAGCGCCAGCACGCCCGCAAGCAGGCCACCCTTCGGTTCGCTCAGCTTTGCCTGCAGCCGCAGCTGGTTTCCATCAGGAAGAAAGGCGACATCGGCCGTCAACTTCGCATCGGGCACATCATGCCTGTTCAGGGTCAGCGAGGCATTGCCGCCCTCGTTGTCGGCACGCATGCTGCCATTGGCTGCTAGCGAGAAGGCGCGGCCGATCAGCGGCTGCTCCAGCCGAATGGCCGGCAGGGAGATGTTGTCGATATCGAGCTTGAGCGGAAGGGAAAAGCCGCTGCTGTCTTCGGCAGCAGGGCGGGAGGGCAGCGTTCGCACCGGGCTGCGCAGAACGTGGATATCGGCGGCCTCCACGCGCGTAGCGTGGAACCGTCCTGTCAGCAGCGCCAGCGGATTCCAGTTGATCGCGATGCCATCGATCTCCGCGAATACGCCACGCGTATCGGAAAGCACGATCTGGCTTGCCCGCAGCCCTCCGGTCAAAAGCCCCTGCGGATCCTGAACACGGATGGTCATATCGCGGTTGGAGATGATCGACGCAACCTTGTCGACGACGATCCGCGCGCCAAAGGATGTGAAGCCGAAAACGCCGATTGCCACTGCAGCAAGGATCAGCACGACGCCCACGGAATAGCCGAGCAGGCGGATGATCCAGGTCACGATTTTAGTCAACGTCTGCATGAACTCGGACATGCCCCTGTTTGTCTAAAGCAATTTACCGCGGCCAAGCCGCTGCGCACTCATGTCTTGTCAGAATGACTGACCGATCCCGGCATAGATGCCGTAGCTGGTTCCGCCTTCGTACTTGTTGAGCGGTACGGCGAAATCAAGTCGCAACGGGCCAAACGGTGTCGCGTAACGAACGCCGATACCCGCGCCTGCCCGGATGTCGGAGAAGTCCGGCGCAAGGTCGGCTGAGACCGTTCCGACATCGATGAACGGAACAATGCCGATCGTATCGGTGATCTTCACGCGCGTCTCGAACGATGCCGTGACGTAGGATGCGCCGCCGGTGGGATCGTTGGCAGCATTGTAAGGTGAAATTTCCTGGTAGCCGTAGCCGCGGACAGAACCGCCGCCGCCAGCAAAGAAACGCCGGGTCGCGGGAATGTTTTCCAGATTGTCGGCGCCAAAAAGGAAGCCCGTGGAAAGCTTGCCGGCGAGAACGATGCGATCCTCCGCACCCAGTCCCTGATAGCCGGAGATGGAGCCCTCCAAACTGGAAAAGAAGGTTCCGTTATAGGATTCGTAGCTTGGCGTTGCCTTCAGGGTGGCGCGATAGCCTTCGGTCGGGTCAAGCTTGTTGTCGCGCGTGTCGCGATCGTATTGGAACGGCAGCGCAAAGGTCAGGTACGTATTGGTGCCGAAGGCGTCGTCGTCCTTTTCCCAGCTGACCTCGCCGGCACCGCTGATCGTGTCGATGTCGCTGAGTTCATAGGCAAGACCGAGCGATGCCGTCACCAGCTTGGCGCTATAGGCATCCGGGTTTTCCGTCTTTGCAAGAATGCTTGCCGTCAGGGTCGCGGACGGGAAAAATGCGCCCGGCTTAGTGAAGGTGACGCCCGCCGAATAATCGAGATCGCCGATGTTCGATGCGTCGCCCAGTCGTCCAACAGATCCCTCGATGCGCAGCGATTCCGCGGCGCCGAATAGGTTGCGGTGACCCCAGTAGCCATTCACGCCAAAGCCATCGGTCGTGGAATATTGGGCTCCCAGGCCAAGATAGCGCTGTTTGCCTTCCGCAACCTCGATTGTCATCGGAAACGTCCCGTCGGGGTTCAAAGCGTCGGCTTCGTGGATGGTGACACTGGAAAACACGCCGAGCGCACGCAGCCTGTCTCCCGCCTTCTTCACGGCTTCGGGCGAATAACGGTCACCCTTGTTCAGCCTCGAGTAGCGTTCGATGAAGTCCGAACGTACGCTTTTTTCTCCCGTTACGCCGACGTTTCCGATCGGAGCGACCGGGCCGCTTTCGGCCGCGATCAGGATATTGACCGTATTCGTCTTGTGATCGGCGATGACCTTGCGATCTGTTAGTTTCGCTAGGGGGTGACCATTGCTTTTCAGTTGCTCGACGATCTTGTCGCCAGCCTTGATGATGACCAGCGAACCGGCCTGTTCGCCGGGGGCGAGATCGTAATCGGCCGGATTCTGCCCAGCCGCATCGCCTCCGAACTGGACTTCGTGCACCTTGAAGACCGGCCCGGCGGCAACGCTCACATGGACCGGCACCGGCCGGGAGCGGTTGAAGGTCGGGTTGGGCGGCAGTGCGTTGATATTCCTGCCGTCGATGGTGATCGTCACGACACCGCCGTAGCGTGCCTTTTCGTAGAGCGTGGCGACTAGGCGCTCGATGTCGTCGCGCGCCTTGACCACGACGCCGAGATCGCCGGAAACAGGCTTGTCCTTGTCGCCGACGAGGCGGGAGCTATTTTCCAGCGCTTCCTTGAGATCGGGATCGGCTGCATCTGTCGTCAGCGTGACGTCGTAGCGAACGGGATCAGGAACCTGATCGCTCGTGTCTTCGTCCTTGCCGAAAAAGTTCATGCCGAAAAGCTTGAAGGCGAAAGCGTCGGCCACGAGAGCAGGCGAGAGCGCAGCCGCTGCCGCGACCAGCATCACGATGCCCATACGCCGATACGCAATACCTGTTTTCGGTGCCGTCCCTCTGATCTGCATCCGCCGCTTTTTGGTTACATTGGAATCTAGCTTCGCGTCCCCTAGCCGGCGGCAACCTTAGCGGCAAAATTCCTTTTGGTGTATCGTTTTAAATCGCCTAATTGCTGAATTAGTGGAAAAAGATCAAAAAATCCCGGAAAGAGCCCGGGATTTTAAGGCTGCCGCGGGTTATCGACGCGGGCAGTCGTCTATGTATCGGCGTCCGTATTGGTCGCGGTAGTAGCACTGGCCGGGCTGCTCGGCGACGGCGCCGATGAGCGCGCCGGACACGCCCCCAATCGCCGCACCAACGGCTGCGCCGCGCACGTTGCCGGTGACGGCACCGCCCACGATGGCGCCCGATGCGGCGCCGATCCCCGCGCCGCGTTCGGTTGGAGTGCAGCTGGTGATCGACAAACCGACCAAGACGAATGCAATAATCTTTTTCATCAATTACTCCTGATTAGCGCCCCAGCGGGCGATGGCCGTCCCTGATTCTTCTTTTTCGACAGGCTAGCTTGCAAACTGTGGCGCAAAAAGGAGCTTTTCGTTTCTTTGTGCCGGGGTTTGCAATTTCTGGTGGCTTGAAAAGTGTGTGGAGACAGCCGGGCTGAGGCTCCGTTCGGTACCGGCGAATTGAACATGCCTCCCTAAAGTAGTGGTTGATCCCAAAGCAAAAACGTCAAATGATACCGCCCGTGCCTGGAGGAGGCACGAGGAGGAAATCATGGCGAAAGTGACACTGACGGTGAACGGCCGGACGGTGAGCGGCGACTGTGAAGAGCGCACGCTTCTTGTCCATTTCATTCGCGAAAAGCTGGGCCTGACGGGAACGCATGTCGGCTGCGATACGAGCCAATGTGGCGCCTGCGTCGTCCATATGGACGGTCGGTCGGTCAAGAGCTGCACCATCCTTGCCGTCCAGGCGTCAGGTTCTGCCGTGACGACGATCGAAGGTCTTGCAACCGATGGCGAACTTCATCCGGTGCAGGCCGCGTTCAAGGAGCATCATGGCCTGCAATGCGGCTTCTGCACGCCCGGCATGGTGATGACCGCTGTCGACATGATCGGCCGCCATGGCGGCAAGCTCGATGAACAGACAGTGCGCCACGAGCTCGAAGGCAACATCTGTCGGTGCACCGGCTATCACAACATCGTCAAGGCTGTGCTGTCCGCTAACGAGCAGATGCATGGCACCGCCAGACAGGCGGCTGAATAGCGCTCAGGAATTGTCTGGCTGCCGCCGACACGACTGTCTTTGGCGGAATGCCAGGCCCGAAACCCCATTGGGAGGACATCATGGGTGTTGAAGGAATTGGTGCACGCGTCACGCGCAAGGAAGACAAGCGGTTCCTGACCGGCAAGGGCCGTTATACCGACGACATGGTCGTGCCGGGCATGAAGTTCGCGTTTTTTATTCGCAGTCCGCATGCCCATGCAAAGATCCGCAGCATCGATGCGGCTTCGGCCAAGGCGATGCCGGGCGTCATCGGCGTGCTGGACGGCAAGCAGTTGCTTGCAGATGGAATCGGCAATCTGATCTGCGGCTGGATGATCCATTCAAAGGACGGGTCACCGATGAAGATGGGCGCATGGCGCCCGCTGGCGGTGGACACGGTGCGTTATGTTGGCGATGCGGTGGCCATTGTTGTCGCCGATAGCCTCGCCGAGGCCCGCGATGCGGCCGAAGCCGTGGTGGTCGACTACGAGGAACTGCCTGTCGTGGTGGAGGCGGTCGATGCGCTGAAATCCGGCGCGCCGCAGATCCATCCGGAAGCTGCCGGCAACCTGATCTTCGACTGGCAGTTGGGCGATCCCGCCGCCACCGACAAGGCGATCGCCGATGCGGCGCATGTGACGGAGATCGAACTCCACAACAACCGGCTCTCGCCCAACCCGATGGAGCCGCGTGCTGCTCTCGGGATCTACGATTCCGCCGAGGATCACTACACCTGCTACACGACGAGCCAGAATCCGCATGTCGCCCGACTGGTGATGAGCGCCTTCTACAACGTCGCACCCGAAAACAAGCTGCGTGTGATTGCGCCTGATGTCGGCGGCGGCTTCGGCTCGAAGATCTACATCTACCCGGAAGAGATCGTCTGTCTCTGGGCGTCCAAGAAGACCGGCGTTCCTGTCAAATGGAACTCCGATCGTACCGAGGCTTTCCTGACCGACGCGCATGGTCGCGATCATGTGTCCAAGGTGAAGATGGCTTTCGACAAGGACCACCGCATCATCGGATTGAAGGTGGATACGATCGCCAATCTCGGCGCCTACATGTCGCTCTTCTCGTCGGCGGTGCCGACCTATCTCTATGCGACCTTGCTCTCCGGCCAGTATGATATCCCGGCGATCCACGCCAATGTCCGTACGGTCTACACCAACACCGCGCCGGTCGATGCCTATCGTGGCGCCGGTCGGCCGGAGGCGACCTATCTTCTGGAGCGCACGATGGAAACAGCCGCGCGCGAACTCGGCATTTCACCGGCCGAGTTGCGGCGGAAGAACTTCATCCGCTCCTTCCCGCATCAGACGCCTGTCATCATGAACTATGATGCCGGCGACTACGAAGCATCGCTGAATGCGGCCATGCAGGCTTCCGACTGGAACGGGTTTGCGGCCCGCAAGACCGAGGCGGCAGGTCGCGGCAAGAAGCGTGGCATCGGTATGAGCTGCTACATCGAGGCTTGCGGCATCGCGCCGTCGCAGGCGGTGGGCTCGCTCGGCGCCGGTGTCGGACTCTGGGAATCGGCCGAGGTTCGCGTCAATGCGGTCGGCACGATCGAGGTGCTCACCGGGTCCCACAGCCACGGCCAAGGGCACGAGACGACCTTCGCGCAACTTGTCGCCGACAGGCTCGGCGTGCCGATCGACAGCGTTTCGATCGTTCACGGTGACACCGACAAGGTGCAGATGGGCATGGGCACCTACGGCTCGCGCTCCGGTGCGGTCGGCATGTCGGCCATCGTCAAGGCGCTCGACAAGGTCGAGGCCAAGGCCAAGAAGATTGCCGCACACCTGATGGAAGCCGATGAAAGCGATATCGTTATCGAGAACGGCGAAGTGAAGGTGGCTGGCACCGACAAGATGCTGCCCTGGTTCCAGGTGGCACTGGCGGCCTATACGGCGCACAACC
Organism: Hyphomicrobiales bacterium; assembly: GCA_900489925.1. GTDB lineage: Bacteria > Pseudomonadota > Alphaproteobacteria > Rhizobiales > Rhizobiaceae > Rhizobium. Next base: position 109,176 of record UEHQ01000009.1, on the reverse strand, counting down.
TTCCGGGCGGCATGGAGCCGGGCCTGAAGGAAACGGCCTTCTACGATCCATCCAACTTCACCTTTCCGGCCGGTTGCTACATCTGCGAAGTCGAAGTCGATCCTGAAACGGGCAAGACCGACATCATCCAGTTCGTGGCCGCCGACGATTTCGGCAATATCATCAACCCGATGATCGTCGAAGGTCAGGTGCATGGGGGCATCGCCCAGGGGATCGGCCAGGCGCTGCTCGAAGGCGTGCACTATGATGAAAACGGCCAGCTCCTAACGGCAAGCTTCATGGACTACGCCATGCCGCGCGCCGATGACCTGCCGTCCTTTCAAGTGTCGCACCAGGTCACGCCGTCACCGAGCAACCCGCTGGGCATCAAGGGCTGCGGTGAAGCCGGTGCCATCGGTTCGCCACCGGCGCTGATCAACGCCATCACGGATGCCATCGGCAACAACATGCTGACCATGCCGGCCACGCCGCAGAAGGTGTGGATGGCAGCGCGCGCGGTTCATTGAAGGGGAACGACGATGTATCAAACCAACTATCACCGCGCTTCCTCCGTCGATGAAGCCGTCAAGATGATCTCAGGCAAGTCGGAGGGCAAATATGTCTCCGGCGGCATGACGCTCATCGCCACGATGAAGCAGCGGCTTGCGGCACCCAGCGACCTCGTCGATGTCCGGCGAGTCGCTGCGATGACGGGAATCAAGATCGACGGGCGCAAGGTGACGATCGGCGCGGCAACGCCGCATGCCGACGTCGCCGCTTCCTCGTCGCTTAGGGCAGTCTGTCCCGCGATCTGCGATCTCGCAGGCATGATCGGCGATCCGCATGTGCGCCACATGGGGACGATCGGCGGTTCGGTCGCCAACAACGATCCGGCTGCCGATTATCCATCCGCGATGCTGGCGCTCAACGCGCGGATCATCACGAACAAGCGGGATATCGCAGCGGAAGACTTCTTCACCGGTCTGTTCGAAACGGCTCTCGAAGAGGGTGAGCTGATCACGGCGATCAGCTTCGACGCGCCGGAGAAGGCGGGCTATGCGAAGTTTCCGAACCCGGCTTCGCGCTACGCAATGACCGGTGTCTTCGTGGCGAAAGCGGGCAGCGGTGTTCGGGTGGCTGTGACGGGTGCAGGCTCGAACGGCGTGTTCCGCGAGCGGGGCATCGAGGCGGCGTTGGGGGGCAACTGGGCACCCTCGGCGATTGCTGCGGTCAATGTCGATGCCTCGGGGCTGATGTCCGATCTGCACGCCAGTGCGGAATATCGGGCGAATCTCATCAAGGTGATGGCGAAGCGCGCCGTTGCCGACGCCGGCTGACGAAAGCTTGATCGCGAGGCTCACCAGTCTCGCGATCACCCTCCACTTGGCACGGCGGTCATTTTCTAATTAAAATAATTCAAGACTATGGGCCATTTGCCGCAGTTGATGCTAAAGCAGCGACGAAGGGTTGACGTGTGCGCGTCGGTTCGCAAAAAACGCTCGCACGATACTGGAGCATATGATGGATTTCGAAGCATTCTTCAAAAACGAGCTGGATGGCCTGCATGCGGAAGGCCGCTATCGCGTTTTTGCCGATCTTGAGCGTCACCGGGGCAGCTTTCCACGCGCGACCCGGCATACGGCCGATGGCCCCAAGGATGTGACCGTCTGGTGCTCCAACGACTATCTCGGCATGGGCCAGAACCCCAAGGTGATCGAGGCGATGAAGAACGCCATTGATCACTGTGGCGCGGGTGCGGGAGGCACCCGGAATATTTCTGGCACCACCCACTACCACGTTCTGCTCGAGCGCGAACTTGCCGACCTGCATGGCAAGGAATCGGCGCTAATCTTCACCTCCGGCTATGTCTCCAACTGGGCAGCCCTCGGCACGCTCGGATCCAAGATCCCCGGCCTCGTGATTTTCTCCGATGCGCTGAACCACGCCTCGATGATCGAGGGCATTCGCTACGCCAAGTGCGACAAGGTCATCTGGAAGCACAATGACCTGCAGGATCTGGAAGCGAAGCTCGCCGCGGCCGATCCGAAGGCGCCGAAGCTGATCGCATTCGAATCGGTCTACTCTATGGATGGCGATATCGCCCCGATCAAGGAAATCTGCGATCTCGCCGACAAGTATGGCGCGATGACCTATCTCGATGAAGTCCATGCCGTCGGCATGTATGGTCCGCGCGGTGGCGGCATTGCCGAGCGCGAAGGTCTGATGGATCGGCTGACGGTGATCGAAGGCACGCTCGGCAAGGCTTTTGGCGTCATGGGCGGTTACATCGCCGCGTCGACGGCCCTCTGTGATTTCATCCGCTCATTTGCTTCGGGCTTCATCTTTACAACAGCGCTGCCGCCGGCGCTGGCCGCTGGCGCCGTCGCCTCGATCCAGCACCTGAAGGTGAGCCAGTTCGAGCGCGCCCGCCACCAGGAACGCGTGCGGACGCTGCGCGCACTGCTCGACAAGCGTGGCATCCCGCATATGCCGAACCCGAGCCATATCGTGCCCGTCATGGTTGGCGATGCTGCGAAGTGCAAGTGGATTTCCGACCTCCTGCTCGATAATTGCGGTGTCTACGTGCAGCCGATCAACTATCCGACCGTGCCGAAGAAGACCGAGCGTCTGCGCATCACGCCGACGCCGCTGCATAGCGATGCCGATATCGAGCATCTGGTCGAGGCATTGCATTCGCTGTGGTCGCGCTGTGCGCTGGCCCGGCATGTGGCCTGAGGCGCATCGTACAGATCAGACCAAAGGCCGCCGTCAGGCGGCCTTTTCGTTGATAGCTACTACTTCGGCTGCAAGGCGGCGGGCTTCCGCGTCGGCCGCGAAGACGTCGTCCATGCTGCGTGCGCCTCCGGTTGCAATCATGCGATCCATGACGGCTTCGGCGATATCGGCCATCTGAAGGAAGCCGATGCGCTCGTCGACGAAGGCGTGGAAGGCCACTTCCTCGGCTGCATTCATGATTGCGCCCTGCAGGCCACCGCGCTCCAGCGCCGTCCGCGCCAGACGAAGCGCCGGGAAACGCTCTTCATCGGGCGCCTCGAAATCCAACCGGGACAGCTTGGCAAAGTCGAGCCGTTCGACGGTGAGCTGCGGCCGGCGCGGGTAGTCCAGTGCGTAGCCGATTGCCGTGCGCATGTCGGGGCTGCCGAGCTGGGCGATGACGGATCCATCCGTATAGCCGACCATGGAATGGATGATCGACTGCGGATGAACGATAACCTCGATCTGGTCGGGGCGAACATCGAACAGGTGCTTCGCCTCGATCATCTCCAGCGCCTTGTTGAACATGGAGGCACTGCCAATCGAGATCTTCAGGCCCATCGACCAGTTCGGATGAGCACGCGCGGTCGCTACGGTCACATTCGCCATCTCGGCGCGGGACCACGTGCGAAACGGACCGCCGGAGGCTGTTAGGATGATCCGCTCGACTGCATGCCTCTGAGCTTCGTCAAGCGACTGGAAAATGGCGCTGTGCTCGCTGTCGACGGGAATGAGCTGTCCGCCACCCGCCTTCACGGCATCCACGAACAGATCGCCGGCGGACACGAGGCATTCCTTGTTGGCAAGGGCGATCGTTGCGCCTCTTCGCGCCGCGGCAAGCGTCGGTGCAAGTCCGGCCGTGCCGACGATTGCCGCCATCACCCAGTCGGCTTCCATATCGGCGGCTTCGCCGAGCCCGGAGACGCCCGCCGCGACGGCAATGCCGCTGCCGGAAAGCTCGGCCTTGAGCGCTTCGTATTTGCCATCGCTGGCGGTAACAGCGAGCCGGGCTCCCGACGCTTTTGCCTGCTGCGCGAGAAGTTCGACATTTTCATTGCCGGTCACGACGGAAATATCGAAGCTGTCCCGTCCGCCCAGCTGCTGCACGACATCAAGCGTGTTCTGCCCAATCGAGCCCGTCGAACCGAAGATGCTGAGGCGCCGTGGCGTGTCTTTACCGATCATCATGCGCTTTTTTGCCAGATTATTGCTATTTTGCTTCGGCTCTACAGGGCTTTGAAAGGGGCGGCAAGTGTGCGCTGCAGCAGATTTTTAGCTGCAAGGGGTTTACACGGCTGCCAGCACATGTGAATCTTCTAACATTCTTTGGAATGAGAGTCGCCGCAGCCTGATGGTTGCAAACCGTGGCACTCGCCGCGCGCTTCTGGCGCACGGAAAACCGACATCGCGGCCAAGGCCGGATGTTATTCACACAACGAACGCGGCCCTCGGCGAGCAACGATACGCCATCAAGGCGCCACCATGCCCGGTCCGTTCCCTTGTCGGAAGGAAGTCACGAACCATGAGAACGAAACGCAGCCTGTTGTTGCTCTCTGCCGCCTTTGCACTGCCCGCCCTGCCGACGCGCGCTGACAACCTGCTGATCTGGACGCCGGTGAAGCTCTCGGACAATTCCTACAAGGCGACCATGGGATTTCGGCTGCCGGCGGAATGGGAGACCAGCGCCGGCGCGGATATTGCTCTGGCTTCGACGAACGGCGGTGAATTGATGCAGAATTCCGAGCAGGCGGCTCTTTGGGGCAGCCTCAGCAAGGTCAGTGTCACGCCCGCATCCCGGATCGAGCAGACCAGCAGCGTCAGGGTCGACACATTGCGCGGAGATGCGTCCCTCACGCTAAGCCACGCCAGAAGCTGGATCGTGACGGATTGGCTGGACGCGCAGTCGACGCGCTCCGTCATGGTGCGCTACGACACGATCGACTCGAGACAGGCATCGATGGACGCGTCGCAATCGCTGAAGCTCACCCATCCCTGGACCGGGACCTCACTCTTGGCGGAGGCTTCTTTCGACAATGCCAGCGGTAACCTGTCGAATTCGGTTGCCATGAACCAGATCATCCTTCCGGATCTCAGCCTCAACGCAACGATCAATGATCCAGCTTCATCGAAGCGAACGGGCAGCGTGCGGGTGAATTATCAGGTTCGATGGTGAAATGAACGAAGGGCCGTGACGTGCGTTTTCCACGAGTGAGGAAAAAGGAGCAGGTGCCATGATATTCAAGCAAGGGACATTCTTCGGGGAGATCCCCGAGATCGAAGTGGAATTCGTCAATCATGCTGCACTGGAGGAAGCGGTTGCCAATGCTCTCGCGGTCGCCGGTGGGCTCGACGCCGCTGACGTCAATGTCGTCGCCGAGGGCAGCGCTGTCACACTTGACGGCGCTGTTGCGACGCAGGCCGAGATCGAGCGCGCGACGGCGGTTGCCGCCAACGTGGCGGGTGTGACAACTGTCCGAAATCACATCAGTCTGGGTTGATGAGCTGTCGGCATCGATCAGGATGCGATGCCGACGCTACCATCAATCAAGACGTTATCATCCAGCAAAACGCTCGATCAGAAACGTCGATCCCGCGATGCGGTCAGTCTTCGGCGTCGTGATAGGCCCCGCCGAGTGGTAGGACGTCGACAGCAGAAGTCCGCTGACGATCAGATAAGCCAGGGCTAGGAACGTTAACTTCGTACGCATGACAAGCGCTCCTCTTTTCGCTTTAACGTACGAGTGGCAGAGCGGTTCCGCAGGCGTGCGATAGAGGTGCCACTCTTCCGCAAGCGATTCATGGCCAAGACGAAGCGCCGCGAAGAAGGACAGCTCCATCGACCACGTCAGAAGTATACGCCGAAACGCGTTGCGCTTCTACAACAGCCGGCGATGATGTCCCACCAGAAAGCGGTTGCCACGATTTTGTCATCTGACTGTTAGGATGGCTTCATAGGTCGGGCCCTATCAACAGCAGATAGGACCCCCCTATGAATATCCGAGCCATCATCCTCAGCTCCGTCGCCGCGATCACGGTAACCTCCGGTGCGCGCGCGGCCGATGCTATCGTCGCCGCCGAACCGGAGCCCGTCGAATACGTCCGCGTTTGCGACGCCTACGGGACCGGCTATTTCTACATTCCAGGAACCGAGACCTGTCTTTCGATTGGAGGTTACATCCGCACCGAAGAGCGTTTTGGTCCAAACCGCTCGGGAACCTCCGACTGGTCGTCGTGGACCCGCGGGCAGACGACGCTGAAATCGAAGAGCGAGACCGAGTTCGGTACCCTGACGGGCGTGATCACCTTGCGCGTGAACGCCGAGAACGCAACCAACCAGACGGCCCTTCTGCAGGAAGGCTACATCGACATCGCCGGTCTGCGTGCCGGCATGCAATACAGCTGGTGGGACAACGACAACAGCTTTGCGCCGGGCGAAACCGATGTCATCTCGAGCAACTCCACCATCCACAACGCCATCCGCTATCTGTATGAAACACCGGACTTCAGTGCCGGTGTCATGGTCGATGAGCTTGAAGAGGCCTACAAGACAAAGCCCGGCGAGGGGCCGAACAATATCGGCATCGAAGCTTACCTGTCCGGCAAGGTCGGTGGCGTCAGTGGTAACCTGCTGGCAAGTTACGACACAGACACCGAGGAAGCTGCCATCCGTGGCATCCTCTTTGCCGACATCGGACCCGGTCAGCTTGGTCTTTATGGTATCTGGGCCAGCGGCGCGAACTACTATTACGAGAGATCGGAATGGACGGTTGGCGGCCAGTACGTGGCGAAGATCACCGATAAGCTGTCCGTTACGCCCGGCTACCAGTATCTCAGCAAGATTGCTCTCGATACGGATGGAGAATTCACCGGCGGCAACGAGTGGCGGGCAGGCGTGACGGTCGACTACAAGATCGCCACGAACCTCACCACCAAAGTGAGTGTCCAGTACGACGATCCCGATGGCGCTGACGATTTCGTGGAAGGCTTCGTTCGCCTTCAGCGCAATTTCTAGCAACAGCTAACAACATCCGGCTGCACGAAACAGCCGGATGTTGCCTCACGCATCCTCCTTCCGGCCGCAAGATTTATTCCCTACGCCAGTTCCATTCCACTGAAAGAGGTGCTGTGCAGTTGCCGCGTGTCGGCTATACTCTCTTTCAGGGTCAGGGAGAGCAGCCATGTTGGTTCACAGATGGAAGAAGCCCCTCGTCGTCTCGGATAGCCGGATCCGCATCACCGTCGGCTCTCCGGAAGAGGCGATGAACTGGCTAACACACGAGCCCAATCACAACAGCGACAAATGGCAAGGCGCATGGAGTGCCTGCCTTGCCGCCGTCGAAGGCCGCATGCCTGCGGACGAGGCACGATCAGCTGTTCAACGAGTCGCTGGGCGTTAGTGCATTTCCCGAGTTCTGTGGAATTCGACGAAGCTTCGCGTCACTCACCGATCGGCGGGGCCTGCTCGGGAACAGACGAGTAGGAACGGCATCCGAACGCGTAGGAGAAGTCGTTATCGTTCTGACGAGACGGGGCGTTTATAATACTAGGAAGAGTCCTGGGGATAGTCTTCTTTTTGAGCTAGCTTGAGGCCCCGCCCGTTTCCACCTAATATTCCTATTGGGTTCAACGATGATCTCATGGCTTTCTCTCGTGCTCTTTTGGTCTTGCACTCACTGCAGAGAGTGGGCCTCTGTGACGCCACCGATTGGTTTTGCAGAGTTGTCACCCGCTTATCTCGATTCAGCATTTGGAAGCTATTGGATGACTGGTCCTCTACCGGGACTTAACCGGGGTATGTCCGTGTTGTCATGTTCCGACGGGACTATCCTTCGTGCCGACTTCGACAGAGACAAGCACCGAGGGGTTGCGATAGACGACGCCGGGAACTTCTACAAGCTCGTCTTCTAGAAGCTGCTATTGTCTGTTTCTTCCCGAGGATAGTCGCCTTTGGAAGCTGCAGCTATAGAAACCAGAATCCCTTGGTCTATCATGGATTTCAGTCCCCATTCGAATGCATCTTTGGATTCCTTGGGCGCCAAGATTCTGATCAACTGCAACCCCGTTCTTGTGAGTATTGTGGGGCCGAGGCTAATCTGGTTCTTTTCCTCGTTAGCGAACTCCAAGTCCACAAAGCAGTCGTAGTAGCGAACTCGGACCTTCTTTGGAAAATTCTTCCGGGCGAAACCGGTGGCAGGCTCGTAGTTTATCAGTCCGGCGTCAGCCAAATGAGTTAGTTCTTCAAATGACAGTTGATGAGGTTTGCCCTCGTCAGTGCTTTGCGCGTCGCGCATCAACGGGGTTATGTCTCCTAGCACCCAGACATTGCTGCAGTACCTAAGGAACAAGTCTGCATCCTCGCTGCTTAACTGGGAGACGATGTCCATTGTCCTTCGTGAAAAGGCCCCTGAATTGTTGGCTTCCCCCGCAAGGATTTTTGCCCAGATTGCCTGCATTTCTTCATTAGAAACAAGCTTGGCCTTGTCGAAGAGATACCGAACAAAGTCTTGATCTAGGTCTTCTGGCTTTGCATCAGGCTTCAGATGCGGGATGGCCTTCTGAGTGATCGACTCGATGTTCTCTTGGTTCTTCCCTTCCTCGTAGACCATACGCTGAAGTCCACGCGCCTCGATCTCGCTTATCTTCATCCGTCCTTCTGCGCGAATGATGTCCGCCTTTACCTCAGCTTCTGCTGCATCTACCAATGCGTCAGCTTCACGTCTTATTCTGTGAGGTTCGAATATGACACCAATGGCATTGGAGACACGATTGACCAGTGCTTCACCCGGCTTACCAAGCACTATCGGAACAGGGACCAGCATTCAGTTCCTCGGAATCAGTTGGTTGCAACGGGATTACCCCGTATGCAACTTACGGAGTCCAGAAGATCGGCTAACGGTGTCGTCGAAATCTCAGGCTTATCCCCTGCCGTTAGGGACTACCCTCGAAAACGAATGTTTTCTTGGAGAAAATCTCTGGGTCTAATGCACTGTTGCCCTACCCCGGGGCTACCCGCCTGTAACCCCTCGGCTTACAGACGACTCGGGACGGCTCAAGAAAAGCCTTACAGAAGTCCGTTCCGTATGAGAGATTATCATTACAACGTCATTACATTCTGTCTTCTCTGCCGAGAAGCAAAGAGACTAAGGCAAGTTAAGTCATTGATTTGATGGTGATCCCGACGCGATTCGAACGCGTGACCCCCAGATTAGGAATCTGGTGCTCTATCCTGCTGAGCTACGGGACCACTTGAGCGTCATGCATACAAAAGGCTCGGCAAGAAGCCAAGCCTTTTTGCAGCCTGAACAAAAGGATCGTCAGGAGCCGAGGCGCTGTTCGGCCAGGCGCACCCAATACGAAATGCCGTGGCTGATGGCTTCATCGTTGAAGTCGTAGGCGGGGTTGTGCAGGCCTGCCGTATCGCCGTTGCCGATGAAGATGAAGGCGCCGGGGCGGGCGTTGAGCATGTAGGAGAAATCCTCGCCGCCCATCATCGGATCGATATCGGCGTTGACGTTGGCCGCGCCGGCGATGTCACTGGCGATCTGGATCGCATGGCCGGTTTCCGTCGCGTGGTTGAAGGTGACGGGGTAATTGCGGTTGAAGACGATATCGACTTCAGCGCCATGGGCGGCGGCCAGACCGTTGACGATCTGCTTCAACTTGGTTTCCGCGAGCGTACGAACCTCGTCATCGAGCGTGCGCACCGTGCCGGCGATCATCGCGTCGTTCGGGATGACGTTGTGCGCAAAACCCGCGATGAATTTCGTAACGGAGACGACGACCGAGCGCAGCGGATCGACGTTGCGCGAGGCGATCATCTGCAGGTTACCCACCATCTGGGAGCCGATCGCGATCGGGTCGATCGTGCGGTGCGGTTGGGCTGCATGGCCGCCGCGGCCCTTGATGGTGATGGTGAATTCGTCTGTTGCCGCCATGATCGGGCCCTTGCGGATCGCAAACTGGCCGATCGGCAAGCCGGGCATGTTGTGCATGCCATAGACCTCTTCGATGCCGAAGCGCTCCATCATGCCGTCCTTGACCATCAGGTTGCCGCCACCGCCGCCTTCTTCGGCCGGCTGGAAGATAACCGCGACGCTGCCGTTGAAATTGCGTGTTTCGGCGAGGTATTTTGCGGCCCCGAGCAGCATGGCCGTGTGGCCGTCATGGCCGCAGGCGTGCATCTTGCCCGCCGTCTTGGAAGCGTAGGGCTTGCCGGTGATTTCCGTGAGCGGCAGGGCGTCCATGTCGGCGCGCAAGCCGATCGCCCGCGTGCCCGGTCCCTTGCCTCTGATAATGCCGACGACGCCGGTGCGGCCGATGCCGGTCGCGATTTCATCGACGCCGAATTCCTTGAGCTTTTCCGCCACGAAAGCTGCCGTGTTCTCCACCGCAAAGAGGAGTTCCGGCCGTTCGTGGATATGCCGGCGCCATCCTGTGACTTCGTCCTGAAGCTCGGCGGCTCTGTTCAAAATCGGCATGCTTGCTTTCCTTGATGAAATCGAAGACGGCGGGCATTGGCCACAGGGACACGATGCCGCGGAAATAAGTTAGACAATGACCTTTGCCATGTCATGGCCATATACGTTAAATAGGGGAAACTTTCGAGACTTCCTGACATCTTTGAGGACGAACCGTGTCGACGCGCCAGAATCGCTTGTTTGCCGCCTTGCGGCCGATTTCAATCGCAGCTTCCGCAGCCGCCATTGCTTTTTCCGCCGCCTCCCAGGCCTATGCCAACCCGCATATCCTGGTCGATGTTCAGAGTGGCCGCGTCCTTGAGCACGAAGAAGCGTTTCGCAAGTGGTATCCGGCTTCGCTCACCAAGCTGATGACGGTCTACACCGTTTTTGCAGCTGTTCGTTCGGGTCAGATCAGCCTCGATACGCCTGTCGTGATGAGCAAGCGAGCCGCGGCCCAGCCGCCGGCAAAGATGTATTTCAAGCCGGGCCAGAAGCTGACCCTGGACAGCGCGCTCAAGATTCTCATGGTCAAGTCGGCCAACGACATCGCCGTTGCCGTTGCAGAAGCCGTTGGCGGAACGCAGGAAGCTTTCGTCCTGAGGATGAACGCCGAAGCTGCAAAGCTCGGCATGACGGATTCGCATTTCGTCAATCCGAACGGCCTGCCCGGCAAGGGCCAGTACACGACGGCGCGCGACCTCGCGATCCTGTCGGTCGCGCTGCGCCGTGATTTCCCGCAATATGCCGGCTACTTCTCGCTGGAAGGAATCACGACCGGGACCAAGAACGTCCCGAGCATCAATCTGTTGATCGGTCGTTTCGCGGGTGCCGACGGCATGAAGACGGGCTTCATCTGCGCTTCCGGTTTCAACCAGATCGGTTCGGCGACGCGCGACGGCCGCACGCTGGTGTCGGTCGTTCTCGGTACCGACAGTCTGGCAGCGCGCGCCGATGCCTCGGCCGATCTGCTGCAGAAGGGCTTCACCTCTCAGTTTCCTGCCACCGACACGCTCGGTTCGCTGAAGCCCTATGGAGAGGGCCAGGATCAGGTTGCCGACATCACCGCCGAGATCTGCAGCGCCAAAGGCGCAAAGATCCGCAGCGAAACCCGCGACGAGGTTGGTCGCATGAAGATCCATTCGCCCTATATCCAGGAAATGAACCACGAGCCGAACTTCGTCTATGCCGGCCTGATCCCCGGACAGAACGAGCCTGAACCGGACAAGCTGGCAACGGCGGACACCGCAGGCACGATCTCCAAGGTCCCCGTGCCGCTGCCGCGTCCGGCATCGTTCTAAGGTTATAGCCAGATGAGCGTGCCCCAAGGCCGGATCCCGGTCACCATCCTCACCGGCTTTCTCGGTGCCGGCAAGTCGACGCTGCTGAACCGAATCCTCAAGGATCCGGGGATGAAGGACGCTGCCGTCATCATCAACGAGTTCGGCGACGTCGGCATCGACCATTTGCTGGTCGAGAGTTCCGGGGATGCCATCATCGAGCTTTCCGACGGCTGCCTGTGCTGCACGGTGCGTGGCGAACTTGTCGATACGCTTGCCAATCTGATGGATGCCATGCAGACCGGTCGCGTGAAGCCGGTCAAGCGCGTCGTGATCGAGACCACGGGTCTTGCCGATCCGGCGCCGGTGATGCAGGCGATCATGGGCAACCCTATCATCGCCACGAACTTCGAGCTGGACGGGGTGGTTACCGTCGTCGACTCGGTCAATGGCGCGCATACGCTCGACAATCATGAAGAGGCGGTGAAGCAGGTTGCCGTGGCAGACCGGCTGATCCTTTCGAAGAAATCGCTTGCCTCGGCGGATATGGTCTCCGGTCTTGAGGCGCGGTTGCGTGCTCTCAATCCACGCGCCCTGCTGATGGACGCCGACGATACCGAAAGCGGGACGGCGGCGACACTGGTGAATGGCCTCTACGACGTCACGACGAAGAGCGCTGACGTCGGTCGGTGGTTGCGTGACGAAGACGAACATGATGCGCACCATCATGACCATCATGACCACAGCCACGGCCATCATCACCACCATGGTCACGATCACCAGGATCCCCATGACGTGAACCGTCACGATGCGGCGATCCGTTCCTTCTCGATCGTGGAGGAGAAGCCGATCGATCCGATGGCGCTCGACATGTTTGTCGACCTGCTGCGCTCGGCGCATGGCGAGAAGCTCCTTCGGATGAAGGCCATCGTTTCCATGTCGGACCGGCCCGACCGTCCGCTTGTGCTGCATGGCGTGCAAAGCATCTTCCACCCGCCGACAAGGCTGCCGGCGTGGCCGGATCCACAGGACAGGCGCACGCGCATGGTGCTGATCACCAAGGATCTGCCTGAGGCGTTCGTCAAGGATCTGTTCGACGCGTTTCTGGGCAAGCCGCGGATCGATACGCCGGATCGTGCAGCGCTCGCGGACAACCCGCTCGCCGTACCCGGGATGCGGTTCTGAGAAAAACTACCGCTTGCGGATCAGGAAGCGGTGGCCGCCCTCGGTCTTTTCGATCTCGACAAGGTCGTGACCGTCTTCATTGCATAGATGGGGAATGTCGATCCCTGCCAGGGGATCGGTTGTCTCGACGCGGATCAGCGCGCCGCTTTCCAGAGACTGCAGCTTGCGGCGCGTCTTGAGGACGGGCAGGGGGCATTTCAGCCCGCGGAGATCGTAGGAGATGGCGTTCAAGCCATCAGTCCTTGGCCCAGAACTTCCAGAAGGGCTTCTTCGATGCGACTTCGATCGATTCCGGCTGCTCGACTGGAGCAAAGGCCGTCGCCATCGCGCTCTGCGGTGCCAGTGGGCTTGGAGTCGGCACCGGCACGGTCGCCGGATCGACAATCGCGACTTCGGCTGTCTTTGCAGGGATGGCTGCGGTTGCCGGCGTGGAGCCCGGAGCCGCGTTGGCGGCAATGGTCGTTGCCGTCTTGCTGGCCATCATGTCTTCGAGTTCGGCGATCTTGACCATGCGGCCGGCTTCGAGCGACGTGCCCGTGGGCGCATAGGCAATGTCATGCCCCTTGCGCTGCTTGGCCACGACGGCCTTGCGTTCGGCTTCGCTCGGATCGTACCAGGCCATGCCGTCGAATTGCTTCATGGCCTTGGCGTAGGCCATGTCATACGTCTTGCCGTAGGATGCGAGTGCTGCCGTCAGTGCCGGCGGGGTCGACATTTCCGGGCATTTTCCGGCCGGATTGAAGTCGCCATTGGCCGACTGCTGATTGAAGACGTACTTCTTCTCGCAGACATTGACCTCGGGCGGACGCTTGGTCACTTCGAAATTGTCGTAGCCGACCTTCAGCATGTTCCAGAACTCGATGTTCGGGCTCATGCGGTGCTTCACCATGTTCTCCGCCGTCATGCGGAAGGGGAAGGCTTGAAGCTGTACGGTGGACTGACCGCCCTTGAAGGCGTCGCGGGCAAAGGCGTAGATCTGCAGCACCTGCTCGTCCGTCATGGAATAGCAGCCGGAAGACGAGCATGCACCGTGGATCATCAGGTCCGTGCCGCTGCGGCCGTTGACGGCATCGTACTTGTTCGGGAAGCCCGTATTGATCGCCAGATAGTATTTCGAATTCGGGTTAAGGTTGGCTCGCGTCAGGTTGTAGAAACCTTCCGGCGCCTGCCGGTCGCCCTGCTTCACCTTGGGACCGAGACGGCCGGACCAGGCGCAGATCTTGTAATCGGCGATCTTGTCGAAGCGGTTATCGGTCTTGGCCTTCCAGATCTCGAGCGCGCCTTCTTCCTTGAAGATGCGGATCATGATCGGCGAATTGCGGTCCATGCCCTTGGCCGCGATCTCGGACAGAATGCGCGGCGGCAGCGGCTCTTCGACCTTGTTCTTCACCTTCGACAGGTCGACCTGCGTGGTCGATTCCAACGCGTCATTGCAGCCGGCCAGGACCAGCGCCATCAGGGAAACGTAGGCAAAATGACGAATGCGCATTCAAACTAGCCCAATAACGAGATGCGACCCAATTCGCTTTGCAAACCGGGGACGAAGCGAATCATTGGCCCATTATGGTTGAGAAAACCTTACCAGCCTAATGCCGCGCGCCTGCGTCCCCCGCAAGTCAGAAAGTTATTGATAACATTATTGTGGCCAAGGTTTGGCCCCAATCACCCCGTTCCCGCAACCTGCGTTAGAGATTGCGGCCCATGTTGAGGAATTTCTGGCGCCGATCGTTGCGAAGCTGATCGCCGGAGCGGCTGGAAAGCTCGCCAAGCGCGTTGGCGATCACGTCGCCGGTCGCCGCAATCACGCTGTCGGGATCACGATGCGCGCCGCCGAGCGGTTCGGTGATGATGCCATCGATGATGCCCAGCGACTTCAGATCGTCCGAGGTGATCTTCATGTTGGTCGCGGCTTCCTTGGCGCGCGCGGAATCGCGCCACAGGATCGAAGCCGCACCTTCCGGCGAGATCACGCTGTAGATCGCATGCTCGAGCATGTACACGCGGTTGCCGGTCGCAATCGCAATCGCGCCGCCGGAGCCGCCTTCGCCGATGACCACGGAGATGATCGGAACCTTGACGCCCAGGCACATTTCCGTGGAGCGGGCGATCGCTTCCGCCTGACCGCGCTCTTCGGCGCCGACGCCGGGATAAGCGCCTGCCGTATCGACCAGCGTGATCACTGGCAGGCCGAAACGGTCTGCCATTTCAAGAACGCGGATCGCCTTGCGATAGCCCTCCGGACGGGCGCTGCCGAAGTTGTGCTTCAGGCGGCTCTTGGTGTCGTTGCCCTTTTCCTGGCCCAGCACGGCAACCGGCTGACCACGGAAACGGGCAAGACCTGCCTGGATCGCGGCGTCTTCGGAAAACTTCCGATCGCCGGCGAGCGGCGTGAATTCCTGGAACAGCGTCTTGGCATAATCGACGAAGTGCGGACGCTGCGGATGACGCGCGACCTGGGTCTTCTGCCAGGCGTTAAGTTTCGAATAGATGTCGACCATCGCTTCGCGAACGCGAACTTCCAGCCGTCCGATTTCATCGGACGTGTCGATGCTCTCGTCTTCCGTCGCGAGCTTCTTCAGTTCGATGATCTTGCCTTCGAGGTCGGAGATCGGCTTTTCGAAGTCGAGATAGTTGTGCATGAGGTGCGTTTCCGTTCCTTGTGCCCAGGGCAATTTTCGTAGGCATGCCCTTTGTCGCCGGTCCTATTCCTGCTTTTTCGCCTGTTTGGCAAGAGGGTGATGCGTTTGGACCAGTTGCTGGAGCCTTTCTTCCAGCACATGCGTGTATATTTGTGTGGTGGAAATGTCCGAATGGCCGAGCAGTTCCTGGACGACGCGAAGGTCCGCGCCGTTGGCGAGTAGATGGCTTGCAAAAGCGTGCCGCATCACATGCGGCGAGATCCTAGATGGTGTCAGACCGGTTCTGATTGCAAGATTCTTCAGATCGCGTGCAAAGACCTGTCGTGGAAGATAGCCCTCTTTCGAGGCTGCGGGAAAGAGCCAGGGGCTCTCTTGAGGGGGCGTGGCGGCTGCCTGTTCGGCAGCCAGCATGCGACCATAGAGCTTCAATGCGGCAATAGCCGACTGCGACAGCGGCACCAGGCGCTCCTTGTTGCCCTTGCCGCGGATCATCAGGAAGCGTCCATCCTGGTCGAGGACGCGGGCGGGAAGCGAGACGAGCTCGCTGACGCGCATGCCGGTGGCGTAGAGAAGTTCCAGAAGCGCCAGCATGCGAAGCCGTTGCAATTGCCCGGGCGCCGGGTCCTGTGCTTCCGTCTCGGCCTGCTCAAGCAGCCTGCCGACCTCGTCGACGCCCATGGTCTTCGGCAGGGCACGGCCTTTCTTCGGCGCGTCGAGAATACCCGTCGGATCGTCGGTGCGTTGGCCTTCGGCGTAAAGGAACTTGTAGAACTGCCTCATGGCGGCAAGGCGCCGTGCCTGGGAGGAGGCCTTGAAACCCTGCGCTGCAAGCGAGGAGAGGTAGGCCGCAAGGTCAGGAGACGAGGCTTCCGTCAAGCGGATGCCCCTGCCGTTCAGAAAGGAATGGAGATCGTCGAGATCGTGTTCATAGGAGGAAAGCGTATTGGCCGCCGCTCCGCGTTCGGCGCTCATCATCTCCAGAAAAGACTCGACGTGAACGCGGCTGAGGTCCTTCATCGCATCACTTCTTGGTCGGGTTGATCGCGCCCGTGGCCGGAGGGTTGATCCGCTCCGACGGAATACGGATTGTCACGTCTCGCTCCTGCGGCTCGACGAAAGTAACAAGTGCCCACATCGTTCCGTATATCGCTCCGGCGATGACCGCCAATACGGCCAGAAAACGGAACAGGCTCGGCATTCAACAACTCCATGGCTTTGCTTCTTTATGAAGAAGCGTGTTTGCAAGTGCAAGAAGGAGCTTTTGAACCATGATTCCCTTGCCCGCGACTTGACGCTACACCTGCATTTGTCGATACCGTTCGCAAACAAAGTGTGAATGGACCAATGAGCGACCCAGTTCTGACCGTTGCCGATAGCCTGAAAGACAGAGCTCGCGCTGCGCTCGGTTCACGCAATCTGATCCTTGTGGGATTGATGGGCGCCGGCAAGTCCTCGGTCGGACGGATCGTTGCCAGCCAACTTGGTATCCCCTTCATCGACAGCGATGCGGAAATCGAACGTGTTTCGCGCATGTCGATCAGCGAGCTCTTTGCTGCCTACGGCGAAGAAGAGTTTCGCGCCCTGGAGACCCGGGTGATGAAGCGGCTGCTCAAGGGTGGCCCTCGCGTGGTTTCCACCGGCGGGGGCGCCTTCATCAACGACCGTACCCGCCGGCATATCAAGAAGGGCGGCGTTTCTGTGTGGCTGAAGGCAGAGCTTGACGTCTTGTGGGAGCGCGTCAACAAGCGCGACACGCGGCCGTTACTAAAGACGGAAAACCCGAAGACCACGCTCGAAAACCTGATGAATGCCCGCTATCCGATTTACGCGCTCGCGGACCTCACGGTCATGTCGCGCGATGTCCGCAAGGAACTCATGGCCGACGAAGTGCTCAAGGCCGTGGTCGACTCTCAAACTGAAAGTGCAGCCTGATGAATGCCGTTGCCGCCGCCGAACGCAAAGTCCATGTGCCGCTCGGTGAGCGCGCCTACGACATCCTGATTGGGCCCGGTCTTATCGCGCGGGCGGGCCTCGAAATCGCCTCGCGGGTGAAGGGGCGCAAGGCTGCCATCATAACCGACGAGTATGTGGCGCCGATCTATCTCGAAGCCCTGGTGCAGAGCCTTGATGCATCGGGGATCGCTTCGGTGACATTGGTGCTTCCGGCTGGCGAGAAGACAAAGAGCTTCGAGCATCTGATGACCGTTTGCGACAAGGTTCTTGAGGCGCGCATCGAGCGCAACGACTATGTGATCGCGCTTGGCGGTGGCGTCATTGGCGATCTGTCGGGCTTTGCCGCGGGCATCGTGCGCCGTGGCGTGCGCTTCGTCCAGATCCCGACTTCGCTGCTGTCGCAGGTGGATTCCTCCGTTGGTGGCAAGACCGGCATCAACAGCCGCTATGGCAAGAACCTGATCGGTGTATTCCATCAGCCCGATCTGGTGCTCGCCGATACGGATGTCCTCAACACGCTCAGCGAACGCGAATTCCGCGCCGGCTACGCCGAAGTGGCGAAATACGGCCTGATCGACAAGCCCGACTTCTTTGCCTGGCTGGAAGCGAACTGGCAGGCAGTGTTCGCAGGCGGATCCGCACGCATCGAGGCGATTGCTACGAGCTGCCAGGCAAAGGCAGATGTCGTTGTTGCCGACGAGCGAGAAACCGGTCAGCGGGCGCTGCTCAATCTGGGCCACACCTTCGGCCATGCGCTGGAAGCCGCGACCGCCTATGACAGTGCGCGTCTCGTCCATGGTGAGGGGGTTTCAATCGGCATGGTGCTGGCGCATGAATTCTCCGCCCGCATGAACCTGGCAAGCCCCGACGATGCGCGCCGCGTCGAACGCCATCTGAAAGAAGTCGGCTTGCCGACGCGGATGTCCGAGATCCCTGGTGCGCTGCCTCCCGCGGAGGTGCTGATGGATGCGATCGCGCAGGACAAAAAGGTCAAGGGCGGCCAGCTCACGTTTATTCTGACGCGTGGCATCGGTCAGTCCTTTGTCGCAAATGACGTTCCCGCCTCCGAAGTGTTGAGCTTTCTGAAGGAAAAACATCCACAATGACCGTCGAAGGCACGCTGGCATTTCTTTCCGCATATTGGCCGGAAATCCTTTCCATCGTGGCCCTCGTTCTCATGTCGGCGTTCTTCTCCGGTTCGGAGACCGCCCTGACGGCTGTGTCGCGCAGCCGCATCCACACGCTTGAAGCTAATGGCGAGGAGCGCGCGGGCATCGTTCGCGAGCTGATCGAGCGGCGTGACCGGCTGATCGGCGCACTGCTGATCGGCAACAACCTCGCCAACATCCTGTCGTCCTCGATCGCGACCAGTCTGTTTCTCGGGCTCTTCGGTAGCTCCGGCGTAGCGCTCGCCACCCTTGCTATGACGGTCATTCTCGTGATCTTTGCCGAGGTGCTGCCAAAGAGCTGGGCAATCTCGATACCCGAGCGGTTTGCGCTCGCGGTGGCATTTGCCGTCAAGGTTTTCGTTGCCGTCGTCGGACCGCTGTCGTCCTTCGTGAATCTCATCGTACGCTGGATCCTCTCGCTCTTCGGCATCAACCTGTCGCGCGAGACTTCGATGCTTTCTGCGCACGAAGAGCTGCGGGGCGCCGTCGACCTGCTGCATCGCGAGGGGTCTGTGGTCAAGGCCGACCGAGACCGCCTAGGCGGCGTGCTGGACCTTGGCGAACTGGAACTTTCCGACATCATGGTTCACCGCACGTCCATGCGCGGGATCAATGCGGACGATCCGCCTGAAGTGGTCGTGCGGACGATCCTGGAAAGCCCGTTCACCCGCATGCCGTTGTGGCGAGGCTCGACCGACAACATTATCGGTGTCGTCCACTCCAAGGATCTGCTGCGTGCGCTCGCTGAGCGCGATGCCGAACCGGAACACTTGGACATCGTCAAGATTGCCCAGAAGCCCTGGTTCGTGCCCGACAGCACCAACCTCGAAGCGCAATTGAACGCTTTCCTGCGCCGCAAGCAGCATTTTGCGGTGGTCGTTGACGAGTACGGCGAAGTGCAGGGTATCGTCACGCTCGAGGATATCCTGGAAGAGATTGTCGGCGATATTTCCGACGAGCATGACATCGAGATGCAGGGCGTGCGGCAGGAGGCCGACGGCTCTATCGTTGTCGATGGAAACGTCCCGATTCGCGACCTGAACCGCGCGCTCGACTGGAACCTGCCGGATGAAGAGGCGACCACGATTGCCGGGCTGGTCATTCACGAGTCGATGACGATCCCTGAGGAGCGGCAGGCCTTCACCTTCTATGGCAAGCGCTTTATCGTCATGAAGCGGGACAAGAATCGTATCACCAAGCTGCGTATCCGGCCGGCCGAGGAGAACGAGGCCAATCCGGCGTAAAGCAATTCCAGGAAAAGTGCGTGGCGGTTTTCCGTCCGGAATTGCGCAAGACAGAGAATTGACCACCATCATTGCGCGCTGCGGGGGGAGTTCTCAAGGCGGGCGTCATCATTATGGATTTGATATGTTTGATATTTTCTGGCGCTCTGTCGTCATCGGCATCGGCGCGACTGTTCTCATGGACATCTGGGCCGTCATCCTCGGCAAGCTGACGGGCGACCGCCTGCCCAATTGGGGACCGCCCGGTCGCTGGGTCTGGCATCTCGCCAAGGGTAAGGTCTTTCACGACGATATAGGCAAGGCCGAGCCCTATAAGCACGAAGTCGCGCTCGGCTGGGTCTTTCACTACGTCGTAGGCATTCTCTACGGTGTCATCCTGGTGATCCTGACCGGCCCCGGCTGGCTGGACGCGCCGACGTTCCTGCCCGCCTGGATCTGGGGCATCGTGACGATCGCCGCCGGCTGGTTCCTGTTGCAGCCCGGCCTTGGCATCGGCTGGGCGGCATCCAAGACGCCGAACCCCACCAAGGCTCGTTTCCTCGGTCTCGTCGCCCACACGGTCTTCGGCTTCGGCCTCTATGCGACGGCGCTGATCATCCGCTAAGTCGATGAGCAGCGGCCTTGGGAAAAGGCGGCTGCATCACCATATAGCGTTCTGTCCGCCTACCAGCGTACCGGCTCGCCGGGCGCTGCAGGCTCCACGGCCAACGCATGCAATCCGGCATCCAGCTCCGGCTTCAACAACTCCGTAATGGCGCGGTGACGCGCCAGCCGTGTCATGCCGGCGAATCGGGCGGATACGATGCGTACGCGCATGTGGGTCTCGCCCGTCCCTGTAATGTCGGGCTGGTGACCGGCGTGCAGATGACTTTCGTTGATGACGCTCAGGCGTTCGGGCGCGAAAGCCGCCACCAGCTTTTCTTCGATAGAGGATTGCAGGGTCATGGTCCGATCTTGCCGCTTGCGAAAAAGGTTCCCACCAAGCCAGCAACATTCCCGTTTGTCAATTCTTGTCGTCCACTCTTCTGGGCCCCATAATTAGCGCCGTCATGAGACTCGATTCCAAATACTTCGACCGCATCCGCACCCGCCGCAAACGCGAGCAGGAACCCGAACAGGCTCCCCCTTCCTGTCAGTGGGACGGCTGTGACAAGAAAGGCGTGCATCGCGCTCCGGTGGGGCGCAATGCCGAGGGACAGTTCTTTCTCTTCTGCTTCGAGCACGTCAAAGAATACAACAAGGGCTACAACTACTTCTCCGGCCTGTCTGACGGCGAGATCGCGCGCTACCAGAAGGAAGCGATCACCGGCCATCGTCCGACCTGGACCGTTGGGGTCAACAAGTCGGCCAAAGACAGCCCGATCCAGTCCGAGGTCCGTTCCGGTGCCTACACCCGCGTTCGTGATCCCTTCGGCTTCGTCAAGGATGCGAAGAGCAGCGGTCCGCGCTTTCCCGAACAGCGCAAGCTGAAAAGCCTGGAAGCCAAGGCCTTCGACACGATGAACCTTGCTGCCAATGCCACATCGTCGGAGATCAAGAGCCGCTACAAGGAACTGGTGAAGAAGCACCACCCGGACGCCAATGGTGGTGACCGCGGTTCCGAAGAACGCTTCCGCGCCGTCATCCAGGCCTATCAATTATTGAAACAGAACGGTTTTTGTTAATTCCCGTCCTTGCTCTTGGTCTTCAATCAGGTATGGTCCAGATCGGCTGAGGCCGCAGGCAACCGCGGCATGTGTTTCTGCGTTTGTCCCACAGGCGCCTCGGTCACTTCCGGACGCGGCGTTTCTTGTCCGGGACTATGTTCAAGAATGCTCGCTAGCGATCGACGTGTTCGCCCCCGAGGTTTCGTTTCAGTCCCGGAGAAGCATCGCCGACGTTCCGACATGAGCGGGCGCGGAGTTTCTCTGCGGCGTCATGGTTGCGAAATGGGCTAGACAATTTGGTCGGGTGTCGGTCACCCGCCTTGGAGACATGATGAGCAAGATTGACCTTGATATTTCGGAGCTTCCGGACACCACCGTTTCGGTCAGGGAGGTCTTCGGCATCGATTCCGACATCCGCGTTCCGGCCTACAGCCAGGGCAGCGCCTATGTTCCGGATCTCGATCCCGATTATCTCTTCGACCGCGAAACCACACTCGCCATCATTGCCGGTTTTGCTCATAACCGACGCGTGATGATCTCCGGCTACCACGGCACCGGCAAGTCCTCGCACATCGAACAGGTCGCAGCGCGCCTCAACTGGCCGTGCGTGCGTATCAACCTCGACAGCCACGTCAGCCGTATCGATCTCGTCGGCAAGGACGCCATCGTCGTCAAGGATGGCCTGCAGATTACCGAATTCAAGGACGGCATTCTGCCCTGGGCCTACCAGCACAATGTCGCGCTCGTCTTCGACGAATACGACGCCGGCCGCCCTGACGTCATGTTCGTCATCCAGCGCGTGCTGGAATCGTCCGGTCGCCTGACGCTGCTCGACCAGAGCCGCGTCATCCGTCCTCACCCGGCCTTCCGTCTGTTTGCGACGGCAAACACGATCGGTCTCGGCGACACCACCGGCCTCTATCACGGCACGCAGCAGATCAACCAGGCGCAGATGGACCGTTGGTCGATCGTCTCGACGCTGAACTACCTGCCGCACGACCACGAAGTGAACATCGTTGCCGCCAAGGTAAAGAGCTTCGGCAAGGACAAGAATGGTCGCGACACCGTCTCCAAGATGGTGCGCGTTGCCGATCTGACCCGCGCTTCGTTCATGAACGGCGATCTCTCGACCGTCATGAGCCCGCGTACGGTCATCACCTGGGCCGAGAACGCCGAGATCTTCGGTGATATCGCCTTTGCCTTCCGCGTCACCTTCCTCAACAAGTGCGACGAGCTGGAGCGCCCGTTGGTTGCCGAACACTATCAGCGCGCCTTTGGCGTCGAGCTGAAGGAAAGTGCTGCCAATATCGTTCTGGAGGCCTAAGGCCGATCGATCATGGCAGCTCGTGGTGACAATTCGAAAGCAAAGCCCGGTGCGCCCGTCGACGTGGAGCCGTTGCGCCGGGCGATAACCGGCAGCGTGCGCGCAATTGCCGGCGACGGCGAGGTCGAGGTGACCTTCGCCAACGAACGCCCCGGAATGACGGCGGAGCGTATTCGCCTGCCCGAGCTTTCCAAGCGCCCGACGATGCACGAACTGGCGGTGACCCGCGGGCTCGGCGATTCGATGGCGCTGCGGCTTGCCTGCCACGACGAGGAAGTGCATGCGACGATGGCGCCGCAGGGCTCCGACGCTCGCGCCATCTTCGATGCCGTCGAGCAGGCTCGCGTGGAATCGATCGGCGCCCTGCGCATGGAAGGCGTGGCCGCCAACCTGCGCTCCATGACCGAAGAGAAATACGCCAAGGCGAATTTTTCTGGCATCGAGCGGCAGGAAGACGCTCCCGTCGGCGAAGCGGTTGCCATGATGGTGCGCGAGAAACTGACGGGCCAGAAGCCGCCGGCATCGGCGGGCAAGGTGTTGGATCTCTGGCGACCCTTCATCGAGGAGAAGGCCGGGACTGAACTCGACAATCTTGCTGAGGTGATCACCGACCAGCAGGCCTTTTCGAAGGTCATCCGCAACATGCTTTCCGCCATGGAAATGGCGGAGGAGTATGGCGACGATGACAGCGATCCTGATTCCGACGACCAGCAGGACGAGGAAGACAAGCCCGGCGGCGACGAGCAGGAGCAGGACGAAGTCGACGACGACGCCGGTTCGGATGCCGCGCCAGTTGAAGACAGCGAAGTTGCCGACGAGCAGATGGAGGACGGCGAGACCGAAGGCGCCGAGATCTCCGACGACGACATGATGGAAGAAGGCGACGACGATTCGGAAACGCCGGGCGAAACCCGCCGTCCGAATACGCCGTTCGACGACTTCAACGAGAAGGTCGACTATCACGTCTTCACCGAGGAGTTCGACGAGACGATCACCGCCGAAGAGCTGTGCGATGCCGCCGAGCTGGAACGCCTGCGGGCTTTCCTCGACAAGCAGCTCGCGCACCTGCAGGGCGCCGTCGGTCGCCTGGCCAACCGCCTGCAGCGCCGCCTGATGGCGCAGCAGAACCGCTCTTGGGACTTCGATCTCGAGGAAGGCTATCTTGATCCGGCGCGCCTGACGCGCATGATCATCGACCCGATGCAGGCGCTGTCCTTCAAGATGGAGCGGGACACGCAGTTCCGCGATACCGTCGTGACGCTGCTGATCGACAATTCCGGCTCGATGCGCGGTCGTCCAATCACCGTTGCCGCCACCTGCGCCGATATCCTGGCCCGTACGCTCGAACGTTGCGGCGTCAAGGTCGAGATCCTGGGCTTTACCACCAAGGCCTGGAAGGGCGGGCAGGCGCGCGAACAGTGGCTCGCCAACGGCAAGCCGCAAACCCCGGGCCGCCTCAACGATCTGCGCCACATTATTTACAAGTCCGCCGATTCTCCGTGGCGTCGCGCCCGCAGCAATCTCGGCCTGATGATGCGCGAGGGGCTGCTCAAGGAAAACATCGACGGCGAGGCGCTGATCTGGGCGCACAATCGCCTTCTTGCCCGGCGCGAGCAACGCAAGATCCTGATGATGATTTCGGACGGTGCGCCGGTCGACGATTCGACGCTGTCGGTCAATCCGGGCAATTATCTGGAACGGCACCTGCGGGCCGTGATCGATCGCATCGAGACCCGCTCTCCGGTCGAGCTGCTGGCCATCGGCATCGGCCACGACGTGACGCGCTACTATCGTCGCGCCGTCACCATCGTCGATGCGGACGAACTGGCCGGCGCGATGACCGAGCAGCTTGCCTCGCTCTTCGAGGACAAGACTGCGCAGCCACGCGGCGGGCGTGCCCGTCGCGCCGGCTGAGCGCGGATGGGCGCCACCTTCGCCCGAGCGGCGGTGATCGTTCTCGGCCTGGCGGCCGGGATGCGGCCGGCTTTGGCCGACGAAGCCGTGGTCAAGAGTTCGGTCATTTCCGCTTTCAAGATAGGCTCGAACGAGACACGGTTCGGGCCTTTCGAGTTTCTGGGCGGCTTGGAGATGGTTTCTCCCAACCGCCTCTTCGGCTCCCTGTCATCGATCCGCTTTGAGAGCGACCAGACACATTTTGTCGGCGTTCTCGACACCGGCCAATGGATAACGGGCCGCGTCGAGCGCGATGCGAAGGGACGTCTTTCCGGTCTGGCGGAAGTCGACATCACGCCGATGAAGAACCGGGCTGCGCAGAGCTTCGAAGGCAAGGGCCATATGGACGCGGAGGGACTGGCGCTGCATGGCGATCGCGTGCTGGTCTCCTTCGAGCAGGACCACCGTGTCGATGTGTACCCAAACCCAGGCTTCGAATCATCCCGCGCCATCGACACGATCCCCATTCCCTTCCAGAGACGCTCCCTGCGCTCCAATCGCGGCTTTGAAACGGTGGCCGTGGCGCCGCAGGAGAGCCCGCTGAAAGGTGGAACGCTGATCGTTGCCGAGCGCAGCCTGGATGCCAATGGCAATGCCTATGCGGCCATTCTCGATGGTCCGCTCAAGGGGCGCCTGGCGCTCGCTCACTACGGCGACTATGACGCCACGGACGGTGTCTTTCTGCCGAACGGCGACCTGCTGTTGCTGGAGCGTCGCTTCAACATGGCGGAGGGCATTGGCATGCGCATCCGTCGCATAAAGTCGACCGATATCAAGCCTGATGCCGTGATCGATGGTGAGATCCTGATGCAAGCCGACTTCGGCTACCAGATCGACAACATGGAAGGTATCGACGCCTTCACGGACGCCGACGGTACCACGCACGTCGTCATCGTCTCCGACGACAATCATTCGATCCTTCAGCGCAACCTGATGCTTGAGTTCCGTCTGGTGGAGTAGCCGGAGGCGGTTCTCTTCACCAAATTTCCGTGTTCGATCGGGCAACCGGAATGATGTATGGTGCGCCAGGGTGGAGCAGGGCGCAGACGGGGATGCGACAGCGAACAAAAACGCGAATGGCGATGAGCGGCTTGCTGGTCCTGCTGGCAGCCTATCTGATGCTTGCCTATTTCGTCGTTCCGGAGATCTGGATCTTCCGTGATGCCGGCCGGGTCGCCGACTTCGGCCCGATGGTCACGCGCACCGAACAGGACATTCCCGGCGATCCGATCAACGTCGGGCTTGTCGGCTCCAAGGAGCAGATCCTCCGGGCATTCACCGCCGCCGGGTGGGACCCCGCCGACAAGGTGACGCTGCGCACCTCGGCCGAAATCGGCCTGAGTGTCGTGCTTGATCGGCCCGACCTCGATGCTCCAGTCAGCCCGCTGCTTTTCGAGGGTCGCAAGCAGGATCTGGCGTTCGAGAAGGCCGTTGGAAAGAGTGCCGACGAGCGTAACCATGTGCGCTTCTGGCAGACCAAGGAGATCGGTGACGACGGCCGCCCGATCTGGTTAGGCTCGGCGAGCTTCGATCGCGGCGTTGGCTTCAGTCACGATACCGGCCAGATCACCCACCACATCGGCGCCGATGTCGATGCCGAGCGAAACCTGTTGATCGGCGATCTTCTCAAGGCAGGACAGTTGGCCTCGACCTACGAGATTGCGGGTGTCGGGGCAACGAAGACGGGCCGCAACGGCGGCGGCGATCCCTACTTCACCGATGGCAAGGCGCTGATTGGGGTTTTGGCCGTCAAGGACAACACGCCGTAGCGGCAGCGGGCGCGCTGCCGCTACGGCGACAGGCTAGGCGTTGAAATAGGCCGGCCTATCGAGATCTGCGATCAGCCCCGGATGTGTCGGCTGCCAGCCCAGGAGTTCGCGTGTCCGCTGGCTTGTCGCAGGATTTCCCATCCCTGCGAAATGCGTGAACCAGCCGAAGTGGTCGACCGCTTCCTCAGCGGATTTGGCGACGACCGGCACGCCCAGTCGACGGCCAATGACGGCGGCGATATCGCGGAACGGTATGCCTTCCTCGGCAACGCCGTGATAGCGGGCGCTTCCCGAACAGTGCTCGAGGACCAGCCTATAGAGCTGAGCCGCATCCAGCCTGTGGACGGCCGGCCAGACATTCAGTCCTTCACCGATATAGGCCGCAACACCCTTTTCGCGAGCGATGCCGATCAGGAGCGGGACGAATCCGTGATCGCCATCGCCGTGGACGGATGGTGGCAGGCGGACGACCGACACCGGTATGCCTCGGGCGGCCGCCGCTGCGGCGGCTTCCTCGGAAGCAACGCGCGGGATCGACTTTGACGCTGGCATATCGTCTTCGGTCGCCAGCCGCCCGTGCGGGAGAAGCCCTGTTCCTGAAGTGATGACCAGCGGCCGATTGCTGCCGGCAAGCGCGTCGCCGAGCGCTTCGATGGCGTGCCGATCGATCTCGCAGTTCTCCTTGAATTTGGAGAAGTCGTGAATGAAGCCGGTGTGGATGACGCCGTCGGCGGCTGCGGCGCCGCTACGCAGGCTTTCCAGATCCTCCAGGTGGCCGCGGTGGACGCCGGCGCCAGCGGCCGCAAGAGACGCGGCGGCCGCATCCGAGCGGGCAAGCCCGACCACCTGGTGGCCCGCCCGAATGAGTTCCTGGACGACTGCGGAGCCGACGAAACCGGTGGCGCCGGTGACGAAAACGCGCATGATAATCTCTCCTTGTTGCTGTCCGGCGACCGCTGGCGGCGCCGTGTTGACCCAAGGCTAGGCGATTGAGGAGGTACGGTCTATGCTGTATTGTCCGTATTATCTTCGCAATCGTCCGGGATGGCTGATGGATCCGCTCTCAAATGTGCTGTCGTTGCTTAAGCCTCGCAATCATCTTTCGGCCGGTTTCGAGGCTGCCGGAGCTTGGGCCATACAGTTTCCGGATCAGCAGGGAGGCATCAAGTGCGGTGCCGTCGTTTCCGGTGAATGCTGGCTTTCGGTCGAGGGAAGCGCGGAGCCGGTTCGCCTTCAGGCCGGGGACTGCTTTCTTCTGCCGAGCGGGAGGCCCTTTCGTCTCGCGACGGATCTCGGCCTGACGCCGGTTGCCGGAAGCACGATCTTCTCGCCGCTGCGCAAAGGCGGTATCGCCACGCTGAATGGAGGGGGTGATTTTTCTCTGGTCAGCAGCCGTTTTGGCCTCTCGGGCAATCACGCCGACATCCTGCTGCGGATGCTGCCGCCGATCGTCCTCCTGAGGGACGAGGCGAGCCAGGCGGCGCTGCGCTGGTCTGTCGAACGCATGATGCGGGAGCTGCGGGAGCAGCAGCCGGGTGGCTACCTCGTTGTGCAGCATCTTGCTCACATGACCCTTGTGCAGGCGCTGCGCCTGCATCTGGCCGAGCAATCGGGAAACGGTGTCGGCTGGCTCTTTGCGCTTGCTGACAGGCAGATGAGCGTGGCGATGAATGCGATGCACGACGATCCGGCAAGGCGTTGGACGCTGCAGACATTGGCCGCCCGTGCCGGCATGTCGCGGTCTACCTTCGCTCAGAGATTCAAGGAGACCGTCGGCACTTCGCCGATGGAATATCTCGCGCATTGGCGCATGCTGCTCGCGAGCGACAGGCTCGAAAATTCCAGGGACCCGATCTCTATTATTGCACCGTCCCTCGGCTACGAGTCCGAAGCGGCCTTCAGCACGGCTTTCAAGCGCGTCATGGGCTGCTCGCCACGGCAATACAGCCGCGGCCAGTACGCCGCCTCGGCTGCGGACGAGGAGACGCTGCTCGCGGCCGACTGACGGCGAACCCTAGTCGCTGGGCTAGGCCGCCAACGTGTTCTTGAAGACCTTGCCGTCCTTGATGATGACAGCCAGGCTCTTTTCCGGCTGGTTCAGAAGATTGATGTCTTCGAGGGGATTGCCATCCACGACGAGCATGTCTGCGAAGGCGCCGGCCTCCAGCACGCCCAGCTTGCCCGGGTACGGGTTGCGCGGGCCGCTGAGCGCCAGCAGTTCTGCATTCGTCGACGTGGCCATCTGCAGGATCTCGGCGTTGGAGTACCAGCGACTGAGATGTGTCAACATCGTTCCCTGCCGTGCCGTCATGTCGGGCGAAAACAGCATATCGGAGCCCCATGCCGTCTTGATCTTGTATTTGCGGGCGAACTCATAGGCGGTGAGGGTGCCGGCAAATACCTGTTGCAGACGTTCAGCGGAGGGGCCGGTGAGGGGTACGGAATCTTCCACGCTGAGGAACGGCTGGATACTGAGCCAGATTCCCTTGTCCGCCATCAGCCTTGCCGTGTCTTCGTCCATCAGGTGGGCGTGCTCGATGCAGGCTGCGCCGGCCGCGATGGCGCGCTGTACGGTCTTCGGCGCATAGGCATGGACGGTGACATAGGTATTCCAATCCTGCGCCACTGCAATGCCGGCCCTGAGATCGCTTTCGCTGAATGTGGTCATGTCGAGCGGGCTGCGGGGGGATGAAACGCCGCCGCCACCGACCATCTTGATCTGAGATGCTCCCTGCATGAACTGCTCGCGAACGCGAAGCTGCACCTCGGCCGCGCTGTCGGCGATCATGGCGCCGCCCGACGTTTCGACGATGCTGAGTTGGGCGGGGGTGCGCGGTATGTCCGTCAGCATCCTGAGGTCGCCGTGACCGCCCGAAGTCGTGATCATGGCGCCTGAGGGATAGATCCGTGGACCGGGTATGATGCCGGTGTCGATTGCCTGCTTGAAGGTAAAGACCGGACCGCCGACATCGCGGACCGTCGTAAATCCGCGCAACAGAGTGCGCTGCGCTTCCGCGGTCGATGCGGTAAAGATCACGCCGGGATCGCCCGTTACGGCCGTTGCAACGGGGACGGCGGCAAAGAGGCTGTGCCAGTGTGCGTCGATCAGACCGGGCATCAGGAAGCGTCCACCGCAGTCAATGACGGTGGCGTCCGCCGGCGGGGCGCTGTTGGTGGTGTCGATGGCGGCAATCCTGCTGCCCTCGATCAGGACCTGCACACCGGACTGCGCCGTGGAAGACTTTCCGTCGAAGACCTTTGCCTGTTTCAGGAGAATCTTGGAGGGTGAGGCGGGAGCCTGTGCAAAGGCGATTGGTGGTGCCGCGGCGGCAAAGAAGGCTGCGCCGAGCCCGGCGAGAACGCCGCGCCGGCTGAGATCTTCGAGCCTGCGCGAGGCATGCTGGACCTCAGGTGAAAGGCAACCACAGCCAAAGCCATGAACGAGATGCTGGTATTTCCCACCCAAACGGATCATTGCGTACTCTCCTCCTCAACTCGGCGGCCGATGGCGATAAGTCTATGCAACTATAGGGGGATAGCATGATCAAAGAGCCGGACGTTGTCCAGCGAAGTAGCATCAAGAGTGGGTGTAAGCTGTCTGTGATGGCGCCACTGGGGCGCCATCGATCAGTTGGCGCGGACGGCCTGGTTCGGTCGCAACACGCTCATCAGCGCGCCATAGGGTAGCAGCATCACCAATCCCACGATCAGCTTCACGGAGAAATCGCCGATTGCCCAGGAGATCCAGCGAGGCGCTTGCGCCGCAAATACGCCGAGGACGGGAGCCGATTCCAGCGCGAATGGATCGTTCGATCCAAAGAAGACGAAGAAGGCCGCGAACGCGAATGAGAAGAAGATCAGCGTATCCAGCATCGAGCCGATGAGCGAGCCGACAAGGGGCGCGCGCCACCAGGCCTGACGGCGCAGGCGGTTGAACACGGCGATATCGAGCAGCTGGCCGGCAAGATAGGCCGAGCCAGAGGCGATCGCGATGCGTGGAACGGAGGTGAAGAAGGATAGTGCCACACCGACCACGAAGCCTGCAAACACCACCTTGCGTGCGGCCTGCGGGCCGAACTGGCGGTTCGTGAGGTCGGTGATCAGGAAGGCAACCGGGTAGGTGAAGGCACCCCAGGTCAGAAGGTCCGCCAGATTGATGCCGGCGAATTCCGCGTTCAAGGGAAACTGGACGAGGAAGTTCGACGCGACGACAACGAGGGTCATCAGGGCGACGTAGATAAGGGTATAGCGTGTCTTCAGCATTTTTTTATCCTGGGGTATGCCACCAGTTGGAGTGATCGGCAGGCAAGCAAAAGGCTTGTCCGGAGGTCATCCGTGCAAGCCTTTTAAGCCTTATAACAGAAGATCAATCGTTGCTTACGCAGCAACGGCAGCTTCAGCAGCCTTCTTGACGATCTGGCGGCGCAGCAGACGAGCGCGCATCGACAGTTCGTTTTCGCTTGCCTTGATGAGGAAAGCATCGAGACCGCCACGATGCTCAACGGAACGAAGAGCAGCAGCCGAAACGCGAAGACGGTAACGCTGGCCGAGGGCGTCGGAGATCAGCGTAACCTGGCACAGGTTCGGGAGGAACCGGCGCTTGGTCTTGTTGTTGGCATGGCTGACATTGTTGCCAACGAGGACTGCCTTGCCGGTCAATTCGCACATGCGGGACATGGAACACCTATTCTTGTTTTTCTCGGCCATCAATTGCGTACCCGCGCAAAACCGGGCTTGCAATCCAACAGGCCATGATTGGAAAGTTGCGGTTCTATAGTCAGACAGGCCGCGCGCGTCAAGCCAAACCTTGGCGTTTCCCGCAATTCTGTCAAAAAGCTCGTGTTTGCTTCGGACTGCGACAAGCGTATAGACCGTGATTTGCGGCCTGACCAGCTCGCTGGAACAAGGTTTATTTCATGCTTCACTTGCGCAGACGCATTCTCATCTCGGCCATCGCCGCGCTTGCCGCCATCCCGGCCAGCGCGGGCGAGATCGTGCATCGCACCGAATACAAGGTTTCTCTTGGCATCCTGACGATCGCGCGCGCTGCCTTTCTGACGAAGATCGAGGATGACAAGAGCTACCGGGTTTCCGGCGATATCAGCTCTGCCGGACTTGCGGATCTCGTGACGGATATTTCCGCGAAGACCAGCGTCGATGGCACATTGAGTGGTGATCGCCTGCAGGCCTCCCGCTATTACCTCTATTACAAGAGCGGCAAGCGGGCGCGAACCTACGAGGTGCGCTACAGCAATGGCAATATCACTTCGACGACGGTGAAGCCGCCGCGGCGGCAGCCCAAGAACTGGATCAACGTTTCGCCCAGCGACATGCACTCGGTGCTCGACCCGATTTCGGGGCTGATCTTCCCCGGAGACACGAATGTCTGCGCGCAGAAGTTGCCGATCTATGACGGCGAGATGCGGATGGACCTCGTGCTCTCGCCCAAGGGATCGGAAGATTTCTCCACCGACGGCTTCAATGGCAAGGCGACCGTCTGCAACGTCCGCTTCGTGCCGAGATCGGGTTACAAGAAGGGCCGTACCGACATCGAGTATCTGCGCAAGAGCAACCGCATGGAAATCTGGTTTGCCAAGGCTGACGCCGCGAATGTATATGCTCCAGTCTACGTCCGCATTCCCACGCAATACGGACCGGTTACAATCACGGCGGTGAAATACGGCGCAAGCTGACGGAGCAACGATCTCCGTAAAGGGGGACGAGTGAAGCTTCGGGCTACGTTGATCGGGTTCACGGCGATTATCATGTGGGCGTTCCTGGCGCTGTTTACGGCTGCCTCCGGTAAGATGCCGCCATTTCAGCTCTCCGCCATCTGCTTTGCCATCGGAAGCATCCCCGGCATTGTCGTGCTGGTCGCCAACCCATCGCGCCTAGCTCTCCTCAAGCAGCCGGCCAAAGTCTGGATTGTCGGTATTGCCGGATTGTTCGGATACCACTTCCTCTACTTCACGGCGCTTCGCAACGCGCCGGCCGTGGAGGCAGGGTTGATCGCCTATCTGTGGCCGCTGCTGATCGTCGTCGGCTCAGCGCTGCTGCCGGGCGAGAGGCTGCGCTGGTATCACATCGTCGGCGCACTTGCTGGGCTGAGCGGCACCTTCCTGATCGTCGGGCGAAATGGCATCAATTTTGATGGCGCCTATGCCGTCGGTTATGGGGCGGCGTTTCTGTGCGCCTTTACGTGGTCCGGATATTCGCTGCTGACGCGGCGGTTCGATGCCGTATCGACGGATGTTGTGACCGGTTTCTGCCTCGCTACGTCCATCCTGTCGCTGCTTTGCCACCTCGGCCTTGAAACGACAGTATGGCCGGCGACCACGTTCGAATGGATCGCCGTTATCGGCCTCGGTCTGTTTCCTGTGGGTGCCGCCTTCTACGCCTGGGACCATGGCGTCAAGAACGGCGATATCCAGATCCTCGGCGCGGCAAGCTATGCCGCGCCGCTGTTGTCGACGTTGATCCTGACGATCTTTGGCTTCGCGGAGCCCAGCTGGCGTATCGCTTTCGCTTGCCTTCTCGTTACGGGCGGTGCCGTGCTTGCCGCGCAGGAGATGTTTCGGCGAAAGGCTGCGACGGCCGAACGGCACGCAGCCGCCGAATAGGTCTCAGGCAGGCTCCCAATCTGGCGGAGCCATTTCGAAGCTTGTGAATTCAAAGCCCGGCGAAACCGTGCATCCGACCAGGGTGTAGTCGCCCAGCGTTTCCGCCGATTGCCACCAGTTGGCCGGGATGATCGCCTGGGGACGCTCGCCGTTCAGGATGTCTGTTCCGAGCTTCAGCGTTTCGCACGTGCCGCCGTCAGCGGCTCGATGCAAGGCAAGCGGGGCGCCGGCATAGTAGTGCCAGACTTCGGCTGCGTCATGGACCCGATGCCAGTGCGAGCGCTGCCTGGCTTTCAGCAGGTAGTAGATCGCCGTCGAGTGCCCGCGCGCTCCACCTTCGGCGTCACGAAACGTCTGCACGTACCAGCCGCCTTCCGGGTGCGGCTGCATCGAAAGCTCGCGGATAATATCGTCTGGCGACATCAGAAATTGTCCTTGCGCTTGCGGATCTCGGCAAAGACCTCTTCGTTCGTCCGGCTTTCCATCAGCAGGTTGCGGCGGATGGCGGGGTCGGCGGCCCGCAGGAAGGGGTTCGTTTCCTTTTCCAGCGCGAGCGTGGTCGGGATCGTGAACTTGCCGTCGGCGCGCAATTGCTCGATCTCGGCGGCGCGGCTCTTCAGGCGCGGATTGTCAGGATCGATCGTCAACGCGAAACGGGCGTTGGAGAGCGTGTATTCATGGCCGAAATAGATCGCGGTCTCATCCGGCAGAACGGCGAGTTTCTGCAGCGAATGCCACATGTCGGCGGCGGGACGCTCGAATAGGCGGCCGCAGCCCAGCGCAAACAGCGTATCGGCGGCAAAGAGGATCTTGTCGTCGACGAAGTGGTAACAGATGTGACCCGCCGTGTGGCCGGGTGTTTCGATCACGTCGATCGTATGGTCGCCGAACAGAAAAGTGTCGCCGTCGGCCATGGTCTTGTCGAGGCCGGGGATCGCGACCGCTTCGTTGATCGGGCCGACGATTTCGCAATTATACCGCTCCTTCAGCGCGAGGTTACCCTCGACGTGATCGGTATGATGATGCGTGGTGAAAATATGGCTCACCGTCCAGCCTCGGCGATCGGCGGCGGCGATCACCGCGTTCGCGTCCGGCGCGTCGATAGAGGCGGTCAATCCGGTTTCAGGATCATGCACAAGCACGCCGAAATTATCGGAACGGCAGAGAAAAACGTCTAATTCCAAAGGTTTCATAGTCTCAAATACCTCTTTATCGCGGACATACCCGGAATGTAGAGGGTCCGCCCTTGAAGTCCAACCGCCCGCTGATAACATTTGTTGCGATGCACGCCGATATTGTTGACCTACGCCAGTTCTATCATTCCGACCTCGGCCGTATTGCCGAGCAGTCGATTGCCATGGCCTTGTCCTCGCTATGGGTGCGGCTGCCGCAGGAACGCCTGGTCGGGCTCGGCTATGCGGTGCCGTTCCTCGATCGTTTTCGGGCGGATACCGAGCGCACCTTTGCTTTCATGCCGGCCGGGCAGGGGGCTGTGAACTGGCCGATGGGATCGCTGTCGTCCACGGCGCTGATCTTCGACGAAGAGCTGCCTTTGCCAGACTCGTCGATCGACCGCGTACTGATGGTGCATTCGCTGGAATTCGCGGAAAGCCCGCGCGAGACATTGAAGGAACTCTGGCGCGTGCTGGCGCCGGGCGGGCGACTTGTCATCGTCGTGCCAAACCGCCGCGGTGTCTGGGCACGGATGGAATATACGCCGTTCGGCTCGGGGCGCCCCTATTCGCGCGGCCAGTTGACGCATCTCCTGCGCGAGACGAATTTCACGCCGGGTGCCACCGCCGAAGCGCTTCTCTTCCCCCCATCCAAACTGCGGACGATGATGCGATTGCGCAGCGGTTTCGAGCGGATCGGGCGAACGCTGTGGCCGGCTTTTTCGGGGGTCATCATCGTTGAGGCCCAGAAGAGGCTCTATCAGGGGCTGCCGGTTGCGGCGCGCGCTTCGAGGCGCGTCTTCGTGCCGGTTCTTGCGCCTCACGGCGTTCCGACCACCCGCAGCAGATAGGCCCGCGGCACTCGACAAGCTCGAGTTTCCGTTCTATTGCCTCTGGGCAATTTTCAGCCGGAATTCCCGGCCTTTTCCAAGGTTGAACCCATGAGCGTAGAGATGAGCAAGCCTGTTCCGCGTCCCGGTATTCTTGATATCGCAGCCTATGTACCGGGCAAGGAACATGCGCCGGGCGTCGCCCGCGTCTATAAGCTCTCCTCCAACGAAACGCCGCTCGGCGCCAGCCCGAAGGCGATCGAGGCGTTCCGTGCCGCTGCCGACAGCCTGGAGCGCTATCCTGATGGTCAGGCGATTGAACTGCGTGAGGCGATCGCCAGCGTTCATGGTCTTAACCCGGCTAACATCATGTGCGGCAACGGCTCCGACGAGTTGCTCGGCCTGCTCTGCCACGTCTACCTGGGCGCCGGCGACGAAGCGATCATTACCGAGCACGGCTTTCTCGTCTACAAGATCCAGATCATGGGCGCGGGCGCGACGCCGGTCACCGTCAAGGAAAAGGACGCGACAGTCGATGTCGACGCGATCCTGGCTGCCGTGACGCCGAAGACCAAGATGGTGTTCATCGCCAATCCAGGCAATCCGACAGGGACCTACGTGCCGGTCAGCGAGATCCGTCGCCTGCAGGCCGAGCTGCCGAAGAGCGTCGTGCTGGTTCTGGACGCGGCCTATGCCGAGTATGTTCGCCGCAACGACTACGAAGCCGGCATCGAGATCGTCTCGTCCAACCCCAACGTCGTGATGACGCGCACCTTCTCGAAGGCCTACGGACTTGCTGCACTGCGCGTCGGCTGGATGTATGCGCCCGCCGAGATCATCGATGCGCTCAACCGCGTGCGCGGACCATTCAACATGAACTCGGCCGCGATTTCCGCAGGGGCGGCCGCTATCCGCGACCAGGCCTTCGTGCAGGAAGCCGTCGCGTTCAACCAGATGTGGATCGAGAAGCTGACGGGGGCGCTCGAGGCAATCGGCCTGAAGGTCACGCCATCGGTCACCAATTTCGTGCTCATCCATTTCCCCGACGTCGACGGCAAGCGCGCTGCGGAGGCCGATGAATTCCTCACGAGCCGCGGCTATATCCTGCGCGCCGTCAGAGGCTACGGCTTTGCCAATTCGCTGCGTATGAGCGTGGGTCCGGAAGAGGCGAACCGCGGGGTCATCGAGGCGCTCGGTGAGTTTATGGGACGCAAGGCATGACGGCTCAGTTTGATCGCATTGCGCTGATCGGGATTGGTCTGATCGGTTCGTCGCTTGCTCACGACATCAAGCGGCTGGGGTTGGCAAAGGAAGTGGTCATCGCGACGCGGAGCGCTGATACGCTGAAGCGAGCGGAAGAGCTGCAGCTCGGCGATTGCTATACGACGTCGTCTGCCGAGGCGGTCAAGGACGCGGATCTGATCATCGTGTCGGTGCCCGTCGGGGCGTCCGAAAGCGTTGCCAAGGAAATCGCGAGCAGCCTGAAGCCGGGCGCAATCGTGACCGATGTCGGTTCGACGAAAGCCTCTGTCATCGCGCAGATGGCGCCGCATATGCCCGAGAATGTCCATTTCATTCCCGGCCATCCGCTGGCCGGGACGGAAAAGTCGGGACCGGACGCCGGCTTTCCTGGATTGTTCGAAGGTCGCTGGTGCATCTTCACGCCGCTTGCCGGAACCGACGAAACGGCCCTGAAGACGCTGCGCCATTTCTGGGAGACGCTTGGTTCCAAGGTGGACGAGATGGACCCGGAGCACCATGACAAGGTGCTGGCGATCGTTTCTCACCTGCCGCATCTCATCGCCTATAACATCGTCGGCACGGCGGACGATCTGGAGACGGTGACGGAATCGGAAGTGATCAAGTATTCCGCCTCCGGCTTTCGCGACTTCACGCGTCTTGCGGCATCGGATCCGACCATGTGGCGCGACGTCTGCCTGCACAACAAGGATGCGATCCTTGAGATGCTGGCGCGGTTTTCCGAGGATCTGGCCTACCTGCAGCGTGCGATCCGCTGGGGCGAGGGCGACAAGATCTTCGATCTCTTTACCCGCACCCGTGCCGTACGTCGTTCGATCATCCAGGCTGGCCAGGATGTCGATGCGCCGGACTTCGGACGTCCGCACCCGCTCGACAAGAAACCCTGATCTTCAGATCGGCGGGATCGCACCGAGCGGGATGAAACCGCTCACGGTGGCGTTGCCACGCGCGACGACGAGGTCGACGGAAACCTTGTCGCCGCCGCCTGCCAGGGCCTTCAGCAGCTTGGCTGCGGTATCGACGGTCTTGGCAATGTCCGGGAAGGTCTTCTTGACGCTGTCGCGCCATGGTCCGAGGCGCTCGATTTCCAGCTTGAACTTGCCCGAGAGATAGCCGTTCTCGTCGAAGGAGAAGGGTCCGCTCAGCGTCATGACCTTGCCGTCGCCGATGTCGGCCACGGCCTTGCGCAATTCGCCGCTTGCGCCGCGAAGGCCCTGCCGGTCACTGCCGTCGATCATGCCCGCCTTGTCGACCAGCGTAACGTCGGCGCTCGCCGAGAGCTGGGGAAAGACCTGCGGCCAGTCTTTGATATCGGTCTTGGAATCCGTCACCGAAATGGCGGCGTCGAGATCGGCGCCGTTTTGACGGAGATGAATTTCCGTGTGCGCGGCGTTGAAGTTGATCGTCTGGCCGGTTTCGGAGGAGACGGCCGTTGCCTTCAGCCCTTCGATGACTGTGGAGGAGCGGTCGATGCCCTTGAACTTCGTGACTAGGCTCGACTGCAGGCTTTCCCATTGCGCGTTGACGGACAGGCCATGAGTGTTGCGGATCTCCGCCGGCGAATCGAGCTCCCAGACGATATGGCCAGGCGCATAGACCTGGGCTGCCGAGCGGAGCGCGCCGAAGCTTGCCGAAACGCCGTTGACGTTGTCGTCAACATCGACCTTCGAGCAGAACATACCGATGCGGAAGGGGAAACCACGGAAATCGATGTCGGCGCATTCGCCAGTCACGCCGGCGGCGTCGCGGGGCGCGATCGCCTTCAGGACGGTGGTCTTGAGCTCCGAGGCGGCGTAGAACCAGCCGCCTGCGTAGATGGCGATCACCAGAACGATGCCACCACCCAGCAACCAGAATTTCCTGCCGCTGCGGGTTGGGCTTGACGCTGACATGATGTTCTCCAATGGTGAATCGCGAATGGGAATCTCGGTCTGGCGTGCGATATGGACGAATTTTGGGTGTTTGGCTACGGATCGCTCATGTGGAATCCGGGCTTCGACTTTGTTGAGCGGTCTCAAGCGCTTGTTTACGGCTATCGCCGGTCGCTTTGCGTTCGCTCCTGGGTGCATCGGGGAACGCAGCAAAATCCCGGCCTCGTACTGGGGCTCGACCGCGGCGGCTCATGCCGCGGCATGGCGTTCCGCATCGGCGCCGACCTGTGGGACGATGTCATCAAGTATCTGCGCGCGCGCGAGCTCGTGACCAACGTTTATCTCGAACGCAACGTGAGGCTGCAGCTCGAGGGTGGGCGAAACGTCAAGGCCGTCGCCTACATCGTCGATCGCAATCACGTGCAGTACGGCGGTGCGCTTGATGCGCATGCCGCTGCGCGGATCGTTCACGAGGCTCAGGGCCAGTCGGGGCCAAACGACGCCTATGTGTTCAACACACTGGCGCATCTCAAGGAAATGGGCATTCGGGACCACTGGCTGGAGCAGGTCGTCGGCGAAGTCGAGCGGTTGCGGGCGGCCTGATCTCAGGCCGTCGCCGCGCTGGCCTTGCGTAGTTCCGCCAGCCGCTCCACGGCTGTGGGCGGCAGCGGCAGCTCGGGATTGCGCTCGGCCGCGTCAATCAGCAGTTCGTCGCTTGCCCGTTCCGTCACATCGATCAGGTGGGCGAAGAATTCGTCAGGATCCATGCCCGGATGGATCGGCGGCAAGATCCTGACCTTGAAGTGGCCGGGATAGCGCATGGTGCTCCGGCGCGGCCAGAACAGGCCAGGCTGCATGGCAACAGGCACGACCGGCAGCTGGAGGTCGCGATACATGCGAGCGATGCCGTATTTATAGACCGGTTCGGCGCCCGGCGGGCGGCGCGTGCCTTCAGGATAGATGATCAGCTGGCGACCGGTCGCGAGCTCTTCCTTCGTCCGCTTCATGGCCTCGACCATCACCTTGCCGCGCGCGCCGCGGTTGATCGGGATCATGCGCTGCTTCTTGGCGTACCAGCCAAACAGCGGGATCCACATCAGCTCGCGCTTGAGGATGTAGACCGGATCCTTCAGCCAGGGCAGCAGTGCGTAGGTGTCCCAGAACGACTGATGCTTCGGGGCGAGGATGTAGCCGCCGTCGGGCAGGTTCTCCATGCCCTCGATCTCGAAGGTGGTCCCGACGATCTTTTCCATCAGCCAGTGGTTCGATAGCGCCCAGTTCTTGGGGATTTGATAGGCAGCCTTGCGGGGCGCCAGGAAATAATAGGGCGATAGCACGATCATCCGGATGATGAGATTGGCGTAGAAGATCGTGTTGAAGAGAACGGAACGCAGGGCGATCATGAAATTTCCCGAGGCCAGTGTCCGCACGGATGGCGGTTGCGCCGTCCTACACGAATTTGGCCGTCATAAAAAGCGGTGATCAGCTTTGTCCGGCAGGAGTGGCCGAGCGCAGGCCGGGATGGCGACCGAGGCCGGTCAGATTTCGGGCGCCCGCGAGAAGCACCTTGCCGTATTCCGCGAGCATCACCCGCATGGCATTGGGGTCGGTGAACCAGTTGCTGGTCTTCAGGTCGGTGTTGACGACCGGGTAGGGGATGAATTGCGTCTCGGGGTCGACATAGGCAAGTTCGGCGAGGCTGCGCGGCATGTGGTAGTTGTTGGTCACGACGAGAACGCTCTTGTAGCCTTTCGCGTGGATCCAGTTCGATGCTTCCTCAGCATTGCCGATGGTGTCGAGCGCGTCATAGCCAATGTCGACGCAGCAGGAGAAAAGCTCCGGCGTCGCCTGGGTCATCTTGCGGATCTGCGCGCTCGTCGTCGTGGGATGAACACCGGAGATGAGAAGGCGCTTTCCGGCGCCTTTCTGAAGCAGTTCCACGGCCTGGTCGATGCGCTGGTAGCCGCCCGTCAGAACGACGATTGCATCGGCGCGCGGTTCCACAGGCGGTTTCAAGGTCGTGACCGAGTCGGCGAAGCGCAGGAATCCGCCGAATATGATCGCTGCAATGATGACGAACGCGAAGCCGCCCCAGCGCAATGTCCGACGTACGGGACCGCGGCGCGCAGGTTCGCTGCCGAAGCGATTAAGCTCCGTTTTGGGGCGAATCATATTGCGCGACATGCGGATCATGCTCATGAATCAAAAAATATACCCAGATTGAGGCAGCGAACAGACGCTTTCATGGCAAAATGAGCATCGGAAGTTTCAATTGGTCAGCCCATCGGCGCGCGTCGGATCGGAGCGCAACGTGTCGAT
Organism: Hyphomicrobiales bacterium; assembly: GCA_900489925.1. Taxonomy (GTDB): domain Bacteria; phylum Pseudomonadota; class Alphaproteobacteria; order Rhizobiales; family Rhizobiaceae; genus Rhizobium. The sequence goes on along the minus strand of UEHQ01000009.1, from coordinate 68,731 downwards.
TTCGTAGATCGTCTGCATGACGGTCAGCCGGGCGGTGACGGTGGTGAGAAGGGCGATAACGATCATCGTGGCGAATATGCCGGCATAGCCCAGTGCGCCGACCGAGAAGGTGCCGAACAGGGCTGTCGCCTGATCCGTCTGCGGCGTCGCCAGCGTACGGCTCTGCAGGAACCCGGCGCTGAGGAAGAACAGTGCAGCAAGCGCGCTGCCGACTGCCGATCCCTTGAGGCTGATCTTGAGAAAATGCTTCTGGAATTCGGTGGCGACGAACGAGCTTTCCGCGCCGACGAAATGCAGGACCTCGACGATATGCCGATTGCCGGACAGCGCCCCGCGCGTGGCGAAAACGACCGTCAGCACCATGGCGGAGAAGACGAGCAAAAGTATGCCGGTGCCGATCAATACGGTCGTGTGAGCCATCGAAACGAGACGATCGACCCAGGTGCGGTGGTCATCGAGCGACGATTGCGGGATGCTTTCCTTCAGCAGCGAGCGCATGGCTTCGAAATCCGGGGGATTGCTTTCGTCGATGGTGACGATGACGAGGCGGGGAACCGGAAGTTCCTTGATATCAAGGCCAGCGCCCAGCCATGGCTCGAGCAGGCGCGCCGTCGCGGCTTCATCGACGATCTGGCCATCCTTTGTGCCGACGAAGGTGAGCGCGATCTCGCGCGCCTGGGCCAGCGCCTTGTCCATGTCCAGCCCGTCATCCGGCTTGATCTGGATGGTGATCTCGCGAGAGATCTGGCTTTCCCAGCTGGCAGCGGTCGAGCGCACCATGCTGACGCCGCCAAGGGTCAGACAGGCAAGGAAGGCCATGATGGCGATCACCACCATCAGCGCATTGCCCTGGATGTTGGCCGACGGAAGAATTGCCGCGGTCGGGCGCACCTTCAGCTCGGGCCGTTTCCGGTCTTGTCCTGCAGTCTGTGCAGACGGGCGGGGTGTTGGCTCAGTCATGGATATCGAGATGCCCTTCCGACAGGATCATTCGGCGGGCTTCCACCTGATCCATCAACGTCAGATCGTGGGTGGCGATCACGACGGCGGTACCGAGGCGGTTCAATTCGAGGAAAAGATTGAGCAAGCGGCGCGCCATCGGTGGATCGACGTTGGCGGTGGGTTCGTCCGCAAGCAGGATCTCCGGGCGGTCGATCAGGGCGCGGGCGATGGCGGCGCGCTGTTTTTCACCGCCCGACAGGACGGGCGGCAGCACGTTGATCCGCTCGCCAAGGCCGACCCATTTCAACAGTTCGAGCACATCCGTCTTATAGGAGCTCTCGTCCTTGCCGCGCACCCGCAACGGCAGGGCCACGTTCTCATAGGTGGTCAGGTGATCGAGGAGGCGGAACTCCTGGAAGATGATGCCGACGCGGCGGCGCAGGAGCGGCAATTCCGGTCGCGGGATATCCGAAATGTCACGTCCGAACATGCGGATCAGGCCGCGTGTCGGTTGCAGCGACAGAAACAGAAGCCGGAGCAACGTCGTTTTGCCGGCGCCGGAGGGACCGGTCAGGAACTGGAAGGATTTCTTCGGGATGTCGAAGGTCAGATCCCGGAGAATTTCCGGTCCCATTCCATAGCGCAAACCGACGTTCTCGAAGTGGATCAACGGGCAGCTCAGTCTTTTGTTGTGTCACCGCAGGACTTGTTAACCAACTCCGTTAACAAGCGGTAAATTTCGCTGAAAAGGCGCCGCTTTGATGGCGATCTTTGCGAAGCATTAACCAATAAAATTTACGACTGAGCAGGATTCGTTTCAATGCCGGATTTCCCGTCCGGCCCGAAACCATGTGGACACCGGAAAGGCCGTCATCATGACATCCTCGTCGTTCAAACGCCAGCCATCGAGCCGGATCTACGATTTCCTGCCGCCGGAACCAGCGAAACGCGAAGTGCGCCAAAGTCATCCCGTCGATGTCGCCGATGCCGAATTCGTGGTGATCGGAACAGGTCGACCGCAGGAATTTCGCACCCGCGGAACCAATGACAACCGGCAGCGCAGTACACCCCGCCTCGGTCTCTGGTCGTCGATGTTGCGCGTCGGCGAGTCTTGGTTGCAGCAGGCATCCGCAAAAAGCTTTGCAGGGCTTGTGCTTGCGCTGTCGGTTCTTGCCTTCAGCCTCTCCGGAGGTTTCTCCAGCCTCTCCCAGCCGGATGTCGCGATTGCCGGGACGCCGCTGCATTTCACGCACGTCACTGCCACTCAGCGCGATGCCAACGGGATGCGCGTGCTTCTGATCAACGGCATCATCGACAATGCGAGCGGTACCACCCAAATCGTGCGGCCGATCCGCGCCGACCTCGTCTCGGACGATCAGTTGACCGCGAGTGTCATCATCAACCCGCCGATTGATGTCATCTACGGGGGACAGAGCCGCGGTTTTTCCACGAGAGTGCAGTATGCCGGTGGAAAAATGCCGGAAGTCCGGCTCTCCTTCATGCCGTAAGGGGTGTTTCGCCGCGCTGTTTGTGGTAACGGCTTGTGCTTGTTTTCATGGAGCAAGCGTTAATGCCCGTCGTGCGCGGAAAGAACATCGAACCCCTCTTCACTGCCGAGCAGATTGCCGAGCGCAATCACGCGATTGCAAAGCAGATCGCGCAGGGACCCACCAAGGATCTCCTGGTTATCGCGGTTCTCAAGGGCTCCTTCATTTTTGCGGCAGACCTGATCCGTGCCTTGCACGACAGCGGTCTGGCGCCTGAAGTCGAGTTTATTACCCTGTCCAGCTATGGCACCGGCACGGTTTCCCAGGGCGTGCGGATCGTCAAGGACATCGACAGCGATGTGAAGGACCGCGACGTTCTCCTGATCGATGACATTCTCGAATCCGGCCGTACGCTGCTGTTTGCCAAGGAGCTGCTGTATGAGCGTGGCGCCCGCAACGTCACGATCGCGGTGCTGCTCGACAAGAGCGTGAAGCGCAAGGAGAAGCTGGAGGCCGACTATGTCGGTTTCGAGTGCCCGGACTATTTCGTGGTCGGCTACGGCATGGACGTCGCCTACGCGTTCCGCGAGCTTCCCTTTGTCGGCGTCGTCACCGGCGACGCCTGAATGTGCCGGAACAAGACGGGTTGTTAACCATCCCGTCCATCGCTTGCCGCCGTTTACCGATCGCAAAGGAAAGTCGTGTGATTTCCGTTGCAGGGCATGAAACGGAGCAGTGCACACCATGGCAAAAATTCTGATTACGGAAGACGAGGATTCCCTGCGTTCTTTCGTAGCCCGCGCTTTGCGTCTTGACGGTCATGAGACCGAGGAAGCCGCTGACGGTGCGGAGGGACTGGAAAAGCTGAGAGACGGCGTCTACGACCTTCTGCTTTCCGACATCCGGATGCCCGTCATGGACGGCATTGAGCTTGCGCACCAGGCCAAGTCGGCTTTCCCAGCCCTGAAGATCCTGCTGATGACCGGCTATGCCGAACAGCGCGAGCGGGCGGATGATCTTGCTGAAAAGATCGTTGATGTCGTGTCGAAGCCTTTTGCCTTGCCGGATATCCGCAAGGCCGTGGCGCGCGCCTTGGCCGCCTGACCACCGAAAACTGACAGGATTTGCCCCGCCGGCCCTCAGGGCTGGTCGGGGATGAACTTTCCTTCGTAGCGCACCCGGAAATTCCTACGCTGGAAGTCTTGCTGAAAGCAGACGAAGATCAGCTCGATATCCGAGGCGCCGTCATGCTTGGATAGCAAGCTGAGCGTCACGACGACCACGCTGCTATAGCCACGCGTCAGCTTGAACGCCGCATTGCGGATCTCGTTCGCTGTGGCATCCTGTCGGTCATCCCGCCGCTCGTAGATGATCCAGAAGCGGCTGATATCCCATGTTGCGCGGAGGATTTCGGTGATCTCGGCCTGGAACTGTTCGGGATGTGCCCCCGGCGCCCAGGTCAGCGTTTGCTCTCCCTCGTCGGCCACAACGTTCATATAGCCGTCGTAGTCGCTGCCGTGGCCCGCCAGGGCATTTCCGATCAATTCGAATGCCGCGTTTTCACCGATTGTCGTCTTGAAGAGAATTGGCATCGAGTCGCTATCACTAGTCGCTTGTTTCGGAAACCTTACGAAGCTTGGGGTGTGGAGGCAGAGTGTCTCTCAATCGATCCTTGGCGCTATATGCGCTTGCAAGCTTTGTCAATGCGGCGCACCTGAGAGCCACCGCCTTCCGGGAAGAAAGCGGTGGCGAGCGATTTATCCTGCGGTCACTGGTAGTCCGGGCAGGCCATGTTCTGGCTGGCGCCGCTGTTGCCGCCCTGCGTACGCAGGGAGCCCGGTCTTGGTGGTGGTGGGCAATCAGCCGGACGTCTCATTTCGCCGCCGGAGATACTTCCCGTCGTCAGGTAGTCGGGCGCGCCCGCTTGGGGTCGGCTCGATGAGTAGTTTTCAGCGGCGATATTTCTCCCGCCGCTATGAGTAGTTCCAAATCCGGTGATGTCCATTGCATCCGCTGTGCTCAAGGCGATGCCAAGGCCGAGAGCGGCGGTTGCGATCAGCTTCCATTCCGTCTTCATGGGAATACCCTCTACGCTTGTCGAGCGGCGCGTTTCTTCGCGCCGTAGCAGAGATAGGTACCACGCGGCCTTCGGTTGTGGATTTTCACGCGGTTGTGATGGCGCGGCCGACCGAAACTGAGATGCCTACTGAATATCGAGCAGGCGCTCGAGATAGCGGCGTTCCATCTCCTGCGGCGGATTGTTGCCGAGCTTTTCGCGGATTGCATCCAGGATCTCGCGAGCGCGTTGGACATCGATCTCGTCCGGCACCTTGACCTGGTCGCCGAAATCAGGACCGTCGGCCCTGCGCGGCCGTCCGAGCGGATCGCGACCGTTCTGGTCTCCCCGACCAACCTGACCCTGCGGCCCCTGACCCTGGTTCTGGCCCTGCTGTGCCTGCATCATCTGGCTCATCATGTCGCGTGCGCCTTGACGGAGGGCTTCAAGAGCGCGTCCCTGCCCCTGGATGGCGGGTTCGCCGTGGCCCTGGCCGAGTTCGCGTCCAGCACCTTCCATCTCGCGCTGCGCCTGCCCAAAGCCGGAGCCGGGCTTCATGCCCATGTCGCCGAGGCCCTTTTGCAGTTCGCCGAGCTGCTTGCCGAGTTGATCCTGACGCGACTGCAGCTGCTTGAGCGCGTCGCGCAACTGCTCCTCCGTCATCTGATCGGAGGGGGACTGGCCTTTTTGGTTCTGCTGGCCCTGCTGCTGCTGGTCCTCCGGCAGGCCGTCATTATCCATCGGCATGTCGTTCAGGAGCGGATCGTTCATGCCCATATCCGGATCGCCGCGCTGCATGCGATCCTTCAGTTGCTGATCCAGCTTGAAGGTTTCTTCCATCAGCTTCTGCTGGTCGCGCAGGATCTGGCCAAGCTTGTCCATCTGCTGGCGCATCTCGCTGTTGTCGCGCCCTTGCTGCTGTCCCTGCTGCGGCCTGCCGGCCTGGAGGTTGTTCATCATCCGCTGCAGCTCCGACAGCATTTGCTGTGCTGCGTCGCGGTTGCCGGAACGCGCCAGATTCTCGATCTGGTCCATCATCCGTTCGAGGTCCTGTTGGCGAAGAATGTTCTGGGCGCTTTGGTTGGGCTGCGTCGGCGCATTCTGCATGCGCTGGGCGAGCTCCTTCATGTAGTCCTGCATCGCCTTGCGTAGCTCGTCCATGAGCTTTTTGATCTCGGCGTCCGGTGCATTGCGCTGCAGGGCATCGGCCAAGTTCTGCTGGGCGTTGCGCAGGTTGCGTTCTGCCTGGGAGAGGTCTCCATCTTCCATGCCGATGGCGATGTCCCAGAGGTAGTCGGCGGTGTCCTTCAGCGCTTCCTCGCCCTTTGCCAGCTTCATGCGCGTCAGCGCGGATTGCAGCAGCAGGTAATTGGTCAGCTTCGGAATCGTTTCTTCGGGGCGGATCGTCAGCGCCTCGTTGAGGGCAATTGCCTCCGGCATCTTGCGGGTATCGAGGGCAAATACCTGTCGCTCCTCGGCGACGGCTGCCGCAAGCGGTTCGTTGAAGGGACGCATCGGCAGCGTCATTTCGTATGGCGGGCTGCGTCCTGTCTGCCCGGCGGCATCCTTGGCAATCAGGGTGATGCTCACCCGCTTGCCGGCGAGGGGGTGCTCGGTCAGGTTCTTGCTGGTCACGCCCTTGGCGTCGCGCGAATTGCGCCGCGGAACGTCGAGGCGATAGTCCGGAAGCGGATATAGAGGGATTGCCGCCGGGTCGGATTCAACCGGCAGGATCTGGGCATGGGCTTCCTGAACGCCGTAGTCATCTTTGACGGTAAAGCCGATTTCCAGCGCGCCGTTGACGGTCTGCTTCGGCATTCCGTTGAACGCGATCTCGGGTGCCTTGTCGGGGATGACGTCGAAGGTCCAGCTGCGGCCATTGACGAGCAGCGATCCGTTTTCCTCGATCTTCATCAGGTGCGTGCTGGCAAAGGTCGGCGCCGGCGCACCCTCGGGCTTTGCCTCATTCGGCGTTGCTTGCGGCTTGGCGTCGCCTTCGGCAGCGATCTCCATCGTCCGCCCGTCTTCCCGCTTGAAGACGACCTTTTCGTCGGCTTTGCCGCCGCTTATGCGGACAGTGAGATTCGAGAGTTGCGGGATGCTGATAGGAGCTTGTTCGGTGCCCGTGGTGGTCAGGTAGATCGGTGCGCGGCCGGTATAGGCCGGTGGCGTGATCCAGGCGTCGATGCGCACGGCAGGATCGGTCGCCGGCGCCTCGGGGCGCGGCAGAAATGCATCCGCGATCGACCCGCCGCTGCTGGAGAGTGAGTAGGCGAACGCAACAGACAAGAGGAGCACGGGCACGGCGCGCAATGCCCAGCGGTCGTGGGCAGCAATGTCCGGCTGCGGAAAACCGGCGTCGAGCGTGGCAATCTTTTCCGCCATGCGCGTCTGGTGCTCGCGCCACAGAGCGCGCGCGAAGGGGGTGTCGAAGGCAGGCTCATCTTCCTGAACGGTGACCGGTTGGTGGTGCAAGCCATTCCGCTCTTCGAGCAGACGGTCGGCACTTGCCGCGGTCGGCCAATGCAGCTTGCGCAACGGGAAGAGTGCGACGAGGCATGCAAGGGCGAAAATACCGAGAAGCGTCAGCCGCGCCCAATCGGGCGTCAGGCGGAAAATGCCGAACCACGATGCTGCGAGATATAGCGCGACGACCGACAAGAGCGGCAGAACGGCAGGCAGGATCTGTTCCAAGAGCAGGACAAGACGCGCCAGAAAGCGCTTTGCGGCAACCAGCCGCGCCAACGACGGCCTTAGGGCAAATGCACCAGTCTTGTCCCTGCTGGAGCTCTTCTTCAATCCGGTCTCCGCGGTCTGGCGTTTACGGGGCAGAGGGCGCTTCCGGCGATTGCGGGGCAATTCGCTCTCGGGAAAAGGATAGCATTCTTTGTGGCGAAGGCGAGGGCGCGCCGCCTGTTATGGCTGTTTTTCACGCCGCATTCGCCAAAAAGTGATGATCGTCTTAGTCGAGCCAGGCGGGCACGGAATCGAGGGCGATGAGTTCCTCGTAGGTCCTGCGCGGACGAATCACGTGGAATTCGCTGCCCCTGACCAGCACTTCCGGCACCAGCAAACGGCTGTTGTAAGTGCCGGCCTGCACCGCGCCATAGGCACCGGCGGAGCTCACGGCGAAGAGATCGCCCGACTTCGGCATCGCCATTTCGCGGTCGAGCGCCAGGTAATCGCCGGTCTCGCAGACAGGGCCGACGACATCGGCCTTGATCCGCGGCGCATTGGCGGCGGAGATCACGACCGGGCGGATCTCGTGATAGGCTTCGTAGAGCGTCGGGCGGATGAGGTCGTTCATGGCGCCATCGACGATGACGAAAGTCTTTTCGCCGCCGTCCTTCACGTAGAGCACTTCGGTCACCAGGATGCCGGCATTGCCGACGATCAGGCGGCCGGGCTCCATGACGATCTTGCAGTTCAGCTCGCGCAGCTGGTTCTTGACGATCGCGGCATAGGCGTCGGGCAGCGGCGGCGGGTTGTTGTCATCCTTGTAGGGAATGCCGAGGCCGCCGCCGATATCGACATGGTGGATGTCGTGGCCGTCGGCGCGCAGCGTGCTGACCAGCTCGCGCAGCAGCTTGAAGGCGTCGTCGAAGGGCTGCAACTCGGTGATCTGGCTGCCGATATGCATGTCGATGCCGTTGGCTTCGATGCCCTCAAGGCTTGCTGCGCGTGCGTAGACAGCGCGGGCGCGTTCCCAGGAAATACCGAACTTGTTTTCCTTCTTGCCGGTCGAGATCTTGGCGTGCGTGCGGGCATCGACATCGGGATTGATGCGGAAGGAAACGGGTGCCTTCTTGCCGGCCTTGATGGCGCGCTGGTTGAGGATTTCGAGCTCCGGCTCGGATTCGACGTTGAAGCAGTAGATGCCGGCCTCGAGCGCATAGTCCATCTCATGCGGCGTCTTGCCGACGCCGGAGAACATGATGCGGTTGGCCGGGACGCCGGCTGCCAGCGCGCGGCGAAGCTCACCCTCGGAGACCACGTCGATGCCGGCGCCGAGATTGCCGAGCGTCTTCAGGACGGCCTGGTTCGAATTCGCCTTCATGGCATAGCAGACCATGGAGTCGACATCGCTGAAGGCTTGCGAGAAGACCTTGTAATGGCGCTCGAGCGTCGCTGTGGAATAGACGTAGAAAGGTGTGCCGACAGCCTTGGCGATCTCGGGAACGGGAACGTTCTCGGCGTAGAGGATGCCGTCGCGATACTCGAAATGGTTCACTGGAGTAGCCTGTTACAGAAGCGGATCGAGGATGAAGGGCCGGTCTACGGTGCCGGGCTGTTTCGTCGGTTTCGACGAATCGCCACCCTTCGTTGCCTGTGCGCTTGGCGGATCGAGATCCCCTTTGCGGCCGCATCCGGCAACGGCAAGGCCGATCACGGCGAAAACAACCGTCAGGCGGATGAACTGCGGCAAGCTGGTCTGCATGGAATTCCTCTTGGGAAGCGGCACGGGTGGACACCTTCATAGCGAAGTTTATCCACCTTGTGCACCCTGATTGTTGAGGTCAGTTGCGAGCGCGCCAGTAGGCGATCTGCTTGCGCACTTCCGAGGGAGCGGTGCCGCCGAAGCTCTTGCGGCTGGCAACCGACGCCTCGACCGTCAGGACGTCGTAGACCTTGTCCGTGATCGCAGAGTTGATTGCCTGCAGATCGGCAAGCGGCAGTTCGGCTAGGTCGCAACCCTTGCTCTCGGCCAGCGCCACGGCGCGACCCGTCACGTGGTGGGCGTCGCGGAACGGCAGGCCAGCTTCGCGCACCAGCCAGTCGGCAAGGTCGGTCGCGGTCGAATAGCCGGAGCCGGCCGCAGCCTTCATGCGGGCGGTGTTGATCGTCAGGTCGCGAACCATGCCGGTCATGGCGGCGATGGCCAGTTCCAGGCTTTCTGCGGCGTCGAAGACCTGTTCCTTGTCTTCCTGCATGTCCTTGGAGTAGGCGAGAGGCAGACCCTTCATGATGGTCAGGAGCGCGATCAGCGAGCCGTTGATGCGGCCGGTCTTGGCGCGTACCAGTTCGGCGGCATCCGGGTTCTTCTTCTGCGGCATGATCGAGGAGCCGGTGGAGAAGGCATCCGAGAGACGCACGAAGCCGAACTGCGGCGTCGACCAGATGACGATCTCTTCGGCCAGGCGCGACAGGTGCATGCTGCAGATGGCTGCCAGCGCCAGGAACTCGATGGCGAAATCGCGGTCGGAGACGGTGTCGATCGAGTTGCGAGTCGGCTCGCGGAAGCCGAGCGCCTTGGCCGTCATGTGGCGGTCGATCGGATATCCGGTGCCGGCAAGGGCAGCCGAGCCGATCGGGCTCTCGTCCAGATGCTCGATGGCGTGGCGCACGCGCGAACGGTCGCGGCCGAACATCTCGACATAGGCCATGCAGTGATGGCCGAAGGTGACGGGCTGGGCGGTCTGCAGGTGTGTGAAGCCCGGCATGACGGTCTCGGCATGCTCTTCGGCACGGTCCAGGAACGCGGCGATGAGGTCCGTCAGCATCCGCTCCGTTTTCTGCAGCTCTTCCTTGACCCAGAGGCGGAAATCGAGCGCCACCTGGTCGTTGCGCGAGCGGGCAGTGTGGAGACGACCGGCGGCCGGGCCGATCAGCGTTGCGAGACGGGCTTCGACATTCATGTGAATGTCTTCGAGCTTGCGCGAGAATTCGAAATTGCCGCTCTCGATTTCTGACAGGATCGTGTTTAGCCCTTGAACGATCTTGTCTTTATCCTCGGCCGAAATGATGCCCTGGTGGGCAAGCATGGTGGCATGGGCGATCGAGCCGCGGATGTCCTGGGCAAACAGCTTCTTGTCGAAACCGATCGAGGCATTTATCTCCTCCATGATCGCATCTGGACCGGAGGCGAAACGGCCGCCCCACATCTGGTTGGAGGATTTGGTGTCCGTGCTGTCGGCCATGAAGATGCCTGCCTTGAAGAACGCGTGTCTCGGAGAATGAAATGACGACAAGAACGCCCCTGCGCCTGCCATCCCTGAAGCTGATCGGGATCGCGGCCGTCGCAGGCATTATTGCCGGTGCGGCAGCGGTTTACATCAGGGAAGCCGGGTCTGGCAATGGCGGGACGCAAACAGCGTCGGGCGAATGCGCGACGACAAAGGAAATCGCAACCCGGATTGCGCCGTTGCTCAAGGGGCAGGTGGCCGCCATGGTCGCTCCCGACCAGCACAGGAAGCTCACGACGATTGCCTTCAAGGGTGCCGACGGCAAGCCTATGACGCTCGACAACTTTGCCGGCAAGACCGTGCTCTTCAATCTCTGGGCGACATGGTGCGTGCCGTGCCGGGAGGAGATGCCGGCGCTGAATGCACTCGAGAAGGAGTTGGGCAGCGAAAAGTTCCAGGTCGTGCCTGTCAACATTGATACCGGGGACGACGAGAAGCCGAAGGGCTTTCTCAGCGAAATCGGCGTCGACGCGCTGCAGTTCTATCGCGACAACACGATCGAAGTCTTCAACAGCCTGAAAAAGGAAGGGTTGGCGTTTGGCCTTCCCGTGACGCTGCTGATCGACGGTAAAGGCTGCCTGATCTCCGCGATGAATGGGCCGGCTGCCTGGGATAGCGAGGATGCCAAGGCCCTGATCAAGGGGGCTGTGGGGATTTAGTTTTGGGGGCGATCCCTTTTATAGATACGGACTGCTTGCGAGTCGAGCCTTACGTCGTAAAACAGGAATTGAACGCGGGGCAGAATCAGACATGCAATCGAAGGTCGATCTATTCATCAGCCGCTGGCAAGGCCAGGAAGGCGGCCAGGAGCGTGCAAACTATGCGCTGTTTCTGACGGAGCTTTGCGATCTACTTGATCTTCCGCACGCCGATCCGGCCTCTGCGAGCACCGAAAACAACGGCTATGTGTTTGAGCGAGCTGTCCGGGAAATCGGTCGCGACGGCTCGTCATCGACCAAACGCATCGACCTCTACAAGCAAGATTGCTTCGTACTGGAAGCCAAGCAAAGCCGGTTTTTTGGCGATAAGAAAGATGGCTTATCCCGTTCGCACAGGTATTAACCACATCTAGCGTTGCAAAATGACTCCTCTCCCCTCCTGCGATAAGGGGAGAGCATGAGCGAGAGCCTGTTTCCGACACGCTGGGCGAACGACAAGCCTCCATCGCTGGAGAAGTTCACCTCGGACTTCGCCGACGATTACGCCTGCGCAGATTATCTGGCGAAGAAGCGCTGGAAGAGCGGCTTCCGATGCCCGCGTTGTGGAGGGAACCGCGCCTGGCGTCTCGAAGCTCGACCATGGGTCTGGGAATGCCAGGGTGTCGTCGTTGATGACGACGGAACGCGGACCGCCACGGGTTGCCGCCACCAGACCTCGCTCATCGCCGGAACGGTGATGCATGGCACGCATCTCCCGCTCCGCATCTGGTTCCTGGCAGCCTACCTTCTCGCCACCCATTCGAACGGGATGTCCGCCCTTCAACTTCAGCCGAAGCTGGGCCTCGGCAGCTACAAGACCGCTTGGCTTCTACTTCACAAGCTCCGGCGGGCAATGGTCGATCCCGACAGGCGTCCGCTTCGTGGCATCATCGAGATCGACGAGACCAACGTGCCGTTCCGCCGCAAGGACGAACCAGACGGTGGCGGTCAGGGCCGTAGCCCCATCGGCAAGATTTTCATGATTGGAGCGGTGGAGGTGGAAGCGGGAAAGTACCCTGCGCGTTGTCGGCTGCAGCGTATCGTCAACATCAATCGCGAGAGCCTGCACGCCTTCATCCGGGACAACACCGCCGTCGGCAGCCTGCTCCTCACCGACGGCAACACTGCCTACAGGAGGTTGGAAGATCGTGGTCACCAAGCGATCAACCTGAGCGCCGTCGATGCACCGCCTGCGCATGAGGTCCTCCCGTGGGTGCACCGCCTCTTCGCCAATTTCAAGCGGTGGAGCTACGGGACGTATCATGGTGTCCGCGACAAGCACGTCGACATCTACGCCAACGAGTTCGTCTTCCGCTGGAACCGCCGCCGACATTTCCAGACAAACGTCGACACCATCCTCGGTCTCGGCCAGCGGATCGGCCGAACGACATGGCGCGACATCGTCGGCGACACGCGGGAGTGGAAGAAGGCGCACGAGGATCAGGTTCTCGCCATGGTCAGGCCTGACAGGCTCGACCGCGCCAAGGACTACGCCGTGGAACACGGTTGCGATATCTTCGAAGCACTCGCCGAAGTTCGGCGGAGCGAGAAGAGATGGAAATATCGGCGAAAGATGCCGCGCCGTTCCGCACTGCCACCGAGACGACCAGGTGAGGAGCGCAACACAAGGCGGTATGTCCATCCGCCGCCGCTCGATCCCGGCGAAATTGAAAAAGGCTATCTTCGCCACATTCCGCAAGATTCGAAGAGAACAACATTGGTGAGAGAGTTTAGTATTTGATCACGACGGCTAGTAGAGGATCGTACTAAATTTCCGGGTTCGTTTTCGGCTGCTGTGGATCAACAGTTTCTTTCCTGAGACCGATCAATCCGTAGACCATTGCGGCAATACCGAACAGGAACGCTGCAACATTGATACCAGAATGATCGATTATTCCGGCCGATGCTTGCGCACGCACGGCCGGAACCGCTAGAGCGGCAGCACCTGCACTAATCGCGCACATGTATGGCACGCAACGAAGTAGCCATTTTAATTCAGACTTCATAAATACGCCTCCGATTGAACCGACCATAAAATGGTTGTCTCAAACGACGTGGCTGTCAATCGACATCGTCCATCGAATCTGCACATCTGAACCCACGTCATGTCGGACAGGCAGGATGAAATCATGAACATAACCGCCACCATATATTGGCTTTCCCTGTGCGAACGGGATAAGCCTTTAAGAAAGTGAGCGACGCGCCCCAGCTTCCCGGTATAGAGATCGCGCCCCGCGGCCGCCGTGCGAGCGCCAATCGATCCTGGGACGTGCTGATGATGAATGCCCGCGCTCAGGCGGAAAACTATGTTCGCCTGTTGCCAGTGTCGCATGAACCGCCGCCTTTCGTGCTTGTCTGCGACGTGGGACATTGTATCGAGGTCTATTCAAACTTCCGCCGCGATGGGAAGGCTTACGATCAGTTCCCCGATCGCCGTTCATTCCGTATCTATCTCGAAGATCTCCGCGATGATGATGTGCGTGGCCGGTTGCAGGCGATCTGGTCCGACCCCCTGTCACTCGATCCCTCCCGGCACGCAGCCAAGGTCTCGCGCGAAATCGCGGTGCGCATAGCCAAGGTTTCACTGGCTTTGGAGGAGGCGGGTTACGCGGCTGAAGACGTCGCCATGTTCCTCATGCGGGTTCTTTTCACCATGTTCGCAGAGGATGTTGAGCTTCTGCCGGAGGATAGCTTCAAGAACCTGTTGCATGACTGCGTGCAGAAGCCGGAAATTTTTCCTGGCATGATGGAAGATCTCTGGCGTGCTATGGATGAAGGTGGCTTCAGCGCGACCATTCGGGAGAAAGTCAAGAAGTTCAATGGCGCGTTCTTCAAGAACCGTCGTGCACTTAAGCTGGCCAAGGAAGAAATCGGCGAGCTTGCAGCAGCAGCAGGCTATAACTGGCGAGATGTCGAGCCGGCAATATTTGGTACCTTCCTGGAGCAGGCGCTTGATCCAACAGACCGCCGTAGACTAGGCGCACACTACACGCCACGTGCTTACGTTGAACGTCTCGTTATCGCAACGGTCATCGATCCGCTGCGTGAAGAGTGGGATATTGCACGAAGCACGGCCGATCGACAGAAATCGGAAGGCAAGAACGAAGCCGCCATCAAGACGGTGCAGGCCTATCACGACAAGCTCTGCAGCACCCGGGTGCTCGATCCAGCCTGTGGAACAGGCAATTTCCTCTACGTCTCGCTCGAGTTGATGAAGCGCCTGGAGGGCGAGGTACTGGAAGCCATCAACGATCTCGGTGGGCAGGAGGCATTCGCGCTCGACCGCCACACTGTCGATCCCCATCAGTTTCTTGGGATGGAGCTCAATCCACGTGCTGCCGTCATTGCCGAGTTGGTTCTCTGGATTGGCCATCTGCAGTGGCATTTCCGTAACCGGGGCATCGCGCCGTCCGAGCCGATTCTAAAAGCTTTCAAAAACATACAGTGCATGGATGCGGTGCTTTTGTGGGACGGTTATCCGATGCCGCAGGTGGTCGACCGCAAGGAGGTCTATCCAAATCCACGACGGCCAAAATGGCCCGAAGCTGATTACATCGTTGGAAATCCGCCTTTCGTCGGCGGCAAGGACATCCGCGCTCGTATGGGCTCCGCATATGCCGAAGCGCTGTGGAAAGCGCATGGTCACATGAACGAGAGTGCCGATTTCGTCATGTACTGGTGGGATCGTGCGGCTGAAATTCTGCTGAAGTCGAAGAGCGAGCTGAAGCGCTTCGGCTTCGTCACCACAAATTCGATAAGCCAGGTGTTTCAGCGCCGGGTGATGGAACCGTATCTCAAAACGAAGAAGCCATTGTCACTCGTCATGGCGGTCCCCGACCATCCATGGACAAAGGTGACACGGGACAGCGCTGCGGTGCGTATCGCCATGACTGTGGCCGAAGCGGGCAAGAAGGATGGGCTGCTTTTGGAGGTGACTGCGGAGGAAGCGGTCGACAGCGACAGCCCGGTGATCTTGTTCAACGAAAAGCGCGGCAAGATCAATTCGGATCTGACGGTCGGGGTGGATGTGACGGGTGCCGTGGAATTGAAAGCGAACATGTCCTTAGGGCATGACGGCGTCAAGCTGCACGGAGAGGGCTTCATCGTTAGTACAAGCATAGCCACATATCTCGGGCTAGGTACAGTCGCCGGTTTAGAAGGTCACATCCGACCGTACCGAAATGGCCGAGACATCGCATACCGGCCGCGTGGAGAAATGGTCATTGATTTTTTTGGACTATCACAGGACGAGGTTCGTACACGGTATCCCGCAGCATATCAGCACCTTTTAGCCACGGTTAAGCCAGTGCGGGAAGCTAATAATCGATCCACCTATAGGGACAATTGGTGGATATTTGGCGAACCCCGCCGTGAGCTGCGGCCAGCGTTGGCAGATTTGAATATATACATCGCCACCGTCGATACAGCACGGCACCGCATTTTCCAATTTCTCGATGCCAACATTATTTGCGTTGACAAGGCAGTTATAATTGCGACGGACGACTCCTACATTTTGGGAACTCTCAGCTCCCGTATACATGTTATTTGGTCGCTCCGGACAGGCGGCTGGCTCGGCGTCGGGAATGATTCGGTCTACACAAAGACTCGAACTTTCGACCCCTTTCCGTTCCCAATTGCGACAGACGATCAAAAGCGAGCGATTGGCACTATTGCCGAGCAACTCGACGCCCACCGAAAGCGCGTGCTCGCCGATCACGCGCATTTGACGCTGACCGGCCTCTATAATGTAATGGAACGGCTGAAGGCTGGGGCGAGGCCCGACGATCTCGATACGAAGGAGCGCCGTATCTTCGACGATGGGCTGGTGCTGATCCTGAAGGAACTGCACGAGAAACTCGATGCCGCTGTGGCCGAGGCCTATGGCTGGTCGGCCGATCTTGCCGAAGAGGAAGTGCTCGCTCGCCTTGTGGCCCTGAACCGTGAGCGGGCAAAGGAAGAAAAACGCGGCCTCGTGCGCTGGCTGCGACCCGAATACCAGATTCCCCGCTTCGGATCGGCAAAGGAAAAGGCTGAGCAGTTGGAGGCCGATCTTGGCGAGGCGGTATCTGCCAAGGCCGGGCCGCGGCCGAGCTTCCCTGCTGACGAGCGGGACCAGACCCCCGCCGTGCTGCATCAGTTGATGAGTGCCGAAGAGCCGCTTGAAGCCACCGCCATCGCCGGCCGGTTCAGACAGGGGCAGAAGGTGCGTAAATCCGTCGAGGCAGTGCTAGCCTCGCTCCATCGCATGGGCCTGGTTTCGACCACCGATAGCCGACGTTTTTCGTTCCGCCGGGCGGCTTGATCCCTACCGCGTGGGTACCGGCACTTCGCCGCGATAGTCGTAGAAGCCGCGACCGGACTTGCGGCCGAGCCAGCCTGCTTCGACATACTTCACCAGAAGCGGGCAGGGGCGGTATTTGGAATCGGCCAGTCCGTCATGCAGCACCTGCATGATCGACAGGCAGGTGTCGAGGCCGATGAAGTCGGCAAGCTGGAGCGGGCCCATCGGGTGGTTGGCGCCGAGTTTCATGGCAGTATCGATCGCGTCGACGGTGCCGACGCCTTCATAGAGCGTGTAAATCGCCTCGTTGATCATCGGCAGAAGAATGCGGTTGACGATGAAGGCAGGGAAGTCTTCGGCGACCGTTACCGTCTTTTCCAAAGAGGCAACGAATGCCTTGGCGCTGCTGAAGGTGCCTTCTTCGGTGGCGATGCCGCGCACGAGTTCGACGAGCTTCATCACTGGCACGGGATTCATGAAGTGAATGCCCATGAAGCGCTCGGGACGATCGGTGGCCGATGCCAGGCGAGTGATGGAGAGCGACGACGTATTGGTCGCGAGAATGGCTTCCGGCTTCAGGATCGGGCAGACCTGCGCATAGATCTTGCGCTTGACGCTCTCATCTTCCGTTGCCGCTTCAATGACCAGATCGGAGGCAGCGAGATCGTTGATGTCGGATGAACCGGAAATCAGGGCGAGTGTGGCCGAGCGCTCTTCGTCGGTCATCTTGCCGCTGGTGACGTGGCGTGCGAGATTGCCGTTGATCGTGGCAAGGCCGTGCTCGATGCGTTCCTGGGAGAGGTCGTAGATGTGGACCTTGTAGCCTGCGTCCGCCGAAACTTGTGCGATGCCGCAACCCATCTGGCCTGCGCCGATAATACCGATCGTTTTCAACACCGAACTCATCTCCAAACCCCCGATCGGCGGTCGCCCCCGCGCTGCCGCATTATTCTAACGAAACTGCCGGGCAAAACATCGCCCGGCAGCAGTAGTAGACCCTAAAAGGATAATTTTCCAGTCATTCGCAAGTGCGAAAAACAAGGTTCGTCGCGATCACAGCGCCTTCTGCAATTCCGGCAGGACGTCGAAGAGATCGGCCACCAGTCCATAGTCGGCAACCTGGAAGATCGGCGCCTCTTCGTCCTTGTTGATGGCGACGATGACCTTCGAATCCTTCATGCCGGCGAGGTGCTGGATGGCGCCGGAGATGCCGCAGGCGATGTAGAGATCGGGGGCAACCACTTTGCCGGTCTGGCCAACCTGCCAGTCGTTCGGGGCATAGCCGGCATCGACGGCGGCACGGCTGGCGCCAACGGCAGCACCGAGCTTGTCGGCCACCGGCAGGATGACTTCCTGGAACTTCTCGGCCGAGCCGAGCGCGCGGCCGCCTGAGATGATGATCTTCGCGGACGTCAGTTCCGGACGGTCGGAGGCCGACAGCGCGTCCTTGACGAAGGTCGAGAGACCCGGATCGGAAGCGGCCGGGATCGCCTCGACGGAGGCGGAACCGCCTTCGGCGGCGGCTGCGAACGAAGCGGTACGCACGGTGATGACCTTCTTGGCATCGGTCGACTGCACCGTCTGGATCGCGTTGCCGGCGTAGATCGGACGCTTGAAGGTATCGGCGGACACGACCTCGATGATTTCCGAGATCTGCGCGACGTCGAGCAGTGCTGCGACGCGCGGCAGTACGTTCTTGCCGGTCGAGGTGGCGGCGGCGATGATCGTATCATGGCTGGCGGCCAGCGAGACGATCAGGTCGGCCAGCGGCTCGGCCAGATTGTTGGCGAGCTCGTCGCTTTCGGCAAGCAGCACCTTGGAGACGCCCGAGAGCTTGGCGGCGGCATCGGCGGCAGCCTTGGCGCCCTTGCCGGCGACGAGAACATGCACGTCGCCACCGATCTTGGCGGCTGCCGTCAGCGTCTTGGCGGTCTGGTCGGAAAGGCTGGCATTGTCGTGGTCAGCCAGAAGAAGAATGGCCATGGTGATGTTTCCTTTCTTGAACCTTAGAGGACGCCGGCTTCGGACTTGAGCTTCTCGACGAGCTCAGCGACCGACTTGACCTTGACGCCTGCCTTGCGGCCGGACGGCTCCTCGGTCTTCAGCACCTTGAGGCGCGGCGCGGTGGAGACGCCGAAGTCAGCCGGGCTCTTCTTGTCGAGCGGCTTCTTCTTTGCCTTCATGATGTTCGGCAGCGAGGCATAGCGCGGCTCGTTGAGGCGGAGATCCGTGGTGACCACGGCTGGAAGCTTGATCTCGATCGTCTGCAGGCCGCCATCGACCTCGCGCGTCACCTGAGCCTTGCCGTCCCCGATCTCGATCTTCGAGGCGAAGGTCGCCTGGGCGGAGCCGAGCAGGGCCGCCAGCATCTGGCCGGTCTGGTTCGAGTCGTCATCGATCGCCTGCTTGCCGACGATCACAAGACCCGGCTGCTCGGCATCGGCGACACCCTTGAGGATCTTGGCGACGGCGAGCGGTTCGACGGCGTCGTCGGTCTCAACCAGGATCGCACGGTCGGCACCCATGGCGAGTGCGGTGCGCAGCGTCTCTTCGGCCTTCGCAGGACCGATCGACACGACCACCACTTCCTCGGCCTTGCCGGCTTCCTTCAGCCGCAGCGCCTCTTCCACCGAGATCTCGTCGAACGGGTTCATCGACATCTTGACGTTCGCGAGCTCAACGCCTGTGCCATCGGCCTTCACGCGGATCTTCACGTTGTAATCAACCACCCGCTTCACGGGGACGAGGATTTTCATGGGGGTCCTTCCTTCAACTCTTTCGCCAAGAAAATGCGCGCTTCGGCGCCGCTCCGATTGTCGAATGGCGACATGGATACGCGTTTTTCCTCCAAACACAACGCTTCCATGACGCAGACAGGCAGATTGCATCCGTAAATATATTACGTTTACGTACGCGTCAATTAAGCGGTTGTCGCTTGTCCCACGGCAGCCGCGGCCGAGGTGGCTGGCCGGCGACGCCGACCATGATCGGATTGCCTGTCGGCCGGTCCCTGACTGCCCGTGGCGTCACCACCTCGCGGTCGAACAGCGGGACGCCACGACGGCGCATGACAAGGACAAGAACGCCGCCGGCCAGGATGCCGCCGACATGCGCACCCCAGGACACGCCGCCATCGGGTTCGAGCACGAGCATGGTGAACTGCTGGCCGATCCACAGCAGCAATGGCACGAAAGCCGGCAGCGGCAAGGGGATGCGCATGAAAACAAGCACCCAGACCCTCACTCTCGGATGCAGCACCAGATAGGCCGTCACCACGCCTGAAATGGCGCCAGAGGCGCCGATCAACGGCGCTTGTGAGCTTGTGCCTGCAAGCCCGTGGCACAAGGCACCGGCAACCGCGCATAGGAGATAGAAGATCAGGAAACGAACATGCCCCATCGCATCCTCGACATTGTCGCCGAAGACCCAGAGGAACAGCATGTTCGAGGCGAGATGCCAGAAGCCGGCATGAAAGAAGGCATAGGTGATGTAGGTCAGCGGTTCCGGGACCAGCTCCAGCTGCGGCGGCAGGACAGCATGGTCAAAGGCGACGGCCGGGATGTAGCCGAGGCCGAGGAAGGTCGCCTGCGACACCTGTTCGCTGGCGATGACCCCGGTGAATAGCCAGGCTGCGACATTGACGGCGATCAGTCCCAGGGTCACCCACTGAAGCTTGATGTGCTTCAGCGTATTGGCATCATGCAGCGGTATGAACATGCAGACGGGTTCCCTCTGGTCCGGACGCCGAGCCTATCTGTTTTTTCCTGGCACCCAAAGCACATCCGCAAGGCCGCGGTCATTGGCGTGGCGGGCGGCGACGAACAGGAAATCCGACAGCCGGTTGACGTATTTCAGCGCCGCCTCGCTGACGATCTCGCCCTTGGTGCGACCCAGTGTCACCATCAGCCGTTCCGCCCGGCGCGTAATCGTGCGGGCGAGATGGAGATGAGCGGCAGCCGAATGGCCGCCGGGCAGCACGAAGGACTTCAGTGGCTGCAGATCGGCATTCAACTGGTCGATATCGGCTTCGATGCGTGCCACCTGCGTTTCGACGATGCGGAGCGGTTCGTATTCGGGTTTCTCGCCGGTGTCGGGGGTCGCGAGATCGGCGCCGAGATCGAAGAGGTCGTTCTGGATCGACATCAGCATCGTGTCGAGGATGGGCATCCCCTGCATGTGCAGCCGCGCGACGCCGATGGCCGAATTCGCTTCGTCGATCGTGCCGTAGGCTTCGACGCGCAGGTCATCCTTCTGGCGGCGCGGGCCTGAAACGAGGGCAGTCGTGCCGTCGTCGCCTGTCTTGGTGTAGATCTTGTTGAGCTTGACCATACTTCCCCCTTCTCTGTCTCAGGTCGGGCGGCCGCCGCCCGTTAGCCAGAGCGTCAGCATGATGAGGATAACCGCGATTGCCTGCAACAGCACGCGAAGCTGCATCAGCTTGTTCGACGTATTCGCATCCCCGCCTTTCATCATGTTGAAAAGACCACGGACCAGCACGATAGCGACAAGGCCCATGACGATGATCGCGAGAACGTATGTGACGGTAGACATGTCGTTTGGCTTTCCTGATCAGTCCACCCAGCGCATCAGGCGGTAGAAGAGATCGGCAGGCAGCAGCCTCTTCAGTACCAGGCCCTGCTTTGCCGGCGTGGTTACGGGGTAATGTGGTTTCGGATTGTGTGAGTTCAATGCGTGCTTGAGGACCGCATAGACGGCCTCGGGGCCGAGCTTGTGGCGATTGGGACCGGCCGATCCGTCCAGGCGTGCAAGCTGCCGGCGATAGTCCGAGGCATGCACGGAATTTCTGACATCGATATTCTCGTTGATCTTGGCCAGCGCGTTGGCCGTGAAACGCGAGGTAATCGGACCGGGCTCGATCAGGCTGACATGGATGCCGCTGCCCTGGAGCTCCATCCTCAGCGTGACGCTCAGGCCCTCGAGGGCAAACTTCGATGCCGTATAGGCGCCGCGATAACGATATGGCACCACGCCGAGGATGGACGAGCACTGGACAATGCGACCCAGCCCGCGCCTGCGCATCAAGGGGATGATCTGGCGGGTCAATTCGTGCCAGCCGAAGACGTTTGTTTCGAACTGGGCACGTAGGACGTCGGTCCTCAGATCCTCGACCGCGCCGGGTTGACCGTATGCGCCGTTGTTGAAGAGCGCGTCGATACGGCCGCCGCTTACGGCCGTCACATCCCGCACGAAGTCCGAGATCGAATCGGTGTTGCTGTAGTCCATCCGGAAGGCCTCGATGCCGTCGGCTTCAAGAGGCGCCAGATCGTCGAACTTGCGCACCGTCCCGAAGACGCGCCAGCCATCTGCCTTCAATGCACGCGCGCAATAGGCACCGATCCCGGAAGAGCATCCGGTAACGATGATAGTGCGCTGATCCGCCATCGAATGATTCCTGTACAAACTGGGACTCGTTTCCCATATTCGCACGGGCGACACAATGAGGAATGCCTGGAGTGGTAATACCGAAAATATTTCGCATCTTCTATGATGTAGCCTACGATGCGATCTGCCACTTCATTGAGGATGACGGGTTCGCCATGGCAAGCCATGTCGCCCTGTCGAGTTTGCTCGCCGTCTTTCCTTTTCTCATCTTCGGTACGGCACTTGCGAGCTTCCTCGGCGCCGATCAATTTTCCTCCACCGCGATCCATCTGGTGTTCGATACATGGCCCGAAGCGATCGCAAAGCCATTGGCCGATCAGGTGCTGCAGGTTCTGACGATCCCGCGCGGCGGACTGCTGACGATTTCCGTGCTGGCAGCGGCCTACTTCGCATCGAATGGTGTGGAAGCGCTGAGGATATCGCTCAATCGCGCCTATCGCGTGCAGGAAACGCGGCCATGGTACTTCACCCGCTTGGCCAGCCTCGGCTACGTGCTCATCGCCGTGATCATTTTTGCGGCCATCAGTATCCTGCTTGTCGCCGTGCCGCTGGCGCTCGACTATGCCCGCCGGTTGTTCCCGGTTTTTGCCGAAACGCTGGATACGCTGTTCAACTGGCGAATCTACACGACCCTAATCGTGTTGACGGTCGGTCTCTTCGTTGCACATCTTTGGTTGCCGGCTGGCCGACGGCGGGTTTTCGATGTCGTGCCCGGTGTGCTGCTGACGCTGGTCCTCTGGTTCCTCGGCGCATTGATCTTCGCCTATTATCTGGCGACCTTTGCGAACTATACGGCGACCTACGCGGGCTTGGCATCGGTGATGATCGTGCTGATCTTTCTCTACATGGTCGGTGTCATCTTCATCATCGGCGCCGAGACGAATGCTGCGCTGATGAAGTTTCGCGTGCGTGCGATCTTCTCCCACAATTTCCTCAGCGGTAACGGACAAAAGGCATCAAAGACCGATGAGGTGGCGAATATCCGCCACTGACAGACCTCTGTTGCGCAGTTCGGCGAGGCCGGTGTCTCCGTCGCTCTTGGAGAGCTTGCGACCTGTGCTGTCGGCCACCAGCCGATGGTGGTGGTAGACGGGAGCCGGCAGGTCCATGAGGGTTTGCAGCAGGCGATGCACTGCCGTTGCCTGGAAGAGGTCGAGCCCGCGCACCACATGCGTCACGTCCTGCAGCGCATCGTCGATCACCACAGAGAGGTGATAGCTCGACGGAGCATCTGATCGCGACAGCACGACATCACCCCATGCCGACGGTTCCGCAACGATCTCGCCGCGGTCGCCATCGCCCGTCTCCGCCCAGGAGAGCGGGGTGCCTACCTGAGAAAGGGCTTTTGCCATGTCCAGGCGCCAGGCATGCTTGATACCGCAGGCAATCATTTCCCGGCGCTCGCCTTCGGAACGATCGCGGTCATCGGCAGGGTAGAGCGGCGACCCGTCCGGATCTCGCGGCCAGGGCCCGCTTTCCTTCTCGAAGGCCGCGACACGGGCCTTGACCTCGCCGCGGGTCAGAAAGGACGGGTAGGCAAGTCCCCGATCGATCAATTTGGAGAGGGTAGCCTGGTACTCCGCGAAGTGCTCCGACTGCCGTCGCGGCGGCTTTTCCCAATCGATGCCGAGCCATTCGAGATCGGTGTAGATGCCGGTTTCGAATTCGGGTGTGCAGCGCGCCAGATCTATGTCTTCGATACGCAGCAGGAAGCGTCCCCCGGAAGCGTCGGCCATGTCGCGGTTAAGGAAGGCGGAGAGCGCATGGCCAAGATGCAGCGGGCCGTTGGGGCTCGGCGCGAAACGAAACACGGGTTTTTGACGGGGAATCGCGATCATGCTTTCTTCTGCCACGGATTCGGAACGATCGCGAGGAAACGTGCAGATCATTCGCAATGAGGAAGATGTGCGTGCGGGGCTGGAGGAACTCCTCCGGCTTGACCCGCGTCTTGTGCCGATCGCTGTCGAGGCCGGCCCGCTTCCGCTGCGGTTGCGAGAGCCGGGATTCGAAGGGCTCGCGCATATCATCGTCTCGCAAATGGTGTCGCGCGCCAGCGCCGAGGCGATCTGGCGGCGTATGCGGCCTAGCACCGAGATCTTGACTGCGGAGAACTACGTTGCGCTTCACCCGGAGGCATGGCGGGAGTTTGGCCTGTCGCGGGCGAAGGCCGAAACATTGTCGCGGATTGCGGCGGCGGCTGCATCAGGCTCCCTCGACCTGCCTGCTTTGTCCGGGATGCCGCCCAGCCAGGCGCTTTCGGAATTGACTGCGCTGAAGGGTGTCGGCCCCTGGACCGCGGAGGTCTATCTGATGTTTTGCGGTGGGCACGCCGACGTTTTCCCATCGGGCGATGTCGCTCTGCAGAACGCGGTTGCTGCGGCATTCGGTCTCGCCGAACGGCCGACGGCCAGAGCACTTGCGGGATTGGCGGAGACCTGGATGCCTTGGCGCTCGGTCGCGGCCCGGCTTTTCTGGGCCTATTATGCCGTAAAACTCGGCCGTGGTCTGCTGCCGGTCGCCTGATCGGCAACAGTTTCGGGCTGAGCGCCGGGGAGCGAATTTATTAGACTTCACAATGCCGTCACAAGCGGCCTAATATAAGGGGGCAGATGCCGAATCGATCAGGAGAGTCCCTTGACGATTGCAGTCTCCCCCCAGGCCCTGCCAGCACTCGTTCTGAATGCTGACTATAGGCCGCTGAGTTATTATCCCTTGTCGCTCTGGTCCTGGCAGGACGCGATCAAGGCGGTTTTTCTTGACCGTGTAAACATCATCGCAGAGTACGAACATTCGGTCTCGTCGCCGAGCTTTTCGATGCGTCTTCCAAGCGTCGTATGCCTGAAAACCTATGTTCAGCCTTCGCGCAATCCTGCGTTCACGCGCTTCAACGTGTTCCTGCGGGACAGATTCGAGTGTCAGTATTGCGGTGAGCATAACGATCTCACCTTCGACCACGTCATCCCGCGCGCTCATGGCGGCGAGACGACCTGGGAGAATGTCGTGGCGGCCTGCTCTCCCTGCAATCTCAGGAAGGGCAGCAAGCTGCCGAAGCAGGCAGGGATGTTCCCGCACCAGAAGCCGTATCAGCCGACCGTGCAGGACCTGCACAACAATGGCCGGCTCTTCCCGCCGAACTACCTGCACGACAGCTGGCTCGACTATCTCTACTGGGATAGCGAACTGCAGCCCTGATCAATCCCCGATGCTCGTGGTGATCAAGCCGACTTGCGGACGCCGATAAAGGCGAATGCTGCAAGCACGATGCTTGCGATCACGTTCCAGCCGGCAAAGGACAGGCCGAGAACACGCAGCGCCGCATCCGTGCAGGATGGGCCCTTGATGCTGTTGAGTTCGCCCAGCAGATCGCCCGCGTTCTGGGTCATGCTGCCTGCCGTGGTCGAGCACGTTGCCGGTCCGGCCCAGAATTGCCACTCCACGCCCGCATGATAGACGCCCATGCCGGCGCCGACGACCATCAGGATACCGGCCGCGAGCAGGAACGCACGCGCGATCCAGTTCGGCAGGCCGACTGCGGAGGCTACGGCGCCGAGGAGCGCAACGGGGATGCCGTAATAGTAGGGCTGACGCTGCAGCAGGCAGAGCGCGCAAGGAATGTAGCCGCCGATGTACTGGAAGCCGAGTGCCGTGCCGACGACCACCGCCATGGCAAGCGCCATCAGCAGCGAATAAACGAAGGCCGGGCGACCGAGGGAGAAGGAAGCAGTCATGGGGAGGCTCCGCGCGCGAATGGCTCAGTGGGCAAGGAATTTGTAGGCAATGCCGAGCGCGATCGCGACGGCGGCGATAACGCCGGCAACCTGGCCGAGGCGCTTTTCGATGAAATGGCGGATCGGTTCGCCGTAACGACGCAGCAGCCATGCCAGGAAGAGGAAGCGGGCGCCGCGCGCGATAATGGCCGAGATGACGAAGAAGCCGAGATTCATATGAATGACCCCGGCAAGGATCGTCACCACCTTGATGGGCGGGAGATGCGCCAGCCCCGAGGTCACCAACAGCAGCAGCAGGATTTCCCACTCGTCGTGGATATACATGCGCAATTGCTCGAAGGCATCGAGCTTGCCGTAGAATTCGAGAACCGGTCGGGCAATGGCGTCATAGGCGTAGTAGCCGAGCGCCCAGCCGGCGATACCGCCGAGAACGGAGGCGACGGTGGCCACAAGCGCGTAGCGATAGGCGCGCTCCGGTTTTGCAAGTGCCATCGGCAGGAAAAGAACGTCGGCCGGAACCAGAAAGATGGAACTTTCGACGAAGGCGATAACGGCGAGCCAGACTTCGGCCGATTTACGGGCGGCGAGCGACATGGTCCAGTCGTACAGTCTGCGAAGCATTCCGATCCTTTCCGATTGATGCATGAGCTTTATGGGGCGCGCATCCGCCTGTAAATGCTTGCTGTGTCGTTCATGCGGCGGGTCGGCGAAAAATTCTTCGTGATCAGGCTGCGATCCGGCAGCGGTGAATCAAGACGCGATGCCGGATGGCTGGCTGTGTCTCTGGCGCATGACGTTCATCTCGGTTCGCTCGCGGGCCATTTCGCTGACCGCCTGGCGCAGGATCGGGTGCTTTGCCGTGAACATGTTGAAGTCGCGGCGTTCCAGAACAAAAAATTGGCAGAAATCGACGGCAACCACGTCGGCCGTGCGACGCCCGCCGGTCAGCAATGCCATTTCCCCGAAGAAGGCGCCCGGCTCCAGCCTGATCGGCTCTCCTGCGACTTGCACTTCCACGGCGCCTGAAGACAGGAAGTACATCCCGTCGCCGCGGTCGCCCTTGCGCATCACGCGCTCGCCCGGCAGGGCCGATTTCGGGCGGAAGAGCAGCAGCAATTCTTCCTGCGAGTTCTCGTCCACCATCGCAAATAGCGGAAAGGTCTCGGTCAGTTCCTGAATTTCCAATTGATGCTGGCGTTCACGCTCCTCGGTTATTGCGCGAATCTTGTCGAGTTCGCGGTTTAGAACTTCGAGGCGGCGATGACCGTAGCGAGCGTAGAAACCCGCCCAGCGGTGATGGATATAGTCATGGAGCGCTTCGGCGCCGGTGCACACGAGAGGATTGAGCGTGATCGAAATGATCGCCGCGGCCAGAATGACGTCCTGGCCGTCGTGCGGCAGCAGTCCGAGTGAGACGCCAAGACCGGCGAGAATAAAGGAAAACTCGCCAATTTGCGCAAGGCCGCCTGCGACCGTCAGGCCCATGCCGATGGGATATCGGAGCAGTGCCACCACCACGAACGAGATGATGGCCTTGCCAAAAATGATCAGCAGAAGGGCTGCGACGACAGCCATCGGCTGGCGCACCAGAATCGATGGATCGAACAGCATGCCGACCGAGACGAAGAACAATACCGAGAAGGCATTCTGCAGCGGCAGGGAGTCAGCGGCGGCCCTGTGGCTCAGATTGGATTCGCTCATCACGACGCCGGCAAAAAAGGCGCCGAGTGCGAAGGAGACGCCGAAGATCTGTGCGGAGCCGAAGGCGATGCCGAGCGCGATCGCCAGGACGGTCAAGGTGAAGAGTTCGCGTGATCCGGTTCTCGCGACCGACGTTAGCAGCCAGGGGACAACCTTCGGACCCAGGAAGATCGCCATGACGGCGAATGCACCGACCTTGAGCAAGGTCAGCGCGACCGTCAGCACCAGCGGCATGCCGCTGCCGTGCGCTGCGCCTTCGGCCGCGTGACCGCCAAGGACTTCCGCAAGCGCCGGCAAGAGCACCAGGGCAAGCACCATCACCAGGTCCTCGACGATCAGCCAGCCGACGGCGACGCGGCCGCTTGCCGAGTCCAGCAGGTTGTGTTCCTCGAGTGCCTTGAGCAGCACGACGGTGCTCGCGACCGAAAGGCAGAGGCCGAAAACGATGCCAGCGCCCAGGCTCCAGCCCCACAATTCCGCGAGACCGATGCCGAAGATCGTCGCAACAACAATCTGAGCGATCGCTCCAGGAACGGCAACGCCGCGGACCGCAAGCAAATCGGCGGTCGAAAAATGCAGCCCGACGCCAAACATCAGCAGGATGACGCCCATCTCCGCCAACTGGCTGGCCAGGCCCGCATCCGCGACAAAGCCGGGAGTCATTGGTCCCATGGCGATGCCAGCTATGAGATAGCCCACCAGTGGCGGCAGCCTCACCCGATCCGCGATGTAGCCGAACACTGCCGCGCAGACAAAGCTGACGGCCACGGTGGCGATAAGCGTAACTTCCTGATGCACGTCCGCCCTTTCCCTCTTGGCGGTTTCACTTTGGCCCAAGCTGGAGCGAAATTGAACCGCTGATTTTGCAATCAGCAGACGTTTAGATGTGTCAATTATGTACACCTAATAGAGGGGTTGAGAATATACATCCGCTGAGGCTCAATTCATGAGGATCACTCACGATTTTCAAAAAGTCGCGTGTGGATGGGTAATGCGAGATGGGCTTCTTCCGGAGAGCATTATGCAGGAAACTCTGAACGAGACAGTCGTACAGACGAAAAGCCATCCTCTGCCGGCATTGTGGTCGAGCTTGTGGTCCAAGGGCAATCAGGGAGAATCGGGGGAACACAGGATCGCCATCCTCGACGGCTGGAGGGCGCTCAGCATCCTGCTTGTGCTTGCTGGTCATCTACTGCCGCTGGGGCCGAAGTCCTGGAACGGCAACGCGTCGGCTGCTACCACCGGCATGGTCCTGTTTTTCACACTCTCGGGTTTTCTTATCACGAGGTTCTTGCTGGCACGGGCGGACGTGCCCGATTTCCTGCTCAGGCGCACGTTCCGGATCCTGCCCTTGGCGTGGCTTACGATCACGGTGCTGACGCTGGTCGGTGGGGCTGATCTGACGACATTCCTCGCTAATTTCTTGTTTGTTGCCAATCTTCCACCCCAACATCTGCTGGACGGCGGCGGACACTTGTGGAGCCTCTGCGTCGAGATGCAGTTCTACGTGGCTGTCGCGTTGCTTGTTGCCTTGCTTGGCCGGCGCGGGCTTTATCTGCTGCCGTTGGTGTGCCTAGCTGTGACGACGCTGCGCGTTTTGACGGGCACGCACCTTGATATCGTGACATGGTTCAGAGTCGACGAAATTCTGGCGGGCGCGACGCTTGCGCTTGCCTATCCCCGGCTGAGCGAGATGAGTTGGCCGAGAAGGCTGCCGCGCGTAACGCCGATCATCCTGCTGGTGCTGCTTTTTGCGTCGTCCCATCCCGCAATGGGGGCGCTGAATTATTTCAGGCCCTATGTCTCTGCCGCAGTTGTTGGCACATCCTTCTTCGCGTTTCCAACATATATGTACCATCTCTTTACGTCACGGGCGGCGGTGTACGTCGCCCAGACTTCCTATGCCGTCTACGTGATTCATGGGGTCCTGGGTTCGACATGGCTTGGCACCGGCGACACGCTGGTGCGCTATCTAAAGCGTCCACTGCTGATTCTGATCACATTCCTTGCCGCTCACATCTCCACATTCTATTTCGAGCATCCGATGATCAACCTCGGGAAGAGAATCGGTCGGAGGAGACTAGAGCGGCGGCAAGCGCGGCTGGTTGCGCAATAGCCCAGCCGGCGCGGTCGTGCGTTGGACATGTCTTAGTTAATAGCGACGCTCCGCCATAGGGCGTATGGTCGCTTCATCGGTCGGCATTCAGTGGCGATGACCGCTTGGGAGTTGCGTGCTTCTGCCTTAGAGAGCGGAGCAGTGACCATGACCAGTATATCACACCATATTTGCTTTACAGACGACGTCCACGTCGTTTTCGAGGCGCTTTCGGAATGGTGTTCCCTGCACAAGAAGGCGCCGAACAGCCTCGAAGGCTGCCAGGCAGCCTCGACGCTCTTTGATCTCTTCCAGGATGGTTACGGGACAAAGGATGCCCTTCTGGCTGCGATGGAGCGAATCCGGGCTTCGGCAAAGCCGAACATGTCTCAATAGGGCGAGACGCGACGAACTCTGTTCGCCAGCGGCACGGTTCTATTCAGTCGATGATATCAAGCGTCGGAGACGGGTGGTGCCCCATGCCGGAGTCGAACCAGCACTTCTTTCGAAACTCGATTTTGAGTCGAGCGCGTCTACCAATTCCGCCAATGGGGCAACGGATACCGACGAGGCGGGTGTCTAGCATGCGTTCGCCGGGGCACGCAAGACCACGGGCGACGTTATCGGGCTGATTTAGCGGGACTTCCGGCCGAAAGAATGCGGCCGGAAGAGTGCCGCTCAGTGGGCCGCGGCTGGTGCTGCGGTTGCTAGGCCCGGTTTCTTCAGCGTTATCGCCAGGATCGAAGCCAGCAGGCAGAATGCGCCGGCGATGAAGAAGGCAGGTAGGTAGCTCTGCAATTCCGTGCGCGACAGGCCGGCACCATAGGCGGCGGTGGCAGCACCCAGCTGATGGCCGGTGAAGATCCAGCCGAACACGATGCCCGCCCGTTCGCGTCCGAAGCGGTCGGCAGCGATCTTGACGGTGGGAGGCACCGTTGCAATCCAGTCCAGCCCATAGAAAACCGCGAAGATCGACAGGCCGTAGAAGCTGAAGTCGCTGAACGGCAGGAACAGCAGCGAAAGACCGCGCAGGCCGTAGTACCAGAAGAGCAGCCAGCGATTGTCGAAACGGTCGGAAAGCCAGCCGGAACCGATCGTGCCGAAGAAGTCGAAGATGCCCATGACGGCGAGCACGCTGGCCGCCGCCACCGGCAGGATGCCGAAGTCGCCGCAGAGGGTGACGAAGTGGGTCTGGATCAGGCCGTTGGTGCTCAGCCCGCAAATGAAGAAGGTGGCGAAGAGGATCCAGAAGGTGGAGGTCTTCGAGACGTCCTTGAGCACGGTGATCGGCGTGGCCAGCATCGCCAACAAGCCGGATTGCACCAGGGGCGGTGGGGAGACCTGTTCTTCACCGAAAGACGGCAGGTTGAGATCGGACGGGCGATCACGCATGAAGGCCAGAACGACAAGGGCCGCAAATAGGATCATGCCGCAGACGAAGAATACCGTGGTGCGCCAGCCATAGGTTTCCGTCAGCTGCGCCATCAATGGCAGGAAGACGAGCTGGCCGGTGGCGGAGCTGGCAGACAGCATGCCGACGACCAGACCCCGGTGCTTAGTGAACCAGCGTGCCGAGACGGTTGCGGCCAGCACCATTGCCGTCAAGCCGGTGCCGAGCCCGACGACGACGCCCCAAAGCAGCAGCAACTGCCAGATCTCGGTCATGAACAGGGAGCCGACGAAGCCGCTGGAAATCAGGATCATGGCAAAAACGATGACCTTGCGGACGCCGAAATAGTTCATGAAGGCGGCCGAGAAGGGTCCCATCAGGCCGAAGAGCACCAGACGGACGGCCAATGCCGAGGAAATCTGCGAGGTTTCCCAGCCGAATTCATCCTGCAGCGGCTTGATGAGTACACCGGGCGCGCCCATCGCACCTGCCGTGACCAGCATGGTGACGAAGGTCGCAGCGACGACAACCCATCCGTAATGAATGTTGCGCCGCGCGAGCGAGGAGGCAAGGGCAGTGGAGACCATTGTGCTGTTCCGTCTTGGGTTGCCGGGGAGGCCGATATTTATATGATGAGCATCATCATTGTTGATTATTGATGATGGACGTCATATAAATTGTCAAGAAGCTATTTTGCGGAGAACCAGATGCGGGTGAGCCGAGAGAAATTTGCCGAAAACCGCGAGAAGATCCTGGCTGTTGCCGGCGTGCTTTTCCGCGAAAGGGGTTTCGAGGGCACCGGTGTCGCCGAAATCATGAAGGCGGCGGGGCTGACGCATGGCGGCTTCTATGGGCATTTCGAATCGAAGGAAGACTTGGCACTCGAGGTCAGCCGCAAACTGATCGAGAGGGTCAAGATTCGATGGCGCGAACTCATTGCAGCAGCTCCGGACCGACCGCTTGAGGCGCTGCTCGATCATTACCTCTCACGCTGCAGCGTCGATGATCCGGGCGGCAGTTGCGTTTTCGCCTCGCTTGTCCAGGAGGTCAGCCGCAGCCGTGGAGCGGTACGTGAAACGTTCAATGACGGCCTATCCGACCTTGTCGAAATTCTGTCCGACATCGTGCCGGGATCGACATCGGAAGAACGTCGCGACAAAGGATTCACGACGCTGTCCTCGATGATGGGCGCGGTCATTTTGGCGCGTGCGGTTGAAAGCCGCGAACTTTCCGATAGCTTCCTGTTCACGGCAAAGGCTGCCCTCTCGCCCGCGGCGAAGTAGACGACCACGGGCGCCCTGACCTTATTTGAAGCCTTCGACGCGATGTGGGACGTAAGGCTCCTCAAGCGCGGCCACATCCTCCGGGCTGAGCTTCAGCGCCAGGGCGGCAACCGCATCCGTCAAATGACCGGGCTTCGAGGCGCCGATGATCGGCGCGGTGACCGCATTTTTCTGCAGGACCCAGGCTGCCGCGACCTGTGCGCGCGGCACGCCGCACTTGGCAGCGAGACGCCCGACGACTTCAATGATCGCGCGATCGGCATCGTGGGCTTGCTTGTACAGCGTCTTGCCGAATTCGTCGCTTTCGCTGCGTTCCGTCTTTTCGTCCCAGTCACGCGTCAGGCGGCCGCGCGCGAGCGGGCTCCAGGGGATGACGGCGATCTTCTGGTCGGCGCAGAAGGGCAGCATTTCGCGCTCCTCTTCGCGGTAGAGCAGGTTCAGGTGGTCCTGCATGCTCACGAATTCGGTCCAGCCATTTGCCCTTGATGTGTAGAGCATCCTGGCAAACTGCCAAGCGTACATCGAGGAGGCGCCGATGTAGCGTGCCTTGCCGGCTTTCACGACGTCATGAAGCGCTTCGAGCGTTTCTTCGATCGGCGTGGTGTAGTCAAACCGGTGGATCTGGTAGAGGTCGACATAGTCCGTTCCCAGCCGGCGCAGGCTGTTGTCGATCTCGTCGAATATGGCCTTTCGGGAAAGCCCTGCGCCATTCGGTCCCGGTCGCATGCGGTTGAAGACCTTCGTGGCGAGCACGATGTCCTCACGCCTGGAGAAATCTCTGATCGCACGGCCGACGATTTCCTCCGATGAGCCGTCGGAATAGGTGTTCGCCGTGTCGAGGAAGTTGATGCCAAGTTCGATGGCCTGGCGGATCAGCAGTCGACTGTCTTCCTCTGCGAGCGTCCAGCCGTGGGTGCCGCGGTTCGGATCGCCGAAGGTCATGCAACCGAGGCAGATTTTCGAAACTTCCATGCCGGTGTTTCCAAACTTGACGTAATCCATGAAATCGCTCCTACCGAAACCGCAAGCTCCTAAGCTGGCCAATGGTATCTAGGGCGACCGACAGGGAAATGGCAGGCGATAAGCCGAGGTTTTCGCGTCTGCGAGAACAGCAGGCGCCCTCTCCCCGGTGTCGGCTTGCGCAAATGTCATCCAGGGTGTTAGCTGGTGCAGCATTTGTTGGATCATGTCGATGAAACTGCCACCGCGGGATCGCTATGAGGACCTCTATCGCGATTTCGCGTGGTCCATCCCGGACGATTTCAATATTGGCCGCGCCGTCAGCGACGAGTGGGCGGCTCGCGCGCCAGATCGTGTCTGCCTTGAGCATTTCAGCCCCGATGGCCACCATCTGTCGATGACATACGGCGAGTTGGCGGCGCGGTCGTCGTCGCTGGCCAACGCGCTTGTGTCGCTGGGTTTGCGGCGAGGCGACCGGATCGCGTTGCTCCTTCCGCAGTCGTTCGAGACGGTGATCGCACATGTGGCCATCTACAAGATGGGCGCGATCGCGCTGCCGCTGGCCCTGCTGTTCGGGGTTGAGGCGCTCGAATATCGGCTGAAGACGGCGGGTGCGGCCGGAATCATCACCAACGCCTTTGGCCTGGAACGACTTCGCGAGATCCGCGCGCGGCTTCCGGACCTGAAGTCGGTGATCACGGTCGATGGAGAGATAGAGAGAACATTGTCGTTTTCCTCGCTGGTGGGCGAGCATCCCCAGGAATTCGAAACCGTTCACACAGAGCCGGACGATCCGGCGTTGATGATCTTCACGTCGGGCACCACCGGCGCGCCGAAGGGGGCGCTGCATGGACACCGGGTTCTGGCAGGGCACATTCCAGGAATGCAGTTCGCCCATGAAGGCTTTCCGCAGGCTGGCGACAAGGTCTGGACGCCGTCTGACTGGGCATGGGCGGGCGGCCTGCTGAACGCCCTGCTGCCCAGCCTCCTGCTCGGCGTCCCGGTCGTCTCCTCGCCGGCGCAGAAATTCGATGCCGATATGGCATATCGGATCATGGCCGAGATGAAGGTTCGAAACGGCTTTATCCCGCCAACGGCGCTGCGGCTCTTGAAGTCGGTTCCAGATCCAAGGGCGAAATACGATCTTGTGCTTCGCACGATCGGTTCCGCGGGCGAATCTCTCGGCGCCGAAACCTACGAATGGGTGAAGAAGACACTCGGCATCCGGGTCAACGAATTCTACGGACAGACGGAGTGCAACTTCGTCCTGTCATCAAGCGCCGCGCATGACGTGAGCAGAGCCGGCGCGATCGGAAAGACTGTTCCCGGTCACTACGTTGCAATCGTCAATGATCTCGGCGAGGAGTTGCCGGTGGGCGAAGCAGGACAGATCGCCGTCAAAAGACCGGATCCCGTGATGTTCCTGGGATACTGGGGGGAAGACGCGGCAACCGAACGCAAGTTTGCCAATGACTGGCTGCTGACCGGTGACCTCGGACGACAGGACGCCGAGGGTTTCGTCACCTTCCTCGGCCGCGACGACGACGTCATCACGTCATCGGGATATCGGATCGGCCCTGCCGAGATCGAGGATTGCCTGACAGGGCATCCGGCGGTGCAGCTCGCGGCGGCGATCGGCAAGCCGGATCCGCTTCGCACGGAAATCGTCAAAGCCTATGTCGTACTCGTGCCGGGCTTTAAAGCCAGCCAGACGCTTGCCGCCGAGATCAGCGCGTGGGTGAAGACGCGGCTTTCGATGCATGAATATCCACGCGAAGTCGAATTCGTCGATGAGCTGCCGCTGACGACGACGGGCAAGGTTATCCGTCGCCTGCTGAGGCAAAGAGCTGCTGCCGAAGCGCTTATCCCCGACCCGCAAGCGACATGATTTTCTGACGCAGCATCTTTGCCACGTTGCGGGTGCTCGTATACATGTGCAGCTGGGTGGCGACTTGCCGGACGTCGCGGTCGCCATTCTGATCGAGACCGATGATCAGCGTCCCCATTTCTTCCCGCTCCTGCCAGAAACGGCTCATGATCGGGTGGTTGGGAACCGCGCAGGAATCGGAGCGGACGATGTTGGCATCGTCGAGGTGCCATTCCGTCAATTCCGCCATCAGCAGCTTGCCCGGAGAATACCGGCCATAGGCCTCGTCATAGGCGGTTTTCCAGGTGTAAGCCTCGCCGCCCATCATCAGCACGACGGTTGCGGCAATCGCTTTGCCGTTCAGGTCGATGCTGTGAATGCGCACGGCGTCGGCGGCGGCAAGATTGGAAATCGCCTCGCGGGCGAAAGCGGTATGATAGCGGTCGGTGACTAGGGCGCTGCGTCGCTTGCCCTTCCAGCCGCCGGCCTCAAGCGCCAGAAACTCCTCGAAGCGACGGTGGACCTCGCGCGCCTGGCGGGCGACGCTGTAGACGACGGTTCCCTGTTCTTCGAGCAGGCGCCACTGGCGGCGCATTTCACGCATGTGCGAGGCGGAAACGGCTTTGCCCAGGTAGACCGTGGCGTCCTCGTCGCTTTGAAGCATCGGGCGCTGATAGGGGTTGGCAATCGTGATCGGCAGGTTGCGGCTGATCGCAACCGCCCGGATCATCCGCGCGAAAACGCTGTCCAGTCTCAGGTCCGGGATGACCAGGATCTTTGGTAGCCGGAGATCACCGCTGATCAATCCGTCGAGCAGGTTGTCGAGCGTTTCGGCCGCGTCCTCCGCATCGATCAACGGCGTTCCCAGTGGCGCGAAGCTGTTCGACCAGACGCGGATGATCGACGGGCCAACGGCAAAGCCTGGCTTTTCCACCGAGAACGGCATCAGGAAGCGCATGCGGCTGCGCCTGCCGTTCTGGTCGCGCATCAGCGCGAAGTTCACCTGTCGGTCATCGAGGCGCGGCATTGCTGGCGCAAGGAAGCGGCCGGTGAAAAAGACATTCGGCTCCAGCGCGCGGTTGGAGAGAAAGTCGAGCTCGTCCTGGAGTTCGTATCCAAGCTTGCCGGAGTAGAGGCACAGCTCTCGTCCCGGCCGGCCGACATTGACGCGCGCATCCGCTTGCGGTGCGTCGAACTCCAGCGCCGCGAGTTCGTGAACCATACGGTTCGCCATCGCATCGGTCGTCTCGGTAGCAGGAGGAGTACGCACCATTCTATCAGGCTTTCATGTTTTTGCAGACCGCGTCCGCGCTAGCGAATGCGAACAGAGTAATGCCGAGCGCGCGGCGCACCGCGATATGAAGAAGTATGGCTTCCACGCCCATGGCGGAGGCGGTCGCGATAGCCGCGCCCTCGATGCCAAACCTTGGAATCAGGAGCACGTTCAGAAGGACGTTTGCCGTCAGCGCCCCGGCGTAGAGGAGCACGCACATATTCTGCTTGCCCGCCATCATCAGAAGGGTCTCGGCCGGGCCGACGAGCGCCTTGGCAAGGATGCCGGCAAGTAGGATGACCATCAGAATGTAGCCGGCTGTAAACGCGCCGCCGAACAGCGAAAGCAGCAGATGACCGGCGGCGAGCACGCAGAGCCCGACCCCGAGCGCCGGCCAGAAGGTCCATTTCGCAGCGTCGATTGCGGCCGCCGCGAGTTCGGGGCGCGTGCCTTCCGCGATGATGCTGGAGAAGCGCGGCCCGGATGCCGCCTTGACCGAAAAGTTGATGAAATGAACCAGCGCCATCGTCTTTGCCGCGGCGAAGTAGATTGCGACGTCGTGCGGCTCCAGGAAGATGCCGACGACCACGACATCAGAATTGGTCAACAGGAAGCCGACGCCCTCGATCAGGAAGATCGGAAAGGCGACGCTAAGCCAGGCGATGAAATCGATCTTGCGCGGGCCTTCATGGTAGTGACGCCGAAGCCGAAACAGGGTGGCGACGTACTGCCCAACGGCGGTCACGTAGGTTGCGACCAACGCGGCCTGCATGGCTGTAACGGCGGTATGTTCCGCGCCGAGGCCGATGGCGACCAGCATAAACAGGATGATCAGGATCGGGCGGATGATGTAGACGGGGCTCAACGCCATGACGGGCCAATGGTTGGCGCGCGACGTACCTTCCAGGATATCGCCGAGAGCGATCATCGGCATCGCAAGAAGCCCGAGGAAGATCGGGATGACGTAGTAGCTTTGGATGCGGCTGCCGAAAAGATAGAGCGCGACCATGCCGCTGCCGAGCACAACCGTGCCTGAGAGCAGTCCGAAGATGCGCGCGGTTCCCGTCAATCCGCGAATTTCCTCGAAGGCGCCGGCCGCCTTGTATTGCGGCAGGAAGCGGATGATCGCCGTATGAAACCCCAGGCAGGAGAGGTCGCCGAACAGAATGATCAGAACCCAGACAAAGACGAAGATGCCGTATTCATACTCGCCCATCAGACGGGCAAGAACGATCTGCGAGAGGAAGGCAAGGGCAGCGCTGATAATGCGGATCGAGAATGCGGTGAGCGCCATGCGCTGGGCGGTGGCTTTTTCATCCCGCTGGGTCAGGAGGCTGGCCAAGGCGCGCAATAGCCGGCCGCCGGTGGGCTTCAACCCCGCAGGCAGCATCTTTTCCGCTGTCTCTATGACCGCCATCATGAACACGCAAAACTCTCTGGCAAATCGTGCTTAACTCTTGCCAGATCAGGGTTAAGAAACGGTGTGCCAAGGAGCGCCGGTCGATCGCAGCAGCGGCATGTTTCGCGAGCCTATCGGTTGGCGCGCGCCAGTGCGTGTTCGATCAAGCGGTCAATGACTTCGGCGTAGCTGACGCCACTTGCGGCCATCGCCTTGGAATACATGCTGATGTCGGTGAAGCCGGGGATCGTGTTGATTTCATTGACGACGAACGACATG
Organism: Hyphomicrobiales bacterium; assembly: GCA_900489925.1. GTDB lineage: Bacteria > Pseudomonadota > Alphaproteobacteria > Rhizobiales > Rhizobiaceae > Rhizobium. Next base: position 30,926 of record UEHQ01000009.1, on the reverse strand, counting down.
TCCTCGGTGAGGAAGAAGTCGACACGGGCCATGCCGTCGCAGCCGAGCGCCTTGAAGGCGAGGTTGGCTGTCTCGCGGATCTTATCCTCCACATCCTTGGGGAGCTGGGCCGGCACCCTCAATGACGCGCCGTCCTCATCGATATACTTTGCGTCATAGCTGTAGAAGCCATGATGGGCGGACGGCGCGATCTCGCCCGGCAGGGAGACAAACAGCTCACCGCTGGCATGTTCCAGCACGCTGCACTCGACCTCGCGACCGCGAATGAACTCCTCGGCCAGCAGCTTACGATCATACTTGAAGCCCTCTGCCAGGGCGGCGCCAAACTCGTCCTTGTTGGTCACCTTGCTGACGCCGACGGAGGAACCCTGGCGAGCGGGCTTGACGAACAGCGGCAGGCCCAGCTTCGCGACAGCCTCCTCGAACGACGGGGTGTCAGGTTCCTCGATGCAGACGGATGTTGCGACGGGCATGCCCGCCTCTCGAAGAAGGCGTTTGGCAATGTCCTTATCGATGGCGGTGGCCGATCCCAGTATGCCGCAGCCGGCGAGAGGGACGCGGGCGACCTCGGCCAGTCCCTGAACAGAACCATCCTCGCCATGCATGCCGTGCAGCACGGGAAAGAGAACGTCGATCGCAGGCAACTCGGATGCTGCCCCGGTATCGGGAATGGCAAACAGACGCCCGCGTCCGCCCGGCAATAGGCTCAGCTGTGGCAGGCCGGGCTCGTTTCCGGCGGCCGACAGATCCATGTTCACCGGTACCATCCGCCACTGTCCGTCCTTGGTCACGAAAATCGGGACCACATCGTATCTATCAGGATCAAGAGCGCGCACGACGTTGGTGGCGGACAGGATCGAGACGTCGTGCTCAGGAGAGCGACCGCCGAACAGAACTGCCACCCGTAGGCGTTTTTCGCTTCCCTGGCTTTTATCCTTGCCTTCACCAGGCGTCGTGGCTGCCATGAATAGTCCCCTTGGATAATCGCGAACAGAAATCAGAGCGTCACGGCGATACCGCGATTGGCGAAGAAGCAGTCGAACGTTGACGCGGGAAGCGTCACATTCGCCTGGCTATCCCGGTCATGCCCCGACGGATTATGGAATCGGATGGCGTCAGCCGTTGCGGCTGTTACCAGCACGAGATGGCCACCCTTCGACGGCGGTTGCCGATCGGGCCAACGGATCTGACTGTTCACCGACGCGATGAACACGGCTTGCTCTTCAAGGAGCGGTGCAATTCCCGCGGTCGGGATGTTGGGGATCGTCTTAGCCTTCAGGCCGAATGTTTCGGCGACGAAGGTTACGAATGGCGCATAGATCAAGCCCTTGATCGACTGATCCTCGTCGTTGACGACATACCCGCCAAAGGCGGTGCAGGCTCGGGCGAGGTCGACGGTTCGATATGTCTCACCGCGAGCAGCCAGGATCATCTTCAGACACGCCATGCCGCAGATGTTGACCGCCCAGCGGGCGTATTCCTCAACGCTTTCGGCTCCGGACGCGCGCCATAGCGGATCGCGCAGGAGCGCTGACGATCCCTCACTCAGCACCGGGAGCGTCATCGCTGGTGTTTCCCACTGGCTGAAGTACGGGAAGGTTGTGGCGGCAATGGTCACGAAGTTCCTCGGCATGAATCAGACGAGCCGGCAAGCTCCGCAAACAAAGCGACGGATTTGCGGCCAGTCCATCAGTGAGCTTGGATGCCCAAGCCCCTCAACGAAAAAAAGCCCCGCGGCATCTCTGTCGCGGGGCTTTCGGTATCTCAGTGAAGCTTAGCCGGCGTCAGGCTTGCTCGAAAGCGCCGTGGCAGTGCTTGTACTTCTTGCCCGAACCGCAGGGGCAGGCCTCGTTGCGGCCAACGCGGCCCCAGCTTGCCGGATCTGTCGGGTTGCGGTTCTCCGGAGCGACGATGACTTCCGAGGCCTGGTAGACCGAGGCGAAATCGTCTTCGCCGGTATCCGGGTCGAAGTGGTGCGCCTGCATGAGCGGCGGTTCCGGCTCGGCCGGCGCCTGCTGCACAAGTTCGACACGCATCAGCTGGGCGGTAACCGCCTGGCGCAGATTGTTGAGCAGCGAGGTGAAGAGCTCAAATGCCTCAGACTTGTATTCCTGCAGCGGATCGCGCTGGGCGTAGCCGCGGAAACCGATGACGGAGCGCAGGTGGTCGAGGTTGACGATGTGCTCGCGCCACAGGGCATCCAGCGTCTGCATGAGGATCGAACGCTCGACATAGCGCATGATGTCGTCGCCAAAACGCTCTGCCTTTTCGGTGAAGGCGGCGTTGGACGCTTCCGTCAGGCGTTCGCGAATATCGTCTTCGCCGATGCCTTCTTCCTTGACCCAATCCTCAACCGGCAGGTCGAGGTTGAGAAGGGCCGTCGTCTGCTCCTTCAAGCCGGCAGCATCCCACTGTTCGGCGTAGGCACGCTCCGGAATATGCTTGTCGACGAGGTCTTCGATGACCTCACGACGCATGTCGGAAACGGTTTCGGAGATATTGGCAGCTTCCATCAGCTCGAGACGCTGCTCGAAGATCACCTTGCGCTGATCGTTCAGAACGTCGTCGTACTTCAGGAGATTCTTGCGGATGTCGAAGTTGCGGGCTTCGACCTTCTTCTGTGCGCGCTCCAGAGCCTTGTTGATCCAGGGATGGACGATCGCTTCGCCTTCCTTGAGGCCGAGCTTGGTCAGCATCGAATCCATGCGGTCGGAGCCGAAGATGCGCATCAGGTCGTCCTGAAGCGACAGGTAGAACTTCGAGCGGCCCGGATCGCCCTGACGGCCGGAACGGCCGCGCAGCTGGTTATCGATACGGCGGCTTTCGTGGCGTTCCGTCGCGATGACGTAGAGACCGCCGGCGGCCAGCGCCTTTTCCTTGAGTTGCTTGATCTCTTCGCGGATCGCCTCGATCTTGGCGTCGCGCTCCGGACCTTCCTCGACTTCGCCAAGCTCGCGCTCAACACGCATGTCGAGGTTGCCGCCGAGCTGAATGTCGGTACCGCGACCCGCCATGTTGGTGGCGATGGTGACGGCGCCGGGCACGCCAGCCTGGGCAACGATATAGGCTTCCTGCTCGTGGTAGCGGGCGTTCAGAACCTGGAAGTTGTTGAAGCCCTGCTTGCGCATCAGGTCGGCGAGCAGTTCGGACTTTTCGATCGAGGTCGTACCGACGAGAACCGGCTGGCCGCGCTTTTGCGCATCCGCGATCTCGGCGATGATCGCCTTGTACTTCTCTTCGAAGGTCCGGTAGACCTCGTCGTCCTCGTCGATACGCTGGATCGGCAGGTTGGTCGGTACTTCGACGACGTCGAGACCGTAAATGTTGCCGAATTCTTCCGCTTCCGTCTGCGCGGTACCGGTCATGCCACCGAGCTTGCCGTACATGCGGAAGTAGTTCTGGAAGGTGATCTGCGCCAGCGTCTGGTTCTCAGGCTGGATCTTCACGTGTTCCTTGGCTTCCAGCGCCTGGTGCTGGCCTTCCGAATAACGGCGGCCCGGCATCATGCGGCCGGTGAATTCGTCGATGATGACGATCTCGTCGTTGCGGACGATGTAGTCCTTGTCGCGCTGGAAGAGCTTGTGGGCCTTCAGCGCGTTGTTGACGTGATGGACGATCGCGACGTTTTCGATGTCGTAGAGCGCATTGCCCTTCAGAAGACCGGCCTGGCGTAGCAGGTTTTCCAGCTTCTCGGTGCCTTCTTCGGAGAAGTTGGCGGAGCGTTGCTTTTCATCGATTTCATAGTCTTCCGCCGACAGCAGCGGAATGAAGGCGTCGATGGTGTTGTAGAGGTCGGAGCGATCGTCCAGCGGGCCGGAGATGATCAGCGGCGTGCGGGCTTCGTCGACCAAGATCGAGTCAACTTCGTCGACGATCGCGAAGTTGTGGCCGCGCTGAACCATCTGGTTCTTTTCGTACTTCATGTTATCGCGCAGATAGTCGAAGCCGAGCTCGTTGTTGGTCGCGTAGGTAATGTCGCAGGCATAAGCGGCGGCGCGTTCTTCATCGGAGAGACCGTGAATGATGACGCCGGTGGTCAGGCCGAGGAAGCTGTAGACCCGCCCCATCGTGCCCGCATCGCGCTGTGCTAGGTAGTCGTTGACGGTGACGACGTGCACGCCCTTACCGGACAGTGCATTGAGATAGACCGGCAGTGTGGCCACCAGCGTCTTACCTTCACCGGTCTTCATTTCCGCAATCGCGTTCGAATGCAGGATCATGCCGCCGACGAGCTGTACGTCAAAAGGTCGCATGCCGAGGACACGGCGCGAGGCTTCGCGAACGACGGCGAAGGCCGGAACGAGAATGTCGTCCAGCGTCTTGCCTTCCGCGAGCAGCTTGCGGAACTCCACGGTCTGCGCGGCGAGCTGTTCGTCCGACAATGCGCGGGTTTTTTCCTCAATCGCATTGATTGCGGCGACGTTCGGCTGGAAGGACCGCACGCGGCGATCATTGGCAGAGCCAAATATTTTGCGGGCTATACCGCCAAAGCTGACCATATGACTGGTCCTTTCTCAAATACTTCCCCGGCTTTTCTTATCCGTGGCCCGGCCGAAATTCAGGCGCACGTCTCGAAACGCCAGGAAACTGTTCTGGACGCGAGGTTGCGTGACAGATAAGAGGGGGGTCGAATGATGTCAACGGATTTGGCTGATATAGAAAGGCCACATTCCAGTGTTGATGGCTGTTTCAGGCTGGATTCACGAAGTTGAAGCCGGTGGTTTAACTGTGAAGGGTTATTTGATGTTGAACTACAACAAAATCGCCGTCATGGCATTCGCGACATTCGTTGCGTTCCAGGCGCCGGTCCGTGCGGAAGACAAGCCGGATGCGGTGGTTGCCAAGGTTGGTGATGTCGAGATCCATCAGTCGGAGCTGGATCTGGCCGTTGCCAACCTCGATCCGCAGCTTGCACAGCTGCCCGACGACCAGAAGAAGGTCGCCGCGCTCTCTGCTGCAATCGACGTAAAGCTGCTTGCCAAGGATGCAGCTGCCGAACAGCTCGATCAGACGCCTGAGTTCAAGAAGCGCATGCAATACCTCGCCGATCGCGAGCTGCACAACGCCTACTTCAAGAAGCATGTCGTCGACACCGTCACCGATGACGAAGTCAAGGCACGCTACGAGAAGGAAGTCGCAGCCCTTCCGAAGCAGGAAGAAGTTCATGCACGCCACATCCTGGTGAAGACCGAGGCTGAAGCCCAGGACGTCATCAAGCAGCTCGACGCCGGCAAGAATTTTGCCGAACTGGCCAAGGAAAAGTCCACTGACCCGAACAAGGCTGACGGCGGCGATCTCGGCTATTTCACCAAGGGCCGCATGGTCAAGGAATTCGAAGACGCTGCTTTCGCGCTCGACAAGGGCACTTACTCCAAGACCCCTGTGAAGACCGACTTCGGCTATCACGTCATTCTGGTCGAGGACAAGCGCGACGCGGCTCCGCCGGCATACGACCAGGTCAAGGATCAGGTTCGTCAGCTCGTCATGCGCGACAAGTATCTTGCGCTTCTCGCTGCCGCCAAGGAAAAGTCGAAGGTCGACATCAGCGACGAAACGCTCCGCAAGGGCTACGAGGATGCCAACAAGCAGCCGCAGCCGGGCGATGCGCCCGCTGAGCAGCCGCAGCAGTAACATCCATCAAGAGCCCGGTTTTTCCGGGCTCTTCCTTATCGTTTGTCGCAATTCCAGGCGTTATCAACGTTCGCCTGGAATTGCCTATCATCAGGTCTTGTCATGTCCGGTTCTGTCTCTCCACTCGCTCCCAAATCCTTTGTCTCCATGCCGGCCGTGCGCGGTGTGCGCATGGCGACCGCGTCCGCCGGGATCAAGTACAAGAACCGAACCGACGTTCTGATGATGGTCTTCGACAAGCCCGCCGCTGTCGCGGGTGTCTTCACCCGCTCGAAGTGCCCTTCCGCGCCGGTCGATTTCTGCCGTGCCAACCTGTCTCACGGCGTTGCACGCGCCGTCGTCGTCAACTCCGGCAATGCCAATGCCTTTACCGGCGTGAAGGGTCGCGAGGCGACGGCGCTGACGGCGAAGTCGGCTGCTGCGGCCGTCGGTTGCGGCGAGAACGAAGTCTATCTCGCGTCCACCGGCGTCATCGGCGAACCACTCGACGCGACCAAGTTTGCCGGCGTTCTGGACACGCTTTACGCCGATGCAACCGGTGACTTCTGGTTCGAGGCCGCCAAGGCGATCATGACCACGGACACCTATCCCAAGGTTGCGACCCGCAGCGCCGACATCGGCGGCGTCACCGTCACCATCAACGGCATCGCGAAGGGCGCCGGCATGATCGCACCCGACATGGCGACCATGCTGTCCTTCGTTGTTACCGATGCCGATATCGCCCCGGCCGCCCTTCAGTCCCTGTTGTCCGCTGGGGTCGATCCGACGTTCAACTCGATGACCGTCGATAGCGATACGTCGACATCCGATACGCTGATGCTGTTTGCGACAGGTGCTGCGGCCGCAGACGGCCAGTCGCGTGTGGATCATGCGGATGATCCGCGCCTTGCCTCGTTCCGTGCGGCGTTGAACGATCTGCTCAAGGATCTCGCCCTGCAGGTCGTGCGCGACGGTGAAGGGGCTACCAAGATGCTAGAGATCACGGTAACGGGCGCCGAAAGCGATGCCGCCGCCAAGACGATCGCGCTTTCCATCGCCAATTCGCCGCTGGTGAAGACGGCAGCTGCCGGTGAGGACGCCAATTGGGGCCGCATCGTCATGGCCGTTGGCAAGTCCGGCGAAATGGCCGACCGCGATCGCCTTGCTATCTGGTTCGGCGACGTTCGCGTTGCCGTCAATGGCGAACGCGACGCAGGCTATTCCGAACAGGCCGCATCGGACGTCATGAAAAAGCAGGACATTCCGGTGAAGGTCGACATCGGCCTCGGCAATGGCAAGGCAACGGTCTGGACGTGCGACCTCACAAAGGAGTATGTCGCCATCAACGGTGACTACCGGAGCTAATTGTTCATTGACTGAAGCATTACCCAAGAAGGCAAATCTGCCACTCGTGCGCAGGCTCGAAGCTGTCGGCTTCCGGGCCTGGCCCGCATCGTCCGTACAGTATGACGGAAGCTGGCAGGTCCGCCTGACGGCGGGGCATCCCTCCAACCGCCTGAACTCGATCGTACCGCTCGATCCATCAGATCATCGCGACGTCGAAATTCGCCTGGCCAAGGCAAGCCGCAAGTTCGAAGCCTATGGCCGGCCGGCCGTGCTGCGCCAGACGCCGCTTGCGTCGCCGGTGCTGATCGATCTGGTCAAAGCGGAGGGCTGGACGTCCTTCGACGAGACGATCGTGATGACTTGCGACCTGTCCCATGCAGACCTGCCCGACACGCTGGATCACCTTCCGACGCACGATATCGGCCGCTTCGTGGACGCCAACCTGGCAACCGATCAGGTATCGGCCAAGCTGAAGCCGGCGCTCGCGGAGATCATCAACGCGATCAAGCCGCCATCGGGCCTGTTCATGATCGAAGATCCGCAGACCGGGCCATTGGCGACGGTGCTGTGTGTTCAGGACAACGATCTGGCCGGCATCATGTCTCTGTCGGTCGCGAAGGAACGTCGCCGCGAAGGGCTTGGTCTTGAAATTCTGACCTCGGCGTTGCGCTGGGCGAGGATGCGGACGGCGCGTTCCGCCTGGCTTCAGGTCAAGGCGACCAATGCCCCGGCGCTGTCGCTTTACGAACGCCTCGGTTTTCAGGAAGCCTATCGTTACTCCTACTGGCGGCAGGACCACACCTCGTGAGCGACGTGACCCGGAGCATCCTTCTTGTTGCAGCCTGCGCGCTGGTCGATTCCGATGGCCGGATCCTTCTCGCGCAGCGACCGGAAGGCAAGTCGCTGGCGGGTCTATGGGAGTTTCCCGGCGGCAAGGTCGAGCCGGGCGAGACGCCTGAAGAATCTCTGGTGCGCGAATTGCATGAAGAGCTCGGGATCACGACCAAGGTCGCCTGCCTCGCTCCCCTGAGTTTCGCCAGCCATACCTATGAGAAATTTCATCTTCTGATGCCGCTTTACGTCTGCCGGCGATACGAAGGAATTCCGCACGGAAAAGAAGGCCAGGCTCTGAAGTGGGTGAAGCCGCAGGCGCTGCGCGATTACCCTATGCCGCCCGCCGATGAGCCGCTGATCCCGGTTTTGCAGGATCTACTTTAGTAACTTCTCATTATTATCCGCTCTGCGTCGATTTTGCATGTGGATATTAATCGATCGTTTAACACCTTCTGCCAAAGATCGGCCTCAATCAAGCAACTGGCGTGTGTGTAGAAGGCTTGACGCATGGACGACGATTTCTGGAAAGCAGTTAGGGAAAAGGAACAGGCTTCGGCTGCCTCGGGGAAGACGGGGGCGCTGAACATTGCGTTGCTGTTTGGAACGGCTGTCGTTGCGCTGACATTGATCCTGACGCCGATGCTTGCGGACAAGTCGAGATCCAGCGTGTTTGCCAGTGCACCCTCCGAAATCGACTCGATCACCACTGGATCGATCCCGAAGACGGAAAACGGCAAGCGCTATACGATACGCCGCAGCGTCCTTCAGGAAACGCCTGGTTCTGTCTGTGTCGTTCAGGGATATGGCAGCGGAGTCGGTTGCTGATCGCAACGGCGCCTGGCTGTGTGAGTAAGACGATACTTGGGGCATGGCGCAAAGGATTGACTATGCGGCTTCTGAAGGCATTCCTTACCGATATCAATGGCGCGACCGCGATTGAATACGGGCTACTCGCTGCCCTGATTTCAACAGCGATCGTTGCGGCTGTCGGCGCGGTTGGCGGCAACCTCGGCAACCTGTTCAACGGCGTTGCCAATCAGATAACGCCGCCGAACTGACGAAAAAGCGACAGCTCACTGTTTGAGCTTGTGCTCCTCGACCTTGAGTGCGTCGGCGAGCCTTACCTTTGCCGATCCCGGGCGAAGTGGTTTCTGCTGGCTCTCGTGCGGCGCCCATCCCGAGACGTAGATCATCGAGAACGTCGCACGAATGCGTCCGTCCGGATCCGAATAGCGCTCAGCGTAGATTTCAGCAGCTCTTAGAAAGAATGCACGGGTCAGCGGCTTGCGGCTGCGTTCGGCCAGCGGGTTGGTCATGCCCATGGCCCTGAGGTCGCGCATTAGCGGGAAGATCGAGTCGTAACGCACGGTGTACGTCTCGGCGTCGATCACGGGCAGCGCAAAGCCTGCGCGTTGCATCAAGCCGCCAACATCACGCACATCGGCAAACGGAATGACACGGGGACTCGCGCCGCCGGTCATTTCAATCTCTGCGGCAAGCAGCACCTCGCGAAGCTCCTGCAGGGTGCCCGATCCGGGTATTGCGGCCAGGAACAAGCCATCCGGCTTCAAGGCGCGGCGGATCTGGATGAAAACGCCGGGGGTATCGTTGGTCAGATGCAGGCTCAGCGGCGCCAGAATGAGATTGGCCGATTGTGGCTCGAGCGGAATATCCTCAAGCGGTGCTTCGACGAAGGTGTCGTCCGCTGTGACGTAACCTTTCTCGCTTTCGACCCGCGTCAGGTGGGCAATCTTGCCGGTCGCCTTCGCCGCACGTGCTGCAGCGCCGGTTGCACCATGCAGTTCCACCGCTTGCTCGAACGTCCGCTCGACGACCGCGAGGCGTTCGCCAAGCTCCTCGGCCGCGATGTCCAGCAGGAATGCCGCCTTCGCATCGTTGTTGCGCAGCGCGCGATGCCTGTTTGCGGCGATCCTGGCCGTGTCGAAAATGATATCCATGGGCGAAGTCCTTAACCCCCCGAGGTTGGAGCGGCAAGGCGATTTTCCTGCGACGCGAAACAGGCTAGACTTTCGCCATGGGGTTGAACGGGTGGGATGGACGATGGGAGCTGGGAAGCGGGCTGCTGCGCTCGCTGTCCTTTGTCGTCGATCTCGTTTATCCGCCCGGATGCGCCGTCTGCGGCGTCGCCACCGGCCGGCATCGCGGCCTTTGTCCGAAATGCTGGTCTGTCATGCGCTTCATCGAGCGGCCATATTGCGAGGTTCTCGGCGTTCCGTTCGCGCATGATCTGGGACCCGGACTGTTGAGTGCGGCCGCGATCGCCAATCCGCCGCCTTTTGACCGGCTTCGGTCAGCGGCGTTTCACGACGAACCGGCGCGCAATCTGGTCCACGGGCTCAAGTACCGAGATCGTACCGATCTGGCGCCAATGATGGCAAGCTGGATGTTGCGAGCGTCAGACGGGATGGTCGAGCGATGCGATGCCATCCTGCCCGTGCCGCTGCATCGCGGCCGGATGCTGTCGCGCAAATTCAACCAGGCGGCCGAACTCGGACGTCATCTCGCGCAACAATCGGGCAAGCCGTTCCTGCCGGCGACGTTACTGCGCATCCGCCACACCCGCCAGCAGGTCGGCCTGGGCGCCAAGGCCCGCGAAGACAACGTTCGCGGTGCGTTTGCAGTCGCATCCGGCCATGAGAACGACGTCTTTGGCAAGCGGCTCGTGCTGGTAGACGACGTCTACACGACAGGCGCCACCGTCGCTGCCGCCACCAGGGCTTTGCGCAAGGCAGGCGCTGCCGACATTACTGTTTTGACCTTTGCAAGGGCCATCGCAGAAACTATATGACGGAAAGATAACCGGTATTTTTGGAGTTCCTATGGTACCCGTCACGATCTATACGCGCCAAGGCTGCGGCTATTGTGTCCGCGCCAAGTCCCTGCTCTCGGAAAAGGGTGTGGATTTCGTGGAGCACGATGCGACGTATGCGCCCGAGATCCGTCAGGAGATGATCAACAAGTCGAACGGACGCTCGACGTTTCCGCAGATATTCATCGGTCAGGACCATGTCGGTGGTTGTGACGATCTCCACGCACTCGATCGGGCCGGCAAGCTCGATCCAATGCTTGCTGCCTGAGGAAAAGCCATGTCGTTCAAGGCTGCCGCCATCCAGATGTGCTCTGGCGTCGATCCGCAAAAGAATGCTGCGGCCATGGCGAGCCTTGTTCGCGAGGCTGCCGATCAAGGCGCGATCTACGTGCAGACGCCGGAGATGACCGGTATGCTGCAGCGTGACCGTGCCGCCGCAAAGGCTCTGCTTCGGGGCGAGGCTGACGATCTGATCGTGCGCACGGGTTCGGAGCTTGCCAAGGATCTCGGCATCTACATGCATGTCGGCTCGACGGCCATTGCGCTTGACGACGGCAAGCTTGCCAATCGCGGCTATCTCTTCGGTCCCGACGGCAAGGTTCTCAACCGCTACGACAAGATCCACATGTTCGACGTCGATCTCGACAACGGCGAGAGCTGGCGGGAAAGTGCGGCCTATCGGCCAGGCTCGGAAGCCCGGGTCCTGTCGCTGCCGTTTGCCGAGATGGGCTTTGCGATCTGCTACGACGTCCGTTTTCCCGCATTGTTCCGTGCGCAGGCGGTTGCCGGGGCGCAGGTCATGACGGTGCCCGCTGCCTTCACCAAGCAGACGGGGGAGGCGCATTGGGAAATCCTGCTTCGTGCCCGTGCGATCGAGAACGGCGTATTCGTCATCGCGGCAGCGCAGGCCGGCGTCCACGAAGACGGGCGCGAAACCTTCGGCCATTCCATGATCGTCGATCCCTGGGGGAAGGTGCTGGCGTCTTGCGGACCGACCGGGGAAGCGGTGATTGTCGCGGATATCGATCCAACGGCCGTCAAAGCCGCGCACGACAAGATTCCGAATCTCAAGAACGCTCGGGAGTTTTCTATCGAGAGGGTTGCGGGGGAAGTCGCAGGAGGCGTTGCCGCTTGATCCGTTATTCGCTTCGTTGTGAGAATGCCCACGAGTTCGAAGGCTGGTTTTCCGAAAGCGCAGATTTCGATCGCCAGGTTGCATCCGGTTTTCTCAGCTGTCCGGTCTGCAATTCCGCTTCCGTTTCCAAGATTCTGATGGCCCCGTCCGTTTCAACGGCACGCAAGAAGGATGAGATGCAGACGGTTGCGATGGATGCCATGCGGCGCGCGGCCTTTGACAAGCTCAAGGAAGCGGTGGCAACGATCAAGGCCAATTCCGAGGATGTCGGCACGCGGTTTCCCGAAGAAGCGCGCAAGATCCACTACGGTGAGGCTGACGCTCGCGGCATTATTGGCCAGACGACGCTCGACGAGGCGCAGGAACTGCTGGAAGAGGGCATCGAGATCGCTGCGCTTCCGGTTCTACCGGAAGACGTGAACTAGCCAACCGCGAGCTGTCGCGGGTACTTTTCCTCACGCTTCGCGCTTTGCCAGCATCATGTAGTTCACATCCATATCTTTGGACAGATTCCAGCGATCCGACAGCGGATTGAAGAAGACGCCTGTGCGATCGATGATGCGTAGACCGTTTTCAGTGACCGGCTTCTCGATCTCTTCGGGGCGAACCAGCTTTTCATACTGGTGGGTGCCACGCGGCAGCCAACGGAGGATATTTTCCGCGGCAAAGATTGCCAGGGCTGCCGCTTTCATGGTGCGGTTGATGGTGGCAACGAACATCAGACCGCCCGGGCGGACCATCCTCGAGCAGGTCGTGAGGAAGAAATCGACATCCGCGACATGCTCGACTACTTCCATGTTCAAGACGATATCGAACGTCTCGCCAGCGTCGGCGAGTTGTTCGGCCGTGACTGCGCGATATTCGACCGGGACGCCCGATGCCTTCGCATGGGTCGATGCGATGCCAATATTCTTTTCGGACGGATCGGCGCCCACGACCGTTGCGCCCATGCGAGCAACGGGCTCTGACAGCAGTCCGCCGCCGCAGCCGATATCAAGAACCCGAAGCCCCTCCAAAGGGCGCGCGCTACGGCCGTCACGTCCGAAGTTCTCGGCGACCTTGTCGCGAATGTAGCCAAGCCGCACGGGATTGAATTTGTGCAGCGGCTTGAACTTGCCCGTCGGGCTCCACCACTCCGCCGCCATGGCTGAAAAGCGGTCCACTTCGCTCTGGTCGATCGTGGTTTTTGCCGCTTCCGTCATCGTCATGCTCCTTGGTTTGTCCCGATTGAAGTCGGACGAACTGGTGACGAAGTCAAGGGCCGGCACCGCCGATAGATACCTCCGCCGCCTCCGAACTCCACCAAGAGGATAAGGCGACCTCTAGTATTAATTTATGCTAATATTTTTATGTTTTGGGGGTAAAGGACATGCCTCGTCTTGGTGCCGCGTCGGCCATGATGGTCAGCCTTGTGATGTGTAGCCCTGTCTCGGCTTTCTCGGCCGAGGCTGTCGGCGAGGCGACGGCGATCAGGACAGAGGTGACCGGCGAGAATGGCCCACTCGTCGTGAAGGCGCCAGTTCACAAGGACGAACGGATTCGAACCTCGATCAGCGGGCTTGGACAGTTCGTGTTTCGCGATGGGACCAAGCTTGCCGTCGGCGAGGGGTCGTCGGTCGTCATCGACAACTACGTCTACGACGATGCGAATTCGGTGAAGAAGCTGACGATCAAGGCCGCCAAGGGAACATTTCGCTGGATCAGCGGCAATTCGAAGTCCTCAGCCTACTCGATCGTGACGCCGGCCGGAACAATCGGTGTCAGAGGAACGGCCTTCGACTTTTATGTCGGCCCGAACGGCACGACCGCAATGGTGCTCCTGAACGGCTCGGCCCAGTTCTGCGGCGCCGGCGGCTGCAAGCAGTTGAAGCAGCAGTGCGATTGCGTGATTGCGACCCGTGGCGGCGGTGTATCCGATCCGCGCGCGGTCGACAGGCGCACACTGGCCGCTCTCGGCAGTCAACGAGCCTTGCCGTTTCTTTCCGGCGACCAGCAGCTTACCGGGCCGCTTGGTGGAATTCGCACCAGTTGCGGCCTGGCAAGTGTAAGGCAGGAGCGCCGTGACCCGGTTCGGGAGAAGGCACCGGCTCCGACCCCTCCGAAGCCCAAGCCGCCTAAACCTCCACCGCCGCCTCCTCCGCCGGAGAAGCCTGACAAGCCGCACCATCATCATCACCACCATGACAGGGATGATCACCATCATTGGGGTCATCATGATCGTGACCACTATGGCGACGGCCGCCCTGGCAAGCGGGGAGACCGCGACGGTCCGAGGCGCGGACCTGACCGCGGCGGACCTAACCACGGCGGACCGAACCATGGCGGATCCGACAGGGGCGGGCCCGACCGAGGTGGACCTGATCGCGGCGGGGACCGTGATGGCAGCAACCATGATCGTGGTCGTTCCGGAGATGGGCGCCCCGCTGGCTCCCAAGACGATCAGTCTGCGAGTGATCAGACTGGTGCGGAGCCCTGATCACTGGTGAGACCCATCTGCGGTTTCATCCGGTTTTCGGTTGGTGCTTCCCGAAAGTGATCGGCCCTGCGTACGATGCGGCGATAGAACTCCGGCAGTGCTGCGGTGAATGCCTGTGCTCGCTGCCTTACCCTGGCCAGCGGTTTGCGGCTATCGATCGTGCGATCGCGAAGCGCTTCGATCAGGTCCATATGGGCCTCACGGAGCGCCAGGAACTCGGGCGATTGCCCGACGGTGCGGTCGCCGACCGCCGCGTAAAGTCGTGCCCTGCTGCTCTTTCCTTTCAAGCCGAGAGCGCCCGCATCGAGCAGCGCGAAGTCGGGCAGCGCTGCGGCCATGGTTTCCGAGACGAGAATGTCGAATCCCACCTCCTTGCAGCAGCTTTCGATCCGGGCCGCCACGTTGACGGCGTCGCCGACCGCGGAATAGTTGAAGCGACTTTGGGCGCCCATGTTGCCGACGCAGGCGAGCCCTGTGTGGATGCCGATGCCGATGCCAACCTGATAGTCGCGGCCAAAGCCGAAGGCGTCAGCGGCATTGAGCTTCGCCAGCGTTTCGCGCATGCCGAGCGCCGCCCGCATTGCCTTGGCCGCGTGGTCCGCGACATCGACTGGTGCGTTCCAGAAAGCCATGATCGAATCGCCGATGAACTTGTCGAGCGTGCCTTCGTTCGCAACGACGTGGCTGCTCAGCGCATCCAGCAGAGTGTTGAGAAACCGCACGACTTCCGCCGGCTGCAGATTTTCGCTGAGTGCGGTAAAGCCGCGCACGTCCACGAACATCACGGTCAGTTCCCGGTCGTCCCCGCCCAGACGCAGTGCGTCGGGGTTGTGCTCGATGCGGTAGAGGAGCGAAGGCGAGAGATATTGGCCGAAGGCGCGCCGAACCTCGCGCCGCTCGCGGTCGATCACCAGAAAGCGGAAGGAGGTGGCCGCGAAATGGGTGATGGTGCAGGCAACGATCGGGGCGAGCGGATCGAACAACAATCCCCAATGTGAAAAGGCCAGCCAGGAAACGGCGAGCGCCAGGACGGTGACGACGAGACCGCAGGTCAGCGCCGCTGCCGGGCTGACGAAGGTGGTCAGGATGACAATGCTGGTGCCGACGACGATGATCGACAGGATTTCCATGCCATCCGCCCAATCCGGTCGTGACAGGAAACGCCCCGAAAGGATCTGCTCGACGGTCTGCGCGTGCATCGAGACTCCAGGCACATTTTGGCCGAGCGCCGTGGTGCGGATGTCCTGCAGGCCCGCGGATGATGTACCGACGAAAACGATATTGCCCTGGATCGCGGCCGCGACCTCCGGCGAAACGCCATCGGCCGCCAGCACCTTTCCGGCAGAGATATACCGCTCGGCGACGTCGGGGCTGGTGTAGATCCAGAGTTCGCCGCTTGCCGTCACCGGTACGACAAAATCACCCACCTTCACCGAGGTCAGCGTATCGGCGACATCGGGAGCGCCCGCAACCACATAGGTCGAGGCTCCCTGCGCCACCCGCAGCGCCTCGATGGCCAGATTGGGGTAGAAATGCGTGCCGTCGGTCAAGAAGAGCGGTACGCGGCGCACGACCGTCGAAGAGTTGCCGGGGTTGAGACTGATATGCCCGAGCCCTGCGGCATTGATCTGCAATTGCGGTCGTATCGGCGTTGCCGCGTCGAGGCGCGGCGGGGCATTGATCACGCTCTCGCCTGTGAAGGCAAAGCCCGCCTTGACCGGTGGGTGATAATCACCGTCGTTGGACAGGCCAAAACCGAGAACCACCGGTCGGTTGGCGATCGCATCGGCAAAAAGCTCGTCGTTATCCGGCAGTTGCCTGAGGAGCGACGGATCGCCCCCCGCCACATCGCGCATGATGGAGCGTGGCGACAGGCGATCGGACTCTGCGAAGAGTACATCGAAGGCGATGGCTGCCGCTCCCATATCCGAAAGCCGTTGCACGAGCAGCGCCAAACGGTCGCGCGGCCATGGCCACTGCCCGAACTCCTTCAGGGAAGCTTCGTCGATGTCGATAACGCGCACCGGAACGTTCTCGAACGCCCGCGGAGAAATTCGCTGGTATTCGTCGAACGTGATGTCTCGGATCTGGCGCAGCAGCGGCGGGTCGCTTATCCGCAGAAAGGCAAAGGCGGCGACGATTATGAGGCCGATCACAATGCCGATTTGCTGCGCACGCGTCATCAAGCAAGGCCCTTGCACTGGAGCGTCGAGCGAGGCCGGCCGAACGGTGATGTAGATCCGGGTTTCGGGGGCCAAGCAAAGTCAGGCTGCCTGTTTCGGTGGCGCGATGCAACTGCGCCTTTCGACCGTGGCCGCGTCCGGCTAGCTGTCCGACTGAAGCGACTGCGGCGCGCCGCCGGCGAAAGACGCGGCATGTGCCTCGAGAATTGCCGCAGCGATGACCTTGCGCAGTTCGTATACCAGGGATCGCGACCGCTGCCTGTCGAGGTCCTGCGCCGCCTCGGCGAGGTTCAGTCCCTCGTTGAGGACAATATGGTGCGCGCGATTCAGTGCCCAGCTTTCAATATCGAGTTGTATCATTCGGAATCTCCGCCAAATCATTTAGCATCAAAGATATTCGCGAATCACGGTGCGCCACGCTTTTACTGCGCAAGAAGAATCACACTTGGAAACGGTTGAAAACAGGATTTTTCTGTTTTGAGGCGGGCCGTACGATTTTGATAAAATGAGTATTGTTCTTTTCAATACTAAGACGGCTCAAGACGAACCTTGCAGAGCCAATTCTTTCAAAGCAGCGGCGCCGTCATGTGGCCGGGAAGATCCCAAAAATGGTTTGGCAATTCGTTATTGCAAGCTCTCGAATTAATTCGCGATTCACGAGCGCACGGTAAGTCTGCCGCACGCTCGATCGTGAGCTAGCTGGATGAAAAATATGAAAAATTCAAAACTGTTCGCAATGACTTCGGCCGCGTTTCTGCTGTTTGCCGGCGCTTCCTATGCCGAGGACCTGGTTTTCACTCTGAAGAACGGAACGAACTCCGTCCTCACCAACTTCTATACTTCCCCGGTGGGCGTCAATGAGTGGGAAGACGACGTGTTCGGCAAGCAGGTGCTGGATCCGGGCGAGTCGATCGAGATCACGATCGCCGACGGCCGTAGTGTCTGCAAGTACGACATGAAGTTCGAATTCGAGGAAAACTCCGATCTCGATACGACGACCGATACCCAGGATCTCTGCGAATTGGGCAGCTACACAATTCACGAATAGTCGATGGAGTGGCCTGCCGCGCTGCCGCAGGCCATACCGTCGCCGACGGCGATGGACCATAGTCGAGGCACGAGACCGCGCTCGCTTTTTCGCATCGAGGCGGCCGATCTTTCGCACAGGTCCTCATTCTCTTCCGCGCACCTTGCCACCCCATGACAAACTCGTTATGAGACGCCCCAACTTGGGCCTTTGGGCGCAGGCTTCAGAAGGGTTCCAGACTCCCAATTCCGGCTCTTCGGCCCGCGGCTTTCCAAGGCTTCGTCGTGCCGGGTCTGGCTTTGTCTCTCCCGGCGTCTTGCTGTGGTAGAGGCATATGGCACGCATCGTAATGAAATTCGGCGGGACGTCCGTCGCTGATCTGGATCGCATCAAGAACGTTGCGCGCCACGTCAAACGCGAGGTCGATGCCGGCCATGAAGTGGCAGTCGTCGTTTCCGCCATGTCGGGCAAGACCAACGAGCTGGTCGGCTGGGTGCAGAACACGCCGAAGGTCGTGGGCGCAAGCTCGCCCTTCTATGATGCCCGCGAATATGACGCCATCGTCGCCTCCGGCGAGCAGGTAACGTCTGGCCTTTTGGCGATTGCGCTGCAGGCCATGGACGTCAACGCCCGCTCCTGGCAGGGCTGGCAGATCCCGATCCGCACCGACAACGCGCACGGCGCTGCTCGTATTCTCGAGATCGACGGCTCGGAAATGATCAGGCGCATGGGCGAGGGGCAGGTAGCCGTTATCGCCGGCTTCCAGGGTCTCGGCCCCGACAATCGCATCGCGACGCTCGGCCGCGGCGGCTCGGACACCTCGGCGGTTGCGATTGCGGCTGCGGTCAAGGCCGATCGCTGCGATATCTATACCGATGTCGATGGTGTCTACACGACCGATCCGCGCATCGTGCCGCAGGCGCGCCGCCTGAAGAAGATCGCCTTCGAGGAAATGCTCGAAATGGCGTCGCTCGGCGCCAAGGTTCTGCAGGTTCGCTCCGTCGAGCTTGCCATGGTGCATAAGGTTCGCACCTTCGTGCGCTCCTCTTTCGAAGATCCCGATGCTCCGGGCATGGGTGATTTCTTGAATCCGCCCGGAACGCTGATTTGTGACGAGGAAGAAATCGTGGAACAGGAAGTAGTCACCGGCATCGCTTATGCCAAGGATGAAGCTCAGATCTCGCTTCGCCGTCTTGCCGACCGGCCGGGCGTTTCCGCCGCGATCTTCGGCCCGCTGGCTGAAAGCCACATCAACGTCGACATGATCGTTCAGAACATCTCTGAAGATGGCTCCAAGACCGACATGACTTTCACCGTGCCTTCCGGCGACGTGGAGAAGGCCATCAAGGTTCTCGGCGAGAACAAGGAAAAGATCGGCTACGACGTCGTGCAGAACGAGTCGGGCCTCGTGAAGGTCTCGGTCATCGGCATCGGTATGCGTAGTCATGCCGGCGTTGCGGCGACTGCCTTCAAGGCGCTCGCCGACAAGGGCATCAATATCAAGGCCATCACGACCTCTGAAATCAAGATTTCCATCCTGATTGACGGTCCTTATGCGGAACTCGCTGTCAGGACTTTGCATTCCTGCTACGGTCTGGATAAGAATTGATTCCCAGCAGGCCTGCCGCGCGTACAAGTTGAGAAGTCACGCGGCCTGCTTGCCGAGTTGCTTTGCTATTGTTTTTGGAGCTTGAGACGCAATGAGAGACCTTTCCGGCGGTCCGCGCGTGCTGCTCAAGCGGCTGCGCGAGTTAATGGCGGAGCCGCTGGAGCCACAAGAGCGTCTCGACCGGATCGTGCGCCAGATCGCCGGCAACATGGTGGCGGAGGTCTGCTCCGTTTACGTGTTGCGTGCCGACGGCGTCCTTGAGCTCTATGCAACCGAAGGTCTGAACCGCGAAGCCGTCCACTTGGCTCAACTGAAGATGGGCCAGGGCCTCGTCGGTACGATTGCCGCGTCGGCGCAGCCGCTCAATCTTTCCGATGCGCAATCGCACCCTGCTTTCCGGTACCTCCCAGAAACGGGCGAAGAGATCTACCATTCCTTCCTCGGTGTTCCGATCCTGCGCACCGGGCGTTCGCTCGGCGTTCTCGTCGTGCAGAACAAGGCCAGCCGAAACTATCGCGATGAAGAGCTCGAGGCGCTCGAGACCACCGCGATGGTGCTGGCCGAGATGATCGCCACCGGCGAGCTCAAGAAAATCACCAAGCCGGGCCTTGAGCTCGATCTGACGCGTTCGGTGACGATCGATGGCGACACCTACAATGAAGGCATCGGCCTCGGCTATGTTGTGCTTCACGAGCCACGCATCGTCGTCACGAATCTGCTGAATGATGACGCGGAGAAGGAAATTCGGCGTCTGTCCGAAGCGCTCGGCTCGCTGCGCATCTCGATCGACGATCTTCTGTCGCAGCGCGACATGTCGACGGAGGGCGAGCATCGCGAGGTTCTCGAGACCTATCGCATGTTTGCCCATGACCAAGGCTGGGTACGCAAACTGGAAGAAGCGATCCGCAACGGCCTGACCGCTGAAGCGGCGGTGGAAAAGGTTCAGAGCGACACCAAGGCGCGCATGATCCGCATGACGGATCCCTATCTGCGCGAGCGGATGCACGATTTCGAGGATCTGGCGAATCGGTTGCTCCGGCAGCTGACAGGCTATACTGGCCGCACGGCCGAAGATGGCTTCCCGAATGACGCGATCATTCTGGCCCGTGCCATGGGGGCGGCCGAACTGCTCGACTATCCGCGGGCCAATGTGCGCGGCCTGGTGCTTGAGGAAGGCGCCGTGACCAGCCACGTCGTCATCGTTGCGCGTGCCATGGGCATTCCCGTCATTGGACAGGCCGCCGGCATCGTGGCGCTTGCCGAAAACGGCGATGCCGTGATCATCGACGGCGATGGCGCCCACGTGCATCTGCGGCCGTTGCCTGAACATCAGCGCTCCTACGAGGAGAAGGTGCGCTTCCGCGCCCGCCGGCAGGAGCAGTTCCGGGCCTTGCGTTCGGTCGAGCCGCTGACCAAGGACGGGCAGCGCGTATCGCTGATGATGAATGCCGGACTGCTCGTCGACTTGCCGCAGCTTTCGGAATCGGGTGCCGAAGGCATCGGGCTTTTCCGTACCGAGCTGCAGTTCATGATC
This sequence comes from Hyphomicrobiales bacterium, assembly GCA_900489925.1. Taxonomy (GTDB): domain Bacteria; phylum Pseudomonadota; class Alphaproteobacteria; order Rhizobiales; family Rhizobiaceae; genus Rhizobium. The sequence goes on along the minus strand of UEHQ01000009.1, from coordinate 10,341 downwards.
GCCTCGACCATGCCGAAGGCGGATGAGCAGGAGATCTTCTACCGCAATGTCCTGAAGCAGGCGGCGGGCCGCGTCGTGACCTTCCGCACGCTCGATATCGGCGGCGACAAGGTCGTTCCTTACTTCCGCGGGCATGAAGAGGAAAACCCGGCGCTGGGCTGGCGGGCGATCCGCCTGTCGCTGGATCGGCCAGGCCTGCTGCGCACGCAGCTTCGCGCCATGCTGAAGGCTGCCGCCGGCGTGGAACTGAAACTGATGGTGCCGATGGTGACCGAGGTTTCCGAGATCGCGGCCGTGCGGGACCTGCTGCAGAAGGAAGTGCTGCATCTGTCGCGCTTCGGCCACGGGCTGCCACGCAAGCTGCAATTTGGCGCGATGCTGGAGGTTCCAGCCCTGCTGTGGCAGCTGGACGAGCTGATGGCGGCGGTGGATTTCGTCTCGGTCGGTTCCAACGATCTCTTCCAGTTCTCGATGGCAGTCGACCGTGGAAATGCGCGGGTTTCGGATCGCTTCGACACGCTGGGCAAGCCTTTTCTCCGGATCTTGCGCGACATCGTGCGCGCCGGCGAGCGCAACAACACGCCGGTGACGCTGTGTGGCGAACTGGCGGGCAAGCCGATTTCGGCCATGGCGCTGCTGGGTATCGGGTTCCGTTCGGTTTCGATGTCGCCGGCCTCCATCGGTCCGGTGAAGGCGATGCTGCTCGGCCTCGACGTCGGGGCGCTGGCGAAGGTCATGAACGAGGCGTTGGACGATACGAAGACGGCGACCTCGATGCGCGATGTGCTTGCCCACTTCGCTGACGCTCACAATATTCCTCTTTAGTTCAAGACAAGCAGAATCGGAGTGAAGGGTGGCGAAGCTTCCCGTTGAAAAGATGCGCGAGCTGGAACGCCGCTTCGGCGAGATCGAGGCGCGCATGTCGGCCGGACCCTCGGCTGACGTCTACGTCAAGCTCGCGTCCGAATACTCCGAGCTGCAGCCGGTGGTGATGAAGATCCGCGCCTACGAGAAGGCGCTTGCGGAGCTTGCCGATCTGGAAACCCTGCTGGAAGACAAGTCGGTCGATCGCGAGATGCGCGATATGGCCGAGATGGAACTTCCCGACGTGAAAGAGCGTATCGAGGCGCTGGAGCAGGAAATCCAGATCCTGCTGCTGCCGAAGGACGCCGCCGACGAGAAGAGCGCGATCCTCGAAATTCGCGCCGGCACCGGCGGATCGGAAGCCGCGCTTTTTGCCGGCGATCTGTTCCGGATGTATGAGCGCTATGCAGCGGCCCACGGCTGGAAGGTCGAAGTTCTGTCGTCGAGCGAGGGCGAAGCCGGCGGCTTCAAGGAAATCATTGCAACGATCACCGGCCGCGGTGTGTTCGCCAAGCTGAAGTTCGAATCCGGCGTGCATCGCGTTCAGCGCGTGCCCGAGACGGAAGCCGGCGGGCGCATTCATACGTCGGCGGCCACGGTTGCTGTTTTGCCCGAGGCGGAAGAGATCGATATCGAGATCCGGCCCGAAGACATCCGCATCGATACGATGCGTTCGTCCGGTGCCGGTGGCCAGCACGTCAACACGACGGACTCCGCGGTGCGTATCACCCACTTGCCGACGGGGATCGTCGTTACCAGTTCGGAGAAGTCGCAGCACCAGAACCGCGCCAAGGCGATGCAGGTTCTGCGCTCGCGCCTCTATGATGCTGAGCGGCAGCGTGCCGACAGCGAGCGCTCCGCAGATCGCAAGAGCCAGGTTGGTTCCGGCGACCGCTCGGAGCGCATTCGGACCTACAATTTTCCGCAGGGACGCGTCACCGACCACCGCATCAACCTGACGCTCTACAAGCTTGATCGGATGATGGTGGGCGAAATCGACGAAATCGTCGATGCGTTGATGGCTGATTACCAGGCGAGCCAGCTGGCCCAACTCGGCGAGCAGCAATGAGCGCAGGCGGGAAACAGGTCGACCCTACGGTTTCCCAGATGCTTGCTGAGGCTCGTCGCCGCTTTGCGGAGGGCGGCGTCTCCGATCCCGCCACTGATGCTCGCGTTCTGCTTGCCGGCCTTCTGGGCCTGTCGACGACCGAAATGCTGACGCGTGGCGCCGAGCCGATTGCGGCCGATACCGCCGGTATCATCGAGGCGGCGATCGGACGCCGACTGGCGCACGAGCCGGTGCACCGCATTCTTGGTGAACGCGAGTTCTATGGCCTCCCGCTATCGCTTTCGGCTGAAACGCTGGAGCCTCGACCCGATACCGAAATTCTCGTCGATACGATGCTTCCTTACCTGCGGAAGCTTGCAGTTGCCGCGGGGAATATCCATATTCTCGACATGGGAACCGGAACAGGGGCGATATGCCTTGCCCTGTTGCACGAATGTCCGCAAGCGTCAGGTGTTGGCATCGATATATCCGATGATGCCTTGAGAACCGCCCGCGCAAACGCGCAACGAAATGGTCTCCAGGATCGCTTCGAGGCCATTCAATCCAGCTGGTTTGAGAATATCGATGGCGCATTTCACGTGATTGTCTCAAATCCGCCCTATATTGCGTCCAGTATCGTTCACGATCTCGCTCCCGAGGTGACGAAATTTGATCCAGTTGCCGCACTGGATGGGGGCGAAGATGGGCTTGACGCCTACAGAGCCATCGCCAAGGATGCGAAAGGTTTCATGCGGCCCAACGGTCTAATCGGACTTGAAATAGGCTACGATCAGCGTCGCGATGTTACGGCAGTATTTGAGGCTTACGGCTTCAAGTTGCTGGAATCCGTGAAGGATTACGGCCACAATGATCGTGTGCTGGTGTTTTCGTTCGCTGACTGAGCGACAAACGCAACATTGAACAGGACATTAATTCTATTGCGAAGAAAAGGCTTGGATTTCCACGGGAAGCATTATAGGTTGCCTCCACGCGTTGGGCAGATAGCAAAGAACGACGATTCGTTCGATACTAGCTCGGCCTCGGGGGTCCGCTCTTTTAAACGAGAGTTTCAAAGGTTGAACTCAACCCAATGCGTGAATCAGTCAAACTGACTTGAGAACAAGCGGCAGGTTGGCGCGAAGGCGCGGTATGCTTGCGGCACGAGAGCCTGAGACGGATTGTCCGGTCATGGCGGTTGGTGCCATCACTCCACACAAACAGAGAATTCAGGTGAACGATCGATGAGGCCAGGACAGCAGAACAAGCGCGGTCGCGGGCGTGGCAATAATAACGGCGGCGGCGGCGGAAATAACAACAACAATAACAACTTCAACCGCAAAGGCGGCAACCCGCTGACGCGGACCTACGACAGCTCCGGCCCAGACGTTAAGATCCGTGGCACTGCCCAGCACATCGCCGAGAAATATGCGCAGCTCGCTCGCGACGCGCAGAGCTCGGGTGACCGCGTCATCGCGGAAAACTACCTGCAGCACGCTGAACACTACAACCGCATCATTGCTGCCGCCCAGGCGCAGATGCAGGAGCGCTTCCAGCGCGACGATCGCAACGAATTTGCCGAAGGCGTCGATGGCGACGAAACCGATGGCGTCGATAACGATGATGTCGTTGTCGTTCAGCCGCCGCGTCAGCAGCAGCACGAGCATCAGCAGCGCCGCAACGACGAGCAGCCGCGCCGCCGTGAACGCAATGAGGGTCAACCCGCACCGCGTCCGCAGGAAGAACAACCTGCACCGGTTGCTGCAGTTGCACCTCCAGCTGAGGTAATCGACGGCAGCGGCCCGCAGCCTGAGATCGAAGGCATTCCTGCCGAAGTCTCGATGGACGAGGAGAGCGCTGCCGGTCAGCCGCGTGAGCGCCAGCCGCGTCGTCGGGCCACAGCAAGCCGCCCACGCCGTCCCCGTCGTGGTGCGGAAGGTGAAGCGCCTGCCGAAGGCGAAGACGCAGGTTCCGACAAGGCACCAGCTCTCGCGAATGCCGATTCGGAGTAAAATCTGACATCTCCTGAATGGAGAGTTGGTCTGGATATTGATGAGAGGTCGCTCCTTGGAGCGGCCTTTTTTCTTTTGGTCACCGCCTGCTTTGGGCGAACTTGTGCCCGGGAAGGATTGGCTGCATGCGGATGGTCGGGAATACCTGACGGATTGCCGCTCGCCCGCTGTCACGGGCCAAAGAAGTCGAGGTGGGTGACATGCGCCTTATGCCACTGCTTGCCGTCTCAACACTCCTTTTTGTGCCTGGCGCGCTTGGGCAATCACTGAAGTCCGATGAAATCGTCAGTTCCATCGTTGTTCGACCGGTCAGTATGCCCAATCCGGTTTTGGGAGCGGATGATCGCGTTCACCTTGCCTATGAGCTTTTCGTCGTCAATCCGAGCAAGCTGTTCGTGACGCTCGACAAGGTCGAGGCGGTCGATAACGGCGGACGCAGCCTCTGGGCAAGAGAAGGCGATGGTCTTGGAACGATCACACAAACATATGCCGGCACGGGTCGTACCCTTTCGCCGGGCGGTTCGGCGGTCGTGCTCATGGACGTCAGTTTTGCGGCTCGCGAGCAACTTCCACCCGATGTGACCGCGCGTGTGACGGCCACCCGACAGGCTGCGGGACCTGACGGGAAACCGGTACCGATGGCGAAGGATAGCCCCTTCGAGAGTACCTATACCTTCGCTGCAGCAAACACCACGATCGGCAAATCGGCCGTCGTGCTGGAGCCACCGCTTGCTGGAAAAGGATGGATCGCGGTCAACGGCTGCTGCGATAGCATCACCTCGCATCGCGGAGCGGTTCTGGCGATCAATGGTCAGTTGCGGGTTCCGGAACGCTTTGCCATCGATTGGGTCAAGCTGGACGATAGAGGTCGGATCTTCACCGGCGATGGATCGAAGCTGGCGAGCTACGCCTACTATGGAACGCCAGTGCATGCTGCAGCGGACGGTGTCGTGGTCAATCTTTACGATGATGCCGACGAACAGGTTCCTGGGGCGGATGCCAAGGGCATCACGGCGGAGAACGTTGGCGGCAACATGCTGGTCATCGATATAGGCGGCGGCGCGTTTGCATTTTACGCCCACATGCAGCGGGGTAGCCTCAAGGTGAAGCTGGGCGACCGGGTGAAGGTGGGGCAGGTGATTGGACTGCTGGGCAATACGGGCAATTCGACCGCGCCGCACCTGCATTTCCACGTCATGGACGGGCCATCGCCGCTTGATGCCAATGGCCTTCCTTATGTCTTCTCGCACTTCTCCAGCCCCGGCGTGCTCGCGCCTGGTGGAGATGATGCGGTCGAACAAGGTTTGCCCGCCAAAATCGAAAACCGACTTGCCGGCACGCATGTGAATGAATTGCCGTTGAACAACCAGGTGGTGGATTTCAACTAGCGGCGATCGCGCGGCTATTCTCCGCGAACTCGTCACTTCCTGTTCGGCCAAACCGCCACGCTTCCAGTCCAAACACGAGGCCAGCGTTTTTCCGTTTTCGGCCTCTTTAAACTCCCGGGATTCTCCACCATATCCTGACCAAGTTCCTTGGCCGCAAATCCCAAATGCGGTCAAGAAAAAGGCTCGCCTCTTGAGGGAGCTCAATCTCAGTCATCGGTCTGTGCCTTATAAGGGCAGGGCGATTTAAGGAGGTATATTATGAATATCGAGAAATACTCCGAGCGGGTGCGCGGTTTCATCCAGTCGGCTCAGACCTATGCGCTGGCGCAAGGTCACCAGCAGTTCGCGCCTGAGCATGTTCTGAAAGTGCTCCTCGACGACGACGAAGGCATGGCCGCGTCGCTGATTGAACGCGCCGGCGGTGACGCCAAGGCGGCTCGTCTTGCCAACGATGCGGCACTTGCCAAGCTGCCGAAGGTTTCTGGCGGTAATGGCCAGATCTATCTCTCCGCTCCGCTCGCCAAGGTTCTCTCGACCGCCGAAGAAGCGGCAAAGAAATCAAATGACAGCTTCGTCACTGTCGAACGTCTCTTGCAGGCGCTCGCGATGGAGTCGTCGACCGCGATCACCTTGAAGAACGCCGGCGTAACCGCCGTTGCGCTCAACCAGGTCATCAACGATATCCGCAAGGGCCGCACCGCCGACAGCGCCAATGCCGAACAGGGCTTTGACGCGCTGAAGAAGTTCGCCCGCGACCTGACGGCGGAAGCCCGTGACGGCCGGCTTGATCCTGTCATCGGCCGCGACGACGAGATCCGCCGCACCATCCAGGTGCTGTCGCGCCGCACGAAGAACAATCCGGTTCTCATCGGTGAACCCGGCGTCGGCAAGACGGCGATCGTCGAAGGCCTGGCGCTGCGGATCGTCAACGGCGACGTACCTGAGTCCCTCAAGGACAAGAAGCTGATGGCGCTCGACATGGGCGCACTGATCGCTGGCGCGAAATATCGCGGCGAGTTCGAAGAGCGGTTGAAAAGCGTGCTCAACGAGGTCCAGTCTGAAAACGGCGAGATCATCCTGTTCATCGATGAGATGCATACGCTTGTCGGTGCCGGCAAGGGCGATGGCGCGATGGACGCCTCCAACCTCCTGAAGCCGGCTCTTGCCCGTGGCGAACTGCATTGTGTCGGCGCGACCACGCTCGACGAATACCGCAAGCACGTCGAAAAGGATCCGGCGCTGGCGCGTCGTTTCCAGCCCGTCGTCGTTGACGAGCCGACGGTCGAGGACACGATCTCGATCCTGCGCGGCCTGAAGGAGAAATACGAGCAGCACCACAAGGTCAGGATCTCGGATTCGGCCCTCGTGGCAGCCGCGACACTGTCGAACCGCTACATCACCGACCGCTTTCTGCCCGACAAGGCGATCGACCTGATGGACGAGGCGGCCGCGCGGCTGCGCATGCAGGTCGACTCCAAGCCCGAAGAGCTCGACGAACTCGATCGCCGCATCATGCAGCTGAAGATCGAGCGCGAAGCGCTTAAGAAGGAAACCGACGTTGCTTCCGCCGACCGGCTTGTCCGGCTCGAAACCGAGTTGACCGATCTGGAAGAGAGTGCTGATGCGCTGACGGCCCGCTGGCAGTCGGAAAAGCAGAAGCTCGGCCTTGCGGCTGACCTGAAGAAGCAGCTCGACGACGCCCGCAACGATCTGGCGATCGCCCAGCGCAAGGGCGAATTCCAGCGCGCCGGCGAGCTGACCTACGGCGTCATTCCGGAACTCGAGAAGAAGCTGGCGGAAGCCGAAGCGCAGGACAGTGATCGCAGCGCCATGGTGCAGGAGGTCGTGACCCCCGACAACATCGCGCATGTCGTCTCCCGCTGGACCGGCATTCCGGTCGAGAAGATGCTGGAAGGCGATCGCGAGAAGCTGCTTCGGATGGAAGACGAGCTTGCGAAATCGGTGATCGGCCAGGGCGATGCGGTTCAGGCCGTGTCGCGGGCGGTGCGCCGGGCGCGCGCCGGCCTGCAGGATCCGAACCGGCCGCTCGGCTCGTTCATCTTCCTCGGCCCGACCGGCGTCGGCAAGACGGAGTTGACCAAAGCTTTGGCTCGTTTCCTCTTCGACGACGAGACGGCGATGGTGCGCATGGATATGTCCGAGTACATGGAGAAGCACTCCGTGGCCCGGCTGATCGGTGCTCCTCCCGGCTATGTCGGCTACGAGGAGGGCGGTTCGCTGACGGAAGCGGTGCGTCGCCGGCCCTATCAGGTCGTGCTGTTCGACGAGATCGAAAAGGCGCATCCCGATGTCTTCAACGTGCTGCTGCAGGTGCTCGACGACGGCCGCCTGACCGATGGTCAGGGCCGCACCGTCGACTTCCGCAACACGATGATCATCATGACGTCGAACCTCGGTGCCGAATACCTGACGCAGCTGAAGGACGGCGACGACAGCGATCTGGTGCGCGAGCAGGTGATGGAGATGGTGCGCGGCCACTTCCGGCCGGAGTTCCTGAACCGCATCGACGAGATCATCCTCTTCCACCGCCTGAAGCGGGACGAGATGGGCGCGATCGTCGAGATCCAGCTGCAGCGTCTGGTGAAGTTGCTTGCCGAGCGCAAGATCACGATCGAACTCGACGACGAGGCCACGCACTGGCTCGCCAACAAGGGCTACGATCCGGTTTACGGCGCGCGGCCGCTGAAGCGGGTGATCCAGAAGTACGTCCAGGATCCGCTCGCCGAGCAGATCCTCGGCGGACAGGTGCCGGATGGTTCGACGGTGAAGATCACCAGTGGCACCGACAGGCTGCTGTTTAGGACACGCAATACGACGGTGAACGAAGCCGCATAGGTTTCGACCATGGAAAAGAAAATGGCGGCTTCGGCCGCCATTTTTGTTGAGTGCTACTTGCTAGCAACCTGTGCCGCCGGCTCGTTGCCGAGCAGGGCGTCGATGCGCTTGCGCTCGTCCTCGAACTTGGCAAGCGGCGCGCCGGTCAGCGACTTTCCGCCCGGCAGTCGTACCCGCAGCGGGTCGACCTTCGTGCCGTTGACGATCATCTCGTAGTGCAGATGCGGGCCGGTCGATTCACCAGTGGTGCCGACCCAGCCGATCACCTGGCCCTGGCGGACCTTGGAACCGGGAACAACGCCCTTGGCGATGGCGCTCTGGTGATTGTAGGAGGATTCGTAGCCGTTGGCGTGGCGCACGATCGTCTGGTTGCCGTAGCCGCCGGAATCCCAGCCGGCCTTTTCAACCGTGCCGTTGCCGACGGCAATGATCGCGGTACCGCGCGGAGCCGCCCAATCAACGCCAGTGTGCATGCGGGCAAAGCCGAGGATCGGGTGGCGGCGCATGCCGAAGCCGGATTTGAAGATGCCGTTCGGCACAGGGTTGCGGAGAAGGAACTGGCGGATGCTCTTGCCATCCTGGTCGAAATAGTCGACCGAGCCATCATCCGGATCCTGGAAACGGTAGAAACGTGTCTGCGTATCGCCGAAGCGCGCATTGACGTAGAGCAGTTCGGAATCTTCGGTCGCCTGGCCAGTCGTGGCGTCGGATACCGAGAAGAAGGCCTCGAGGCTGTCGGTCGGCCGAAGTTCGGCCTGGAAATCGACGCTGCTCGCCAGAAGCTTGATGATCAGCGCCGTCATGTCCTTGGTCATGCCATAGGAGAGCGCGGCACGATAAATGCCGTCGTAGACGCGGGGCAGGTTCTGGTTGGATGGCGCGGTCATCGCGCTGTCGTCGAAGGCGGTTGCAACAGCATCGAGCTGCGGCGGCTCGCGGCCGGCGACAAAACGGTCGTGGTCGTCGAGCGCGACCGTCACGAGATGCCGGGTGCCGCGATAGACGCTGGCGCGGATGATCTTTGCCTGTTCGCCCTTCTGCAGGATGCCGACGCGCAATACGTCTCCCTTGGACAGGCTGTCCGATCCGATCATCGGCGCAAGGTATCCGGCCAGACCCTTGGCCTGCGGCTCCGGATAGCCGGAATCCATCATCGCCTTGGCGATGGGCACGCTCTGGCGCACGGGAATGATATCGTCGGCAAATTCTTCGGTCTGCGGCGTGATCGATTCCGGCGCCGATACCGTCATGTTCTGCTCGAGAACGCGGGCCGTCAGGCCGGCCGCAAGATCGACGTCATTGTCGTCGTTGGAGAAGCGGCGCGGATCGACATAGTAGAGAGCCGCAACCTGGGCGGCACCGTCTGTCAGAACCGAGCCGTTGGAGCGGACGTTCTCCTCGATTTCGTCCAGCGTCATTCCCGGTGCGACCTTCAGATCGGATCCGGTGGTGGGATAAGCCACCGTCTTCAGGCTGACTTCCGATTCAACGTCGGAGCCGTAGATCTGTCCCGTGCGCGCCGGCGCCGGCGCGTCCGGCTCGTCGGCGGAAAAGATCGTCAGCGGATTGAAGCTCGGATAGTCCTCGGGCGCGACATGGTTGGCGGCCAGCGTCATCTTTACGCGCGCGAAAGGCTGGCGGCGGACGACTTCCTTATCTCCTTCGTGAAGCACGGTCGAAACCTCCATGATCTTGCGATCGGAAGGCTTGGCGGCGATTGCGGGAGCGATGAGGCGGCTGCCGCGCGTCACGTCGGTGTCGGCATGCGCTTCGGAATTGATGTTCGCATAGGCTTCAGCCGGGATTGCCAGCTGCTGGCGTCCGTCGAGCGCTGCAAAGAGCGCCACACCCATCAGGACGCTTGAGGTAATGCCAGTGAGGAACGTGCCCGAAAGCCAACGCAAGGACACTTCGCGGCGGTCGGGCGCACGCCTGCCATCGGCGAGAAGCGGTGGTTCGTTGCCGAACGAGCGGATCATCATCTTCTCCGTCATCATGGCAGTGAGATCCGCGTCCTTTCGCTAGGCTTCGTCGGGGCCTTTTTCTGGCTGGCCGAGAAGTGCATAGTTTAACAATGGAAGTCAAATGGGTGGCGCAGGACCAACCCGGTCATCCACTCTTGAGACCATGCGATTGTGAAAATGTGAGGGCGATGGACCTCGCCGGGAGCATTTGG
>UEHQ01000038.1 GCA_900489925.1 Hyphomicrobiales bacterium | reverse complement strand
CAAGTGTGAGCAGCATGGAGTATCGCGGCCGCGCGTTCTTTGGCCTGGCAAAATCGCCTGATGGATCCGACCTCTATTTTCGGGCCGACGAAGCCTTGCAGCGCGGAGCCATCGCGGTCTTGCAACCGGTCACACAGCGCTCGCTTGTTTTCAGGGGGACTTCCCCGTGAGCGGGCCGTCGCTGCGTGCCCGGCTCGCTGTTCGCGGTCTCGACGGAACCACCATGCTTGTGCTTCCGGGCTTGGTCTTCATGAGCGCGCTGTTCGTCTACCCCTTTCTTTATGGGGTCGTCGATTCACTGGCGCCGAAGGAAGGCGCGTGGTACGCGAATTATGCTAGGTTTTTCAGCGACCCATTCCAGTACAACACCATCAGCGCGACGATGTGGCTGGCGCTGCCGGTAACGATCCTCAACCTGGTACTTGCCGTTCCGATCGCTTTCCGCGTCCGCCTGATGCGGCGCCAACGACTGCTGACGACCATCCTCGTTTTGCCGATTACGCTGGGCACGGTATTTGTCGCCGATGGCCTCCTGACGTTTCTCGGCCCACGCGGCTGGTTCAACCACACCTTGTTGCTGTTCGGGATCCTCGATTCCCCCGTCAAGCTCACCAATAACTATTGGGGTGTCTTTGCCTCGTTGCTGATTACCGGCTTTCCATTCGCTTTCCTGCTCACCTTGTCCTACATCACCGGCATCGATCCGGCGATCGAACAGGCTGCCGCCACGCTGGGTGCTGGTCCGCGCAAGCGGTTCTTCAGTGTTTTTCTTCCACTCCTTGTACCCGGGCTCGCGGTCACCTTTTGCCTCGCCTTCGTGCAGGCGTTCGCAGTGTTCCCCTCAGCAGTGCTGCTCGGGGCGCCGGCCGGACCCACGCGCGTCATTTCGATCGCCGCATACCAGGCCGCCTTTGAGCAGTATGACCATTCCCTGGGTTCGGCGATCGCCCTCGTCATGGGTGGCGTAGAGCTCGTTGTTGTCCTCGCCGTCCTCTCGGGCCGGTCCTTGTTTTATCGCGGCCCTGCCGGCGGCACGAAAGGCTGAACAAATGATCCGCGACCAAGGGTTTGCATCGAAGATCTGGCGTTTTGCCGTCTGGGCCGTTTCCGCGCTCTTTGTCCTTAATCTGCTGGCTGTGATTTGTGTCGTCATCATCAACTCGTTTTCCACCCGCTGGCTAGGGACTTGGATGCCTGCGGGATGGACGACGCGCTGGTATTCCAGCGCCTGGAAGGAGTTTCAGCTGTCGAGCGTCGTTCTCGTCACTTTCGAGATCGCTTTCGTGGTCGTCATTATCGCGGGCCTGCTGGGTGTTATGACCGCCTATGCATTGGCACGGCGCGATTTTCCTGGCAAACGGCTGATCATTCTTCTCTTTCTCTTGCCACTGCTTATTCCCCCTCTGACCTACGGCATCCCACTTGCGACAGTGCTCTATCAGTTGGGACTGGGTGGAACGTTCTGGGGAGTGGTGCTGATCAATCTCGTGCCATCCTTCCCCTTCGTCGTCCTGGTGATGATACCGTTTATCGAGCAGATTGATCCGCGTATCGAGGCCGCCGCCCGAGTGTTTGGGGCAGGAACGACCAGCCTCTTCGTGCGTATCCTCCTGCCGCTCCTGCTTCCTGGCATGCTGGCGGCACTGCTCCTTGTTCTGGTGCGCACGCTTGCGATGTTCGAGCTGACATTCCTGATCGCCGGACCACAGACACAGACGCTCGTCGTCTCGCTCTACTATGCAGTCTTCGCATCGGGCGTGCGCGCCGGCCAATCCATCGACGCGATGGCGGTGGTCTACATGGTCACAACACTATTCTGGCTGGTGATTGCACTACAATTCGTCAACCCGACCCAGATCGTCGCAAGAGCAAAGCAGCAGTCGGCGCACTGAACGGCAAGGATGCGGTTGGCATCAACCGGTCGACCCGCCTCATTGTGCAGGAGGCCGGTGCCACGCCGACACCTCGTTCACGTAGATCAAACTATTCGAACCTTTGACAACTTTTGGTCGGTCATGGTGTCCTCAAATGGAGTTTACTGTAGGTAGCTACAAATGACGAAGGCGTTGTCGGCGGACATTATGGCTTGACGGTGAAGGTCAGCGTACCCTTGGTCCTGTGGCCGTCGGCGGAAAGCGCGTGCCAATCGAGGCACGGAGGCTACTTAGATAATCCCGGCGGTGAAGTTCGTGGCCTAATGAGCGGCGTCGAGTTGGACGAAGACGTGACCATTGCCTATGTCGATCCGTTGCAAAAGGTCTGCTCTGACCTCCTCTCGCGCAACAGCCTTAAAGGGCCGCCATTTCTGGCTCTTCGCGGTTGCGGGCATAGGCAACCCCTCCCGCAGAAACAGCGTGATATGAGGCAGTTCGTCTGATTTGTAGATGCAAATCCTCAAGGTCGCGTTACCCTCGTCAACGAGAGCAGATTGTGCGCCGCAACAAAGAAAATGGCAAACGCAATTTGCCGGATAAATTATTTAGGCGGGTGACAGGGGCTGTAATGCGCCTCCACCGCCGTCCGCAAAGAGCTACCGCGACGAGATTTGCTGTCCATCCACCGGTTAGAAAGCCTGGGCAATTTCCTGGAATGTCGGCGCAGCCCTGTTCTGACCCAACAGGGACATATTATGCTTACGCTGTAAGCCTTGCGCAGGAAATAGCGACCAATTGGGGCTCTTTGCCGACTCTTGAAATTTACCTGCGCGAAAACCATCTGTTGCGCGGTTTTTTTGCAAAAACGGGGATTAGCGATGACGACAGTAGAAGAGCGGCAGCCCGAGCAACACGTATTCGAAGCCGATGTCAGCCGGCTCCTGCATATGATGGTCCATTCTGTTTACTCGGACAAAGATGTCTTCCTGCGGGAATTGATCTCGAATGCGGCCGATGCCTGCGAGAAGCTGCGCTATGAGTCGATTTCCCAGCCGCAACTCTCGGCCGACGGGACGCCCTCCGCAATCGTTGTGACACTCAATGAGGAGGCGTTGACACTCGTCGTCGAGGACAATGGCATCGGCATGAGCCGCGCCGAAATGATCGACGCGCTTGGCACCATCGCGCGCTCCGGAACGAAGGCATTCATGGACCGCCTTGAGAATGCCAAGGCTGGCGAGAAGGCGGAGTTGATCGGCCAGTTCGGCGTCGGCTTCTATTCTTCGTTCATGGTCGCGGACCGGGTCGAGGTCATCTCCCGACGCGCCGGGGAGGATAATGCGTGGAAATGGTCGTCCGACGGCAAGGGGAGCTTTGACGTTGGCGCAGTTGATATCAGTGAGGCGCCGACCAGAGGCACGCGTGTCATTCTGCATCTCACGCCTGAAGGAAGGAAATACACCAGCAAATGGACGGTTGAGAAGATCATTCGTGATCAGTCTGGCCACGTTCCTGTTCCTATCCGCCTCATTGAGAAAGATGGTGCCGAGCCTTTTGAAGTCTCCGATGGCGCGGCTCTCTGGGCAAAGCCGAAGAGCGAGATATCCAAGCAGGAATACGACGACTTCTATCGCGGTGTGTCCAATCAGTATGATGAACCGCTCGCCAATATTCACTTTCGTGCTGAGGGCCGTCACGAATATACGACGCTCGCCTTCATCCCTGGTTCTCAGCCCTTCGATCTATTTGATCCGGATCGCCAAGGCCGCATGAAGCTCTACGTGAAGCGGGTCTTCATTACCAATGAGGCCGAGTTGCTGCCGCGCTATCTGCGTTTCGTGCGCGGCATCGTTGATACCGCGGACCTACCCCTTAACATCTCACGAGAGATGATCCAGGAAAGCCCTATCCTATCTGCTATCAAAAAGGGTGTCACGGGCCGGATCCTTACCAGCCTGGAAAAGATGGCCGAGGGCCAAGCCGATACCTTTTCCAAGTTCTGGGAACTCTTCGGCGCCATCCTGAAGGAAGGGATCTACGAAGATTTCGAAAAGCGCTCGCAGTTGCTGAAACTGGCGCGCTTCCACAGCACGATGTCTGATGAAGCAACGCGCAGTCTCGCGGATTATGTGGCCGCGATGAAGGAAGGACAGTCGGGGATCTATTACATCAACGGATCCAGCCTTGAACAATTGAAATCTTCGCCGCAGCTGGAGGGTTACCGGGCCAAGGGCATCGAAGTCCTGTTGCTCACTGATGGTGTCGACAACTTCTGGCCGACCAATGTCGCCGATTTCGAGGGCAAGCCTTTTAAGTCGGTTACCCAGGGGCTTGCCGACCTGAATGATGTTGCCGGCGAGGCAGGCACCAGCGACCGGGGGCCGCAAGCTTCTCCCGAAGTTGCGGCATTTATTGATTTTGCGAGAGGCTCTCTCGCAGAGGCGGTTGCAGACGTGCGTGTCTCCGGTCGGTTGATCGAAAGTGCAGTCTGCCTTGTCGCCACGGAACATGGCCCGGATCGTCAGCTCGAGAAAATCCTCCAAGGGGCTGGCCGTTTGCAGACAGCCTCAAAGCCGATCCTGGAGATCAATGCGCAAAGCGAGCTTGTGAAAAGCATCGCATCGATGGACAATCAGGCGTTTCGCGAGGATGCTGCGTGGCTTTTGCTTGATGAAGCACGCATTCTTGACGGCGACAAACCAACCAATCCCCGTGCGTTTGCCGAACGGCAGGCCAGGCTATTTACGCTTGCGATCGGCCAAGGCAAGTAACATCCCGTGGCGAGGCGGTTTTCGGCTGCCTCGCCAGAAAACGACGGCCGATCAGCGGTCAGCGTCATCGCCGAATGCATAGCCGGCCCGCAATTCGAGGGGTGACGGTTTGAACCCTATTGATAACAATGCCTATTCCATCACGGTATGAAGCACACGAATGATTTCCTCAGAAAACATCGTGGCAGGCAGGCCGTGGGCACGCCTTTCCCGCCGGACGAGAGAAAGCACGTTCGTGCCGAAGGTTCGTTCGCGGATGGGTATGTAGGTGAGGGAACCATTGCGCTGTTCCTCCGCGATATCGAACCTGCTCAGGAAAGCGATGCCGTCCCCCGACGATGCGAGATGCTTCATCGCTTCGATTGAGTTTGCAAGAAAGGCAGGCTCGACCGTCAGTCCCGCCTCGGTAAAGGCATTGGCAACAATCTCGTGGAGCAGCATCGATTTATCGGCAAAGATCAGTGGGTAGGGCTGACATACGCTGAGCGGCAGCGAATCTTGTCCGGCCAGGGGGTGTTCGGGAGAAATCACTGCGCCTAGCCGCGTTTCCATTCTCCAAAGTGTCTCCAACTGCGAAACCGCAGGAAGATTGAAGGCGAGGCCGAGATCCGCCTCTCCGTCCAGCAACGTCTGCACGATATCGCGAACGAACATCACCCGGATCGAGATCTTGATACGCGGGTGTCTTGTGGCGAAGCGTGCCGCGGTCTTCGGCACGATCCCTCCTGCGAGTCCTCCCATCGTAGCGATAATGATCTCGCCACCTTGAAGGGTCTTCATGTCGCGGATATCCGCTTCGACCTGGCTGAATTCCTTGATGGTGCGGCGCACATGCGCCACCAAGATTTCACCGGCTGGCGTCAACCTCAGCCCGCGCGGCAGGCGCTCGAACAAGGGTTCACCGATCGCTTCTTCCAGCTGCAGGATATGCTTGTTGATTGCAGACGGCGCCACATTCAGGCGCTCGCCAGCGGCCCGGATCGAGCCCGAGCGCGCAACCTCGTCGATGTAGCGCAGTACTCGTGAATGCAGCATCGTCAATTCAAACCGTTCTCGAAAAGCGCACGAAGTGCGCAGAAAATACTGCTTTTCGGAAGCGCTGCAATCCTTTCTTATCCTTCCCGGAACATGCGGAAACAGTCCTAATACAGATCGGGACCGCCGCTGACATGAAGTGGAGGAATAACTTGAACGCGTTGGAAGCTGCACATTACGACAAGGTGCGCGCGATATTCGATATCCTTGAAGGCCGGGGTGAGGCGGACCTACTCCTCAAAAACCTTAACATCCTCGATGTCCATGGCGAGACTGTCTATCATGGATCGATCCTTGTCTATGACAAGCGCATCATCGCGCTCAATCCGGACGAGACTATCCTGAAGGTCAAGGACGTGTTCGACGGCAAGGGGCTCTATGCCATTCCGGGCCTGATCGACGCGCATATCCATTTCGAATCCCAGCTGGCGCACCCGACGGCGCTGGCGGAGGCCATGGTGCCCTGCGGGACGACGACGATCTATGCCGAGTGCCTGGATCTCTTGAGCGCCGCCGGTGACGAAGGCGCTGCCGCCGCCGAGAAGTTGTTTCGCGACTACGATCAACTGCCTTATCGACTATACGCTTTCGCGCCGGGCAAGAAGACATCTGCTGATGTCGCAAAGGCGATCCTCGACATGGAACCGGTGATTGGCCTCGGCGAATTCGAACATTTCACCTACAGCTCCGGCAGTGAAGACGACTTCCGCAAGGCGGCCTGGGTGCGTGCCAAGCGCGGCTTCATGAACGGCCATTGGGGCGTCACTGCTCTTTCCGACATGATGCTCAACTACCTGCCAGCTATCGGCGTTTCCAACAACCACGACGTCTGGACCGAGACGGATATCGAAAAGAGCATCCGCTACGGATTCCCGACGCACATCAAGTTCGGTGTCGGCTCGAGTGAGGTGATAAAGGTTCTGCTGCGTGCCATCGTCGATCGCAAATGGCCGACTGATAACTTCATGCTTTGCACCGACAACATTTCCGTCGAGCGTCTTTTGACCATGGGCCACATGGACTGGATCATCTCACTTTGCGTGGAGATGGGTATCAATCCAATCCATGCGATCAAAATGGCAACCTACAACACCGCCCGATCATTCCATATGGAAGATCGTCTCGGATCGCTCACCCCCGGTCGTTTTGCCGACATTGTGCTGACGGACAGCCTTTCGAAAATCAACCCGCTCTATGTCTTCAAGGATGGCGCGTTGGTCGCGAGGGACCGCAAGCTCCTGAAGAATGCCGAGATCGACTATTCCGGCATGTGCAAAAAGGGCGTGCCAGGTCTGGCAGGCCTAACCCCGAAGCAACTGGATATCGTGCCGTCGGAGGTCTCTGCCGATGGCACCCAGGGCAAGGTTCTCCTGTTCGACGTCTATGGTCGTGGCCATGCCAAGTTCTATCAGGAAGTCTGGGTGCCGCTGAAGGACGGAAATGTCGTGCCGGAACTGGACGGAGTGAAGCTCAGCCGCCTGTCTGTCGTCCAGCGTTATGCCGATGGCACGCGCCATGTGGTCAACGGACTGTTCAAGGGCGTATATGTCGATCGTGGCGCGGTGGCCACCTTCTGGCCGGCCCCCAAGCCATACTTCGTGGTCGTCGGGCAGGATAGCGCAGAAATGTGCCATTGCCTGAGCCGGGTGGATAGCTATGCCGGCGCCTGCGTCGTCACCGAAAATGCGACGGATAGGGCTGTCATGCGGCTCGACATCTACGGCGTGATGGCAAACCTGAGCGTATCCGAACTGACATCCGCCGCCGGCGCTATCGATGCGGCTCTGGAAGAACTCGGCAATCACAACGAGGGAGAACCCGTGATCAACAAGCTGCTCAGCCTGTTCATCTCGTTGCATCGGTTCCGTTTCATGGCCTGACGACAGCCGGAACGAGAGTTCCGACAGGTGCTGGGAGCACCTGTCGGAGAAAGTTGACCGTAAATTGAAAACGGCTGGCCGAAGCCGGGAAACAACCGCAGGAAAACCTGCGCAAAAGAGGGTAACGAGCAATGGCACACAATGCGGCGGAAGCCGAAATCGTCGATACCGGAAGTCTGGTCCGACGCTGGATCGTTTATGTGGTTGGCATCTACGTCCTGACCTTCGGGGTCAGTCTTGCGATCCGGGCCGGCATCGGCATCTCGCCTCAGAGCAGCCTGACGCGGACAATGACTCTGGTCTACAGCCCGCTCAGCCAGGGCACGTACAATTTCATGCTTGAACTGATCATGCTTTTCCTGACCTATCTGGTATTGCCAAAGGATTTCAAGCTCAAGAACTTCGCATCGCTTATCCCGGCCTTCGTGCTGGCCGCGTGCCTGGACCTCAACCTGAAGATCACCGAATTCATCCAGCCTGATGTCTACCATTGGAAGGTCTTGCTGCTCATCGTCGGGGATGCGGCGCTTGCCTTCGGCCTGTTTCTGATGATCCGGGCCAACCTTGTGCTGATGCCGGTCGATATGTTCGTCAACACGATTTTCAAACGCACCGGCTGGAAATGGGGGAATATCAAGACCGGCTTCGACTGCACGCTGCTCGTCACCTCGGCGCTGGTCGGCCTGGCGTTCATCGGTGAGATCAAGTTTATCCGCGAAGGTACCATCATCAACGCGGTTCTGGTTGGCCAGTACATCAAGCTTTATTTCTTCCTGTTCAGGAAGATGCAGACGCGAAAAGCGGTGCCGGCCGAAGAGGCGCTGGAATCGGCCGTCAAATAAAGCAACGGTACGGCGCCTTGAAAGCCAGCAGAAAGGAAGTGACCGGCGGTCTTCGCCGGTCATCTGGAATTCAGAGTAAGCGGTGCCTTTCGGGTTCAGGCCGCCCCGTCAAGCACGCGATAGGAAGGGAGCGCCCGGTTGGCAAAAAGCCCCCGGCGAAGGATAACCCTGTCGGCGTGGGGACGAGCGATGATCTGATCGACGCTCCAGGCTTCGAGGATCATCAGATCTGCCGGGCGACCGACGCCAACCACTCCAGCGTCGATGCCCATGATCTTTGCCGGTGCAGGACCTGCAAGAGAAGCCGCATCGGCATACGGGTGGTCGAGATGCAGGATGCGCACGGATTGTCGCCAGGTATCAAGCATATCGTGATCGCCATAGGCAAAGAACGGATCGCGGCAGTTGTCGCCGGCGGTTGCAACCGTAATGCCGGCAGCGCGCAGTTCCTGAACGGGTGTGACGCCGCGCCAGCGTGGTGTACGACCCTCTTCGCGGTCCTGCAGATACATGTTAACGGTCGGCAGGGTAATGATCGAAAGGCCGGCATCGGCGATCAGGGCGATCCTATCGCGAAGTTCGACCTTGCTGAGGAGCGCAAGCGAGCAGCAGTGGCCGCAGGTGACCCGTCCCTCGTAACCGTGGCGGATCGCGGCGCGTGCCACATCCGGCAGGGCATGCGCCTGCGCCGCCTCATCGACATGAAGATCGATGTCCAGTTCCCGCTCCTTCGCCAGGGTGAAGAGCTTGTCGAGCAGCGTTTCCATGTCGTCGAGACCAGAACCGTGCGTGCCACCCGATGCACGAGTAACCCCACCGAGCAGGCCGCCATGGTTGGCAACGATGTCGGCAAGGCGTGCACCATAGTCTTCGCGATAGGCATCAAGGGGCACAAGGCCCGCCGCCTGCAAGGTGATGCGGCCTTTCCAGTGCTCACGCGTCTGGGCGAAGGCGCTCCAGGTGATCTCGGCCTGTCCCTCATGGCTATCGAGATGGGTGCGGATCGCCGCGACGCCATGGGCATCGGCCGTGGCCAGACCAAACTCCATTCGCCGCAAAAGGTCGTCCGCGTTCCAGTGGGCGAGACGGTCCGCTGTCGTCGCAGCGCGCGCTCCGGGATGTGTGCCGCCGGAGTCGGGCGCACGTCCCATCGTGTGGCCCTTGTCGAGATGAGCATGCGCGTCAATCAGAAGTGGCCAGACATGGCGGCCGTCGAGATCGACGCCCTCGTTGCTCCCGTTGGAAGCGGCGGGCTGTATTGCGGCAATCCTGCCGTTCTCTAACAGAATATCGATAAGGGCAGAACCGTCCCGGTCCAACTCTGCGCCCACCGGCGCGTCCTCGGCAAGCAGCGCGACAGGTACCCGCGCCTTTGCAAGACGGATCCGCTCGGATCTCGCCAGACGGGCAGCGAGGCTTGGAAACAGCGAAAGATCATTCATCGTGAGGGTCTCTGTTGGATCGCGTGCCCGACCGTCAGCTCTCGTCGAACGAGGCGAGCAGACGCTCCTGCGCGAATTGCATGAAATGGCTGCCGGCGGGCGAAAGCGAGCCGCGGGCGCGATGGAGGATATTGAGCCTTTGAAGCGAGCCGGTTCCCGTGAGCGGGATGAAGACCAGCTCGCCTGTCGCCATTTCGCGGTCGACGTCGAGCCGGTTAAGGAAGGTGACATGCGGGCTTGTTCGGGCAAGACGCTTCATCAACTCCATTGAGTTGGTCTCGACGACGGGAACCAGGCTGGCGCGCGCCGGGGCCGTCGCCTCGACGACATCGCGCAGCGACAGCGATCGATCCGCCAGAACCAGCGGATAGAGCAGGCAATCCGACATGCGCACGCTCTTGCGGTTCGCCAATGGATGGGCTGGGGAGACGACAGCGCCCAGCGCATGGCGAAATTCGGCGGCGCGTTGCAACCGGGTATCGTCCGGCAGGTTGTAGGCAATGGCGAGATCGGCTTGGCCGAGCGCCACCATCTCCGCAACAGTCGCCCTGTCTCCGACCATGATCCGCAGGCTCACCTGCGGATGCTTTTCGCGGTAGGCGGCAACGATTTCGGCGATCCGGCCGGCGGCGAGCGTCGCCATGGTCGCCAGCACCACCTCGCCGCGGGTGAGACCCTTGAGGGACTGGATCTGCGCCCGCATCCGCTGATGGGCCTGCAGCGTCTCGCGAATGTGCTGGATCAGGATTTCGCCGGAACTTGTGAGTTTCAGGCCGCGGGGCAGGCGCTCGAAAATGGGCGCTTGCAGCTCCTCCTCAAGCTCCAGAATGTAGCGGTTCACCGCAGAGGCGGCGACATGCAGCGTCTTTGCCGCCTTGCGGATGGAGCCCTGTCGGGCCACCTCGTCGATATAACGCAGCGCGCGTCCATGAAGCATGATGGGTCCGTTGCCTGACGGGAGTCGGATTGACTGTTCCACGATGTCACCGCAACGGACCATCTTCAACGTCACTTCTTAGCGAAATTGGCGTTGATACGCCGGGTCAGGTATTCCCCGGCCGTGATTGGCTCATATATGCCGAGCGGTCCTTGCATGACGGCATCGCGGTTTGCCTGGCAGAAGAAGGGCAGGGACAGGCGGCGGCCCATGTACTCATCCTCGAGCGGCATGCGTACCCGGTGCAGCGTCGACTGCAGCTGGTCGTCCGACCAGCGCATCAGCATGTCGCCGATGTTGCAGGTGATGTAGCCCTTGCGCGGTGGAACATCCGTCCATTCCTTGAGGGCTGCGTCCTTGCCCGGGCACACCTGAAGCCCACCTTCGCCTTCCTTCTGGTGAAGGATGGTCAGGCAATCGAAATCGGAATGCGCGCCGGCCCGCCACGAGGTGAAGTCCTCCGGCTTGGCGCCTTCCATCGACATGTAGTGGATGAGCCGCAACGTCGACTGGTACTGGTCCGAGGACGGATCATGCGCCACGGTGAAGAAATCCTCGGCAAATCCCATCTTCAGCGCAAAACAGGAGAGGATGCGCATGCCAAGCTCCCAGTTCTGACGCTCGAAGCGAAGCATCTTTTCCCTGAAGCCCGGAAGATCGTCTTCGCTTGGCCACAGGTTAAGACGGATCATGTCCGGCCGGGTGAGCTGGAAGCTCTCCTTGTTGTCCGGCGTACCTGTTGACGGGCGAACCTGAGCCTTGAATTCCCAACCGGCATTGATGCCCTTCGGCATCGGGGTCTTCGCCTTCACTTCCGCGGGCAGTTCGAAGAAGGTCCATGCAGTGTCGAAGGCTGCGTCGATATCGTCCTGTGCGATGCCGTGATTGTAGACCTGGAAGAAGCCAATATCGACAGAGGCCCGCCAGAGTGCATCGGCGATCTCGTGCTTGCGGTTGTCGAAGTCGGAAAGATCGATGACAGGGATGTCCCGGTCAACGGTCTTGCCCATGCCGCCGATGGTCGCTTCCTTGGCGAGTTCGGCAAGGGTATCTGTCTGGATGTTCATACCATTCTCCTTGAGTGGATGCCGGCGAGCCGGCGGTTGAGGAGCAATGTCCAGGCAGAGCCCGACTGCTTCTACTCCGGATGGGATCAGCCGTTCTTCGGCAGGCTCCAGGGAAAGAGGAGCTTCTGCGCAAGCACCACGGCCTGAAACAGCAAGAGCGACATCGCGGCGAGCACCAACAGGCCGGCCCAGGCCTGCGGCAGCTTGAAGAGCGAGGTCGATAGCTGGATGAAATAGCCGACGCCGGATTCGGACGCGCAGAATTCCGCAACCACAGCGCCGATGACGGCAAGCGTGATCGAGATTTTGAGCGCCGAGAAGATATAGGGCACTGCGAACGGCAAACGGATCTGGGTGATTTCGCGAAAACCCGAGGCGCGCAGGCTGCGGGACAGTTCGATCAGCTCAGGCGGGGTCGCGGCAAGGCCGGTCGCCGTGGAGACGACAAGCGGAAAGAACGTAATGAGACAGGTAATGACGATGCGCGGTGCGTCGCCAGCACCCATTACCACGATGATAATTGGCGCGATCGCTACCACCGGCGTCGACTGGACGACGACGAGTAACGGATAGAGCGTTCGCGACAGGAAAGGCGAGCGCATCATTACGACGGCAAGCGGAATGGCGATGACGATGGACAACGCGTAGCCGATCAGCGCAACCCGCAGCGTCGCGGTGATGTGGCCCACCCAGCGTTCGAAGCCAATGGAGGTGAACGAACCCAGTATGGCGCTCGGTGGCGGCACCAGATAGGTCGGTATCGACAGGAGCCGCGCCGCTGCTTCCCACAGCAGCACCGTGCCGATCAGGGCCGCGGCAGTCCCGATAGCCGGAAATGCCATCACCTGTTTTAGGAGCGCGACTGGCATACGGCGCGTCATGACCTCACGCTGCGTGACGGGTGAGGAGGAGATCGCGGAGGGAGTCGGAGAGGTCATGGATCGCCTTGTCCTTTGCAGTTTCGGGGCCGCGCGGCCGGCCGACAGGCACGGTGACTTCGGTCAGGATCGAGCCCGGCCGACCGGTCATCACCAAAACGCGGTCGGATAAAAGCGCCGCTTCGCTGACGGAATGCGTAATGAAGACAACGGTCTTTGGGCGCTCGGAAAAGATGCGCAGCAGATCGAAGCCCATGACTTCTCGGGTCAGGGCATCCAAGGCCGAGAACGGTTCGTCCATCAGCAGGATATCCGGGTCCATGAGAAGCGCACGGGCAATCCCAACGCGCTGCTGCATGCCGCCCGACAACTCGTCCGGCAGGCGCTTCTCAAAGCCGGAAAGCCCAACCATCGCTAGGAGTTCGCCCGCCCGCTCGCGCTCCTGCCCTGTGACCCGACCGGTCTTGTGGCGGACGGGAAAAACGACATTGTCTTCGATCGTCGCCCAGGGAAGCAGTGTCGGCTTCTGGAAAACAATGCCGATGTCGTCACGCGGTGCTTTCACTGGCAGGCCGAAGACATCCACCGAGCCCGACGTCGGCTTCAAAAGGCCGGCGATCATGCGCAGCAGGGTCGACTTTCCGCAGCCGGAAGGGCCGAGGATCGAAACGAACTCATGGCGGGTCACATTGAAACTGACGTCGCGCAGGGCCTCAGTGCTCCCGGAGCGGGTCTCGAAAACTTGTCCCAGCCTGTCGAGGCGAATAGCGGGCACGGCCATGGCGGTTACTCTGTTGCCGCGAAGGTGCGGTTGACAATCGTTTCCGGATCGAGCTTGGCCGGATCGATGTCCTGCGCTTGGGAGACGCGGCGCCAGGTCTCGGCGAGGCGACCCGTTTCGAAGACGCCGAGGCCGTCCTTTTTCGTCACTTCGTTGAAAATAAGCGGAAGGGTGTCTTTGAGTGAGCCTTGGACATCTTCAGAGCCGAGTTCCGGCACCATGGCTGTCACAGCCGCTGCGGCTTTCTCGGGATTATCCCTGGCGAACTCGACGGACTTCTTGTAGGCCGCCACGAAGCGGGCGGCGACCTGTGGACGCTTGGCGAGAAAATCATCGCTGGCAATGAGAGATGCGGAGTAGAGCTCGAGGCCGGCCGCCGACCATGGCAGGGCGACGATCTCCTTGCCGGCTTCCTTGCCCTGGTTGCTGTAACGCGTGAGGTCGGTCATCCAGGCGATGATGCCGTCAGCATTGCCGGTCATCAGCATCGGGCCGAGCGCGCCCGGTTCGGCCTTGATGAGCTTGATATCTGCCATATCGATGCCTGCATCCTTGAGCACCAGCGGCAGATAGACGTTGGACGATGTGAAGGGCGAAGTGGCAATCGTCTTGCCCTTGACGTCGGCGACACTTGCGATCGAACCGCCCTTGGCGACGTAGAAGGCGTGCGGTCCCTTGTTGAACAGCGACATGACGGCGGTTACCTTCACGCCTTCATTTGCGCGGGCGGCCATCAGGGCGCCGATATCCGAAACGCCGATGTCGGATGATGCTGCGGCAAGGCGTGAAATGGCGTCGGTCGACCCGCGACCGGAAGCAATCTCCACAGCGAGGCCGGCTTCTGAACAGAAGCCTTCTTGGATGCAGACATAGATCGGCGCTTTGTCGCCGCCCGGCAGCCAGTCGAGCTGAAAGATCACCTTGTCGGCAGCGGAGGCGGCGCTGGCGACGAGAGTTGCGGTAAGTGCGTAGGAGGCAAGCTTGGTGCGGGACATGCGTCGACCTTTCACAGTTAGTGTTCGGTTTTTAAGGACGGATAGTGACTAGTGATGCGCTCCGGATCGAAGCCATCCGCGACCAGCCTGGCAATCGCGCAACCACGTTTTTCAGGACGCTTGCTGCTCAGGCATGCAAAGCATCGATGCGTATAAAAGTGATGAGCTCCAGCGTCGATCTCTGCGGATTTGGGGACGAGGCCACTGATTTTTCCCGGCATTTGAACTTCTCCTCGACAGATTACCCGTCGAGCAATGTCCAGAACCCAGGCTCAGACCGCTTCTACTCGCAAGTCGTTTGTCTCACGCAGAAGTCGCGTTTTGCAAGAGCGTCGATGACATTTTATGCGCGTCTAAAAATTAGGCAAAGCGGGGTTCTACCTGATGAATCAGGGATAGATGATCGTTAAAAATGCTGAAATTTAAATAGAATTTCTCGTTGGGACGGCTCGCGCTGATGCTCAAGAAATCAGCGTCCTAATAATTAGAACGAACGGAGCGGAAATCTCTTCTTCCCGGTTGTCAAAATTGGGCTGCTCTGGTGGTGCAAGACAACGGCTGTCCTGGTCACGTAGCCCGCGTGAGGCGCCATCCCCTGGCTCCGATCCAATATGTACTTTTCCAATCCACTTGCGAATGGAGACCATTCCTGCCGTGCTCAATCCCTTTGCTAAGGATTGTAGCGATGCTCACAACCAGTTCTGCTGTCGTGGAGCGTTGCCTTCCGGCGTACCGGAACGCTCTCCGTTATTTCGAGTCTCGCGTGCGATCCCCGTAACGCCGCTATTGTGAGCATGGGCGCCGTGGATGACAGCCTGGCCGTTCGGCTTGTTCAGTTCGCAGGCCCTTTTGGTGAGAACCTTGTTGTAAGAGATTCCGCCTGACGCGTTGACCCCGGCGACCGCCTTGATCTTCCCGCGGATCTCCAGCGCGATCTCGGTCGCGATCGGCTATCCCTCAAGTTCTCGGTCACATGGAGATATGCTTGGTCGAGCGACAGCGGCTCGATCAAATGGTGTGTACTCGGAGAAGACGCGATAAACCGAGAAACCTCGAAGCGTGGCGTCACGGAAATCAGATCTGGGCATTTGCCTGCGGCCGTGACCGAGGGCATCGCCAAATGAACACCGTATTTTCCGTTCTTCGTAGCTTGCAGCCGCAACCACGCCTGTTGCTGCGGTGCAGCCGACGCCAGCGGCTTGCCGCGCAGCTCCGGATTATCGCCCCGATCCACAAGCAGCTTTTGTCCTGGCCCAAGGGCGTTGGCACAACCTAGCGGCTAGGGAAAAGGTCGCTCCAGCGCGCAAACCAGAACCTTCGGTTTCCGACGCTGGATCTTCCGGAAGAAGCCTTCGGATCTGCGAGAGAGATGCTCGCCCCCAAGCTTCTGGGTGGTGAGGTAACAGACGACGGGTGTATCGAGATTGCCGCCGAGGATGGCATCCCGTTGCACCGGGTGCCTTTCAAATTTGAAATAGGATCCGAGTGAACCGCGCAGACAAACAGCCCACCGATGGCCGATGACGAAAAGAAATCCAGTGACTTGAGTTCATGAGAAACATGGCGATTACGCGCAGAGAACGGTGCGTGTGATGCCCTACGCATTTGCAAATTGCCCCGTCTGGGGAACTTTAGACGAACTGGCTTTTTGCAGGATCTCCGGCGGTTGCGGGACGGCCCGGACCGCTACGAAATGCTGCGCCGCACTTAGTATAGTTTATTGAAACCGGGAGGTGGGGGTCTAAGATTTCGCCGTCCGGCGCAAGAGCGGAAGGAGAAATAAGATGAGAACCATGGATGGCAAACTTCCCACCCTCTCTGTTTGGGAGGTCCCGGTTTATGTGAAAATCGGTGATGGTGTATCCGAAACCATCGATACCCCAGATGAAGCGCTGATTTACCTTGAGACGCGATGGCCCGCGGAGCGCGGACCTGCCTACGAAAGAGCGAAAGACGCGTGTAAGCTTGCTGCGGACGGGTACGCGTCCCTGGTGGATGCAAGGGAAGCCTTTATCACAGCGGCGATTGCGGGTTCCATTCTGGATCAGGTGCATGCGATTCCGCCGAAGTCGTGGCGAGGTCCCTGAAGGTTGGGCCTCGCTGCTCACTGAACCGGCGTCCTTATGATACAATCTTGCGATCTGTCTTCAAAGGTCGCGCATGCAGACGAAGAGCCCTCGCGATTGGCCGCTCGCGCTTTGTGTCGCCTGAGTGATCTTCTGGGGGACTGAGGTCATGCCAGCGCGGAGGTGGTTTCTCCCTCACGTTGATACAGTCCTTGACGCCGCTCCAATCAGCGAAGAATGGGTTCGTATACAGGATGGGTAGCCCCCCGGCATTCTCCTGAGGTGGCGGGGCCGGGAACTTTCGCTCGCTGCGCTTGTTAAACGTTTTATTCAGGGAGCAGTATACGCTCTGTCTTGCGTCCGTGCCTCCAATGGTGAGAGCAGGTTTGGTCGCATCGACCTTCCAAGTCTCGCTCATCGGAGGTGACGCATGTCCCGCTACTTCTTTAACATATACAACGGAAACCAATCTTCTGACGATCAAGGGACCGAGTGCAGAAGCGCATCGGAGGTTCGCGCTGTAGCCATTGGGACCGCGCAAGATCTTTTCACCTCGGGACATCTCTTTTGCCGCGACAACGCGTCTATTACCGTGAACGTCGTAGACAACACCGGGAAAACCGTGATGATCGTCGGTGTCGCAGCATACGTCGAGGTAGTCGCCGGTTCCTCCCTTGCGCCGTTCTAACCAGCGGGTCTGGTTCGGGGTGAGCTCGCTCATCCTCCCGAGCCCTCCGCAGCGGTTCCGAGCTTGGACCTAATGGCAAAAAGGACGGCTCGTGACCAGCGGGAACCCTGCTGCTCACCAATTATTTGTGCTTAGCGTCTACGGCTTGAGGAAGAGGGAGTACTTTGGAGTCGTCGATGTGGTGGCCAGCGTTTTCACGCAATTCACGCTCCTTCGCCGCCCGCACGTTTTCCGCCATCTGCGCGTCTTGATATGGCCCGAGCGACTTGTCTTCGCCGTTGTGGACCCATTCAACCCAGTGACCAAGATCACTCGATCTAACGGAAACGGATGACTTTTGCTCTTCGTTTGGCAAGTAGTGTTCTTTCGGACGGTGCCAGGGGCGATTGTAAACAGGTCAGCCAAGGAGATCATAAACGGCGCCCCTTTTCATGAGCGGCCAAATAGTCGATTATATTCCCAATTGTAAGGAGCTCTTCTGCAACATCATCGGGTATTTCGACCTCGAACGCTGCTTCAATTTCCATGATTGTTTGCGTGACCTCAAGGGAGTCGTCGGAGATGTCACTGATGAGGGTGGCGTCGCTGATTTGGTCAGTATCGATCGCGAGGGTTTCGACGAGCACCGCCATCAGGCGGTCACGGATCTTGTCAGGATTCATTTGCTTTCCTCGCTGAGAGCGATAGCGCCAGCATCTCCCAGTCGCCAAAAGCTCACACGGACGATAGCGATAGGAAAACTTATCGCTTTTACCCATCTCCGTCCAGAGACCGTCTCTGACGTTCTTGAGCGTCGTCTATTTCAGCCGATAGGCAGCCTTGTCGCAAGCGTCGCGATCGGATCCATGTGTATTGATAATACGGGTTGCATCACTCGGCGCGATCCCGTGCTTCCTGGCGAAAGTCGTGGGGTTGTAGGGTTCGCGCAGCGAAAAACCACGATCAGCTTTGCCGCGTCGCGGTGCTCTGCTTAACATTAAATCTCCTAGTCCTGGGTGGAAAGCGGAAAAGCTTTCGCTTTCCTCGACTCACTTCTTGGCATTTTGACTATCCCTAACCTGAGAACCGAGAGTGGGGGCGGCGCTTTTGCTGGCGGCCTTGTCCTTCTTAGGCTTCCTAGCTTCCTTATTGCTTTTTACCTGACCCTTGGCCATCTGAGTCTTCTCCTTGTGAAAGGAGAGCTAGCTATCATCGGTCGTTCAATAGCAAGAGAAATCGGGCCTTGGCCAGCTAGCCCTTTCACCAGACATGCCCGGGGCGCACACGATGCGCACCCGCGCGCGCGGCTTGGAATTGCGCAACGGGCAACCGCGCTCCAGGGAAGCGAGGAACTCCCCGGCACTCGTCGAAGCCAAGGCCAGATTAGCTACCGCGATTCGCAAGGCCTTGCGATGCTTCAGAACGAGCGTGGAGGATAAACGGAAGGGAAGTCATAAGTGTTGCCTCCGGAGAGCCCTATGACCCCCTTCCTCTGGCATCGAAATTCGTCCCACTAAGGCGGGGGTCCCCGTACGCCTTCTTAAGCCGCACCGTTCGGTTGCCATAAGGGCACATTAGCTAGAGGCGATAGTTTGTCAAACGACAGCCATTGACTGGTTACCAATAGGGTGTCGAACCCATAGGGACATCGTTCCGACCATCTATAGAGCGAATTGCTGAAAAGCGCGGCTTTCCTCGGCCAATGAAAAAAGCCCCGCGCTAGGCGGGGATGGGTGAACGCACCCAGCACAATACCGCCACTAAGCTAGAGCGAGCCGGGCTTCAAACCCTAGCCCGGCATGTTGCCTCGCGGCGAACGCGCAATTAAAGGATTCTCGGAATCGGAATCAATGAAAGGTAAATCCGAGTTTGTCATGTCTGATAGTTCCGATAACCGGTTGTCCCAACGCAGGCGAACGCTCATAGGCGCCAAAATCGTGCTGAATGGTGGTGCAAGTGTGATGGACTGTATCGTAAGAGATTTGTCGGATGGAGGTGCTCGACTGGCGCTCGATGGCGCGATTACGGCTCCCTCGGAGTTTCGACTTACCTTGTCGGATGGCAGAGCCTTCGATTGCTTGGTCAGGTGGCGCCGTGTAAACATGCTCGGAGTGAGGTTCAAATAATGCGATGGTTAAATCCACATCGCAGCGGTCGAGGTTGGCTAACCGCCACAATCTCTTGCCAGATCTACCGCGCTAGCGCGCAATGCCCGACAGAGTAATAAAAACACAGGGGTGGAAATCGCGTTTTCGCCGGATTCGTACCGCCCTATTTGCTGGAATGTCACGCCGTGCATCGGCTAAGTGAGTCTGACTGAGGCGCCTTGCTTTGCGGATTGCCCGCGCGGGTTTCCAATTTTTGTACCGATCGTTTCCGTTTCTATCAAGGCCTGAGTGTGCAGCGCCACGTTCTCCCAACTCGTGCAAGCTGCCCGAGCTCGACCTATTGGCCGCCTTGCTTGCGCATCGCCTCGTCAATCTGGGCTTTGACAGCAC
>UEHQ01000060.1 GCA_900489925.1 Hyphomicrobiales bacterium | reverse complement strand
TATTTCCGCGGCCTGCTAATGACACCCCAATCGGTATTCACCGAGATGACGACATCAATGATGATCGCGAGAAGAAAGAGATCTATGGCGAGGATGGCTCCCTGTCGAGCTAGTTGATCCAGTATCCGCCTCCATACCGTGACCGAAACAAACTCCGCCTTGCGTATAACGAGGACTTCACCGCACCGGAACGCGTCTGACGGCTTCCAGGACACGTCCTTCAGAAAACTGCTGCTCCAAAATTGCTTGTAGAGCCTCTTCCAGAACATAATGGTGATGAACGGGTGCTTCACGAACAAATCGGCTGCCTGTTCGGTGAATACAATCAAGGACTTTGCTTCGAACCGAGAAGTTGCGCCGGACTTGTTGTAGAGACTGTCGAGCGCGTACGCGTGTCCTTGCGTTCTGACCTCGAATTTTGGCACTGAATTTGAGAAGACATCCAAAGATTTTCTGGACCAGTGAAAAAGTGCTTTCGGCGGCAATGTCGGATCCTCATTGAAATGAGGAGCGTTTACCGCGTAGAAGTTAGAAATCTGGGCTGGTGTCAGATAAAATAGTACTGATTTGCCGTAGATCTTATGTCGTGTGCAGACTGAAAGCGGAAACCCGGGAGGAGCTGTCTTTCAAGCCTGTCCCGGGCACCTTGCGGCCCGATCGGCATTTCTGCGAATCCAGATCCGTATGGCTGAAATGTAGCCGGCAGCGTGGCGTGGCGCAACCACCAGGATCAGAGCCTGTTGTCATTCGACTACTGAGCCGTTCCGGATCACATCGATAAGTCTCTTGAAGGACACGTCGTCGCCTGCGCCCTTCCAGCGGTTTGCAAACCGACAAACGACCTGCAGGTTGCCCTCGGCGTAGTGACCGTCGCTATCAATGCGATCTAGGGAGCAGTAGAGTTCGGGATCGCCGCCGTCTTCCGCATAGTCCATCCTGAGCCCGGTCAATGCGCAAAAGTTTTCCTGCATCTCGAGCAGCGCGGTGATGTAATTGGACAGAGCCGTTCGATCCCGGAATAGAACATCCTTGTTCTTCAGTGTGCGCTCGACCTTTTGCCCGTTGGAGGACTGACCTGTCTTGAACGCGGTGTCGGCCATGCGTTTCTCTGGCATCACCTCGTACGCCATCTTGTAGGCGGCTTTTGCCTGCCCGACGACATAGGTGACTTCGGCCTGCTTCGTCCTAGCGGCGTCGAACTTCTGCTTCCACTCGGCTTGAGAATGCCACCGATCCAGCGGATCCCCTGCAATGAGGGCGAGAGCGTAGGCAGCGTTCTCGGCACCAAGCGGTCGCAGCGTCGACTGGGTCGTCAGGAAGTCCTTGGCCTTGGGATGAAGCGTATGCCAGAGAAGCTGCTGTCCCTTGAGGCCGACATTCTTCCATGGATCACAAGGCTTGTGACAGACGATGACACGCCGCTTCGCTCCAACTGGCTCTACCACGTCCCGGATGTAGTAGGCCGGATCCGCCTTGGATGTCGTCCACCAGATGCGGTCGTCCTCTTTATGGATCCACACGTCACCGCTCGTCTCGCTGACAGTGGTCATCAGCCCGTACCAGGTGCTGGCAACTTGGCGTGTCGCAAGAACCCCACGGACGGTCTTCTGCTTCATGCCGTCCTGGATGTAGCCTTCTTTATCGCGCGCCTCCCAGAGCCGTTGAGCTTCCACCCGATTCAAGGTCGCGACAGTCGCGTTTTCCTTGCAATACGGCCAAAGAAAATTCTCCTCCCCGAACACGGCTGCAATAACTCTCACGGCATTCCACCCCTTGCTGCTGATTGCATTGTGACTAACAGCGCACGCTCTCCGAAGGGTGAATTTCCGTGCCGAGAGAGTGATCTAGCAGTCGATGTAGACAGTCCACTCCGACGCACATATATTGACCGGAGCTGCCGCAAGGTTTTGACGCCCTGCGACAGTGATTGTTGTGCCCGACCGTTTAGGCCGTGGCGGCGTTCACACTCTTAAGGTGCTGAATTGCCAGTCCATGAACTCTCCTTTCCGTTCGAGCGCAATCCAGGGATCGACGACACAGATTTTCCAGGTCGCGTGGCCGTCTTTCCCATTCATTCAGGGGCTTCCATCGGAGGCCCCTTTATTCGTTAAGCGAAGGCGCCGGTCCGCTTCACCTGCCGCATGGCATCCGCGTACTGGAAAGCCTCCGAGTCCGGCGTTTTGATCCAGACATCGTGCCAAGCATTGCGTGATGTCCCATTTGCGATCCTGCGAACCCATTGGCTCGTCGTCGGGAATAGTTCCTCGCCATACTGGACTTGGTCGAACCGAATTCTCGCGTGGTAAGTCCTCTGGCCGTAGCTCATCCGAAGCTGCGTGCCATTCGCGAGGAACAGCGGTGACCAGGCGAGACCGCCGTTCGGGTCTCCGTCGTCGAACTGCGGCGATGTCACCTTCTCGAACGTTTCCATATCAACGACCAGCGTCTCGGCGTCGGCGATGTACTTGCCAGCTAAGGAAACCACGAGCCTGGTCACGTCGAAGTCTTGGCCGAACCGTGCGAGCAGTCGGGCGTAAAGGTCTGTCGGAAACAGAAGAGCGATGTGTGACAACGGAACCACCATTCATATTGTTGACAACGGAGTAGCATAGCCCTTCTCAGTACGCAATAGCACTTATAGTGCTAAATAGCACTCTTCGGTTTCTGCTGGCGTGTGCGTCAACTGATCGGGCGCCTACCATAATTACACCGAATGCATAGGAGGCGGTGCCGACAAGCCGACTCCACGGGAGGGGCTGGCGCAACAGCGAAATCAATGCCTCAAACTCAGAAATTCGAGGGTCGAAGGTTCACATCCTTTTAAGGGGGAATTGATAAAGTGCAGTTAGCCACACGGGAGAATTGCTGCCGCATCACCGTATAACGATCGACCACCATTAGGCGTCAAAGGTTTATTCGGCTGGGCGCTGAGGCGTCAGTCTCGCGCGAGGCGATTACCGCACGGCCATTTGCGCTGTATGACTACAGTCTGGGTACTGCGTACAGCCCAGAAAGCGGTCTCCTGCCTTGCTCTTCCTTTCGATGAGGTGGCCGACGAGACAGGTAGGGCATTGAGGTAGTGCCTCACCATCGATTGTTTCCAGTCGGAAGTTGTCTCCAGCGATATCGGCTAATTCACAAACGTACCGTGATGGCTGCCGGCTGTTCATCAGCATGAAGATACCCCGGCTTGCCCGTGTGAGGGCGACGTAAAACAAACGCCGTTCCTCTGCGTATTCGAAAGTCTCTGGCTGCGGCATGACGAGGTTTAGAAGCTCGTCATCTTCAATTCGGCTGGGGACACCATATTCACCCTCGCTGACGTCCAGCAGGATTGTGTAATCGGCCTCCAATCCCTTCGCGCGATGGAAAGACAACCCCGAGACCTCGATGTTTTCAAATTGGGGAAGCCCGTCGGAGAACGGGTCGAGCTGGTTATACCGCCAGAGCACCATGACCTTCAGCTTGTCAGAGCTGCTCGTGCGCCATTGGCTTGCGATCTTGCCCAGAAATTGGTCAAGCCGGTCCAAGAGCCGCAGGCTGGCCTGACCGAAGTCGGGCTTGCCTTGCTCGCTCGTTATTGGAATTGCCCTGATCGACCGTGCAATTGCCGGTCTGGCCGAACGAACTTCCTTTTGCAGCTGGGCGGGGTTTCGCTGTATGAAGTGGGCGGCAGCATCGGCAATAACCTGATTGCATCGGTAGGTCATCTCAAGCCGACCTTGCCAGCTGGTGCCGAAATTCGCCTCGAATTGCGTGAATATGCTGATGTCAGAGCCGGCAAAGCGATAAATGGATTGCCAGTCGTCTCCGACTGCAAAGATCTTCGAGAATGGCTTCTTGTGCTTCAGGGCTTTGATCAGATTGGCACGTGAATCTGAGATATCTTGGAATTCATCGACGAGGATGAGGGAGTAGGGGCTCTTATATCGGGCCTCCTCCACCAAACGGGTCGCTTTGGCGATCATGGCATCGAAGTCGATACGCTTGTCGTCTTCGAGCTTATTTGAGTAGGCCCCGGTAATTTTCCAGATTGCCTGCGCAAACGTCCTGGCACGCTTCTTGTCGTGAAGGGAATTTGCGCGCTCAAGGAGCATTTCCAATGTCAGATCGCCAGCACGGATATGCTTGATGCAGACGGGGATCAGCTTTTGGAAGTGTTTGATGACGATCGGTTCGACCACCTTCAGGATTTCCTCAAGGCTGCGCTGACGGAATTGAATGTCTCGTTTAGCAAGCTCAGCCTCGAGCTGAAGGAGAAGCGTTCCATCGTTTGCCTGAGTTGATTTTGTCGTGAAAACGTCCAGCTCCGCGCGGCCATAGGCCGCTAACTTGCTATCTGCATGTTCTACGTAGTCGGCAAATGGCGAAGACCCGTCGCTATCGATGGCAAGATGCTCATGGATGGTATTGCTTGCCGGGTAATAGAAGTCGGGATGCACATGCCTGATCGTCCCGTCTTCGTCTTCCGTGGCGATCTGGCGCTCGTATTGGAACTCGACATTATTGAGCCACAGCCAGTTCGCTATCGTCTGCTCCTGCAGAGATTTGACGTAGACGCCGCCAAATGCGCCGATGGACGCTTCGCCACCACGACGGCGTGCTGAGATGTAGCGCTGATAGTCCGCATCGCTGTCAAAGACGGACGCAGGAATATCGGCTTTCGGATAGAGCACGAGAAGCTCAATCCAGACCTTGGCAAAGCCCGCGTCCGATTGCATCAGGTCTTCGATGATCTTGGCGATGACCCGTGCCTCGCCAGCAGGATGGTCCACCCAATTCGCCAATTGCGGTGGCTTGGCCTCAACCAGTTCAATGATACCCCGACCGAGAGCGTGGAACGTCGTGACCTTGCACTGCAGATCCGCCGGCTGGACGCCAAGCTGCTGGGCAATTCGTTCCCTCAGCTCTTCAGCGGCTGTCCGATTGTAAGCGAGGACAAGGATTTCCTCCGGTTGATACAGTCCCTTGTCCAGCATATAGGCGACCTTGCCGACCATCGTCGCCGATTTGCCTGATCCTGCGGACGCGATCAGGAGATTACTGTCCTCGAGCCGAATGCAGGACTCCCTCTGTTGGTCGGACAACGATCGGCCATCGAGATCGTCGAAGAAGGGGGCGTATCTGGTGAGCTCAGTTGCAACAAATTCATTATTGTACCGATGGCGCCGGCCGGGGTCGGTCAGGAAAGACAGGGGCCGTGGAAGATTGGCTTGCATGGCCGAGGTTATGCCGTCGGCGTCAAACAGGGGATGGGAAAGTGCTGCGGCCGCGGGGCCAGAAACACTCGCGATGGCTTGCGCCAAATCTGCCTGTGCGAGGTATTGACGCTTTCCCTCAATCAATGGCCCGAGTTTCGTATCGACCTCTTTCAGAGCCTCCTGATCCGAGACGATCAGTTCGAGCAGGTAGCGATTGATGAACCTGTGAAGGTCGGTCGCGAGCCGAGTAGCGGCTTCCTCGCCGAGGCACGACAGAGTTTCGACATGTCTGCGCGTGCGGATTTCGACCGTGTGCCAAAGCAGGGCCTTTTTGATCCCGATGGCGGTAATGTCTAGACAACGCAGCTCGGCCCGCGTTCTGGTGTGGAGATCGACGGAAGCCGTGGTCGCCGTCGGTAGCCGGAGCTTCCACCTGCCGGATGGAAGCAGACGGGCGAAAAGGCCGGGCCGATAGGTGGTGTAGCGGTTGAAAATCACGGGTCGGCCATCGCGCGAATTGTCATTTCAGTTGCTTCCCGCGATCATGGACGCTTTTCTCAGCCGCCGGCATTGGCCTTGTCTTGGATTTTCGAGCATCGAAAGAGGAGTTCGTCGAACGTCTCGGCCTCATCGAGAAGAAGACCGTCTTCCACCATCCGGGTGTAGTCATGTTCGAGAGCCGCCCTTCCCTCGCCGGAGGGTGTCAGCTGCAGCTCTCCGCCCACGGCC
The DNA here is from genome assembly GCA_900489925.1 of Hyphomicrobiales bacterium. GTDB lineage: Bacteria > Pseudomonadota > Alphaproteobacteria > Rhizobiales > Rhizobiaceae > Rhizobium. The sequence continues at coordinate 27,330 of UEHQ01000060.1, read as the reverse complement.
GCTTCATAATCGATCGGCGATCTGTCGGCCGCTTTCTCGGCGAAAAACATCGATTTGTGTTGCGCTACCGACTTGGCCAGCGCGCAATCAGCGATTGCGCTATCGGCGATGCCTATATCGTCGAGACGAACAATATCGTGCCAGTGGCGTGAAAAGCGCTCTCCGCGAAGCCGCTCCTGCAGACAGAAGACGTGGATTGCCGTCGCCTTTTCCCAGAACGTGCGTTCGGCATGCATAACCCGCGGCCTTGCGGTGGGAAACTCGATGCCATCGACAAGGCCTGCAGCGTCGCATGAAATGTCGCGAACGCTTGCCGGTTCTCCGGTCGATCGAGCCCCGAACTCCAGCATGACGCTTGGAGCGACGTAGCCGGACCCTCCAGCAACTGTTTCGTAATCGATGAAGAGCTTGTCGACTTCGACACGGACGGTGGCGGGAAGCGACTGGGCGCTGATCGCATCGACAATGAGCGGGCTCACGGTCTCCGATACCCAGACCGGCAAACGCTTGCGGACCTCGCTCGACCAGCGCTTTTCCTCGCTTCTGGTTTTCGGCAATGCCTCCTCGTTCTCGCCCACGAGATCATGAGCGAGCGCACGGATATCGTAGGTCAGGTCGACATCTTCCGAGAACCTGCGGATGGCGTTGTAAGCTTTAGAGAGGGACGTGCCGCCTTTGAAGACAAGGTGGTCGCCGAGCGCTGTGCCATAAAGGGTCTGCAGCGCCCAGACGACCCACGTGTCCTTTTCCAGAAGATGGATCGGCCGCCCGGCTTTCTCCGCTGCGATCGCAAGGACTTCTCTTCGATCGTCCCGAGACAGCTGCAAAAACTGTTCAGCCATAAGCGGCCTTTCCTACACTGCGGGCAAGCCAGCTGGGAAACTGAGGGGCGGCGGCAACGAGTTCGCTGAACGCTTCCGCGGAAAGCTTCTGCTTGATGCTCGGAAGTGCCTCCTCGGCCTTTTCCGGGCCGAGCCAGGCCAGGGCGCGGACCGCCAGGCCGGCAGGCTTGTTCGCCAGTGCGAGCTGCCAGCGCGGCACGTGTTTCAATTCGACCGACTGGCTACCGACAATCATGGTTCGGCTGCGGCCGGATGTGAAATAGACGGACCGGATTGGTACCTGAGTGGACAGCCCTAGCGAGTTTGCAGCCGCAGCGCCGTTCGAAACGATAACCTCGCCACGTTGATGCGCAACGGCTTCGACGGCTTGCTCGACCGTCGGCGGGCGGCTCCCGAAGCGGCTCTTGATCGCCTTGAGATAGATCCCACGACCGGCCCGAACAAGCTCGCCGCGTTCATACAGACGCGACAGTGCCTGGTCTACCGCGGCACGGTTTCCCAAATGCAGGAAGGCCTTTGCGGACAGCGCTGTTCCCTCGGGCAGCCGCTCGGCATAGGCCATGATCTGTGTTGTCAGTCGTTGCACGGCAATTCTCCTGTCAGAAATGTATGCAGTTTTCTGACAGTTTGCAATGCCGGACCCATCTGCCGCATGCCTTAAAAGAAAATATCAATATTTCAGTCAGTTGGGACTTTAGCGGGGCGGATCGTAGGTTCAGATCCTTTCAAGGTGTGATGTCGAGCGACGCTTATTTAAGGGGGCTTAACTTAGCTTCTTCCTTATTAAAGAAAACGGCACCTTGTTTAAATAGCGGCGAAAATTCATACTCGCACCATGTCTGATTCCGAGCCTAGTCAGCGGTATGGCCGCTTTGTCGAAACCTCTGTTGCCGGCGAGTCGGTGCGAGCATTCGTGCCTCCACCCTTGCCGCCAGTGCCTTCCATCGAAGTGCTTTCCCTCTTGGAGCGACTTAGCTTAGCAGAGCGAGCGCTTGGACGGTTGGATGGCATCACAATGCTACTCCCGCGTCAGGAGCTCTTTCTTTACATGTACGTTAGAAAAGAGGCTGTCTTATCTTCGCAAATCGAAGGAACACAGTCGACACTTTCCGATCTGTTACGTTTTGAGATGGAAGCGCGGGCCGGGCAACCAATCGATGATATTCGCGAAGTCTCAAATTACGTCGATGCAATGATGTACGGTCTGGAACGGCTACAAGACCTACCGATGTCGCTACGCCTAATCCGTGAAATGCATGCGCGATTGCTGCAGAGTGGACGCGGCGGCACAAAAAACCCGGGAGAATTTCGACGGTCACAGAACTGGATTGGAGGCACGCGGCCGGGCAACGCACTCTTTGTCCCGCCTCCGGTCATTGAGATGGATGGCTGTCTAAATGCGCTCGAGCAATTCATGCACGAAGATCGCTCCCGTCTGCCTGCACTCATCAAATCCGGTTTGCTGCACGTCCAATTCGAAACAATCCACCCGTTCCTAGACGGCAATGGACGCATAGGCCGTCTGCTGGTGACGCTGTACCTCTGCATGAATGGCGTATTGCGCAAGCCTCTTCTCTATCTAAGCCTTTATTTGAAAACCCATCGCGCAGAATACTATCGACTGCTTCAGGAAGTTCGAGAGCAGGGCAATTGGGAGGGGTGGCTCGATTTCTTCCTCACTGGCGTAGCCGACACTGCCAATCAGGCGTTCGAGGCCGCAACCCGCATCGTTGAAGTGTTCAAGGAAGATCGCGAAACTATTACGACCAAAAGCGATCGAGCTGGTTCGGCGCTTCGCATCCATGACTTATTCCAGCAAAATCCGTTCCTGACGCCTGGACAACTCACCGAACTGACGGGCCTATCGGCACCGACCGTCAATTCAGCACTGACGGATTTGGAACGTTTTGGTGTGGTCGAGGAGGTGACCGGCCGGAAGCGAGGGCGTGTCTTCAGCTATCGGCGGTACCTTGCGATCCTAAGCGAAGGTACCGATCCGTTGCCCGTAGCTTCGTGAAAAGCCTAGCGTTTTGGAAGGGCTCGACCGATTCCATTTTTATAATGCTTTTATCGGAATAACGACCTCCATCAAGTGCGACACCAATAAAAACAATATGTTAGAGGACAGCGCAATCAATCTCCGGGATCAGGAGCAGGCTGGCGCAGGTCTTTCCGCCAGCTAGGACCTCTACCGACCCTAGGCAGCGGCCTCCCATACCTGATTCAAAATACGCGCCGCGAGTGCAGCCTTGTCTTGCGGCAGGAAACGGCCGTAGTGCTGCTGGATCATCTCAGGCGTATCCTGGATCGCATAGCTCGCCTGCTCGTAGGAACCGGTCTGCTTCAAGATGTGGGTAGCAAGGACATCGCGGACATTATGCGGTCCATGGGGCAATAACCCCTTGATAGCACCGCGACCAGTGTAGGGATTGTAGATCCCGTAGCGCTGGATGGCGAGCCGCCAGGCTTCATAGAAGGTCGTCTGGTTATAGGCCGCATCCTTGCTTGTGGTTTTGACGGTCTTGACGAAGAACGTGCCTGGATCATCGGCGCCGCCGAGCAACACACCACGGTGTCGATCGATATAAGCATTCAAATACGGATAGAGGTCCTGGAGATCGGGCAAGACCAGCCGAAATGGTTTTGAGCCAAAGAACGATGAATTGGCATTCTTGAAGGCATTAGACGGGATCAGGACTTCCCAGCCATTATAGCGGTCGCTCCAACGGATCTCCCCGCGTTTCATATCCTCCAATCGCCTTTCCGATGTCGGGAAATGCCCGCGTGGGCAGACGAGCAATTGTCGCAGGTTCTTTTGACGAAGACCAAGATGCAGCCCCAGGCGCAGCATCAGGAATGATCTAACCGTCTCCGCAGCCGGGCGCGGATAGCGATCTTCATTCGGCATCCGTTTGATGATCTCGTCCGTAATTTTGCGATACTCAAACAGCGGGCTTTCGGCCTCGAGAATGGACATGATCGGTTCAAAGGGATCGCGGTGAACCCGTGACACTCGCTGAATCTCTTTCGACCGCTGCGATGCGTGCTTGAAGCAGGTATCGCAAGCGATACGCCAGTCTGCCTTAGCGGTCGCGATCTCCGCGGCGGTTATCAAACCCGGGATCGGTTTCACATTCTGGGCGAGCTCTGGATGTTGCCATATCCAGCCGGTATCCGGCCGGACCATACCGAGCAGGACCTGCAGCATGTCCTCTTCCCACTTAGTATAGAATCCACGGCGCTTTTCGCGCCATTGCAGATACCAGTCCCAAATTCCGGGGAAGACCAGGAGGCCAAAGGTCAATTGACCGAGAGAAACGCCAAAGCCTTTTACCGCGCTATTCGGTGACGCTGCCAACGAACCAAACATCAAGCCGAGATGTTCGATCTTCTGGGACGCCGTCTCTTCGCCCCACACGCCGTTTCTCTGAAATCCGAGAGCTGTCAACGTTGCGGTCTTGAAACGGATCAGGTTCGCCATTTCCATCGCCAGCCGGGGAGGGGCGTCGATCACGCCTGCAAGCAGATCCGGATCCTCTATCGTCGTGTGATCGCCTTCATCATCCGGGAAACTCTCTGCGTCCGCTCGGGGCGAAAGCGAGCCGCCGTACGAAATACCGGGAAACCTGATTGCATATCGCTGCTTTGTGGCTGCTGCCTGGAAGCGTCGATAGTCGGTGGCGCCAGAGATAATGACGCGTCGCACCCATCCGAGGATCTCCTCGCGCTTGCCAAAGGGAAGGCTGTTGAAGTCGTCAGGCAGATGCCACGCGAGACGCCGCCGCTCGGCAGGGCCAATATCGCTTCCCACCTCATGCCCGGACGCCGACCGGGATTGGTGCGGCAGCTTCTCTTTGAAGTAGCCGCTAGGCAAGCGATAACGTCGCTCAATTCGGGCCAGGATCTCAAGACTGTCCAGAGATCGTGGGACCTTGATACCCTTCACCCAGGTCTGAAGCGTCTTGGGATCGAAGGATGGGTGGTCGCCAGCGACAGCCCGGTGCAAATGAAAATAAGAATCCCCGTGCCGCCGCATGTGATAAATCAGGGCCTGCTGAAAATCGCCGGGGTCTTCGGTCCAGTCGAACAGTGGTGCCGGAAATTCCTCAACTGGTTTCGGAGGAAGGCCGGGTTTCGCTCTTGATGCAGCCGCTGCGGCCTCTCCCTGTCGCGAGGATGGCGCGGTGCGCCGATTGGATAAAGTGGAAGATGGAGCAGCTGGCTTTCTTGTCTCTGTCTTCGCGACTGGGCGATCATCTTCTTTCGAAAATTCCTTCTCAGCCCAACGGGCAATCGCCTCGAGCCCAGATTGTAGGTTCTTCTTCAAGCCTGCCGACAATTCATCCACGAGACCGCAGGCCTCGCTAACCGATTGCCAGTCAATGCGACCCATCCGCATCGGCGGGGGTTTGCGGTAGATGATCAGGCTGGTGAGGTAAGGCTTGATATTGTCGAGCGTGCGCTGAGAGACGAGTGGCGCGATACGCAAATCGCAGAATTCAGAGATCTTACGCTGAAAATGAATGGATGAAGCAGACTGGTTTTTCATGATGACTTTGGCTTAGATCCTTGCCGGCACCGGTGCCGGGGGGAGGCCTGCTAAAGCCACATGGTAAACGAACCCTAAACTGCCGTCGAATTCAGTGCAGACGACAAGGGCCGAGGTGCGCAATAGGGCCGGCTATGCTAACCATGAACCATGGGATTCGGGGTTTTCATCCATCGCTCAGATTCGATTTACGACGACAGTCCAGCGGAACAGTATCAGTTCCCGAGCCAGTATCTTGGCCGTGTTCAAGCCTGTGTCGGAGATTGGATCATCTACTATGAGCCGCGCAAAGTTCTCGCAACGCGCGGCTATTTTGCCGTCGCAAAGGTAGCTCAGGTCATCCCCGATCCGAAGTCGCCGAGCATGTACCTAGCGTTGATTGAAGCAGGCACCTACCTCGACTTCGTCAATTCTGTTCCGTTCAATGGACCAGATGGCGTTATTGAACGCGGCGTCCTGAATGAGGAGGGACGAATTTCCGGTAGGGCACAGGCCGCCGTGCGGCCCATATCGGCAGAGGATTTCAATCGTATTCTGTCGGCTGGTCTTGATGAACATGAACCAGAATTGCCTCGCGTGGACGGCCAACTGTCCTCGCATTCTGGCGACGGTTTTGAAGACGGAGCTCAAGCACCTTTCATATTTGAGCAGGAGCGGGAGCGCGTCACGCAACTGTCCTCACGGATCGTTCGCAGCCGATTATTTCGCAGGCTGGTTCTGCAGGCCTATGACAAGCGCTGCGCAATTACGGGATCGAAGCTCATCAACGGTGGTGGACGTGCCGAAGTCGATGCTGCCCACATTCGACCGGTGGAGGCGAATGGCCCGGACATCATCAGCAATGGTATTGCCCTATCCGGCACGGCACATTGGATGTTCGACCGCGGACTGATCAGTCTTACGGATGAACTCGAGATTGTGATTTCTCGGCAAGCCAACGATCCAGACGGTGTTCGAAGTGTGATCAATCGGACTGGGAGGGCGATCGTTCCATCGCGAACGTTCGAGCGGCCGCATCCTCGGTTCTTGCAATGGCATCGAGAGTATTGCTTCAAACACTGATTGAGTGCGGATAGGGGGAACCCCTTTAAAGGAATAGGGTATCCGGCCGGGTAGTAGTCGAAGCGACGCCGATTGTCATCCCTGAGGCGGGGGCACGACCGCCGAGCTTTGGCTCCCGGTCACAGTTGATGCCGCCACTCCCGCGATTGCCGAAGAAGTTCCTATCGATCCAGCTCCAACCGCTATGACGGTTCTGGTCGTCGACGACGATCCTCTCGTCCTCATGAACACGGTGTTGTTGCTGGAGGATCTGGAAATGGAAACGATTCAGGCTTCTTCCGGCGAGGAAGCTCTCGGAATTCTTGGCTCGGGCCAGCTTCCCGATGTAGTGGTCACGGACCATGCGATGCCGAAGATGACCGGTGCGCGCCTTTGCCAGGAAATCCACGCCAGGTTTCCCACGCTCCCGGTCGTTCTTGCGACGGGCTATGCCGAGTTGCCAGAGGGCGCCGGCGAGATTGGTAAGGTCGTACGCTTAACGAAGCCGTTCAGCCAGAAGCAACTGTCGCGGGCGCTGGCAGAGGCCTGCCAAGGCGGACGCTGTTTCTGATCGATATCAGCGGGGGTCGGGCGGATGCGTCGCGATCGTGATTTGGCATGGAGAGCAAGCAGTGCGGGCTTATTTGGAAGCGGCTAAATCCGCTGGTATCAAGACTTAGGCAGCCTCTTCCTCGATCGCTAGCGCCTTCAAGAGCGAATGGATTTCATGACCGCTTAATCGTGAAGGGTCGAAACCGCTGGAAGAACCGACACCGGCAAAGCGTTTTGCGTGGATGGCGGAGTTACCAATGAAGCCCATCGCCCAGTTCGGGAACGACCGTTGGTAAATCCGGTCCAAAGCGAGCAGCGATACATCGCCGTGCCGTTCGTCCTGCTGGATGCGCTCGAACGCGGCTTCGATCTTATTAAGGGGCCCTTCCAGAACCTGGGCAAAGCACCCGGTATTGAACAGCAGCGCCCCGGTAATCTCGTCGCGTTGGTTGTTGAACCTGCTTTTGGCCAGGATCTCTTCGACGTTCGAGGCAAACAATGCTTCGTCGGAGGCAATAAGGTTGCGGCTGTAATAAACGAGCCTGTACATGCTGCCGGTCATCGGGGCCCCTTCTTTTCTTTAAACGATCTGTGCCAGAAACGCAGGGATTTGATCCCGGCCCATCGGCCGGCCGGTGAGATATCCCTGGACATGCGTGCAGCGCTCTCCGCGAATGCGCGCCAATTGTTCGGCCGTCTCGACGCCTTCTGCCGTGATGGCCATGCCAAGGCTGGTGCCCAGACTCGCAATGGAGCGAAGGATTGCCTCGCTGTCTGCGTCATCACCGGCAACAAAAGAGCGATCAATCTTGATTTTGTTGAAGGGAAATTTCTGCAGGTAGCTTAATGATGAGTAGCCCGTTCCGAAATCGTCCATCGAAATCTTGACGCCGAGATCGCGCAGAGCATTCAGGGTCTGAATGACGTTTTCGGTGTCATCGAGGAGCGCGCCCTCGGTGATTTCGATCTCCAGGCGATGCGATGGCAAACCGGACCGCTGGAGCGCGGATGAGACAGTGTCGAGCAGGTTGTCGGCCTTGAACTGCAGTGGCGATACGTTGACCGCAACGACCATCTCACCAGGCCAGGACATAGCTTCGATACAGGCAGTACGGATGACCCACTCGCCGATCTTCACGATCAGGCCGTTCTCCTCGGCAAGGGAAACGAACGACAGAGGCGGAATATTACCCTTGACGGGATGCTCCCAGCGCAAAAGGGCTTCGAAGCCGTCGACCTTGTTCGTACTGACGTTGAAAAACGGCTGATAGTTCAGCTTGAACTGCTTCAACGCCAAAGCGCGGCGCAGATCGATCTCCATTTCTCGACGCTTGAGAAGAAGGGCATCCATTCCGCTCTCGAACACACGGTAACGGCCACGACCTGCCTTCTTCGCCTCGTAGAGGGCCAGATCGCCGTTGCGAAGCAGGTCGCGCGCCTGGACCGGGTTCGTCCCGATGGCAACACCGACGCTGGCGCCGATATTGATGGTGTGGCCGTTGATCACGTAGGTCCGGCCGACAAGGTCGACGATACGCGCAGCCAGCGTCTCGGCTGCTCCCTCTTCTTCGGTGTCACGCTGCAGGACGACAAACTCGTCGCCACCGAGCCGGGCGACGATGTCACCCTTGCGACAGGCGGCTCTCAGTCGGTCCGCGACCTTCTCCAAAAGAAGGTCGCCCACGGCATGGCCGAGCGTGTCATTTACCATCTTAAAACGATCGAGATCGAGGCAGTGAATGGCGACAGACGGAGATCCGACATTGAGAGCAATGGAGAGTTCCGAAAGCAACGTGTTTCGCTTGGCAAGGCCCGTCAGCTCGTCCAAATCGTTTGGCGAGTTCGTGCCGGATCCATCTACGGAAGGACGCAGGTCGATCAGGAAATGGCCATCACCAAGTACCGCAAAAGCGGCATCGAAGCTTTCGTCGCCTCGTGAGACAATCACTGTGGGCAAAACGCCAGGCATGCTGGCACGACCTAAGGGAAAATCCGGAAAAAGCTGGCGCACATCGCTTCCGACAACCGCCCCCAACAGTACCTCGCTGGATGCATTGGCGTAGATGACGGCTCCGTCTGATTGAGCAACAAGGACAGGTCTTGGTAGGATCGCAAGTATCTGCTCAAAACTCGGCACGTCGGGTGCCTGGGTTTCGCTTTTGTTCGGAAAAGAGGTAACGACGTTCATGATGTCTGCCAGTGCGAGTTGGTCAGAACGTAAGCTTCAGATGTTACCTAACAATGTCTTCGTCATTGAAAACGCGCATGTTTTCCGCGAGACGGTTACCGATTGCTGAACTCAGAACAGCCCTAGCTCACCTGCGTAGCCTCCGTGCGATCGAAGTCACGGTGGAGCGCTCGGATACGCGACATGATTGGCGCAACGCGCTGTTTCTCCACCGCCTAACATTTGTCGTGCTTAGCGCGTTTCTTGAGGCCCGGCACACTCAGGTGCCCATGGAGGTGGTCATGACCAAATTCGCGCTTTATGTTCCGCTCGAGGCAAAGCCGGGGAAGGAAGAGGCGGTCGCCGAATTTCTCCGATCGGCTGTACCGCTGGTCAATGCCGAGCCTGGCACGATATCCTGGTATGCGATTCAGGAAGGGCCAACTTCGTTCGCAATCTTTGACACGTTCGACGATGAGGACGGGAGGGATGCCCACTTGAACGGCCGGGTCGCCGCAGCCTTGATGGCAAAGGCAGAGGAAGGGGACCTGTTCACTAAGCCGCCACAGATCCGTAAGCTGTCTATCCTTGCGGATAAGCGGTCATAAAGCGTACTGTCAGAAAAATTCTCGTTTTCACAGCATGAGATATGAGAACGGCGTCAGGGAGACCTGGCGCCCGTAACGCGCTTTGGGCTATCTCCGACATTCTGAGCTGATTTTCCGCCGGTTCCGCCCGATGATCTTGACGTTGACGGCTCTGCGGCACTGTGGGACCGTGGCCGGCTTGGGGCCGACGTCAGCGTAATGCTTAGTTGAGAGCGTCGCGTGTTGTACACCGTGGGGTACAATCCGATGCGGATCGCGATCTTCGTGCCTGCGGACGTGCATTCATTGGAACTTGCCGGGCTCATGGATGTATTCGCCGAAGCGAATGCTCGCATCGATAAGCCTATGAGGTCACCATCGTCACGGAAGGCGGTGGCACTATCCGCTGTGCATCGGGTCTCAGGGTCCAGCCTGACTGCACTTTCGGAAACTCCGGCAGCCCGGGCACGTTGCTTGTGGCCGGGAGCGTCGGAATTCCTCAAAACCCGGGCAGGCAGGTTATCGACTGGCTGATCGCAACCACCTCCCAGTCGCGGCGCTACGGCTCCGTCTGCACAGGCGCATTCGTGCTCGGCAGTGCTGGTCTACTCAGCGGCCGCCGCGTCACCACGCATTGGCAGTTTGCGTCCCTTCTTGCCGAGCGGTTCCCCGAAACGCATATGGAAGGCGACCGGGTTTTTCTTCGTGACGGTTCGAGTTGGGCCATTCCGGACACGGCCCAATGACTGGGCGTTTCCAGAAGCAACTGGCTGCGAAGATTGAGAGATTTGATAGAGATGCAGTCTCTAAACTACGGGTCGCGAGTTCATCTCCTTTCAAGGTAGCAGTACGATAGTATGTTCCGAATGACACACTGCTGCTCCAATCGGGGTATCCCAGCTAGAGTTCTTTCCCGGTTCCTGCCACGAGGTCGACAAAGACCTGTTGCGCGGCGTTTGGAAGCCATCCTGTGCGCAATGTCAGGCCAATCGGCCGCGACGTATGCTCCAGATCTAGCGGCAATGCCCTTACCCGATGCGGAGGAATAGACTGACTTGGGTTGTTCGTTACATGCTCAAGTTCGAACGGGATGGCGAGGAAATCGCCGTCCAAATGAACGGCCCCCTCGTGATGAACGATGGGGAGATGCTGGGAGAGGCCGCGCTTGACGGCCTTGCTCTTACTTACACATTCGAAAGCCAGGTGGCGGAGTATATTGCTGAGGACCGTCTGATCCGCGTGCTGGAGGACTGGTGCCAGCCGTTTGCCGGATACCATCTGTATTACCCAAGCAGGCGCCAGCACACGGCCGCGTTCGCTCTTCTGGTCGAAGCTCTCCGATACAAGGATTAAGGCCTGGTCGAGAGATAATTCAGAAATGACGTTTCTAACTTCATGCAGATGATGCTGGTCGACACTAGCGCCTGACGATGGCAGTCTCGGGTTCGGAGGGGTTCTTTCATCCGGACGCGCTCACGGAGACACCCGCGGTCGAATAGCCGCGGGCGTTCGAGAGGGGCCGTTCCTTGCATCGCTGCGCGATGCAAGGAACCTCAGTCGAGACTTTAGGCAGCCTTTTCAGCGTTCTGGTTCACGACCTTGGTTGCAATCGAGGTTAAAGCGATGTCTGTTGCCTGCTCTTCGTCGAGGGTGGTTTGCAGGAGCTTGGCCGCGTCCTTCATCCCAAGTTCCAGTGCCCAGGTCCGCAGCGTACCATAGCGTGACATTTCGTAGTGCTCCACGGCCTGAGCCGCCGACAGGAGGCCGGCATCGAGGGCTGGAGTGCCCTCGTATTCCTTCATGACGCCAGAGCCTTCCTTGATGATGCCCATGATTGCATCGCAGGTCTTCTGTTCAGGCTTCTTGCTGATGATCTTGAATACTTCCTCGAGTCGCTGAACATGCACCTTGGTTTCGGCCAGATGCTTCGAGAAAGCATCCTTGAGCTGTTTGCTCTGGGCCGCATCATGCATCTTGGGCAACGTGGCAACGATCTTGTTTTCAGCGAAATACACGTCCTTCAGGGTGTCGTGGAAAAGCGTGTCGAGTGTCTTTGTTTCCTTGGCCATAACGGACTCCATTGGTTTCACGATTTCTTCGATGAAAGCTGGGCGGCCCGCTTCGTTGAACGGGTCACCGAGCGGTTACACAATTGGTGGGCGTCGGTAGCGGACGCGCTCTTCTTCAATCTGCTCAGGCGCATAGGGGTCGAGTGTATCGTCGAACGTCGTCCAACCCTCTTTGTTGTAAGCCGCCCTGCGCTCTATGGGATCTACCCAGTTCGAACGCTTGAGGATTGCCTCGGCCTCCGGGGCGAGCGTCTCGTCTACCCTTGCGGTTACCAGCGATCCCCCGCGGCGGACGCCTTCGGCATAAAGATTGGCGTCCTGTTCAGATACGCCTGAACCTGTAAGGGCGCCAATGATCCCCCCAGCCGCACCGCCAGCGGCCGCACCTGCGAGAGCTCCCACGGCGGTCGCGGCGAGCCAGCCTGCCGCCACAACTGGGCCTACCCCAGGGATGGCCATAATGCCCAGTCCGGTGAGGAGCCCACCTGTGCCGCCAACGACAGCGCCTAGACCCGCGCCAGATTCCGCTCCCGTTGCAGCACCGGATTGGGCGGCATCCCGGCCCGCAGCAGCATTCGATACAATGCTAATATCCTTGGATGCCACGCCGGATGCCTCAAGCGCGCTCACTGCCGAGCGAGCATCTGTGTAGTCGTCAAATAGTCCTGTCACAGTTCTCATGTGGATTCTCCTGAATGGGGTTACGATGGCTCTCGGATCACATGGCGACAATATTGCCCTGATAATCGAGGCTGATCTTGACTGGTTTGCCGTCCTTGGTTGCGGAGGCCTGCCAGACGCCCTTGTCGTCGAGTTTTAAACCGGACACGCCACTGTATCCGGCCTTCTCGATGCGTTCTTTCGCCTGCGCTTCGGTAAAGCTATTGGCCCCAGCAACGGGAGCGGTCGGATTTTTGGTATCTGGTGTCGCCACTGCAGGCGTGTTGCCATCAATAGAAGGGGTGGGGGTTGTCTGGGCGACAGCAGCCGTCACCGACGCTCCGGCAAGCGCCGCCGCGAAAATCATTGCTCTCATTAGGGTTTCCTCGTTTTCCCGGATGGTTCAAATATCCGTAGCAGGACAACCCCGCTGCGCACTCGATGTTCCGCGACCGTGCCACGATTTCGAAGTCTTATAGCCACGGCCTGAAGGCTGTTCACCGAAGCTTGCTCCCAGCGGAGAAGCCGCATATAGCCAAAACGTCAACGGCTGGTCTTTCCTATTCAACCCGCGTGACGCTCCTGAAGGCATAGCAAAGACATTCACAGAAATGACCTCGGTCGAACGTTTAAGTTGCTTGAGGCCGTCCCAGACTTGCTGGAGGCGACGCTGACGAGGCCGATGAAGAAGGTGACTGGACATTCACGACGAATTTGACGTGCCTCGCCATCACCATCCGAGGCTTTTGCGACAATTTAGGGAGCGCGACCTTCTTGCAGCCGAAGTCCTTCTGGAAAAAGGCATCATGGTTGTTCACCATTCGAGCCGTTACAGACCCACTACCGTTCACTGAGATTGCGGGCTCAAAGAATTGGTGGATTTAACGCGGTATCGTTTAGGGAGTTGCGCTCCATATGCGTTCGCAGCCTGATCTAATGGTCGTGGAGAGCTCAAGCCAGCTAAGGTTTGGCGCGCCCACACGCCGTCGGCCATCGGGTGCGCTGTTTTGTTTGTTGCTTTAGTGGCCCATGGCATTGCCCACACGGTTGCCTGCATTCTGCGTGGCATTGACGGTATTAGCCGTATCGCGCCCGACGCCTTTAATTGTGTTTGCGCAAGAGACGAGGCACATCAAAGCGGCACATGCGATTGCAGAAATGGACACGATTTTCATTTGTTTGCTCCTTCGTTTTAGCGCCAATAGCGATAGTCATTGGCGCCCACCGACCTTCCCATGAGGTAACCCAGCCCGAACGCAACAGCCCCGATCGTCAAGGCAATTGTGGTTGCCGTGTGCGGGTGATCGGCAGCGCCAGCGGCGACCGCGCCCGATTCACGTACGACGGCGTCTGTGGCAGTTTTGGCGACCCTTCTCAGTCCGATCGGTTCTTCAGTTGGCGTGCCGGTAAAGCCTGCGTTCAGATTTTCTTTGGTCATACTGGTCTCCATGTGATGCAAGGGAGGAACCGCTTTAGACCGAACTAGTTCCGAAAAAGTCCGGTGCTGAGGGCTCGGTCTCACCCGAGCAGCGCCAGATGTTTGGAGCGCCGCCTGAGGGAACTTGCTCCTTCTGATCTGGTTCTGAGAAGTCCGCACAAACCGCTTGCTGCGTCGCCGTTCGTCGTCCACAACAGATGACTATTCATCGCCGTGCTAGAGAAGGGGATGGTGGACGATGATCGGAGACGGTTTCAACGTGAGTAGATGCTTCGAAATCAGGCAGCGCCATCAAGCGGATTGTAGCTATTTTATCGGCTGCGATTAGCTCTCGCTTTTTGCTCAGCCGACAGCATTCTCTTCTCCTGTTAAGCCACCATTGGGACCGGACCTGATGGCATCAATGAATGCTCGCAGGGCAGGAGCCATCTGTCGCTGGTACGGGTAGCAAACGAACCAGCCTGGGAAAGGCGCGGACCAAGATTCGAGGCAACTGTCCAAGCGCCCTTGTGCGATATATCCGGCGACTGTGTCCTCAACAGCAAATCCTATTCCGGTTCCTTGGAGGACAGCGCTCACCGCCGTCTCCTTGTCGCTCAAGATGAGGGGCCCATTGACGGCGACGCTAAACCACGCGCCGTTTTCAAAAAACTCCCATGCATAGGGCGCGTGATGTCCAGGCCAACGCCAGCGAACGCATCGGTGATGAACAAGATCACGCGGATGCTCCGGACGGCCGTTTTGGTTGAAATAGTCAGGTGTCGCGATCGCCAGTTGGCGCAATTCGGGTCCCAAACGGACAGCAACCATATCTCGTTCAATGACCTCGCCAATCCTTAGGGCGACATCATAGCCTCCGGCTACGATGTCCACCGCCTCATCATCGATCGTGATGTCGAGCACGATGTCGGGATAGCGTTCGGCAAAGCTCCTGAAGATCGGTTGGATATGCTTCTGCGCCGCCGAACGGAACGCGTGCACGCGAACGGTGCCAGCCGGGCGCTCGCCGGCAATCCTTGTCTGTGCGAGGGCGTCCCCAAGTTCGAAGGCCGCGGGTCGTATCCGTCGGAAGAGATTCTCTCCAACCTCCGTCAATGACACATTGCGGGTCGTTCGATGAAGAAGGCGCATTCCGACCCGTTCTTCGAGGCTGCGGATCGTCTGGCTCAGTGCCGACGGGGATACGCCTAAGACCTCGGCGGCACGGCTGAAGCTCAAGTATTCGGCGACGGCGATGAAGGCGCGCATTTGATTGTAGTCGTTTCCCGCCGGAAGTCTGTCCGCCAACGCGTCCTTCATTGTTAAGTCCAGCTAACAAGGAAATTAATATTTCTCCGGATTATACAGCTTGAGGCGAAGTGGCAAGTTCCTTCTTGTCGAAAACGAAGGAGCATTTCATGACCACTTGGTTCATTACCGGCATTTCACGCGGGCTTGGTAAAGCGCTGGCCGAGGCCGCGTTGGCAAGGGGCGATACCGTTATTGGTACAGTCCGAGGGACTGATCGGCCGGTAGAAGAAGGTCCGGGTCGTTTACACGTTCTTTCAGTCGATCTCAGCGACAGCGAGGCTGCGGAGACTGTAACCCAAAAGGCGTTTGATATCGCGGGTGAGATCGATATCGTCGTCAATAACGCCGGTTACGGTCTGCTTGGCGCACTCGAGATGGCCGCCAACGAGGATGTCGCACGGCTTTTTTCCGTCGACGTCTTCGCGCCGTTTCGCATCATCAAGTCCGCCCTGCCGTATTTGAGAGCGCAGGGCCGTGGCCACATCATCAATATAACGTCCGTCGCGGGGCGTGCGCCCGGTGTCGGAGCCGCGATGTACTCCGCCGCCAAAGCGGCCCTGGAGGGCATGTCCGCAGGTCTGGCGTCTGAGGTCAAGCCTTTTGGCATCAAGGTGACCGCAGTCGCTCCGGGTGCCTTCCGAACAGACTTCCTCTCGGCACATTCAATCCGCAAGAGCAATGCCGCGGGTGAAGCATACACCGAAACAGTCGGAAAAAGTTCGGCTGCCTTTGACGCCGCCGATGGCCGGCAGGTCGGCGATCCGGTCTTGGCCGCCCGGGCAATCCTTGACCTCGTGAACATAGACAATCCTCCTCTTCATCTCCTGCTGGGCAGCGATGCTCTCCGTCGCGCACGCAGCAAAATCGATCAGGTCGTCGAGGAGATCGATGCGTGGGAGGCCATTACGCGAAGCACGGATTTCGCGGAGGCATAAGGGAGGCCGGGTTGTTCCGGTCCCGGATTTCATCAAACTCGCTTCTCACCTCGGCGGTGCCCATAGCGCGAATGGAAGTGGCTGGCGGTGAGAGGCGTAGTCGCACGAACGAAGGGCAGAGCTATGTCGCGCCGTCTCTTTTTGTGGTCGCTCGCGATCGGGTCGGACGGACGTTCCAGGCCTTGGACTTTCCGGTCTTGGGATCCTGACCCAGTTGATAGCTGACATTCTGGCCGTCGCGCAGCGATCCACCCTTTAGTGCTGAGATATGCACGAAGAAATCCGGGCCGCCGTTTTCCGGCGTGATGAGCAATCGCAAACAAGCAACGCCTCCAGCTCGCTTCCGGCTTCCCGTTAGCGGGTGACGACGAAATGATCTGGAGTTCGGTCCAAAGCGATCGCCTGCGGATCAACGGCGCTGACACTCGAACCGGATGGTCCGTCCCAGAACCGCTCCAGCATTGCCGACGTTGACTTTGATGTTCCAACGATAAGGGCGGACACAGACCCATCACCCTCATTCCTGACCCAGCCCGTTAGTCCGAGCTGGACCGCTTGATCGCGCGTCCGTCGATGCCTCGTGTCGGTTCATCGAAGATTATGATGTCGGCCTTGGCCGCCAGCGTCTTGGCGATGACAACCTTTTGCTGGTGACCGCCGGTAAGGTTTTTCACAAGCTGATCGAGGGACGGCGTCTTTATCCGAAGCCGCTCCTGATAGGTGCGGCCCATGCCGGCTTCCCCCTTACGGTCGATGATCAATCCACGTCTCAGTTGCTCTAGTGCGGCTATTGCTATGTTCCAGCGGATCGGCTTGTCGAGGAAGACGCCTTCTTCCTTGCGGTTTTCGGGCACGAGGCCGATACCAGCCTTCATTGCTTCGCGGACTTTGAAAATGTGCCGCCCGGCCATGGACGAAAAGTTCAAAGCTCACCGCCGTCCTGGCGGCGTCGGGAGCGACTTCATGCTTTTGTACTGAGCTCGCCTGTCGGCGATCTCAGCCACGTGCCAGAGGTTGGGCATAGGGGACAACCGGCGTGTCTCAGATTGCGCTGCTTTGGGATCGCTCGGCGGCAATCTTGAAGAATGCGTTGACCAGTTTGGCGCCCGTACGTTCCTTCAGGCAAATCAACGCCTCGTCCATGAACATCTCTGCCCCGACAATCTGCAGGGGAACGAGGCGTCCGTCCCTTCCGAATTCGGCGCTTGAAACAAAACCGACGCTCCCGCCGGCCGCCACGATCTCGCGGACCGCTTCTCGGCCCTCCGCTTCGATGGTCGGGGTCAGATCGATGCCCGCCGCTTGTGCGCTCTCTTCAAGCTTCTGGCGCGTTTTCGAGCCGCGTTCCCTCATGACAAGGGCATGCGAGCCGAGTTGATCGAGCCTGATCTCGCCGACGCCTGCCAGCGGATGGTCGGCCGCAACGAATGCAATGATGGGAGTGGAGTTCAGCTTGATGACCTCGAAGTCCTTGCTCTCAGGGATTTCACCGAGGACACCAATGTCGGCGTCGTAAGAGTAGAGGTTGGAAACCACCGTCTCCGTGTTTCCTGTTCTGACATTGATGTGGACGGTCGGAAACCGTGCCCGGAATTGCGCGAGGATCGGAAGAAGATGGTGTGCCGCGTCGGCGACGATACGAAGCGTGCCCGAACGAAGAGCCCGAGACTCTGACAGCAGGTCGAGCGCCTGCTGCTCGGTATCGAACATTCTCCTGGTGATCTCCAGGAGATCCCTGCCTGATTGCGTCAGGATCACCTGCTTCTTGTTTCTCATGAAGAGCAGGACATCATACTCTTCCTCGAGCTTGCGTACCTGGTCCGAGATCGCGGGCTGGGTGAGGAACAATGCCTCTGCCGCACGCGAAAAACCACCACAGGTGGCGACGTAGTGAAAGGCTCTGAGCTGGACGTAGCGCATGGACATCCTCGGTTCTGGCCTCTGTTGGTATCATAAATTCAATCGATATATCAATTCGAAATAACGATTTTACAGATATCTGGCTCTCGCCCATTGTCGGGCCACACGCAACAGCCGGAGACGCATGATGTCAGCTTCCACTGCCCCGACCAGCTTTCAAGCGCCCTTTGACGCTCCCCGGCTCGGCGAGCCGTATCTTCTGACGCCCGGGCCGCTTACCACAGCCTATGAGGTGAAAGCGGCAATGCTGCGGGACTGGGGGTCCTGGGATGGCGACTTTAGGCAGATGACGGCATCGCTGCGTTCGCAACTGCTGGCGATCGAAGGCGACACGAAGGGCGAATTTGATTGCGTCCCGATGCAGGGAAGCGGCTCCTTTTCTGTAGAGGCGATGCTCGGTAGCTTCGTTCCGAAAGAGAGCCGGACACTCGTTCTGATGAACGGCGCCTACGGCAAACGTATCGCGCAGACGCTAAGCTATCTCGGTCGCGATCATGTCGCGATCGACAAGGGCGACTACATGCCGCCGCGTGGTCATGAGGTCGCGGCCGCTCTCGATGCCGATCCCTCTATTTCCCATGTCGTCGTCGTCCATTGCGAAACGAGTTCAGGTATCCTCAATCCTTTGCGCGAGATTTCCGAGGCGGTCTACTCCCGCGGCCGAAAGCTTCTCGTGGATTCCATGAGTGCGTTCGGCGCCGTGCCGGCGACATCTGAAGACTTTCGCTACGAGGCGATCGTGTCCTCGGCCAATAAATGCATCGAGGGCGTGCCGGGGTTCGGGTTCATCATTGCGCGCAAGAGCGAACTCGAGGCAGCAAAGGGGCGCAGCCACTCCCTCAGTCTCGATGTCCACGCGCAGTGGGACTACATGAACAAGACAGGACAGTGGCGCTTCACGCCCCCGACCCACGTCGTCGCGGCCTTTCTCGAAGCGCTCAGGTTGCATCAGGAAGAAGGCGGTGTGAGCGCTCGCGGTGCACGCTATGCCAACAATCGCAATGTCATGGTCTCCGGCATGAGAAACCTTGGTTTCGAGACGTTGCTTGGAGATGAGTGGCTGTCACCCATCATTGTCACCTTCTTCAGCCCGGCGCACCAGAACTTCCGGTTCGAGCGCTTTTACGAACTCATGAAGGACAAGGGGTTCATCATCTATCCCGGCAAGCTCACGGTCGTCGACAGCTTCCGCATCGGCTGCATCGGACGCATGGACCAGCACGTCATGCGGCGCGTTGTCGACGCTGCCGCCGCATCGCTTGCCGAAATGGGCGTCGACCGCGCCGACCCACCACAGGCAGCGCTTGCAGAACGCGCCCGCCTTGCCGCCTGACCCGAAACGACGGAGCCCAATCCAGATGAACCAGATTTCCAAGATCACCGTCAGCGTCAATCGCCGATCCTACCCGTGGCCACAGGTCGCCGCCATCGCGATCTGCCTCGACGGCTGCGAACCCGACTACCTCGACGCCGCTATCGACGCCGGATTGATGCCGACGTTGAAGCGCATCCGGAAGAGCGGCACGGAGCGCACGGCGCTTAGCGTCATTCCGAGCTTCACCAATCCGAACAACCTTTCGATCGCGACCGGCCGCCCTCCGGCGATCCACGGGATCTGCGGGAACTATCTCTACGAACCGCAGACGGGGAAGGAGGTCATGATGAACGACCCCCGGTTCCTGCGTGCGCCCACAATCTTCAAGGCCTTCTACGATGCCGGGGCAAAGGTGGCGGTTGTCACCGCCAAGGACAAGCTACGTGCGCTGCTTGGCAAGGGGCTGAGCTTCTCCGAAGGCCGCGCGATCTGCTTCTCGTCGGAAAAGTCGGACCAGACGACCAAGCAGGAGAACGGTCTGGACAACGCCTCGTCATGGCTTGGCCGCCCCGTACCGGAAGTTTATTCGGCGGACCTGTCCGAATTCGTGTTTGCCGCCGGCGTGAAGCTTCTCAAGGAGTTTCGCCCCGACATCATGTATCTGACCACCACCGACTACGTGCAGCACAAATACGCGCCCGGCGTTCCCGAGGCCAACGCGTTCTACGAAATGTTCGACAAATATCTGGCCGAACTTGACGCTATGGGCGCGGCTGTTGTCGTTACCGCCGATCACGGAATGAAGCCCAAGCACAAGGCAGACGGCACGCCTGATGTCGTCTATGTCCAGGATCTCCTCGACGAGTGGCTCGGCAAGGACAAGGCCCGGGTCATCCTGCCGATCACCGACCCCTACGTCGTCCACCACGGCGCGCTGGGCTCGTTCGCGACGGCTTACCTCCCGGAGGACGCCGACCGCGAGGACATCATGGCAAGGCTCTCCGAGATCGAGGGGATCGATCTCGTCCTGTCGCGTCCGGAAGCCTGCGTCCGCTTCGAACTGCCCGACGACCGTATCGGCGACGTCGTCATGATTTCGTCGGAGAACAAGACGCTTGGCACAAGCGAGCATCGACATGATCTGGCAGCACTCAACGAGCCGCTGCGCTCGCACGGAGGCCTGACGGAGCAACGGGTACCCTTCATCGTCAATCGCAAGCTCCCCGAACTTCAGTCGGCAGCGTCGCTGCGCAATTTCGACGCCTTCTACTATGCGGTGGTTGCCGCCGCGCAGCCGGTCGGCTGAGGGAGGATCGAATGACGAAAATAGAAACCGGGTTCGGCGTCCGCCACATGTCGATGCGGATCGCCGGCAGAAAGGTCGATACCGAGGGGGTTGTGGAGGTTCGCTACCCCTGGAACGACGCCGTCATCGGGACGGTGCCCGCGGGCGATGCTTCGCACGCGCGGGAAGCTTTCCGCATCGCGTCCGGCTACACTCCAAAGCTTACGCGTTACGAACGCCAGCGGATTCTCCTTTCGGCAGCCGAGGCACTCGTGGCCCGCAAGGAAGAGATATCGGACGTGATCACGCTGGAACTCGGCATCTCGAAGGCCGACTCCCTTTACGAAGTCGGTCGTGCCTATGATGTCCTGACGCTCTCGGGGCAGCTATGCATACACGACGATGGGGAAGTCTTTTCCTGCGACCTCACGCCTCACGGCAAGGCGAGGAAGATCTTTACGACACGAGAACCGCTGCGGGCGATTTCGGCGATTACGCCCTTCAATCACCCGTTGAACATGGTGGCGCACAAGGTGGCGCCTGCCATCGCCACCAACAACTGCGTGGTTTTGAAGCCGACCGAACTTACACCGATGACGGCGCTGCTTCTCGCCGACATCCTCTACGAGGCGGGCCTGCCGCCCGAAATGCTGTCGGTGGTCACTGGTTGGCCGCAAGACATCGGCATGGAGATGATTACCAACCCGGACTTCGATCTGATAACTTTCACCGGCAGCGTTCCCGTGGGCAAGCTCATTGCGGCCAACGCCCACTATAAGCGCCAGGTGCTTGAGTTGGGAGGAAACGACCCGCTCATCATCCTGAACGATCTCTCCGACGACGATCTTGCCAGGGCCGCGGATCTGGCGGTCGCAGGCGCCACGAAGAATTCAGGCCAGAGATGTACCGCGGTGAAGCGTATCCTGTGCCAGGAGAAGGTCGCCGATCGCTTCGTGCCATTGGTACTCGATCGTGCGCGAAAACTGAAATTCGGCGATCCGATGGACAGGGCGACAGACCTGGGAACGGTGGTGCACGAGAAGGCGGCGACGACATTCGAACGGCGCGTCGAACTGGCCGCAGAGCAGGGCGCAAAGGTTCTCTATAATCCTGGCCGCAAGGGTGCGCTTCTTCCTCCGATCGTGGTCGACAACGTCAGTCACGCATCCGAACTGGTCATGGAGGAGACCTTTGCACCCATCATCCCGATCGTGCGGGTTCCCGACAATGACGACGAGGTAATTGCAATTTCGAACTCGACCGCCTTCGGGCTGTCGTCGGGCGTCTGCACCAATGATTTCCGACGAATGCAACGGTTTATCTCGGGGCTCAATGTCGGAACAGTCAACATCTGGGAGGTTCCCGGTTACCGGATCGAAATGTCTCCCTTCGGCGGCATCAAGGACTCGGGCAATGGCTACAAGGAAGGTGTCGTCGAGGCGATGAAGAGCTTCACGAACGTCAAGACCTTCTCCTTGCCGTGGCCCTGAACCGGATCGATCAGGAAAGCAAAAAGGCGTCGCGCGAAAGCGCGGCGCCTTTTTGCTGTGGTCGAGGCGTTTTCGCATCATGTTGCCTACTGCTTGAGCAAGTCCATCGGACAATAAGGTAGATCTATATAATCATAAAACGAATAGATTTTACTTATCGTTTTTTCATCAACAAGATGACCATGCAACAAGAGAGGAGCGATCAAAGCCCTCCGCGGAAACGACCTTTGGGAACAGTCAACGCATTAGCTCAGGAGAGAACTTCATGAAGGCCAGCCTATTCCTTACAGCCGCATGCCTCATCGCCACGACGATCTCGCCGGCCCTGGCGGGGGACGTCGTCACTATCTATAGCGTCGACGGGCTCCACGATGGTGAACCGAGCTGGCTCGGCAAGCAGTTCGAGGCGTTCACGAAGGAAACCGGGGTCAAGGTCCAATACGTCGAGGCCGGCTCCAGCGGCGTCGTCGATCGCGTGGCGAAGGAAAAGTCGAACACGCAGGCAGATGTGTTGATGACCTATCCGCCCTTCATTCAGAAGGCCGCTGCTGATGGTCTGCTCCAGGCCTATACGCCGAAGGAGGCTGACAAGCTCGGCGAGCACGACCGCGATCCGAACGGCATGTTCGTCGCCGTTGTGAACAATTATCCGAACTTCATCTACAACGCCGAAGTTCTCAAGGCGCCACCAGCGACGTACGAAGATCTCCTCGACCCCAAATACAAGCGCAAGGTCCAGTACTCGACGCCTGGCCAGGCGGGCGACGGAACGGCGTTCATGCTGCAGACGTTCAAGTCCTTTGGCGGCAAGGAGCAGGCGTTCGACTACCTTCAGAAGCTGCAGGCGAACAATCTCGGCCCGTCGGCTTCCACCGGCAAGCTCACCGCGCTCGTCAACAAGGGCGAGATCTACATTGCCAATGGCGACATGCAGATGAACCTTGCCCAGTCCGCGAGCAATCCGAACATCCGCATTTTCTTTCCCGCTGGCCCCGACGGCAAGAAGAGCGTCTTTCCGATCCCTTATTTTATCGGTCTGGTGAAGGGCGCGCCCGAAGCCGAAAACGGCAAGAAGCTGATCGACTACCTCATCAGCAAGAAGGCCCAGGAGGAAGTCTCGACGATCGCGATGGGATTGCCGGTGCGCACCGACGTCACTCCGACGGACGACAATTTCAAGAAGCTTCACGCCATGCTTGACGGTGTCGAGATCTGGGCGCCGGATTGGGAGAAGGTTCTCGGCGAACTGAAAGAAGATGTTGCCCGCTACAAAGACGTGACGGTGAGCAACTGATGGCCCGGTCGATCGCTCTCCAGACGGAATTCGCGGCGGTCGCTGAAACCGCCGCCACCCCGAAAGGCGGAACAATAGGCTTCGAGGACGTCTCCGTCACCTACGGTGGGACCGTCGTCCTCGATTCCCTTTCGCTGACCGTCAAGGCCGGCGAGATCGTCTCCTTGATCGGGCCCTCGGGGTCCGGCAAGACGACGGCGTTGCGGGCGGTGGCCGGATTCGTCCGGCCCTCGTCGGGGCGGATCACGATCGGCTCGCGCGATGTGACCGACCTGCCGCCTTATGAACGTAACATCGGCATGGTCGTCCAGAACTATGCCTTGTTTCCGCACATGCGTGTCGATGAAAACGTCGCCTTCGGTTTGCGGGCAAAAGGCGTGGCCCAAGACGTGATCAGGGCGAGGGTGCCCGAGTGCCTGGCGATGGTGGGGATGGGCGCCTATGCGCGCCGTTACCCGAGAGAACTTTCTGGCGGCCAACAGCAGAGGGTGGCAATCGCCCGCGCCATCGCGCCCAAGCCGCAGGTGCTGCTGCTGGACGAACCCTTGTCGGCGCTTGACGCTCAGATCCGCCGTTCGATGCTTGACGAGCTGGCGAAGCTTCACCGCGACCTGCCTTCGCTCACCGTTCTCTATGTCACGCACGATCAGTCCGAGGCCCTGACCCTGGCGAACCATATCGGCATCATGCGGGATGGCCGGCTGAGGGCCTTCGGCGAAGCGCGATCCCTGTTCAGGCATCCACCAAACCGCTTCGCTGCGGAGTTCCTCGGCCGTGCAAACCTTCTGCCGGTATCGGCGCAGCACGCATCGACGGACGGAATGGCGAGCGTGCGCTTCCAGGGCGTGCCAATGCTGGCGCGCAACCACCACGGAGTTGCCGCGGGAAGCGAATGCCTGCTGTGCGTTCGACCCCATGACCTCAAACTCGAGAAGACGCCGCGCACCACGAATTCCCTGTCGGGCAGGGTGACCAGCGTCCAGTGGCAGGGGGACGTTCATAACATCACGCTGGACATCGCTGGCGAGGAGGTCCGCGTGTCATGCCCGCCGGTGAAGGAGCCCCCGGAACCGGGCACCGTCATCGAGCTTCATTTCGACCCGTCGGAGGTGACACTCGTTCCGGAGGATCTGCGCCATGGCTGATATCGCGCTGGCGCCGCCGGCGCGGGGAAAACCTAGGCCGGCGCTGTGGACCATCCCTCCCATTCTCGTTCTGGCGGTTCTGTTCTTCTATCCTCTTGGACTGATCGTTCGACAGTCTCTGGGAGACGAAGGTACCATCTCGCTTCAGTACTTCTTCGAAGTGTTCGCCTCGCGTGAGTTTCACAGGGGGCTCTACAACACCATTACGATCGCCATCGGATCCACCGCTGGCTGTCTTGTGCTCGGGTTCGCGCTGTCGCTCACCATCGCGTTTGTGCCATTTCCCGGGTCGCGTTTCGCCGGACGCCTCGTTGAAACGTTCATCGCGCTGCCGACCTTTCTGGTGACGCTCGCATTCACCTTCGTCTACGGCTCGGCAGGCATCCTGAACGAGTCACTGATGTCACTCTTCGGGACGGAGCTGCCGCCCGTGGATTTTCTTTATTCGCGGTGGGGCGTGATGCTTGCCGAGATCACGGTCTATACGCCGTTCGTCATGCGGCCGCTGTTGGCTGCGTTCTCGCTCATCGAGCACTCGCAGATCGAGGTCGCGAGCAGTCTCGGAGCGCGGCCCGCCCGGATCGTCCGCCAGGTGATCTTTCCGGCCGCTCTTCCAGCCTTGGTCGCCGGCGGCAGTCTCTGCCTTCTTCTGACCGTCAACGAGTTCGGGATCGTCCTCTTCATCGGTGCGCGCGACGTGATCACACTTCCGATGATGATCTACGGCAAGGCGATCCAGGAGTTCGACTATGTGACGGCCTGCGTCGTTGCAGTGGTCAACGTCGTTCTCTCGCTCGGGCTCTACGGGCTCTACCGATGGGTTGTTGCATACTTTGGAGGCTCTCGTGCTGGTATGGTCTAAATCCGGGCGACTGGCCATCTGGGCCGGGATCGTGCCGCTATTTCTACTAATCTATGGCGTTCCCGTCGCTGTCCTCGTGCTTGCCAGTCTGACCGGCCAGTGGAACGCGCGCTTCCAAGCAGCCTCAGCCTATCGCACTTCCAGCGCGCGATGAGCGGAGATGCGCTCGACAGCCTGATCGTAAGCATTCTGACGGGTGCGCTCGCGAGTGCGGCGGCGTTGTTTTGCGGCACGTGGGCTGCGATCTCTCTGCGGTCCGTGCGGCCGTTGCCGCGGCAGATCATGAGCGTCCTCTTTTTCATTCCAAGCGCAGTGCCGTCGGTATCCGTCGGACTTGCCCTGCTTGTCGCCTTCAGCCATCCGCCGCTCCTTCTGAATGGCACCCGGTTCATCGTGCTTGCCGCGCATTTTGTCCTGATCTCGGCCTTCACCTATGGAAACGTGTCCGCGGGGCTTTCGAGAATTCCCGTCGACTGCGAGAAGGTCGCGGAGAGCCTGGGCGCCCGCCCATTCTACAGGCTCCGTCGGGTTACGCTGCCGCTCCTTGCTCCATACCTGATCGCCGCTTTCAGCCTGAGCTTTGCGCTCTCCATGGGGGAACTTGGCGCCACAATCATGGTCTACCCGCCAGGTTGGGTCACGCTGCCCGTCGACATCTTCGCCCTGACGGATCGCGGAGCGATCTTCGACGCCGCCGCGCTCACCATCATCCTGGGTTTCGTGACGCTGTTGATCCTGCTGTCCCTGTCGCGGCTGTCGACAAAGGCGATGTCTCGCTAGGGGCTGGGAGGTTGCGATGGAATCGACAATCGTCATGATCAATCTGTTCGGCGCCGTGGCATTGCTGCTGTTCGGCCTCGCGCAGGTGAAGGATGGCGTTTCCCGGGCCTTTGGTGCGCGGCTGAGGACCGGGCTTGCCTCCGGCACGCGCAGCGGATTTCGCTCGTTCCTGTCCGGCTTTGTCGCAACCGTGGCCCTGCAGAGCTCCACCGCAACCGCGCTGATGGTCGCCTCCTTCGTCGAGCGTGAACTGGTCAAGCCGCGCATGGCCCAGATCGTGCTGCTCGGCGCCAATGTCGGAACAGCCGTGACCGCCTGGATCGTGGCGACCGGCATCGAGTGGCTGTCGCCGCTCGTCATTCTCGCCGGCATCGTACTCTACCGCAGCCGCTCGACGGCCCGCCAGGGCGGCGGCACGGCGCTGATCGGGATCGGGCTGATGCTGCTGTCGCTGCACCTGCTCAGCAGCGCAACCGAGCCGATGCGCCAGTCGTCGGCGCTGGCAGCCTTCATTGGGCTGCTCGACAATGCCTGGCCGGTGGCCCTGGCCTTTGCCGCCGGCATCGCCTTCGTGTCGTCCTCCAGCCTGGCGGCGGTCGTGCTTATCCTGTCGCTCGCCTCGACCGGTATCCTGTCGGCCGGGCTGATCATCGTGCTGGTGCTCGGCGCCAATCTCGGCGGCGCCATCCCGCCGGTCATCGCATCGCTCTCAGGCCCGGCCTCCGCCAAGCGCGTGACGCTTGGCAACCTGATCGTGCGGGCAATCGGCTGCCTGATCGCCCTGCCGCTGGCTGGCTACGGCGCCGATCTGCTGGGCATGCTGCCGCTGAACCCCGCGAAGCTGACGGTCGATGTCCACCTTGCCTTCAATTTGCTCCTGGCAGCACTTGCCTGGCCGTTCTCGCGCATCCTGTCGCGGCTGATGCTGCGGCTCGTTCCCGAGGACGCGGAGCCAGACACCGGCCCGAGATATCTCGACCTGCACGAACTTTCGACGCCAGTCGTTGCCCTTGCCAGCGCCACCCGCGAGGTGCTGGGCGTCGGCGACCTGATCGAGCGGATGCTGCTGCGTGCAGCCAGCGCCTTCGAGAAGAACGATCTGTCCAAGC
>UEHQ01000011.1 GCA_900489925.1 Hyphomicrobiales bacterium | reverse complement strand
GGTGGGGCGGCATTTTCGTTGGGGGCCGGGGGGTATTGGTCGATGTAGCGCCGTCCAAGCAGGAAATCGAGGATCGAGCGGCGCTGGTAGTACTGTGCCTCGGCGGTCTGCACCGGCGGCAGAACGCCGGATGAGAATACAAGCGCGATGGCGCCAAGGGCGCCCCAGCGGGCCGTGGTACGGTTTACTCGTTTACGCATTGTCAGCAGCCTCGCATCTGCCGCTATTTTCTCATGGAGCGGGACATGCGTCCACACCCCAAAACACATGGCGGAGAATCAGGCAGCCTACTTGCGAAGCGCGTTGAGGAGCGGGAGCGACGGCTGACCATCCGCCTGCATGCCGATCCGGCCCTGCACGGCGGCGATTGCCGCCTTCGAACCGCTGCCGAAATTGCCATCGACCTCGCCATCATAATAGCCGAGCGCCTTCAGGCGGGTCTGCAGTTCGAACTTCTCCTTGACGTCGAGCGTACCGTCGGGACGCGGCCAGCGCTGCTTCATGCCGCCGTAGCCGGCGATTTCGTCGGCAAGCAGGCCAACGGCAATCGCGTAGCTGTCGGAAGAATTGTACTTCTTGATGGTGAAGAAGTTGCTGGTCATCAGGAAGCCGGGGCCGTTCGGGCCGGCGGGCATTTTCAGAACGGCATTGCTGCCTCCGTCCTTGAAGCCCTTGCCGGTCGGGCGCGCCAGACCCATTGCCGCCCATTGCGACAACGTATGGGTCTTGCCGACCTGCTTCAGCGCACTTTGCGGCACCGTGACTTCGTATCCCCAGGTCTTGCCGGTATCCCAGCCGTTCTTCATCAGAAGATTGGCGGATGTCGCCAGCGCGTCCGGCACGGAATTCCAGATGTCGCGGTGACCGTTGCCATCGGCATCGACGGCATAAAGAAGATAGCTCGTCGGGATGAACTGCGTGTGCCCCATGGCACCTGCCCAGGAACCGGTCATGCCATCCGGCGAAATGTCGCCGTTCTGAAGGATCTTCAAGGCCGCAACCAGCTGCTTCTGCGCGAACTTGGCGCGGCGCGGGTCGGCATAGGCAAGGGTTGCCAGTGCGCGCGGGACGTAATGGAGACGGTCATCCTTGTCGAGCACGGCGCCATAGTTCGATTCCATCGACCAGATCGCCAGGAGAATCGTTTTGTCGACGCCGAAATGGCGCTCGATCGCAGCCAGAGTCGTGGCATGTTTGGCGGCCATTTTGCGGCCGATCTGGACGGTATAAGGATTTACACGAGAATCTACATAGTCCCAGATTTTAGTTGTAAATTCAGGCTGATAAGCAGCCTTTTCCAGCACCGTCGGGTCGGGATCGGTCACACCTGCGAAGGCTTTGCGATAGGTTGCCTTGCTGATGCCACTTTGAGCGGCTGTTTGATAAAAGTCCGCGATCCACTTCTGGAACCGCTGATCGGCTTTTGCGTTGAGGGGAGCCAGACCGGCGGACGCGGTCACGATGAATGCGAGAGCAAGACCACGAAGGGAGTTTCTGTGATTTTGAGTCATCGGCGGTCATCCGTCCTTTCGTTTCAGGCACAGCAGAGCGCGGAGTTCCGCTCTGGCCCGAGATTACCGGAACGGAGTCAACAAATTCTTTACCATGACAGACGAACGCAGTCACTATTTGCAAATCTGTAGCAAATCTTATCTAGTCCAATCAAAAATGCCTTTTATTTCAAGCGGTGTAATCGCTGCAGGAGGATTGTGTGGCAGAGCATAAAAAAGTTCGCAAAGCTGTATTTCCGGTTGCCGGCCTGGGGACTCGCTTCCTCCCGGCCACAAAAGCAGTGCCGAAGGAAATGCTGACGGTCGTCGACAAACCGATCATTCAGTATGTTGTCGACGAGGCTTTGGAAGCGGGTATCGAGCATTTCGTTTTCGTCACAGGCCGTAACAAGCACATCATCGAAGACTACTTCGATATTCATTTCGAGCTCGAGCAGACGTTGCGCGAGCGTAGCAAGCAGGCGGAAATGACGCTGCTTGCCGGCCAGCTTCCCAAGGCTGGTACGGTCAGCTTCACCCGCCAGCAGGAGCCGCTCGGCCTCGGCCACGCCGTCTGGTGTGCCCGCGAGATCGTCGGCAATGAGCCTTTCGCGCTGCTGTTGCCCGACATGATCATGAAGAGCGAAGGCAAGGGCTGCATGAAGGGCATGATCGATCTCTATGCCCAGAGCGGCGGCAACATCATCGCCGTCGAGGAATGCGCGCCCGATCAGGCTCACAAGTACGGGATCGTCGGTGTTGGCGATGCGATCGGCGATGGCTTCCGCATCACCGGCATGGTCGAGAAACCGGCCAAGGGTACGGCACCTTCGAACTACTTCATCAACGGCCGCTACATCCTGCAGCCTGAAGTGTTCAAGATTCTCGAAACGCAGGAGCGTGGCGCCGGCAACGAGATCCAGCTGACCGACGGCATGCTGAAGCTGCTGAAGGACCAGGACTTCGCTGGCTACCACTTCCGCGGCACGACCTATGACTGCGGCGCCAAGGATGGCTTCATCCTTGCCAACGTGGCATTCGCGCTGGAACGTGCGGACATCCGTCCGACCGTCGAGAGCGGCTTCAAGGAACTGCTGAAGGGGATCTGACGAAGGTCTTTCAGCTGAACGAACTGCATCCGCCTCCAAGCTTGCCGCCTTGGGGGCGGATTTCGTTTACCGCTTCAGCTTGAGGCCGACGCCGGCGCGCCATTGTTCGGAGTCGCTGCCGGTCTTGCGCGATGTCAGCTCGTAGCCGACAGTGCTGACCAGATCGAGGTAGCGGTTGATATTCCATGTGAGGGCGGCGCTCGTGGTGTAGACGGTCTCGTCGCTGGTCGCGCTGTCCGAGGGATAGTCGCGCAAGGTGATGCCGCCAAGCACCGTGCCGGTGAGATTGTCACGCAGTTGATGAGCGATCGTCGTTGTCAGGGCGTGGGACACGTAGCCGGATTCGCCGGCGGTGGTCGATGGGTTGATGCTTGTCTGCAGGCCGATGTTGACGTCCGTTCCCCGGAGCGGCGACCAGAACAATTGAGCGTCCACCACCGCGGCATCGATGTCCGACAGGCGGTCGTCATCGAAGGTCGCGGTTTGATATCCGAGCGCGACTTCGCCTCGAAGTTTCTCGCCCATGTCCATCTCGACACCGGCCTTGGCGCCATAGGATTGGCCTGATCGGCGATAGCCCGAGCTGTCCACGCTGTTGTCATAGGCCGTCTTGCCGATATTCGCCTCGATGAAAGGAATAAGCGCGGGCGACAGCTCGTAGCCGATGCGCCCGCGTAGCGTGCCAGTCGTCTCGTTGCGGTCGCTCAGCGAAACCGTGGTGCCGTCGGACAAGGTCGCGTCGGAATAGATTGTGCGGACTACGTCGATGCCGGTGCTGCCGCGTAGAATGCCGAAGTCGCGTTCAATGGCGGCGCCAGCGCTGAATTCCTGGACATCCGACTGTTTGGCGGCGTTCTGCAGGGCATTCGGATCGTCGGTGTCTTCGCGATAGAAGTGATAGCCGCCGGTGAGATGGGCCGTCGTATCTCCCGGCAGGTCGAGCCGGAGGTCGCCATTGATCTTGAAGTCGGGCTGTTCCTCGCCTTCGCCGCTGACGTTCTGCTGCCAAGCCCCCTCGGTGGTGATGAGCAGCTGATGCAGTGCCCAGTCGGAGGTCAGCGTGGTCAGCATATCGGTTTCAAGGAAGGCGCGACTCTGCTTGGTATCGCCGTCCTTTTCGGTCTCGGTATTGATGCTCTGCGTGACCGTCGGGCGCAGGACAAAGGTGCCGACGCGGATGCCCGGCGTCTCCTCAGTGGTGAGGTCGCGGTCCGGCTTTCGCGCCATTCGTGCGTCGATCGGTGCCTCGCGGGTATTCATGCGCATCATGTCCTCATCGAGGATCGCGCCGGTGGTCTCGTCGCTCGGCTTCTGGTCATCCGAGGCTGCTGCCTGTTTCAAGGCCGGGTCGGTTGTAGGTTCCGCCGACGGCGCGGCCCCGTTTTCCGCTGCGTCCGTCGAGAGCGCGCCGTCATCGTCACCGATCGGAGCGAGTGGCGCCGCGGCGGTCGCTCCGCCGGTCGAACGCGGCTGTGCCGATTGAGCAAGCACGGGAAGGGGAGCAAGCGTGATGGGGCACAGGGCTGCGCACACGGCAATACCCGCCGCGCGGAGCGGCGTCATACTGCTCGTGTATTTCCAATGGCCCATGAACTCGTGCCCGGCATGCTTCGAAGTGGTTACCCGAACGTAAAGCTCCATGGTTAACCATTCGTTTCGATGATCGCCGAAGCGGTTGCGATCTGCACAATGGACTCGGCGGCTGAAAAGCTTTATCGGATTGCCATGATCAGCAGAGCGGTAAATCTCATCGAAAACGGGGTGCTCGAGTCGGCCAAGCGCACGATCGGCACTGAACGACGCGCCCTTGAGGCTCTGGAAGCCGCCCTGGGAGGCGCTCTGGCCGAGCCCTTCTCCCGCGCGGTCGAAGTCGCTGGCGGCATATCCGGCCGCGTCATCGTCACCGGCGTCGGC
This sequence comes from Hyphomicrobiales bacterium, assembly GCA_900489925.1. Lineage (GTDB taxonomy): Bacteria > Pseudomonadota > Alphaproteobacteria > Rhizobiales > Rhizobiaceae > Rhizobium. The sequence goes on along the minus strand of UEHQ01000011.1, from coordinate 153,553 downwards.
AAGAGTGGCCATATCGGGGTAAAGATCGCGGCGACGCTCGCCTCGACAGGAACCCCGGCGTTCTTCATGCACGCGGCCGAAGCCAATCATGGCGACCTCGGCATGGTGGGCAAGGGCGATGCGGTGATTGCCCTTTCCAAGGGCGGCGAGAGTGCCGAGCTGCGCAACATCATCAGCTATACGCGTCGGTTTTCGATCCCGTTGATCGCGCTGACGGCGTCCGAGAAATCGTCGCTCGCCGCTGCTTCAGATGTGGTGCTCTTGATGCCGAACGTCGAGGAGGCGTGCCCTCATGGTCTCGCGCCGACCACGTCGACGCTGATGCAGCTTGCCATGGGCGACGCGCTGGCGATCGCCCTGCTCGAGGCGCGCGGGTTTACGGCGCGTGACTTCCATGTGTTCCATCCGGGCGGCAAACTCGGGGCCAGCCTGAGCCATGTCGGCGATATCATGCACACCGGGGAGCGCGTGCCGCTGGTGCCGAAGGGAACCTCCGTGCCGGAGGCGATCTCGACCTTGTCGCGCAAGCATTTCGGCTGCGTGGGAGTTATCGACGTCGATGGCCGGCTTTGCGGAATCGTCACCGAAGGCGATCTTGCGCGCAACCTGACGCGCAACCTGTCGGAACTGATCGTCGACGAGATCATGACGCACACGCCGAAGACGGTGAAGGCAACGGTGCTCGCGACGGCTGCTCTTTCCCTGCTCAACCAGCACCACATCGGCGCGCTGATCGTGATCGATGATGACAATCGGCCGGTCGGTCTGGTTCACTTCCACGACCTGTTGCGGATAGGGGTCGCCTGATCAAGGCAAGCCTGATCGGATCAGGCTTCCTCGACCGTCAGGTCGCGGCCGTTGCTTGACACCACCTTGACGCGCGTGCCCACGGGCAGGTCGGGGCCGCTGACTTTCCACTGTGTATCATCCAGACGAATGCGGCCACGTCCTTCGACGATCGGCTCGGCGAGCGTTGCGGTCCGGCCGACGAGGCTGGCGCCGCGCTGATTGAGGAAAGGCTCGTCGGTCTCGCCGTGCTCCCTGGTTAGCTTGCGACCTATGAAGGTCGCAGCGACCGCAAAGGCTGCAAACAGGATCGCCTGCAACTGCCAGGCCCAGAAGGCGCTGTCCCAGAAAAGCAGGGAGAGGGCGCCGACGGCAATGGCTGCAAGGCCGATCCAGACCAGGAAGAAACCCGGCGCCATCATTTCCGCGGCGAGCAGGACGAGGCCGACCACCCACCAGCTCCAAGGCCCCAGCTCCGATGTGACGGCGGCGAGCATGAGTCAGCGCTCCGGGTTCTGATTGAAGGGGTTGATCGTCGGCGTCGAGCGCGATGGGACCTGGCGGGGAGCTGGGGGCGTCGGCGGGTTCGGGCCGTCGCCGAATACTTCCTTGGCAATGGCGCCGATGCCGCTCAGCGATCCCAGAATCGACGAAGCCTCGATCGGCATCAGCACGACCTTGGAGTTGCTGGCGGAGCCGATCGAGGTGAGCGCTTCGGTGTATTTCTGTGCCACGAAGTAGTTGATGGCCTGCACGTCGCCGGCGGCAATCGCCTCGGAGACCATTTTGGTTGCCTTGGCTTCCGCTTCGGCAAGACGTTCACGGGCTTCGGCGTTGCGGAAGGCCGCTTCGCGCTGGCCTTCGGCCTGCAGGATGGCTGACTGCTTCGCACCTTCGGCGCGCAGGATCTGCGCGTTTCTGGCACCTTCCGCTTCCAGCACCTGGGCGCGCTTTTCGCGCTCGGCCTTCATCTGTCGCGCCATCGCATCGACGAGGTCGCGCGGCGGCTGAATGTCCTTGATCTCGACGCGCGTGACCTTGATGCCCCATGGCTGGACGGCGTCATCGACCACCCGCAGCAGCCGATCGTTGATCGCGTCGCGATTGGAGAGCAGTTCGTCGAGGTCCATCGAGCCCATGACCGAGCGGATGTTGGTCATGGTCAGATTGAGAATGGCGTTTTCGAGGTTGGAGACCTGGTAGGCCGCCTGGGCAGCGTTCAGGATCTGGTAGAAGGAGACGGCGTCGGCCGACACCGAGGCGTTGTCCTTGGTGATGACTTCCTGGGTCGGGACGTTGAGGACCTGCTCCATCACGTTCATGCGAGCGCCGACGCGCTCGATGAAGGGGGTGATGATGTTCAAGCCGGGCCCGAGAGTGCGGGTGTAGCGACCAAAGCGCTCGACCGTGTACTGGTAGCCCTGTGGTACGGTCTTGATCCCGGCGAAGAGCACGAGAATGACGAAGACCACCAACGCGATCACGACAATGTCGAAGCCGCCCAAAACCATGAAACTCCCCCGCGATAGAATCGATTGACTGCACCTTAGCGTAGACGAATTCAAACGCCAGCCTGTCGCGCCGACGCCAAGGGATCCTGACTGGATATATGGGTTTTCGATTGGCCCTTCACAACGGGAGGGGTGTGGCGTAAAACGCCGCTGTATCCGGTCGCAGCCCACCCGGTCAAAACAAGGGACCTCCATCATGAAGACTATCGTCATCTGCTCCGGCGGATTGGACTCCGTTTCGCTTGCGCACAAGGTTGCCGCGGAACATCAACTCATCGGCCTTCTTTCCTTCGACTATGGCCAGCGCCATCGCAAGGAACTGGACTTTGCCACTGCCTGCGCCAAAAGGCTCGGCGTACCGCACCAGATCATCGACATCCGCACCATCGGCCGGCATCTCAGCGGCTCGGCGCTCACGGATGATGTCGACGTGCCTGACGGCCACTATGCCGAGGAAACGATGAAGGCGACGGTCGTGCCGAACCGCAACGCCATCATGCTCGCCATCGCCTTCGGGCTCGCCGCCGCGCAGAAGGCGGATGCCGTGGCCGTCGCTGTCCATGGCGGCGATCATTTTATCTATCCCGATTGCCGCCCCGGGTTCATCGACGCTTTCCAGGCGATGCAGAACCAGGCGTTGGACGGCTATGCCGAGGTCTCGCTCTATGCGCCCTACGTCAATATTTCCAAGGCCGATATTGTCACGGATGGCGTGAAGAGCGGAGCGCCGTTTGCCGAGACATGGTCCTGCTACAAGGGCGGGACCAGACATTGCGGTCGCTGCGGCACCTGTGTCGAGCGGCGGGAGGCGTTTCATCTCGCCGGTGTCGCCGATCCGACGGTCTACGACGATCCTGATTTCTGGGTTGCCGCGACGAGCGGGTTTTCGGCGCAGGAGGTGAAGTGATGTTCCGGATCACCAAGGAATTCCACTTTTCGGCCTCGCACCAGCTGACTCGTCTGCCGGCCGATCATCAGTGTGCGCGGCTGCACGGGCACAATTACATTGTCGTGGTGGAGCTTGCTTCGGCGGAGCTTGATGCCAACGGCTTCGTGCGCGACTATCACGAGCTGGCGCCGCTGAAGCGCTATATCGACGACCGGTTCGACCATCGGCACCTGAACGAGGTTCTCGGCCACGACGGTGTGACGTCGGAATATCTCGCCAAGTACTTTTATGACTGGTGCAAGGAGCGGCTGCCGGAAACATCGGCGGTGCGGGTCAGCGAGACGCCGAAGACATGGGCGGAATACCGGCCATGAGCGGGGCTCGCGAGGCATCCATCCGCGTCAGCGAGATCTTCGGGCCGACGATCCAGGGCGAGGGGGTGCTGATCGGACTGCCGACGGTTTTCGTGCGGACTGGGGGCTGCGACTACCGCTGCTCCTGGTGCGATACGCTGCATGCCGTCGACAGTGAATACCGCGATCAATGGCGGCCGATGTCGGTCGAGGAGATCTGGCGGGAAGTTTCAGCGCTTTCCGGCGACAAACCGCTGACCATCTCCCTTTCCGGCGGCAACCCGGCGATCCAGCCGCTTGGGCCGCTGATCGCCCATGGCCATGCGCAGGGCTACAGCTTTGCCTTGGAAACGCAGGGCAGCGTTGCCAAGGACTGGTTCGCGGATCTCGATACGCTGGTCTTGAGCCCGAAGCCGCCGTCGAGCGGCATGGAGACCGATTGGCAAGCCTTCGACGACTGTCTGCGCCTGGCGGCCGGCCGGCCGCAGATTGCCTTGAAGATCGTGGTCTTTGACGATCGCGACTATGACTATGCGCGCCAAGCGGCGGCTCGCTACCCGGGGCTGCCGGTCTATCTGCAACCCGGCAACCATACGCCTCCGCCGCCGGACGACGACGATGCGTCGATCGACATCGACGGCATCATGGAGCGGATGCTCTGGCTCGTCGGTAAGGTTACGGATGACAGGTGGTTCGAAGCCCGCGTGCTGCCCCAGCTGCATGTTCTGCTTTGGGGGAACCGGCGGGGGGTGTGACGGTGCCCGCGAGCGGTAGCCGGTGAATAGAAAGACCCCTCCTAACCCTCCCCACAAGGGGAGGGCTTAACCCCGCCTGGCCCCCGGTGCATTGAGGCAGGGTCTTCTCCCCCCTTGTGGGGGAGATGGCCGGCAGGCCAGAGGGGGTGATGCGGGCCGCAGCGCTACCTACCTCAAACCCACCCAAGCAGTTCGCGGCGCACGACCGTTTCCAGCACCCGCATCCCGTCTTCGCTGTCGTTCAGGCAGGGGATGTGGGTGAATTTCTCGCCGCCGTTCTCGTGGAACGAATGCGCGGCCTGCTCGGCGATTTCTTCCAACGTCTCCAGGCAATCTGAGACGAAGCCCGGGTTCAGCACCGCGATCTTCTTGACGCCATCCTGCGCCAGCTTCTCGACCGTCTTGTCGGTATAGGGCTGCAGCCATTCTTCCGGTCCGAAGCGGGACTGGAAGGTGATCATGAACCTGTCCTTGGACAAGCCAAGCTTCTCGCGCAGCAGACGGGCAGTCTTCTGGCACTGACAGTAATAGGGGTCGCCCTTCTGGAAGTAGGACATCGGGATGCCGTGGAAGGAGGCGAGGATCATCTCCGGCTCCCAATCGAGCGTCGCCAGGTGCGACGTGATCGAGTTTGCCAGCGCTTCGATATAAGTGTCGTCGTCGTGATAGTCGGGCACGGTGCGCAGCGCCGGCTGCCAGCGCATCTTCAGGAGATGCTGGAAGGCCTTGTCGTTGACGGTCGCCGTCGTCGCAGCAGCATATTGCGGGTAAAGCGGGAAGAGCACGATCCTGTCGCAACCGTCGTCCTTCAGCGCCTGGATGCGCGAGGCAATCGACGGCGTGCCGTAGCGCATCGCCCAATCGACCTGAACGTTGGGCAGGTCGCGCAGGCGCTCGGCCATCAGCTCGGACTGGCTGCGGGTATAGGTGCGCAGATAACTCTCGTTCTTGTCCTTGTTCCAGATCAGCTCATAGGCCTTCCCGACCTTGCCCGGACGGGTGTTGAGCACGATGCCGAAGAGGATTGGGTACCATTTCCACGGCGACCATTCGATGACGCGCTTGTCGGTCAGGAATTCCTTGAGATAGCGGCGCATCGAGGTGTAGTCGGTGCCGTCGGGTGTTCCGAGATTGACGAGCAGGACGCCCACCTTGCCTGATTTCACGGGCGGATGTTCCGCCGGGCGGTGCGCAGTATCAATGATCGTCATCTAAACCCCAGTGCTCGTCTTCTCTGCCCGGCTCATACGCAGCCCGGCTTGGATGGTTCACCCTATAAGAACAAAAGCCGGCCCGGGGAACCCCGGACCGGCCTTCGCAATCGAGACAAATCGTCTTACTTGGACGGGATCTGCAGTTCCTTGCCGATCGTCAGGTGACGCGGCGTGGGCGCGCCGTTGGCCTGCGAGATTTTCTTCCAGAGCGTGCCGTCGCCATAGAACTGCTTGGCGAGATCCCACAGCGTGTCACCGGCGGCGATCACATGGCTTGTCGGCGTGTTGGGTGCCAATGCGGCGGGCGCAGCCGGGGCCGCTGGCGCGGGGGCTGCGGGTGCGGTTGCTGCTGGGGCGGCAGGGGCCGCAGGCGCCGTTGCTGTCGGTTCCGTTGCAGCAGGGGCTGCGGCGTTCGCAGCAACGTCGGTCACGCGGCCATCGGTGTAAGGCTTGTAGGGCGAGTGCGCGGCAACGTAGTCGGCGGTGACATCGGCGAGATCCGGGCCGAAGTCATAGGCGTTCTTGCCGGCGCTGGCGAAGATCGAATAGCCGTCGCCGCCGGCGCGCATGTAGTTGTTGGTTACCACGCCGTAGGTCTTGGCGTCATCAAGCGGGACGAAGGCGTCGCCTTCCTTGGTCTCGACGGAGACGAGGCGGCTGCCGGCCGGCTTGGTCTTGTCGTAGCTGTACTTGAGACCGGAAACCTGCGGGAAGCGACCGGCACCCTGTTCGACCTGGCTCAGGCCATTTTCCAGGGCCTTGCGGATGTCGGCGCCCGTCAGCTGGAAGGTCGCGAGCGTGTTCTGGAACGGCAGGACGGTGATGACCTCGCCCTGGGTGACGTCGCCGCTATCGATGGAGGCGCGCAGGCCGCCGCCGTTCTGGATAGCGATGCTCATGCCCTGATCCTTGGCCCGGTCGAGCATCGCGTCGGCGACGAGGTTGCCCATCGAGCATTCCTCGACGCGGCAAACCTTGCGGTCGCCTTCGATCGGCCCTTCGGACGAACCGATGACCTTCTTGCGCAGCTCTTCGATCGGCTTGGCGAGTTCGGCGATGCGTGCGGTCATCGTCGGATCCGGGGTAAAGGACGAATCTATCAGGATCGGGTCGCCTTTTGCGCTCTTCACGACGCCGTTGTCGTCGAAGTCGACCACGAGGTCGCCGAGATACTTGCTATAGGAGGCCGCCTGGACGACCGGCACCTTGTAGCCGCCGGGGTTGTCGACCATCGTCGGGTAGGGGCCTTCGGCCTTCGGGTCGGTGTTCGACAAGAGGCTGTGCGAATGGCCGCCGACAACGACGTCGACGTCCGGGATCTTGGCAATGGCGGCGAGGTCGCGCGGATAGCCGACGTGGGTGAGCGCAATGATCTTGTTGATGCCCTGCTTCTTCAGGTCTTCGACGGCGGCGGTGATCGTCTGCACGTCATCCGCGATCATGATCTTGGGGCCGGGAGAGGAGAGTTCCTCGGTGTCGTTGGTCACGGCACCGACGATACCGATTTTCTGGCCGCCGACCTCGAGAACCAGCGAGGGCTTGATGCGATCGCCGATCTTGGCGCCGTCGCCGGCGAGAACGTTGGCCGAGATAACAGGGAACTTGACCTTGTCGAGGAAGGTCGCAAGGCCGTCTTCGCTGTCGTCGAACTCGTGGTTGCCGACGGTCATGACGTCGAACTTCATGTCGTTGAGGACTTCGGCTTCGGCCGCGCCCTTGTATGTGGTGTAGAACAGCGAGCCCTGAAAATTGTCGCCTGCGTTGAGCAGCAGCACGTTCTGGCCGTCAAGGGCGGCGCGGCGCTGGTCGATCGCAGTCTTCAGACGCGCGGCGCCGCCGAAGCACTCGTTCTTGCCTTCTTCCTCTGCTGAGCACGTGGAGTCGAACTTGTTGATTGACTCGATGCGGGAATGGAAGTCGTTAATGTGAAGAATATTGAGCTGGTAATCGGCAAAGGCGGCGCTGCTCGACAGCGCCAGCACCGACGCGGTCAACAGACCGAATTGAAATGACTTCGTCATCCTGTTCTCCTGATTTGATGGGCGAAGCCTGGAACCCCCGCGCTTCGCCATCCCCTACGCGATTGATGTTTCCACTAAGCACTAGTAGCTGCAAGAGAAAAAGCTGTGACAGTGCAGGTGCTTTCCAAGGGCGGTAAACAAAAAAAGCTCCCGCGAGGGGAGCTTTTCAATCGTCAATCCAGGCCGATTACATGTGACGCGTGAGCGTGAATTGGGAGCCGGCGTCGGAGGTGCAGTTGAGCTGGCTCTGGGTGACGAGCGCGCAGTTGACCTTGGATTGCGTCTTTCTGACCAGCGACGTCATGTTGATTTCGACCAGCGAAGGCGAGGTGTTCACGTAGGTGCCGGACGCCAACAGCTGATTGCTGTCGGTTGTGCGTGTCGTGAAGGTGCCGCCCTGGAACGTCGAGATGATGCCGTTCGGATCCGCCCATGAGCCCTCAACGCCCACCGGGGCCGGACGTGCTGCGACCGGCGTTGGGCCCGGCGACGACGAAACGCAGGATGCGAGCGCTGCGGACGCGCCGAGGAGGACAACGAGGGTTCTGATGTTCATGGGCTTCTCCCAGTAGTCGGAGCGGGAACTATCCGTGTGGTTGCGAAACACATGGCGCGGGTCGGCCGGGAAGGCAAGGCTTCAGAGGTGTCGGGACAGCATTTATACAGCAAGCGTTACAAAAATGCCCGCCTTGCGGCGGGCATCTTCGAATGCGGTTCGTTCAGCGATTAGCGAACGAGGATGTTCTTGAACTGCCACGGATCCTTCGTGTCCAGATCTTCTGGGAAGAGACCCGGGCGGCCGTCGAGCGGGGTCCAGTCGGTGTAGTGACCTTCGACCGGGCCGAGGTAGGGCAGCTGCACTTCGAGGCAGCGCTTGTAGTCGATCTCGTCGGCTTCGACGATGCCGGCCTTCGGGTTTTCCAGCGCGTAGACCATGCCGGCGAGAACCGCCGAGGTGACCTGCAGGCCGGTCGCGTTCTGGTAAGGCGCGATGCGGCGGGTCTCTTCTAGAGACAGGCGCGAGCCGAACCAGTAGGCGTTCTTTTCGTGGCCGTAGAGCAGTACGCCGAGTTCGTCGAGACCGTCTACCAGCTCGTCCTCGTTGAGAACGTGATGAACCGGCTGCGAGTTGCCGCCGTTGCCGAACATCTCATGCAGCGACAGAACGGCGTCGTTCGGCGGATGGTAGGCGTAGTGGCAGGTCGGGCGGAAGGTGACTTCGCCGTCCTTGTCGCGCACCGTGAAGTAGTCGGCGATCGAGATCGACTCGTTGTGGGTGACAAGGAAGCCGTACTGCGGGCCGGGCGTCGGGCACCAGCTGCGGACGCGGGTGTTGGCGCCCGGCTGCTCGAGGTAGATGGCGGCCTTGCAGCCCTTCTTGTGCTTCTTGGCGTTCTTCGGCATCCAGTTTTCGTGGGTGCCCCAGCCGAGTTCGGCCGGCTGCAGACCTTCGGAAATGAAGCCTTCGACGGACCAGGTGTTCCAGAAGACGTTCAGCGGCTTCGGGTTCTTGGTGAGCTGCGTGTCACGCTCGGCAATGTGGACGCCCTTGACGCCGAGCTTCTTCATCAGCTTTGCCCAGCCTTCGCGGTCATGCTGATCCGGCTCGTCGTACGTCAGGCCGATGTCGTTGGCGAGGTTGACCAGTGCCTGCTTGACGAACCAGGAGACCATGCCCGGGTTTGCGCCGCAGGTGGAAACGGCCGTGGTGCCGCCCGGGTTCTTCTTCTTCTCATGACGAAGGGTTTCACGCAGCGCATAGTTGGTGCGGTCGGCGTTCTTCATGTTCTTGTCGAAGTAGAAGCCGAGCCACGGCTCGACGACGGTGTCGATGTAGAGGACATCGAGCTTGCGGCAGAGCTTCATCAGATCGACCGAACCGGTATCAACCGAGAGGTTGACGCAGAAGCCCTGGCCTTCGCCTTCGGTCAGAAGCGGCTTCAGCAGCTCCTTGTAGTTGTCCTTGGTCACATATTCCTTGATGTGACGGACGCCGTGCTTCTTGAGGATCTCCATGTCGGAGGGCTCTTCACGCGGGTCGATGACGACCATCCGGCTCTTGTCGAATTTGAAGTGGCGCTCGATCAGCGGCAGCGTACCGCGGCCGATGGAGCCAAAGCCGATCATGACGATCGGACCGGTAATTTCGGCATATACCGGGTGGTTCTGTTCCGTCATTCTTTTCTCCTGTGGAAGGTGACGAAGGCGAGAGGCCTTTAAGAATTCATTTGAAATCGCGAAAATACTGCGAGGAAGTCCGGCTCTAACCACAAAATGGCGTCACAATAAAGAGCGTTCCGGGCGGGAACACAAATATCAGGCGGGCAAGTGCTGGTTTGCGAGCGCGCGCAGCTTGGCCGCAAGCTCGGCTTTTTGCAAGCTCAGCCCCTTATAGGCAGCCTGGTGTTCGTCGAGGTTTTCAAGCTGTGCTGCGAAGCTCGCGGCTAACGTTGCAGCCTTGGGATGGGAGGCGATGGCTGCGATCGGATCGACATAGACACGGATGGTGAAGAGGATATCGCCGGCGACTGGCAGCTTGCGCAGCGTCTGCCGCTCGACGCGGGCAAAGCGCTGGGCGAGCGTGAAGGCTTCCGCCTGCGGTGGCCGGCGATGCTTCGAGAGCGGCAGGAAGAGGTCGTCGGTCAGGTTGATCGACCAGTTCATCCGCTCGACGGGTTGGGCAACCTGAAGATTATCGAAGATCCGGGTGATCAGCTCCGCGTTGCGGGTGCCTTCTCCGAAACCCGGCACGTCGGCATGAATTGCCTGCATCGGACGTGCGAACTTCTCCTGAAGCGACCACGAGGATGGAAAGGCGACGAAGCCGGCGACGAGATGCCAGCTGTCGGCCTTTCGACGCATGATCACCAGATCGTCCTGGATCAACAGGCCGGCGCGGAGCAATGGCGGGAGATCGTATCCGGTCTGCGCGTCGTCGCGGGGGAGTTGCGGATGGCGCTCGGCGAGATGTGCTTGAAGCAGCCCGAGCGCCTCCCGCTGAGCATCCTCGGTGCCATCCTCCGCGACGAAGACCTCGCTGCGATTGGTGCTGACCAGCGCCCGTTTTTCGCCGACATAGCGCGACCAATCGGCATCCGGCTCGATCCAGCGCATGGGGTCAAGCGGCATCAGGCCGATGGTGAACGGCTTCGAGGAGCCGTCATAGGGCGTGTAGATCGGAAGCGTCATGGCCGAACTCTAGCGCGCCGGTGTCCCCTGATGGAAGACCATTCGCCAATAACCGTTGGCATCGCGCCGCCAGATCGAGCTACGAAGGGATTTGACCGGCGGAAGATGGGGTTCGCTGCGCTCGGAGCGGTAGGTCGCGAGCACCAGCCCGGGAGACAGCGGCCGGATCTCGAAGTCGGCCAATGCGCGGGTGGTTCCGTCCGCCGGCTCGGCAAGCAGCGCCGCGATGATCTCATCGAAATCATAGAGCCGACCGGAGCTTCCGATCTCCCGGAAATCGGGTGCAAGCAGCGTGTCCAGCGATGTGCGCGAGTTGCGCACGGCGGGGTCGAACAGCTTTTCCTCCAGGGACTGAAGATGGAGACGCAGGTCGTCCGGTTGGTCCATCACCGCTTCATCCTTTCAATGCCTCCATGCCGTCGACGGCGGTGGTGATCGCGACTTCGGTGATCTCGTATTGCGCCACGCCGTGGATCGTGAAGGGGTCCGCGGCGACATAGGCTTCGATGTCAGCCCGGTTTCCAACGGCCAGAACCACGCCACCGGTGCGCGGCACCTTGCGGCCCGATGCAAGAAACCAGCCTCTGGCATAGCCTTCCTTCACCCAGGCCATGTGCGGCTCCATGTGCGTGTCGGCCTCCTCGTTCGGCTTCACATAGGTCAAGGCGAGGATGAACATGGTGTGTTTCCTTTCAGGGCGTTGCGTTCCGGCACATGTGGATATTCAATTGTCTCGGGAGCATCCATCTTCTTTTCAGATTTCTGCGTCAAAGTGCGAATCATTGTTATTCCATCGCCCCGGAACCATCGGATGAACCAGATATCGGAGCGGCTTGCGGAGTTGCAGGAGGAGAGCGCCGTCCTGATCGCGCTTTATGATCAGGATGACCGGCTGCAGTATGCAAACGCGGCCTTTCGCACCACCTTCGCACTCGAGCCGGATGAATGCCCTCTGTGGGCCGAGCTTATGCGCCGCAATACCAAGGCCGGAAAAGGGACGGTCATCCGTGCCGCTGATTTCGAGACATGGCTGGTCTCGGCGCAATCGCGGCGCGGCAAGCTGCCGTTCCGGGCGTTCGAGACCGATGTGGTCGACGGGCGCTGGCTATGGATGACCGAGACCGTCCAGAAGGACGGCTGGATGCTCTGCGTCGCCAGCGACATCACGCATCTGAAAGCCAGCGAACGCGATATCCGGCAGGACCGCGATTTCGCGCTCAAGGCATCGCAGACCGACGAGCTCACCAGCATTTCCAATCGCCGCTTCATGATGGCGGCGCTGGAGAGCTTGGTGCAGCGGCAGGCCTCGATGGAAAAGGCGAGCGGCTGCATCTGCATCATCGATCTCGATTTCTTCAAGCGGATCAACGATGTGTATGGCCACCAGGTGGGAGACGACGTGCTGGTGGACTTTGCTCGCCGCGTGCATCCGCTCGTGCGCCGGCGCGACAGCTTCGGCAGGATCGGCGGCGAGGAATTCATGCTGATTCTTCCCGACACCACCTTGTCGCAGGGAGAGTTGATCGTCGACCGGATCCTGACGACGGTGCGAGGTGCTCGCCCGATCAGCAATAGCCCCAGCTTTTCCTACACCTGCTCCGCCGGGCTTGCGGAACTGCATGTGGGCGAGACGGCACGCGAGCTTTACGCGCGCGCTGACGAGGCGCTCTATCATGCCAAGCAGAGCGGGCGTGATCGGCTGAGGATCGTTGCCTAGAGGATAAGGTTTGCGGCGATCAGACCGCGCAGGGAATTGCCGACATAAAGCGGTCCTGTCTTCAAGTCTTCCGGCGTGATGCGGCCAACGCGGGCCTTTCGCTGGCAGATGAGTTCGGTGCGCAGCACCCCCGCCAGCAGACCGCAGGCGATCGGCGGGGTGCGCAGGAGGCCGGATCCGTCGTCGAGGAAGACCGAAGTGATCGTGCCCTCGCACACCTCGCCTCGTTCGTTCAGCATGATCACTTCATCGGCTTCGGACGATGCGTATTCGGACCTTGCAATGTCGTAGATCGCGCGGCGGGTCGTTTTCATGCGCAGCAGCTTGTCGCCGGAGGCGAGGCGCGTGCTGGCCACCTTAACGTTCCAGACACTGCCTGCGGCAAGCGGCGTAAACGGCGCCGAGGTGACCGCCGTTTGCCCGTTGTGATCAAATGTCAGCCGAACGCGCAAGGCGCTTGATGCGCCCGCCACGGCTTCGTTCAGCCGATCGGCAACCGCCAGCGGCTCTGGAAAGCCAAGGCGACGGGCGGAGCGGGAGAGGCGAGCGAGGTGGAGACGCAGGCGCACGAAGCCGATGGCCGGCTCGAAGCGCAGCGTTTCGATCAAGGACAGGTCGGTCATCCCGCTGTCTCCTGATCGCGGGTCACTTCCTGATCGCCGATGGCGAAGCGCGCCTTCAACAGGCACTCTTCGTATTCTGCTTCGGCTGTCGAATCGAAGACGATGCCGCCGCCGACGTTGAAGACCGCCTTGCCGTCGGGAAACAGGCTGATGGTTCGGATGGCGACCGAAAAGCGCATGGCGCCGCGCGGCGAGATCATGCCGATCGCCCCGCAATAGACGTCGCGCGGGCCGTCCTCCAGTTCATGGAGAATGCTCATGGCGCTGATCTTCGGCGCGCCGGTGATCGAGCCGCAGGGGAAGAGGGCGGCGAAGATGTCGGTGATGGTGAGATCGGGAAGCAGCTTCGCCTGCACATGGCTCACCATCTGGTGCACCGTCGGATAGGTCTCGATGTCGAAGAGCTTCGGAACGTCGAGCGTGCCGACCTCCGATATGCGCGAGATGTCGTTGCGCAGGAGGTCGACGATCATGCGGTTTTCAGCCTGTGTCTTGATGTCCTCGCACATGGCCTTGATGATCGCTGCGTCCTCGGCGGGGCTGTTGCCGCGCTTGGCGGTGCCCTTCATCGGGTGTGTCTCGATCCAGCCGTCGTCGTCGGTGCGGAAGAAGAGTTCGGGCGAGCGCGACAGGATGATCGGGCCACCGAGATCCACCAGCGCGCCATACTTCACCGGTTGCCGGTCGATCAGCGACCAGAATGCCGCGCGGGGATCGCCGCTCCAACGGGCCGTGATCGGCATGGTGAGGTTGGCCTGGTAGCAATCTCCCTGTCGGAGGTGCCAGTGGAGCCGGTCGAAGCGCTCCTTGTATGTGGGGAAATCCCATCCGGCTTTCGGTGCCGTGATGCATTCCTCATTTTCGACGCGCTTCACCGCCTGCGCCAGGGGGTGAGTATCGGCTGACGGCGCGTCGAATATGCCAAAGCAGAGGAGCGGCGTTTCGCTGCGCGCGTCGGCAAAGGCGGAAAGCTTGTCTTCGAAGAGGTAGCCCGCTTCGTAGGACAAGTAGCCGGCCAGCCACTTGCCCGCGGCACGCGCTTTCTCGATGCGCTCGAGGCCGTCGAAGAACTCGGCACGCGTCCGCGCGATGACGATCTCCGCCGGATCGGCGAAGAGCATCACCTGTCCGGTCGTGTCGTCCCGGAAGAGCGCGTAGGGCTGTCTGTCGATCATGTCCAAGCTTTGGCCTTAAGGCGGCGATCTTCGCTTTGTCTCTTCCCGCTCACGCGGAAAAGGGACTGGCTGTGCCGCCTCAGGCCTTATCTAGCGCTTCCAACTCGTCGATCAGGCCTTCGATCATCGACAGTCCCTTGCTCCAGAACGACGGATCGGTGGCATCAAGACCGAATGGCTTGAGAAGTTCCGAGTGATGCTTGGTGCCGCCGGCCTTCAGGAGCTCGAAGTACTTGTCCTGGAAGCCCTTGTCGGCCTTCTGGTAGACGGCATAGAGCGAGTTCACCAGGCAATCGCCGAACGCATAGGCGTAGACGTAGAAGGGCGAATGGATGAAGTGCGGGATATAGGCCCAGTAGGTCTCGTATCCCTCCGAGATCTTGATCGCCGGCCCGAGGCTTTCCGACTGTACCGAGAGCCAGAGCTCGCCGATGTCGTCGGAGGTCAGTTCGCCGGCCTTGCGGGCGGTGTGGACCTTGCGCTCGAATTCGTAGAAGGCGATCTGGCGCACGACCGTGTTGATCATGTCCTCGACCTTCTGGGCGAGCATCGCCTTGCGCTCACGCTTGTCCTTGGTCTTGTCGAGGAGGGCGCGGAAGGTGAGCATCTCACCGAAAACGGATGCGGTTTCGGCAAGCGTCAGCGGCGTCTGGCACATCAGCGCGCCTTGGCCGCCGGCCAGAACCTGATGCACACCATGGCCAAGCTCGTGGGCGAGCGTCATGACGTCGCGCGGTTTGCCCAGGTAATTGACGAGCACATAGGGGTGAGCCGAAGGAACGGTCGGGTGAGCGAAAGCGCCGGGCGCCTTGCCGGGGCGGACGGGCGCATCGATCCACTGCTCGTCAAAGAAGCGCTTTGCGATCGCGGCCATCTCGGGGGCAAAACTGCCATAGGCCGAAAGCACCGTGTCCCTGGCTTCAGTCCAGGAAATCACGGCGTTGGAGGTTTCGGGCAGCGGCGCGTTGCGATCCCAGAACTCCATCTGTTCCATGCCAAGCCACTTGGCCTTCATCTTGTAATAGCGATGCGAGAGGCGCGGATAGGCATCCTTGACGGCGGCGGCCAGCGCATCGACCACTTCGCGCTCGACGCGGTTTGCTAGGTGCCTGCTATCGGCGATGTCCTCGAAGCCGCGCCAGCGGTCTGAAATGTCCTTGTCCTTGGCGAGCGTGTTGGTGATCAGCGTGAAGGTGCGGATATTCGCCTTGAAGGTTTCGGCAAGCGCCATCGCCGCCTTGTGGCGAACGGCGGGATCGCGGTCCTGCAGCATGTTCAGCGTGACCTCGATCGAGAGCTTCTCGCCATCGACGTCGAAGCGCAGTTCGGCCATCGTCTCATCGAACAGGCGGTTGAAGGCCGCAGCCGACGTCATCGACTTTTCGAGGAAGAGCTGTTCCAGCTTGTCGTCCAGCTGGTAGGGCTTGTCCTTGCGCAGGTCGACGAGCCAGGGGCGGTAGTGGCCGGCATCCGGGTCATTCGCCATGCAGGCATCGATCATGGCATCGTCGATGCGGTTGAGTTCGAGCGCAAAGAACAGCAGGTGGCCGGAGAAATCGGTGATCCGGGCCTGAACGTCGCCGTAGAGCTTGCCGTTCACAGGATTGCTGGTGTCGGAGAAATAGGTGAGGCCCGCAAACGAGCCGAGGCGGCCGATAAGGTCGTCCAGCGCCTCATATTCTTTCAGAGCCTGGCCGATGCCGGCGTCACCTTTCTTCGTGGCGGCGTCCGCAAGCTTGCCCTTCCACTTCTCTTCGAAAGCGGCGGCTGCCTTGCCTGCTTTTTCCATATCCGACGTAAAGGCCGTCGAGGTGGCGGAGGGGTAAAGGTCCTGCAATCGCCAGGTCGGCAGGTCGCCGAGCGCGCTATCGGTCGCGGAGGCGGCGGAGCTTGCCGAAAAATTAAGGGTGGCGCCGGCGAGTGTTTTTTTCATGAGCGGGGTTCCTCTTCCTCTTTTGCGACAGGCTAGACTGTCTAAGCGCCTAAAGGCCCGGTATCAAGGGCATTTCGGCTTCCGGGAAGCTCCGTTTCGAGCCGGATTCGTCTTCGCCCCAAACGTTAAAATGCAATTATTTCTCAAAACTGGATGTTCAAGCCTTTCTGCGAGAGTGCCTGTCAGGTTTCGCATGAAGTGAGGCAGCAATGACCGGTTACAATGAGATCAAGGGTGCCGCGCAGATTCTGGTCGTCGAGGACGATCCGGTTCAGCGCCGATTGCTCAAGAACGCGATAGAGCGCCACGGGCACGTGGTCCATCAGGCCGAGAACGGCCGGATCGGTCTGGAGATGGTGAAGAGAGGCAGTGGCCTCTACAACGTCATCGTGCTGGACCTGATGATGCCTGAAATGACGGGCCTGGAGTTCCTGGAAGCGGTGCACGAATTCGGCACACAGGTTCCCGTTATCGTTCAGACGGGGCAGGGCGGCATCGAAACGGTGGTGCAGGCCATGCGTGCCGGCGCCTTCGATTTTGTCGTCAAGCCGGTGTCTCCCGAGCGGATCGCCAATTCGATTGCAAACGCCCTCAAGCTGGATCAGCGCGAAATCAAGGCGCGCAGTGGCCGCAGGTCCCGTTCCGGCTCAGTCGGATTCGACGATATCGTTTCGGCGAGCCCCGCAATGATACGGGTCATCGATCTGGCGCAGCGTGCGTCGCAGTCGACCATCCCCGTCGTGCTCGAAGGGGAATCCGGCGTCGGCAAGGAACTGGTGGCGCGTGCCATCCAGTCCGGCAGCGACCGTTCCGGCAAGCCGTTCGTCACCGTCAACTGTGGCGCGATCCCGCACAATCTGGTCGAGAGCATTCTGTTCGGCCATGAAAAGGGTGCCTTTACCGGCGCGACCGAGCGCCATATCGGCAAGTTCATGGAAGCCGATGGCGGCACGATCTTCCTCGACGAGATCGGCGACCTGCCGCTCGAAGTCCAGGTCAAGCTCCTGCGCGCCGTGCAGCAGGGCGAGATCGAGACCGTCGGCGCGCGCACCGCGCACAAGGTCAATGTCCGCCTGATTTCGGCAACCAACAAGGATCTGATCGAAGAGGTCAAGAACGGCCACTTCCGCGAGGATCTCTATTATCGTCTCAACGTCTTCCCGATCACCATTCCGGCGCTGCGCAAGCGAAAGGAAGACATCCCGCACCTCGTGCGCGTCTTCACCGAGCGCTTCTCGAGCGAGCAGAAGAACGGCCATCGCATGACGGTGAGCGCTGGCGCCCTGGCGCTGCTGACCGCCTACGATTGGCCGGGCAATATCCGCCAGCTCGAGAACGCCATCTTCCGCGCCGTGGTGCTGGCAGATGGACCAGAGCTGACTGAAGCCGACTTCCCGCAGATCGCCGGCCAGCTGCCGGAATACGCGGTGGTCGACCATCTCGCGCTCGTGGCCGACAATAGCGTCGGCGATCGTCTCGCCGAACTCGCCAGTCCCGAGGATCCGGTCTCGCAGGCAGCCGCGGACCACCTCGTGGCGCGAATCAGTGATGCACCGGACAACGCAATTGCCAGCACGAACCCATCAGGCGACGTGCGAAAGCTTGCGGATGTGGAAGAAGAACTGATCAGATTCGCCCTTAAATTCTATCGGGGGCAGATGAGTCAAGTGGCCCGAAAACTCGGCATCGGGCGGTCCACATTGTACAGAAAACTCAAGGATTACGGGATCGACCCCGACAACCCGCAGAAGGACGCGGCCTGAAACGCTTCATTAACAATCCGGCAATCATCTTTTGTTACCAATCATAAACCACTTGTTAGTGGCCTGTTCACTATGTAAAGAAAAGGTTGATCATGTGTGGCATTTTTGCCATCGTGTGACCGCATTTCACAGTCAAGGGTCGAGATAGAGGACCATCGGCTGTCTGACGGGGATTGAGTTTGCCGGATCTGAATGGGAATACGAAGCCTAAGCGCCCGACCTGGCGCGACAGGTGCGCAGACCTTTGCGGAAAGGTGTTTAGGACGGCTATGGCCGCCCTTCTCGCAGTTGCCGTTTCGTCGCCTGTGGTGATCAGCACGCCCTCGCAGGCGGCTGGCGAAACGCGTAGTCTCAAGCTCTATTTCATTCACACCGGCGAAAAGGCGGTGATTACCTACAAGCGCAACGGCCGGTTCGACCCCAAGGGTCTCGAGCAGCTGAACCGCTTCCTTCGCGACTGGCGCAAGAACCAGCCGACGAGGATGGACCCGCGTCTCTTCGATCTGATCTGGGAAGTGTATCGCCAGAGCGGTTCCAAGGATTACATCAACGTCGTCTGCGGCTTCCGTTCGCCAGGCACCAACGCCATGCTGAAGGCACGTTCGCGTAATTCCGGCGTTGCCGAGAAGAGCCAGCACATGCTCGGCAAGGCGATGGATTTCTTCATTCCTGACGTCAAACTGGCCACCTTGCGCGGAATCGGCATGAAAATGCAGGTTGGCGGCGTTGGATTCTATCCGACGTCGGGCTCGCCGTTCGTGCACATGGACGTTGGTGGCGTGCGCGCATGGCCGCGTATGAGCCGCGAAGAGCTCGTCCGTCTCTTCCCGAACGGCAACACGATGCACATCCCTGCTGATGGCAGACCGCTGCCGGGCTATGAGCAGGCCGTGGCCGACTATAAGCGTCGCGTCAGCTCGACCGAAGTGCAGATGGCAAGCTCCGGCGCCTATAGCGGCTCGTCGTCGAGCGAGCAGCCGAAGCACAAGACACTGTTTGCCGCGCTGTTTGGCGGCGGCGCTGACGAAGCTGAAGACAGTTCTGATGATGATAGCGCAGCAGCACCTGTCGCCGTCGCGAAGGCGACGCCGCCAAAGGCTGATATGCCGAACGCAGCCGATCCCGGCCAGCAGGCTCCCGCCCAGCCGACCGAGGTCGCAAGTGTCAATGCGCCGGTTCCGCAGGTGCGTCCGGCGTTTGCCAATCAGCCGGGTGGAAGCGAAGTGGCTAACGCCCTGGTCGCTCCTCAGTCCGGAAATGCGGCACAAGAAGCCCTCTCTGCTGTGACCGAGGGTCAGCAGCAGTTCGCGGATCTCAGTGCCTATAGCGTACCCGTTCCTTCACTGCTCGGACCGCGGCGCTCTCCAGGAGACGCGGAAGTCGCTTCGGCTGACCCGGCTGCGATGACGGGGAATCTCGCAGCGGTTCCGACGCCGGCTGAACGTCCGGCGCTCGCCGAAAAGCTCCTCGCCGCGGCGAACGCCGACGCGGAAGCTGATGACGACGTGGCAGACCAGGAGGATACGCTTTCTCCTGCTGTTGCCGACGCTCTTGATCAGCAGAAGACGGCCGGCGATAGCCAAGTCGCGTCTAGCCAGCCGGCGATTTCGAGCGTCGAACAGGCCATTAACGCAGCGATGCCGCAAAAGGTTCCATCGGAAAAGCCGCCGGTACAGATGGCGGCGCTCGCGCCGACGCCCAAGGCCGCGACGTTCGGCGATGGTTTCGATGCACCCAAGCCGTCGCTTGACGCCAGTGCCGCCCAGGTTGCGCCGACCAAGGGCGGTCGCCCGACCAAGCATGAAGCCGCCCAGGCCGATGCTGGCCGTGCCACGATCACGACAGAGCCGAAGCTGACCGAGAAGATCATCTCGAAGTGGGCGCTGACCAACGCGCGCATGGAAATGGTGACAAAGCCGGTTAAGGCGCCGCGCTTCGTCAGCCAGACGCTCCGTGCACAGCCGACCGCGGTCTATGCGGAAGGCTTCACCAAGACAGCCTCCATCGACCCGGGCCGCTTCAGCGGCAGCGCGGTGAACTTCATGGAAGTCCGGAAGTTCAATACGAACTGAGTTTCCCGAGAACGAGATCAGAAAGCCGCTGGAGATATCCGGCGGCTTTTTCGTTTGGGCCCGCCGATCGTTATCTTTTCATCTATTCAATTAAGCGCCATTCAATCATTTGCGATTACTTATAAAGCTCGCGCGAATTTCCATCAGGAAAGGCAACGGGGGCGAGGGGCAATGGCAAACGAGGGCCGGATGGGGCGTCGACATGATGTCGATTTCCTGCGGGTATGCGCCTTTGGGCTGCTGATCGTCTATCATTCCAGTATTCTGTATAGCTCGCGCGGCTGGCTGCACC
Source organism: Hyphomicrobiales bacterium (assembly GCA_900489925.1). Lineage (GTDB taxonomy): Bacteria > Pseudomonadota > Alphaproteobacteria > Rhizobiales > Rhizobiaceae > Rhizobium. The sequence continues at coordinate 133,260 of UEHQ01000011.1, read as the reverse complement.
GGGCGGGCGGCGAAAGCTGGCTCTTCGACCTGATCTCGATCGGGTCGCATCCGTGGCGGATGAGCCTGCTGTTTTTCCTGTCAGGTGTGGTGACGGCAGCGCTGACATCGCGGCGCTCGCCGGGCGAAGTGCGCCTGTTTCGATCGCGCCAGCTTCTTCCGCCGCTTCTGGTCGGCATGCTGGTGGTCATTCCGCCGCAGATCTACATCACGCTGAAGATGCAGAGCGGCTTTTCCATGCCCTACCTCCAGTTCTGGTGGAGCTATCTCACCGGCGGGGTCACCGATGCGCTGGGGCGCGAAGTTGGAAGTTTCGCGCATCTTTGGTTTCTTGCCTACCTCTGGGTCTATACCGCCCTGTGGGCGCTGCTACAGCGCTATGCTCCTACGCTTTTTCTACGCGGAGGTGTGTGGCTTTCGAAGACCCTCCATGGAGTCGGGCTGCTGTACTGGCCGGTTCTTTATCTCGCCGTTCTGCGCCTGGCGCTTTTCCCGGCCTTTGGCGAGACGCTCAATCCGGTGACCGATTGGTATGCGCATATTGTCTACTTCAGCTTCTTTCTGGCGGGTGCGCTTCTGGCGAGGCATGACGGTTTTTGGGACGCGGTCGTGACCCATAGGACAATGTCGCTGATGATCGCGCTTGCGTGCTTTATTGTTCTGGCGGCGATTGTCACCACCATTCCCGCGGCCGAGCGACCAGCCCTGCTGGTGACGGCGTTGCGTGTCTGCCGGTCCGCATTCCAGTGGACGGCGATCGTCGCCTTGCTCGGCTACGCGCGCCGATTCATCTACCATTCAAATCCAGTTATCATGTATTTGAACAAGGCTGTCCTGACCTACTACGTTCTGCATCAGACGGTGCTGGTTCTGGTCGCGTACTGGCTGCAGCAACATGGAATGCAGCCGCCATGGGCGTTCGGTGTCGTGGTGGTCGTGACGTGCGCGGTTTGTGCGATTGCCTACGAGCTGCAGCGCAGGCTGCTGTCGGTTGCCAGCTTTCTAGGACGCAAGCAGCCGCAGCTTGGCGTCTCGTAAGGCTGCGTCAGTTATAAAAAAACCGCCGAACTGCTCGGCGGTTTCAAATGGGCAGGTGCCTGGACAATCAGCCTTCCGGCGGAGAGTCGATCATGCCGAGCGCGTGCAGGTAGGTGTCGAGGATGGCTTCCTCTTCCAGACGTTCCTGCTCGTCCTTCTTGCGCAGGGCAATGACCTTCTTGAGGATCTTGGTGTCGAAGCCGGTTCCCTTGGCTTCGCCATAGACGTCCTTGATATCGTCGGCGATGGTCTTCTTTTCTTCTTCCAACCGTTCAATGCGCTCGATGAAAGCGCGAAGCTGGTCGCGGGCAACGCCGTGGGCATCAGACATCGTGTTCTCCTGATAGGGGATGTAAAATTCGGATGGCGTTGACTGCCGCGAAGCGGGGCCGGGGTCAAGCCTATTCGACAAGCCGAGGCTTATTTGTGCGGGTTGTTGATTTCAAATGCGGCTTTTTGCTGGGCGGTGGCTTCCTTCTGATGAAGGCTTTTCCACTCCTCGAACGGCATGCCGTAGACGATCTCACGCGACTGGTCCTTCGAGACCTCGATACCGTCTGCCTCGGCGGCTTCGCGATACCAGTTGGACAGGCAATTGCGGCAGAAGCCTGCGAGATTCATCAGGTCTATGTTCTGGACATCAGGGCGGTCGCGCAGATGTGCGACCAGGCGGCGGAATGCCGCGGCTTCGAATTCGGTCTGCTGTTCTCTAGTGAGTGCGGTCATGGCGCTCTCCTTCATTCGTATGGTCCCGTTCGCGATGCATGCACCTTATACTCATGCAGCGCCGGATCGGCATTCATGGATTTGAAAATGGGTGCCAGCCGGTCTGCCCAGGCGGCGATGCCAGCCTCATCACCGATGAGATCCTGCCGAACCTCCAGCAGCGCGTGGGCAATGCCAGGAACCATGCAATGCCGGTACATGGTATCTCCCTTCAGCGCGCCGTCATATGGCTCGTTGTCGCCGACTATCAGATCGGGATCCTTGCGGAGCATGTCAAGCAAGGGGGAGACGGCACGGTGATCGCTGTCCCAGAGGACGGCTGCGTGCCACGGGCGCGGAACACCCTTCCACGCTGGGGTATAGGAGTGCAGTGAAAGCACGAGTGGCGCCTTGCCTGTCTTCGCTGCCACGCGACCGATCGTTTCGTTGACGGCATTGTGATACGGCCGGTGGTGGGTTTCCACACGGCGGTTCCACTCCTCGGTCGAGATCGGGTGATTGCCCGGAATGATGGCGCCGTCGGAAATCTTCATGATCAATGTCGGGTCGTCTTCGCCTCGATTGGGATCGATCAGCAGGCGGGAGAAGCCGCCGAGAACCGCAGGCGCGCCGAGCCTTGCCGACAGCGCACGTACCAGTCCCTCGATGCCGATATCATAGGCAATATGGCGTTCAAAGGCATTGGCGGGCAGGCCCAGGCGATCGTAATTCTCGGGGAGACGGTTCATCGCGTGGTCGCCGAGGAGCACCATGCCACTGTCATGGTTGCCGTCTAGGATTTCGAATGATTGGAAGGCATTCATGAGGGAAATCGCCAATTATGGTTTGCGGTCGATCTCTGTTCGCATGGCCAAGTGACGCGTTCAAGCATGGCCGTTGATCAAACGCCGCAACACGGCTGCCTGTCGGGGCTGTCATGGAATATAATCGATTAGCATTGCGTTGACATTCTCGGGGAGGCGGCGCAAGAAGGCACACCAACGAATAATCGGGAGCCCATTGGAAGTCGTGTTGATCCAGACCGCGCCAAGTTTCCTTCTGCGCTCCGGGCCGCTTGCCCGTCTTGCACTGTTTGTTCTCGCGGCTTTCTCGCCGTTTTTCATAGCCGACGCGGCTCATGCCGATTTTCGCGTCTGCAACGGCACACAGAACCTCGTGGGTGTCGCAATTGGATACAGGGCCAAGGATGGCTGGATGACGGAAGGCTGGTGGCAGGTGCCAGCAACGACATGCGCGACGCTGATCGAGGGAGAGCTGCAGTCGCGATATTATTATCTCTACGCCGAGGACGCCGCCCGGGGAGGACGATGGACGGGTGACGTGCAGATGTGCGTGGCAGAGAACGAGTTCAAGATCACGGGTGTCAATGATTGCTACGCCCGTGGCTATCAGAAGATGGGGTTCAAGGAATATGATACGGGCCGCCAGGGCAGCTGGATGGTTCAACTTTCCGATACCCCCGGCACGCAAGAAAGCCCGAATTGATGAAGCGTAACCGCAAAGTTAAAATCCTCGCCACGCTCGGACCGGCCTCCTCCGAGGAGTCGATGATCGAAAAGCTGCACCAGGCCGGTGCTGACGTTTTCCGTATCAACATGAGCCATGCCAGCCACGACGTGATGCGTGCGCTGATCAAGCGTATCCGCGCCGTCGAAGCCCGCTCCGGCCGCCCGATCGGCATTCTGGCCGACCTTCAGGGTCCGAAGCTGCGCGTCGGCAAGTTCGCCGAAGGCAAGGTCGATCTGAAGCCGGGCGACACCTTCACGCTCGACAACAACGAAGCACCCGGCGATGCGACCCGCGTGTTCCTGCCGCATCCTGAAATCCTGGAATCGGTACAGCCCGGCCATCGCCTGCTGATCGACGATGGCAAGCTCGCGCTGCGCGCTGAAAAGTGCGACGGCAAGAGCATCGTCACGACGGTCATTTCGGGCACGAAGATCTCCGACCGCAAGGGCGTGAGCCTTCCCGACACGCTGCTGACCGTCGGCGTATTGACCGACAAGGACCGCACCGACCTCGACGCCGTTCTGGCGACCGACGATGTCGACTGGGTCGCGCTCTCCTTCGTGCAGCGCCCGGAAGATCTGGCCGAAGTGCGCAAGATCGCGCGCGGTCGCGTCGGCATCATGTCGAAGATCGAAAAGCCGCAGGCGATCGAGCGCATCGAGGAAATCATCGAGCTTTCCGACGCTCTGATGGTTGCCCGTGGTGACCTCGGCGTCGAAATGCCGCTCGAATCCGTTCCGGGTATCCAGAAGCAGCTGATCCGCGCCTGCCGCCGTTCGGGCAAGCCAGTGATCGTCGCCACGCAGATGCTGGAATCGATGATCACCGCACCCGTCCCGACGCGCGCCGAGGTCTCCGACGTCGCGACCGCCGTCTTCGAAGGCGCTGACGCCGTCATGCTGTCGGCTGAATCCGCATCCGGTGACTATCCGGTTGAAGCCGTCTCGACGATGGCCTCGATCGCCAGCACCATCGAGCGCGAGCCGCACTATCCTGGCATCATCTACGCGCAGCGCGCGCAGCCGGAAGCAACCGGCGCCGATGCGATCTCGCTGGCTGCTCGTCAGATTGCGGAAACGCTCCGTCTGTCTGCGATCGTCTGTTACACCTCGTCGGGCACGACGGGTCTGCGTGCCTCGCGCGAGCGTCCGCAGGTTCCGATCCTGGCGCTGTCGCCGGTCATCCAGACGGCTCGCCGTCTCGCCATCGTCTGGGGTCTGCACTGCGTCGTCACGCATGACGCGACCGACCTCGACGACATGGTCAACCGTGCGTGCCGCATCGTTGCCGACGAAGGCTTCGGCAAGCCGGGTGACCGCATCATCATCTCGGCCGGCGTGCCGCTCGGCACGCCGGGTGCCACCAACATGCTGCGCATCGCCTATATCGGCTCCGACGGCCAGAGCGGCATCTAAGGCGCATTAGCCGCCATTCATCAGAGCCCGCTGCCTTAACAGGCGGCGGGCTTTTTGCTGTCCTGAACCATGGGTGTCTTGCGGCTGGCGGGCGCACATGCAAGGGTCGGCCTCCATGTTCGGGAGGGCATCATGCACATTCTTACACTTCTCGCATTCGTGGCCGTCTCCTTCGTCGCGATTGCGACGCCCGGGCCGACGGTGCTTCTGGCGATGACCAACGGCTCGCGCTACGGCGTTCGCCGGGCGATCCCGGGCATGATCGGCGCGGTGCTGTCCGACTTCGTGCTCCTCGGTGCCGTGGCGATCGGTCTGGGCGCGCTTCTCGCGGCGTCGGAATTCTGGTTCTCGATGCTGAAATATGTGGGCGCTGCCTATCTCGCCTTTCTCGGGATCATGATGCTGCGCACCAAGGGCGGCTTCAACGCGGCGCTGAAGTCGGAAAACGAGATGACCGGCGGAACCGCCTTTTCGATCGGGCTCAAGAGCTTCATGGTCGCCGTCACCAACCCCAAGGGCTATCTGTTCTTCTCGGCGTTCCTGCCGCAGTTCATCAATCCGGCGCTGCCGCAGGCGACGCAGTATGCCGTGCTGGCCGCAGTCTTCGCGTCGCTCGATTTTCTGATCATGCTCGGTTACGCGGTCTTCGGTTCGCAGGCCGTCCGGCTGCTGAAGACGGCAGGCGCGGTCTGGCTGGAGCGCGCCTGCGGCGGGGCGATGCTGGCGCTGGCGGGATCGCTTGCGCTCTACCGCCGGGCAACGAGCTGACGCCTTAGGGCAGGGATACGTGCCCGACACGATAGATCTGACCGGTTCCCGCAATTAGCGGCGCGGAGCGATGCAGGCTGAAGCGCACGACCGTCCAGTTCGTAGGCTCGAAGGCCGAGACCGAGGCGACGAGCTCAGCCTGCTGGGCTTGTCTTTGTGCCCGGCTGATTTCCTCATCCCTGATTTCGGCAAGCGAGGCGTAGGGCTCGATGGCGATCGTCTCCTCGGTGGCGAACGTGGCCTCTGCCACCGCAGGCGTGATTTCCGCGTGCCAGACAATCCAGGTCTTCACCGCGGGCCAGCCGAAGGATTGCGTCAGTGCTTCGAAGCCGGGGCCGATGAGGAAGTCGCTGGCACGCTCCGGCTGCTGCCAGAGATAGAAGGGCGCATAGAGGTTTTCGCGGGAGCCGAACTCACCCTTGCGGGCTCTGAGATAGGCCTTGAAGCCGAGGCCGGGAAAGCCGTCGAGCATCGGTCCCTTGTCGCGGATGCGCCGGTCGATGATCGACATGTCGTAATCGGCCGGCAGGGTGAAGCTGTATTGCATCGCCATCATGAGAGAACCTCCACCGGCTCCAGCCAGTCGACGATGCGGCCGGCCTCGCTTGCCTGGATGCTGATGTAGCTGAACGGGCTGTCAGGCGTCGCGCCATGCCAGTGCTTCTCGCCGGCGGCGAACCAGACGACATCTCCGGCGCGCAATTCCTCCAGCGCGCCGCCTTCGCGTTGCGCCAGCCCCTTGCCCGATAGAACATAAAGCAGCTGCCCGCGCGGATGCGTATGCCAGCGCGTGATCGTGCCGGATCAAGGCTTGCCCGCATCGCGGTGTTCTCGCCATCGGCTGCGCCCTCCAGCAGCATCTCGACCCAGAAGGGCGCGGTGGCAATATCGATGGGCGAGCGGACGGCATTGCCCGGACGCTGGATCGTCATGTGTTCGGGGTTGCCCATCATGCGGCGCTCCCGAAGGCGCGGGCTTCCCAGCCAGGTTCGATCATCTGTGCCTTTCCATCGCCGAACGACCATTCGTCCGGTGATGTGGTGGTGATGACGATCATGATGTCTTCCGGCCGGATGCCGGGCGATACCTCGAGAAGTTCGGCGGCACGTTTGAAGAAGGCCTGTCGCGTTTGGGTCGAGCGAGGCTTGCCGGCGGTGATGGCGAAAAGCACGAAGTCGTCGGAGCGCGGCCCGGCGAGGTAGTTCGGGTTGAAGATCAGTTCACCCGGTTCATGCTGGTGGATGACCTGGAAACGGTCGGTAGGCGGCACGTTGAAGGTCTCGACCATGGCACGATGAATGCTGTCCGAAACGGCGCGAAGATACTCCGGCGACTTGCCGCGCAGCAGAGAGATACGAACGAAAGGCATGATTGCCTCCTTTGAGTGAATTCTTGACAGGAGGAGCATCGCACGCCACGATGATACAAAAAATCAGAATTAAATGAACTTACGGTCCACAAAAACGGGATTATGGCGATGCGACGGACGATCTTCGATCTCGATGTGCTCAGGACCTTCGCGACAGGAATGGAGCTCGGCAACTTCGCGCGGGCAGCCGACCGGCTCGGCCGCTCGACCTCGGCCGTCAGCGCTCAGTTGAAGAAGCTGGAGGAGCAGGCCGGCACGCCGATCTTTCGCAAGGCAGGACGCGGCCTCGCGCTCACCGATGCCGGCGAGACGATGCTGGCCTATGCGCGTCGCTTGCTGGAGCTCAACGACGAGGCGGCCGCAGCCGTGCAGAGCATCGAACTCGAGGGTTGGGTCAGGCTCGGATTGCAGGAGGATTTCGGCGAGACGCTTTTACCCGACGTTCTCGGCCGTTTTGCGCGCGCGCATCCGAAGGTCCGCATCGAGGCGCGGGTGGTGCGCAATGTCGAGCTGATCGAGCGGGTCACCTCGGGCAAGCTCGACCTGGCGCTGGCATGGAGCGACGGCATGCTGACGCCACATTGCGAGAAGATCGCAGAGGTGCCGATGCGCTGGATCGGCCCCGCGGAAGGGGCGGTCGACTGGAGCCTCGGCAGTGGCGAGCCAGTACCGCTCGCCTCGCTCGAGGCTCCGTGCCTGTTGCGCACGGCGGCGACCAAGGCGCTGGATACGTCGGGCATTCCCTGGCGGCTTGCCTTCGTCAGTCCGAGCCTCGGGGGATTGTGGGCGGCGACGGCTGCCGGGCTCGGTATCAGCATCCGCACGCCGATCGGGCTGCCGCGGAAGGTGAAGCCGCTCGCCGCTGCGGATGCCGGCCTGCCCGAGCTTCCATCACTCGGCCTCGTGCTGCATCGCGCCGAAGCGGAGCCCGGGCCGGCGGCGGCGCGGCTTGCGGCCATCATGCTGCAATCGGTCCGGGAGGCTGTCGCCGATGCGGTGCCATCGGCGATCCAGCCGGCAGCGAGAGCCTATGTCTGATATTCGCGCTGCGCGTTTCGGCGGATCGCCTGCGGCGGCTGGCCGAAGGCGCGCAGGAAGGCGCGGCGCATCCTCTCGCGATCCGTGAAACCTGTTTCGGCGGCAACGACATCAATCGGGTGCCGGCCCTGTTCCATCATCAGGCGAGCCGCCTCGAGGCGCAGGTTCTCCACTGCCTTGGCCGGCGATTGGCCGGTCTCCGCGCGAAACGTCCGGCTGAACTGGCGGGGGCTGAGTGCGGCCGCCTCCGCCAGCTCCTCGACTGACAACGTGTTCTTCAGGTTGCCGCGCGCATGCGCCAGCGCCTTCTGAATGCGGTCCGATTTCGGCTCCAGCTCCAGCAGCGCGGAGAACTGCGACTGGCCGCCGGCGCGGCGGTGATAGACGACGAGCTTTCGGGCGACGGCGCGGGCGATATCGGCGCCGTGGTCCTTCTCGACCATGGCAAGCGCGAGATCCACTCCAGCCGTCATGCCCGCCGAGCTCCAGACGGAGCCGTCGATGATGAAGATGCGATCCTCCTCGATCCTGACCTTGGGGTAGCGCGATTGCAGTTCGCGGGCGAGGAGCCAGTGGGTCGTGGCGCGACGGCCGTCCAGCACGCCCGCGTCGGCAAGCAGAAATGCGCCGGTGCAGATCGAGGCGACACGACGGGAGGCGGCAAGCGCCTTGCGGATGAACTCGCCTTCTCCTGGAGTCGGTAGCTTGATGCCGACCGCACCCGACACCAGCAACGTATCGAAAGCGGGATCGTCGAACTGCGTCGTCTGCATCGTGACGCCGAAGGAGCCCCCTATCGGTCCACCGGTCTCCGAGAGATAGGCGATGTCGTAGGCCTGTTCGCCGAGTTCGAGGTTGGCGAACTCGAAGGCGGAGATGGCGGCGAGGCTCATCATCTGAAAGCCAGGAAAGAGCAGGACGGCAATGCGCTGCATGGCTCAAAACTCCGTTTGTCCTAAAAGGTGGTTTATATGACATTCAAGACATTGGCAATCAGGCGTAAGACTCTCCTCAAGCCAACAGCAGGCGCTGTTGCCAACTTGGAGAACGACAATGACCGAACAGCACAAAGGAACCGCACTCGTTACCGGTGCGTCATCGGGGATCGGTGCGATCTATGCTCAGCGGCTGGCAAAGCGCGGCTATGACCTCATTCTGGTCGCCCGCAATGCGGAACGTCTTTCAGACCTTGCGACCAAGCTGACCCAGGAAACGGGCAGGACGATTGAAACCATTCCGGCCGATCTCGGCAAGAAAGCCGATCTGGCGCGTGTCGAGGCGGTGCTGAAGAGCGATCGCAGCATCACGCTTCTGGTCAACAATGCAGGCGTCGGCGGCACCGCGCCGTTGCTTGCCTCCGATGTCGACAAGATGCAGGCAATGGTCGATCTCAACGTCACGTCGTTGATGCGGCTGACCTATGCCGCCGTGCCCGGCTTTGTTGCCCGCGGTGGTGGCGCGATCATCAACATCGCGTCGATCGTGGCGATCGCGCCCGAGGTGCTGAACGGCGTCTATGGGGCCAGCAAGGCTTTCGTTCTCGCCTTCAGCCAATCGCTGAAGCACGAGCTGGCGGACAAGAACATCCGCATCCAGGCGGTGCTGCCGGGAGCGACGGCGACCGAATTCTGGGGCATCGCCGGTACGCCGGTCGAGCACCTGCCGACCGAAATCGTCATGCAGGCCGAAGACATGGTGGACGCAGCGCTCGCCGGTTTCGACCAGGGCGAGTTCGCGACCATTCCGGCTCTCGAGGATGCCGGATTGCTCAAGGCCTACGAGGATGCTCGTCAGGCGCTGATGCCGAACCTGTCACGCGCCGCACCGGCTGCGCGCTACAAGGCCGCTTAAAGAGAAAGGGTGAGGCAGGCCTGGCCTGCCTCTATCCGTGCCTTGCCAAAGCCTCGGCGAAGATATCGGCGTCGACGTTGCCTCCCGAGGTGACGACGACGACGTTGTCGTCTTCCAGCTCATCGCCATGGAAGAGTGCTGCGGCAAGTGCCACCGCGCCGCCGGGTTCGACGACGATCTTCAGCCGGACGAAGGCGAGCGCCATGGCGCGCAGCGCCTCTTCGTCCGTCACGACAATGCCAGCGCCCGAGAGACGCTGCAGGATCGGGAAGGTGATGTTGCCGGGCTGCGGTGTGATGATCGCATCGCAGATCGAGCCGGTCATCGTCGCATTGCGCTCGATCTTGCCTGAGGCCAGCGACCGCGTGAAATCGTCGAAACCATCGGGCTCGCACGGGCGAACACGGAATGCCGGGGCGCTTGCTTCGAGTGCCAGCGCAATCCCGGACGACAGACCGCCGCCGCCGCAGGGGACCAGCACCTCGGCCGACTTGACGCCTTCCTCTTCCGCCTGCTCGGCGATCTCGAGACCCGTCGTGCCCTGACCGGCGATCACCTGCGGCTCGTCGAATGGCTTGATCAGGGTCAGCCCACGGGCGGACGAAAGCTCGGCGCCGATGGCATCGCGATCCTGTGTCGCACGATCATAGAGCACGACTTCGGCGCCGAGCGCGCGCGTATTGGCGATCTTCAGCTTCGGCGCATCGGCCGGCATGATGATGACGGATGGCACGCCATGCAGCTTGGCGGCCAGCGCCACACCCTGCGCGTGATTGCCGGAGGAAAACGCGATGACGCCGCGGCTGCGGACGGCCGGATCAAGCGCGGAAACGGCAGACCAGCCACCACGGAACTTGAAGGAGCCGGTGTGCTGCAGGCACTCGGCCTTCACGAACACCCGCCGGCCGGCAATCTCGTCGATGAACGGGGAGGAAAGAAGCGGCGTGCGGCGCGCATGTCCGCGCAGACGAGCGCGAGCTGCGACGATCATTTCAATGCTGACCATGAAAAGCTCTTTCAGATGATAATCCCGACATGCATAGGATGGCGCAGGCTTGTTGTGAACGGCGACTTTGTCACGGTGACACGAAAAGCTTCCTCGCGACAGGCGGATCGAACGTTGTCGGCTTGCCGGGGTTGCGGCGTCTGAATTCGGTGGGATTGGTGCCGGTGACGCGCAGGAATTCGCGATTGAAGTTCGATTTGCTGATGAAGCCACAATCGAACATCAGCCTTGTGACGGGTTCATCGCTGGCCGCCAACAGCTCGCAGGCAGCGCGGATGCGGAAATCATTGACATACTGTGACACGCTCATGCCATGCACGCGGTTCACTGCGACTGAGACGCGGCGGGCGGGCAGGTTCATCTTGCGCGCTATGCGGCCGAGATTGAGTTCGGGGTCGCGGTAGAGTTGGCGGGACCGCATGAGGTCGTCCAGCGACCGCGCGACCGCGTCGTCCTCCTCGGTCGGGCCCAAGGTCGCGAGCTGGGGTGCTGGTGACGGCGTGGTCGTCTCCGAGGACTGGCTGCTACTGGCGACAACGGCAGCCGTGCCGAGCACCAGCAGCGAGATGACATTGCCGACCGCGACCACCGCGCCGGCGTTGGCGCCGCCTGTCCGGTAGAAATCGAAGCTGATGACGATGTCGGCGGCGGTCGAGGCGAGCAGCGCGAAGCCGGTGATCAGCAGTGAGCGATAGGAAAGCAGGGCGCCGTCGAGCCGCGAGGAGACCAGCCCGTCGGGACCGTGGCGGGCGAGCCAGAAGAGCGCGAAGCCATAGCCTGCGAAGGTAAGGGTGACGACGATCCCCACCGGGTCGCGCCAGAAGGCCATCAGCACCAGCACGAGAAGGGCCGGCAGGAGATGTGGAGAAAGACGCAGCCACGAAGCAGGTGTCTCCCGCGCCAGGCTGCTGAAACCGATCCAGGCAAAGGCGGCGATGAGTGTCGCGAGCACCGCCTGGGCGGGCATCAGGGCGATGATGTCATAGCCCCAGCGCAGGCCGATAAGCACCGATTGCAGCGCGTAGAGCGTCGTCAGAATCAGGAAGGGGCGCTTCTCAGGCGTTATACCGTCGGTTTGCCGCACCATGCGCACGAGCAGGATGAGGAGCAGCAATGTGACGACAAAGGGCAGCGGCACGAAAATCATGGGGTCGGGTCCCGATACAGGCAGAGAGATATCAGCACGACAATGACCTCGATCGCAATCGCGGGCGACCCGGATTGCGATCGAGGTCTCGATTTTGCGCGCGTCGTAAGAACCTGGGCTCGCCGTTCGATGGGAGCGGTGTCGCACAAGGAGACAGGCGATGACGATATTCATAGTGATACCAATGCTGCTGATGACACTGGTTTCGGCCTTTGCCGATGGCTGGAAGACCGGGGAGGCGCTCGACGTTTCCGCGATCCGCTCTGTTGTCATCAGCGGCGATGCCAGTTCGATCAAGATCAGCACGAAACCCAACGAGCCTTATCGCGCCGAGACGCGCGGCCGGCGCGACGGCTGGTTCAGCCGCTGGTATTCGAGCTGGTTCTTTAACGGCTGCCAGGACCAGAGCCGGATGCAGATCGAAGGCACGACGCTGCGGATCGCGGTTGCCTCGTCGAAATGGTTCGATCTCTCCGATTGCTCGCCGGAGGTGCTTGCCAATATTCCGCCGGGCGGTGCCGTTCGCGTGGATCAGCAGGCCGTCATGGCACGGTTCGACGGTGATTTTGCGAGCCTCGGCCTCGCCGCCAAGGCCGCCGACATCACGCTTCAGGGGCACGTCTCGAGCGTGAGTATCGATAGCGCCGCGGTCCGGGCGCATCTGGTCTACGACCGGTTGACCGCAGACGAGACGGTGGCGGTGATCGCGCATTCCATCGACAGCTATTTCGATTTCGGCAAGGATGTGCCGGTCGATTATACCGTGACCGCCAAGGCGTCGCTGATCGACAGCGCGCGACCGAGCGTTGCGGGCGCAAAGCCTGTCGTGACGATCAAGGCCGAATACGCCCGCACGACGATCCGCTGATGGCGTCAGTAGCCGCCGGCCGAGCCCTCGACCGCGCGGCTGTCCATGGCGCCGTTGTAGCGCGCGCCGCCGCCTTTCTCGATGCCGGCAAGGCTCTTGCCGCCCACGAGAATGCCAGCGGCCTGGCCCCATTGCGGCGGGCCACTGCCGTCGTCCAGCGTGTGGCCCATCGCGATCAGTGCCCGGATCGTATCGGGAGAAAGCGCATAGGGTTCGAGATAGATCTTGTCCGGCTGCCATTGGTGGTGGATGCGCGGCGCGTTGACTGCCTGGCTGATGTCCATGCCGAAGTCGATGACGTTGAGAATGGCTTCCAGCGTAATGGTAATGATGCGCGAACCGCCGGGGCTGCCGATCACCATGAAGGGCTTGCCGTCCTTGGTGACGATGGTCGGACTCATCGAGGAAAGAGGCGTCTTCTTCGGCGCGATGGCGTTGGCTTCGCCCTGAACGAGACCATAGAGGTTCGGAACGCCGGGCTTGGAGGTGAAGTCATCCATCTCGTTGTTGAGCAGGATCCCGGTGCCCGGAGCCACGACGCCGGCGCCGAAATTGCCGTTCAGCGTGTAGGTGACGGCGACGGCGTTCCCCTCGTCATCAATGATCGAGTAATGCGTGGTCTCGACGCTTTCCTTGGCGCCCATCGGTTTCAGGTTGGCGGAGGTGCCGGATTTATAGGTATCGATCTTTGCGCGGATGGCTTTGGCATAGCTCTTGTCGAGCAGCGTCGTCACCGGGTTGTCGATGAAATCGGGATCGCCGAGGGCGGCGTTGCGGTCCACATAGGCGTAGCGCATGGCCTCGACCATCAGGTGCACGGTCTCGGCCGAGCCGTAGCCGAGGAAGGAGAGCGGGTAGCCTTCCAGCACATTGAGGATCTCGCAGATGATGACGCCGCCGGAGGAGGGGGGAGGAGAGGAAATGATATCGTAGCCGCGATAACTGCACTCGACAGGCTTGAGCTCGCGCACGGCATATTGCTCGAAGTCTTCCTTCGCCAGCAGGCCGCCCTTGGTCTGGCTTGCCTTGACGATCGCTTCCGCCGGGGCGCCCTTGTAGAAGGCGTCCGGTCCCTTTTCCGCAATGGCGGAAAGTGCTGTGGCAAGGTCAGGCTGCACCAGTTTTTCGCCGGAGGCGTAGGGGCTGCCATCCGACTTGAGGAAGATCTTCGCCGCGGCTTCGTCCTTTGCCAGCCGCTTGGCGCTGGCGGCGAGGAGCGCGGCATCCCCTTGTCCAAGCGTGAAGCCCTCCTGTGCAAAGCGGATGGCCGGTGCCAGCAGCGCCGCCCGGGACTTCGTTCCATACTTTTCGCGTGCAGTCTCGAAACCCATGACCGAACCGGGCACGCCGACAGCAAGATAGCCATCCAGACTTGCACGGGGCACGATGTCGCCCTTGGCGTCGAGGTACATCGTCTTGGTCGCCGCAAGCGGAGCGCGTTCGCGGAAATCCAGGAACGTGCTTCGTCCGTCCTTCAGGCGGATCGTCATGAAGCCGCCGCCACCGATATTGCCCGCGCTCGGATAGACGACAGCCAGCGCATAACCGACGGCGACCGCCGCATCCACCGCATTGCCGCCGCTCTTCAAGACATCGACGCCGACGTCGGTGGCGAGATGTTGGGCGGTCACGACCATTCCATGTTCGGCCTCCACAGGTGCAGGTGAGGCGGCAAACGCCGGCAACAGCGGCGAGACGGCCAGCGACAGCGCGGCGAAAGCAGCAACGAATCTCATGCGAATGCGGTCCATGACTTCCCCTCGAAGGACGGCGATGAGGAGAATATGGGATTCCCCTCCGATGGGGCAATGATCGATCGCTCGCTCAAGCCAGCAGTTCCGCCAACTTCCTCTCCGTCTCATCGACATCGACCGGAGTATAGACGATCAGTTTCATGTCCGGCTCACCCATGATGGTCAGGCCGGTGTGTTCAAAGGACATCCGGCCCTTCAGCGGGTGATCGATGCGCTTGAGACCACTCAGTGGCCTCAAAACCTCATGTCTTGGCCACCACTCGCGGAACTCTTGGCTTGTCTCCTTCAGGAGCGCAATCAATCGTTCGAAATCGGGATCCCCGGCAAAGCGAGCACTGTCAGCACGGAACATCGCAAGCGAGGCGCGCGCGACATGGTCCCAGTCGACAAGAAGCTTGCGATGCGCCGCATCGGCGAACAGCCTGTACATCGTGTTCCGCTGATCTGGATCCGCGTTATCGTAGCCACCGAAGAGCTTCGCCGCGGCCGTGTTCCAGGCGAGGACATCCCAGCGACGGCCGAGGACATAGGCCGGTTGGTGGCTAAGTGTGCGCAAGATGTGCTGCAGGGGCTCGCCTACGATCTCCGGCCCGACGGACCGCGCCTCCGGGGCCGGTCGGCCCGCGAGCACAAAAAGGTGTTGGCGTTCGGCCGGATCGAGCTGCAGCGCATCAGCAAGCGCGGACAGAACCTGCGGCGACGGGCGAACGTCGCGCCCCTGTTCCAGCCATGTGTACCAAGTGGTGCCTACCCCGGCGAGCATCGCGAGCTCTTCACGGCGCAGCCCCGGCGTGCGTCTGCGAAAACCTTCCGGCAGATTTGCGGCGGCGGGCGTCAGCCGCTCGCGACGCGAGCGCAGGAATGCCGCGAGTTCACGCCGGCGAGCCTCAAGCTTCGGGTCTGTCGATATCTGATCCATGAGGCATCATATCAGTATCGATACCAGGATAAAACTGGAACTGTTTGCCATTGTCGCCCTCAGCAATGATGTTTCCGTCGCCGGCCGATCGACGTCCTGGCGGCTACGTCATTCAAGGAGCAACATCATGTCATTGCAGCACGTCGTCGTTGTTGGCGGGTCTTCGGGGATCGGCCTTGCCACCGTAAAATTACTTCTAGAACAAGGATTTGCCGTAACCGCCACAGGGCGGAACGAGGAAAAGCTTGCGCAGGTAAAGGCCTCCCTGGGCGGTGATCTGAGAACCATGGCGTTCGACGCCATGGATGCGGGCGCGACCGCCGCGGCATTCGCCGGGATCGGCTCTATCGATCATCTGGTACTCGCGTTGGGAAGCGGGCATGGTGCCGGTCCTTTCGCAACGCTTGCCATGAGTGATCTGCTGGCGGGGTTCCAGACGAAGGTCATTCCGCAGGCGGCGGTGGCGCAAGCGGCCCTGCCATTCCTTGCGTCCGAAGGCAGCATCACGTTCGTTTCGGCCGTAAGCGCCCAGGCGGCACTGCCGGGAACGGCAGGTCTTGCCGCCGTCAACGCGGCGATCGAGGCGATAGTGCGGGTGCTCGCCGTGGAGCTGAAGCCACGCCGCTGTAACGGGGTCTCGCCTGGGGTAGTCGATACCCCATGGTGGGATGCGGTTCCGCAACAGCAGCGCGCCGCCCTTTTCGAGGACTTCGCTGGCCGCACGCCCGTAGGCCGTGTTGGACAGCCGCAAGATGTCGCCAAGGCAATCAGCTTCCTGATCGGAAACAGCTTCATGAGCGGTCACATCGTGACCTGCGATGGCGGGCTCAGTCTGGCTGGCTAGAGCCGCTTTTCGGCTGCGCGCGCGGCAGCCTGGAGGTCGCGGGGTTGTCCTGCGATCTTCTCCAGTGCCGCGATGGCGACGTCGGTTGCGAGGTAATCCGGCTTGTGGCCGACGCCCCTGATCTTCACCAGTTCCGATCCCGGGATATCGCGGGCCAGACCCTGAGAATGAAGATGTTCCCAGACAATGGCATCGCTATCTCCGGTGATGATCACCGTCGGCGCCGTGATCCTGGCATAGGACGGCGATTGCACCTTGAGGTAGCTGAGCAGCCGCGCGAGATCCGAGGCGTTGTGGTGGAACGTATCGGGTCGCAGCACCAGGGAGGGGCCGGTCTTCGCGACGTAATCCGCCGGACGCGGATTGGGATGGAAAACGTTGATCGTGCCGCGCTCAAGCTTCAGCAAGCCGAGCGGCACGACGAAGGCGTGATTGAATATCCAGCCGATAATAGGCGCGGTGGCCGCGTGGTAATACCAGTCGATGCCGCCCGGCCAAGGGTGGGTGGCGGGTGCGAGAAACAGCAGTCCCGCCGTCTTGTCGGGGTGGCGCACGCCAAAGGCTGCTGCAATGGCGCCGCCGAACGAGTGGCCGACTATGATGGCCTTCTCAATGCCGTGCTTGTCCATAAGGGTGGCAATCGCATCGGCCTGGCCGGAGGGCAGGTCGTTCTCCGGGCCGCCGCGCTCGGAATAGCCGTGGCCGGGACGATCGACGAAGAGCATTTCCGCACGCCCTGACAGCGGCTCGAGGAAGGCGCCGACCTGATCGAGCAGGTTGCCGCTTGCGCCGTGAAGGAAGACCAGGGGCGGGAGATCGGCAGAATCGGGGCGTGGAACATGCACCGCGTTGATCAGGTAGCCGATATCGGTCAGTTCGCCGATGTTGGGGTGGGTCCGCTCGAACTGGCGCGCCTTGTAGGAGGAGTAGCCGATAGCCGCGGCCAACGGGGCAAGAAGGGTGGAAAGTTCGGCAAGCATCTCAACGACTCACGGGCAATCTCGCAGCCATACTCAGGTTCGGCATACGTAAGATTGGGTCATCCGGTTCACCGTCAAGGATCAGGTGCGGCTGCCGGCGAGCTTTTCGGACAGGGTGTTCATCTGTTCCTGCGCACTGCGGTTGGCGGGATAGACGTCGAGGAACCGTTCCCAGGCCTTCAACGCCAGCTGATCGTTGTTGGTGTCGCCCAGAATCGCCGCCATGCCGGACAGCGCGCCGAAATGGCGGGGCTCGAGGTCGAGGACGCGTTCGATATCGGCCATCGACTTGCGCAGGTTGCCGTTTGCGTAGTTCAGCGTCGCCCGCCGGTTCCAGCTTTCCGCGTAGTTGGGCTTCAGGGCAATCGCCTGATCAAGGAAGTCGAGCGCGGCCGCGGTGCGTTTTTCCTGGATTGCCTTGTCCGCCCACTGCATCAGCAGATTGACCGTTGCGCTGCCCGAGTCGTTCCACTCCGCGCGGATTTCATCGGCGATGCTGCTCGCCTTGTCGGGATCGCGCTCGCGCTTCAATTCAGCGTAGAGCTGGTCGAGATGCTGTTTAGGGGAAAGGTTGACGTCCGGCTGCTCGACAATCGTTTCCTTATCCTGAGCAATGGCAGGCAAGGCAGTCACGAGTACAGCGAGGGACAGCGGCAGTGCCGCAAACGTCATGGCAAAAAAACGCATGGCGGGCATAGTAGCCCGCCAACGCAGAAGATCAAAGCAATTTAACGGGACCAACTGTGCAATCCCCCGGACTGGCTCAGGCGCAAAAATGCTGCCGAACCATCCGGCCTGCTATATCAGCCCTGACGAGCCTTGAAGCGTGGGTTCAGCTTGTTGATGATGTAGATGCGGCCCTTGCGGCGAACCAGGCGGTTGTCACGATGACGAGCCTTGAGCGACTTGAGCGAATTCTTGATCTTCATTGTTTTGATCCGCGAGTTTGGGGGAATTCACATTCGCCCGTATCTTTTACATTCAAAAGCGCGCTCAAGGCGCGCTCTTCAGGTTGGGCGTGCAGATAACCCGGCCTCTTGTCTGTGTCAACCACGTGAAGGTGTTTTTCCCGTGGCGAAGGCTGGATTAGTCGAGGAAAAACCTCTTACTTTGCTGCCAGCGTCGTCACGTGACCCATCTTGCGACCGGGACGAGATTCCGTCTTGCCATAGAGATGGACGAGCGTGTCGCGGCGCTTCAGCCAGTCGTTCAGCGCCAGGATATCGTCGCCGATCAGGTTCTGCATCACGCAGTCCGAGTGACGATCCGCATTGCCGAGAGGCAGGCCGCTGACGGCGCGAATGTGCTGCTCGAACTGGGAGACAACGCAGGCCGCTTCCGTCCAATGGCCAGAGTTGTGGACGCGCGGCGCCATTTCGTTGGCAATCAGGCTGCCGTCGGCAAGCACGAAGAACTCGATGCCGATCACACCGACATATCCAAGTGTCGACAGGATCTGCTCGCCGGCCTTGCGGGCCGCGGCGGCTGTCGCGTCGGTGATGGATGCCGGTACCGTCGAGGTATGGAGGATGCCGTTGCGATGGACGTTTTCGGCGGGGTCGTAGCAGACGACGGTTCCATCCGTGCCGCGCGCGGCAATGATCGAGATCTCGCGTTCGAAGGTCACGAAGCTTTCGAGGATAAGGGGAACGCCGCCCAGCGCGGCGTAGGCGCCGTCGGCGCTGTCGCCGCTGGAACGGAAAACCTTCTGGCCCTTGCCGTCGTAACCGAGGCGGCGCGTCTTCAATACGCCCTGACCGCCGAAATCCACCAGACCGGCCTCGAGGTCAGCCTGGCTGTCGACGGTGTGGAACCTGGCGGTCGGGATGCCGCAATCGTTGATGAAGCGCTTTTCGATCAGGCGATCCTGAGCGGCTTCGAGAGCCTTTGGCGGCGGATAGACAGGAACGGTCTGCGCCAAGGCTTCCGCAGCCGAAACAGGGACGTTCTCGAATTCGTAGGTGATGACATCGCAAACCGTGGCGAGTTCTTCGAGGGCGGCCGGGTCGTCATAAGCCGCCACGATCTGGCCGTTGGCGACCTGTGCCGCCGGGCAATCGGCTTGCGGCTCGAGAATGATGGTGCGGAAGTTCAGGCGTGCGGCAGCCATGGCGAGCATGCGGCCAAGCTGGCCGCCGCCGATGATGCCGATCGTTCTTACAGTCATAGGTCGTCCATGGGGTATTCGGCGATCGCCGCGCTCTGGCGCTCGCGCCACTCGTCAAGCCGGTCTGCGATCTCGTCGTCGGAAAGGGCCAGCACGGCGGCGGCAAGGAGAGCGGCGTTGATCGCGCCTGCCTTGCCGATGGCCAGCGTGCCGACGGGGATGCCGCCAGGCATCTGCACGATGGACAGAAGGCTGTCCTGGCCGGACATCGTTTTTGACTGAACCGGGACGCCGAAGACGGGGAGGGGGGTCATCGAAGCGGTCATGCCGGGCAGGTGTGCGGCGCCACCGGCGCCTGCGATGATGACCTTGAAGCCTTCCGCCTTCGCACCCTTGGCGAAGTTCACCATCCGGTCAGGCGTGCGATGCGCGGAGATGATGCGTGCATCGTAGGTGATTTCGAGCGCCTCGAGCGTATCGGCGGCATTCTTCATCGTTTCCCAGTCGGACTGGCTGCCCATGATGATGGCAACCGGCGGCCTGTCTGTCATCGTCACCACAGTTTTCCTCAGGCTATGATATCAGGAATGATCTGATCTTCGAGCTTGCTCAGCTTGTCCTTGATGACAAGCTTTTTCTTTTTCATCCGCTGAATGCGCAACGCATCACAGCCGGTCGCAATCATGGCATTGATGGCGGCATCGTAATCTTCGTGTTCCTGACGCAGACGCGCCACGATAAGCCTGATTTCCGCCTGTTCCTGATCGGGCATTCGCATTCCCCATGATCGCCGCGGACGCTGTCCGTCGTGCCGATGATTTTCGCATGCTCCTATCACCAAATAGCGGGAACGGCTAGTTGGTGTCGATCATGAATTTGCCACGTACTCTCCTTGTTTTCGCCTTCGACAAGCCTTCAAAAATGTGTCACACTTTAAAGGTTGACGCCTTGGATCTCCGGCGGTGTTGGCTGGAGAAAGGTAAGAGGAAGGAAGGGTCAAATGACTGTTCAAGCTCATCTTGAATCACTCCAGAAAAAGCATGGCGCTCTTGAGGAGGAGCTGCATCTGCTTATGACATCTCCCTCCAGAGACGACCGTGAGGTTGCCGAGTGCAAGCGCAGAAAATTGCGCATCAAGGACGAGATTGAGCGTCTCAAATCATCCGTTCATTAACGGAAACCAGGATCGTATCGAACGATCTGCAGGGTCTTATGCGCCGGTTCCAACCAAATGGAACTGGCGCATTTTCGTTTCAGGAGACGACGTCAGGCCCAGAATTGATCAAGCCAGATGTTCAGTCGGTCGAAGCCGCGATTGTTGACGGCGTAAATTCGCTTTGTGCCATCAGCGGTTACCGAGACAAGGTTGCAATCGAGCAATGCCTTGAGGTGTTGGGAAACGGCGGGGCGGCTGATTGGTAGGCCCACGGCCAGTTCGTTCACGGTCTTTGGTGCACGCCGCAATTCTTCCAGCAGGAAGCGGCGGTGTGGGTCGGCAATCGCAGTAAAGGGATCCGCGTTCGACATGAGCGAAAGCTACGTGAAAGAGCTCGATCCGGCAAGGAAATTGTGCGGCGCAACGAAACTGCAGATAGTTAAAATCCGAGGCCCTCGCGTGCGATCAAAATGGCGGCGATCAGCGCCATCGCATAGATGAACGGATAGAAGATCGTCGGCTTCATGCGCCGCACGCACCATGCGCCGGCGATGGTGGCGAGCGGAGCAAACGGCAGCAAGGTCGCCGAGGTCGCCAGATTTTGCGTGTCGAGCTGGCCGAGTGCAAAATAGGGAACAAGCTTGACGGCGTTCAGGATTGCAAAGAAGCGAACGCTGGTGCCGGTATATTCCCGCGGCGGCAGCTGCAAGGGCAAGGCGTAGATCTGGAACGGCGCGCCGCCGGCATGGGCGACAAAGCTGCCGTAACCCGATAGCGTGCCCCACATGGTGGCAAGCAGCGGCCGCTGGCCGTGGGGCGGTGTGGTCTTGCCTGCTCCGGGCCCGAAGTTGTTCCAGAAATAGCGCAGGCAGAAGAGAATGGTCACGGCGCCGATCACGACGCGCAGAACATTTCCGGGAACGAGGGCCGACGTGGCCCAGCCAAGCGCTATGCCTGCGATCGCGCCCGGCAGCATGATCGTCAGCGTCGCGTTGTCGCCATGCTTGCGCCAGACGACGAGCGAGATCATGTCCATGAAAACCAGGATCGGCAGGAGGATCGCAGCCGCCTGGACCGGTGATACCACGAGGGCGAGAATGGGAAGGCCGATGAGCGAGAGTGCGTCGCCCATACCGCCCTTGGCGAGGCCCACAAGCAGCACGGCAGGCACGGCGGCGTAGTAGAATGACAGGTCTTGCGGCATGCTTTTGAAATCCTCCCCTTGCCAGCCCCCTCTAACGGAATTACTCACACAAGACGAGTGCGGAGCGGCCGGGAAGCGGCGAAATCCGCTGCAAATGGAAAGAGTTCATGGCCGAACCTGCAAACCGCTGCCGCCTAGTTCTGATCGTTCCTGAGATCGCCGACGCGGACGAACAGGCAAAGATCGTCGCCGACGCCCTCAAGGGTGGCGACGTCGCCTCCGTGATCGTGCCGCAATACGGTCTCAACGACGGCGAGTTCCAGAAACATGCCGAGAAGCTGGTGCCGCTGATCCAGAACGCCGGAGCGGCGGCTCTAATCGCGGGTGACAGCCGCGTCGTCGGTCGTTCGAGGGCCGACGGTCTGCACCTCACCGGCCCCGCGACGGAGATCGCCGAAGCGATCGACAAATATGCCGACAAGCTGATCGTCGGCGGCGGCAATGCGGCGGATCGGCACCATGCGCTCGAAATCGGCGAGGAGCGGCCTGACTACATCTTCTTCGGAAAGCTCGAAGGCGACATCAAGCCGGAAGCGCACCCGAAGAACCTTGCGCTTGCGGAGTGGTGGGCGTCGATGATCGAGATTCCCTGCATCGTCATGGGTGGCACCGATCCGGCCTCGGCGCTTGCCGTCGCGGAGACCGGCGCCGAGTTCGCGGCGCTGCGGCTTGCGGTATTTGCGGAGCCGGCGCGTGCGCCGGCAATCGTCGCGGAAATCAATGCGCTTTTGGACGAAAAAGCGCCACGGTTTGAGGATTGATATCCCGCCCATGCCGATCATGAGCCGTTATTTGCGCATCTCCACTTTTGTCGCCGCCGTTGCCGTGGCGGCGATTGCGCATGACGTGTCGGCTCAAACGGTCGACAATGTCGTCACGCGGCCACTGTCCGGTTCTCAGGGGGCGCTGAAGACTGGCCGCCCTCAAGCTGACGGCACCGTGCCGTCAGCCGGTGTCGGCGTCTTCGACCGAATGGGCGCAAAATTACCGGATCTGCCGCCGGAGAAAGACTACAAGGGGCCAGTCGACGAGGCATATGGTGCCTATCAACGCGGCTACTACCTCACCGCGATGGATCTGGCGTTGCCGCGTGCCCAGCTGGGAGACGCGGCGGCTCAGACGCTTGTTGCTGAACTTCTGACCGGCGGTCTGGGTGTCAGGCGCGATGTCAAGAACGGTGCCTTCTGGTACGGCAAGGCGGCCGAAGGCGGCGATGCTGCGGCGATGTTCAAATACGCCTTGATGCTCATCGAGGGCAGGGTTGTCAAACGCGACAAGGCACTTGCGGACGAGTACATGCGCAAGGCCGCGGATGCCGGCAACCCGTCGGCACAGTTCAACTGGGGGCAGATCCTCACGGCGGACAATCCTGGCCCGAAAGGCTTGAAGCTTGCTCTGCCCTATTACGAGAAATCGGCCGAGCAGGGCATAGCCGATGCTCAGTATGCCGTTGCCGAGATCTACTCGGCGCTGCCCGATCTGCCACAGGAAAAGAAGCAGCTCGCCCGCGAGTGGATGGCACGCGCCGCGCACGCCGGGTTCGATACCGCGCAGGTCGATCTGGGGGTCTGGCTGGTCAACGGGACCAACGGGCCCAGAGATTTCGTCAAGGGCTTCCAGTGGCTGAGCATTGCGGCCAACGACGGAAATGTCGTTGCGCAGAACAAGCTTGCGCATCTCTATATCAATGCACTGGGCACCAAGCCCGACCCTGTCGAAGCGGCGAAATGGTATGTGCTGTCGCGCCGCGCCGGCCTCGCTGATCCGGCGCTGGAAGATTTCTACCTCGGGATCAACGACGATCAGCAGAAGGCGGCGATCGACGCCGCCAACAAGTTCCGTCGTCGCCGCTGATCCTTAGAACAGCGCGTCCGCGAAGAGGTCGTCGTCCTCGGCCGCTGCGCTGGCGGTTTCCTCGACCTGCGTTGCCGCCTCTTCAGCCGCTGGAACGATATCGCGATGCACGGTGCGTTCCTGCGCCATGGTGTAGAGCTTGAAGATCCTCTTGTCGAGCGGAGCGACGGCTTCGGCTATGTCGGAGATATCGGCGATCTCTGCCCCGGCGATCTCTTCAAGCACGTCGGCACATTGCGCCAGAACGTCGCCAAGGTCGCTCTGGAAGTCCAGCTTTGACGTCAGCAGGCTGATCTTGCTGGCAACTTCACGACCGTGCTCCGACAGGATCTTGAGTTCATCTTCCATGGTGTCGGCAGCGGAGCGAATGTTACTGACCGCCGAGGTCAGATCCTCGGCGAGGCCGCCAGAACCATTTCCGTTGGTCGGGACGACGTTGCCGGCCGCCGCTTCCAGGGCGGGAAGCCCGGTGACGATGGCGTCGGCGGAATCATCCAGCTTGCCGGCGAAGATACGCAACTCCGCGGTGACGACGTTGATCGACTTGCCTTCCTCGCCCAGCCTGCTGCAGCGCAGGTTGGTGTTCAAGGCCATGTAGTGAATGTCGGTCTTGACGGCGCGGATGTTGCCGATGCTCTGCAGAAGTCTGGCGGCCGTGCCGAGGGTCGACTGACCGACCCGGTCTGCCTGCTGCGTGGCGGCATCGACCTGCTTGACGATCTCGTGCGCGGCCGAGACGCTGGTCTCCAGGGCGCGCATGAAGTTGCCTCCGCCGCCGCCGCTCATCTGGTCGCGAAGTCGCATGATTTCCTGCGTATCATGGCTGAAGCTCGCGATCGTCTTGACGACGTTCTGTGAATCCCGGTGGAAGTCCTTGCACATGTCATTCATCTGCGCGGCGGTCAGATGGTGGATGACGTTCTGCAGACGCTTGCGCGCGTCGCCGTCAAGGCTTGCGCTTTCATCGCCAGCCATGAATGTTTCGAGGAGTTCGAACGTGCTCTGCACGTGCTCGATGCGTTGGCGGGTGATGTCGCCGATCTGCAGGGCCGACAGCGTAGAAGCCACCTTGCTCTGGATGCCGCGGGCAACGGCGGACACATCACGGGCGACCGCGGCGAGATGCTGGCGGTGATCGGCTATCTTGCGGGCGTCGTCATGCAATGCCTTGGCTACCTCAGGCACGGTCTCCGAGTACTTGAGGGCGATATTGGTGCCGAATGCCAGCGCGGTCTTGACGTCCTTTTCCAGGCTTTCAAGGTGGCGGGCGAAGCCGTTGACCTCTTCGGTTCCCGAGGAAATGCGTTCCAGGATTTCCTGAGCGAAGCCGGCAAATTCCGGCAGGCCGGCGCCGGTGATCTTCACGGTGACGGCAAAGGTGCGCAGGTAGCGCATCGTCTCCTGCATGTCGGCGACGTGCTTGCGCAGGGCGTAGCCGGTGTCTGCCAGCGAGGAAAGCGCGCCCTGGCGGGCTCTCTCGACGCCTGGAAGATCGGTGAGGCTCTTTACGGTCGAGCGCAAATCCGCGCCCGTATCGCTCGACTCGTTGGTGTCCAGTGCCTTGGAAATGCTGTCGAGGGAGTTCAACAGGCGGTTGAGTACATCCATCACCGACAGCAGCACGGTGCCGCCTTCCAGAAAGCGTGCCTCAACCTGACTTCTGGCAGATTCGAGCGTCTCGCTGATGCTCGATCCCGACGTCTGAAATGCGGTTAGTGCCGATGTCGCCCCGTTTGTCACGTTATTTCCTTTACTTATAACACTGGCAATTTCCGCGTCAGTTTTAGGAGCGGTGTGGAAACGTCAGGTAAACGGAACCGGACTCGCAGGCGTTGTGCTTAACGGAGCATGAAAACGCGGCCCTTTTCGGCGCCGAACATGGTTTATTCGCGTTAACATGCTGCTTATAAAAGCTTTTTTCCAATGTGAGTGTGCCTCGTTATAAGTTCTCCCGGGTAAGAATTCGGGGAGTCCAGACTCGTCGTAATTGCATTCCACCACAACCGAATTTTACTCGTCGTTAAGGCTGTCATGAGATTCGTCTTTAGGTCGAAAAAGTATTTCTCCGTCCCAGGAGGCTGAGTTGAGTGCGAGTGGACAATATATTGATTCTATTTCCCTGCCTGACGTTCTAAGTATTAGAAACGTTTCAGATTTGAAGCAGAGAATTACTGAATCTTTCTCGAGTAACAATTCCGTTATTCTTGATATTCCTGAAAATGCCGAAGCGGATCTGAGCTTCATTCAGCTTGTTGAATCCGCGCGACGCCAAGCGAAAGCGGCCAACAAGACGCTCGCGCTTGGTGCTCCGGCCAAGGGACACGTCCTTAAAGTCCTCGAGCGCGCAGGCTTCATCGAAGCGTTCAACGGCGACGACACAAAATTCTGGTTGCATAAAGAGGTGACGCTATGAGCGCAAACATTCTGACTGTCGATGACTCCGCAAGCATTCGTCTGACCACGAAGGTCACGCTGACCAACGCAGGCTACTCCGTCACGGAAGCGGTCAACGGCGCGGAGGGGCTTGCGACTGCCAAGTCGGCGCACTTCGACCTCATCGTGACCGATCTGAACATGCCGGTCATGGACGGCCTGACGATGATCGAGGAACTGCGCAAGCTGCCGACACACACCGGCGTTCCGATCATCTTCCTCACCACGGAATCCGACGCCGACCTGAAGGCGCGCGCCAAGGCCGCCGGCGCGACCGGTTGGCTGACCAAGCCCTTCGATCCGGAAAATCTGGTGAAGATCGTCAGGAAGGTATTAGGCAGATGAGTACGCTCGACCCTGTAGCGGTCTTTCGCACCGAAGCGGCGGAATGCCTCGAAACGATCGAGGCCGGTCTTCTCGACCTGACGCACCAGCTTGACGACAAAGATCTTGTCGACGCTGTCTTCCGCGGCCTTCACACGTTGAAGGGCTCGGGCTCGATGTTCGGATTCGATGCGCTTGCGGCCTTTACGCACCATTGCGAAACGGCATTCGACCGCGTTCGCAAGGGCGAGGTGCCGGCAACGGCGGAACTCGTGGCCGCCGTTCTGGCCGCTCAGGATCATATGCGCGCGCTCGTCGACCAGCCGGACGCCGATCATGGCGATACCGGGCAGAAGCTGCTGGCGCAGCTGCAGGCCGCGGTTGGCGAGAAAACCACTGGCGGTGCGGCTGCTGCGGTATCACCTGTTGCCGTTGCTGCGCCAGTTGCTGAAGCCAAGAAGAAGACCACGTGGCGCATACGCTTCAGCCTGCCTTCGAACGCGATGGCGAACGGTACCAATCCGCTGGGCCTGCTTGATGAACTGCGCGATCTCGGCGAATGCAGCGTGCGGGCGAACAATGCCGGCATTCCGCCGCTCGACGAACTCGTGCCAACTGAACTCTACGTCGCCTGGGATGTCGTGCTCACCAGCGAGCAGGACCGCTCGGCGATCGATGACGTCTTCATCTTCGTGATGGACGACATGGAACTGGATGTTCAAGAAATCGCAGCGCCTGCCGCGGCCGAGGCCAAGGCTACGCCTGCTCCCACCGCTGCCGTTGCGACGCTGCCGGTTGTCCCGGTCCAGCCTGTTGCCGCCGCCGTGCCGGCGTTCAAGCCGGTGGAAGCGGTTCCCGTCAAGCGCGATGCCGCCGCTGCTACCGACCAGCGTCAGGCCAAGGCCGCCGAAAATGTCCGCGTTCCGGCCGAGCGCCTGGACGAGCTGATGGATCGTGTCGGCGAACTGGTGATCGCGCAGTCCCGTCTCAGCCAGCTCGCAGGCGCCAGCACCGATATTGCGCTTCGTTCGGTGTCGGAAGAAATCGAGCGTCTGTCCGGCGAGCTTCGCGACACGATGATGGTGCTGCGCATGGTGCCGGTGGCAACGCTGTTCTCGCGCTTCCGCCGCCTCGTTCACGATCTCGCCCGCGAGACCGGCAAGGTGATCGAACTGGTGACAGAGGGCGAAAGCACCGAAGTCGACAAGACGGTCATCGAGCGGCTCGCCGATCCGCTGGTGCATCTGGTGCGCAACTCCATCGACCATGGGCTTGAGACGCCTGAGGATCGTCTGGCGGCAGGCAAGCTCGAAGCCGGTACCGTGACACTTTCCGCCCGGCAGGCCGGCGGCGAGGTCATCATCTCGATCAAGGACGACGGCCGCGGCATCAACCGCGAACGTGTGCGCGCCAAGGCCGAATCCTCCGGCCTCATTTCGCCCGGCCAGCCGCTTTCCGACAGCGAATTGCTGCAGCTGATCTTCGCGCCGGGGTTCTCGACCGCTGCCGCCATCACCAACCTCTCCGGCCGTGGTGTCGGCATGGATGTCGTCAAGAAGACGGTCGAGGCCCTTCGCGGCGCGATCGACATCGAAAGCGTGCCGGGGCAGGGGTCCGAGGTCTCACTCCGCATCCCGCTGACGCTGGCCATCATCGACGGTCTGCTGGTGCGGGTCGGTTCCGGTCGCTACGTGATCCCGCTTTCGGCGGTCGAGGAATGCCTTGAGCTGTCGCTCGAAGAGGACCTGCGTTCGCGTGGTCGCAGCTTCATTTCGCTGCGAGACAGCCTCGTTCCCTTCCTGCGCCTGCGTGATCTGTTCCGCACCGGCACCAAGCCGGATGTGCATCAGAAGGTCGTGGTCATCTCCACGGGCACGGAACGCGTCGGCCTCGTGGTCGACCAGATCATCGGCGACCACCAGACGGTCATCAAGTCGATGTCCAAGCTGCACAACGACGTCGCGACCTTCTCCGGCGCCACCATTCTCGGCGATGGCAGCGTTGCCCTCATTCTCGACGTCGGCCACCTCGTGGCCGCCGGTCAGCAACAAGAAACACAGATGCGGGTGGCAGGATGAGCGCGGCAGTCGAAAAGATCGATCATCATTGGAATTACGCCGATGAAGTGGAGGTCCTGACCTTCGACATGAACGGCGAGACCTTTGCGCTCGAGGCCGTCATGGTTCAGGAAATCCTGGACCTGCTGCCGGAGACGGCCGTGCCGGGTGCACAGCCCTTCGTCGCCAGCGTCATCAACTTTCGCGGCAAGGTCATTCCTCTTGCCGACCTGCGCCTGGCCTTCGGCATGGAAGGCACGGAAGCCACCATCGACAGCCGCATCATCGTCATCGAGATCGACATCGAAGGCGAAACGACGCTCGTCGGGCTTCGGACCGACAAGGTCAACGAGGTGACGACGCTTGCGAGGACCGCAAGCGAGCCGCCACCAAGCGTCGGGATGCGTTGGCGTCCTGACTACATCAACTGCCTGGTCAAGCGAGGAGGGGAATTCATCATTCTCCCTAACCTGCAGGCAATCTTTTCAGCTCGGCACGATGCTTCGGGATCCGCCGCCTGAAGCGTCGTCGAATAAAAAGGGGTTTTTATTATGCGATTGACGATCAAGACAAAGCTGGTGACCGCGTTCACCTTTATTATCCTCATGCTCGTGGGCACCGCTGCCTACGGCATCTTTAGCCTGGGCAAGATCAACGACACGCTGGGTGAACTGCTGGCAGGCCCAGCCGCACGACTGGAATTGACGCAGGCCGTAAACATTGCCGAGCTGGAGGTTATCCGCCAGCAGAAGAACCTCGTAGCTGCCCGCGATGAAAGGGAACTGAAGGGTTCGCTGGAAAGCGGCGATACCGCCCGCAACGACCTGACCACGGCGCTGACATCGGTTATCGCGATCGCGGAATCGGAAGATCGCGCCCGCTGGGTCGAGATCGAGGCGATCGCCAAGAAGTTCATCGCCGCCGACGACCAAATCAGGCAGCTGCTGCAGGCTGGCGACAAGGATGGCGCCACTGCTGTTTCCGTTGGCGACGCACGCCAGTTCGCTCATCAGATGGATGGTGCGCTTGACGGCATGCTCGTCGTTGAGAAGCAGAAGATGCAGGAAGCCGACGACAGCGCCGATCAGCAGTACGCGTCGACCCGCCTGACGCTCATTGTTGCCGCTGCGGTAGCTACGCTGATTGCCGCCGTCACCGCTTTCTGGATCGCGAACACGATCAGCAAGGGTCTTGCCCGCGCCAACACCGCCGTTCGCGAAGTTGCCGAAGGTGACCTAACGAAGACTGCCGAGATCACCAACCGTGACGAGATCGGCGAGCTCCTCGGCAACGTCAACCTGATGATCGAGCGTCTACGCGGTGTTGTCGCCGATGCGCTCTCGGCGTCGGAAAACGTCTCTGCCGGCAGCCAGGAACTCTCGGCCAGCTCCGAGCAGGTTTCCCAGGGTGCGACCGAACAGGCAGCGTCCGCAGAAGAAGCCTCCGCTTCGATGGAGCAGATGGCAGCAAACATCAAGCAGAATGCCGACAACGCTGCGCAGACCGAAAAGATTGCTCGCCAGTCCGCCAAGGATGCCGAGGAGAGTGGAGCAGCCGTTTCGCGTGCGGTCGATGCCATGCGCACGATTGCCGAGAAGATCGGCATCGTTCAGGAAATCGCTCGCCAGACAGACCTGCTTGCTCTGAACGCGGCTGTCGAAGCAGCGCGTGCAGGCGAACATGGCAAGGGCTTTGCGGTTGTTGCCTCGGAAGTTCGCAAACTGGCTGAACGCAGCCAGTCGGCAGCGGCTGAAATCAGCGCGATGTCGAGCGATACCGTCAAAGCAGCAAGCAATGCAGGCGACATGCTCGGCCGTCTGGTACCTGATATCCGCAAGACCGCTGAACTGGTCTCGGAAATCAGCGCTGCCTGCCGCGAACAGGACATCGGTGCCTCGCAGATCAACGAAGCGATCCAGCAGCTCGACAAGGTAACCCAGCAGAACGCCGGCGCATCGGAGGAGATGTCGGCAACGTCTGAGGAACTGGCTGCCCAGGCCGAGGAACTGCAGGCTTCGATCGCCTTCTTCAAGGTGGATACCGCAGGCACCAAGACCGGCGTCAGGAAGGTTGCGGCAAACACGGCTGCCAAGCCTGCCGCACGCCCTGCCAAGGCCGCCTTCGGCAGCAACAACAACACACATGCCCGCTCGGTTTCGGCCCAGCAGGCACGCGTCAAGGGCTTCGCGCTCGATATGTCGATGGGCGGCCCCGATGCCGGCGACGACGACTTCCGCGAAAGCGCCTGATCAGTGACAACGCCGTGGCCAGGCGACTGGCCGCGGCACCGCAGATGCCAACGGATGTAAACGTTGGAAGCGTGGCTGGCACCGCCACCCGCTCACGCAAGAGTAGATGTACGGCTCTTTATCTCCTTCTCCCTCCCACACCCATCTACCGGGCAATCTTGCCCAAGCGTTCCAAGTCTCTGGAGTCTACTCATGCGCTTTACGATAAAGCTGAAGCTAGCTTTAGTCTTCGCCGCCGTCATCCTGCTCAGCGGATCGATGGCAGGCCTCGCGATCTACAATCTCTCGTCTCTGAATTCCGCGATCACGCAGATGGTCGATGAGCCGATCGCCGACCTGAATGCCGTGGTCGCGCTGAGCGACACGTTCAATGGTACCGTCCGCGCCGAAAAGAATGCCATCCTGAACACTGAACCGAGCGAAATCGCCGACTTCGTCAAGTCGCTGACCGGCCGCCAGGGTGACATCGAAGGTCTGACCGACAAGCTCAAGGGTTCTGCTGATCCGGAAGTTCGCGGCCAGGCGGAACAGTTCAAGCAGCTCTACGACCAGTACGCGCCGATTCAGAAGCGCATCGCCGATCTGGCGACGCAGAACACGACCGAATCCAACGCCCAGGCAACGTCTTTGACGATGCACGAGGGCCGCGATGTCATGAACAAGGCTCTGAAAGTCATGGACGACATGACACAGACCATCTCTGGCAACGTCAAGGAAACGGATGCCGCGACCGACATTCAGTACGCCAACTCTCGCTTCCTCCTGGTATCGATGACTGTCGTGCTGATCGTCTTCTCGCTCGGTTGCGCCACCTGGATCTCGCTCAACATCTCGCGCGGTCTGAAGCGTGCGGTCAATCTTGCTGACGCCGTTGCCATCGGTGACCTCGATCAGAACATCGACCACAAGAGCAACGACGAAATCCGCGATCTCGTCAACTCGATGTCCACGATGACCGGCAACCTGCGTGTCACCGCCGGCATTGCAAACCAGATCTCCAACGGTGACCTGACGGTCTCGCCGAAGCCGCTCTCCGACAAGGATACGCTCGGCATCGCCCTGGAACAGATGGTCGAACGTCTGCGCGGCGTTGTCGCCGATGCACTCTCCGCCGCCGAAAACGTCTCGGCCGGCAGCCAGGAACTCTCGGCCAGCTCCGAGCAGGTTTCCCAGGGTGCGACCGAACAGGCCGCGTCCGCCGAAGAAGCGTCTGCCGCCATGGAAGAAATGGCCTCTAACATCAAGCAGAACGCCGACAACGCGGCTCAGACCGAAAAGATCGCTCGCCAGTCCGCCAAGGATGCCGAGGCAAGCGGTGATGCGGTTTCGCGTGCCGTCAACGCGATGCGCACGATTGCCGAGAAGATCGGTATCGTTCAGGAAATCGCTCGCCAGACCGACCTTCTCGCTCTGAACGCGGCTGTTGAAGCAGCGCGTGCCGGTGAACATGGCAAGGGCTTTGCGGTTGTTGCCTCGGAAGTTCGCAAGCTCGCTGAGCGCAGCCAGTCGGCCGCGGCTGAAATCAGCGCCATGTCGAGCGACACGGTGAAGGCTGCCAGCGACGCCGGCGACATGCTCGGCCGTCTCGTGCCCGATATTCGCAAGACCGCAGAACTGGTCTCCGAAATCAGCGCCGCTTGCCGCGAGCAGGACATCGGTGCCTCGCAGATCAACGAAGCGATCCAGCAGCTCGACAAGGTAACCCAGCAGAACGCCGGCGCATCGGAAGAGATGTCAGCGACTTCAGAGGAACTGGCAAGCCAGGCCGAAGAACTGCAGACCTCGATCGCCTTCTTCAAGGTCGACATGGCCGGCGGCCGCCAGAGCCGTACGCCGGCTGCTCGCGTCACCGTCCGCAGCCCGGCTCCGGCCGCTGCTCGGAAGCCGGCGACTGCCAAGGCACCTGCCAACACGGTCTCGGCTCAACAGGCACGCGCCAAGGGCTTCGCACTTGATATGTCCATGGGCGGTCCTGATGACGGCGACGCCGATTTCAAGGAAAGCGCATAATATGGCAACGGCATCCCTGGAAGCGCAGTTCGTGACCTTCAGCCTCGGCGATGAGATCTTCGCCGTCCCGGTGGAGGTGGTGCGGGAAATCCTCGACTATGCGGAAGCTTTCAAGATTCCAAATGGTCCTGACTATCTCCTTGGCCTCCGCGACGTGCGCGGCCAGGGCGTGCCGACCATCGATCTGCGCCTAAAACTCGGCATGTCGAAGACAGTGCCCACGCCACATACGCGGGTTCTCGTCCTCGATATTCCGATGGACAGCCGATTGCTCACGCTCGGCCTCGTCGCAGATCGCGTCTTCGAGGTCACGCCATTCCGGCGTGACCAGATCGAGGCGGCGCCGGATATCGGAGTGCGCTGGCGCTCCGATTACATCGCGGGTGTCGTTCGTCGGGAAGGCGGGTTCGTGGTCATCGTCGATCTCGCGCGGCTGTTGTCGCGCGAAGATGCCTCCGTCTTGCAATCGGCCGCCTGAGCGGACCAGCTGGAGTATTGCTATCAATGAGTATGGCAGCAGTGGAAACCCAACTGGTCGGCGATCGGATCAGCAAGCGCAATTTCGATAAGCTTTCGCGTTTCATCTACGACTACAGCGGCATCAAGATGCCGCCGACGAAGCTGACGATGCTGGAAGGCAGGCTTCGCCGCCGTCTGCGGGCGACGAACCATGCGACATTCGACGATTATTGCGATTTCCTGTTTCAGGAAGACGGTCTCGAGGATGAGACCGTCTATCTGATCGACGCGGTCACGACCAACAAGACAGACTTCTTCCGGGAAGCGCGTCATTTCGAATACATGCAGCAGGTGGCCCTGCCGGCGCTGGCCAACGCCGGCATCCGCACACTGCGCACCTGGAGTTCGGCATGCTCGACGGGTGCCGAGCCCTACACCATGGCGATGGTGCTCGAGGAATTCGTCGGTGGTCGCAATGACCTCAACTACAGCATCCTTGCAACGGACCTCAGCACCGACGTTCTGAACACGGCGCGGCTTGGCATCTATTCCGAAGACATGGTCCATCCCGTGCCGCGTGACCTGATGCGGAAATACGTCATGACCGCAAAGCAGCCGGGGCGTCGGGAGGTGCGGATCTCTCCGGCCCTGCGTGCCAGGGTCGGTTTTGCGCGCATGAACCTGATGGACGACAGCTATCCCGTCGGCGACGGGATGCACATCATCTTTTGCCGCAATGTGCTGATCTATTTCGACAAGCAGACGCAGGCGCTGGTGTTGAAACGGCTGTGCGATCGCCTCTTAACAGGGGGCTATCTGTTCATCGGCCACTCCGAATCCATCGCCGGTATCGATCTGCCTCTCAAGCAGGTCTCCAACACCGTCTTTCAGCGCGTCTAGGTAAAGGTCGCCCATGGGCAAGAAGATACGAGTTCTCGTCATCGACGACTCCGCCAGTGTTCGCCAGA
Source organism: Hyphomicrobiales bacterium (assembly GCA_900489925.1). GTDB lineage: Bacteria > Pseudomonadota > Alphaproteobacteria > Rhizobiales > Rhizobiaceae > Rhizobium. The sequence goes on along the minus strand of UEHQ01000011.1, from coordinate 99,208 downwards.
CGCTCGTCCGCGTTCTGCAGGAAGATCCCGATATCGAGGTCATGGGGGTCGCCACCGATCCGTTCATGGCCGCGAAGAAGATCCAGGAAGAGATTCCCGACGTCATCACGCTGGATGTCGAGATGCCGCGCATGGACGGTATCACCTTCCTCCGCAAGCTGATGTCGCAGCGTCCGATCCCTGTCGTCATGTGCTCGTCGCTGACGGAGGCGGGTTCGGAAACGTTGCTGCAGGCGCTTGAGGCGGGTGCTGTCGATGTGATCCTGAAATCCAAGATCGGCGCGGCGGATAGCCTGGCCGATGACGCGGTGCGGATCCGCGAAGTCGTCAAGAGCGCGTCCCATGCCCGGATGGGCAATGTGCGGCGCGGCGCAAGCAGCCTTCGTCCCGGCAAGGAGGCGCCTCCGCAGAAGCTGACGGCAGATGCGATGCTGCCGCCGCCGACCGGTCGCGCCATGGCCAAGACGACGGAAATGATCGTTTGCGTCGGCGCCTCGACCGGGGGCACCGAGGCGCTCCGGGAGTTTCTCGAAGCGTTGCCGGCGAACGCGCCCGGCATGGTCATCGTGCAGCACATGCCGGAGAAGTTCACGGCAGCCTTCGCCAAGCGGCTCAACGGTCTTTGCGAGGTCGAGGTCAAGGAAGCCGTTGACGGCGATCCGGTCCTGCGCGGACATGTGCTGATTGCTCCCGGCGACAAGCATATGCTCCTGGAGCGGCAGGGTGCGCGCTATCATGTGTCGGTTAAAACAGGACCGCTGGTCTCGCGCCATCGCCCGTCGGTCGACGTTCTCTTCCGCTCCGCGGCCCGGGCCGCCGGCTCGAATGCGATGGGTATCATCATGACCGGCATGGGCGATGATGGTGCCAAGGGAATGCTGGAGATGCACCAGGCCGGTGCCTACACCGTGGCGCAGGACGAGGCGACTTCGGTCGTCTTCGGGATGCCGAAGGAGGCGATTGCCAAGGGCGGCGTCGACCGGATCCTCCCGCTTGACCAGATTGCTCGTGAAGTTCTGATTACCCAGCAGAAGTTCTAAGCCGCGACAATCAAGATGAGAGCCGGTGGCGTGCGAGCGCCGCCGGCTTCTTGTTTGCCTTCAAGCAAGGTAGCCGCCGTCGATCGTCAGGGCAGAGCCGGTGACGAACGATGCTTCCGGACTGGCGAGATAGGCTGCAAGACTTGCGATCTCGCGATCCTCGCCCATGCGGCCCAACGCCATAAGCGGTGATAGGTGCTCCTCTGTGCCCGGGGCGCCATTCATGTCGGTTGCTGTTGGTCCCGGCTGGATGGTGTTGACGGTGATGCCGCGCGGGCCGAGATCGCGTGCCATGCCGCGGGTCATTGAGGCGATGGCGCCCTTGGTCATGCTGTAGACCGAGGATGTCGCAAAGCCGCTGCGGTCGGCAACGACGCTGCCGATGTTGATGATGCGGCCACCGGCCTGCATGTGCCTCGCCGCAGCCTGGACGCCGACAAAGACCGCGCGAACGTTGACCGCGAACATCCGGTCGAAATCCTCCAATGCGAATTCGTCGAGCGGGGCCAGCAGCAGGATGCCCGCATTGTTGACGAGAATGTCGAGTGCGCCGAAGTGTCTGACGGTGGTCGCGACGGCATTTCGCACAGCTTCCGGATCGGCGCTGTCTGCCTTGATTGCCAGAGCCTTGCCGCCGCTCGCTTCGATCTCGGCGCTAAGCGCCTTGGCCCGGTCATCGCTACTGGAATAGGTGAAGGCCACGGCAGCGCCGTCCTGTGCGAGCCTGCGGACGATCGCCGCGCCGATGCCGCGCGAGCCGCCGGTGACCAGGGCGACCTTTTCGGTGAGAGAGTGAGGCATTTGCATTTCCTTTCTATTTTTGGATCGATCAGTCTATAATTAGGCGTGAAAAGACGGCGCGACCTTACGGTGCGCCTAGCGGAGGCTGCGGATGGCCATGCGAGCGATACCGCGGAGGGTTTCAGGGGGGGCACCATTGCGGGCGCTGACTTTCATGCCGGAGAGGGTTGCGCCGAGGAAGTGGACGGCCTCGTCGGGGTCAATGTCGGATGCGATGGCGCCGCTCTTCCGGCCCTCTTCGACGATCGTCTTCAACGCCGCGGAAAGGAGGCGAGACGCGGCATCGGTCAGTGTGGCGATCTCCAAGTCTGTGCGTCCGAACTCGCACACAGCGCTGACACCGAGGCAGCAACGGCTGGCCTCCGATGAGGAGCGCGAGGCAAAGGCGACGAGCGCGCCTTCGAGCGCTTCGATCGGTGTCGAATAGCGCCTCAGGTCGTCGATCAATCTGGCGGTGCTGTCGGCGTTGTAGCGCTGCAGGGCTTCCAGGTAGAGGCTGCGCTTGTCGCCGAAGGTGTCGTACATGCTCTGGCGACTGATCTTCATCGCCGTCAGCAGCTGATCCGTCGACGTGCCTTCATAGCCGTGCTCGGAGAACACGTTGATGGCGGCGCCAAGCGCCAGGTCGCGGTCGAATTCCTTGTGTCTTGCCATGGGGGACATATAGGAATTTCAGACTAATCTGTCCAGAATTAATTTGCGGCCTTCCTGCGATTCAATGCAGCCATGCGGCGCCGCTCTTGAAATTTCCCCGATTTTGTGGTCTTGAAGCCGCCAATCTTATAAAGCGCAGCCTCTACCGGCGATCAGGGACCATCCCCGCCCTGACAACGCGCACCTATTTAGCCCAAGGAAAACCGCCCACATGGCCCGTTCAGCTCTTCTCAATGTCATGGTTCAGGCTGCCATCAAGGCAGGAAAATCGCTGGGGCGTGATTTCGGCGAAGTGCAGAACCTGCAGGTTTCCGTCAAGGGACCGGGCGATTTCGTTTCCAATGCGGACCGCAAGGCCGAAAAGATCGTCAAGGATGAACTTCTGAAGGCGCGTCCGACCTATGGCTTCCTCGGCGAGGAAAGCGAAGAGATCAAGGGCACGGACGGCGCGCACCGCTGGATCGTCGATCCGCTCGATGGCACCACGAACTTCCTGCACGGCATTCCGCAGTTCGCCGTCTCGATCGCGCTTGAGCGCAACAACGAGATCGTCGCGGGCGTCGTCTTCAATCCGGCGGCCGACGAACTCTACACCGCCGAGCGCGGCGGCGGCGCATTCCTCAATGATCGCCGCCTTCGTGTCGGCGCCCGCCGCGTGCTTTCCGACTCGGTCGTTGCCTGCGGTGTGCCGCATCTGGGACGCGGCAACCACGGCAAGTTCCTGGTCGAGCTTCGCCACGTGATGGGTGAAGTCGCCGGCATCCGTCGCATGGGTGCGGCCTCGCTCGATCTCGCCTACGTTGCTGCCGGCCGTTTCGACGGTTACTGGGAAACCGGTCTTTCTGCCTGGGATATCGCCGCAGGCATCCTGCTCATCCGCGAAGCCGGCGGTTATGTCAGCGATTGGGATGGCGGTACGTCCATTCTGGAAACCGGCTCCGTCGTCGCCGGTAACGAGTATATTCAGAAGGCTTTGCTCGAAGTCGCCAAGCGTCCGATCCCGACCCGCTAAATCGCTGTTGTAAAGACACGGTTTTCGCTGTCCGCGTACTTCAATTCGGCACAATGTTGCTCTAGTCTCCGGCTGCGAGAAGGCCGGAGGATGCGGATCCATGGAAAATGTGAATGTGGCGGAGTTCGGCTCGACCGAAAAAACCACGGGCAGCTATAACTATAAACTCTCCAGCCCGATGCCATTTCTTTGGACTATGGTGCTGTTTCTGGTGATCGTCGGGTTCATTGCCGCAATTCTTTTTCGGCAGACGCAGACGGCGTTCATGCATAACCCGGGACTGAACGGGTTGATCGTCGGCGTGCTCGCTGTCGGTATCATTCTGGTTTTCAGTCATGTTCTGGCGCTTCGCCCTGAAGTGCGCTGGTTCAATTCCTTTCGTGCCGCAGGCAGCGCCGACAAGGTGAACCGCAACCCCAAGCTTCTGGCGCCCATGCGTACGCTGATCGGCAGCCGGAGCACCTTTGCGGGGCTTTCCACGACAGCATTCCGCTCCATTCTGGACTCGATTGCAAACCGCCTCGATGAATCGCGTGATGTTTCGCGCTATCTCATCGGCCTTCTCGTGTTCCTCGGCCTGTTGGGCACGTTCTGGGGTCTCATCGGCACGATCGGCTCGATCAGCAACGTCATTCAGTCGCTGGACGCTGGCACCAATGGGTCGTCCGACGTCCTGGCTGCACTGAAGGAAGGGCTCTCCACGCCGCTATCCGGCATGGGCCAGGCGTTCTCGTCTTCGCTGCTCGGTCTCTCGGGTTCGCTCATCCTCGGCTTCCTCGACCTGCAGGCCGGTCGCGCCCAGAATCGCTTCTACATGGAGCTGGAAAACTGGCTGTCGTCCGTCACCGACGTCGGCTCCGATGCCGTGGTGCCGGCGATCGATCAGTCGTCGGGTGTCACGCCTGACGAGATCAAGGCTCTGTCCGACTACATGCGCAAGGCCTCTGAAGACGGCGGCGCCAGCAGCCAGCGTTCGGTGGCCGCGATGGCAAATCTCGCCGAAGGCATCCAGGGTCTCGTGAAGAACATGCGCAACGAGCAGCAGATGCTGCGGGACTGGATCGAAGCCCAGCAGGACGAAGCGAAAGCCATGCGCCGAACGCTCGACCGCCTGGCGGAACGGATCGGCTCCCAGGAAAAGCATGCATCGTCCGAACGCCAACGTTTGACGCAGGCCGAGAAGAGCGAGGGCAAGTAAGCCATGCCTCTTGCTCGCAACCGCCGTCGCGAACGCGCCGTCGATTATTGGCCGGGCTTCGTCGATGCGTTGTCGACGCTTCTCATTGCGATCATGTTCCTGCTGACCGTCTTCGTGGTCGGTCAGTTTATCTTGAGCCGTGAGATTTCCGGTCGCGACGAAGTGCTCAACCGGCTGAACAGCCAGATCAATGAATTGACGCAGCTACTTGCTCTGGAAAAGGGCAGCAAGCAGGATCTCGAGGATAATGTCGCGAACCTGCAGGCGTCACTGTCGTCTGCCGAGAGCGAGCGCTCTCGCCTGCAGGCATTGCTGTCTGCCGGCTCGGGCGGACAGGATGCGGCGCAGCAGCGCATCGGTGGCCTGACCAAGGAACTCGACGAGCAGAAGCAGATGAGCGAGCGGGCGATGAGCCAGGTCGAGCTTCTCAACCAGCAGATCGCTGCCTTGCGCAGCCAGATTGCGGCCGTCGAAGTCGCGCTGCAGGCGTCCGAGCAGAAGGACCAGAGTTCGCAGGCGAAGATCGCCGATCTAGGCCGTCGTCTGAACGTGGCGTTGGCGCAGCGCGTCCAGGAGCTGAACCGCTACCGATCGGACTTCTTCGGGCGGTTGCGCGAAATTCTTTCCGATCGCGAGAATATCCGCATCGTCGGCGACCGTTTCGTCTTCCAGTCGGAGGTGTTGTTCCCATCGGGCGGCGCTGACCTCAATCCGGACGGGCAGGCTGAAATGACCAAGCTCGCCAGCGCGCTTCTGGATGTTGCCAAGGAGATCCCGCCTGAGATCAACTGGGTACTGCGCGTCGACGGTCATACCGATAACGTGCCTCTGGCCGGAACCGGCAGGTATGCCGATAACTGGCAGCTTTCGTCGGCACGCGCGATTTCCGTGGTGAAGTTCCTGATCGCGCAGGGCGTGCCTGCCGACCGTCTGGTCGCTGCAGGTTTCGGCGAGTTTCAGCCGATCACTCCGGGAGATACGCCCGAGGCGCGCGCAACGAACCGTCGCATCGAGCTGAAGCTGACCGAGAAATGATTGCTTTCGTCTTGTGAGGGGTGACCTCTTCGCGAGATCCGGCCTTGCATATCGCCTTGGGCGTTGGCCGAGCGGCAGGAACCTGAGAACCTTGCCTGTCTATAAGAAGGTGAGGCGGCGCTCGTGGCGCCGCCTGGGTTCTGGTCAGGATTCGGCCTTCGTCGTGTCTTCGACCGTCGCGCCGGGAGAGTTCTTCTTGATGGATTCGATCGCGCTCAGGGCAGAGGCCTTGGCCTTGTAACCTTCGGAGCCAAACATCGTTTCGCCGTTCGAGGCCTTGAAACGGAACCGGAATTCGCCTGCCTTGTCCTTATAAACTTCGAACTTATACATCGATTTTTTCTCCCGGAATCAGGATGTTGTTTAAATCAGCAAGGACAGCCTAAAACAAAAAACACAACTATTCCATCTGGATATTTTAGTCTTTTGCAACCCCGGTCGCGATCAGAACGCGCGGCATTTTCACGGCTTGAAGAACGAGAATGCCGAGGAGAATTTATTGACGATGTAGGGGGCAAAGAGCACGAGGCCGGAGTAGAAGAAGTTCGAGCCATTTGACATATCGGGAATCCCCTTGCCGCTTGCGAAGCTGTGAAGGCAGGCAAGGCCGAAGCCGACGTAAAGCATGAGGATCGCGACGGTTCCGACCATGGCGATGAACCTGCTGGAACTGGCTTTCATCTCGGTAATATTGAGGGGGGCTTCTCCAACGGCAAGGATATTGCCGGCGGCATTAACGGGATTTCCCGCTTGGTCTGTCTTCGTCAACGTGACGTCTTCCGAAAGGGCGTCGGTCAACGACCAGCCGCGTGCCTGATGCAGCGACCGGTAGAACAACAGCATCGATATCACGACGCTGGCGGCAACGAGCGTCACGAGTGTTTCGGCAAAGCTGATAGAATCCACCTGGCAATCTCCACGAAAAGATGACGAACGGTTTCAATACAAAACCGAGTGTAATCTATACGTGTATCATGTCAATGTTCGCGCATAGGTGCAACCTGCCGCAACCCGTGGGATCGGATTGCGGGGCGCGTGGGTGCTATCGGCGGCTTACTTGACGGCGCTCAGAAACTCTTCCGCACCGGTCTCGAACTGCAGCTTGGCAAGCTTGGCGTAGATACCGCCATGGCGGATCAGGCTTTGATGCGTGCCTTCCTCGACCACGCGGCCCTGATCGAGGACGAGTATCCGATCGGCCTTCAGCACGGTCGCCAGACGATGGGCGATGATGAGGGTCGTGCGTCCGTCCATCAGGACATCCAGCGCCTTCTGCACCAGCGTTTCGCTCTCGGCATCGAGTGCCGAGGTCGCCTCGTCGAGAAGCAGGATCGGCGCGTTCTTCAAGATCGCGCGGGCAATGGCAATTCGCTGACGCTGGCCGCCGGAAAGCGTGACGCCGCGTTCGCCGACTTCAGTGTCATAGCCCTTGTCGAGGCGGGTGATGAACTCGTCTGCCTGGGCGGCGACGGCAGCTGCTTGTACCTCGTCGCGCGTCGCATCAGGGCGACCGAACGCGATATTCTCGTGAATTGAGGCGGCGAAGATGGTGACGTCCTGGGGAACGATCGCCAGGCGCTGGCGCAGTGCGTCCGGATCGACGGCGCGGGCGTCCACGCCATCGATCATCACGGCTCCCTGCTGCGGATCATAGAAGCGCAGCAGCAGCGAGAACACGGTGGTCTTGCCGGCGCCGGAGGGGCCGACGATCGCGACCGTCTCCCCCGGCTTGACGTGACAGCTCAGGCCATGCAGGGCCGATCGCCCGGGGCGCGAGGGGTAAGCGAAATGGACATTGGAAAACTCGACTCGGCCGAGGGCAGGGGTAGGCAGTATTTCAGGCTTCGCCGGCGTCTGGATCGGCGAGACCTCGTCCAGCAATTCCGTCAGGCGATCGGCAGCGCCGGCGGCCTGCGACAGCTCTCCCCAGACTTCCGAGAGCGCACCCAGCGAGCCAGCCGCGATAACCGAGTAAAGCAGGAACTGCCCGAGGGTGCCCGCAGAAAGGGTGCCTGCGAGAACGTTGTGGGCACCGACCCAGAGCACGGCGACGACGCTGCCGAAAATCAGGGTGATGGCGATGCCGGTGAGGAGCGCACGTGCGCGTATCGCGGCGCGGGCGGCGCCATATGCGGTCTCGACGGCGCTTCCATAGCGGCCGGCGGCCGCGGCCTCGCCGCCGAATGCCTGCACAGTGCGGGTGGCGGCAATGGTCTCGTTCGCAAAGGCAGAGGCCTCCGCAAGTGTATCCTGGGCGGCGCGCGATCGCTTGCGCACCGAGCGGCCGAAGGCGACGAGCGGAAAGACGATCAACGGGATGGCGCCGAGCGCCAGGCCCGCAAGCTTTGGCGACGTGACGATCATCATGCCCATCGCGCCGAGGCAGAGGATCAGGTTGCGCAAGGCGACGGACGCTGTCGCGCCGACAGCGGACTTGATCTGGGTCGTATCGGCCGTCAACCGCGAGACAATCTCGCCAGACTGATTGACATCAAAGAACGATGGGGAGAGCCGTGTGACGTGTGCAAAGACGTCGCGGCGTAGGTCCGACACGATCCGTTCGCCAAGGGTGATGACGAAGTAGTAGCGCAGGGCGCTGGCGATCGCGAGAACGACCGCCATCACCATCAGCATCAGGAAGTAGCTGTTGATGAAGCTGCCGTCGGCATGGGTAAAGCCGTGGTCAATCATGCGCCGGACGGCGAGAGGGAGGGCGAGGGAGGTAATAGCGGCGAGCGCGAGCGATATCAGCGCGCCGGTGACAAGGCCGCGATACCGCATGACATAGGGTGTCAACCTGCCGAGAGGCCTCAGTGAACGCGATTTCTTCTCCCCGGCCTGCACTTCGTCTGTCAATTCGATCTCCGATCGCCTTCAACACCGTGCAAGACGGTTGTGGGCTCTTGTTATCCTGATGGCCTTCATGTATAGGCACGGCATCCTAATGGGAAGCCGTAGCCATAAGCGACTGCGGCTTCATTTATTCAATCGGTCCTCTTGTCGCAACGTGATGCGTCAATTTGGACGTTGCATGGCAGGAAGATTGTTATGAAGGCTGAAATCCATCCCGACTACCACACGATCAAGGTGGTCATGACCGATGGCACCGAGTACGAAACCCGCTCGACCTGGGGTTCTGAAGGCGCTGTCATGAACCTCGAAATCGACTCCAAGTCCCACCCGGCCTGGACCGGCGGCAACCAGCAGCTCATGGACCGCGGTGGCCGCGTTTCCAAGTTCAACAAGCGTTTCGGCGGCCTCGGCCTCTAATCGCTGCTGCATGGCAGAATTTGGAAAACCCCGCTTCGGCGGGGTTTTTTGTTGCGCGGCCCTCAGCCAAGCGCAGGCAGCAACATCGACTTGCTCTCGGTTGCGCGAGGCAGCTCCTCTCCTTGAATCTGGGTTGCGGCCCTTGGAAATCTGTTCGATCCAAGACAAGATCATCCGGCTCTAGTTTTGAGGGAGACCGGGATGGAAAGCCATGAGCCGTTTTTGCGAGAGGCGATCGCACTCTCGAAATCCGCGATGGAACGCGGAGACGAACCGTTTGGGTCAGTTCTGGTCAAGGACGGCAAGGTCATCCTGCGCGCTGAAAACAGCGTCTTCACCGGTCGTGACATGACGAACCATGCCGAGCTGAACCTGATCAAGCTGGCGGCGCAGCACTATGACGCTGCCTTCCTGGCGGATTGCACCCTCTATACCAGCACGGAGCCGTGCGCGATGTGTTCCGGAGCGATCTATTGGTCGGGGATCGGACGAATGGTGTTTGCGTGCTCGGAGGTACGGCTGGGCGAGATTGCTGGGATCGGCTTGAACGTTCCCAGCCGGGCAATATTGGAAACCGGTGCGCGCATCGTCGCTGTGGATGGCCCAAACATCGAAGAGGAAGCTGCCGCGGTTCATCAGGAATTCTGGCCGAAGCATCTGGGCAAGGCGTAGAGCCCCGGCTGAAGCCTTTGAGCGGCCAGAGGTCATTCGACACTCTTGTTAGCGGCGCGCAAAAGAAAAACCGGCCGCGCAGTGCGCAGCCGGTTTCATGAATACGGTATCGAAGCGGCTTAGTTGTTGCCGAATGCCGTCTGCAACAGGCTCAGCTGTGCCTGAACGCTGTTCTGGTTGTCAGGCACGATCGGCGCCTCGTTCGGGCGGTAGATCTCGCGATCGAGCAGGGCAACGCGATTCTGCAGGCGCAGGGAGCGTTCGATCAGGTCGCGGAAGGATTCCGGAAGATCGTTCCAGCCCGGTGCATTGCGATCGACGTTGAAGCCATCGAGGCGAACCTTGTTCTTCTCGGCCAAAACCTGATCGCGCGACATTTCGCCATTGTTGACGGCGCGCTGCAGCAGCAGCCAGGATGCCATCTGCATCAGGCGGGTGGTGAGGCGCATCGATTCCGCTGCGTAGAGAACGGAGGCCATGCGCGGCAAAACCTTGGAAGCAGCGCGGCCGTTGCCATCGAGGTAGGCGGCGGTTTCTTCAACCAGCGACATGCCTTCCGAGTACAGCGTCTTGAACTGCGAGGATGCGGCAGCGCGACCTGCAAAACTGATTGTGTTCAATCCAAGCTCTGACATTTAGATAGTCCCTGTTGCACGCATCTACTTATGGTCAGGTAACGCCGGCTAAAGGTAAAAGTTTCCTCAACCGGTCTTTATGACATTAAGATGGTAGCTTTAGCCCAATTGCGCAAGGCGTTTCTTAAGAAAGGGTTAACTTCCACAGTTTCATGGATTTAGTCCCCAGCCAAGAAAAAAAGAAGAGCCGCAAAAAGCGGCTCTCAAGGTAAAACAGGGAGAAAAATCAGACCAATTCACCGCATGGAAAACTGTCTGAAATCCAGAGCAAGTCTGGATGAATGTAGTAATACCTTATAAAGCTTAATGTCCCATTAAGTCTGTGCCGAAATAGCGCTTGCGTGCCGGATATAGATCGAATCCGCACAAGTGCGACATCAGGATCGGAAGAGGTTTTCTGCGGCCAATCTACCGGATGCCTTGCGCGCCGCCTCGGCCTCGATGCGGGCGATCTCGGCCTGCAGCAGCTCGATCCGGCTTTTCAGCTCATCGACCGACATCATGGAGAGATCCATGCCGATTTCGTGAGTCGCTTTCTTCTGTGGCCGGTCGTCTTCGATGAAGCTCATGGGTAATCCTCCGCTTTCGTCTCAGTTGGATTTTAACCCAGCTTCGCCCGCTTCGGGAGCCTTGTTCGGGTTGCGGTCCGCGAGCGACATGCTTTCGGGCGTCAGGGTCTGCGAGGTCGCCGTCGGCAGGGTGGTGAAGGTGTCACGGCTGCCGGCCGGGATGGCAGGCCGCATCCGGCTGCGCAGGATCGCATAGGCGGTGATCAGGACATGGGCGACCGCGGTGACGAGAAACAGCGCGTGGGGGTTAACCATGGACATGACAGGGCCGCCGATCGTCGGGCCGATGATCGTGCCGATGCCGTAAAGCAGGAGAAGGCCGCCCGAGACCTTCACGAAGTCTTCGGCTGCGGCGTAGTCGTTCGCGTGGGCGACAGCGATCGGGTAAAGTGTATTGGCAACCGCGCCGTAGAGGATGACGAGCCCGATGATGAAGACGGGCGAGGACGGATGCAGAATCGCCAACAAAATGCCAGCAAAAGCGGCGACCGCCGACATGGCGGCCAGCACCTAGCGGCGGTCGATCCGGTCGGAGAGGCGGCCGGCCGGCAACTGCATCAGCGCTCCGGCAAAGATCGTCGAGCTCATCATGATAGCGATGCTGGTGTCGGACAGCCCAGCGCCGGCGCCGAAGACGGCGCCGAGCGTTCCGTAGGCGCCGTTGGCGATGCCGACGAGCAGGATGCCAAGGCAGGAGACCGGCGAGTTGCGATAGAGCGCTGGCAGGTCGAGCTTGACTGCCTTCAGCGGCTGGGGCGAGGCGGCGGTAGACAGCGTCGTGGGCAGCATGGCGATGCAGTAGAAGATGCCGCACACCATGAAGAGGACAGGGGTTCGCACGTCTTCCAGCGGGATCATCATCTGGCCGGCGACGACGCCGAAGAGGGTGATGGCGATGTAGAGCGAGAAGATCGCGCCGCGGCTTTCGTTGGTAGCGCGCTCGTTGAGCCAGCTTTCGATGATCATCGATGTGCCGGCGGTTGCGAAGCCGGTAACGGCGCGCAGCAATACCCACCAGACCGGGTGGATGATGATGCCGCTCACCAGTGCGATGATCGCGATGATGGCGATGAAGCCGGAAAATGCGCGGACATGACCGACGCGGCGGACCATTTTCGGCGCGACCAGGCAGCCGATGACGAAGCCCGCCGCCCAGGAGGTGCCAAGCAGACCGAGCGTGGTGGTGGCGTAGCCTTCGAGATTGCCGCGGACGGGAAGCAGAATGCCTTGCAGGCCGTTGCCCATGAAGAGGAAGAGTGTGCCGAAGAGCAGCGCGGCAACGGACAGCAGGTTTCTTTTCATTTTCCCCAGACTCTGCGCATGACGATCAAAAACCACATAAGGCGATACTCGGTATCGCCTAGCCTCAAGATTGTTGATTGTGCCCCCAAATGCCTTTACGGCATGAATAAATGCAGTCGTTGCGCGAAATAATGTCCGTCCTGTGACATTGATAACCGTTGGAAAAATAAAGACATGACGAAGCTGATCGCGCTGCTGCTCATCCTGGCGATGGCAATACAGGTGATCAAGCCGCTCGGCTTGCCCGGCCTGCGGCGGCGGGCGGATTTTTGGAAGATCGCGTTGATCGCCTTCGCAATCTGGGCCATCGCGCTGGTTGGGCGAGACCTGTTCGTCTAGTACTCGATTTCGCCGCGCATGACGGGCGCGCAGGCGCCGGAGATTGTCACATCGGTGACAATGCCGTCCTGCTTCACGACGTCGACGCCGATGATGCTGCGACGGCCCATTTCAACGCCCTGCTCGATGGTGAGCGATACCCTCATGGTCGGATCTGGCGCGAGCGAAACCAGATAGGCGCCGAGCGCTGCCGAGGCGCTACCGGTCGCGGGATCCTCCGGCACGTTGTCGAGCGGTGCGAACATGCGCGCACGGATCGTCCATGGGGCTTGGTCCGAGCGGACATAGACGAACAGTGAGAAGTCATGATTGCCCTCGGCAGTCGGCGCGGCTGCGTCCTGGAAATAGGCAAGGTTCGGACGGGCGCGGCCAAGGGCATCGAGGTCCGCAAGTTCGGCAAAGACGAAACTCAGGCCAACTGACGCCACCACCGGTTCGTGATTGGCGAGGCGGATATCCTCAGGCTCGATCGCGATGCAGCGGGCGACTGTTTCCTTCGCTATTGCGTTGCCGATCGCAAGCGGCTTCGGCGCGCGAATGGAGGCTGTGAGCTTGTCGCCGTCACGCTTCAGATTGACCGTCACGAGGCCGGCCTTCTCTTCAAAGCGCAGATGATCGCCGACCGGGCGCCCGAAGACCTCACCCTGCCGGCGTAGCACATAAGCGGTTCCGACATTGGGGTGTCCCGCGAAGGGCACTTCCATGGTGGGCGTGAAGATGCGGATGCAGGCGGTATTTGCCGGGTCTTGTGGCGGCAACACGAAGGTAACCTCGGAGTAACCGAATTCGGCGGCGATGTTCTGCATGTCGGCATCGCTGAGCCCGCGGGCATCGGTCATCACGGCCAGCGGATTGCCTTCGAAGCGGGTGGTGGTGAAGACATCGACAGTCGTGAAGGCAACAGTTTTCATGGCGGCTCCGGTAGCGTGTTACGGACGCCATACTGGCGCGCGGCGAGGCCCGCCGATAGACGCAAATTTGTGCCGGTGACAATCTTCGGATGTTTTCGGAACTGTTGGGGGCGGGGGCTAGGTGCCGATGTCTTGGCGGTCGCTCGCCGGCCGCCAGCCTGTCCGGCTTTGCTCGCGTAGAGAAATCCTCGGCACGAGGCCGAGGACGATGTCAGGATGAACGGATGAGCGCGTCAGGCGCCGCTTCGAAACGGTCCTGTCGCCTTCAGCGTATCAGGCCTTGTTGACGCTGGCGGCGTAGATCTCATCGATCGTTTCGGCCAGGCTGGCTTCGAACTCTGCGTCGCTCATCGAAACGCGCAGGTTTTCCGTCAGTGCGCGCGAGAAGCTTGCGATCATGCCATGGTTGTGGCTGAGCTTTTCGCAGGCATCGGCGCGGCTGTAGCCGCCGGAAAGGGCGACGACACGCACGACCGATTTGTGGGCGATCAGAGGCGCGTAGAAATCGGCAACCGTCGGGATCGTCAGTTTCAGCATGACGGTTTCGCCGGACGGAAGCAGGTCAAGCTGCTTTGCGATTTCGTCGCGAAGAATGGCCTCGGCCTCTTGCTTCGTCGGGCTCTTGATGGACACTTCAGGCTCGACGATCGGAACGAGGCCGCTGCCGATGATCTGGCGTGCCACCTCGAACTGCTGCTTTACGACGGCTGCAATGCCTGTTCTGTCGGCGTTGGCGATCACCGAGCGCATCTTGGTGCCGAAAATCCCCTTGTCGCGGCCGCGCGCCAGGAGGGCATCCAGATCGGGCATCGGCTTCATCGTCTGGACACCGTTTTCTTCGGCAGCCAAGCCCTTGTCGATCTTCAGAAGCGGCACGACGCCGCGCTTTTCCCAGAGGTAGGAGGGAACCGCCTGACCATCGACGTCGCCGTCCATGGTCCGCTCGAACAGGATGGCGGCGATGATCTTTTCGCCGGTGAAGGCGGGGGCGGTCATGATGCGGACGCGCATGGCGTGCATCAGGCGGAACATTTCCTCGTCACCCTGGTACTCTGTGTCGGGAATGCCATACAGGCGTAACGCTCCGGGTGTCGAACCACCGCTCTGATCCAGCGCTGCAATGAATCCTGGCGCCGAACTGATCTTGTTCAACATCTTCGCGTCCACCATAGTTCACTCCTTCCCTCAGACCGGCGCATCGTGCGCACGGATTTTTTCTGTTTCAAAACCTATCGGCAATGCTCAATCGATCAATCAGCGGATCGATAAGCGGCAGGACTCTTCACATCGCGAAAAACTGCGTTTCGATGAATATAGGTCGCCGATAACAGAAGTTTATGGGTGGGAAAACGGCAGCTAAAATGGCTAAAACGTTTGAATCTTTTTTAATCGTTTGAATGTTTGAGCTTTTGCTCAAGGCGACAACAAAAGACCGCGGAGCTTTCGCGCCGCGGTCTATCTACATGTAAAATTTGTTAAATCGGCTTGCGCTGATTATTTCACCTTGCTCAGAACGGCGACGCCCGGGAGCACTTTGCCTTCCATCCACTCGAGGAAAGCGCCGCCCGCGGTCGAGACATAGCTGAAATCGTCGGCTACGCCGGCGTGGTTCAGCGCGGAAACCGTGTCGCCGCCACCGGCAACCGACGTCAGCTTGCCGGCCTTGGTGCGCTCGGCAGCATACTGGGCAGCCGCAACGGTCGCCTTGTCGAACGGCGCGATTTCAAACGCACCGAGCGGGCCGTTCCAGACGAGCGTGTTGGCGCGCTCGATCCATGCCTTGACGGCTTCCACCGACTTCGGGCCGACGTCGAGAACCATGGCGTCTGCAGGGATGGCATCGATCGCGACCGTCTCGTTGGCGGCTCCGGCCTTGAACTCGCGGGCGATGACACCGTCTTCCGGCAGTACGATGGCGCAGCCCGCCGTTGCCGCTTCGATCATGATCTGGCGTGCCGTATCGGCGAGATCGTGTTCGCACAGCGACTTGCCGACATTGGTGCCGCGGGCGGCCAGGAAGGTGTTTGCCATGCCGCCGCCGATCACCAGCGCATCGACCTTCTTCACGAGGTTCATCAGCAGGTCGATCTTCGTGGAGACCTTGGCGCCGCCGACGATGGCAACGACGGGGCGGGCCGGACTGCCGAGGCCCTTTTCGAGCGCCTCAAGCTCAGCCTGCATGGTGCGGCCGGCATGGGCCGGAAGGTGGTGGGCCAGGCCTTCGGTCGAAGCATGGGCGCGGTGGGCGGCCGAGAAGGCGTCGTTGACATAGATGTCGCCATTGGCGGCCAGCGCCTTGACGAAATCGGGATCGTTCTTCTCTTCGCCCTTGTGGAAGCGGGTGTTTTCCAGGAGCAGGATGTCGCCGTTCTTCATCGAGGCGACCGCGGCTGCCGCCGCTTCACCAATGGCGTCGGTCGCCGTCAGCACCGGATGGTCGAGAACTTCCTCGACCGACGGAGCGATCAACGAGAGCGACAGGTCCGGCGACGGGCCATCTTTCGGGCGGCCGAAATGCGCAAGCAGAATGACCTTGGCGCCCTTCTTGGAGAGTTCAAGGATCGTCGGGGCGACACGCTCGATGCGCGTGACGTCGGTGACTTTGCCGTCCTTTACCGGGACGTTGAGGTCGACGCGAACGAGAACGCGCTTTCCGGCAATGTCGTTTAGGTCGTCGAGAGTCTTGAAGGAAGGCATGGAAAAGATCCGTTCGTTATTGCCCAAAAAGATGCGGGGACCATAGCAAGGATGATCGTGGACGCAAGGCGTTCAGCGCGGGTTTTCATCACCTTTGGGCACCGCCGCGGCGGCCGCTGCTTCCTTGTTCTTTCGTCCCTTCAATCGGTCGCGGACGCGGTCCATGATATCGCGCATATTGATGAAGATAGGTAGCGTTGTCGCAGGTTCCACGGCTTCCAGCGACATGCCGACGGAGCTGATGTGATCCTGGTCATCGAGATCGCGAACGATCAGGATGATCGAGCCGAGGCGCACGCGGTCGGCATAGTCGGCCTTGCCGCCAAGCCGCTGGCGCATCATTTCGGCGATGGTCAGCCCCTTCTCGTTTTCGTTGAGGAGCCCTGGGCCATAAGCAGCATCCAGATCCGACGCCGGACGCGCCGGCGATAATGCGAAAGCGCCGAAGAAGTCGGCATCGTCTTCATCCACCGGGGCGCGGCTAGCGAAGAGCTTGTCCAGCAGGCGAGAGTAGGACGGCATGATGAAGAGGTAGACGAGGTCGTTTTCGCGCAGCCGTCCCGCATACTGGTAACGCATCGACTTGCCGTCGCGAATGACAAGCGAAGGGGTCGCCCAGCGCGGGATGCGCTCGCCGCGCAGAACGGGGCTGTCCTTGACCACGCGGTACGAGAGAAGCTCGTGATTGGCCGCGCCCGGCAAGTCGACCTCGACCTTGTCGACCGCGCCCATGCGGGGCGGGATGATCAGGCCCAGCTTCTTGGCGACAGGCTTGATCGTCCACCCCTGAACGAGAAGCGACACCAGCACGATGATGAAGGCGGTGTTGAAGTAGACCTGCCCGTTTTCCAGCCCACCGAGGATGGGCATGATCGCCAGCAGGATCGACACGGCGCCGCGCAGCCCCACCCATGCGACGAAGCCGATTTCCTGCTGCGTGTAGTCGAAGGGCAGGAGGGACAGCCAGATCGCCAGCGGCCGGGCGATAAAGATCAGGAAGAGGGCGAGCAACACTGCCGGGATGGCGATGGCCGGGAACTGGGACGGTGTGGCGAGCAGGCCGAGCACGAGGAACATGATGATCTGGGCAAGCCAGGTCATGCCGTCCTGGAAGCGCTTGATCGAGGCATAGCCCGGCAGCTTTCGATTGCCGGCATAGATGCCGGCCACGTAGACCGCAAGGAAGCCGCTGCCACTAACCGCACCGGTCGCCGAGAAGACGAGCAGGGCGAGCGCCAGAACGAAGATGGGCGTCAGGCCACGATCGGTTTCCAGCTTGCTGACGATCAGCACGATCATCATGCCGCCGAGCAGACCCAGGATGACGCCGAGGCCCATCTGCTGGACGAACATGGCCAGCATCCCGATATTGATGCCGTGATAGCGCTCGCCTGATGCCAGAACCTCGACGAGCGCGATCGTCAGAAAGATCGCCATCGGATCGTTGGTGCCGGATTCCACTTCGAGCGTCGAGCGTACCTTGTCGCGGATGTTGATGCCGCCGATACGTAGCAGGAAGAAGACGGCGGCGGCATCGGTCGAGGCGACGATGGAGCCAAGCAGCATTCCTTCGAGCCAGCTGAAATTCAGCAGCCACATCGCGGCGATGGCGAAAAGCCCGGCGGTCATCAACACGCCGATCGAGGCAAGCGTCAACGAAGGCACCGCGGCCAGCTTGAATGCCTGTATCGGCGTCCCGAAGCCGGAATCAAAAAGGATGACCGCAAGCGCGATCGAGCCGAGTATGGAGGCCAGGTAATTGTTGGTGAATTGGATGCCGAGACCGTCGGTGCCGGCCAATAGGCCGATGGCGAGGAAGAGCAGCAACAAAGGCGCGCCGAAGCGGAAGGCAAGCAAGCTGGAAAAGGCCGCCAGAAGCACCAGCGTCGTCGATACCAATACGACGATGTAGAATGCTTCCATGCCGATCCCCTTATCCGCTTATCAAGGTTGCAATACCGCCCCCGTATATTGCAGCCGCCTAAAATCGCCCTCTCTTGCGCTCCGTCTCCGGCAGTTAACGGCAAAATCCAACGCAAGGGTAGACCTAATGGGCCAACCTTGCATTTCTGCGGCGTCATGCTGCTGATTGGTCTGCCAGACGGCAAATCGGGTGAACGGTTCGAGAGTGAGCCTGAGAGAAGTTTAGGATCAAATCAGGCGAGAGCAGGGCAGAATGCGCCGTGCTGAATCTTTCTTGGAGATTTTCTTGCAGGTGGCGGAAGCGCCTCTCGACGAGGCGCTTCGACGTCCATTTTGGCGGGCCGAATTCTCTCGGCGCGGGGTCTGTTACGCCTCGTCGTCCTCGCCGTCATCCATGTCGGAGATCGGAATCAGGAAGACGACGAACTCATCATCGATGGTTCTGTCCGGATCGTCGTCGAATTCGTAGGCATGCTGCACTTCGTTTGCTTCCTCGGCGGTCGCCTTGCGCAGGTTGAGGGGGCTGACGCCGTCCCACACCGGCTTGCCTTGCGATTGCAGGATCGTCAGATCCTCGCGGAAGTCTTCCGCCTGGAAGAAATGAGTGGCGTCGTCGACGTTTTCCGAACGGAAACACGCAACGGCCTGTCCGCCGACTTCAATCGTAAAGTAATCCATCAAATTCTCTCTCGCTGCTGCGCGGTTCGCGCCCTCTCGACACTACGGCGAACGGCAGATCGGCGCTAGTAAATATCTCTGCCGATCAGCGCGGCCCCATCGTGCGCGTCGTCTCCATCAGCGATTGCCCCTTGGCAATCTGCGTGGAGCGACGACCGCCAACCAGGCTGATGCTCAGAACGCTCGCGATCATGATCAAAACGATCACCGTCATCAGGATTCTCATATCGAACCCGCCAGCTCTTGATCCGGCCATGTGCGGCAGTGTTGCCGCGTACTGAAACGTAGTTGGTTTGTCCGCCATTGCCAAAATGAAAAGCGGCCCGGTTTCCCGAGCCGCTTTCCGAAGTCTTGTCGCGAGGACCTTAGATGGTCTTGGCGTAGGCAACAGCCGTGTCGGACATGCGGCTGGAGAAGCCCCACTCGTTGTCGTACCAGGTGAGGATACGAACGAAGTTGCCTTCCATGACCTTGGTCTGGTCGGTCGCGAAGATCGACGAGTGGCTGTCATGGTTGAAGTCGCGGGAAACCAGCGGCTCGTCGGTGTAGCCGAGGATGCCCTTCAGCTTGCCGTTTGCGGCAGACTTGATGGCTTCGTTGATTTCGGCAACCGAAGTGGCCTTCTTGGCAACGAACTTGAAGTCGACGACCGAGACGTTCGGGGTCGGGACGCGGATAGAGGTGCCGTCGAGCTTGCCCTTCAGGTGCGGCAGAACGAGGCCAACAGCCTTGGCAGCGCCGGTCGAGGTCGGGATCATGGACAGGGCTGCGGCGCGGGCGCGGTACAGGTCCTTGTGCATGGTGTCGAGCGTCGGCTGGTCACCTGTGTAGGAGTGGATCGTGGTCATGAAGCCGTGGTCGATGCCGACCGCGTCATCGAGAACCTTCACAACCGGCACGAGGCAGTTCGTCGTGCAGGATGCGTTGGAGATGACCAAGTGCTCCTTGGTGAGCTGGTCGTGGTTGACGCCGAAGACGACGGTCAGGTCAGCGCCGTCGGCAGGTGCCGAAACGATGACGCGCTTGGCGCCGGCCGTCAGGTGGGCTGCAGCCTTGTCGCGCGACGTGAAGATGCCGGTGCATTCCATCGCGATATCGACGCCGAGTTCCTTGTGCGGCAGCTGTGCCGGGTCGCGAACGGCCGTCACCTTGATCGGCTTGCCGCCGCCAACGGTGATCGTGTCGCCTTCGACCTTGACCTCTGCCGGGAACTTGCCGTGGATGGAGTCATAGCGCAGCAGGTGAGCATTGGTTTCGACCGGGCCGAGGTCGTTGATGGCAACGACTTCGATGTCGGTGCGACCGGATTCGACGATCGCACGGAGAACGTTGCGGCCGATGCGGCCGAAGCCGTTGATGGCAACCTTTACAGTCATGTGTTTCACTCCCGATGAGTAGGGGCTTGCGTTATGGAATGAGGAGCGCCGACAGGCGCTCCTTGATCAATCAAAGCTTGGCTTCTGCAGCAGCAACCACGGCGTCGGCCGTGATGCCGAAATGCTTGAAGACGTCCTTGGCCGGGCCGGAAGCGCCGAAGCTCTTCATGCCGACAAAGCTGCCTTCCGGTCCAATGAACGCATCCCAGCCTTCGCGAACGGCGGCTTCAACGGCGATCTTGACCGGCGAGTTGCCGATGACTTCCTTGCGGTAGGCTTCGGACTGCTCGAAGAACAGCTCCGTGCAGGGAACCGATACGACGCGGACGCTGACGCCCTTGGCTTCCAGCGTGGCGCGGGCAGCAACGGCGAGTTCGACTTCGGAGCCCGAAGCGAAGATCGTCACCTTGGCGTCGGCCTTGCCGGCCAGCGTGTAGGCGCCCTGTTCGCACAGGTTCTTCTCGTTGTACTCGGTGCGCACAGCCGTCAGGTTCTGACGGGTCAGGGCAAGAGCGGACGGGCGGTTCTGCGTCTTGGCAGCGATCTGCCAGCACTCAGCCGTTTCCGTCACGTCAGCCGGGCGGAAGACCAGCAGGTTCGGTACAGCGCGCAGGCTGGCAACCTGTTCGACCGGCTGGTGCGTCGGGCCGTCTTCGCCGACGCCGATGGAGTCGTGCGTCAGAACGTGGATGACGCGGATGCCCATCAGGGCAGCCAGGCGGATCGGCGGACGGCAATAATCCGAGAAGATCAGGAAGCCGCCACCATAAGGAATAAGACCGCCGTGCAGTGCGATGCCGTTCATGGCAGATGCCATGCCGTGCTCGCGGATGCCCCAGTGCATGTAGCGGCCGGAGAAGTCGGTCGGGGTGATCGACACCATCTGGCTGGTCTTGGTGTTGTTCGACGGTGTCAGGTCGGCAGAACCGCCGAGCATTTCCGGCAGGATGCCGTTGATGACTTCGAGGGCATCTTCCGATGCCTTGCGGGTTGCGACCGTCGGCTTGGTTTCTGCGACCTTTTTCTTATAGGCGCTGATGGCGGCGTCGAAGCCTGCAGGCAGTTCGCCGGCAAAGCGGCGGTTGAATTCAGCCTTGGCGGACGCCTTGGAAAGACCGTCTTCCCAGGCCTTGACCGTTTCGACCGAGCGGGTGCCGGCGGCGCGCCACGCGTCGAGAACGTCGGCAGGAACGACGAAGGGCTCGTATTCCCAGTCCAGCGCCTTGCGGGTGGCTGCGATTTCGTCGGCGCCGAGCGGGTTGCCGTGGACCTTGTGGGTGCCCTGCTTGTTCGGTGCGCCGAAGCCGATGATCGTCTTGCAGGCGATGAAGGTCGGGCGGTCGGACTTGTGAGCGGCTTCGATCGCGGCCGAGATGGCTGCCTGATCATGACCGTCGACTTCGATCGTGTTCCAGTGAACAGACTTGAATCGGGCAATCTGGTCGGTCGAGTCGGAGAGCGACACGGCGCCATCAATGGTGATCGAGTTGTTGTCCCAGAAGAGAACGAGCTTGTTCAGCTTCAGGTGACCCGCGAGAGCGATCGCCTCATGGCTGATGCCTTCCATCAGGCAGCCGTCGCCGCAGATGGCATAGGTATAGTGATCCTGGAGATCGGCGCCGAACTCCTCGCGCAGCTTGCGCTCGGCAATCGCCATGCCGACGGAGTTGGCAATGCCCTGACCGAGCGGGCCGGTCGTCGTTTCGATGCCGGTGGCGTGGCCGTATTCCGGGTGACCAGCGGTCTTCGAGCCGAGTTGGCGGAACTGCTTCAGGTCTTCGACCGTCATGTCAGGGTAGCCGGTCAGATACAGCAGCGAGTAGAGCAGCATCGAGCCGTGGCCGGCAGACAGCACGAAACGGTCGCGGTTTGGCCAGTGTGGTTTCTTCGGGTCGAAACGCAGATATTTTGTGAACAGGACCGTTGCTACATCGGCCATGCCCATCGGCATGCCGGGGTGCCCGGAGTTTGCCTTTTCGACTGCATCCATGGCGAGGAAACGGATCGCATTGGCCATCCGGTCGTGTTGTTCAGGAGAGATCATGGCTTTTCCGCAGGTTCCGGGTGTCGGGGGATGGCCTAAAGCCTCTTTGGACCATCAATGAAAGCGGCTGACACATAGCAGTTGGATCAGCCAAGTCAATAAATTGCGGGCCGTTTCCGGGCCGTTCCAATCGATTTTAGACATTTGACCGTTAAGTTTTACAAAAGTTAAAACCCATGAGAGGCGGGGGTTGATTTTCTTCATCCACAGATAGGTCGCCTGTCGTCGTGCGGCCTTTATTGACGGGCAGTTGGCGAGCCGCATATCCTTTTTGAAACATCGGATCGGCTTCTGGCGCCGATTCGCGAGTCTTGCGCGGGGAACCGGAAAGACATGACGCCCACAGGCACAACCATCGAGGCAGCGCTTAACGAGCTGCGGAAGGCGATTTCGGGACTCGAAAACGCCGTGGACATGCGCATCGAGAGCCAGCGCGAGCATGGCGAGATCGAAGGCGAGGTGCGTCGCGTTCATGCCGATCGCTCCAAGCTGGCGCAAGAGCTCGATCAAGCGGAATTTCGCGCGAACCGGCTTGAAGAGGTCAACCGCGAGGTGTCGCGGCGGCTGGTAACGGCCATGGAAACGATCCGCGCGGTTCTCGACCGCTAGCAAGGACAAGTGAGATGGCGCAGGTAACGGTAACGATCGACGGCAAGGCCTATCGCATGGCCTGCGAGGAAGGGCAGGAGGATCACCTGACCGATCTCGCGACCCGCTTCGACCGCTATGTCGGCCATCTCAAGAGCCAGTTCGGCGAAATCGGCGATCTCAGGATCACCGTCATGGCCGGGATCATGATCATGGATGAGATTTCAGAGCTGACGCGGCGGGTCGCCAGTCTTGAGACGGAGCTCGAAACGCTTCGCGGCAATCGAGACACGGTTCTTGCGGCCACCGCGCGAACAGAAGAGAGCGTTGCCGCGGCGATCGCCGAGGTGACCGGCCACATTCGCGGCATTACCGACAAGCTGAACGGCCGCGCGCCCTCTGAACTCAACTAGATAATAAATGGGGAGCGCCTCGCCGGAGCCTCTGGCGCACCCCAAAGTTCAGCCTTATATAGAGACTGCGATCTGCGCCTCTCGACAGGAACCACAATCCCTGGGGCCATACTCGATCCAAAGGGAGCTGTCCCTGATCAGGCTCGTGGGCTTGGTCATATGGCGCCCACCTACGTTTGTAGGCACCCAGGATCGTAAACCTCCATCGGTTGCCGCGGATCGCACTTTCCCATCATTTATGGATTACGGCTTGCTCGAAGAGGCGCGCCCGGAGACGCGCCACAGATTTCGCTGCGGTCGGTTTCGCGTTACTCCGCGCCTTCCTTCTGCATGCATGCGAGCAGATCGGTAAAGGCCTGCTCGGTGCCAGCCAGCGGGAGGCTTGCATCGATGCCATTTGCGGTCACGTTCAGTTCCTCGCCCTGGGTCAGAGTGGCCACCGCTTCGGAAGCGTTCGGGACATCGATCGTCGCGGTGTGCGCGCTGTCGGCGGTCGAGGAAAACTCCGCTTCGTCGCCGTCGTCCACCGACCAGCTTCCCTTGACCTGCTGGCCTTTCTCGATCGGGAACTTGTCGGTATTGGCGAACATGGCAAGCTTGTCACCAACCGCCAGAAAACCGATGCCGGATTCGGTGTTCTGGGCCAGGCAGCCAAGGAAACTCTCGCCATCCTTCATGGGCGTTACGGTAAAGCCGGCAGCGTGCGCCGAGCCAGTCGAAAGCGCTGCGACCGTGGTGAGGAATGCCGTGACGAGGGTCTTCTTCATGTCGATGTCCTTGTTGCGAGATCGTGTCTCGCTGGATTGGGTCAATGCCGGAAAGCAGCGTGTCTTGACGCAAGAAATGGGCGCTGACAATGCGATTTGCGGTATGTTCTCAATGGCAGAACCGACCATTATTGGGTGGCCGGCGGCGAGGCCCTTAAACTGCAAATGACGTATGCGTCTCATGCACGTTTCCATGCGATCCTAAATTGCGGGTGATTGCGCCACCCATTCTAGGTGGATCGAGCGGGGTTCGCGCGTTAAAACGTTTAAAAATCCTTAAATTCCTACGTTGTCCCGGCTCGCCGCTTAACCATACCCGCCCATTGGGGAGTGAGAATCCCTCTGGAGGTTGCCAATCGTGTCGAAAAAAGCAGCAGAGTGTTCGGGGTGTTGCCGATCGTTATGCATTTGGTGCATGGGTGGCGTGACGCTTTAGCGCTGTTCGGTCCGGGGCCATCGACGTATATTCACCTCAACAAACAGACAAACGCAGCAAACCGCTGCAGACACCGGACAGCCCTAGAAAGGGGATCATCATGAACGTAGCACGCTCTTTCAATAACTGGCGCAAGTATCGTCAGACGGTCAGCGAACTGGGCCGTATGTCGAACCGCGACCTGCACGACCTCGGCATCGACCGCGCGGACATCCAGCGCGTCGCACGCGAAGCCGTTGCCCGCTAAGAATTTGGACACTGCTCCTTGCGAGCAGGTCATCGATCAGAACGCCCGTTGCCTTGCAACGGGTGTTTTTCGTTGTAGCGCGCAGATCGGCGCGGTTACCGGCCCGCAATAGTTTCGCTTGCGGTCTGGTCGGTCGCGGCGATATGGCAGCTTCATGTTTTCATTGGAACGCATCGAGACCCTCGAGCAGATCGTCAAGAAGAGCCGGTTTCGCGCCGTTGCCCGACCGATCGCGAGCGAGCAGGATGCGCGGGACTTCCTTGCTGCTCATGCGGATGCCGGGGCCAATCACAATTGCTGGGCCTGGCGTATCGGTCAGAGCTATCGCTTCAATGACGATGGCGAGCCGAGCGGAACAGCGGGAAAGCCAATTCTACAGGCGATCGACGGGCAATCGCTCGACCAGGTGATGGTGATCGTCACCCGGTGGTTCGGAGGCGTCCTGCTCGGAACCGGGGGGCTCATCCGTGCCTATGGCGGAACGGCGGCTGCCTGCCTGAAGGCGGCGAGTATCGTCGAGTTGGTGGCGACGGTCGAAACGACCGTGCAGGTGAACTTTTCCGATCTCGCGTTCGTGAAGGCACGGCTTGCGGCAGCGGCCGGTGTGCGGATCGCCAATGAAGAGTTTGTCGATTCCGGTGCCCGCCTGACTCTTTCGATACCGCAGGCGATCGTGGAGGAGGTGTCGCAAACGATCGCGGATGCGACGAGCGGGCGAGTGATAGTGTCCATCCAGTCGGCGCTTCCGTAGCGCTATCCCTCCAGATCTCCCTTCAGTCGATCCAGTATAGACAAGGCATGTCCGGCATAGGCGCTGATCCATCGGTCGTAGATGGCCTTGATCGGCAGGCTGTTGAGGTGGTTCCAGCGTTCGCGACCCTCCCGCCTAGCCATCACCAGGTCGGCCTCTTCCAATACTCTCAGATGCTGCATGACGGTGCATCGGTCCATGGCGGGAAAGGCTTCGCAGAGCATTCCTGTTGTCCGCGGGCCTTCCTTCAAGAGGTCGAGAATCTCGCGACGCCGGTGATGGGCGAGGGCCTTGAAGACGGGATCGTTTTCCGATTCGCTTGACATGTTATTTTTTTATAACATGATTGTCTCGGTATCAACGGCAGGACGGAGGAAGAGTCATGTCCCTCGGTATTCGTATTGGCGGCCGCATCGGTCGCCCCGTCGCGGAGGTCTTTGAAGCGGTCGTCAATCCCAAGAAGCTGTCGAGCTATTTCACGACGATTGGCGGGGCGAGCGCGCCGCTCGTGCAGGGCACGACAGTGACCTGGTGGAAAGATGCTCCGGTCGACGTCGTGGAGCTTGTGCCGGAACGAAAGATAGTGCTGCGCTGGGACGGTGGGACTGGCGAAGACAAGGTACGCTACAAGACGCTGGTCGAGATGACCTTCGAACCGCTCGACGATGGCGGCACGATGGTAACGATCTCCGAAAACGGCTGGCGCGACGATGAAGCCGGTCGGCGCGGCACCTATCTTAACTGCGAAGGCTGGACGCAAATGCTCTGCTGCATGAAGGCGTTCGTCGAGCATGGGATCAATCTGCGCGAAGGGTTTTTCCAGAGCGAAATGCGCGGGGAGCAGGCGACTGCGCGGGAATATTGATGCGCGGTACGGGGCTTGAGTCCCGTTGCTGCCATTGCGTCTTCATCTCATGACTCAAATGTGACGGAGACTTCGCTTGCCTGTGCCGGTGCGAGTGCTAATTTCGGGGAATTATATCGATTAGATTCCCAGGAGAATTACAATGCAGCTTGGCATGGTTGGTTTAGGCCGTATGGGCAATTACATGGTTCAGCGCTTGATGCGCGGCGGCCATGAATGCGTCGTCTACGATGCGAAGCCGGAAAGTGTCGCCGATCTGGTTGGCAGGGGCGCTGTCGGCAGCGCTTCTCTTGAGGAGTTCGTCTCCAAGCTTTCGCGTCCCCGTGCAATCTGGTTGATGCTGCCGGCGGCAATCACCGACAGGGTGATCGCGCAGCTTCTGCCGCTGCTGCATGACGACGACATCATCATCGATGGCGGCAACTCGTACTACCACGACGATATCCGCCGCGGCGCGGAGCTCATCACCAAGGGCATTCACTATGTCGACGTCGGCACCAGCGGTGGCGTTTTCGGTCTGGAACGCGGCTATTGCCTGATGATCGGCGGCGAGAAGGCCATCGTCGAGTCGCTGTCGCCGATCTTCGCGACGCTCGCGCCGGGTGCCGGCTCGACGCCGCCTTCGGCCAATCGCGCCGCCAACCCTCACAGCACGGCCGAGGAAGGCTACCTGCATTGCGGCCCCCATGGCGCAGGCCACTTCGTCAAGATGGTTCATAACGGCATCGAATACGGGCTGATGGCCGCCTATGCCGAGGGGCTAAACATCCTGAAGCATGCCAATATTGGATCGGCCACGCACGAGGCGGACGCCGAGACCGCGCCACTCGCGCATCCCGAACATTACCGTTACGACTTCAATCTGCAGGATGTCGCTGAAGTGTGGCGTCGCGGCAGCGTAATCACCTCCTGGTTGCTCGATCTCACTTCGGATGCGCTGCATGCCGACCCGCAGCTTGCGCAGTATGCGGGCCGTGTCTCGGATTCGGGGGAAGGGCGCTGGACGATCATGGCCGCTATCGACGAGAGCGTGCCGACACCGGTTCTGAGCGCTGCGCTTTATGGCCGCTTCTCCTCTCGCGACAACGACGAGTTCGCCAACAAGGTGCTCTCGGCGATGCGCGCGGGCTTCGGTGGCCACATAGAAAAGCCCAAGGGCTAAGTTACTCCATTTGAACGACTATCAAGCCCGCGCTGCATCCGCCGCGCGGGCTTTTCTTTCCCGCAGGGCGATATAAGGTGCGGAGGGATAACCAGACCGGAGGGGTCGGCGGATGGGTGTGGTAAATGGTGCGCGCACGTTGCTCAGGCTTGTGCTGCTGATTGTGGGAATGGCAGCAGGGAGCGCTGTGGCACAGACGCCGGCGCCCGCGACAAGTTCCGCTGCGCCTGCCGCGCCGCCACCGGCGGAAGTTCGGCAGATGCTGCAACTTATGGAAACACCACAGGTCAAGCAGTGGATGGCGGCGCAGATGAAGACAGCGCCTGCCACGACCCCGCAAATGGACGACCAGATGTCGGTTCTGTCGGAGTTCCTGGGCCATGCGCGCGAGCACTTCGACCTCGTGACCGAGGCGGCCATGGGGCTGCCGCACGAAGTCGAGGCCGCCTCGGCAACCGTCGAGCGGGAAGTCGAGCCCGCGGGCTGGGGGCTCACCGCGATCAAGGTTCTGACGCTGCTGTTCGCAGGCGCGATCGTCGAGCTGCTGTTTCGGGTGCTGGTCCCGAAGCCCAAGATCAAGCGTGAGGATGGAGAAGTTGTCACCGTCGCGCATCACGCTGCCGCCAACCTGACCTATCGCATTGTGCCGGCGCTCGTCTTCGGTGTGGCCACGCTGGTGCCGCTGGTTCTCTTCAACTGGCCGCCGATCACGCAGTCGATGGCGATCGCCGTGGCCATCGCGCTGATCGTGGCGCGCCTGACGATCTCGCTGGGGCGCTTGCTGGTCGCGCTCCTGACACTGCCGCGCCCGGACGGCATGCGTGAGGTGTCGAGAGCCACGGCACTCTTCTGGTTCCGGCGCACGGCAATCTTCGCGATCTATTTTGCCTTCGGCTGGGTGATCATCCAGCTCATGCTGCCGCTCGGATTTTCGCCTGGGTCACGTTACCTCGCTGCGTATACGCTTGGCATCGGGCTGCTGCTGATCGCCACCGAGGCCGTCTGGTCGCGCCCCGTCGAGGAGGGACACCGGAGCGTAACCGTTTCCTGGCTGATGACGATCTATTTCGTCTTCCTCTGGCTGCTGTGGGTCGCCGGCTTCGGCCTGTTGCTATGGATCGGTATCTATCTGGTGCTTCTCCCACGTGCGCTGCGGGTTGCTACGCTGGCGGTACGTTCGCTGCACCAGGCGGAGGCCGGGTTCCTCGCGAAGCGCCGGATCGCGGCGGTGCTTCTCGATCGCGGCGTGCGCGCTGTCATCATTGCATTTGCGGCGATCTGGCTGGGGCGCATCCTTGGATTTGCTGCCGACCGGATGGCAGCGGGCGATACGATGATCGACCGCATTACCCGCGGGGCTATCGGCGGCATCGTCATATTGCTCGCGGCTGATCTGCTGTGGCATCTGGCACGTGCCTATATCAATGGGCGCCTGGAGGACTCGCCGCTGGACGGCGCCTCCAACGACGAGGAGAAGGCACGACGGGCGCGGCTGCAGACCTTGTTGCCGATCTTCCGCAACATTCTCGCTGTCGTCATCGCGGTGATCGCGGTTCTGATGGTGCTTTCCGGCCTCGGCGTGGAAATCGGGCCGTTGATTGCGGGTGCCGGCGTCGTCGGTGTCGCGGTCGGTTTCGGGGCGCAGACGATCGTCAAGGATGTGATCAGCGGCATGTTCTATCTGTGGGACGATGCCTTCCGCATTGGCGAGTATATCGAGAGCGGCAGCCACAAGGGCGTGGTCGAAGCCTTCAGCCTGCGTTCGGTCCGGCTCCGGCATCATCGCGGACCGTTGACGACCGTCCCCTTCGGAGAGCTCGGCGCCGTCAAGAATCTCAACCGCGACTGGACCATCGACAAGATCACGCTGAAGGTGACCTACGACACTGATCTCGTGAAGGCCAAGAAGGTGATCAAGCAAATCGGCCAACAACTGCTGGAAAATCCGGATTGGGGTCCGAACATCATCGAGACCTTGAAGATGAAGGGTGTCGAACAGTTCGGTGATTTCGCAATCGAGATCAGGCTGGCGATGATGACCAAGCCCGGCGAGCAGTTCGTCATCCGGCGCAACGCGCTTGCCATGATCCGCAACGCTTTCAAGGAAAACGGCATCGAGTTCGCGGTACCGACCGTGCAGGTTTCCAGCGAAGGGCGCGAGGCGGAAGGTCATGCCGCAGCGGCGCGTCTCACCGCCGTTCAGGCTGCGGGTGGGGAGCCCGCAGCGTGAAATCCTGCCAACTTCGGCAGGATCGAGCGGTAGCGATCGCCAACCTTACGAAAATGCAATGTGTTAGGGCGGCGATTGCGCCAAAATTGCCCCAATTAAATTAGAAGCAAACGTCGAAAGCGGCGCTGGGGTAGCGCGTGCATGTATGGCTCTGCCAACATGCCGATTATGTTGCGTACGCGGAACATGATTCCCGCCTGGATGGAAGATTGCGACGGAACGAGATGTCGGGGCACGGCAATTTAGAAGAAATCGAGGATATGGAAGAATCCGCTTTGCGTGGTTTCTTCAGGCGATATCGCACGCAGCTCGCGGCAGTCGCGACGCTGGCCGTATTCTGTATCGTCGGCTACGCGATCGTCCAGCTGACCAACGAGGTTCGCTACGATGACGTCGTACAGGCGCTTGCCGATACGAAGGTCAGCTCGATCCTGCTGGCGTTGTTCTTCACCGCCCTCAGCTTTCTGGCGCTGGTGTTCTACGATGTGAACGCGATCGAATATGTCGGCAAGAGGCTGCCGTTCCCGCAGGTGGCGCTGACCGCCTTCAGTGCCTATGCCGTGGGCAACACGGCCGGCTTCGGCGCTCTGAGCGGCGGTGCCATCCGCTATCGCGCCTATTCGCGCCTTGGCCTGACGCCGGAAGAGATCGGGCGCGTGATCGCTTTCGTCACCGTCGCCTTCGGGCTCGGGCTGGCTGGCGTGGGCTCGATCGCGCTTCTCGCCATTGCGGACGAGATCGCGCCGCTGGTGAATGTCAGCAGCCTGCTGCTGCGGCTGGTGGGCGGATCGATCGTGGCTGTCCTCGGCGCGCTCGTCATTCTCGGGAGTGGCGGACGTGTACTGGAGCTTGGCAAGTTGTCGCTCCGCCTGCCGGATTCGGCGACATGGTCCCGACAGTTTCTGGTTGCCGCTTTCGATATCGCGGCCTCCGCCACGGTTCTTTACGTGCTGCTGCCGCAGACGGCCATCAGCTGGCCGGTGTTCCTGGCGATCTATGCGATTGCCGTCGGTCTCGGCGTTCTCAGCCACGTTCCCGCCGGCCTTGGCGTGTTCGAGACAGTCATCATCGCTTCGCTCGGCAGTGCGGTGAACATCGATGCGGTGCTTGGTTCGCTCGTCCTTTATCGCCTGATCTATCATGTCCTGCCGCTCGTCATCGCGGTTCTGGCAGTTTCGGCGACCGAGCTGCGGCGTTTCGCCGATCATCCTGTCGCAACCGGTGTGCGGCGGATCGGCATCCGTCTCATGCCGCAGCTGCTGTCGACGCTGGCGCTGCTTCTCGGCGTCATGCTGATCTTTTCGAGCGTGACGCCGACCCCGGATTCGAACCTCGAATTCCTGTCCACCTACCTGCCGCTGCCGATCGTCGAAGGCGCCCACTTCCTGTCCAGCCTGCTCGGGCTGACGCTCGTGGTCGCGGCGCGTGGCCTTGGCCAACGGCTGGATGGTGCCTGGTGGGTTTCGATCCTTTCCGCGGCAGCTGCTCTCGCGCTTTCGCTTTTGAAGGCCATTGCGCTTGTCGAAGCCTGCTTCCTTGCCTTCCTGATCTTCGGCCTGTTTGCCAGCCGTCGCCTGTTTCGTCGCCATGCATCGCTGCTGAACCAGACGCTTACGGCATCTTGGCTGACGGCGATTGCCGTCGTCTGCGTCGGCTCGATCGTGATCCTGCTCTTCGTCTACCGCGACGTCGAATACAGCAACGAGCTTTGGTGGCAATTCGAGTTTGCTGGCGAGGCGCCGCGTGGTCTGCGCGCAGTGCTCGGCATCACCATCATTTCCTCGGCAATCGCCATCTTCAGCCTGTTGCGCCCTGCAACAACGCGGCCGGAGCCGGCGTCCGACGAGGCGTTGCAGCGGGCAGTCGATATTGTCGAGAAACAGCGTTACGCCGACGCCAATCTGGTGCGCATGGCCGACAAGAGCATCATGTTCTCGGAAAAGGGCGACGCCTTCATCATGTACGGGCGGCAGGGCCGCTCCTGGATCGCATTGTTCGATCCGATCGGCGATCGCAGCGCGATCCCGGAACTTGTGTGGCGCTTCGTGGAGACCGCACGCGCCGCCGGATGCCGCGCCGTGTTCTATCAGATCTCGCCGGCACTGCTCTCGCACTGCGCCGATGCCGGACTGCGCGCCTTCAAGCTGGGTGAGCTTGCCGTATCGGATCTGAAGACGTTCGAGATGAAGGGCGGCAAGTGGGCGAACCTGCGCCAGACCGCCAGCCGCGCGCAGCGCGACGGACTTGAATTCGAGGTGATTCCCGCCGAGGGCGTTCCTGCCCTGATGGAGGCGCTTGCGGACGTTTCCAATGCCTGGCTCGAAGATCACAATGCCAAGGAGAAGGGGTTCTCGCTCGGGGCCTTTGAACCGGATTATATCGCGGCCCAGCCGGTCGGCATCCTCAAGCGCGAGGGAAAGATCGTAGCCTTCGCCAATATCCTGATCACAGATGCGAAGGACGAAGGCACCATCGATCTGATGCGTTTTTCGCCGGACGCGCCAAAGGGGTCAATGGACTTTCTTTTCGTCCAAATCATGGAGTATCTGCGCAACGAAGGCTTCGCGCATTTCAACCTCGGCATGGCGCCGCTATCGGGCATGTCGAAGCGTGAAGCTGCACCTGTATGGGATCGTATCGGCAGCACCGTCTTCGAGCACGGCGAACGCTTTTACAACTTCAAGGGCCTGCGGGCTTTCAAATCCAAGTTTCACCCTCAATGGCATCCGCGTTATCTTGCGGTTTCCGGAGGAGGCAATCCGATGATCGCATTGATGGACGCTACGCTCCTGATCGGCGGCGGATTGAAAGGGGTCGTAAGGAAATGATGAAAAGATACCTTCTTGCAGCCGTCTGCGCGCTGTCGCTGGCGATACCTGCTGCCAGAGCGGCAAGCGAAACGACGCAGAGCTTCGAAACGGGTCTTATCCCGTCACCGCATATCTTCCTGCCTACTGGCGATGTGAAGAGCGCTGTCATGCTGATTTCGGACGCCGCCGGCTGGGGCGACAAGGAAAAGGCCGAAGCCGACAGGCTGGTGGGCCAGGGCGCCGTCGTGATTGGCGTCGACTTCCCCTCCTACATCGACGCCATGCGGAAGTACGACGTCAGCCAGAACGACGGCTGCATCTACCTCGTTTCCGACATCGAGGCGCTGAGCCAGCAGGTTCAGCGTGCCGCCGGCAACAGCGCCTATCATTTGCCTATCATCGCCGGGATCGGCGAGGGCGGCGCGCTGGCGCTTGCCATTGCCGCCCAGACCCCTGATGCGACCATCGGCCAGACGCTGGCGGTCGATCCCGTTGCCGGGATTCCGTTGAAGCAGGAACTCTGCACGCCGGCGAAGAAGCAGACGGTCGGCGACCGAATGATTTATGGGCTGAGTGATATCTCCCTGCCGGATCCGATCATTGCGTCCTTTACCTCGGCTGCGAGCAAGGACGGGCGGGCGCATGTTGAGGATCTCAAGAGGGAGCACTCCGATATCGACATCCGCGATTCCGAGGATGACGCCTGGACCACCCTTAGCGATACGCTCGACGACCTGATCGCCGCATCCGGCAGCGCCGACAACGCGCTCGGTCTTCCGCTGACGATCCTCGATGCCAAGCCGGTCTTCGACACCATGGCGATTATCTATTCCGGTGATGGCGGGTGGCGCGACATCGACAAGGAGGTCGGTGCCTCGCTGCAGAAGCAGGGCATCCCGGTCGTCGGTATCGATTCCCTTCACTACTTCTGGTCCGAGCGCAAGCCGCAGGAAACGGCCGATGACCTCGGCAGGATCATCGAGTTCTACCGCAAGCAATGGAAGGTCAAGCATGTGCTGCTGGTCGGCTATTCCTTCGGTGCCGACGTCGTGCCTGCCGCCTTTTCGCGGCTGAAGGCGGCGCCGAAGAGCGCCGTCACACAGATGTCGTTGCTGTCTCTTTCGCACGCCGTCGACTACCAGATCTCTGTCATGGGCTGGCTTGGCCAGAAGACGGAAGGTGCCGGCGGCGATCCGGTGGAGGATCTGAAGAAGGTCGATCCGAAGATCGTCCAGTGTATCTATGGCACAGAGGACGACGATGAAGTGGCTTGCCCGGATCTGAAGGACAGCGGTGTACAGGTGATAACACTTCCCGGCGATCATCACTTTGACGAGAATTACGAGCTTCTCAGCAAGACGATCATCGACGGGCTGAAGTCGCGCCTGCAGGATTGAGGTGGCAGGGCTAGCGCATCAGCTTGTCTTCGCTCCATCCGAGGGCGGCGATTTCGTCGCCCCGGAAACGCGCGTCGTCGGCGACGATGAATTCGTCGAGTTGTGGCGGCGCGACGCTGGTGCCGGCAAGCATGGCGTGGATCTGACCTCGATGGTGTGTCTGGTGCTGGAAGAGATGGGCGAGAACATCTTCCATGCGCTCCTGCTGGATGCGCCCGCTGCGGTGAAGATCGACGGTCGACATCATGCTCTCAGGGGTTAGCGCTTCCGCCAGGGCAACGAGCCGTTGGTCGACGGCGGCCTGCGCGCGGGCGAGGTCCGCGATATTGTCGCACGGCTCATCGACCTCCCAGGCTTTCGGGCCGAGTGTGCCGCCTTCGAGGGCGTCGACGTAAAACCAATCGACCGTGAGGATATGGTTGAGCGTCGCCTTGATCGACGGGAAGAAACTCACGCGGGTTGCCTCGAACTCGCCTGGCGCAAGGCGAGCGCAGGCGGCGTGCAGGCGGTTGTTTGCGAGGGCGTTGTTATAGGCGAGCTTGCGGAGGGAGCGGCAGGGGTCGAAGGTGGGCATCGCTATTGTCTCCGCTGCTCTGTCGCTAACCGCTGGGGTCAATCGTCTTCCTGAAACAAGCGGAACTGTGCCGCTTCCAGATCCTTGGGCGGCTGCATGCCGAGGTGCTTCCAGGCGGTTGCCGTCAGCACGCGACCGCGCGGTGTACGCTGGATGAAGCCCTGCTGGATCATGTAGGGCTCGATGATGTCCTCGATCGCGTCACGCGGCTCCGACAGGCCAGCGGCGATGGTCTCGATGCCGACAGGCCCGCCGGCGAAATTGACGGCGATCATGTTGAGGTAGCGCTTGTCCAGCTGGTCGAGCCCCATATTGTCGACGAGCAGGCGGGTCAGGGCTTCGTCGGCGATTTCGCGGGTGACCGCTTCCGCCTTTGCCACTTCCGCGAAATCACGAACACGGCGCAACAGACGGCCGGCAATGCGCGGGGTGCCGCGGGCGCGTCGTGCGATCTCGCGCGCGCCGTCGTCGGTCATCGGCAGGTTCATCAGGCGCGCACCGCGCCGCACGATCAGTTCCAGCTCCTCGACGGTGTAGAAGCTCAGGCGCACCGGAATGCCGAAGCGATCGCGCAGCGGCGTTGTGAGCAGACCGAGGCGGGTGGTGGCGGCAACCAGGGTGAACTTCGACAGGTCGATCTTGACCGAACGGGCGGCAGGTCCTTCGCCGATGATCAGGTCAAGCTGGAAATCTTCCATCGCAGGATAGAGGATTTCCTCGACGGCCGGGCTGAGGCGATGAATTTCATCGATGAAGAGCACGTCGCGCTCTTCGAGATTGGTCAGAAGCGCGGCAAGGTCGCCGGCCTTGGCGATAACCGGGCCCGAGGTCGAGCGAAAGTTGACGCCGAGTTCCTTGGCCATGATCTGGGCCAGTGTCGTCTTGCCGAGGCCCGGCGGGCCGACAAAGAGCACGTGGTCCAACGCTTCGCCGCGGTTCTTCGCAGCCTCGATGAAGATCTTCAGGTTGGCGCGCGCTTCCGCCTGGCCGGTGAACTCGTCCAGCGACTGCGGGCGCAGCGTCACATCCAGGTCTTCGCCTCGCTTTTCCGAGGATATCAGGCGCGCGGCGTCGCTCATGCTGGCACTTTCCAATCTTCAAACACTGTGGACCAATACACCAAGCCGGCCATTTTGGCACCCCGCCGAGATGCACAGGTCACCGCGCCAGCTCCTTCAGGCCGAGGCGGATGAGCTTGGCGCTGTCGGCGCCTTCGCCGGCGGTCTTCATCGCCGCGGCCACCGCGTTGGCGGCCTGGTCGCGGGAGTAGCCGAGGTTCGTCAACGCCGAGACGGCATCGGCAACCGGTGCGGCGGCAACACCTTCGCCCAGCTCCTGCTTCAGGCCGATATTGGCGGATGCTTCGCCCGCAAAGGCCGGCGCCTTGTTCTTCAGTTCGGTGACGATACGCACCGCAACCTTCGGGCCGACGCCCTGGGCGCGGGAAACGGCGGTACGGTCCTGCAAGGCGATGGCGTTTGCAAGCTCACTCGGCGTCAGCGTCGAAAGGACCGCGAGCGCCACCTTGGCGCCAACGCCCTGAACGCTCTGTAGCAGGTTGAACCATTCACGCTCCAGCGCGGTCATGAAGCCGAAGAGCTTGAGCTGGTCCTCGCGGACGTAGGTCTCAATGAAAAGGATGCAGGCCTCGCCCACAGAGCCGAGCCGCGACAGCGTGCGTGCCGAACAGAAGGCGACGTAGCAGACGCCGTGCACGTCGACGAGGACATAGTCGTCGCCGATTTCGTCGATGGTGCCTTTGAGCTTGCCGATCATGAGTTGGGTCCGTCAGGGGTAGGGGGATTGATAAGGCAAAGAAAAGCGGCGGGCGACCCGCCTCTGTCACTATGGTCACCCGGCCAGGGCTGCCTGCCGCATGCGGTTGCCGCCGCGATTGTGGGCATGGCAGATCGCAATGGCAAGCGCGTCGGCGGCATCGTCGCCTTTGAACTCGACCTTCGGCATCAGGATTTTCAGCATCATGTGGATCTGCCGCTTCTCGCCATGGCCGACGCCTATCACCGATTTCTTGACCGCATTGGGGGCATATTCGGCGACCTGCAGCCCGGCGCGGGCAGGGACCAGCATGGCGATACCGCGCGCCTGCCCGAGTTTCAGGGTGGCAACGGCGTCCTTGTTGACGAACGTCTGCTCCACGGCGGCTTCATCCGGCTGATAGCTGTGAACGACTTCCGCCAGGCCGTCATGCAGCTGGCACAGGCGCGAGGCGAGATCCATGTCGCCGTCCGAGGTCACCGTACCGGAGGCGACGAAGCGCAGCGAGTTGCCGAGCGTTTCGATGACACCCCAGCCGGTGCGGCGCAGGCCGGGGTCAATGCCGATGATGCGAATCGTGTTTTGCATGCTTCACCCTATTGCAGTTGTAAAATAACTGCCATCGATATGTGAACAAAACAAAAACATTGCCTGATTTCGAGTGTTGCCGTTTACGTCAATTTAAACTCCGTGCGCAACTTTTGGTCCATAAAATGTGAGAGGAGCCGGCTTCTCCGGAAGCAAAGGCTCCCCGTTTTCTGTTTTCAGGTCTGCCGATCGGACGTTCGCGCGTCCGGTCGTCATGTGCCGTTCCGGAAGGGGTTCGTCGTTCCATGGCTCAGAGATTCCAGTCCCTGTCGTTCAAGGTCATTGCTACATTTATTCTGCTGACTGCGCTGTCTATCGCGGTTATCAACGGTCTTGCCTATTTCGCCAGCAGCCGCATTTCCGGCGAGCAGGCGTTGAAGGCCAAGGAGAGCGTGCTCATCTTCCGCGGCGACATGCTGCAGGAACAGTTGCAGCAGCTCGAAAACCAGTCGAATTCCATCGCGCGCATCGAAGCGCTGCAGATGTCGATCACCAGCCTGAAGAGCGGCTGGAAGACGATCGAGAAGACCTCGGGTGATGCCCGCGCCGAGCTGAAAAAGGTCTTCATTACCAACAATCCGAACCCGGCCGATCAGCGCGAGAAGCTGCTGAAGCCGGATGCGCCGAGCGGTTTCTACTATTCGAACCATGAGACGACGCAGAGCGAGGTTGCCCGCGACCTGGAGAACACGCCGTTCAGCGACCTGTTGATCGCCGATCTTGATGGCAACGTTCTCTACTCCTACAAGAAGGGCGACGAGTTTGCCGAGAATCTGAAGGCGGATGCCTGGAAAGCGACGGGGGCGGGGCTGGCCTTCACCAAGGCTCTCGAGAACGCGAAGAATGCGACCGACGATTCCGCGCCGGCCGCGTTCTCCGGACTTCGCGTTGATGCAGCGACCGGCAAGGCCGCGATCTTCTATGCGGTGCCGATCGTCAAGCTCGGGGCGCCGAAGGGGATCTTCCTCTTCAAGGTGCGTGACGACATCTTCACCAACATCCTGGCAAAGGGCATCGTATCGGGCAGCACCGCGCAGGCGGCAATCGTGTCCGACGATGGCTCCGCCGTTGCGGTCGACGCGAGCGGCCAGCTTGTCACGCTGGATACGGCCCCCTTCACCTTTGTGAAGGATGCGCTGGCCAGCAGTACGATGACAGTGGACGATTTTAGCCGCGCGGACGGCGCAGCACGCGCCTACGTCAAGGGCATCGATTATCAGGGCGGACGCTATCTCGTGGTAGAGAGCGTGCGTCTCAGCGAGATCAATGCCGGCTCGATCGAAATCGCCAGCCTGCTGACGATGATCGCGATCGCCGTACTTATCGTCATGGCCATTGCGACCGGTATCATTACCAAGATGCTGTTTTCGCCGCTGGCGAAGCTTGCCGGCGTCACCCGCGAGGTTGCTGACGGCAACCTCGATGTCGAGATCGGCAGCCAGAACCGTGGCGACGAGATCGGCACCATGGCAAAGGCCCTGGCGCGCTTCAAGCAGTCGCTGATCGAGAGCCGGGAGATGGAGGCTGCAAGCACCGAGACCCGTGCTCGCGCCGAACGGGATCGCCAGCAGCACATGGCCGAGCGCGAAGCTGAAGCGAAAACCCTGCAGGACGTCGTTGAATCGATCGACGAGGGCCTGCATCATCTGGCGAATGGCGACCTTGCCTATCAGATCGACCGCCGTTTCCCGAACGAACTGGAAGGGTTGCGCGTCAACTTCAACCAGGCGCTCGCCGCACTCAGCGAAACGATGACGGCAATCGGCGGAAACTCGATGGCGGTGCGCGGCGGTTCCGAGGAGATGCGTACCGGCGCCGACGAACTGGCGGGCCGCACCGAGCGGCAGGCGGCATCCATCACCGAAACCGCGAATGCCATCGACGCGATCACTCAATCCGTCCGTGTCCAGATCGAGCGCGCCGAGCAGGCCGAGCGCATCGCGCGGGACACAAAGCGTGAGACGACCGGGTCCGGCCAGATCATGCGCGACACGATTGCCGCCATGGAAGCCATTCAGGCATCCTCGCGGCAGATCAATTCGATCATCACCGTGATCGATTCCATCGCCTTCCAGACGAACCTTCTGGCCCTGAACGCGGGCGTCGAAGCCGCCCGCGCTGGCGAGGCAGGCAAGGGCTTTGCGGTCGTCGCCATGGAAGTGCGCGAACTGGCGCAGCGCTCGTCGAGCGCGGCCAAGGAAATCGCCAACCTGCTGCAGAAATCCACCCATGAGGTCGAGGCCGGCGTTGCGCTGGTTGAGCGGGCAGGTGAGGCGTTGACCGGGATCGGTAGCCACGTCGAGGCCATCAACGGCCAGATCAGCGAGATCATGGAATCGACCCGCGAGGAGGCCGATACGCTTCGGCAGATCAACGCCGCCGTGGCCGAACTCGATACGATGACGCAGCAGAATGCGGCCATGGTCGAAGAGACCACCGCAGCGATCCACCGGCTTGCCACCGAGGCGGGCGAGATGGACCGGCAGCTTGCAAACTTTACCCTGGCGCCGAGCCACTACCAGCATAGCGCCGAGGTGCATGTGCTGCGTCGCAAGGGCTGATCGAACAACGAAGGAAAAGCCCGTATTTGCGGGCTTTTCCACTCTCCCGCCCCGAAGGTGCCGCGAATGCTGTCGGCCCAAACCGATCCGGATCAGATATTGACGACACTGCGACGCAGGCCGCTCGCCAATGTCGTGCTGCTGAAATTTCTCATCTCACGCCCTGAAGGTGTGCGTGTCCATCAGCTTGTGTCGGGCGATCGTGTCGCGACGCTTTTGCTGATCGACCACGCGTTCAGCGAATATGATCTTGCGACTTATCCCGATGCGCATGCGTCGGCGATCATCGCCAGTGATGAACCGGAGATGACGCGCTCGCTGCTGCCGTTTGTGCCGCGTGACCGCGTGCTTGTCTTCAAGCTCTGCTCCGACGATGACAGGGCGATCGCCGGAGAGGCGTTTCCGTTGGAGAGACGGACGTCCTTCATCTCCTACACCTCAACGGATTTTCCCCTGGCTGGTGAAACGGCGCGCATCGGAACGGCTGCTGCAGAGGCGCCCTTTCATCTTTTTGCAGCACAGGGCCACCCTGCCGCGTGGCTGCAACCGCTCATGGAGCGTGGGGAGGCGTTCACCTCCACAGCGGAGGTCGACGGCGAGTGCCTGTCCGGCTGTTTCGCCTTTAAAATCGATGGCGACATATGGGAAATCGGTGGTGTCTATACGCTTCCCGAGGCGCGTGGTCGCGGTCTGGCTCGCGGTGTCGTTCAAGCGGCACTTGCTGAACTGAAACGCCGGGGACTTGTTGCTCGCTATCAGGTGGAGGACACGAACCGGCCTTCCATCCGATTGGCCGAGGCTCTTGGGATGACGCGGTTTCTCACCTTAACCCACTACATCAGCGCAACGGTTGCGGGCCGGTGATGGGGCGCGACGCTGCTTGTCGTTACAGCCGTCGCCATGCCACCGACGCGGAAAACGGTCCCGCGATTGCCGCTGGGAATGTAGCGGGCGGTCGGGCTGCCCGAAGCCTATGTTTTCCCGACGCTGTTGACAGCCGAAGGCCTGTTCGCCTATCCAATGCGCACGGTAATGGATTCTGCCGGACCAATAACGGTCGAACCGCTTCCTTGATGAAGCTGATGACTCCTACTCAACGCGCTGACGCGAAGGAGTAGAGTCGTGCCTGGAAACAAATCATCCTTGTCTTGCCGTTTTGATGTGAGCGCCGGAGGAAACTTCTGATGGGTTTCTCCGATCTTGTCGGCCTGCGTCTACGGCAGGTCCGCGCCTTGGTGAAATGGGCCGCCGTCGTCACCCCGATGGCCATTGTGGTCGGTTCGCTCGTTGCGCTGTTTCTCTGGGCGCTTGATGAGGCCACCGCGCTCCGCTTCGACTATCCCTGGCTGATCTATGCCATGCCGGTCGCGGGTTTCGCGATGGTCTTCGTCTATGGCCGTTTCGGCGGTGCTGCGGAGGGTGGAAACAACCTGATCGTCGACCAGATCCACGAACCCGATGGCGGTGTGCCGTTGCGGATGGCGCCGTTCATCCTGGTTTCGACCGTCGTCACTCATCTCGTCGGCGGCTCGGCGGGTCGTGAGGGGACCGCGGTGCAGATGGGAGGGAGCCTCGCGAGTTCCTTCGGGCGGATGTTCAGGCTGAGCCCGGCCGAGACGCGCATCTTGTTGATGGCGGGGATCGCGGCCGGTTTCGGCGCGGTGTTCGGCACCCCGATTGCGGGTGCCGTGTTCGCACTCGAGGTGCTGACGATCGGTCGCATCCAGTATGAGGCCCTGCTGCCGGCGCTGCTGGCGGCGATCGTCGCGGACTGGACCTGCCATGCCTGGGGCATCGAGCACACCCGATATCACATCAGCTTTCTTGAGAGTGCGGCCGTCGGCTTTCACCTGCAGCCGCTGCTGCTTGTCAAGGTAACCATGGCCGCCGTCGCCTTCGGGATCATGGCGCATCTCTTCGCGGAGGTGTCGCATCGGCTTTCGGCTGTGCTGAAGAGCGCGATACCCTATGCGCTGCTGCGTCCGGTGCTAGCTAGCGCAGTGCTGCTGTTGCTCGTTTATCTGCTTGGCACGCGCGAATATCTGGGGCTAGGCGTCTGGTCGCCCAATCCCGGGGATGCGACCATTCCGGGTTTCTTCCAGCCTGGGCATGTCGATTACTGGAGCTGGTTCTGGAAGACGCTGTTTACGGTCGTGACCCTGAGTTCCGGCTTCAAGGGTGGCGAGGTGACGCCGCTGTTCTTTATCGGTGCAGCGCTCGGAAGCGCCCTGGCGGGCGTGCTCGGTGCGCCGGTCGATCTCTTCGCGGCACTCGGCTTCGTCGCGGTTTTCGCGGGCGCCACCAACACGCCGCTCGCCTGCCTGATCATGGGCATGGAACTGTTCGGCACCACGCACGCGGTCTATCTCGCCGTGGCCTGTTTCGTCTCCTACCTCTTCAGCGGGCATTCCAGCATCTACCTTGCACAGCGCGTCGGTATCCCGAAGACGATGGGGCGAAGCGACCTTCCGGCGGGCGTTGCGGTGCGCTACCTTCGCGAGCATCGCCCGCCGGGCGAGTGATCCTCGAAAAGTCGTTCGCTTTTGCAGGCACGGCATGGTGGTGGTGGCGAGCCGCTACCGTCGTTTTTCTTCCGACGCCCTTTGGTCAGCCTGTGCGAGCACCTACATAGGGCATTCAGTCC
This sequence comes from Hyphomicrobiales bacterium, assembly GCA_900489925.1. Lineage (GTDB taxonomy): Bacteria > Pseudomonadota > Alphaproteobacteria > Rhizobiales > Rhizobiaceae > Rhizobium. The sequence goes on along the minus strand of UEHQ01000011.1, from coordinate 57,243 downwards.
AATTACCGACAGGCCCTCCCATGGTTCCCTTCTCGATTCTCGATCTTTCCCCTGTTCCGGAAGGCGGTACGATCCGTCAGTCACTGGATGCTTCGGCGCGGATGGCGCAGAAAGCCGAGGAATTCGGATACAACAGGTTCTGGCTGGCCGAGCATCACGGCATGCCCGGCATCGCCAGCGCGGCGACGGCGGTGGTGATCGGTCACGTCGGCGCGGCGACGAAGCGCATCCGTATCGGTTCCGGCGGCATCATGTTACCCAATCACTCGCCGCTTGTGATCGCGGAGCAATTCGGAACGCTGGAAGCGCTGTTTCCGGGACGCGTCGATCTCGGTCTTGGTCGCGCGCCGGGCACCGACATGCGGACAGCCCAGGCGCTGCGTCGCAATCTCGACGCGGGCGCACAGAGTTTTCCGAACGATGTCGTCGAGCTGCAGCAGCTGCTTGGTGCGCCTGTCGAAAACCAGGCGATCCTGGCTGTGCCGGGAATGAATTCCAACGTGCCGATATGGCTGCTCGGCTCCAGCCTCTATAGCGCTCAGCTTGCCGCGATGCTGGGGCTTCCCTATGCATTCGCCTCGCATTTCGCTCCGGATTCGCTGCTCGATGCGCTCGATATCTACCGCGATCGCTTCCAGCCCTCCGCCGTCCTTGAGAAGCCCTATGCCATGGTCGGTGTCATGGGGTCGGTCGCCGACACCGACGAGGAGGCGCAGTATCACTTCACCTCCGCGCAACAGCAGTTTGTCAATCTGCGCCGCAATGTCCGCGGGCAATTCCCCCGTCCGATCCGCGACATGGAGAGCTTCTGGTCGCCGATGGAAAAGACGATGGTCGAACATACGCTTCGCTATGCCGTCGTCGGCTCGCAGAAGACCGCCGAGGCCAAGCTGACGGAATTCCTGCGCGACACGCAGGCCGATGAAGTGATCATCTCGATGCCGATCCACGATATCGAGACACGGCTGAAGTCCGTCGAACTCTTTGCCGGGCTGGGCAACTTCCGGCGCGCTGCCGCCGCTTAAGGTCTGCGGCAAATACGACAGTCGGCGGCACCGCTGTTTGGACGAATTGACTTCGTACAGGCGGAGCATAGCTTCTAGTGACAGTGCATGCCAATCGCCTGCCTGTGGCGGGCGAATGGGACAGCAGGCCGGCTCGGGAGGGCCGACCCTGTCTGGGGCAACCTTTAGAGGAGGATTGCTATGCGTTGCCTTGTTGCTGTCATGAGCATACCGGTCGTCTGTCTTTTCGCCTTCCAGGCTGTGGCCCAGGAAGGCGATGTTGCGGCAGGGGAGACCGTTTTCAAGAAATGCGCGGTGTGCCATATCGCCGATACCGACAAAAACAAGGTGGGGCCTTCGCTGAACCATCTGTTCGGGCGAACCGCCGGCACGCATCCCGACTTTGCCTATTCACCCGCGATGCAGGCTGCCGGCAAGGGCGGTCTCGTTTGGGACGAGGCGACCTTGCGGGACTATCTTCACGACCCGAAGTTGAAGGTGAAGGGTACGAAGATGACCTTCGTCGGCCTCAAGGACGACAAGGACATCACCAATCTGATCGCCTATCTCGAGCAGTTCTCGAAATAGCGACCGCTCACCAGAGCGAGCGACGTCGATCCATCGGCGCCGATCGAATAATTGCCGCCAACCCATATTTATGAGATAGTGCTGAAGTAAACGCGCGACGGTTGCGGATTTTTGTCCGCGATCTGGTTTGCGGCTCGGGAGGAGCCCATGGTCGTCGTGTTGGTTCTGGTTCTGATTGCCGTCGGTTCGGTGGCTTTCCACCTCCTGAGCCCATGGTGGTGGACGCCAATAGCGTCGAACTGGAGCTACATCGACAACACCCTCATCATCACCTTCTGGATCACGGGCTTTGTGTTCGTGGCGGTGATCCTGTTTGTGGCTTACTGTGTCTTTCGCTTCCGTCACAAGCCGGGCCAGACCGCTGCCTACCAGCCTGAGAACAAGCGGCTGGAGTGGTTGCTTGCCGGCGGCACGGCGCTTGGTGTCGCGGCCATGCTGACGCCGGGGCTGGTGGTGTGGAAGCAGTTCGTGACCGTGCCGCCCGACGCCGGCGAGGTCGAGGTCGTCGGCCAGCAGTGGCAGTGGAATTTCAGGCTTCCCGGTGTCGATGGAAAGCTCGGGCGCGCCGACAACACGGCCGTGACCGCCGACAATCCGCTCGGCGTCATCGCCAGCGATCCGAGTGGGCTCGACGACATCATCATATCAGGCGGCGATCTGCACTTGCTGCTTGGCAAGTCGGTGCGCGTCCACCTGCGATCGCTCGATGTACTGCACGATTTCTACGTTCCGGAATTCCGCGCCAAGATGGACATGATACCGGGCTCGGTCACCTATTTCTGGTTCACGCCGACGCGGACGGGAACATTCGAGGTGCTGTGCGCCGAGCTTTGCGGCGTCGGGCATCCGCAGATGCGTGGCTCGGTCGTGGTCGACGACGCGGAGGCCTACAAGAATTGGCTTCAGCAGCAGCAAACATACTCACAGCTGATGGCAGCGGTGGCGCCGGCCAACTGACGTCTGCGCGTGGTCATGGCGTGAAGTGAGAAGGAAGGGTATGCGATGGTTGACATTCCCAGCACCGCCGGCGGCATCGTACCACCTGCCGAAGTTCCGGATGTCGAACTCTATCATCCGAAGAGCTGGTGGACGCGGTACGTCTTCAGCCAGGATGCCAAGATCATTGCGATACAGTATTCGCTGACGGCCTTTTCGATCGGCTTCGTGGCGCTGGTGCTCTCCTGGCTGATGCGTCTGCAGCTCGGATTCCCAGGCTATTTCTCCTTCATCGACGCGGATCACTATTACCAGTTCATCACCATGCACGGGATGATCATGGTGATCTATCTTCTGACCGCGCTCTTTCTCGGCGGCTTCGGCAACTACCTGATCCCGCTGATGCTCGGCGCCCGCGACATGGTGTTTCCCTATGCCAACATGCTGAGCTACTGGCTCTATCTGCTGGCGGTGCTCGTGCTGGTCGCCGGTTTCTTCGCCCCGGGCGGGCCGACCGGGGCCGGCTGGACGCTCTATCCGCCGCAGGCGCTGTTGTCCGGCACACCAGGCGGGCGCGACTGGGGTATCATCCTGATGCTGTCGTCGCTGATCATCTTCATCATCGGCTTCACGATGGGCGGGCTGAACTATGTCGTCACCGTGCTGCAGGGGCGCACGCGCGGCATGACGCTGATGCGGATGCCGCTCACCGTTTGGGGGATCTTCACCGCGACGGTCATGGCGCTTCTGGCCTTTCCGGCACTCTTCGTCGCCGCCGTCATGATGCTGTTCGACCGGCTGCTCGGCACCAGCTTCTTCATGCCGTCCATCGTCGAGATGGGCGAGCAGTTGAAATCTCAGGGGGGCAGCCCGATCCTCTTCCAGCATCTGTTCTGGTTTTTCGGCCATCCGGAGGTCTATATCGTGGCGCTGCCGGCCTTCGGCATCGTCTCTGATCTCATCAGCACGCACGCGCGCAAGAACATCTTCGGTTACCGGATGATGGTCTGGGCAATCGTGATCATCGGCGCGCTCAGCTTCGTCGTATGGGCGCACCACATGTATGTGAGCGGCATGAATCCGAACTTCGGCTTCTTCTTTGCCACCACTACGCTGATCATCGCGATCCCGACGGCGCTCAAGGTCTACAACTGGGTGCTGACGCTGTGGCGCGGCGATATCCATCTGACATTGCCAATGCTGTTCGCGCTCGGCTTCATCGTCACCTTCGTCAATGGCGGGCTGACGGGACTGTTCCTGGGCAATGTGGTGGTCGATGTGCCGCTTTCCGACACGATGTTCGTTGTCGCGCATTTCCATATGGTGATGGGCGTTGCGCCGATCATGGTGGTGTTCGGAGCGATCTACCATTGGTATCCGAAGATTACCGGGCGGATGCTCGACGAGGTGCTGGGGCGTATCCACTTCTGGATCACCTTCCTTGGTGCCTACGCCATTTTCTTTCCGATGCACTACATCGGGTTGATCGGCGTCCCCCGCCGCTATTACGAGCTTGGCGATACCGTCTTCATCCCGCCCTCGGTCCACACGCTCAACATGTTCATTACGGTTGCGGCGCTGGTGGTCGGGGCGGCGCAACTCGTCTTCCTGTTCAACGTCGCCTGGAGCCTGCGGCACGGGCGCGAGGCGGGGGGCAATCCGTGGCGGGCGACAACGCTGGAGTGGCAGACGCCGCAGACCCCGCCGGCTCACGGCAACTGGGGCAAGGAACTGCCGATCGTCTATCGCTGGGCTTATGACTACAGCGTGCCGGGTGCGGCCGAAGATTTCGTGCCGCAGAACCAGCCGGACGGCTTGACGAGGGCGCCGGCATGAGCGCGATCCTTGTCTTCATGGCCGGCCTTGCGCTCATCATTGGTCGGTGGATGAGCGGCCAGCGGCTGATGTCGAAGCCCTGGCTCGAGGCGGGGCGCGTCGGAGAGGTCGCAGCCCGTCAGGGCTCGCCGATGCCGGTGGCGAAGATCGGTCTCGGCATCTTCCTCGCGGTCGTGGGTGCCTTGTTTTCGCTGCTGGTCAGCGCCTATCTCGTCCGCATGGGTGGCGCGGACTGGTGGTCACCGCCGGTGCCACGGCTTCTTTGGGTCAACACCGCGGTGCTGGTCGTCAGCTGCGCGGCGATCCAATGGGCAACGTTCGAAGCGAGGCGCGATGGCGGGGAGGCGACGCGGATCGCACTCGACGCGGCTCTCGCCACCGCGGTCCTGTTTCTCATCGGTCAGCTTGTGGCGTGGCGACAGATGGCGGCCGCGGGTTATGTCCTTGCCGACAACCCTGCCAACAGTTTCTTCTACATGCTCACTGGCCTGCATGGCCTGCACATCCTCGGCGGCCTTGCCGTTCTCGGCCGTGTCAGGATCAGGGCGGCAGCGGGCAGTCGCTCTCCGCGGGCAGCGCTTTGCCTGAGCACAGAGCTCTGCGCCACCTATTGGCACTTCATGCTGATCGTCTGGCTGGTGCTCCTCGCACTGTTCACCGGCTGGGCGAACAACCTTGTCGATCTCTGCCGTCAACTGGTTAGCTAGGAGGGGGACGATGACGGAACTCACCCGCACGGATACCGACCAGGGGGCTCTCTTGCGCCGCACCGGCCTGCGCGGCATTGCCGCCGATTTCTCGTCGGACCAGCGGGCGTTCAAGAACGTCTCCTGGGGGAAAGCCATGATGTGGATCTTTCTCCTGAGCGACACCTTCATCTTCGGCTGTTTTCTCTTGGCCTACATGACTGCCAGAATGTCGACACCGGTTCCCTGGCCCAATCCAAGCGAAGTCTTTGCGCTCAATATCGGCGGGCAGGAGGTGCCGCTGATCCTGATCGCGATCATGACCTTCATCCTGATCAGCAGCAGCGGCACGATGGCGATGGCGGTCAATTTTGGCTATCGCCACGAGCGCGGCAAGACGGCGGCGCTGATGCTCCTGACCGCAGCGCTCGGGGCGTCCTTCGTCGGCATGCAGGCCTTCGAATGGACGAAGCTGATCACCGAAGGCGTGCGGCCCTGGGAAAATCCATGGGGAGCGGCACAGTTCGGTTCGTCCTTCTTCATGATCACCGGCTTTCACGGAACCCACGTGACGGTCGGTGTGATCTTCCTGCTGATCACGGCGCGCAAGGTGCTGCGCGGTGATTTCGAGACGGGCAAGCGAGGTTTCTTCACGAGCCGCAAGGGCAGCTACGAGATCGTCGAGATCATGGGCCTCTACTGGCACTTCGTCGATCTCGTCTGGGTCTTCATCTTCGCGTTCTTCTATCTCTGGTGAGGTGGCATCATGGCACAGGCGCAAACCCATTCCGGCCAGCAACATCCCATCAGGCTCTACCTGGTGGTCTGGGGATTGCTGTTCGTGCTCAGTACCTTTTCCTACCTGGTGGATTATCTCGGCATCCAGGGTTATCCGCGCTGGTCGCTGATCATCCTGTTCATGATGCTCAAGGCCGGACTGATCGTCGCCATCTTCATGCACATGGCCTGGGAACGGCTGGCGCTCGTCTACGCGATCCTGCTACCGCCGCTTCTGGTGCTGGTGTTCGTGGCGATGATGGCGTCCGAGGCGCACTACACGATCTTCACCAGAATGGCGTTTCTCGGCGGCGGCGCGCAGTGACGCCGCTCGTCACTTGATCGTCTCGTTCGGATAGACGCCCCAAAGCGCGGATTGCCTTACGAAGCCCTCGAGGTGGTGTTCCGTCACGTCCACATGGCACCAGTCGCCGTCGCAGGAGTGGACCGCGAGGCGGACTCTCGGCGAAAGCCTTGCAAGGATCGTCGTCGAGGTGCCGGGTGCGGCACGGATGGCGACCGGCGTGGTGATCCAGGGACCGACGAGTGCGGTGCGCTTGCTGGCGAGCAACGCGCGATGCATCCATCCGGAGACGCCGTCGCTGTCCCTGACCTGGCGCCAGTTGCCATATTCGGCGGTTATCTCCAGCGGCAGGCCAGCCACCCGGTAGATCCACAGCGTGCCGTAGTCGAGGGACGGGCCGACGCGCATACGCGCTTCCTTCGACCGCAGCGAGACGAAGCGTGGCACGGCAAGGCCGGTCTCGCGTCCCTTCGGGCCGTTGACAGCGGGTGCCTGCGGCTGCAGAGGGTTGGCGGCGATCGGGGCGCATGTGAGGGCCAGGCCCAGGCAACAGAGGGCAAGAAGACGTTTTAAGCCACGTCGAGCCAGAGGTGTCCGCTTTGTGGCATGAGGCGTGGCCATCCTCAGTTGCACGTGCTCATGCGCTTCAGGGCGGCGGTCACGCCATTCAGGGAGTAGGTATAGCTGGTGGCGGTTCCGCGCAGCGACTGGGCCTGAACGGTCATATTGCTGCCCGAGCGCAGGGCGCTTATCACCTCCGGCTCACGCGCTTCTTCGATAACCCAGGCGGACTTCCCCTTTGTGAACATGGAAAAGGCCTTGTCGCCGATTTCAACCTTGACGCGGGACCCCGGCTTGAGGTCGTAGCCCATGATCGCCTGCGGCTCGTATCCCGAGCTCGGGGCCGTGCCGATGACGAAGAAGTTGCGGCCGTGGTCGACGCTTGCCGGCTCCATCGCCTTCGGGACGGTCAATATGTAGCAAACCGTCTGCCCGCCCTTTTTATAGGAATAGACGCCCCAGTCCTCGAATTGCTTGACCATGGTCGGTTGCGCCATGGCCGATGCCGCGCCGAGCAGCGTGAACGAGAGGATGAGGGCTGATCTTTTCATGGGTGGTTTTCCCCGCCGAGAGTGTGAGAGAGGCTGGCCTTGAGACAGACCGGCTGGAGCGAATGCGACGCATTCAAGTCGGGGAGGGTTAGCGAGATCTTAACGAGGGGCTCGGGGTAACGAACGTGTTACCGGCCGGCGGCAGGATGTGAAGTGCCGGGCGGCGAGGGCTGTGGACAACGAAAAGCCGGCCGCGTTTCCGGGGCCGGCTTTTCAGGATAAACCAAGTTGGATCAGATCAGGCCGAGAGCTTGGCCAGAACTTCTTCCGAGACTTCGAAGTTCGAGAAAACGTTCTGCACGTCGTCGTCGTCTTCGAGGCTGTCGATGAGTTTGATCAGCGACTGCGCGCGCTCTTCGTCGACCGGTACGTTGTTCTGGGCACGCCAGACCGACTTGACGGTCTCTGCTTCGCCGAGCGTCGCTTCGAGCGCCTTGGCGACTTCGCCGAGGGATTCGAACGCGCAGGTGATGTAGTGGCCTTCTTCGTCGGTCTCGACGTCGTCGGCACCGGCTTCGATGGCCGCTTCCATCATCTTGTCGGCATCGCCGGCCGACAGCTTGTAGGTGATCTCGCCGACATGGTCGAAGGAGAAGGAGACCGAACCGGTTTCGCCGAGCGCACCGCCGGCCTTCGTGAAGATCGAGCGGACATTGGATGCGGTGCGATTGCGGTTGTCGGTCAGCGCTTCGACGATGATCGCAGTGCCGCCCGGGCCGTAGCCTTCGTAGCGCACTTCATCGTAGTTCTCGCCGTCGGCACCGGCTGCCTTCTTGATGGCGCGGTCGATGTTGTCCTTCGGCATGGACTGAGCCTTGGCGTTCTGGATCGCCAGACGCAGGCGTGCGTTCATAGTCGGGTCGGGAAGACCGGCCTTGGCGGCAACGGTGATTTCGCGCGCGAGCTTGGAGAACATTTTTGATCGCACGGCGTCCTGACGGCCCTTGCGATGCATGATGTTTTTAAACTGTGAATGGCCAGCCATGGCACCCCTGTTCACGTCTTATTGTTAGGAATGGGCCGCCTTATAAGAGCGAAATCGGGCGTGTTCAAGGGAAAAGCGGTTTGTCGGCCGGGTTGCGACCCACCCTCCGGCACTTCTCGACGACGCGGATTTGGGCCAGTGCGAGGCGCCAGGCGCGTCGCGTTGCCGGGTGCGACGGAACGTTGCAGCTCATTGTGCGCAGCGGAACAAAGCGGGGATGCCTACGTTTCAAACCACGGACTCTCGAAACGGAAGGAAGTGCGATGGCCAGTTTCAACGAGGCACGGGAACACCCGGCACGCCAGCTTTGGGATCAGGTAAACGACGTGCATGCGGGCATGCTCGGCGTCGAGGGTGCGGACATGCACATGCAGCCGATGGCGCCCCATGCCGACCCGAAGACCAACATCATCTGGTTCTACACCAAGTGCGACGCGGAGCTCACGCGCGCAATCAAACCCGGCACACGGGCGCGTTTCTGCCTCGTCGGCAAGGATCACGATTATCACGCCTGCCTTGCTGGGAAGATCGAACTGCGGGTGGATCCGTCGAAGATCGATGAGTACTGGAACTCGGTCGTTGCTGCCTGGTATGAGGACGGCAAGAAGGACCCGAACCTGACGATGCTTGCGATGCATGTCGACGATGCTGAGATCTGGGTTTCGACCGGCAGCAAGCTCAAGTTCGGCTGGGAGATCGCCAAGGCCAATCTCGGGGACGAGAAGATGCCGGATGTCGGCGTGAGGCAGCATCTGCATTTTGCTTGAGCGCCATCGAATGGTGCAAGCCGGCCCGGAGCTTTCAGCTCCCGGGGCTTTTTATTGCATCCCCTGGGCGACATAGATCAGGGGCTTCTTCGGCAACGTGCGCATCGAGACCGTTATCGTGTTGGTCGGTGCGTAGGTGATGTCGAAATCAGGGCCGAACATCGCCAGAAAGCTTTTCAGCGGCCGCGGCTGATGCATCGGCAGGATGAGCGACGACCGGAGGCGCTTGACCACCCGGCTCATGCTGTCCTCACCCATGGTCAGGCCGCCATCGACGGGAACCATGATGATGTCCAGCCTGCCGATCTCCGTGTAATGGGCTTCGGTCAACTCGTAGTGCAGATGGCCGAGATGGCCGATGCAGAGCCCTGCCACCTCGAAGATGAAGATCGAGTTCGCGTCCGGTTGCGCGGTGCCGTAGCTGCCCCGGATATCGGTGGTGACATTGCGGATATAAGTATCGCCTACCGTGAGGTCGACCTTCGGCTTTTCGCCGGGCACGTCGCTCCAGCCGTGTAGCACGTATCGAATGCCCGGATCGGGCGTCAGCGTATAGTGGGAGGAGTGCGCGGTTCATTGTCACCACGGTCGGCAACCGCGGCGGTGTGTACCAGCCGCTATAGTCGGTCGCGATCGAGATGCCGCCGGGTGTTTCGATGAGGAAGGTCGAGTGGCCGACATAGGTGATCTTCACCGTCTCTTCGGTGATGCCTGCGGGCGTCGGCGGCGTGGAGCCGGTGAAGCTTATGAAGGTTGCTTTCGGGATCGCCTCGGCAACTGCCTGGCACTGGCTCACGGTTCTTCGCTGCTCTTGCGCGACAGCGGCGTTTGCAGCTGAAAGGGACAGAAGGCAGATCATTGCCAGGAGAAGAAAATGCAGCCTCATGCCATTTCCTCCGCAGCGCGTTATCCGCGAGCATGGGGCAAGAGGAAATGTCGGTCCACCTGAAATCCGGGGCCGCTGCTCACTTTTATGTCATGGCAGCGGGCGCCAAGGTTATCGCCAGAACTCCGGAATGGTCTCTGCCAGCCTCGGGCCGAGGCGCAGCGGCGCGATCTTTTCCGCAAGTCCCGTTGCGTCGGAAATCTCGACGCCGACGCCACAGATCGTCGCGGGGCCGGTAGCGGCTTCCATGCGCCCCTTCGGCATTTTCGAGATGAAGCGGTTCAGCGGTTCTTCCTTGTCCATGCCGAGCGACGAGTCGTAGTCGCCGCACATCCCCGCATCCGAGAGATAGGCGGTGCCGCCGTTCAGGATCTGATGGTCGGCAGTCGGGACGTGGGTGTGGGTGCCGACGACGAAGCTGGCCCGGCCATCGACAAAATGGCCGAAGCACTGCTTTTCGCTCGTCGCTTCCGCGTGAAAATCGAAGATGATCGCATCGGCCTGCTCCTTGAGCGGGCAGGCGGCCAGAATTGCTTCCGCCGACTTGAAGGGGTCGTCCAGTTCCGGATGCATGAAGACTCGGCCCATGACATTGGCGACGAGCACGCGGGCGCCGTTGCGCGCATAGAAGAGGCCGGAGCCGCGGCCGGGCGTTCCCTGCGGATAGTTGGCCGGGCGAAGGAACTGGTCGTGGCGACCGGCAAAGGCGACGGCTTCCTTCTGGTCCCAGACGTGATTGCCCGTGGTGACGACATCGGCGCCGGCGTTGATCGTCTCGAGGAAAATGTCCTCGGTGATGCCGAAGCCGCCCGCGGCGTTCTCGCCGTTGACGATCACGAAGTCGAGCTTCAGGTCCGATATCAGGCCGGGCAGGCGATCCCAGACCGCCGTACGTCCCGTCTTGCCGACCATGTCACCCAGAAAAAGCAGTCGCATTGCTATCCAATCCAAGAGGCAAAAAAGCGTAGGCCGCTTTCTGTCAGGATGGCATCCAGGCTTACATCGTGCGGCTCGTCGGGCACATGTGCCACTTCCTGGCAGTCGAATGCAATGCCGATCAGTTTCGGATGCATGCCTTTTTGCTTCAAACGGTCGATTGCGCGGTCATAATGACCGGCGCCGTAGCCGATCCGGTGGCCGCGGGCGTCAAAGGCAGAGAGCGGAACGAGCATGATCTCCGGGTCGAGCACGGCGGCATCGGGGCCGGGGCCTGACGTGCCGAAGCCCGTGCTCACGAGTGGCGCCTCGCGCAACAGTTCACGAAAGACGATCGTTTGGCGGTCAAGAATGGCGGGTACGCACAATCTTGCGCCACGCGCCTGCAGCCGCGCCATCAGCGGCCGGATATCGGCTTCCGAGCGGATTGGCAGAAAGCCGGATATGATCGTGCCGCGCGCGAAGGCGATAACCTCGCCTGCATGGTCGGCCATCGCCAGGCTCTTCTCGATCCTGGTATCGGCCGGTATGGCGTCACGGAGCGCGAGCCTCTCGGCGCGCATTTCGGCTTTCATTTCTCTCGAGCTCATCGGGGTCCGCCGTGGTGTTTTGCTGGACCATAGAGCGCTCATTGCTGATTGCAACGCGCGAATGCGACGTGGGCGCGCCAATCGCGTCGTGTCAGACGATGATGCTGGTCGGTGTCGACGAGGCGGGCACTTGAGCCTCGAGTGCGGCACCGTCGACGCCGGTCTGGTCGTTCCGCCCGCGCCAGCCGCTCTTCTCCCGCAACTCGCGCATTGCCTTGTCCATGAGCTGCCTCACGTCGCGGAGGATCGATTTGAACTCTTCCATCGTCTGGCGATCTTCGGAAGAGATGCCCGACGTGGCAGTCTTTCCGTCTTCGACGACGTTCTGGTAGGCCTTGCGTGCCTGCGTTGCGTCATCGAACTCCGCTGTCTCAGCCGAGCTGCCATCGGTGCCGGTGTTTGAAGCGGAGTCGTCTGCGGCCGCAGGCTGGGCGTCTGCCGCAGTGGTCTGTCCAGATGTGCCCGTGGCGGCATCGGCGCTCACGGCAGCCGCGGCGGCGGTTGCACTGGCAGCGGTGGCGGCGACGGCGGATGCGAATTCGGCCGCGGCGGCGCTGATCTTGTGGGCGAGTTCGGCTGCTAGGCGGGCGACAACTTCCGGCGGGAAGCCGCCGCTTTTCAGCATCTGTAGCTGCTGCTTGGCTTCTTCCAGCTTGCGGGCGGCGCGAGCCTTGGCCGCGTCGGCGGAGGTGGTCATGCTTTCGCGCAGCGTTTCGAGCGCCTTGGCCGAATTCTGGAGTATCTTCAAGCGCGCCGTGGTCGGGCTATCAGCGGTGCTGAGGCTGTCAGAAACCGCAACAGAGGTGCTGCGCAGAATATTGAGCGCTGAAGTAGATCCGACCTGCATACCATTCCCCGGATTGTACAAACCCGGGCAATTTGCAACCTCAGGCTTGCGTGGGCCTGTGCGGTATGCCGTCGGTAGCGAGGAAATGAAGGGTCTCCTGCAGCAGCGGCGTGCCACCGGGCTGCCACCCGAGCGCGCGGATCTTCGCCGTGTCCATGGGGGTCAGCTGGGACTTGTCGGCGGCAGCAGGCAGCCTGTTCGAACAGTCCCGCTCCCAACGGATCGGTTCGAGAATGTCCCAGGTGTCCAGCGCGAGGTCGGAGATATTGAAGGTTTCGCCCGAGATGCGCGAACTCTCGGTTTCCAGCATCAGCCGCACCGCCTGACCGACGTCGCGGCCATGGACCTCGGTTCCGGCACGCGACAGCATGGGCCGGCCGGCGAGATAGTCGTCGATGAGCTTGTCCCATTTGTTGGGGCGAAGATTGCCGTAGACGCCGGTCAGCCTGAGGCTGGCCGCCGCAAAGCCGGGCCCGGCCAGATGGGCGAGGCTGCGCTCGGCGTCCAGTTTTACCTGGCCGTACAGCGTTTCGGGCTTTTCGGGCGTGGTTTCCGTCAGGACGGTTCCCGGCGGGTGCTCGCCGTAGACTGCACGGCTGGAAATGAAGATGCAGCGACGGGTACCGGCGCGCTTGGCTGCTTCGAAGAGCCGGACCGTGCCGTCGAGGTTGAACCGTCTGAATGTCTCCGGATCGTCACCCTCACCGCCGCGGTATTTTCCCGGCGCGTGATGGAAGGCCGCATGAACGAAGAAATAGGCGTCGTCGAAGGCGTCGATGTGATCGTGGGCTGGATCGAGCGACAGCGGCGCAAACTCCACCGGCCGCGAAAAGGCACGCGGCAACGGGGCATGCCGGCCGCCGATGATGACGGAATACCCGGCAGCCAGCAGCTCTTCGACGATATATCGTCCGACGAGGCCTGTTCCGCCCGATACCAATACCTTCATGCTGCCTCTTCCGGGTTGGCCATTGCCGATATGTCCGGCAGTTCATCGCCGGCGTAGAACGCATGCCAAAGGTCGATCAGCGGCCGCAATTTGGCGGCTTTCGGATGATTCGCTTCCCACGGCTTTTCGTACTGGTAGTGCAGGACCGAAATGCTCTTCCAGTCCCAAAGTTGGGGGATGGTAAACCATACGTACTGCAGCATGTTGAAGTAGACGGGCAGGCCGTGCCAGTCCGGGAAAAAGGCCTGCAGGAACGATTGATCCGTGCGTTTCCAGAAGATGTCGGGCTGATCGAGCCGTTCCAGCATGTGCCGGAACGTGTCAGCGGACGGCTTTGCGACGAACACCCCGGAGTTCATGCGTTGGAAATCGGCAAGGCTCTCGTAGACGTTCGGGGCGGCGGAGAACTCCGGATAAAGGAAAAGCTTGTCGATGTTCCTGAGCACGATCGCGTCAGCGTCGATGAACACACAGGTTTCGTAGTCCGTGAGTTCCCAGAGACGCAGCTTGCAGAAGTTGTCGAGCGGCGAATGAAAGCCCGGTTTGCGGCCCTTGGTGAAAGGGGCCGCGGCATGCAGCGCCGAACGCGCGTGGCGTTCGTTGAACGCATCCGACAGCGGCAGGTGCGCGACTTCGATGAGGCGACAGCCGAGCTTTTGGAGAGGCGCGAGTGCGGAAGACTTAACGCCGGCGGTGTGAAGCACCACGATATCGGCCGCGGTTTCGGTGCGCAGAAGTGAACGGGCGAGCGCCCTGGCCCCCATGGCATATTCGCCATTGGTCACCAGCGTCACATAGGCATGGCAGGTCGGCGCTTGGCTCATGAGACCGATTTCAGCCGCTTGCCTTCGGGATCGCGGTTGAGCGTGGCAGCGATGTCCCTGGTCCAGGCCGAAACCGCGGGAACGCGCGACCGGTCGACCCGATAGGCAAACTTTTTCGCCACATCGACGATCTCGGTCATCAAGCCTGCCTGCAGCGTGATCGGATCAAGACCCAGGTTGCGGAACTTTTCGTTCTTCACGATCAGCTCGTTCTCCGGTGCTTCCTTTCGGGGATTGGGCAGCCACGCGATCTCGGAACCTGTCATCCGGGCGATCGTTTCGGCCAGGTCGCGAACGCGGTGGGTCTCAGTCACCTGATTGAAGATTTCCACGCGGGCGCCACGGGTTGGCGGGTTGGCCAACGCCAGTTCGATGCAGCGAACCGAGTCCTGGATGTGAATGAAAGCGCGGGTCTGGCCGCCGGTGCCGTGCACGGTGAGGGGGTAGCCGATCGCCGCCTGAATGAGAAAACGGTTGAGCACCGTGCCGTAGTCGCCGTCGTAGTCGAAACGGTTGATGAGTTGTGCGTGGCGTCTCGTCTGTTCCGTATGCGTGCCCCAGACAATGCCCTGGTGAAGGTCGGTGATGCGCAGGGCGTCGTTCTTGGCATAGAAATGGAAGAGCAGCTGATCCAGGCACTTCGTCATGTGGTAGATGGAGCCCGGATTGGCGGGGTAGAGGATCTCCTGCCGGACGGTTTCGCCATCGGACGTCTCGATGCCGACGGGCAGATAGCCTTCGGGTATCGCCGCGCCGACGGTCGAATAGCCGTAGACGCCCATAGTGCCGAGATGGATGACGTGGGCGTCGAGCTGCAGCTCGACGAGGGCGTTGAGCAGATTGTGGGTGGCGTTGAGGTTGTTGTTGACGGTGTAGTTCTTGTGACGGTCGCTCTTCATCGAGTAGGGCGCGGCGCGTTGCTCGGCGAAATGGATGATCGCATCGGGCCTATTGTCGCCAAGCCATTTCTTCAACAGTTCGTAGTCTCTGGCGAGATCGATCAGATTGAAGTGAATGCGCCGGCCGGTCTCTGCGTGCCAGATGCGGGTGCGCTCCTGTATCGAATCCATGGGGGTGAGGGACTGGACGCCGAGTTCCGTATCGATCCAGCGCCGCGAGAGGTTGTCGAGAATATGGATCTCGTGGCCCGCGTCGGAGAGATGCAATGATGTCGGCCAGCCGATAAAACCATCCCCGCCCATCACCGCAATCTTCATGGCGCCATCTCCTGGTTGTCGCGTCTATCGAAAATTACTTAGGAAGCGTGACAATTGTTCAATGCTTGCACCGCGGAAACTCTTGCGCCAAAGAGGGGCGGCACGTTGGAGAAAATTATGGCGGATCACGGTTTTTCGATTTCAGGTGAACTGACAGAGGCGGGTCACCGGCTGCTGCAGCGGGTCTATTACGAAGACACCGATTTCTCCGGGCTCGTCTACCACGCCCGCTATCTCCACTTCCTCGAGCGTGGACGTACCGACTATCTGCGCTGCCTCGGCGTCGAACAGCGCGAACTCATCACGGCCGACGAGGAGGGGCTGGTTTTCGTCGTCCACCGCATGGAGATCGACTTCAAGTCGCCGGCGCGGATGGACGATATCCTGACCGTGCTGACCCACACCGAAAAGGCCGGCGGCGCCAAGATGGTGCTCACGCAGGAAATTCGCCGCGGCGACACCTTGCTGATCGCCGCCAAGGTCATCATCGCGGTCATCAACGCCAGCGGTCGTCCGCGGCGGCTGCCAGAAACGCTGGCCGAGAAGTTTCTCGAAGGTGGCCAGCCGCTTTAGAGAGTATCAGGCATCGATTGTCGGCAGCTTTGACATCAGTTCTTCGAGAGATGCGGTTAGATCCTTCCCTGCTGTGTCGATGACAATGCGTGGTTGCCGCCATGCTTGGTATTCATGCGTTACCACTGCATCCCAGCTGGGTAGCCTAAAATCGGCGATATCCGTCGTGCGCGTTTCGATCCGTCGGCGGTGCTCTACAGGATCAGAACAAACGACTTCGACCTGTACGGCTGCAACCTTCGCGTCGGCCGCGATGTCGAGCCAGGCTTGGCGGGTGGTTTCGATTGGGTTGACGGAATCGGCGATGACTGTTTGTCCAACCAGCAAATTTTCACGCGCCAGATTGTAGGCTATTACATAACCTTCCGCCGTAATCTCGGCCGTTAGTGATCCCCAAGACCTCAGTGCCTGTTCTATGGTGTCGATGCGAAGGTATGTTGCCTGAAGTCGCCGCGCGAGCAGTTTTGCCAAGGATGATTTTCCGGATCCGGGCAGTCCCGCAAAGGCGATCAGCATTTCATTTCCTCTGGAGCCTACCCAAATGACATGGCTGGGGGTGACCAGATAGACCGGTTTTGCGTAGGCACTATAAGCAACATAGAAAGCGGACGCACCATAAACGGCAGCCGCGAATGGTTTTCGCGTAATGGTTTTGAAGTTTGCGGATTTTACCTCTTGAATACAAACAGATAGGCGTGAAACTCGTAGGGTGAATTTAAGCTATATTTAATTGATCTCATTCAGATCTGGCTAACATTTGTTGCCACCAAAGGTCTGATATGTCCGGCTTCCTCTCTAATCTCAAAATCGGCCAGCGCGTGCTTCTGCTCGCGGTCGTCGCTCTACTCGGTATCGCGGCGATCTCCGCGATATTCATCGTGCAGGGGAACGTGGAAGCGGAATATCGCGCCACGACGGACCGGTTTGCGGCTGCGGAAGCCAAGACCGGCAAGCTGGCAACCACAGTCCTTCAGAACCGCAGGCATGAGAAAGACTTTCTGCTGCGCAAGGACGATGCCTCGGTGAAGAGCTTCGAGCAATCGACCGCGGATGCGCGCGGTATCGTGGCGGATCTCCGCAGCGATGCCGATCCCGCCGTACAGTCGAAGCTGGACGATATCGCCAAGCAGTACGATGCCTATGCGGCCAACTTCGGCGTGCTGGTGGAAAAGAATGTCACGCTCGGTCTCGATCCATCGAAGGGTCTCGAAGGCGCAATGCGCGAAGCCGTCCATTCGATCGAGGATCGGCTGGGCGCGCTGAAGAACAACGACCTGATGGTCAGCATGTTGATGCTGCGTCGCCACGAGAAGGATTTCATCATCCGTCGCGATGCCAAGTACGTCGACCAGCACGCGGCCGAGACGAAGACGTTCGCCACGCTCGCCGCGAACGAACTCAAGGCCTCGGAGCAGCGCGGCCCGATCATGGATGCGCTCAACGCTTACAGCGCTTCGTTCCAGAAATATGCGTCGGTGGTGCTTGAAGAGGTGGCCGCGCGCAATGCCACGTCCCAGAGCTACGCCGCCGTGGAGCCGATGATCATCGCGCTTGGCGAGGATTACGCGGCTGCGAAAGTCGCCAACCTTGCCGAGAACGAGCGGGTCGAGGCGCGCAACATGGTGTTCGTGATCGCGGCGCTCGCAACGACCGTTGTCGTTCTCATCCTGGCTGTGTTTGTCATCGGTCGTTCGATTGCCCGCCCGATTATCTCGGTGACGGGTGCCATGCGCACGCTTGCCTCCGGTGATACCGCTATCACGGTCCCCGGCCTTGGGCGCCGGGACGAAATCGGGCTGATGGCGGCCGCGCTTGAAGTGTTCAAGCAGGCGGCGATTGCCAATCGCCGGCTGGAGGAGGAGGCCGCTGCCAACCGTGCGCAGGCTGAGGCCGATCGTATTCGCATGCAGGAGGAAGCCGAGGCTGCCGCCCAGGTTCGTCTGCGCCAGGCGACAGCCGGTCTGGCGGACGGGCTGCGGCGTCTTGCCGCTGGCGACCTGTCCTTCCAGCTGAGCGATCCTTTTGCGCCGGATTTTGAGCAGTTGCGGCATGACCTCAATCAGGCTGTCAATCAGCTCGGCCAGACGCTGGGTGAGGTTGCCGGCGCAACCCACTCGATCGACGGCGGCAGCAACGAAATCAGCCAGAGTGCCGATGACCTGTCGCGGCGAACCGAGCAGCAGGCTGCCTCTCTCGAGGAAACCGCCGCGGCACTCGACCAGATCACCGCCAACGTGTCCAACTCGTCAAAGCGGGCCGAGGAAGCACGCGGCGTCGCCGTCCAGGCAAACAGCAGCGCTGTTCAGTCCGGCACCGTGGTCAGCAATGCCGTCGATGCCATGCAGCGCATCGAGCAGTCGTCTCACCAGATTTCGAACATCATCGGCGTGATCGACGAGATTGCGTTCCAGACGAACCTGCTGGCGCTCAACGCCGGCGTCGAAGCTGCCCGTGCAGGCGAGGCGGGCAAGGGTTTCGCCGTCGTGGCCCAGGAAGTCCGCGAGCTTGCGCAGCGTTCGGCGCTCGCTGCAAAGGAGATCAAGGAGCTTATTCGCAACTCCAGCACCGAGGTGCAGACCGGCGTAAAACTGGTCCGCGAGACAGGCGAGGCGTTGCAGAGCATCGGCCAGTACGTCGCCTCGATCAACCAGCACATGGACGCGATCGCCACCGCGTCGCGCGAACAGTCCATCGGTCTTGCCGAGGTCAATACCGCCGTCAACCAGATGGACCAGGTGACACAGCAGAATGCCGCGATGGTGGAAGAGACCAACGCGGCCAGCGCGACCCTTGCCAAGGAGGCAAGCCGGCTACGGCAGCTCATCTCCGGGTTCAATCTCGGCGCGCAAGGGCAGGGACATGGACAAGGGCAAGGGCAGGCGAGGGCGCTTCGCGAAGTAGCCGCGGTCATGGCCACGCCACCGGCGCACAGCCGCGCGCCCATGAAGCGGGTCGCCAACGGCCCGGCCTATCAGGACGGTTGGTCGGAGTTCTAGGCAACCCCCCACAGGGACCATAAAGGAGCCGCCGGCGATTCGTTGTCCGGCGGTTTTTGCGTTCTGCCAAAACGTCGCAAGCGGGTTGTGATTTCGCGCTTGCAAAAACATGACTTTCATGTGAAGGAATTGCCGCGCGCAAGACGAGCGTTGTTTTCTGGTCATCGAACCTAGCTCTGACCAAGTAATCCAAGGGATAATTCTTCCGCCGATAGATTCGCCGTCATCATCCGACGCTAACGAACTATTAACCATAATAGTGTCTTACTCGGATTGTCAGAGTTTGTGCGGTGCACGCCTTCCTTTGACCAAATTTGACGGCAAGGAAGGCGGATAAGAGCTTGGAAGCTTGACCAGGGCTTTGGGCGGCGGCCGCCAGACACTTCTTGCGAGATCACTTTGTGCCGCCCGGTCAAGTGCCGGGCGTTTGGATTCGGGGATTTTGGATCAATGGAACAAGTAGGATTGGCAGCAGCAGCGACGGACGTCAGCCTCTGGTCGCTGTTCATGCAGGCAGGTCTCGTCGTCAAGCTGGTCATGCTCGGGCTGATTGCAGCCTCCGTCTGGACCTGGGCGATCGTTATCGACAAATATCTGGCTTATGGCCGCGCACGGCGCCAGTTCGACAAGTTCGAGCAGGTGTTCTGGTCGGGTCAGTCGCTGGAAGAACTCTACCGCTCGCTGTCCGAGCGCAACAACACCGGCCTTGCCGCGATCTTCGTCGCCGCGATGCGCGAGTGGAAGAAGTCTTTCGAGCGTGGCGCACGCTCGCCGATCGGCCTGCAGATGCGTATCGACCGTGCCATGGACGTGACGCTCGCTCGTGAATCCGAATATCTGTCCGCGCGCCTTGGTTCGCTGGCGACGATTGGTTCCGCCGGTCCGTTTATCGGTCTGTTCGGTACGGTCGTCGGTATCATGACATCGTTCCAGGCTATCGCCGGTTCGAAGTCGACCAACCTTGCAGTTGTTGCGCCGGGTATCGCCGAAGCGCTGCTCGCAACGGCTATCGGTCTTGTCGCCGCTATCCCGGCCGTTATCGCCTACAACAAGTTCTCCGCCGATGCCGGCAAGCTCTCGGGTCGCATGGAAGGTTTCGCGGATGAATTCTCCGCCATCCTCTCGCGCCAGATCGACGAGAAGCTGCAGCCGCGCGCGGCCGCTCAGTAACGGACGGAAACGGAGAGAACGATATGGGTATGGGTGCTCCAAGCGGTGGCGGTAGCGGCGGTGGCCGTGGTGGTCGTCGTCGCGGCGGCCGCAGAGGCGGTGCTATCTCCGAAATCAACGTGACGCCGCTCGTCGACGTCATGCTCGTGCTGCTGATCATCTTCATGGTGGCCGCGCCGATGATGACCGTCGGTGTGCCGATCGATCTGCCGGAAACGCAGGCCAAGGCGCTGAATTCCGAAACGCAGCCGATCACGATCTCGGTCAAGAACGACGGTACGGCGTTTCTTCAGGAAACCCCGATCCCGGTCGAGGAAATCGCCGCGAAGCTCGAGGCGATCGCCACCACCGGCTACAATGAACGCATCTTCGTTCGCGGCGACGCGACCGCGCCCTATGGCGTGATCGCCGACGTCATGGCGCGCATCCAGGGTGCGGGCTTCAAGAACATCGGCCTCGTGACGCAGCAGAAGAAGGACCAATAGCAAACGCTATGAAGGCCAGTATCGTCACATCTGCTGCTCTGCACTGTGCATTGCTCGCCTGGGCGCTGATTTCGATCGGCTCCCCGGAGCAATTCAAGGTCGAGGATTTCGAGGCGATGCCCGTCGACCTCGTGCCCGTCGAAGAAATGACGCAGATGCAGCAGGGCGACAAGACCGCCAAGCCGAGCGAAAAGCCGGCGCCGAAGCCGACGACCAAGCCGACCAATGTCGAAAACGCCGAGAACATGGGCGAGAACAAGGTCGACCTGAAGACGCCGCCGATCCCGAACGCCAAGCCCAACAACAACGAGAGCGCTGCTGCCCCGAAGGCGGTCGAAAAGCCTCTTCCCCAGAATGATCCTGTGCCGAACGAGGTCAAGGACATCATGAAGGAAGAGACGGACGTCGAGCCGCAGCAGGTTGCGTCGATCACACCGCCGAAGCCCGAGATCACGCCGCCGACGCCTGAGAAGCCTCCGGAAAAGCCGCAGGAAACGCCAGAGCCGCCGAAGCCGGATGCGGAAGCATTGCCGGACAAGGTGCCGACGCCTGTCGTCAAGCCGCAGGTGAAGCCGCCGGAACAGAAGCCGGCCGAAAAGCCGCCTGAGAAAAAGACGGACGACAAGGCCAAGAGCGACGAGAAGCCGACGGACAAGAAGCTGGCTGACAAGAAGCAGGAAAAGGCCAAAGCCTCGTCCTCGAAGCAGAGCGACTTCAACGCCGATGACATCGCGGCCCTGCTCAACAAGCAGGACCCGTCGAATGGCGGCGCCAAGAGCTCGACTGAGGTTGCTTCGCTCGGCGCCAAGAAGGCCACCGGTGGCTCCAAGCTCTCCATGAGCGAGATGGACGCGCTGCGCAGCGCGATCGCCGGCAACTGGTCGGTCATCCCTGGAATGGAAGGTGCGAGCGACGTTCGCATCAAGGTCCACATGAAGCTTGACCCGGATGGCAACATCATCGGTACGCCCGATGTCGAGGCCATCGGCGGCACCAACGAGGCAACGCGGATGGCGTTGGCGAGCGGTGCAAAGCGCGCCGTCATGAAGTCGTCGCCGTTCACGAACCTTCCGAAAGACAAATACGACGCCTGGGGCGAGGTCATCGTCAATTTCGACCCCAGCGATCTAGCCCTTTAAAATGCTGAAAGGCTTGTGCTCTATGACCAAGTGTTCTCTTTTCCGCGCCTTGATGGTCGCCGTCGGCATGATAACCACAGCGGTTATCGCCACGCCGGCGAACGCGCTTGTCGAAATCAACATCAACAAGGGCAACGTCGAGCCGTTGCCGATCGCGATCACCGACTTCCTGCAGGGCGACATGGGCGCGCAGGTGTCGCAGGTGGTGGCGGCCGACCTTCAGCGCTCCGGCCTTTTCGCACCCATCAACAAGAACGCCTTCATCGAGAAGATCTCTAATCCGGACGCCGCACCGCGCTTCGAGGATTGGAAGGTCATCAACGCGCAGGCGCTCGTCACCGGTCGCGTGACGCAGGAAAGCGATGGCCGCCTTCGCGCCGAGTTCCGTCTCTGGGATACCTTCGCCGGCACGCAGATGACCGGTCAGCAGTTCTACACGCAGCCTGAAAACTGGCGTCGCGTGGCCCACATCATCGCCGACGCGATCTACAAGCAGATCACCGGCGAAGAAGGCTATTTCGATACGCGTGTCGTCTTCGTGTCCGAATCCGGCACGAAGCAGGACCGCAAGCGCCAGCTCGCCATCATGGACCAGGACGGCTTCAACGTGCGCATGCTGACCAACGGCAGCGACCTCGTTCTGACGCCGCGCTTCTCGCCGAACCGGCAGGAAGTCACCTACATGTCCTTCGCCAACCAGCAGCCGCGCGTCTACCTGCTGCAGCTGGAAACGGGACAGCGCGAGGTTGTCGGCAACTTCCCGGGCATGACGTTCTCCCCGCGCTTCTCGCCGGATGGCCAGAAGGTCGTCATGAGCCTTCAGCAGGAAGGCAACGCCAATATCTACACGATGGACCTGCGCTCGCGCACCACGACGCGCCTGACCTCGACGGCAGCGATCGATACCTCGCCGTCCTATTCTCCTGACGGCGGCCGGATCGTGTTCGAAAGCGACCGCGGCGGTCACCAGCAGATCTACGTCATGAATGCCGACGGTTCCGGCCAGACGCGTATCTCCTTCGGCGACGGCAACTACTCCACGCCGGTCTGGTCCCCGCGCGGCGATCTGATCGCCTTCACCAAGCAGTCGGGCGGCAAGTTCTCGATCGGCGTGATGAAGCCGGATGGTTCGGGCGAGCGCATCCTGACGACCGGCTTCCACAACGAAGGCCCGACCTGGGCACCGAACGGCCGTGTGATCATGTTCTTCCGCCAGGCGGCGGGTGCGGGCGGTCCGCAGCTCTATTCGATCGATCTGACCGGTTACAACGAGCAGATGATCAAGACCCCGGCATACGCTTCCGACCCGGCCTGGTCGCCGCTTCTGGAGTAGGAAAGACTGTGGATGTGCCTTCTTGTCGCCGCAAAAATCCTCGATTTGGGCGACAGAGGGACAAATCAACCATTCGTTAACCATAATTCTTGAAAGCCGATTAACCTAGTAAGGTTACAGTCCGGCAACCCTAATCAAGTCGCAAGGAGACCGGCCATGAGCCGAATTCACACCCCGGCAATGAGCCGCATGCAGAATTTCGCCCGTAACCCCGTCATGATCGCGCTCGTTGCCGGTCTTGCTCTGGCTGGTTGCGCGAACAAGAAGAACATGGCCAACAGCGCCGGCGATCTCGGCCTTGGCGCCGGTGCCGCAACGCCGGGTTCGGCCCAGGACTTCACCGTCAACGTCGGCGACCGCATCTTCTTCGACACCGATAGCACCTCGATCCGTGCAGACGCCGCCCAGACGCTCGACCGTCAGGCTCAGTGGCTCGGCCGTTATCCGAAGTATGCGATCACCGTCGAAGGCCACGCCGACGAACGCGGCACGCGCGAATACAACCTCGCTCTCGGCGCTCGGCGTGCGGCAGCTGCCAAGGACTACCTCGCTTCGCGCGGCGTTCCGGCTCAGCGCATGAAGACGATCTCCTACGGCAAGGAACGCCCGGTCGCTGTCTGCGACGACATCTCCTGCTGGTCGCAGAACCGCCGCGCCGTTACCGTTCTTGGCGGCGCTGGCATGTAATTGCCGATCCGGCAGCAAATGCCGGGTTCTATTACAAATTGGAAAGGCGGCTCCATCGCGAGCCGCCTTTTCTTTTTGAACACACTTTGGCCGAACTCCGTTGCTTTTTGAAAGCAATTGGAAAAATCTCCTGTTCGTGCCATCGAGGCGCGAAGAATCACTGGGACAGGACGAACCATATGAAGAAACTTGTCGTGGCGGGCATGCTTTGCCTCGCAGCGGTGGCCGGGGCAGGCCAGTCGGCGAATGCGACGTCGCTATTCGGCTGGCACGTGGGCGGCAAGCCCGCGGACCGTCAGCAGGATGCGCCTGTTGTCAACGTGCAGGCCGCCGGCGGTGCCGAGGTCCGTATTCAGCAGCTCGAAGAGCAGCTTCGCCAGCTGAACGGCCGCATCGAGGAGATGAGCTTCCAGCTGCTGCAGATGCAGGAAACGATCCGCAAGGCGCAGGAAGACAACGAATTCCGCTTCCAGGAACTGGAAAAGGGTGGCGGCAGCGCTGCCGGCAGCGGCGGCAAGACGATGAAAAAGAGCGAAGCCGTCGTGCCTCCGGCCCAAGGCGGGCAGGGGGGTGACGATGTCGCCCGCGTGATCACCGCACCGCAGGGGGCCGAAACGGCTCCCTCGACGGACGTTCCGGCCAATGATGGTCTTGGCCAGCCGCCGAAGCAGCTTGGGTCGATGCAGTTCGACCAGAATGGCAATCCGATTGGCGGCTCCGTCAATCCGGGCGCTGATGTCGGTTCCGGCCCTCTTCCCGATGTCGATTCGGGCAAGTCGTCGCAGACGGCATCGCTCGGCAGCGAGAACGACCAGTACAAGGCCGCTTACGGCCATGTGCTGTCCGGCGACTATTCGACCGCGGAACAGGAGTTCAATCAATACATCGCGCAGTATCCGGCAAGCGCCCGCGCGGCCGACGCCAATTTCTGGCTCGGTGAAGCACTCTATTCCCAGGGGAAGTACAACGAGGCGGCAAAGACGTTCCTGAACGCGCACCAGAAGTTCGGCAGCTCGGAAAAGGCTCCGGAGATGCTCCTGAAGCTCGGCATGTCGCTGGCCGCTCTCGACAACACCGAAACTGCCTGCGCTACGCTCAAGGAAGTCTCGAAGCGCTATCCGAAGGCCTCGCGCGCCGTCATAACCAAGGTCGCCAGCGAACAGAAGCGTCTCGCCTGCTAAGGCCTTCCGGTTTTGCGCCCGGACGGCACACTTTCTCCTGAAACGGCCACGCGCCGCTTTCTGGACGCGCTGACAAAGCCCTCGCGCATACTCGTCGCGATTTCGGGCGGCAGCGATTCAACTGGCCTGCTCGTCGCCCTTGCCGATGCGCTGAAAGCCACACCCAATTCCGCAACATCCCTCTGTGCCGCAACGGTTGATCACGCGTTGCGTGCCGAGTCGGCGGACGAAGCGCGACAGGTCGCCGCTCTCTGCCGTTCCCTCGGCATTCCTCACGTTACGAAAACCTGGCTTGGGCCAAAGCCGAAGACCGGCATCATGGCGGCGGCGCGCGATGCCCGCTACAAACTGCTGGCGGAAGCCGCCGATGAGCTCGCGGCCGATCTCGTCGTGACCGGCCATACCTTCGACGATCAGCGCGAAACGCTGGTCATGCGTGGCGCCCGTTCTGAGGCGGAAAGCACGGGAATTGCCGATCTTGTTCTGTTTGACCGGCGCCTGTGGGTTGCCCGGCCGTTTCTCTCATGTCTGCGCGAGGACATCCGCGCTCTGTTGCGGGCGCGGCAACTGCCTTGGCTCGATGACCCAAGCAATGACGATCCGAAATACGAGCGCGTCCGCATGCGCCTCGCCTTGAAGGACCAGGCGGCTGCGGCACCGGCAGTGGATGCGGGCGGCAGGCGAGCGAGCCTTGCCGAAGATGCTGCCCGATGGCTCGCCGCGCGTTTCGTTGTTCACGCTTCGGTGTTGGGTCAGGTGTCTCTAGCCGGCCTTGCCGCCGATCGGTCGGTTCTCGAATATGCGCTGTCTCGTCTCGCCGCCGTTTTTGGTGGTCAGCCCTATGCGCTGGGGCGCGAACAGACAGATGCTCTTCTTGCCCTTATCGAAAAGGGCGTGCCCTCGCGCATGACGGCGGGGAGGGTGGTGTTCGACCTGCGTCGCAGCGGGCTTTTTCTCTGCCGTGAGAGTCGTGGCATCCTGCCGCTGGTTCTTCCCGAAGGCGGACGTGGAACATGGGATGGCCGGTTCGAAATCAGGAACCACGATCGAGGGGCTGTCTGGATCGAAGCCGCAGGCGCGGTCGCCATGCCGACTGCCAAAGATCTGCAGGCGCTTCCGAAATCGGCTCTGCGCCGGGCATATGCGGCTCTGCCACGCTTTGTCGACGCCGACGGCGAAGCTCTGTCTGCAGGCCGCGCCGGGAAAGTTTTGGCGACGCCTTATTTCGCTCCGTTCGACCGTTTTTTGACACGATTTGACGTCATCTTTGCGGATAGCCTTACGGCTGCTTTTGGAACACGCCCCTATCCAAAAGCGCCTTTAGGTCTTATTGACGGAAAAACCATCTAACGGACCGGTTTGCCTTGGCATTCGCCTGACGCACTCCTATGTTAGAAGCCAAATATGACGGTCGCCATGAGGCGCTCGTTCCAGTGCTGGGGAGTTCGATGAACCCTAATTTACGTAATTTCGCCTTGTGGGCAATCATAGCGCTCTTGCTGATTGCCCTGTTCAGTATGTTCCAGACGTCGCCGGCGCAGACCAGCTCCCGCGATATCCCTTACTCGCAGTTCCTGCGTGAAGTGGATGCGGGCCGCGTCAAGGAAGTCGTCGTCACGGGTAACCGAGTCTCCGGCAGCTATATTGAAAATGGCACCACCTTCCAGACCTATACGCCTGTTGTCGACGACAACCTGCTTGATCGTCTGCAGAGCAAGAACGTCTTGGTTTCGGCCCGGCCTGAAACCGATGGTTCGTCTGGCTTCCTGAGCTATCTCGGCACGCTGCTGCCGATGCTGCTGATCCTCGGCGTCTGGCTGTTCTTCATGCGGCAGATGCAGGGTGGTTCGCGCGGTGCGATGGGCTTCGGCAAGTCCAAGGCGAAGCTGCTGACGGAAGCGCATGGCCGCGTGACCTTCGACGACGTTGCTGGCGTTGACGAAGCCAAGCAGGACCTTGAAGAAATCGTCGAATTCCTGCGTGATCCTCAGAAGTTCCAGCGTCTGGGCGGCAAGATCCCGCGCGGCGTGCTGCTGGTCGGCCCTCCCGGCACCGGTAAGACGCTGCTCGCACGCTCTGTCGCAGGCGAAGCCAACGTTCCGTTCTTCACGATCTCCGGTTCCGACTTCGTCGAAATGTTCGTCGGCGTTGGCGCAAGCCGCGTCCGTGACATGTTCGAGCAGGCCAAAAAGAACGCGCCTTGCATCATCTTCATCGACGAAATCGACGCCGTCGGCCGCCATCGTGGCGCCGGTCTTGGCGGCGGTAACGATGAACGCGAGCAGACGCTGAACCAGCTGCTGGTCGAGATGGACGGCTTTGAAGCGAACGAGGGCATCATCCTGATCGCCGCGACCAACCGTCCTGACGTTCTCGATCCGGCGCTGCTGCGTCCGGGCCGCTTCGACCGTCAGGTTGTCGTTCCGAACCCCGATATCGTCGGCCGCGAGCGCATCCTGAAGGTACATGCCCGCAATGTGCCGCTGGCGCCGAATGTCGATCTCAAGGTTCTGGCTCGCGGTACGCCCGGTTTCTCCGGTGCAGACCTGATGAACCTCGTCAACGAAGCTGCCCTGATGGCCGCACGCCGCAACAAGCGTGTCGTCACCATGCAGGAATTCGAAGACGCCAAGGACAAGATCATGATGGGTGCGGAGCGCCGCTCGTCCGCCATGACCGAAGCCGAAAAGAAGCTGACGGCCTACCACGAAGCCGGCCATGCGATCACCGCGTTGAAGGTGCCCGTCGCAGACCCTCTGCACAAGGCAACCATCATCCCGCGCGGTCGCGCGCTTGGCATGGTCATGCAGCTGCCGGAAGGCGACCGCTATTCCATGAGCTACAAGTGGATGGTGTCGCGCCTGGTCATCATGATGGGTGGCCGCGTTGCTGAAGAGCTGACGTTCGGCAAGGAAAACATCACTTCCGGTGCGTCGTCCGATATCGAACAGGCGACCAAGCTTGCCCGTGCGATGGTCACGCAGTGGGGCTTTTCGGATGCGCTTGGCCAGGTCGCCTATGGTGAAAACCAGCAGGAGGTGTTCCTGGGCCACTCGGTTTCGCAGTCCAAGAACGTGTCCGAAGCGACCGCTCAGACGATCGATACGGAAGTTCGCCGTCTGATCGACGACGCGTATTCGGAAGCACGCCGCATCCTCACCGACCACCACGACGAGTTCGTGGCGATCGCCGAGGGGCTGCTCGAATACGAAACTCTGACCGGCGAGGAGATCAAGGCGTTGATTCGCGGAGAGAAGCCGTCGCGCGATCTTGGCGACGATTCCACGCCGACACGCGGCTCCGCCGTGCCGAAGACCGGCGCGCGTCCGGCAGCCAAGGGCGATGAGACCGAAGGCGGTCTGGAGCCTCAACCGCACTGATTTCCTTTGGAAATGATCCAGCGGCCGGGTACCTGCGATGGTGCCCGGCCGTTTTCGTTGGTAACGGGATATAATGAGTTTTCTCGCTAATTTACGTGATGGCGGCCGCAATTTATGTCATGCCGCTGACATGAGGAGGCCTCAATCAGGGCTTTTCTAGCGAAATTCGGCGCCCAAAGGCGCGAGATTGCTAAAATGGTAGTGCGCAGCCCGAAGGGCGCGCCCAAGGCACAGGGGTGCATATGAAAAGACGATATTTCGGTACGGACGGCATCCGCGGTCAATCCAACGTGTTCCCGATGACACCGGATCTGGCGATGCGGGTCGGCATTGCGGTTGGAACAATCTTTCGCCGCGGCAACCACCGTCACCGGGTCGTCATCGGCAAGGATACGCGCCTCTCGGGCTACATGCTGGAAAACGCCATGGTGGCAGGCTTTACCGCCGCCGGGCTTGATGCCTTCGTTCTCGGCCCTATTCCGACGCCCGCCGTCGCCATGCTGACGCGGTCGTTGCGCTGCGATATCGGCGTCATGATCTCGGCGTCGCATAACCCTTACGAGGACAATGGCATCAAGCTGTTCGGACCTGATGGTTACAAGCTGTCCGACGACCTGGAAGCACAGATCGAGGACCTGCTCGACAAGGACCTGTCATCGCAGCTGGCGAAGTCGGACGATATCGGCCGGGCCAAGCGTATCGATGGTGTTCACGACCGTTATATCGAACATGCCAAGCGCACGCTTCCCCGCGATGTCACGCTGCAGGGCCTGAGGATCGCGATCGATTGCGCCAACGGCGCCGCCTACAAGGTGGCCCCCGCCGTGCTCTGGGAACTCGGCGCCGAGGTCGTCACCATCGGCAACGAGCCGAACGGCACCAACATCAATCTCAACTGCGGCTCGACCAGCCCCGTCGCCCTTCAGAAGAAGGTGGACGAGGTGCGGGCCGATATCGGCATTGCGCTCGATGGCGACGCCGACCGGGTGATCATCGTCGACGAGAACGGCGCGGTTGTCGATGGCGATCAGCTGATGGCCGTGATCGCCGAAAGCTATGCCGAAAGCCAGCAGCTGCGGGGCGGCGGCCTCGTTGCAACCGTCATGTCCAATCTGGGCCTTGAGCGGTTCCTGCAAGACAAGGGGCTCGACCTCGTGCGTACGGCGGTCGGCGACCGCTACGTGGTCGAGCACATGCGCCAGCACAACTACAATGTCGGCGGCGAACAGTCCGGCCATATCGTGCTTTCCGACTATGGCACGACCGGCGATGGCCTTGTTGCCGCGCTGCAGATCCTTGCGGCCGTCAAGCGGACTGGAAAGACCGTCAGCGAGGTCTGCCGTCGCTTCGAGCCCGTGCCGCAGCTGTTGCGCAACGTCCGGATTTCCGGTGGCAAGCCGCTGGAGGACATTCAGGTCCAGAAGGCGATTGCCGATGCCGAGGCAGAGCTGTCAAAGAGCGGCCGTCTCGTGATCCGTCCGTCCGGAACCGAGCCCCTGATCCGTGTCATGGCAGAGGGCGATGATCGAACCCAGATCGAGCGGATCGTGAACGATCTGATTGGCACCATCTCCAGCGTCCGCACGGCGGCGTAACAAGCAGCCTTTGGAGGCCGGCGTTTACAGCGCCGGCACCTCGCACCCGGGGCGCCTGCCTCGGGAGAGCGATCCTAGCCGATCATGTCGGGAAACGCGCTTTTCAGGACGTTGAGCGCTTCGGTGGAGTCGACATACTTCACCTCGCGGCGGCCACTCCTGCCGAGCCCGCTAGGATTTGAAGAGCCAAAATCATCGATATCTGACGGTCCTGCTTCGGAGCCAAGCGACCCTGTGAATGGTGGGCGCGTGGCCGTCGGCTTGGCGATCGTCCGATCGCGGCGCACCGTCGGCTCGCCTGAACGGTGGCTCGACTCCTACCATGGTTTATGACCTGATAAAAATCACGGTAAACAATCGTAGTTAAGCGCGTTTTAACGTTCGCGCTTCATTATCCATCCCGAAACGAGTCCGACTGGCAGCGATTGGTCCTGCCATGCCCCGAACTTTGGAGTGGGATCCATGAAGAGAAGCCTGTCCGGCATTTTTGCCGCATTGCTGATAACGTCGAATGCCTTTGCCGCAGACCTCGCGCCGGAACCGGTGCCGGAGATGCCCCCGGAAGTCGTCGTTACCGAAGCGACCGGCTGGTATCTTCGCGGCGACGTCGGTTACGGTTGGTCCGATCTGCGTGGCGCTAGCTACTTCCAGGGCAGCAATGCCAGCGACGTCGACTTTCAGACCGCTGACCTGCGTGATGCCTTTACCGGTGGCGTCGGTGTCGGTTACCAAGTCAACAACTACTTCCGCACCGATTTGACGCTCGACTACTTCGGATCCGCTGATTTCCACGGTTCGACGGTGGGAAGCTGCGGCGTCGCCGTCGCTTGTACCTCCAGCGATATTTCTTCGCTGACGGCCTGGAGCCTGATGGCAAACGCCTATGTCGACCTGGGAACGTATGGCTACGTCACTCCGTATGTGGGCGCCGGTATCGGTGGAACCTACGTCAACTGGAAGGGCCTGAGGAATACGTCGTGCGAAACCGGCAACTCTTCGAACTGCGATGACACCTTCACGCATGATGGCAAGAGCAGCTGGCGCTTCAGCTACGCCTTGATGGCCGGCGCCACGATCGACGTCACCTGCAACGTCAAGGCCGATGTCGGCTATCGCTTCCTGCACGTGAACGGCGGCGACATGTTCGGCTATAACGCTGGCGGTGGCCCCGGCCGTGACAAGGGCTTCAACGTTCATGAAGCGCGCATCGGTGCCCGCTATCTCTTCGGCGGCTGCGCTGCTCCCTATGAGCCGCCTCCGGCGCCCATCGTCTACAAGTAAGTTGATTGCAGATGCTTACAAAGCCGCCCCCAACCGGGCGGCTTTTTCGTTTATGGCAATGTGTCAGTGGAGGCAGCTTGGTCGCGCCTGCGTCAAAAAGTCCTCCGGCTGCGACACTTGCCCGTTGACTAATTCGGGCTCGATCTATATCCACGGCGGCGGGACACCTCTCCCCAACGAGAGGCTAATTACCTGGAAGGGTATACACATGGCCACTGCCACCGCGAAGCCGGACGTTCGTCCGAACAACACCCATTTTTCTTCTGGCCCTTGCTCGAAGCGCCCCGGTTGGTCGCTCGAAGCCCTTTCCGACGCGCCGCTCGGCCGCTCGCATCGTGCGAAGATCGGAAAGACGAAGCTCAAGCAGGCCATCGATCTTACCCGTGAAATTCTGGAAGTGCCCGCGGACTACCGCATCGGCATCGTGCCCGCTTCCGATACCGGCGCCGTTGAAATGGCGCTCTGGTCGCTGCTCGGCGAGCGCGGCGTCGACATGGTCGCCTGGGAAAGCTTTGGTGCCGGTTGGGTCACCGACGTCGTCAAGCAGCTGAAGCTCAAGGACGTCCGCAAGATCGAAGCCGGTTACGGCGAACTGCCCGATCTCTCGACCATCGACTTCGACCGCGACGTCGTCTTCACCTGGAACGGCACCACCTCGGGCGTTCGCGTCCCGAATGGCGATTTCATTCCCGCCGACCGCAAGGGTCTGACGATCTGCGACGCGACCTCTGCCGCCTTCGCGCAGAACCTCGATTTCGCCAAGCTCGATGTCGTCACCTTCTCCTGGCAGAAGGTTCTCGGCGGTGAGGGCGCTCATGGCGTCATCATCCTGTCGCCGCGCGCCGTTGAGCGTCTCACGACCTACGCACCGGCCTGGCCGCTGCCGAAGATTTTCCGCATGACCTCGGGTGGCAAGCTGATCGAGGGCATCTTCACCGGCGAAACCATCAACACGCCGTCGATGCTCTGCGTCGAGGACTATATCGATGCGCTGCTGTGGTCGAAGGACGTTGGCGGTCTGAAGGGCCTGATGGCTCGCGCCGACGCCAATGCCAAGGTCATCGCCGACTTCGTCGCCGCCAATGACTGGATCGCCAACCTGGCGGTCAAGGCCGAGACGGCTTCCAATACGTCCGTCTGCCTGAAGATCACCGACAAGGACGTTCTGGCGCTTGACGCCGACGGCCAGGCTAACTTCGCCAAGGGTATCGTCAGCCTGCTCGACAAGGAAGGTGTCGCCTACGACATCGGCCATTACCGCGACGCGCCGTCGGGCCTGCGCATTTGGGCCGGCGCCACGATCGAAACTGCAGACATGCAGAAGCTGATGCCGTGGCTCTCCTGGGCGTTTTCGACCCAGAAGGCGACGCTTTCCCAGGCCGCTGCCTGAGTTGATCGCATCCGGCTCCGCTCACGAAGCGGAGCCTCGCAATCCCGATTACATTCCATCGTTGAACCTTTTGAAGGAAGCCCCCAATGGCACCTCGCGTTCTCGTATCCGACGAACTGTCGGAAACCGCCGTCCAGATTTTCCGTGATCGCGGCGTCGAAGTCGATTTCCAGCCGCAGCTCGGCAAGGACAAGGACAAGCTCGCCGAAATCATCGGCAACTACGACGGTCTCGCCATCCGCTCCGCCACCAAGGCGACGGAAAAGCTCATCGCCGCCGCCACCAACCTCAAGGTCATCGGCCGCGCCGGCATCGGTGTCGATAACGTCGATATCCCGGCTGCGTCGAAGCGCGGCATCATCGTCATGAACACGCCCTTCGGCAACTCGATCACGACGGCCGAACACGCCATCGCGCTGATGTTCGCCGTTGCCCGCCAGCTGCCTGCAGCGGACGTGTCCACGCAGGCCGGCAAGTGGGAAAAGTCGAAGTTCATGGGTGTCGAAATCACCGGCAAGACGCTCGGCGTCATCGGCGCCGGCAACATCGGCGGCATCGTCTGCAAGAAGGCCATCGGCCTCGGCATGCACGTTCTCGCCTACGACCCCTTCCTCTCGGCTGAGCGCGCTCAGGAAATGGGCGTCACCAAGGTCGAGCTGGACGAGCTGCTGGCCAAGGCTGACTTCATCACCCTGCACGTACCGATGACCGACAAGACGCGCGGCATCCTCGGCAAGGAAAACCTCGCCAAGACCAAGCCCGGCGTGCGCATCATCAACTGCGCCCGTGGCGGCCTAGTTGACGAAGCGGCACTTGCCGAAGCCATCAAGTCGGGCCATGTCGCCGGCGCCGGCTTCGACGTCTTCGAAGTCGAGCCCGCCAAGGAAAGCCCGCTGTTCGGCCTGCCGAACGTCGTCTGCACGCCGCATCTCGGCGCGTCGACCACGGAAG
Source organism: Hyphomicrobiales bacterium (assembly GCA_900489925.1). Lineage (GTDB taxonomy): Bacteria > Pseudomonadota > Alphaproteobacteria > Rhizobiales > Rhizobiaceae > Rhizobium. Next base: position 23,838 of record UEHQ01000011.1, on the reverse strand, counting down.
CGCAGGAAAACGTTGCCCTGCAGGTCGCCGAGCAGATGTCGGACTATCTCGTCAAGGGGGCGGTCTCCAACGCCATCAACATGCCGTCGATCACCGCTGAAGAAGCACCGATCCTGAAGCCGTTCATCAAGCTCGCCGACGTTCTCGGCGCCTTCGTCGGCCAGGTGTCGGAAGATCCGATCAAGGAAATCGAGATCCTGTATGACGGCGCCACCGCCACGATGAACACGAAGGCGCTGACGTCTGCGCTGCTGGCGGGCCTCATTCGCAACCAGGTCGCCGACGTCAACATGGTTTCCGCGCCGATCATGATCAAGGAAAAGGGCATCGTGCTCTCCGAGGTCAAGCGCGACAAGACCGGTGTCTACGACGGCTACATCAAGCTCACGGTGACAACCGACAAGCAGACCCGTTCCGTTGCCGGCACGGTCTTCTCCGATGGCAAGCCGCGCTTCATCCAGATCAAGGGCATCAACCTTGACGCCGATGTCGGCGCCAACATGGTCTACATCTCCAACACCGACGTTCCCGGTATGATCGGCTTCATCGGCACGACGCTCGGTGCGGCGAATGTCAACATCGCCAACTTCCAGCTCGGTCGCGGCGAGCAGGGCGGCGATGCGATCGCGCTGCTTTACGTCGATGGACCTGTCAGCGACGATGTGCTTGCAAAATTAACTGCGAACACTGCGATCCGACAGGCCAAGCCGCTCGTATTTGCTGTTGATTGAGCTTTCCTCCCAAGGGAAACATACAAAGGCCCGGCGCAGGCGACTGCGCCGGGCTTTTGCTTTGCTCGGTGGCGGTTCCCTGGGCCGCGCGGCTATTCCTGCGGGCGCAGCAGCCTCAGGGCGTTGATCGTGACGAGGACAGTTGCACCCGTATCCGCCAGGATCGCGGGCCAGAGGCCGGTGATGCCGGCGATGGTGGTGACCAGAAATACGGCCTTCAGCCCGAGCGCGATGGTGATGTTCTGCATGATGTTGCGCATCGTCCGCTTGGAAAGGGCGATCATGGACGCCACGTCGCTTACGCGTCCGTGAAGGATGGCTGCATCGGCGGTCTCCAGCGCAACGTCGGTACCACCGCCCATGGCGATGCCGACGTCGGCGGCGGCCAAGGCGGGTGCGTCGTTGATGCCGTCTCCAACCTTGGCGACGACCAAACCCTCACGCTTCAATTCGCCCACGATGCGCTGCTTGTCCTCAGGCATCAGCTCGGCGCGAACCTCGATGCCGAGCGTCTCCCCGATTGCGGTAGCCGTGCGCCGGTTATCGCCGGTCAGCATGACCACCTTGACGCCTGCGGTTTTCAGGGCGTCGATGCCTGCTTTCGCGTCGTCGCGCGGCTCGTCGCGCATGGCGATGGCGCCGGCCAATACGCCGTCGGCAATCAGGACGGAGACCGTCTTGCCCTCATCGTTCAGCGAGGCGATCCGCGTGGCCTGATCGGGGGAGAGTGGAATGCGCTCGTCGGCGGCCTTGGGGGAGCCGAAGAATATCTCAACGCCTTCGACCGTTCCTGTCACGCCCTTTCCGGGCAGGGCGCCTGGGTTGGCTGCCGGTGCCGGCGCGATGCCGTCCTCCGCTGCTCTGGCGAGGATTGCAACGGCCAGGGGATGGCTTGAACCAGCCTCAAGGGCGGCCGCGTATTTCAGCACATCGGCTTCTGTTCGCCCGAAACCCAGGACGTCGGTGACCTTTGGCTTGCCGGCCGTCAGCGTGCCCGTCTTGTCGACGGCGACGGCGGTAACCTTGCCGAGCGTTTCCAGCACCGCACCACCCTTCAGCAGCAGCCCGCGACGCGCCCCCGCCGAAAGCGAGGCTGCAATAGCAGCGGGCGTGGAGATCACCAGCGCACAGGGGCAGCCGATCAGGAGGATGGCAAGGCCCTTGTAGACCCACTCGCTCCAGATGCCGCCGGCAAGGAGAGGGGGCAGGATGGCGACGAGTGCGGCCACTGCGACCACGCCCGGGGTGTAATAACGGGAAAAGCGGTCGATGAAGCGCTCCGTTGGTGCCTTCGATTCCTGTGCTTCCTCAACCAGCTTGACGACGCGGGCGATCGTGTTGTCGGCGGCGGCAGCCGTGACCCTGACCCGCAGCGCGGTGTCGCCGTTGACGGTGCCTGCGAAGACGATGTCGCCTTCGGTCTTGCGCACGGGAGTACTTTCACCGGTTACCGGTGCCTCGTCGATCCCGCTTTCGCCGGAAAGAATGACGCCATCGGCAGAAATCCGGTCGCCGGGGCGAACGAGGATCGTCGATCCGACGGTCAATTGTTCTGCCGGAATCTCCCGTGTCTGGCCGTTCTCCTCCAGAATCGCGCTCTTCGGCACAAGGGTCGTCAGGGACTGGATGCTTTCGCGCGCCTTGCCGGCGGCCACGCCTTCCAGCAGTTCGCCCACAAGGAAGAGGAACACGACGGTGGCCGCTTCCTCGCCGGCATGGATGATGACGGCGCCGACGGCGGCGATTGTCATCAGCATCTCGATCGAGAAGGGTGTACCGGCCAGCGCAGCCATTATGGCGCGGCGGGCAATCGGGACGAGGCCGACCAGCATGGCGGCCACGAAGGCGTAAGGCGCGATCTGCGGCACGAGGTGACCGACTACATAGGCGACGACGAGAGCGGCGCCAGAGGCGATCGTCAGGCGACCCTTTCGGCTCTGCCACCAGGGGCCGGACATCGGGGTGTGATCGTGGCCATGCAGGCCTTCGATCTCCGCTTCCTTTCCGTGCTCGCTGCCATGATCGTGGTGCGCATGGTCGTGCCCCCCATGGTCATGGCCATCGTGCTCGTGGTGATGATGGTCGTGATCGCATGTTGCATGGCTGTGGGCTTCGTGCCGGTGTTCGGCGTGATCGCCGGTGGGTGCCAGGGAATAGCCGAGGCCGGTCACCTTTCGCTCGATGGCCAAGAGATCACTGCTGCCGTCGTGGCGCACGGTCATCGTGGCCGCCGTAACCGACACCTTGACGTCCGCTACGCCGGGCATTCGACGGACGGCGGTATCGATCTTGGCAGCGCAACTGGCGCAATCCATACCACCCACTCTGTACCGCTTCTCGACCGTTTCACCCATGACATGCTTCCTTGCGATTTGGATGCACCTTCCCTACATCCTCTAGTGGCTAGAGGTGCAAGTGGAAAAACATGAAGAAGATTACTATCGGTGAAGCCTCCCGGCAAAGTGGCGTGAAGGTGCCGACGATCCGGTACTACGAGAGCATCGGACTGCTGGCCGAGCCCAACCGCAGCGAAGGGAACCAGCGTTCCTACGAGCCGTCCGATCTGCGCCGGCTCGCCTTCATCAGACATGCCCGCGAACTCGGCTTCGAGGTGGATGCCATTCGTGCGCTGCTGACCCTTCAGGACGACCCCAACCAGTCCTGCGCGTCGGCCGATGCGATTGCCAAGGCACGTCTTGTGGAGGTCGAACAGCGTATCCGTAGCCTGACGGCGTTGAAGGCTGAGCTTGAGACGATGATCAAGGGATGCGTGCACGGCCGTGTCGACGAGTGCAGGGTGATCGAGGTGCTGGCTGATCATGGCCAGTGTACTCATTCGCACCACTGAAACGCGGGAAAAGGCAAAAAGCCGGAGCGCAACGCGCTTTGTTGCACAACGGGAAGGCGTTCGCCTAAAGTTTAGGCGAACTATGATTCTGATTTCATTTAGTTTTTTCGATTATAACAAGTCGGTCCGCCCTCAATATTCCATGTGATTTTGCCATGACCGGCTTTTTGACAGCACTTGTTCCGCTCGATGCTCCCAACGATGATTTCCAGTCGTTGTTTGCGACCCATCCGTCACCGATGTGGGTTTACGATCCGGACACCTTGCGCTTCCTGATCGTCAACAACGCCGCGGTCGATCTCTACGGCTATTCGCCGCAGCAATATGCCAGGATGACTGTTCTCGACATTCGCCCCGCGCAGGAGCGCCGGCGGATGCTGAATGCGGTGTACGCGCGCACCGATATGGAAAAGGCCGAGCGCTGGACGCATCTCAAGGCGAATGGCGAGATGCTGGAGGTTCTGACCTACGGCCGGGCGGTGCGCTTCGACGGTCGCGATGCTATCCTGGCGATCGTGCAGGACCGTACCGAGGTCAATGCCGCGCATCGCGAGGTGACCGATACGCGCTCGCTTCTCGACAGTATCGTCGACAATCTGCCGGTCGGCGTCTTCGTGAAGGATATGGAAGCCGACGGTCGCTACATTCTGTTCAACGAGGCCTGCGGATCGATCGTCGGCTTCAATGCGGCGGACGTGATTGGTCAAAGCGATCGCGCCATCTTCGACGACAAGCAGACCGCCATCTTCCGGGAGCAGGATGCCCAGGCATTCGAAGCCGTTTCCACGATCAGCTTCGAGGAGACGATGCGCCGCGTCGATGGCCTGCCCCGCATACTGCGGACGGTAAAACGCGCTTTGCCGGCGCCGGATGGTTCGGCGCCGCGCTATCTGCTTGGCATATCGCAGGATGTGACGGAGGAGCGCTCGGTCGAGACCCGGCTTGCCTACATGGCCATGCACGATGCACTGACCGGCTTGCCGAACCGCGCTTATTTCTCCGAGCATATCCAGCGCGAGGCGGCGCATGCGAGCGCCGAAAACCCGATCGCGCTCCTTTATCTCGATGTGGACCATTTCAAGCACATCAACGACAGCAAGGGGCATGCGGCGGGTGACGCATTGCTCTGCCAGGTGGCCGCGCGCCTGACCGCGCTCGTGAGGGACGGGGACCTTGTTGCCCGTCTCGGTGGCGATGAATTCGCGCTTGTTCTTCGGCTCACCGAAGACGGCTGTATCGAGCGCTTTGCCGAACGTCTGCTCGCAGTCCTGTCGAAGCCTTTTGATCTCGATGGAGTCAATGAGCATGTGACCTGCAGCATCGGCATTGCGATGGCGCCCGGTCACGCCGCTGACGACGACGTTCTCATGCGGCATGCGGATCTGGCGCTCTATGCGGCCAAGGAAAGCGGGCGCTCCACCTACCGGTTCTACGAAGCGGAGATGCGCCGCGAGGCGGAGCGCCGCCACATGCTCACCGTCGAGCTGCGCGAAGCGTTGCAGAAGAACCAGTTCGAGCTCTATTACCAGCCAATTGTCCAGCTCGACGACGACGGCCTCGGCGGCTTCGAAGCGCTCATCCGCTGGCGTCATCCCGAGCGTGGGCTGATCCCGCCCATGGACTTCATTCCGGTGGCGGAGGAGACAGGGCTGATCGTCCCGATCGGCGACTGGGTGCTGCGCGAGGCCTGCCGAACGGCTGCCACATGGCCGCAACATCTCAAGATCGCGGTCAATCTCTCTGTTTGCCAGTTTCGACACAACAGCCTGCTTGCAACTGTTGTATCAGCTCTGGACGAAACCGGCTTGCGGCCTGAACGGCTGGAGATCGAGATCACGGAGTCGGTCTTTCTTGCGGATGTCGAGCAAAGCCTGCCGCTGTTGCGGGCGCTGAAGGAACTCGGAATCCGTATCGCCATCGATGATTTCGGCACGGGCTATTCCTCATTCAGCTACCTGCGCGCCTTTGCCTTCGACAAGATCAAGCTCGACCGCAGCTTCGTGTCGGGTATCGAGAGCGATCCGGGCAATCTCGCTATCGTACGCGCCGTGGTCGGCATTGGATCCGGCTTCAATGCGACGACGCTTGCCGAAGGCATCGAGACCGAGGAGCAATTGCAGAAGCTGCGGGACGAAGGCTTCAGCGAAGTACAGGGCTTTCTGCTCGGCAAGCCCATGCCGCGTGCGGAAGCCGAAGCTTTGATCGGCGTTGGCGCGTCAAGCCTGCTGGCTGCCGCCGGACGCTGAAACCATGTCGTCAAACGCATCGGCTGCCTTGCTGCGATAGCGCTCCTGATGGCGCAGCAGGAAGAAGGGGCGGGGAAGCGCCGGCACGTTCGCCTCGACCAGCGCGCCGCTACGCAGCAGCGGGGCCACGATGCTGCGGGACATCAATGTTGCTCCCGCGCCTGTTTCCACGACACCTATGACGGTTTCATTGCCCGGAAGCGATAGCGGGATGGCGAGAGAGCCGATGCTCATTGCCGAGCCTTCCAGCAGGCTCTCAAATGCGCGACGCGTGCCCGAACCGGTTTCGCGCAGGATCCAGGCAGTCTCGGCAAAGTCTCGAACGCTTCTCGGCCTTCCATCCGCCCAGGCATGGCCCGGTGCTACGACGACGATCATCTCGTCGGTCGCAACCATGCGTGCGGACACGCTTCGCCGTTCATTCGGCCATTCGATCAGGCCGATTTCCGCCCGACCTTCGGCAACGGCGTCGGCGACCTCCGATGTATTCGCGATGCGAACGCCAAGGGCGATGCCCGGATAGCGTTTCTGGTACTCCGCCAGGCGCGGTGCCAGCCAATAGCCCGCCACGGTCTGGCTCGCCATGATCGACAGTTCGCCATGCATCAAGCCTGACAGGTCCATGAGTGCCGCTTCGGCCGCTTTTGCGCTGGCCAGCACGGCATGGGCCTCCTTCAGAAAGAGACGCCCTGTCTCATTCAGAACGATAGAACGTCCGACACGATCGAACAACGTAACGCGATGGCGGCTTTCCAGGGCGGTGATGGCGGCGCTGACGGCCGATTGGGTCATGTTCAGATGTGCCGCCGCCTGGGTGATGTGCTGGCGGGCGGCGACCTCGGTAAAAATTCTGAGTTGTTCCAGCGTCATTTCGGTCTCGTTCCATATCGTTCGATATTATCGAATAAAATGACAATTACAATTCGTTGGAATCGATTGATTGGCGAGCGTATCGATTGGGCCAGATCAAGGATTGAAAGCAATGGCCACACTCACCGCATCCAGCCGCAGCGCGACACGTCTGCTTAACAATGTGCGTATCCGGCATTTCACCCCCAACTGGTTTGCGACCACGATGGGGACAGGCATATTTGCCATCTGCTTGGGGCAGTTCCCTCACTCATCGCTGCTGGTGCAGATGGGCGGCGTTTTGTGGCTCGCAAACGGTGCGCTTTTCGTTGCTCTCGCAGCCCTCTATGTCGCCAAATGGCTGCTCTATCCGCGCGATGCCGTTCGGGCCCTGGAGCATCCCGTCGTGTCGATGTTCTTCGGCTGCATTCCCATGGGATTGGCGACCATTGTGAATGGTGCGTTGATCTTCGGTATTTCGATGTTCGGCGCGGTCGCCGCGCAGGTGGCTGTCTATCTCTGGTGGATCGATGCGTTTCTGGCCGTTCTGGCAGGGCTTGCCATTCCGTATGCCATGTTCACGCGGCAGGAGCATGCCTTCGAGCACATGAGCGCCATTTGGCTGCTGCCGATCGTCGCCAGCGGCGTGACGGCCGCAAGCGGTGGTCTTCTGCTGCCGCATATCGACGGGGCGAGTGCGCAGCTCACGGTGCTGTTTGCAAGCTATGTGCTTTGGGCCTGCTCCTTGCCGCTTGCCCTCAGCATTCTGACGATCCTCTTCCTGCGATTGGCGCTGCACAAGCTGCCGCCGGCAAGCATGGCGGCCACCGCATTTCTGGCGCTCGGGCCGATCGGCACGGGAGCGCTTGGCCTGATGCTGTTTGCAGCAAACGGCCGCGGTGTGCTGGAGGCAAATGGTCTTGATGCCATCGCGGTGGCCATTTCGGGCGCGGCACTCCTCGGCGCCATCCTGTTGTGGGCTTACGGTCTCTGGTGGCTCGGCGTGGCTGCGGCGGTCACCGTTCGCTATCTGAAGATCGGCCTGTCGTTCAATCTTGGCTGGTGGGCCTACACATTTCCGATGGGGGTCTATGCGGTGGCGACGTTGCGTCTGTCGACCCTGATTCCGGTTCCGGCACTTGGCGTATTCGGGGCGCTCCTAGTCGTCGTCCTTGCGGCGACATGGCTTCTGGTCGCCACCCGCACAGCCCTGGGGGCGCTTGATGGGGCGCTGTTTTCAGATCCTTGCCTGCAGGAATAGATCCGATCGTCTTTTCCGGGTGTTCCAGACCTCGCGCGCGGTTGCAAATGTATGCGCGAAGCACTGGTTTTGCCGTACCACCTTGTTGTTTCCGTTGCAGATCGCGCGAAGGTATCTATTCTGACGACGCTTCAGGCCGTTCGGAGGAATGAATGTCGGCACGGCCTTTCTTCAGGATATCTGCGGCGGTCAGCGCCTTGCTTGCCGTTACCGGGCTGTTCGCAGTTGCCGCTCTCACGACCCCCGATGTGACTGGGCGAACCAAGATCGCTCTTGACGCTGTGCTCGTGGCCATATGGGCCGCCTACGTGTTGCAACTCATCGATACCGTGATCATCCAGCGGGCATCGCGCTCTCGCGACAGAACGCCCGCGATCGCGGTGGACGTGCTCGCTGTTGTGGTGCCTCTTGGTGCCTTCCTGTTTGCCGGCAGCCGCGATCAAAGCCTTTACTGCGCCATATGGCTGCTGAAGCCGTTGCGCGATTCAACCTTCTTCCGAATGCTAGGTCGCGTGGTCGCCAATGAGGCGCGCAATCTGGTTGGCGTGACCTCGATCTTCGGCATCGTTCTCTTCGGTGCGGCACTTGCCGCCTATCTGATCGAGCGCGATGTTCAGCCTGACCGCTTTGGCAGCATTCCGCAGGCGATGTGGTGGGCCGTGGTGACGCTATCGACCACGGGCTATGGCGACGAAATTCCACAGAGCTTCGCCGGGCGTGTGCTTGCCGGGCTGGTGATGATGAGCGGGATCGGCATCTTCGCGCTCTGGGCCGGTATTCTGGCGACCGGCTTTGCCGAAGAGGTGCGGCGCCGGGATTTCGTGCGCAACTGGCAGCTGGTGGCGGCGGTGCCGCTCTTCCAGAAGCTCGGCTCGGCGGCACTTGTCGAGATCGTGCGGGCATTGCGATCGCGCGTGGTGCCGGCCGGCACCGTGATCTTTCGCAAGGGCGACGTGGGTGACCAGATGTTCTTTATCGTCGAGGGACATGTCAGCGTCGCGACGCCTAATCCGGTGGATCTATCCGCCGGCAGCTTTTTCGGCGAGATGGCACTGATTACGGGCGAACCGCGCTCGGCGACGGTGAGCGCGGCCACCGAGGTCTCGCTGCTGTCTCTCTACGCCGTGGATTTCCAGGTGCTGTCCAGCAGCAACCCCGATATCGCCGAGGTCATCCGCAAGACGGCGCTCGAGCGGCGTGGTGCCGTGCCGAAGGAATAGGGGAGGATCGCCATGGCAGTGCCGCCCCTTGCGCCGCAAGGCAATCCTTTCTATATCCTCGCCTACGAAGTGCCCGCGGTCGATCCCGCCGGCAGGATGAAATATCTGCCGGATTTGCGCATTGCAGGGCAGACGAAGACACGCTTATAGAATTGGCTGCTGCCCGTGAACACACTGGATTTTGACAAGAAGCCGGAAGACACCCGCGTTGTCGTCGCCATGTCAGGCGGCGTTGATAGTTCCGTCGTGGCCGGCATTCTAAAGCGCCAGGGCTACGATGTGCTCGGCATCACGCTGCAGCTCTACGACCACGGCGCCGCCGTTCATCGCGCCGGCTCGTGCTGTGCTGGCCAGGATATCGACGATGCGCGCCGCGTTTGCGAAACGCTTGGCATTCCGCATTACGTTCTGGATTACGAGAAGCGCTTCCGCGACACCGTGATCAATCCGTTCATGGAGAGCTACGTGGCCGGCGAGACGCCGATCCCTTGCGTCTCCTGCAACCAGACGGTCAAGTTCGCGGATCTGCTGGCGACCGCCAAGGAGCTCGGCGCCGATGCGCTGGCGACGGGCCATTATATCCGCTCGCGTGCGAACCCGGCACCGGGCAATCCCGGTCGCCGCGCGCTTTATCGTCCTGCTGATGCCGACCGCGACCAGAGCTATTTCCTGTTTGCGACCACGCAGGAGCAGATCGACTATCTGCGTTTTCCGTTGGGGGGACTGCCGAAGGCCGAAACCCGCAAGCTCGCCGAAGAGATGGGCCTCGTCGTCGCGAAGAAGGCCGATAGCCAGGACATCTGCTTCGTGCCGCAGGGGAAATACACCGATATCATCAACAAGCTGAAGCCGAATGCGGCGCTTGCCGGCGAGATCGTCCATCTCGACGGGCGCGTGCTCGGCAGTCACGAAGGCATCCTGCACTACACGATCGGCCAGCGCCGCGGCATCGGGGTTGCGACCGGCGAGCCGCTCTATGTCGTCTATCTCGATGCGCGTTCACGCCGCGTCATCGTCGGGCCAAAGGAAGCGCTGGAGACGCATCGCGTCTATCTTCGCGACGTGAACTGGCTGGGCGACGAAGAGCTGCTGCAGGCGGCTTCGGGCGAGGGCTTCGCCTGTTTTGCCAAGGTACGCTCGACCCGCGCGCCAACGCCGGCCGTTCTCCATGCCGACCAGAGCGGGATCTATGTCGATCTCGCTGTCGGTGAAGCGGGGGTGGCACCCGGGCAGGCTTGTGCCCTTTACTCGGCGCCAGGGGACAACGCCCGTGTCTACGGTGGCGGTTTCATCGAGCGCTCCGAGCGCGAACCGGCTGCCGAAGCCTCGCTGAAGGCACTGCTGGCGAGTGCCGTCGCGGCCTGAAAGACTCTCGGGCATTTTCTCGATCATTCGCTTGACATGACTGCAAAGGTCGCCATATAAGCCGCTCATTCGACGGGCCGGACGCTTCGCAAACGGCATCGTTGATAGATGGCTGGGTAGCTCAGTTGGTGAGAGCGCAGGATTCATAACCCTGAGGTCGGCGGTTCAATTCCGCCCCCCGCTACCATCTTTATCCCCGACAGTTCTGAAATGCCCAGACCAAAGGATGTTTCCATCCGATCTCTGAGGTCGGAGCGTTTCGGCCATTTACACCACCGCTGTTGCGACCAGCTATCGGGGCGTAGCGGTAAGCTTCGGCGATGGCTGTCCGTTATTGTTCGCGATAATCTGAGCCAAGGCTTCGATGTTTTCCCCGAGCCGCTTGGTTCTCTGGGACGCCTCGAGGGGGGCTTTTACCCGGCAGCTATGGTCGCTTGAATTTATGCAGACCGCTGCTCCAATTGGAGGGCTTCCTCAATTTGACATGGATAAAGTCGCGCTCAAGATCATAGCGGGGGAAGCGATCAAGCTTGTCCGAGAAACGCTGAACAAAGGCTTCATCGATTGGCGTTATCGAATATGACGTATGAAGCACGTCAAAGCCAACCATGTTGAAATAGTTGAAATAGTCAGTAATCGACAACTGGCTGACCCAAGCCGACGTTCTGTTGAGGTTCAGTGTCTTGTAAAACTGTTCAAAGATTTGATCGTCAAACAACAGATGCGGCCACGGGAAAAATACATCGCGATAGCGGTGAGATGCCTTTGGTCCGCGATGTAGGTTCGCGCTGAGCAAAAGGTGGCCGCCTGGCTTCAGAACGTCAAACGCTCTCTTCAGCATTTTAAAAGGGTGGCGAACATGCTCCCAAACGGAGTTTGAATATATAAGGTCGAATTTCCCAATGTCTTGCGGGTCTTCTGCCGTTTGATCGGTCTGAAGCAAACGCCACGGGGCGCTTCCTCCCATTCTGGGTAGCTCCGAACATCCACACCAACGACATCGCCGCCATAGGTCTTATTCAAGGCGAAACAGACTTCGCCTCTGCCGCACCCGATTTCAAGAACCCGCTTGCCAGCAACTGGGACTTTGCGATTGATGTTTTCAACGCGGCGGGCGGCTCGCTCCACGAGAGTCGCCGGATCATAGGTGGGCGGAGCCGGCACCAACGGCTTTGTCTTGTATTCCTCGTTCAGAGACAGAAACAGGTCTAGGTCGTATGTCACAGATTCCTTCCTGCGATGCCAAGCCGGCCACCCGTCGTTCTAATATCTGAAACTGTTGTCGTAAATAGCTGCTCGCCCTCTCGGCGAGTTTTTGGCTTGCCACCGCAATCTGGAGTTCTCGTGACGCTATCTGTTGTATGAAAGTGTATCCTGTGGTCCAGAAAGCGCAAAGATAGGTTGGAATCGATTTGAGAAGGTCGCGGCGAAGGTGGAGGTGATATGGTGCTGGTCGCGGTAGGCTATGCGTCCGTTTTGGACCGGCGAGCAGATCGGGCCAGCGCATATATCATTCGTGAAGTCCAGCAGAGTCACATCCGGATCGACGTCAGGGATCGATGCATACGATGATGCCATAGCCGTTTCGCGCGGTAATGCGCATCCGTCGCCATAGCCCTTGGACAGGCAGTCGGACACACCGAGACTCATTCGCGGTGTATCTCGAATCAAATATACTGGGATGCCCATACCGCGGAAAATGCTCACGGTTTTCTTGAGGGCGGTTGGCAAGTCCTTCGAGCTTCCTGCCTCTATGCCATAGCGGTCCAGCGCATAGGTCGATGAATTAGCAATAATTACGGCCTGGGGCGGCGTTTTCCTTAGGCTTTCGAAAACCGCATTTCTCCAGTGATCGCAATCGATGAACGGGGATTTGGTAGGCGCATACAACACTGTTCCGCTGATTGAGGGGCAACCTGATTTGGTCTCATTGGCGACGCGCCAACCGGAGCCATCAGCGGCTAGAATGATCGCTTCAAGCCATTGAGCAGCATGGCTATCGCCGAAAAGAAGAACAGTCTTCTCGCCATTCCCATATATGCAGTGTGTCGGCTTTTTATCCCAGATTTTATTGACGTGGCAGCCGTCGCGGTAACTTCTCGGTAGGTCCTTGCGCGCAGCAATGATCTCATTATCCAACGCGCTTGGGGGGAAGTGCCGGTTAATGGTTCTGTTGTAGCCGGCAGAGCCGAAGGCGACCGCCACTACACTTAGTCCGCACGCAGATGCAACGATGGTCCTTCTAGTTCCGATGCGTGCCTGCTTTCGTAGCGGCTCCTCGACGAGATAGAAAACCGCGATCGCAATGGCACTTCCGATAGTAACGCCGACAGCTGGGGAGGCGACTTTTCCGTTGATTGACGACGCAGCAAATACCAGCGCGGGCCAATGCCACAGGTACAAACTGTAGGACCAGTCTCCCACTAGGCCGAGGCCACTCCTTTTTGGAAAGGTTTGAGCGAGGAGGCGCGAGTCCGGGGCAAAGGCGATGAAAAATGCGGCGCATAGTGTGGGCGCTAGGGTTATCCAGTTCGGATAGAGCTCATCTTCGGAGATCAGCACAATGCCAGCGAGCATGCCGGCAAAAGTTGCCCAAGCGATAATACCGCGGAGCTGGGGGTTTCCTAACATCGATATTGGCCTGATGTACAGCGCTAGAAGGCCGCCAATCGCAAACTCCCAAGCGCGTGTGTGCAGCAAAAAGAAAGCGAGATTCTGGTTGAAATGCACCGTCCAGACGGTGAGGGAAAACGAGACAGCCGCTGTAAGGGCAAGGCCATAACCAATCACGCGCTTGCGCCAAGTTCCCTTTACGAAGCTGACGACCAGTAGCGCTATGGGTAGCACGAGGTAGAATTGTTCTTCGACGTTCAATGACCAAAAATGCAAGACAGCACTCGGCAGATCGGTCGAACTGAAATAGTCGCTCGACTGCTTTGAAAAACGAATGTTTCCAAAAAACAGAGCGGCCGTCTGAACGTCTTTTGCCAAGCCGGCGCCTCTGTACCTAGCGAGACAAATATAGCTCAGCAGAAGGGTTACCGAGAGCGTCAGCAGCGCATTCGGAAGAAGACGCGCAGCCCGCGCGCTCGCAAAGCTGAACCAACGAATTCTGCCGGTCTCGAAAAGTTCAGTTGAGAGCTTGCCCGTTATCAAAAAACCCGAGATGACAAAGAAGATATCAACGCCGGTGAAACCACCTCCCATGCCAGGAACGCGCGCGTGATAGCCGATCACCGCAAGAACAGCGACTGCTCGTAAAAGCTGTATATCTGCCCTTTTTTTCCCAGCCATTGAGGTCTCCAAATCTCGTGGGCAGTTCCGTACACGCCGTTTTAAGTAAACTCTAGGGACGCGATGTCACAGTGAGCAGCAAAGGTGATCGGGACGTTCCCATATGACGTTGGTTGTAGTGACGCTTCATCCCCTCGTGGTTGCTTGTGTATCTATATTGCAATCTATGGCATGTAATATTTGAATTGTTGGCCTTTATGTGGCGCCCTTCTGGATTGGTTAAACGCTTTATCTTTCTCGCTGTAACCGTTTGTGAACAGCCTGTAACACTTTGTAAACAACTTAGAGGGGTTATATCGATCATCGGATATTGCTTACGGATGCAAGCTAATCTATTGCCCCTCATAGGGGGTACCTTATGAAGAAAGTTATGACGGTCTTTGGGACCCGACCCGAAGCGATTAAAATGGCTCCGATTGTTTCGGAACTGCAAACACGAGCCGATTTCACCTCCTGCGTGTGTGTCACCGCTCAGCATCGCGAAATGCTCGATCAGGTGCTCGATGTCTTTGCGATTAAGCCGCATCACGACCTGAATGTCATGCGGGCAGGCCAGACGTTGTTTCATGTGACGTCGGCTATCCTGCTTGGATTGCAGGCGATCCTAGAGGCGGAAAAGCCTGACGTGCTATTGGTGCACGGAGATACCGCAACTACTTTTGCGGCGTCCCTGGCTGGCTATTACAGCCGGATACCGGTTGGGCATGTCGAGGCAGGTCTGAGGACAGGCAATCTTTATTCTCCGTGGCCTGAAGAGGGGAATCGAAAGCTCACGAGCGCGATCGCGACGCATCATTTTGCGCCGACCGAGGCTGCGCGGCAAAATCTTCTGGCCGAGAATGTTGATCCCTCGTCAATCGTCGTCACCGGCAATACGGTTATCGATGCCCTTGTCAGCGTAAAGCAGCGACTGGACGCTGACCGCTTGCTCCAAGCAAGCATCAGGTCGCGTTTTCCGTTCCTATCGGACTGCAATCGGATCATCCTCGTGACGGGACACAGGCGCGAGAATTTCGGCGCCGGTTTTGAGCGCATATGTCAAGGCTTGCGCAATATCGCAGAACGGTTTCCGGACTGCACGATTGTCTATCCAGTTCACTTGAATCCGAATGTCCGTGAGCCGGTAAGCCGCATACTCGGGAATGTTCAGAACATTCTGCTTATCGAACCTCAAGATTACGTTCCCTTCGTTTATCTCATGAGCCAATCAGAGATAATCTTGACTGACTCTGGAGGGATCCAGGAGGAGGCGCCGTCTCTTGGGAAGCCGGTCCTTGTGTTTCGCGATACGACAGAAAGGCCTGAGGCGGTGGCTTCGGGCACCGTTCGGCTGGTCGGCACTGATGTCGACAAAATCACAAACGAGGTATCTCTACTGCTATCCAATTCGGACGCCTACCGAGCAATGAGCTCGGCTAACAACCCTTATGGCGACGGATACGCAAGCAAGCGGATTATAGATTGGTTGCATAAATAATGACTGCGAAGAACTTCACAAAAATCTCTGTCATAGGATTGGGCTACATTGGTCTTCCGACTGCAGCCCTATTTGCGTCGCGGAAAATCCAGGTTGTCGGAATTGACGTCAGCCAAAGCGTCGTGGACACCATCAACAAGGGCGAAATCCATATCGTAGAACCCGACCTCGATATCGTTGTTCATAGCGTTGTCCACGAGGGTTATTTGCGTGCATCAACTGTTCCAGAACCCGCAGAAGCCTTCCTGATCGCTGTTCCAACGCCCTTTACCGGTGAGAGCCATGATCCCGATCTCAGGTACATCGAAGCGGCGGCGAAATCGATTGCTCCTGTACTTCAGCCGGGAAATCTCGTGGTGTTGGAGTCGACGTCTCCGGTCGGAGCAACTGAACAGATGTCCGCGTGGTTGGCCGAAGCACGACCAGATCTTTCTTTCCCGCAGCAAGCAGGCGAGGACTCGGACATCCGAATTGCGCACTGTCCCGAGCGGGTTTTGCCAGGGAAGGTTATTCAAGAGCTGGTGTCCAATGATCGTATTATCGCCGGCATGACCCGCCGGTGCTCCGACTTGGCAGTGCAGCTATATCGTGCCTTCGTTGAGGGCGATTGCGTATTGACTAATCCTCGCACGGCGGAACTCGCAAAACTGACGGAGAACAGCTTTAGGGACGTGAATATTGCGTTTGCCAATGAACTCTCATTGGTATGCGAACGCTTGAAAGTTGACGTCTGGGAGTTGATTAGCCTAGCCAACCATCATCCTCGGGTAAATATCCTGCAGCCTGGCCCGGGGGTTGGGGGGCACTGTATCGCAGTTGATCCTTGGTTCATCGTTTCCAGTGCTCCGGAGGAATCGCGTCTGATAAGGACGGCTCGGGAGGTCAACGATAGTAAGCCGGGATGGGTGTTGGAAAAGATAAAGAAGGTCGTCGGCGAAACCCTGATGAGCTCACCCGAGCGCCGGGCGGTTGACCTGAAGGTTGCGTGCTACGGCATGGCATTCAAGCCAAATATTGATGACCTGAGAGAGAGCCCTGCTTTGGAAATCATCCAGAACCTATGTAAGGAGCATCCGGGTGAGGTTGTCGTTGTAGAACCGAACATCGACGACCTTCCAAGAGGATTTGAGCATCTTCGGCTGATGGATGTGGATGATGCACTGGGATATGCCGACGTTCACGTCGTCTTGGTTGCGCATAAGGAATTTGCAGGGAAGTGCTTTCCGCACTCAACGGTGAAGGCTGTAGCAGTCTAATTTCAATTGGCGATCGGGGGACCCAATGGCTTTGATGCATGCGACGAGGCTCGACAACGTAGATGGACGAAACACGGCCTCTTTCGGATTCGAACTGAGAGATGAACTTGTCCAATACTCCGTCGATTTGGTGCGAGCACACAAGAAGCGGGCGGCGAGGCATCCCCTGAAGCATCTGTTGACGCCTCACAAGCTCATTATGGCGGGGAGGATAAAGAAGATCGCCCGGCAAATACAGCGCTTGGCGGATGAGAATAGCCACATCCCGGATAGCGTTGCCTCATCAATATGGCAGCAGATATCGCGCGCACCACTCCCTGCGGCAGTCCGGGGAGAGGTTGCAGGCGCTTTGTTGGCAGCGCTTTCCAGACTGGACAAAAATGTTGCCAAGCAATTTGTCGGTATAGCGCAGCGGAATAAAAGCGAATTCTTCGACAAGTTGGTCTACTTTTCGCTGATGCAGTCCGCGCTAGACTTGGAGAGTGCGCTCTCGACTGCGGAGGAGTTGTTAGCGAGCAACCACCTGACAACGGCGCAACGTTCATTTCTAACACGGCAGCCAGTAATGTTGCTTTCTGCTCGAAAATTGGTCGCAGAGGCGACTGTTTCAGCAGGGCAGACAACAAAAAATAGGGTTGCCTACATTGCGGCCTCCAGCCTCCCATATAACGTTACCGGTTACACGACGCGTACCCATGGCGTAGCCAAGGGTTACCAAGGTATTGGGCTGGACGTGCAGGTGATTACGCGGCCGTCCTTCCCCTTGAATTTCCACAAGGACCTTGCGGTCGAAAGTATACCCGCCATCGACGAGATCGATGGCGTACCTTACCATCGCATATTGAAGCCTAATGAATCGCGACACGATACGCTTGCGTGGGTCAAATCGGCTGCGGATGCTTTGGAGCAGAAAATACGTGCGCTACAGCCGGAAATCGTCGTCGCCGCTTCTAACTTCATGAATAGCCTGCCGGCGCTTATTGCTGCTAAGCGCCTTGGATTGCCGTTCGCTTATGAAGTTCGTGGAATGTGGGAACTTACGAGAGAGTCCAAGGACGCCGGCTACAACAAGACACCGGATTATGCTGTTACCGTCGCACTGGAGAGTTTTGTGGCGCAGCAGGCGGATGTCGTACTAACGCTAACCGAGCCTATGAAGACGGACCTTATTTCGCGTGGCGTTGATCCGCGACGGATCCACTTGATGCCGAATGGGGTGGATGATGCATCGGTTTTCAGCCCTGAAGAAGATCGGACGCTTGCTGAAAAGCTGAAGATACCGGCGGGCATTCCTGTTATTGGCTATGTCGGTTCGATCATCGAATATGAAGGCCTTCCTGATCTTGCGCGGGCGTCTGTTGCGCTGGCGAAAAAGGGATATGACTTCAGGCTTCTGATCGTTGGAAGTGAGAAGCGTCTCAAGGACGGCACGGCTCCCATAACTGACGAGATCCAAGGGTGCTTTCGCGCGGCGGGTCTAAGCGACAAGCTGATCATGCCGGGCCGCGTTCCTTTCGAGACTGTGAGTTCTTACTACTCACTGATCGAGATCGCTCCTATTCCGCGCCTACCTTTCAAGGTGAGCGAGATGGTTTCTCCCATAAAGCCAATTGAGGCTTTGGCGATGGGCAAGGTGCTCATCGTGTCTAACGTTGAGGCATTGAAGGATTTCGCCCAGGCAGGCGAAACCGGATTACTGTTTGAGAAAGGCAATGTCGCCGATCTCGAAGCTAAAATTCGCCTGGCGTTGGATAAACCGGAGCTTCGCAGCACCCTGAAGGTCAATGCCCAACAGTTCGTGCGTGAAAATCGCACTTGGTCGGCGATCTGCGAGCGAGCGGCAGGCCACCTAGGCTTGAGAAGAGTGTAAAGCGGCGCTTGGGTTCCTGCTAATAGGAAGCTCGTTGTCGATTACAGATGGGCAAATCGTGCGCGCTTAGCGATCGATGGTGCATGGTAACGCCGCTCAGCCTCAGCACACTGAAGTCCCCCCTTTTCGACCGGGCTGCGACGCGGCCCGGTCGAAATGTTGCTTGTACCGCACTAAGCGGAAAAACTGTGTAGCTCGTTGAGCCGAGAATAAACCCCACCATCTTTCTGCGAAAGCGATTGGTGGGTGCCTTCTTCTACGGCCCTTCCGTTGTTCATCACCACGATCTTGTCAGCGTTTCGGATTGTTGAAAAACGATGCGCGATAACAATAACTGTTCTGCCGGCCATGGCCGCTTCGAGGGCTTTCTGAACAATCGCTTCTGACTCTACGTCGAGCGATGAAGTGGCTTCATCGAGAAGTAAGATCGGAGCGTTGCGCAGGATTGCCCGTGCGATAGATAGCCGCTGACGTTGGCCGCCCGACAGAGTGATGCCATTTTCACCGAGTGGTGTGTCGTACCCTTGCGGCTGCTCCAAAATGAAATCATGCGCATAAGCGAGGCGGGCGGCCTCCTCGATCTCACCGGTCGTCGCACCTGGACGGCCAAGTCTGATATTCTCGCCAATCGTGCCTTCGAACAGATATGGCTGCTGCGAAACGTAAGCGATCTTTTCTCGCAAGGATCGTTTGGTCACCGAAGCAATATTTTGGTCATCAACGAAGATACCGCCTTCTGCGGTATCGAAGAAACGCAGCAGCAAAGTCGCCAACGTCGACTTGCCGGCGCCTGATGGTCCCACAAGCGCAGTGGTCTGGCCGCGTTCCGCTGTGAACGAGACCTTGTTCAGAACGTGTTGTTCACCGTAGCCAAAGGACACCTCCCGAAATTCAACCTTTCCCCCGGAAACTTCCAGTTTGGGTGCAGAAGGAGCATCTGGTTGGTTGGGTTCCGAATCCAAGAGCGCGTACAACATCTTGGCGTTGTTCGCTGCGCGCTGCATCTGAACCTGAATTTTGGTCAGTCGACGCGCAGGATCATAGGCCATCAACAACGCGGTAATAAATGAGAAGAACGCTCCCGGGGGCACATTGTGGTATATCGTTCGGTACGCCGCGTAACCGATCACGCTTGCAACCGCTGCACCCGCAAAAGTTTCGACCATGGGGCCATTGCGCTCGGACAGCCGCACAATCTGGTTAGAACGGCTTTCTGCTGCGCGAATTACCTCATCAAGGTTTTTTTCCAACTGGCGTTCCATCGTGAAGGCTTTCACGATGGAAATCCCCTGTATCGTTTCCTGGAACGCCCCAAAAACCCGACCGGTAATTTTGACGCCTTCCGAGTTGGCATGTCTCAGTTCACGTGCGAGACGCTGCAATCCGAAGAGCATGGGTGGCGCAAAAACCAAGGCTATGAAGGCCAAGACGAAATCTTGATAAAACATCACACCGACAAGCGATATCAGCGACAAGATATCGCGTGTTGTCGACGTGATCGTGAGATTGAGAACTTCGCGCACGCCCGTAATATTCTGGTTTATCTGAGCAACAACCTGTGCGGAACGTCGTGAATTGAAGAATTCGACTGACAGTTTCATCAGGTGCGCCGCGACGCGACGCTGATAAGTCGCGATGATATTGTTGCTAACTCTGGAGAGCGCCACAGCTTGCCCATAGCTGGCAAACCCTCTCAACGAAAATGCAACAAAAATAGATAGGCAGATTAGCCAGACGTTTTCCGCGTTTCCTGCCGCAAAGGCCTGATCGATGAACGACTTCATTATGTATGCCACATAAGAAGTTGAAAGCGCTACTGTGACCAGACAGATCCCTGCAAAGATGTATCCGCGGATATGCGCACGGCCATTCTCTGCAAAGACGCGCCGGAGCACTCTCAGTCCATCCTCTCGACTCAAGCTTTTGACTTTTGTCTGGCGCTTACCCAACGTTCAAACCTCTGACAATTCCGATTGCCACGCCATATAAAGGCTCCGTGGCCATATGGCTAGCAGACTCGCCAACCAGCGTTTAGTCTGGGGCGTTCGTGTTGTGCGTAATCAACATCCAGCTTGCGGTAGTTCGCAATGATACGTTAGTCGCTGAACTATTTCGGCGCCGATCTTATGCGATCCGCAGTTTTATCAGTTATGGACGGTACTTCTTAATCTGCTGCTTTCGCTTCTTGAGGAGCGCTGGTTGCCGTTAGGCCATCCAGTCATTTCACGTCCTGATGTCGAGCAAGTGGCGCGCGACTAGGATTGGCGGGAGCAAGAAGCGCGGTCGGAGTACTCCAAAAAGCTGGCGTTTTATCAAATGAGACAGTTTCTCCGCCAACATCTATCAATCAGCATGGTCGTGTCCGGCAATTGGCGCGTAAGACTGATTGATGGGCTCCGCGCAACGTGTGTCGACCAGTCAACGAATACCAGATCTCAGTGGACAACCGCGATGTAGCGGATTCCGGCTTCGTGCGCGGCGCGGATCAGTGCGTCGCGGGCGGCGGTTGGGGAGATGATGCCGTGGATGGCGTCGAGGCAGGCTTTAACGGCGACGACGTATTCTTCGCCGTCATCGCTTGGCCATCGCTTTATCAGGATCTCCGCGGCCTCTCCGAGGGTTCGCACGGGCCTGGATCGTTCCTGACCACCCAGGACGAGGGTCAGAGCGGGAAATTCCATATATGTGTGCCGAAACATTACAACTGGCCTCTACACAATGAAGATATTGATAACTGTGCAAGGAGCATTCCAATTGAGTGGGGGAAAAGCCTTGCCTGTGCGCTTGACGCGTCCATGCGGCGGTGGGGCAGGACCGATCGCGCGCTGACCGGGCTAGAGGGGCTGCGTCTTGAATACGAGGCAGGTTCCGCCGTTCTTCTTGATCTGGTCGCAGGTGTCGTTGGCTTCCGCGCGTGTCTGCCTTCCGATGCGGGCGCTGTAGCGGGGGCGGAAGCCGAAGCTTCTGTCTCTATGGGGAATGATAAGCGGCAGCTCGTCCTTGAGCGGCGATGGAAGCCTGACGATGGCGCTGGCAAAGAGGGCGCGTGCTGTGTCCGGCGTCGTGCTTGCCGAGAGCTGTACGCCCCAGGGCGCCCAGACGCCCTCGGATTTATAGGTAGGCGCGGCCAGCCGGCGGCTTTCGGCGAGGGTCACGCAGGCGTCGAGAAAAGGAGCGTTCTGGTCGAGAAGGGGTTGAGCGAAATCGCTCTTGGAGGTCTTCCATTCCTCGACGGTGTGTCCGGTGATATTGAGGACGTAGCTTCGCGTCTCGAACGGCAATGTGCCTGCGTTCAGGAAATTCGCGAGGCGCTGTTCGCCGGCATTGTAGGCGGCTGCCGCCAGGCCCAGGTTGCCGAAACGGGCCTTCAGTTCGCCCAGATATTCCGCCGACGCGCGCAAGGCTTGAACGACGTCGAAACTGTCGTTCAATCCGCGCAATTCGGCAGTGCCCGGCATGAATTGGGCAATGCCGCGCGCGCCCTTGGGGCTGACGGCATCTGCGCGAAATCGGCTCTCCCGCCATATGAGCCTGGCGAGGTAGTCAGGCGGCAGGGCGTTGGCGTTTGCGACATGGGCGATCGCGGTGCAAAGGTCGCGATTGAAGCTCGCGGCCTTGATGCAGAGGTGATCGTCGCTGGTGAGGTCCGTTGCGCTTGAATAGAGGCAGGTGGCTTCGCTCGCGATTTCTTGAGACGTCGCGGGGCGGGGGGCAGGCGCGACAAGCACCAGCGCGGCCGCCAAGCGTGCCGCTGTCGAAATGCACCAGTTCCGCCGAAGTGCCGTCATCTGAGTGTCGTCCCGCGTGCTCCTTGAGTAGCATCGGCGGGCGAGGGAAGGCAACCAGATGGTTTTCCATGCCTGCCACTGGACGGGCGGAAGACCGCTGGGCGCGATCTTCCCTGGCTGCCGCCTTGGTGGCGGATATTGCATTCAGCCCTTGTAGAACTGGCCTGCGCGAGGGCCGGCAAGAGTAACCTGCCAGCTGCCCTTGCGCTTGAAGTTCTGGCTGGCGAGGAAGGTGTAGCCCGTCCGATGCCATGGTTTGACGCTGCCGCTGAGATTGTCGAGAACATAGTCGCCAGAGTTCAGGCGGGCGAGCAAGACGATGTGGTTGTTGCCGCTATGATCGAGGACGACGGACAGGGCCAGCTTGTTAGAGGGAAACCCTACATTGAGCAAGGTCTTCATTTTCAGAAGCGCATAGTCTTCACAGTCCCCCCGGTTGTTGATCGGCAGCGACCAGTACTCGGACTTCCCCGTCGTGGTTCGGTCTTCGGCCGGGATCACGCTGGCGTTTACGTAGCGGTTGACCTGCTGCAACACGCGCAAAGCCTGCCCGTCGTCGATGTTGCCGCCACCCTTGCCGTGGCACACCCAACCATATCTGGCGCAAGCAGAACTGAAGCCAATCGGCGCTGCGATAGATCTACTTGCTGGAACCTCAGATCCAGCAAAACCTTGACTGGTCCATAAAGGAACCGAAACAACAACACCGAGAATGGCCAAAATCTTCCGCATGCAAAGCTCCTATGTTCGCCCGTGATTTGCTCTAGCGCTACTATTGGATGACGTATTAGCTCTTAATAATGTAATTGTAGCCAAATTGAGTACACGCTCATATTTTGTTTCTTCTTTCAAAATTAGGTTGCCCTAATAAACTCTTCCCCTGTTAACGTCACTTTAACCATGGGAGTGAGCGATATGAACAGAACAGTAATCAAGCTCTCTGTCGGCATGGCACTTCTGCTGGCAGGAACAAGCCTGGGGAGCGCATAGGCGCTCAATTGCAATATTGTCCGTCCCGGATCGATCGAAGAAAGACTGTGCTACCCCGTTCAGACCATCTTCCAGAATCCATTCCTGAGCGACGATCACAATCGTAATGGCCAGAATGGACCGGCGGATCCTGGCGGCGGTAACGGCGGCGGCAATGGCGGCGGCAACGGCGGCGGCAACGGCGNNGGCGGCAATGGCGGCGGCGATGGCGGCGGCGATGGCGATGGCCATCATCATCACGGAGGTGGCGACCACGGTGGTCGCGGTGACCACGATGGGCACGGCGGTCGCGGTGATCATGATGGACACGGCGGTCGCGGCGACCACCACGGTGGCCGCGGTGATCACGATGGGCACGGACCTCGGGATCCTGGCGACCACAATGGGCACGGACCGAAAGGCCCAGGCGGTCACGACCATGATGGCGGCGATCCCGGTGACCACAATGGCCATGGACCCAAGGGGCCGTGGGGCGGCTGGGGCGGTGGTCCCAAAGACCCTGGTGATCACAATGGTGATGGTCCCAAGTATGGACATAAGCATCACCGCGGCGATGATCATGGCGGTGGACCTCGCGGTCCTGGCGGACATCACGGTGATCCGGGCGGCGGCAATGGCGGCGGTGGCAACGGCGGCGGCGGCA
>UEHQ01000040.1 GCA_900489925.1 Hyphomicrobiales bacterium | reverse complement strand
TTTCCGCGGCCTGTTAGAGCACGGCGGCAGGTTTGAACCGCGCGACTGTATTTTCTACCTCGATAGATGGCCCAATCGGCCTCCAGGAAATCGATTGCGTCGTTGACACAAGCGAAGACCTGGCGGGCCCCGTCCTTCATGTGAACGGTGACCGGCATCATCCAAACCAATTCCGGGTTGAGCATGATTTCCTCCTTTCGCATTCAAGCCGGATGAAAAAGAAGTAAATAAAATATCGACGCAGACAGAGTGAATTTCAAGTCTCAAGTACCTACCGCGCCATCGACTTCAACCGACCATCAATGGGAACAATCGCCGTCCCCACCCCTCGAAACAAAGACACTGTGTCCACAGTGCAGGCGCGGCGATCTTTACACCGCCTTGACAGGCGACGATCGCCGCAGAGAAGAACGGGCACCCCGATTGACAGACGGAGACCTCTCGACCTGCTATGGCGCGAGGAGATCCAGCGCCCCCCATTTCCCATGACAGGACGGCGGATGACCGATTTCGCGAGATCGCACGTATGGCTTGGAACTATTTGCCACTCGTTCCGCTGGCCCGGCAAAGGTTCGTCCATAGACATCCTGTCTCGGCAAGGCTTCGAGCCGGCATCCAACGGGAAATCGAACACGTCTCGCGGCAAGGAGCGATGACAACAAGAGTTAGTAAGTCCGTCGCATGCATGCGATGCTTCGCTCCGGTGGGTTGCTCGACTTGCCCGGGCGATATTGATGCGGACACCTGGGCTTGCACGCAATCTAACCGAGAAACAGCGGCATCGTGCCCATGGAAGGACATTCACTGACCACCCGAATCGGATAGCCGACATCAGAGCTTCTGCCGTCGAGGATCCGCCCAAACGAGACCGAGGTTGGCCAAGCAGGGGGTAGTCTGATACGTTATCGGTCCACCAAGCTGGAGGCGTACCATGTCCGACGATCCAAGTGAACGTGGCTCGGCGATGGAAGGTGGCGGCTTCTATAACCGTCATTCCGCCATGCAGGCGACGGGGGCTGCTGCACTGCTTGCGCTATGGGAAGATGCATACCGCACGGTCGATATCGGACAAGGTCCAGTAACAATCGTCGATTTTGGTTCCTCCCAAGGGCGAAATTCGATGATCCCAATGCACATTGCGATAGACGGTTTGCGCGATAGGTTGGGACCATCGGTGCCCATCGAAATTGTCCACACGGATCTTCCGTCGAACGATTTTACGGCTCTGTTCGAGGCGCTTGCTACGGACCCCAACAGCTACATGATCGGAACCTCCGGTGTCTTTCCCTTTGCAATTGGCAGATCGTATTTCGCGCAATTGCTCCCTCCAAAACGCGTGCATCTGGGCTGGTCGGCCTGGGCCTTGCAGTGGATGAGCACCAGCGTAGTCAAAGCGCAAGACCATATTCTTGCTGGAATGAGCGCCCTTCCCTCTGTGGTTTCTGCTGTCGAGAAACAGCAAGCGAGCGATTGGCGATGCTTTCTTAAGTTGAGGTCGGAGGAAATGCGGCCTGGTGCGAAACTTGTCGCAGGCTTTACTGCCCGGACGGCGACCGCCACTGGCTGGGAATGGCTCCTGGGAGAGCTTTGGTCAGCGGCCGGCGAAATGGGCAAGGATGGTATGTTCTCTGAAGAAGAACTGAACCAGATCACGATACCAATCGGTCTGAGAACCTTGGAGGACATCAAAGCCCCCTTCGTCCACTCGGGATATTTCGCCGATCTACGCCTGGAGCACCTCGGCCTTATTCATGTGTCGGACCCTTGCTGGGAAGAATTCGAGACAAGTGGCGATAAAGCGACGTTTGCTAGATGTCATGCAGACATGACGCGAGCATGGTCGGGCCCCGTGATTACCAGCCTGATCGCAGATATCCGCAGAGGACCCCAGTTGGCCAGCGAGTTGTTCGCCCGCTTCGAAAGGCGTCTGTTGCAAGTTCCCAGGCCTCACAGACCCTACATGGCTGCTGTGGTGCTATCGAAACGACCTTAGCATGGTCTTGGAGCCGCGGCGCATGGGCCAAATGCTCCTCGGAAGCGACTTCCGGTGCCCCCCGGGCAAGCAGCGGGAAGTGACGGCCCCGCGTTCCCATCCTTGAACGGATGATCCGACTGCCGCCAGTCGATGCTGATAGTATCAGTGGCGGCGCCCGAATTACAGGCGTCAACCGCCGCACCTTTCCTTAAATCATTTGGACCGAACGGCTTACTGCCTCTCATTCCCTAAAAGCTCGGTGCGGTTCAGACAAGTGTTCGGTCATCTAGCTGGTTTCTCAAACTGCCCCGCTTCCCAGCTGGGTCTTTTTCATCAAAAACGCTCTCCTCTCCGCTCACAACCCCTTGAAACCTTCAGAATCACATATTAGGTTTTCAGTATACATCAAAACTTAGCACAGCGATGGAGGATGATATGAGCCCCGTTGATGTTCTATGGGCAAACCCTGTGACCATCAGGCTGACTAGTGGCCTGGAAAAGTCATTCAGTAGCATCTCGGATGCCTTGGATTTTTTGGAGTTTGAATGGCCATCTCGACACGGCGCATATCACGACTCCGCAATTGTGGCCTGCCGTAACGCTTTAAAGAGAATGACACCGCCGGCTGTGGCGCGTGAGTACTTTTCCGCGGCGTGTCTTGAGGCAGGCTTTAGGCCGAGGACGAGCATGCATGTGGGGCTCGCAGCAAAGGGTGGCGCTCAAGCACAAGCTCACAGGTCACCTTTGTGATCTGGTGCCCGACTGAGGGATCAGACGCCCAAGTGCCGAAGGTCTACACTTTTGGGGAATTGGAAATGAGCAGACTTCCAATTCCCTTGCATCGACGGTGTATTTTGTCGGTGCGGAGAAGCTCGGGAGGGGTTTTTCCGGGCTTCTTTTTTGCCCGCGAAAATAGGCGCCACGACGCCCTGGGAGTCTAGGCAAACCGTGGGCTGCCGGATTTGGGCTCGGCGGGCGGCCGTAAACAGTTCGGCTAGAAGCTCGCGCGTTTTCATAATGTCTGCCAGTCAGTGGCGGCAGATGATCGGCATATTTGGAGACCAACACATGCGCGATGGTCGCTTCGGTCGGCAATCCGGCTGTAATCAGTCGTGCAGGCGCTGGAGCCTGAGATACGCCATCGGTGCAGGCGCGGCAGGCAAACTTGGGGCGACGAGTAACGATGACGCGGAACTGCGCAGGGATGACATCCAGCCGCTCGGACACGTCAGAGCTGTCGGCCTCGTCCTCGGCGTGGACGGCGGCAATGGCCGTTTCCAGGTCTTCGAGTGCAAGATCGAATTGCTCGGGATCAGACTTCTCGGATTTACGACCAAAGGCTGCCTGTTTGAAAGCGGCGACCAGCTTCTCCAGCCGCTCGATCCGATCATCCTTGCGGACTTCACGAAGCTGCGACGCGATCAGCATCGCCTTCAGGGCAGCAATATCGTCTGGAAGATCGACCGCATCCAACATGCAGAAAGTCTATCAAATTTGGCATCGTCTCGCCGCCGGAATTTGCGAACCGAGTCATCGTGACGCACCTATTCGATTGCTGTTGGCACTCTCGTCTCGACGGACCGGACCCGACGCCAATCAAGTCCTGCAAACAGCGCTTCGAACTGAGCATGGCCTAAGGTCATCAGACCGTCCCGAATGTCTGGCCAGGTACAAACGGGTCCTTTATTCTCACGGAGGCCAAACTCTTTTTCTTCACGGGTAGACCTTGCCCCGTGCCCTCGACTGAATAGAACGCGACCTGAGGCTCACCGCGGGCGCCCCAAGTGGATAACTCGCCCTCGTGGCAAGAGGCCGGAGTGATCGGCAAGGCTAAATAAAAGCTGCTCGGCGAGTTCCCCTACGTGAAAGTCCTCTCGGATGGCGCGAGAACGAGATGCGAAAACTCCTGCTGGCCGTTGCCGGCTTTTTGGCGGCCACCAATCTCCGGCCTGAGTGACCGGAAGGCCATAACCGGTCACTGAATTGAACGTGTACATGCTCGCCAGACAGGAGTAGATGTGGAGCCGCTCGTTTAAGCCCGAGGGATTGCCATGTTGCAAGATGCTCTGGAGACCAGGACGAAGCCGCCCAAGATCGACATTGAGGATGTCGAACAGGCCGGCGCAATTTGCGTTTGCCGAGGCGAAGGCTTCGAGACGCAAGTTCGACGTAACGCTTGCTGGGGGCTGCCGAAGGGCCACATCGAGCCGGGAGAGACGCCTCAAGCAGCAGCTGCTCGAGAGGCCTTTGAAGAGGCTGGCATCCGAGGAACCATTTCGTCTCGACCTGTTGGCACATATTTCTATTTCAAAGACACACCCGCGAAGCGCTACAAGGTCGTTGTCTATACGCTTGATATCCAATCGATCGCCGAGGACTTTCCGGATAAGGCTGTTCGGAGTTCCAGATGGTTTTCGGCTGATCAGGCTGCATACGAAGCAGGTCAGCCTGGACTGAGAGCGTTGCTGAAGGGGCTTCAGTTTTAGAAGGCGCGGCGCCTCATCATACCGATCGAGACGGAGTGCTGGAATGCCATTCCCCAAGAGCGACCTAAAATCTGCCGCGCAATCTACCGCGAGAATGCCTGAGTGGTTGATTGCGCGGCCCGATCCTAGTGAGCGCCGGCCCCTCCACCTACCTTCGGCTTCTGAGTGAAAAGCAATGCGATCGCCGCAATGGCAAGCACGATACCGATCACCGCAAAGGTATCGCTGAATGCAATGATTAGGGCCTGGCGCTTGACGATCTTGCCAAGCGCCACAACCGCCTGGGCCGCGGCCCTGGTCTGGTCGGAAACACCATGGGACAGGAAGTATCCCGTGAGCTGGTCGAGACGCGTCTTCACCTCTTCCCGACCGACCGACACCGATTGGCCGATGATATTGGAATGGAACTGCTCTCGTTTCGTCAGGACTGTGCCCAGCGTTGCTGTACCGACGGCGCCACCGAGGTTTCGCAGCATGTTGGTGAGGCCGGACGCGGCCGCAGCGTCGGAAGGCGCGATGCCAGCCGTGGTGATGGCCGTAATCGGCGTCAGCACCAGTGCCTGGCCGATGGCTCGCACGATGTTCGGGATCCAGAACTGGTCGCCGGCATTGTCGGCGGAGAGCATCACGTTCATGAAGCAGCTTATGGCAAAGATGCTGATTCCGAGGAAGCCGATATAGCGCGCATCGAAGCGCTTCATCATGATCGGCACGAGCGGGATCAGCAGAAGCTGCGGCAGGCCGGTCCACGCAAGCACGTTGCCGATCTGCTCGGCATTGTAACGCTGCACCTGGCCGAGATATTGCGGCAGGATGTAGACGGTGCCGAAGAGCGCCACGCCCACCAGCACGTTGACCAGCACGCCAATACCAAAGTTGCGTTGCTTCAGCAGTCGCAGCTTGACGAGCGGCTTCTCGATCGTCAGCTCGATCCAGATGAAGGCAGCGAGGAACAGAAAGGCGACAATGCTGAGCTTGAGGATGAAGGCAGACGAGAACCAGTCGTCCTTGTTGCCTTCTTCCAGCACCGTCTGCAGTGCCGACAGGCCGATCGCCATCGTGACGATGCCCGCCCAATCGCCTTCGCGCAGCAGCTTCAGTTGCATCGGCTGCTTCTCGAGCGTGGCGGCGAGTGCAATCGCCATGATCGCGCTCGGGATCGTGTTGATGAAGAAGATGGTTTGCCAGCCGTAATTCTCGGTCAGGTAGCCCCCGATCGTCGGGCCGATGGCCGGCGCGAAAGTGACCGACAGGGCAAAGATTGCAAGACCCGCCGGCTGCTGTGCTTTCGGCAGCTTGGTCAGCACCATGGTGAAGGCCATCGGAATGAGCACGCCACCAGCGAAGCCCTGCAACCCCCGCAGCACGATCATCGAGTTCAGGTCATGCGCAAAAGCACAGGACATCGAAAACAGCGGGAACAGGATGGTGTTCACCAGCATGTAGCGGCGGAACGAGAAGACCGAGCTGAAATAGGCCGTCAAGGGAATGACAATGATTTCGCCGATCAGATAAGAGGTAGAGATCCAGGCGCCGTTGTCGACGCCGGTGCCGATGCCGCCCTCGATGTCGAGAAGCGAGGCATTGGTGATCTGGATGTTGAGGATCGCCATGAAAGCGCCGATCATGCCGGCGAGTACGGCGATCCATTCTCTGGTCCCGGCCTTTGGCGATACAGCGACCGGCCTTGCGGTCGCAGGCATTGTGGCAACGGTGGACATGACACGGCCCTCCTGGCCTTTCGCGATCAAAGATCGCGGTTGTCGTTTGCCTATTTTGTGTCGATGCTCGGCTGAACTGACATGCCGGGCCTCAGGTCGCCGGAAGCGGTGCTGTCGGCATCGAGCACGATCCGAACGGGAATACGCTGGACGACCTTGGTGAAGTTGCCAGTGGCGTTGTCGGGCGGTAGCAGGGCAAACTCCTGGCCGCTTGCCGGAGCGATACTGTCCACGCGACCGTGATAGGTGCGGCCCGGATACATGTCGACGTCGATATCGACAGGCTGGCCGGGGCGAACGTCCGTCAACTGCGTTTCTTTGTAGTTCGCGACGACATAGGCGGCGCTGGTCGGGACAACCGTCATCAACTGCGTACCGGCCTGAACATATTGGCCTACCCGCAAAGTACGATTGCCTATGACGCCGTCGATCGGCGCAACGATGCGCGTATAGGAAAGGTTGAGTTCGGCTTGGCGGGCAACGGCTTCGACGCGGGTGACAATGGCTTTTGCCTGCGCCAGTTCGGCGGCGAGCAGGTCGAGCTGCTTTGTCGCACCTTCGAGAGACGCAGTGTCGCGGGCAGTGGTCGCACGGATCGCGGCGATCTGCGAAGCGGCCTGTTCGGCGGCCTGCACGGCGGCGTAGCCGTTGACGGCAAGACGCGAGTAACGCTTGTCATTCTGCTCCGCGAACGCCTCGTTGGCGGCATCGATATCGATCGATGCCTTGGCTGCTGCAATCACCGACTTCTGCGTTTCAAGCGCAGCAGCCTTTGCCTGCACCGTCGCCTTGGCTGCATCGACGTCGGCGCGGGCCTGATCGACTGCCGCCTGATAGTCCCTGTCGTCTATCGTCGCCAGCACCTGGCCGGCTTTGACGGCCTGGTTATCGCCGATCGCGACATTGGAGAGATATCCCGAAACCTTCGGCGCGATCGCGCTGCTATCCGCCTTGATATAGGCGTCATCGGTCGAGACATGGAACCGCCCGACGGTCCAGTAATCGTGACCGTAGTAGACCCCGGCGGCAATAACGCCGAGGGCGACAGCGCCGAGAAGCGCCGTCTTGAATCCAGATCTCCGTTTTTCGCCCGTTGTCGGTGCAGGAATTACCGGTGCTTCCGGAGTTGCCGGCTGCCTTGCTTCGAGGCTATCCGGCAGCCTCTCGGCGGCAGGCGCCGTGCGCTCTGTCTTGGTCGTGAGGGTAACGACGTTCTCGTCCATTTTCGTGTGCTCCGGTGTCCGTGGCGGCCATTCGTCACGATTAGGAAAATTCATGTTTTCCAAAATACACCGACTTTTCGAGACGTCAATATATTTTGGAAAATAACCGTCTTCCTATTTTAACGAATCCGTCAACACAGCATTCAAAATTTTGGAAACTTGATATTTTCCGAATATGCCTTAGGCTCTTCCGAACGAGAGAGGATGTGAGAAACGATGCAGGACGCATGTGCAGAAAAGCGCCCGAGAGGCCGGCCACAGGTCAGATGCGACGACGACACTCGGCGCGTCATCATCGAGGCTGCCAATGACCAGTTCAAAAAGGCCGGCTATGCATCGGCAAGCATCAGCGCCATCGCGCAGACTGCCGGCGTCTCCACGAAAACCCTCTATCGGCTCTTTCCGGCAAAGGCCGATCTGTTTTCGGAGCTTATTTCAAGCCGAATAGATGGATACTTCCTCGGGCTCGATCACGACGCGCTTGCCGGCCTCGGACTTGAGGAGGGGCTTGAGCGCCTGATCCTCGCCTATGGTCGCCTGACCCTCTCGGCGGACACGATCACGATCACGCGCCTAGTGCTCGGCGAATCCGACCGCTTCCCGGAACTGGCCAGGGTTTTCTACGAAAAGGCCATGATGCGAACCAGCCATGTCATGGAGGCCTGGCTTGCCCTTCAGGTCGAGCGCAATCTGATCCGCCTGGACGATCCCGCCGCGGCGACCGGCATGCTGCGCGGCATGATGACCATGGAACCGCAGCGCGCCGCAATGATCGGCATGATCGACCTCGTAAGAGACGAACAGATCATCCAAAGGGCACACGATTGTGCCACGCTCTTTCTGAAAGGCTGCCTGGTTAAAGACGAGGCAGGGAAGGAATGTCAGACGAGCGCCCCTGGAATCGCGTGAAAGACCCGGTGAAAGTCCGACAGCCTCGGAAACAGATGTTGCGATGTCGCCAGCGGTGCCCGCAACCGATTTCGAAGTATGGGACGAATGCCCAACGGTATGGTCAAAGGACGACGCGAGCCGCCTCTTCAAGGCAGCTGAAAGATCTGCCGGATCCTAGCCGCGAAAGTCGTTGCTTCTCCACCACGCTCTGGAGATTCCGTCATTTGAAGTCTTTCTGCTTCCAGCTTTCGTGACAACACGAGACCGAGATCGTTGGCGAGGCCGGGGCGATCCTGAATGAGTGTTGCGAGCGTTTCCTGCTTGATCTCATAGGCGACCACAAAGGTGAGAGCCTTGACGCTGCCTGGGGCGGTAATCCCTGTCAGCATCCCCTCCTCCCCAAAACAATCGCCCGGCGAAAGGCGCAGCAATTCAATCTCCCGATCACCGTCCTTTCGCGTTATTGCCACAACGCCGTTGCGTATCAGCATCAACGCCGTGAGCTTGGAGCCTTCCTCGGCAATGATTGCATCCTTGCGGTAAGTCTGACGAGTCATAGTGCTGGCAAGCATCTCCTTTTCATCCTCGGTAAGCGGCGAGAAAAGCGGTATTGCATTCAGCAGGCGCCATGCCGTGCTGGGATGCCGCAGATAGCTGGTGTCCTGCTCCTGAGAGACCATAGCTGTCGCCGGTAATGCGAGTGGCAAGCCTGCCGCCTTGCAATGCCGGAACACGAGATCATAGATCTCGTTGCTTGCAACTGCGACCTGCGCCATATCCTTGACCCGACAGCTGAGCTCCACGTCAACGGCCTGGCCATCGATGCCTTTGATCGTCACGGTTGGTGCTGGCGATTTGAGAATGTTGTTCGAACCGAAGAGAGCGACACGCATCACCTCCTCGATGGTAGCTGGCGGTGCTGGAGCGACCCTGACCCTGATCGAGATGCCGTGGCTCTTGTCAGGACTGCTGAGATTTGTAAGGTTTGCCTTGGCGAGCCGGCTATTCGGGATAGCAATGAGGTCGTTGGTCCCGCTGAGCAGGTGGGTGGCTCGCCAGTTGGTTTCGATAACACGTCCCTCGACGCCATCGTCAAGCACGATCCAGTCACCGACCGAATAGGGACGGCCAAGGTTCATGGCGATGCCGGAAAAGACGTCATTCAGCGTACTCTGTAGCGCCAAGCCGAGAATGATTGCGAACACCCCCGACGTGGCAATCAATGTCCCGACAGGAACGCTGAACACGTAAGAAACCACCGAGAGGCCAGTCCCCAGATAGATCAGGCCAACAACGAGATCCTGAAGAAGGCGCGCTTCCCGGGGCTTGCGCTCGAAAATGAGAAAGAGGCGCACCGAACTGATCAGCACCATCGCGCCGCCGATCCACCAGACGGCCTTCGCAAGGCCGATGAAGATTCGTCGTGACACGTCTCCGGCCTGGGTGTCCGGCGCGTAGGGTTGGATACCGTGGTACAGGAGAAGGGCGGTAAGAGCGATCAGAAACACGATGTGGGCCACGAGCCGCCAAACGGGATGCCCGCGAAGGACGAGCCGGCTCAGCAGCAAGCCAAGGATGGCGAGAATAAACAGCTGCACGATCGGATCGGTCCAAAGGGCGGCGCTCATGGGACCGTCACCCCCCTGCTCCTGCTTTCGAGCAGGATGGCAATAGCACTGTATCCCGCGGCCAAAACCCACAGTGTCAGGAAGGGCTGGCGGACATCCGCAATGGACGCGCCCATCTGGGAGACGGCGACGAGGCCAGTAGTGGCCGAGGTGCTCGGCAGCAGTGTTGCCACAGCACGAAGAAAGGGAGGTATCGCCTCG
Organism: Hyphomicrobiales bacterium; assembly: GCA_900489925.1. Taxonomy (GTDB): domain Bacteria; phylum Pseudomonadota; class Alphaproteobacteria; order Rhizobiales; family Rhizobiaceae; genus Rhizobium. The sequence goes on along the minus strand of UEHQ01000040.1, from coordinate 7,944 downwards.
GTCGGCCAGGAAAAGCCGGCGAGGAACAGGAAGGGAATTCCCAAGGCGGCCGACACCAGCTGCACCGTCAGTGGATCGCGAAACAATCGGGCCAGGACCAGCCCGAGGCCGCTGACTGCGAGCGCAAAAGGCAGAGCGAACATGGATATCGAGAGCGGCGATCCCAGTCGCGGGATATGGTAGAGGTAGGGAAGCGCGACCAGATAGAACGACGTGATGACGGTTTCCAGGATCAGATAGGCAAGCAGCTTTCCACCGACAATTGCTGCTGGGCCAGCCGTCGCCGCCAGTCCGGTTCTCACTTGATCGTTCCTGTAGGTACCGAGCAATCCTACGCCAATCAAAAGCGTCTGTTGAAGGATGAGGACGAAAGCAGCAGGAAGGATATATGTCGCATAACCGCCTTGAGGATTGAACAGCGCAACCGTCGTCAGCGGCATTGGGTCGGCAGCTGCGGCGGCAAGCGCGGGATCCACCCCGGCGGCGATCAATCGAGCGGTTTCCACTTCGGCACCCATGGTGCGTGCGACAGCGGTGACGCCGCCAGACAGGCGCTGATAGATCAGAAAATAGCTGGCATCGGCATAGAGCGCGACGGGCGACCGACGGTGATGCAGCAGATCCCGCTCGAAATAACGAGGAATGACAAGCACGCCATACAAGTTGCGTGCAAAGACATCTTGCGTTGCACTGGCCTGGTCGGGGAAAAGCGCGCCAACGGCAACGTCGGCAGAGGCATCCACCCGTCGAGCCAGTTCACGGCTACTGGCTGTTCCGTCAAGATCGACAACGGCGATCGGCACATCGCGCAACGCTTCCGTGCGATAGGGCTGCGGATAGAAGGCGGCGTAGATAACGGAGGCCACGATGAGCACCGCAAAAGCAGGCTTCAGGGAAAAGACACGCGCCAGTTCGATACGGCAGACGGTAAGGATCGCCTTCATTCCATAGCTCCCTCGGCGATTGTCTGGGGGATCGAACGAGGTCGGCGACGGGCGCGAATGACCTTCAGCCTGAGGGCCGTCAGGCTGGCCAAGAGCAGTACCATGAAGAAAAGGACGGCAATCGGCTTCCAGGAAAGATGGAGTGGGGTACCTCTTATGGTCTGATCCACACGCGCCATCAAATACCAGGTGCCGGGAATCATCTGCCCCCAGCCATAGGCAAACGCGTTCATGCCGATCCTCGGAAACCCGATCCCCATGAAACCGAACGCCGGCGCCATCAACAGAGTGCCGATACTGATGGCGCTTGCCATCGGTCGCAGCAAGAGGGCGAGCAACACTCCGATGAACTGATCGGCCAGAATGAAGAGGACGCCCGCCAGGATCAAAACATATCGGTTGCCGCGCAGCGGCATGCCCAGCACCCCGAAGAGTACCCAATCCGAGATGCCGAGTACCACCAGGAAAAGCAGGGTGTACGGCAGTATCTTGCCAGCTATCGCCGGCCATAATCCTCCACCGAGACGCCTCAGCACGCGCAGACGATGCGATGTCTCGACATCGAGCCCAACGGCGTAGGCCATGGTTGTGACGATGACGACCTGCAGGACGCTGGGAAGCAACGCTGCAAGCAGAAAATGTGCGTAGTTGAGGGCTGGGTTGAACAGCGGATTGACCTGGACCGGGATCGGCGCCAACGCGGCCTGCGCCACCTCCAACGGTTGCCCTTCCGCCGTGCGCAGCGACAGGCGAATGCCGGCGGCAACCGCCGGCACCGCCGAATTGACGCCGCGCAAGACGAGATTTCCAGACGTCATTGTCTGCGTGTTATAAAAAAAGACGACCTCAGGGCGGCGACCGCCGGAGACGTCACGCTCGAGATTTCGTGGCAACATCAACAAGCCACGCACTTCGCCCGACAGGATCAATTTCCGGCCTTCGGCGAGGTCGCCGACGCTGCGCACGATGGCCGTATCTGGTGTCGCATCGACAGTCCGAATGATGGTTCTCGACAGGTCTGTCCCGTCGAGATCAAGAACTGCAATTGGCAGCCGCGTGGCAAGGCCGGCGCTGAAGACAACGGCGAGCAATCCCATCAGCAACAAGGGAAGGACCGTCGTCAGGAACAATAGCAGCCGTCTACGAGAGAAACGGTCGAATTCCCGTCTGAAAACGAGGAGGAAACCGGGGCGCAAGCGCCCCTTCGCCACCATGTCACTTCCCCGCGGGCGGCCATGAGGCGATAGCGCTCATGCCGGGACGCAACCCTGGAACAGGATTGAGGGGATTTGCGCGCACTTCGAAGGTGCGCAGATCGAAATCACCAGTCGCCCTGGTGGCTCGCCACGTCGCATACTGCCCCTGAGCATTGATAGTGGTGACCTTGACGGGAATAATCGCGCCACCGATTGCGGGCACGGTCACATCAAATCCATCCCCGACCTTCAGCCCTTTCAGGAGGTCCTCGCGCAAGTTGAATGTGAACCACGGGTTTTGCAGATCGGTCAGCGAAAACAACGGCGCGCCGGCTGCGAAATTCTCGCCAAGCTCCGCCACGCGCGTCGTGACTTGCCCGGAGATCGGAGCATGGATCGTCAATTCGGAAATGTCGACCTGCTGCTGGTTGAGCGAGGATTTCGCCCGTCCCACCTGGCTTGCAGCGAGAGCCTTTTCCTCCTTGCTCGCTCCGGCGACTGCAAGCTCGAGGTTGGCTTGCGCCGACTCGCGCTTGCGAATGGCGGCTTCGAGGTTGCGCGTGGTTTCGTCCACCCGCGATTGCGTCGACGCGCCTGTGGTGATCAGCTTTGCCTGACGATCAAAATCTTCCTGATAGAGCGTAACGTCGGCTGAGGCTGCAGCCAGTTCGGCCTTGCGCGCTGCTATCGTTTCCGGCCGGGTGCTGTTGACCCGGACGAGATCGGCTTGTGCAACCGCCAAGGCTGCCTCGGCCATGTGCAGTCCGGCGACGAGCTGCGGACTTTGCAACTCAGCGATGACGGCGCCACTCTCGACGCTGTCGCCAACATCGGCATTGAGTTTTGAAATCCTGCCTGAAACGCGCGGGCTGATATCAACCCGGTTGGCAGATACTTCGCCTTGAACGATGAGCGGTGGTGGTCTCGTTGCAAACCAGAGAAGCGCTGCAAGTCCCATGACCACGGCAATACCAAACAGAACACGAGCCATTCGCCACATTCAATTTGTTCTCCCAAAAAGACACCAACCCGCCACTATGGTCTGTGAATGATTACCTCTGTTGTTCAACGACACTTCTGCAGCGTAGCAGAAAATCGCAAATGCATCATTCGGTCGCTTTCAATAGAGTGGCTCATCGCAAGTTAGGTCGGGCGGCACCGACCAGTGCGGTCAAGCTTCGACCGCACTTTCCGCAACATCAATGTGATCGAGGCGTCCACTTCGCCTGATTGCCTGCGGCGGCTGCCCAAAAGCGCGTAGGAATGCCCGCCGCATACGCTCCCGATCTTCAAAGCCTGTCTGACGCGCGATGACTTCGATTGGATGGCGGCTCTGCTCCATCATCAGTCGAGCTGCTTCTACGCGCATACGCTCTATAACCTTCGCCGGCGGTTGCCCGGTTTCCGTCTGGAAGGATCGGCTAAACTGACGGGGGCTGAGGTTGGCGATCTTTGCCAGCTGCGTTACGGAAAGTTCAGTTTGGAGATTGCGCCGGGCATAGGCCAGCGTGCGCTGGATTCGGTCGGATTTCGGAACGATATCCAGAAGCTCGGAAAACTGTGACTGCCCTCCCGGACGCCTGTGATACATGACAAGCTTGCGTGCAACCGATCGCGCAACCTCCACACCAAGGTCCTGCTCGACCAGCGCAATCGTCAGATCGATCGCCGCACTTGCACCAGCGGAGGTCCAGATCGGGCCATCCGTGATGAAAATGCGGTCCTCGTCGACCTTGATCTTCGGGTAGCGAGCGGCCAGCTCACGTGCATAAAACCAGTGCGTTGTGGCTCTTCTGCCGTCGAGCAAGCCGGCTTCGGCGAGAACAAAAGCGCCGGTGCAGGCGGAAACCACACGACGATACATGTCCGGCGCATCCCGCAGGCGGTCGATCAATTCAGGCGGCGGGGGAAGAACGGTGAGGCTTCCGGAGACGATGAGCGTATCGAAGCTGCATTGTCCGAATTCTATCGTGTCGATGCACACGCCAATAGAACTGGGCACCGGGCCTCCTGCCACGGACAGCGGAACCACCTCGTAGGCAGGTTCCGGCGTCGCGCGATTGGCGAACTCAAAGGTCGACAGTGCTCCCAGCGAAAGCAGATGGAAGCCTGGGTAGACGAGGAAACCGATGCTTTGCATGGCAGCCCACCACGAATGTCCTGAAACGTCGCATATATGACATTTTGGTCATAAAGCAGCAGCCCCACATCCTTTTCGTTGACGTGAACGCTCATTCCCGAACGGCACGTCCCTACGCAAAAGGACAGATATGATGCCTATCAAGAACCTTTACACCGCACATGTCCATACCGTCGGCGGTCGCGATGGCGCGGCCCGAAGCTCAGACGGCCAACTCGACCTGCGCCTCTCGACGCCGGGTTCGAAACGAGCCGGCACCAATCCAGAACAACTTTTTGCAGCGGGATGGTCCGCCTGCTTCGAGGGCGCCCTTGCCAGAGTTGCGGGCGAGGCCGGTCTCAGTCTTCCGGCGGAAACGGCCGTCGACGCCGAAGTGGATCTCAGGCTCGACGAGACCGCAGGCTTCTCGATCGTCGCCCGGCTTGCCGTGAGCATTCCCGGCATCGAAAGACGCATCGCCCAGTCGTTGGTCGATCGCGCGCATGCGATCTGCCCCTATTCGAAAATGGTACGCGGCGGCATCGATGCCGCCGTCGCCTTAGCTTAGCGGGAGACATATCATGTCCATCATCGACACTCAGATCGACCGTCGCAACTTCCTGGTCACATCGGCTGTTGGCGCGACTGTCGCCCTTGGCAGCCCCTTCATAGCCAAGGCGCAAGCCGTCGTCGGCGCTGGCGATACACGGATACGCCCGTTCATCTTTCATGCCTCGAACGGGGCGCTTTCCGATTTGCGGACACGCATACGCGCCGCAAGGTGGCCGGAGCGGGAGACCGTGCGGGACGCAACGCAAGGCGTGAACCTCGCGACCATGAAAAAGCTCGCGGACTACTGGGCAACTCATCACGACTGGCGCAACGCCGAAAGGAGTTTGAACGCACAGCCGAACTTTGTCACCGAGATCGACGGGCTCGATATCCATTTCATTCACGTCAAGTCGAAGTACCCGAACGCCTTGCCTGTCATTATAACCCATGGGTGGCCGGGCTCCATCATCGAGCAGCTGAAGATTATCGGCCCGCTGACCGATCCGGTTGCCCATGGCGGCACCAAGGCCGACGCGTTCGACGTCGTCATTCCCTCGCTACCGGGCTACGGCTTTTCGGGCAAACCGACGACAACAGGCTGGGATCCCCAGCATGTAGCCCGGGCATGGGTCGAACTGATGCGACGCCTCGGCTACACCCGCTATGTCGCGCAGGGTGGAGACTGGGGCAATGCGGTCACCGAACAGATGGCACTGTTAAACCCTACAGGTCTCATTGGGGTCCATACCAATATGCCCGCCGCCGTTCCTGACGACATTGCCAAGCTCCTCCCCGGCGGTCCAGCGCCATCAGGCCTCTCCGCGGACGAGCGCTATGCGTGGGACCAGCTTAGCTTCTTCTACCAACACGGGCTGGGCTATGCCCAGGAGATGGCGGGACGACCGCAGACACTCTATGCGCTCGCCGACTCACCAATGGGTCTTGCTGCATGGATGCTCGATCATGACGACAGAAGCCGTGACCTGATTACACGCGTGTTTGACGAGGCCAAGGAGGGCCTGACGCGTGACGATGTACTCGACAACATCACCCTCTACTGGTTGACCAACACGGCGGTATCCTCCGCGCGGCTCTACTGGGAGAGCAAGCTCGCCTTCTTCCAGCCCAAGGGCGTCGAACTACCGATGGGGGTCAGCGCTTTTCCGGATGAGATCTATACCGCACCGGAAAGCTGGGCACGTAAAGCCTACCCCAATCTCATCCACTACAAGCGCTTGCCGAAGGGCGGCCATTTCGCCGCCTGGGAGCAGCCCGGCGCCCTGACCAGCGAACTACGCGATACGTTTCGATCGCTCCGTTGAGGAACAGCATCGACGTCCGGCCACGCGCCGGACGTCGATCGTGGAGGCAAACTATGGCACTTACGGCAACAACAATCGTGATCGCCTTCGCCGGCGTCTTTCTGATCTGCTTCATGAAAGGCGCGTTCGGAGGCGGCTTTTCCATTATCGGCATCCCATTGCTTTCGCTGGTCATGGACCCGATCACCGCAGGCGGACTGCTGGCGCCTCTCTTCGTCGCGATGGATCTCTTCGCGCTTCGCTACTGGAAGCCGTCGACCTGGTCGAAGCCGGACCTCGTTCTCCTCTTGCCGGGGCTGGTGTCCGGCATCGGTATCGGCGTTGTCATGTTTGGCCTGCTCGATCATTGCGCTATCGAAATCCTCATGGCGTTGGCGACACTCGCCTTCGTCGGCCTCTGGCTTATCGGCGGCTCGAAGGTCAGCGCGCGGCCGCGATCCCGATCGAAGGCCGTCGCGGCCGGGGTTCTGTCAGGCGTTACGACGATGGTGGCGCATTCAGGCGGACCACCGCTTGCCATGTATCTATTGCCGCTCGGTCTCAGCAAGGAAGTCTACGCGGGCACGACCAGCCTGTTCTTTACCGTCGGCAACGCGACCAAGGCCGTGCCCTGGCTATTGTTGGTGCGGCCAGATGCCAAGGAATGGATATTGATGGCCATCTGTCTCCTGGCCATTCCCGTTGGTGTCTGGCTGGGCTTTCGGCTCCATGGCAAACTGGATCAGCGCCAGATCTTTCGCGCCTGTTATGGTTTGTTGGTCCTGACCTCGGCGAAGCTGTTGTGGGATGGGATCCGCGGGTTTTGCCTGTAACGTTGCCCTTGGCGCAGGCAGCGAGCGCAGGTCGCAGGAAAGGTGGCTCTGAGGCTGGGCTTTCTTCGGCGCTGTAAGGGGCGTCGGGAATTCTTTAGTCGGAACGCCCGGCAGACGCTGTGGTCAGAGGCGTTTAGAGCAGAGGGCTTGAAATATCCCGCCGGATCAAGATCCTGGCCTGGGACCAAGTCGCCTTCATCCTGCTGCGCATCTTCGGCGTGGTTATTGTCATCGATACAGCCTCTCAAGAAATTCGAAGGAGGCTTTAAGAGTGATGGTGCTCAAGGTCGCTGAAGGCCGGACCGGGGACGATGGATCGTCTTGCGCCTGTCTCGACGATCGAAAGAACTGTCACCGGTCAGGAATGCGACATATCCGGCGGAGTCGCGCCAATCCTTGAAGTACACGCGCTCTTCTTCGTCGGGTCCATACTGCTTGAAAAAGCGACCTGCTTCGCAACAGAAGCCGATCTCGGCCCGCCGTCCGCTCCCACCACCCGGTCGCACGGCAATGGTTACGACTGTCCCAGCAGCGCCCGCCGATCCCGCATAGGTAATTTCCGTTCCACTTCCCGCAGCCGCCCGTACAATGCGTTCGAACTGTAGCAGGAGGGACGCTATTGCTCTTGGGCAGGTTTGCAGGTCGAGCCAAAGCTCCAGTTCGTCGAGATCGACTGTCCTCAGATGAGCATTTGTCGTTCTCATGCTGCCCCCTTCAGGCGGCTTTCGATAAGCAGGCCGCTTTCGTCGAGGATGGGGTGTGCGACGGAGACGATGTGGGCGTTGATGCGCTTGAGGTCGCGCAGCATGTCCAGATGCAGGGAGCTGGTCTGCAGGCTGTCGGCGCGTCCGTCGCGCAGGCGCTCGAGATGACGCTCGGACGATTGCTTCTCCATGCGGCGAACCTCGACCTTCACCTCCATGATCTGCTTTGCGAGATTGAAGTCGCGGGTGACGAAGATCGTCTGGGCGATGCGCAGATTGTCGATCGTCAGGTGGA
>UEHQ01000032.1 GCA_900489925.1 Hyphomicrobiales bacterium | reverse complement strand
TTTTCCGCATCCTGTTAGATGGCTCTCCCCAAACCCCTCAACGAGCACTCTGATTTCGATCATGGTAGCAGGAGTGACCGCCGTAGCGATTACCATGTGTTTCATGAGAGTGGGTAAGGCAAAGAAGGCCGACGGGACCGAATGGGATTACCGTAAAGAACTCGAGTGCGCCTTGCAAATGGCCGAAGAGGCTCGCTTGCAGCAAAATACATCGAACGCGCGGGCGTAGGCGGCGGCGCGCAAAGCAAATCCGCCGCCAGCGGTGTGCTGACGGCGGATGGGGGTCGTGGGTAGATATGGACGAAGCGGTCAGAGATAGGCGCGACGGGCTTCGTGCAGTGCGTCCAGGGATTCCTCTAGGTTCCTGAGGTCGCGCTCTGTGCTGTAGATCGCCCTGGTCACGCCATCGATGTTGATCTCGACCACACAGACTTTGGCGCCGTCCTTCTGAGTGTCGGCTCCGGCAATGACGAGCTTCTCTTCCGAATCCGTCACCCCATAAGGCCAGGCATCGGTATCTTCGAATGTGACCTCGAATCCGTCAGGCAGTGTCGTCCACGTGCCGGGCGCGATCTGATCCTGATCACCCGCCTCCTCGATTGGCTTTTCCTCAAAGTCCGCTGTCAGCAGCCATCCGCGTTCGTGATGCCAAGCGACACTCACGTTCTTCTCTGGGTGTAGGGCATGTTCCTGACACATCCTTTGAACCATGATCCCATCCTTCAGCCGCTCTCGAAGGGCATAGACCGTATCGATGTTAGCGTCGATCATGGCGGGGTCTCCCACCTTCTCAATGTCGACCCCGTAACGACTGTCGTTATCGTCCGGCGATCTATAGCGACCTTCCCAGTCCTTCATCAGCCGGATACGCATTTCCACGAGAGCCTCTACAACGAGATCAGCCTCGTATTCTTCCAGTTCCAAAATTACCGGCATCGCATCCTCCTCGTAACTGGCGCCTACGAAGATGGTGTGCGCTGCCGTCGACTGGCGCAAACGTCGGCAGGATTCCTGCGGACATTTTTACCACTGCATTCGTCACGGAATTTCACGCGCTTCTATTCGTCGATTAAAATTTCGATGTCGCGGAATTATCGCGTCAGAAATTGCGCGGCCAATTACCGCTTCATTTTAATTTGCGTTGGATTAATTCCCATTGAATCTACGCGCGTTGCATAAACTTCGTTGGAAATCTTCAACGCGAGTTAGATTTTCAAATCGCGATTGGATTTTTCGAGCCCACTAGATATCGATTGAATCTCAAATTGACAACGCCGTCATTATGATTTCTACGATATCTAGTGTCTGACTCAAAACTGCCTCCGACCTCTTTGAATCCCGCGTTTAGTTAATTTCCTGTAAAAGGGCACGAAGTTCGTTGTGTCAACAAGGAATCTGGGATTGCCAATCGTGGTCCAGGCTGCTATCTCCGAAACATGGCAGATGAGACCGAAACAAGGCGCCCCGGACCCAGCACTGACCTCCTCGAAAAGATTCGAGTTCTGAGGAATGAGCGGGCGCATGTGGGCGCGGAGGTAAGCAAGCTCAACGAGCGGATGAAGGAATTGGCAATTCAGATCAGCGCCTACGAGGACGCGGCGTTGATGGTGTTCGGCGAAAACCAATACACGGCGCTGATGGCCGCGATCGAGGGCAACATTCTCGCCCGGACAGCGCTGACCTCGAAGATGGCCAGGGGACTGATGTCTTTTGCTGTGGATACTTTCGCGCCATCGACGAAGAAGAAGAGCCTCTCGGAAGCATGGGCCAAGCTAATCCTGTCCATGGCGGAGCACGATTCCTTCAGCTACGACGACATGGTGACTATGTCCGAGATCCTCAACTTCGATGTCGCCAAACCGACGATGCGAAGCCAGATCAAGACCTACGTTGATAGCGGTCTGGTTGAGCGGATCGACAACGAACGGGGCAGGTTTAAGGTGACGCTGACAGGTCGGGCAACAGCAGAGGCGGCGTTGAACGTCAGGGGACAGGATCAGTCGGCAATCGTGAAGACGGTAGGACACTTGCCCAGCATCACAGATATCGACGATTTGCTTGGCGATGACCCCGTCTCTGGATCCGGAGGCACAACGAACATCTTCGAATAGGTTAATCCAAATTAACCTATCGCTGGTACAAGAGATCGGCACTGACGAGTTCGGTGCTGAAAGCAAAAGGGCCTCCCGAGAGGGAAGCCCTTAAAGAGATGGGAATGGCGACGTCCTGACTGCAAATCTGTCGTCGTCAGTCCCGGAGACCCTGAACCCTAGAAGAAAGGAGCAATCATGTTTTGGCACAACAGCAACAGAAGAGTCTGATCCGCTCCTAGGAGCGGCCCCGCCTGTTCCCTGTCCAAAAGGGTCTAAGGACGCTCCGCGCGGGATATCGAAACCCTGCGCGGTGCTGCACTCTTTATAGAGAGCAGGCATGCGTCTGTCCAGATCACGAGTTCAGGATGATTCCATTCCTCGATTTAGGTGATCCCGTGAAAGAGAAATTGTCATCTGCTACACAGCATGTAGCTGCAGCAGCCAAAGCTCGACCTGCCGAGACAAAGTGGTCGATAATCGGTGCAGCAATCGGCTGCGTCCTGGGCCTCATGATCGGCGGTGTGGGCATCGCGGCCATGGGCGGAGCGAAAGGTGTTCCTGCTGCGCTTATCTTGATGCTGATCGGTGCCTTCATTGGCAACCGCTATGGCATCAGCAAAGATCGCCCTGTCGGCTAGTACCGCTTTCGGATCGGTTCCAGCTCGATATCAAGACCAAGATCCATGAAGCGCTGCGGATACAGAATCTGCCCGATCCGGAGGGCGCAGATGCCGACCTGCGCTGCAGTCTTCAGCGCGAGGTTCAGCGGCATGCCGTCGTCCTGCAGGTAGATCGTGTCCAAATGGATATCGCCGTTCGGCTGGCGACGGATCGCCGACGACATCGAGAAACCCTGTTCGTTTGGGTGAGCCCCAAAATCGATCAGCCGCTCATATAGAGCCTCGTAAGCCGTCCCGATCTTGGCATTGGCCGACTGCAACTTCCTCTTCACCTTGCCGGCCGAGAACTCCTTGCGGACAGCATCCTTGTTCTTGTCGCTGTCGTTACGTCCCATCCAGCGCTTCCACAGTTCCATGTCTCCGCCGATGTAATGACCATAGGCCGCATGCTCCAGGCAGAGACGCATCAGCGCTTGGGCTTCGTAGAGCTGCCCGGCCATCACCGCGCCGGCAGCCGAGCGATACGCCGAATGGGCACGCAGGAGGAAGCTCATCGGCACAAAGGGCTTCGGGTTAACCGCGCCTTCGAGCAGCCGCTTGAACATCCCGTCGATTGCAATCAGGTCGGCGATTTCTGCAGGTCTGCCGACAAACGTGGCGAACTGGTTGTTCCTAAAGTGCTCCAGATATGCCGTCAGACTGTCGTTACCCCAGCCGCCCGGCGCGGGGCCTTGTTTCTTGCCGATCATCCGATTCCTCCGTCTCTGCTATCTACCATCGCTACGCCCGACACGCCGGCTGAATCGGCTTGCCCAACATTTCGACCACAGATAGCATCCCACCGATCCGAGGGGGTGACGATGCTGGGTTTCATCAAGAAATGGAATGATCGTCGGAAGTGGGAAGGATCTATCCTTGCACAAGCGCTCGCCCAACATACGCAGAAGTTCTTCGGTGGCGGCACAATGCTGTCCGGATTGCCTCAGGAACAGAAGGATCGGCTGATCTCGCGCTTTTACGGCGAGGTGGCGACCACAAGGCAATCTCCCAACGGATTCCTTGATCTCCGCAAACTTCTATCGGAATGGGTCGCGCACTATGCTCGGTTCCAGGTTCTCTGCCTGACAGAGGAAGAAAAAGCAGCCGCCTTCTACCGGGAAAACCCCTTCATATCGGGCGAGCTGCACAGACAGGTCCGAGCCGTAGCTGCAAAGAACGATGACCTAGGCCGGCTACTCTGGGATGATCCAAAAATCAGTGATGACGACCTCGTCGGGTTCGCGAACGGCGAGTGTGCCAAGGCCCTGTACTTTGCCAACGGGCTGAACATGGTTCGGCTAGAAAGCGGCGACAAGACCGAGAGGGACTGGTTCACGCCCTTTGTCGAAGCGCTTCTCGTATATGAGGAAGACAACGTCAGATCATCGCTTGGTCTCCCGGCGCTACTTCCAAAGAACAAGGCTGGGGTAATATATTCCGGATTCTTCAATCAGGTCGTCGCTGGAGAGCCGGATCCATTCTTTTCATGGTCTCGGGTGTGCCCAGACTACTATCTGTCGTCCCGCGGTAGACCTGATCATTGAAGGTCAGCCAGCACGCTCAACGATCTGAGCATCATACGAAACCCGGATCCGCCCGCCATCGGCACGATTCCGAACAGGATTGGCAGCTCGAGTGCGTAAAGCTGGTCGTTTCACCCATCGAAAACCCCTCATCGGTCTTCTCGGCGACGAACTCCGCGATGACACCATCAATGACTGCCAGACGTGCGCGGTGCCCTCCTTATAGAAGGCGTCAGAAGGAGGATATTGCCCATTCCTTCATGTTGCCGACACAGCGCACCATGCGACGTTCCGGCGACCACCCGTCGCTGATGTCAGGCACACGGCAATGCGGTCTGCAGCGAGAGGATCATCACCCGGCTGGGCGGAGACCGTTTGCGGGGTCCGGTCGCAGAGCGACTAGAGCCGGGCGTGGCTTACATTGCGCGCCAAAAATCCCGTTTGAGTAATCCGCAAATATCTATGGTTCTCCCAGAACGAAGTGGAAGACCGGTTCAGGCTGTCCCGGCATGTTGATTTGCACTGAGAGCTGACCCGGGATTAGAGGAAAATATCACTGAGAATTGACCCATGTTTCAATCATCCCCTGTGGTTTCAGCGGGGGCTCTGGAGTGATCGACGTGGCGTTACTGAGCGTAATCCGACGCTGGCATTTTCGGGATCATCTATCGATCCGGGAGATATGCCGACGGACTGGCCTATCCCGGAATACCATCCGCAAATATCTGCGTGCCGGCGGCGTGGAGCCGAAGTTCAACGTTCCGGATCGGCCGAGCAAGCTTGATCCTTTTTCGGATCGGTTATCGGCCTGGCTGAAGACGGAATTCAAGAAAGGCCGCAAGCAGAAGCGGACAATGAAGCAATTACATTCTGATCTGGTGAGCCTTGGCTATGACGGCTCCTATTGCCGCGTTGCAGCCTTTGCTCGAGAATGGAAAGCGGACCGGCAGAGAGAACTGCAGACAACGGGGCGCGGCACGTTTGTGCCCTTGGCGTTCGAGCCGGGTGAGGCGTTCCAGTTTGACTGGTCGGAGGACTGGGCGATTATCGGCAACGAACGCACCAAGCTGCAGGTGGCGCATACGAAGCTGAGTACTCCAGGGCCTTCATCGTCCGAGCCTATCTCCTGCAGACGCATGAGATGCTGTTCGATGCCCATAATCACGCGTTCCGCGTCTTCGGCGGGATTCCTGGTCGTGGCATCTACGACAACATGAAGACTGCAATCGACAAGGTCGGCCGTGGCAAGGAGCGCGACGTCAACGTCCGCTTCATGGCGATGGCTAGTCATTATGTGTTCGAGCCCGAGTTCTGCAATCCTGCATCCGGCTGGGAGAAGGGACAGGTCGAGAAGAACGTGCAGGATGCGCGCCATCGTTTCTTTCAACCGGTTCCACGGTTCCCATCCCTGGACGCTCTGAACGACTGGCTTGAGCAGCGTTGCAAGGAGTTCTGGGCCAGGACGCCACATGGTCAGATGCGCGGTACCATTGCTGACGCTTGGGCTGAAGAAGCATCAGCTCTCATGCCCGTTTCCAGGCCATTCGATGGCTTTGTCGAATATACGAAGCGTGTCACGCCGACTTGCCTCGTGCATCTGGAGCGCAATCGCTACAGCGTTCCGGCATCGTTTGCCAATCGCCCTGTAAGCGTGCGTGTCTACCCGGATCGTGTTGTAGTTGCCGCAGAAGGCCAGATCGTCTGCGAACACCGCCGCGTCATCGATCGTTCTCATGACCGACCGGGGCAGACCATTTACGACTGGCGGCATTATCTGGCGGTCGTGCAGCGCAAACCTGGTGCTCTTCGCAATGGCGCTCCGTTTGCCGAGCTGCCGGAGGCATTTCGGACCCTGCAGCAATATCTGCTCAAGAAGCCGGGCGGCGATCGCGAGATGGTCGATATCCTGGCACTTGTGCTTCAACACGACGAACAGGCAGTGCTCTCGGCCGTCGACATGGCGCTGAAGTCCGGCGTTCCCACCAAAACGCATGTGCTGAACCTGCTGCATCGCCTCGTCGACGGCAAATCCTCCACGCCGCCTACCCTCGACGCACCTCAGGCGCTGACGCTCACCAATGAGCCCAAGGCCAATGTCGAACGATACGATACCTTGAGAAGGACGGAGGCTCGCCATGCGTCATAACCCGGCAAGCGGTGCTATCGTTATCATGCTGCGGCAACTGAAGATGCATGGCATGGCCCATGCCGTCGGTGATTTGACCGAGCAGGGATCGCCGGCGTTCGAGGCTGCCATTCCGATCCTGTCGCAGCTTCTCAAGGCGGAAACCGCGGAACGAGAGGTTCGATCAACAGCCTATCAGCTCAAAACCGCACGCTTTCCGGCTTACCGTGATCTGAACGGCTTCGACTTCGCCAGCAGCGAGATCAACGAGGCGCTCGTGCAGCAGCTTCATCGCTGCGATTTCCTCGACGACGCCAATAATATCGTTCTGGTCGGTGGTCCCGGCACGGGCAAAACGCATGTCGCGACTGCAATCGGCGTCCAGGCCATCGAACATCACCACAAGCGCGTCCGGTTCTTCTCGACTGTCGAGCTGGTCAACGCGCTGGAGCAAGAGAAAGCCCAAGGAAGGTCTGGCCAAATTGCCAACCGTCTCGTTCATTCCGACCTCGTCATTCTCGACGAGCTCGGATACCTGCCGTTCAGCGCTTCAGGCGGTGCGCTGCTCTTCCATCTGTTGAGCAAGCTCTACGAACGGACCAGCGTCATCATCACCACCAACCTAAGCTTCAGCGAATGGGCGAGCGTCTTCGGCGACGCCAAGATGACCACCGCGCTGCTCGACCGGCTTACTCATCATTGCCACATCCTTGAAACCGGAAACGACAGCTTCCGCTTCAAGAACAGCTCAGCGCATGAACCAAAATCGCCAAAGGAGAAACGTAGGATCTTGACCACCACCACCGACACGAACAATACCTAAAGGCGGGTCACTTCTCGGTGCAAATCCCGGGTCAGCTCTCAGCGCAAATCAACACCGGCACCGTGATGAGCAATGACGGCATGACCTCAACTGTCGCTTCAGCGAGATCAGCGAGCAATCCAGGCGACATACCTAGCGCGTACGATAAGTGGTCATGCGGCGCCGTTGTGAGATCTCGCAACAATGCGCCGGCTCGCCTAGCATGACGCATCGCCGGCGCCCGTTTGCCTTCTCGGATCTTTACCCCTGTTGCGGATAGCAAGATCAACCCCTTGAGGAAAGCCCGCAATGGGCTTCCTCTATTTGCAATCTGCCAGAGTCCTTCCCACGCCTCGTGGGCTTCCAAATAGTACCCGTGATTGAAGAGGTCCTGGCCCCACGCGAATTCCTCAGAGTCGAGAGACGCACTTACCAAGACGAGCTGAACACCGTAGCTGTGTCCTCCAGGATCACGGACTGGATGTGGACCCTTGCCCGGCAGGTAGGCGTAGCGGGGGAATGATCTATCCGGAAGTAACCGAGGACGTCCCATCGCCCCAGAATCCTTATTGTGAAGCTTCGAAATCAGCATGCTCCTTGCCCGCCCGACGGACAAGCCATCCTCATATTATCGGGCTTCGGAGCTACCCGGGATTGTCTGTTTTCTTACCTGGCTGCCCATATATACTGGTGAAAAAAGGACCGGCAACATTTTGGCAGACACGACGAAAGAACCAGAAGACACCTACTACTCGTCCCGAACAGACGCGGGAACACATCCCGAAGACCAGTCGGCATTGGTTCTTGAGACCATCCCTGATGGGAAGACTCAGTATCTATGCTATCATTTGGGCGTAAAGGCATTCGAACGCGGGGAGGCCGTCGGTGTTGAGTTCGACGAGAGCGACTGGCCTTTGCCCATCGCTGAATACGATTTATCGACGCGGGTGCTGACCACCTATCCAACCTGGCTTCGCTCAAATCAGAGCAATTTTACAAAGGCGAAATACCGGACAATCAAAAGGATCTCGTTCGAAGACCAGGACCCGATGGTGGTCCAAGAGGGATTTGGCGTGTTCTTCGACCTGCCGACCGGGTTCCACAGGAGGCCATTCGAGGGTTTCGGTGTAGACCCTCGGATTCGCTACATAATCGACGCTTTGGATGATGTGCCGGGAATAGTAGGACTAACCATCTGCGACGACAGCGACATTTCGATCGATGGTGAAGAGGTTCGCCTTCCCGAGAGTATCTACCACGAGGTGCGGTTGAATATTAACAGGGCGCACGATGCCGCAATTGCCTTCGCCAACGACGAAAAGCGAAGCTATCTTAGGAGCCGCCTCTTGCCGGCCATTGTGCCCGAGTCCGCCGGAGAGGAATATGAGAGGCAGGCCATCGACCTTCAGGACACCATCCGTACGGCACTGGTAAGAAAAGGAACGCCACGGTCGCGCAACTCAAATACCTCTGCTGCGGTTCGCACCGTCATGCGGTCGGTCGCCGAACTTGCACACAATAATCCGGTCGAACTATTCCAACTGAGCGAGAAGATCGAGGTTGTCTCGTTGGAAATGCTGATCGAGAGCATGACGAAGGAGATGGCCAAGCGGCATAAGGAAGAGTTTTGGCAGACCTATTTTCTTGAGAATCCGTTCGTACTCAAGATCCTCTTCGGGCTCCCCGTGGTTATGTACGCCTCGCAGGCCTCTGTTGGCGGCATGGGTATGGAACGCACCGGCGAGAAATATGCCGACTATCTGCTAGAGGCCGGCATGTTTGGCAACCTAGCAATCGTCGAGATCAAGACGACTGAGACACCACTGTTGACGAAGCAGGCATACCGCCCGCCTTCTCTGTATGGCCCGTCCGTTGAGCTCGCCGGTGGCGTTAGTCAATTGCTTGATCAGCGGCTGAAGCTGATCAAGAGTATCGCCCAGAAGAAGGAAGACGAAGGCAACTACCACGTTCAGGCGTGGTCGACACCCTGCATCCTCATCGCCGGTACCAATCCAAGCGAACTCGTCCTGCGGCGGTCATTCGAAATTTACCGCGGCAGTCAGCGCGACGTGCTCGTCATCACTTTCGATGAGCTGCTCGCAAAATTGAAAGCATTGCACGAATTCCTGATAACGAGGCCGGGTGACTCAAATCTCTGTGAATCTGGTCCGACTGGCGAAGGCGCCCCGTCGCGGGCCTTTACCATCAGTTGCAGTTTGATAAATCGAGACAAAAGAGACGGCTAAGGAATAATCGCCCAATAACACAATTTATACTCGCTATTAGATGAATCTATTCGGGCATCCTTTGCCCAGACGAAGTCCTTGGGTAAGCTTTCGCACGGCAACGATTCGCTGAGCCGTACACGGCAAGGATGCACATCGATGCAAAAATCCGCACGAGGAGGCAAACCGACCCTCGACTCCAGATTTAGATTCGCTGAGGCGTCGTTCCACGGCGCCCCTGGACGGTGGACGTCCCTATTAACACCTGCCACAGGCGTCGAGGACGGCGAGCAGTACCTGCTTCGGCTGTTTAAGAAAACAGGATCTGCGATCGACGCCGATCTAAAGAATCTAATCGGCCGAGGTTTGAGACGAATTCGCCGTGTCCTGTCCTCAAGACAAGCACAAGAAGTCCTGGTATCGGTAATTGAAGTCGTTGAAGATGATAACGAAATTGGCATTCTTATGCTTGATCCCGGCGGTCCGGTGCGTGGAAATACGCAAGGTGGCCGGGGTCGCCAAGGCCAATACTTAGTTAGTTCCGGCCGGCAAGTCTTCTGGCGGAATATGGTCCGAGTGGCACGCGGTTTGGCGTTTTGTCACGATGCAGGCATCGTGCACGGCGCGGTCAGTGTCCACACCATTTTTTCCCATGGCGACGATCGGGAAGATTACCGGCTCGGCGGCTACGAAACCTGCGTTCACATAGCCGATTCTGGTTTTGCAAGTTCGGGAGAATTGATGCAGGCACCGCGCGCAATCTCGTTCCGGCAGGACTGGGTTGATCTTGGACGTGCTGCGTCTGAACTATTAGGTATTGATACCGCACAACCTCCAGCTCTGCTCTCCATTGAGCGACGCGTCCTCGATCGGCTCGGCAACCCGCCGCAATTCCAGCTCTACGACGGGCGGATTGTCCTTGGCGAATTGGCTGAGGTGGTGGAAGAATTGGCGAGGGTCGGTTCGAGCGCCGATGCCGAACTGGTCCTCCACCCGTCGAGGCAGGCACTGCAAAGCGATTTAGCGTCGCTGACGTCTGGAGCCATTCCGGCTAGTGACGTCGAAGCACTCCTTGCCTTTGTTGAGCGAGATCTGCACTCTCCGACCACGCGAGTCGCGGTTTCAGATCGCGGGACGGTTCGGATCGTGACCGATCTTGCCATCTACACGATCGAAATCTTAGACCCGAAAGTCGGCAGTATCCGAGACGCTCACAAGCGGCGGCCTAGTGACTGGAGCGTCTACGATGCCGGCGATCTTACTCACCGGATATATCTTGCTCGAAATCGTAGCGCCTCGGATGATCGGGTTCGCTGGCTGGGGCCAGCGGCCAAAGCGTGGACAGAATTGGGCTCGCAAGGCGTAAAGACAGTCGCCATCAACGACAGCCCGATCTGGTATGCACTTATCCTGCTCGAAGCTTTCTCCCTTTTGCGGGAACAGTTCAGGATTTACCCGATCGAGGTGCTGACCGGGGTTAAAAACGATAGAGGCATGGTTTGGGTCGTTCCCACCTCAGATCCTAGCCTCGACGATAGGCGAGCAAACGCGGGGTTCAAGCCCGTGGCCGAAGCCATGGCCCGGGAACTGACCAATGACGACGGCCGGGCGAACTGGATATTCTCCCGCTCGGACACGCTTGCTGGCGACAGAGAACGTGCACCCCAATTGAACTTCGAAGGCACTGAGATCATCGAGGGCAAGAAGGCCTTTGCCTTCACCACCGGAGACGTCGTCGTTCCGGACTATTGTTATTTGCGTCCCCGGCGCGACAGCGGCTTCGAGCGGGCAGTTCGTCGTCGCCTACAGAATATAGTCGCTGCGCGGAGCAATGTGGAGCTTCTGCGCGCACTTGACGATCCGGCGCAGGTATTGATGGATGGGGCGCTCAGGGACATCGCCACACCTGGTCCCGTTCCGGTAGGCATGGACCCGTCGAAAGCGGCAGCCTGGAACGCTATCCGTGAGGGCCAGTCTATCAATATGGTGGTAGGGCCACCCGGGGTCGGCAAAACCTACCTCATCTCCAACCTCGTAAAGAGCATACTTTCCTTGGCGCCGGATGCCCGCATCCTGATTGCCGCTCAGAACCATGACACGCTTGTCCACATGGAAGACGAGCTGGAGAAAGAGTTGCGCGGTCGCTCTCAAATCGTGGTCAGGATCGAGCGAACTCAGACGGAAGAGAAAGATAGCGCCATGAGGGCGCGCTCACGGGATCTCCTTCAATCGGCTTCTCCGCAGGGCGGTGCGGTGGTGATGTCCAATCAAGTCCGGCAGATTAAGCACGCGCTCGAGCCGCTTGATGCTGCGGAGCAGGCTGCTGGCGATCGTGTCCACCGGGATACGGAGAACCTTCTGGTTAGATCGTCCGACATAACGTTAGCGACCACATCCTCATATGTCATCGAGGAGATGATTGCCGATGGCGATCAGTTCGATTGGACAATTGTCGAGGAGGCGGCCAGGGCGAACGGTGCCGAAATGATTGGCGCACTCCTGCTTGGAAATCGTCGGCTTCTGATCGGCGATCATAAGCAGTTATCGCCGTTCGATCATATTGAGCGCCAGAAAATGTACGACAGGCCGCGGGCCGACGAGTTGCTGCGCGATGCAAGGGTCAAGCTTGGAGCAATTAACGACCTGCCTCCCGAGATAGATGAGGCGCTTCAACTGATCGGTGATAATCGGGACTTATTGCAGGACGTCCTGGCTATCTCCGCTCGCATGGAAGAGCCCTTTAGGTCCATCGCGTTGCGGGAAGGCGAGAGGGAAAAGACAACGGGGCGCGTCAGCCGTTTCGTGAACACGCTGCTCGAGCAAAGCAGGATGCATTCCGCGATTTGCGAGGTTGTCTCCAATACGTTCTACGGCGGTGGACTCGTGCCTTCGCCCAGGGTCTTACAACGCATGCCCGCCGTGGCCTCTCTCGGGGTCCTTCCCAACTCCCCCGTTGTCGTGATGAACCTGCCCCCGTTAAGCAAGGTCGATCGCCCTACATTCGAAACGCGGGTCGGTCGATCCCTACGCAATGAAATCGAAGCAAAAGTCCTGCTCGATGCACTTAAGCACGTACGGCCTCTCATTGCAGACGATGGCCGGCTGCCGACGCTGGCGGTCCTCTCGCCATACAAAGCTCAAGTGGGCCACCTTAAGCGGTCGATCGGCAGGCTTATAAAACGTCCCGCCGGCACGCTGCAGGGTTTCGCGAGCCCGCGAGGCGACGGGAACTTTGTATTCACCAGTGACAGCTTTCAAGGCAGCGAAGCTGACGTCGTGCTCGCAAGCTTGGTCCGCAACAACGTTCTCGTCGGTTCGCGTGCATTGGGTTTCATGAGAAACCCACAGCGGGTGAACGTGCTGATGAGCCGGGCCAGGCACAAGATGATCATCGTATCGAGCCTTGATTTTATCGAAGATGCCGTCAATGGCGTCGACCCGGACCGGCTGGGCGGCGAACTCGGATTCCTCGTAGCGATGGTCGGCGAGCTGCGCAGGTTATCGTTGATAGGCGAAGTCGAGCATAGCGCCCGCATCGTCGACCTAGATTCAAATGGTGCGGTGAAGCTGTGAAAATTTACATTCCCGCATGGCACTATCGTGCTCGCGCAATCGTGCAACGTACTTGGGGCTGGAGCCCCATAGAGGAGATGATCCTCCTTGCATTCGATCTTGAACCAGGCACCATCGCCGATATTGCAGAACGACTGCGTATTCCGCATCAGGTAACACGGTCCACGGTAGCCAGGTTGATGCAGTTTGGCCTAGTCGAATTGCGGGTATCTCCCAATCCGGTTCTTTCGACCAGCCCTACAGGGCACGAATTTATTCGAACGGGTCGCGCTTTGCCGGAACGCACGGCCGAGCGTGAGATGGGCATCAGCCTTGTGCTTGAGAAAGTCGGGCATTCCGTACTTCGAAGGAAGGACGTCACCATCGTTCCCACTCATGGATTCGACCATGAGGGCCGTGCTGTGGCTTTTCCAGTCGGCGAGCTGCCCGAGACCGACGAGACTATGGCGCATCGGGTCAGTCAGTTCGTATCTCAGTCTCTGCGCCCTGGTGAATGGCTTCGCGGCGTTCGAACGACCGGTTCGGTCATGGAAAAGAAGTTTCTGGAAATCGATCTCGGTGCGTACAAGAGAGGCGAGATTCATGAAGGCGCTAGCGACAGCCTGATCGCAGCGATGAAGGAAACCATCCGAACGACGATCCTTCCACGAGCCTCAAAGACCGAGCCATCCGCGCCGGCTCCCGTCGAAACCACCTTCGCTCATGACCAGCTCGTCGTCGGCTCTGCTGAGCACATCAAGCTGTTCGAGCGCATTGTGGGCGCAGCCGTATCGGATGTCTTCGTTCTGTCGACGTTTGTGCTTAGCCAGTCCGACGACAGAGGAAAAGTTCACCGGGAGCGCATCTATCTCGCACTGGAGGACGCGTATCGGCGTGGCGTGCGGTGCCATTTGTTTTTCGGCACGTCGCTGGAAAAAGCAAAGCACGCGCAAGCGATGGAGGAACTGCATCAGAGGCTTTCGGCAATAGGGCAAAGCCGCGGCTTCCTCTTGGTCCATCGCGACAGCGTCGGCAGTCACGCAAAATTTCTTGCTGCCGACGACGGCCAAGGAGGAACGGTCCTTGTGATCGGATCATGCAACTGGTTGTCCTCCCCCTTCTCTGCCGTGGAGGTTTCGGCCGAACTCCGCGAACCGATGGCGGTCGCGACTGGCCTAGATCTGCTCAGAGGGATAGCGGTCTCGCTCGCCAGCGCGAGCCGGTCGGTAGAGATCCTTCAGTTCCTAGCATCTGAGGCCAGACGAGCAAGACCCGTGCTGTCCGCCTTGTCTGATCAGAGACCGCCACCTACGGCACGGCTGACCGTGCTCCACGCGCAAGACCATGAACGGCTCCTGCGAAAGGCAGCGCACAGCGCAAACGAGAGCTTTGTTTGCATTACTAATAAGATGGGCGCTACAGTTGTCCCAGGCCTATTAAATCCAGCCGAGGTCGCGGGGCGTCGACTAAAGGACGTCAGGATATTCTACTCACGCCAATCCGGCCCGACAAAACGCAAGCACATGGTAGCCCATCGAAAACGGCTTGAGGGAATCGTAGAGGTGATACCCGTGCGTGAACCGCAGGTTCACGCAAAGTTCCTCGCATGGGATCGGGATGACGTGGTGATCAGCACGATGAACTGGGGATCGCAATCGGGGTCCGAAGCCGATCCCCTGGATGAGATCGGACTCCATCTTGAGGCGCCTGGCATCGCTACAGAGCTGCTAAGGGCATTCGACGAGAGTCTGACAAAGGTACTGGCTGAGACGGGGCCGGACGAGGGCCAGGAGCCTGAACGCTAGCAAAGTGAACCCTTTCATCATGCTAGCAATGCATCCTAAATAACTAGCAGGGGAGCCTGGGGCTACTGATCATCGTCATCGTGATAATGTCGATCGCTATGAGGCTCTGTGTCAAAACTCGCGCCCTGTATCCTTCGAACCTGCAGGCTGTTGTCCCGCATCCGCATTCGCGGCGGCCTCTTTGAGGGAAGGACCCTCGAGGGACAGAACTCACGACGCGCTTCGCGCGAATTGTGGCAACGACGGGGCCGCTCCGTCTGCTACTGTCCAACGCCAGCCTTCCTGAGCGGGAGCAATCGAGACATGATGGCGCGCGCGGGGTGGCGACGGGGGAAGCGCGACACTCAGCGGATCGAGATATTTCGTGTCGAACCGCTGTCGCTGGGAAACACCGAATGCGGCATTCTCCATCGATTTGCCTTCAACGAGATTAGCCGAGCCGCTAAGAACTTCGCATCGATCTCCAATTCCAGCGTAAACCTTGGCGTGAAAGTCCTGCTTTTTCGTCCCTGCGGAAACAATTTGGTTTTCGAGGCCATACCCCTCCAGCAGAGCATGCTCAAGTCCGGAATCAAGAAGCGCTGCCTTGTACTCGCTGTAGCTTGCCGAGCGGGTGAGGAAGGCGGTTCGTCGTGCATCGAGTTGGGACAACAGTCGTTCCCAAATCTGGAGTCTTTCTGATTTTGATTTGTATTGATGGGCGACGAACGGTGCAGCGATCAGGATCTGATCGCTGAAAAGGCGCCACCGGGCGATCAACTTTTCCAAAGCTTCCATCAGATAGGTTTTTGTGAAGATTCCCGTCAGGATATCAGTCAGATCGGTACCCGATATCTCTGCAAGCAGCATGTCATGGGGGGCTGGAAGGCTAGATCCGTCGAGCCTGAAGGGCGCGTAGAACAGGGCCTGATGATCATGCCCACAGGCGCATTCGACAGGGACCGTTACGACGGCATGCTCGACGTCGGGCATATGAGTTGCCAAAAATCGGTTGACGGCCTGCCCAAGCTGCTGATGGATCGATTCATAGCCTGCCTCCAACGCGCGTAACGAACTCTGTTCAAGATCCATGCCGTTCATCTGGCAGCGGTAGATCGGATGTCGCGTGAAATCGAACCGCAGATTCTGCCCATTCATGTTCAGATTGTGGGCTGCGATTTCTTGAGCTCGTGGTACGTTGCCATCATAAGGCTCTAGTTCGTTATCAAACCTCTTTAGGACATTACACTGACCAGTGTCCGACTCCTCAGGATTGCTGAGGTCGACTACGAAATGCTCGTCGCATTCATTGCATTCGATAAGCCAGCTACCCCGATCATCGGCCATGCTAAACCTAATCTCGGTGTAGTGATGTGGTTCTTTGCACGTAGGGCATTTTGCACTGTGCTTTATTCGCGTGTTCTCATTCATATTTTCTACTTACCAAGAAGGACGACAGGCTGGCTATATATTTCGCGCTGTGCCTGTCCTCTCGCGGCTAGCGGAGCAGCACACCGTCGATGTGGATATTCAGCACGATTTTGTTCACGTTTCCGCAATAACCTTGATGCCTGCTTATCCTCGTAGGCCGTGGACCGCTTGCGTGTTGCAAGATCGTCTGCGCGGCCGATCGTGTAGAAGACCCTCGCGTGGCAGTTGCGGGAGTTATCGCCTCTGCTCTTCGCCTAAGCCCCGACAAATGTTAGGTTCCAGCGGGCTCCGGAGGCATCGATGAAGATTGTAAGGCTGGACATAGCGGGGTTTCGTGGAATTGATAGCGGCACGCTTCATTTCGACGATTTCACAGTTCTGATCGGCGCAAACAACTGTGGCAAAACGACAATTATTGAATCCCTCGCCCTTCTGCTCGGGCGAGACAGGCTGGTGCGCAACCTGACGGAGCACGACTTTTTCGGCTCGGATCCCCAGGCTGCCGACCGAATCAGTATTATTGCAACGGTAGCGGGTTTCGCGCCCAACAGCCCGGAACACCATCACGACTGGTTTCGCGCCGGCCGGGCTACCGAGAAATGGTTCGATCCTGCCTCCGGTGAGCTTTCCGCGGCCCAGACCGTCCAGGCCAGTCAACTCGCCTGCCAGATCGCTTTCTGCGCGCGCTTCGACCACCTGACCCTTGAAGCCGAAGCGGTGCGATATTTCTACGATGACGCGGATGCAGGCGATCCCTTTGCCGAGGATTCGACACTAGTCCCTCTTCCGACGAGCCTGATAAAGGAAATCGGCCTGTTTCTGGTTCCTGCCAGCCGGACGTGGGACAAGATGATGTCCTTCGGCTCCGAGCTGTTCCGGCGAACGGTCGCCTATGTGGGCGGTAACCCGTCGGAAGCGGTGATTGCCGAACGCAACAGGCTGAGGCAGCCCGTGGAGCCCCTGGAAGCGGACGGGCAGCTTGCCGGCCTGGTCGGCGATATCAACGATGACCTCCGAAAGCTGTTCGGTCGCGATATTGCCCTAACGCTCCGGCTAACGACAACCGACAGTGAAGGCGTGCTCGACGCCGTCATGCCGCATTTTACCGAGCAGGGAAGACCGCAACTTCCGGGCAGACGGCACGGCAACGGGCTTATCTCGCTTCAGACCCTGATTTTGCTGATGCGCTTCGGAAACCTGCGAAAGTCGCGCGGCGACAATTTCATTATGCTCATCGAGGAGCCGGAGCTTCATGTGCCGCCGCCTCAGCAGCGGAAGCTTCTCCACTATCTCAAAAAGATGGCGACCCAGACCGTCGTCACAAGTCATTCCCCGACCGTGGCCGCTGTCGCCGACCCCCACCAGCTCGTGCTCGTCACCAATAGGGCCGGACAAATTTCCGCCAAACCGCTTCTGCGGTCGCCGATCGACGCGAACGCAAGCGCGGTACGTCGCGCGCTTTTCCTTTCGGACCGGCAGGCGACCGTATCGGCAATCATGCATCCGGCCGTCCTGATCCCGGAAGGAAAAACGGATGCCGGCTGGCTGCGTCTCTTCGGCCGCATCGCGGACCTGACAGAACCGGCAGACGCGCCGGACGAAGCCACATTCACGCATGAAGTCGGCGTCATTCCAACCAAGGACGCCCGTATCCGGGACACCTATCTCGACCTCGTGGGCGTTCATCCATCCCTGACATGCCTCGTGGATGGAGATCAGGCCGGGACTGACTACAGTGCGGCCCTAAGCGCCGCCAATCCGCGATGCCGGCGGATCGTGCGGTGGCCGGACGGGTGGACCATCGAAGATGTTGTAACCTGGGTCTGCAGCGCCGACGTAACCGTTCTCGAGCAACCCGATGTGGCTGACCTCGGCCTTCCCGCAAACATCGCCGATCTTGCAGACCATCTCAAGGTACAGGCGCGAAAGACCGACGAGATCCTGCACGCTGCCCTGGCGGACGCCATCACCGCGAAGCCGCTCTGCAGCCGCCGCGTCCGTCATGTGCTGTCCACGCTTGGGGCTATCGCGACCGATCGGGCGGCGCCGGCCGGTTTCGCGACAGACCTGCCGCATCAGAACGGTGTCACCCATATCTGGACTTTCAATCATGCCTTTCCAGGGATTTGAAGGTCCAGCAGGATCGGGAAAAACCTATCGCCTGATGGAGGCGGTGGCGCAGCGCCTGCAGAATGAGCCATTTCTTCTGCACCAGAAAATCCTCTCGCTGACCTTCATGCATGGGTCGCGCCGCCGCCTAGACGCCGAGTTTCGCGGCAATCCTGTCTTGCGCGGAAAAGCCATCGCCATGACGATCGACAGCTTCGCGCAAAATGTTTGGCACAGGTGGCGGACGCTCGCCGGATCCCTGAATGCCGAAATCGGCGACTTCAACCAGACCTGCGATGCTTGCGGTCAGCTTCTCGAACAGCCAGCCGTAGCGCGTTGGGTCGCGCGGTCTTATCCTGTCATCGTCGTTGACGAAGCTCAGGAACTGGCGGCCCCGCGACTGAGGATGATCAGCGCCCTCGCCGGCCACAGTGCTATCTTCGTCGCCGCCGACGAATTCCAATGTCTGGATGAGACCGTGGACACGGCGCCTTTCGTGAACTGGTTCGCCACTGGCGAAATAACACCACTGAATCAGATCCACCGCACCAATCAGGCGGGCTTGATCACGGCCGGCGCCAATTTGCGCCAGCTGATAGCACCCGCTCCGGGGGCCGGCCTGCAAATCCGCTATGAATTCCCGAACATGGCCCCATTCAGGATCGGTTCGGCCATCGCCGCGGCCCATGGTACAATTGCCGTCCTTTACCCGCCAGGCGGTGGCGCCTGGGCGCAATCATTGGCGCAGCGCCTTTCCCTGGGCCTTCACTCCGCGCAGTTCAATATTCCGCCAATCATCCTGGCGCACGAAGCGCGCGCGGCCGACGAGGTGAACGCGATGATGGCCGCGCTTGGCGCTATCGACAACACTGGGTTTCTGGAACTTCTAGGCCGGATGGCGCCGGTCGAAAACCAGCCCCTGTGGATGCCAAGGGTGCAGGCGTCGCTACGCGCGAGCGCCAACCGCCTTGGCAAGACAAACTGGTCGGCCGATGAAATCAGAATGCTGATGGAGCGCACGGCGGCCAATCATCGCGCCTATTCCGGCGACCGGCCGAGAGGCATTCCCCTGCTTTCGATCCACCAGGCCAAAAACCGGCAGTTCGATCACGTCATCATCCTCTGGCCCCCCGGCGTTCCTGGGAGTGAAGAGCTAAAAGCGAGGCTGCTCTATAACGGCATCACCCGGGCGCGCCGCAGTTGCAAGGTTTTTGTCCGGACCCAGGCGCTGCTGAACGAAGCGCCCTTTGTCTTCGCGCAACCCGCTGTCGCCGTGACGGCCTGAGCATGCCCGGCGCAGCTAGGCCGACGCCATCAAAACACCAAGCCATCCTTTGCTGAGCAGAACACCCGCTCGTAACACTGATCGACTACGCGACGGTTGTACCGTCTCAGCATGTCGAGATTGTTGCGCAGGAAGGTTACATTGACCGGTTGCTGCCGGCGTTCCCGGGAGGCAATCGCACTTGCGATCCTTTCCGGCGGAGCCTTCCCCTGCACAAGCGTCGCAGGATCCGCGAACATATAGTCGACAAACGCCGTCCCACACAGGTTGAACGAAAATGACAGAAGGGGGCCATCCGCGACCGCCTGGCTGAAACCCCGGTCGGACAGGAGGCATCGATCGTGGTCGTAGTCGCAGATAATCGCGGCGATATATTTCGTCCGGTCCTCGAACAGCGCGCCGATAATCTCCTCAAAGAAATTCGGGCGGTTTTCTGCCATTGGCGTGAGTAGCATAAAAAGCACGCGCAACCATTCGACATACTGCGCGTCACTGATACCGAGCTGGCCACAGAGATGCGCCTGATGCGGTTTTCTGCCACTCACGATGCGATCGCCTTCAGCCAGAAGCAACGAGTTCGTTGGATCGTATTGGCCAAGGCCCGGAAAGGTGTTGAGGACTTTCGCAACGGAATACGGGTTCCGCACGAAATTGAGCAGCTTTGCCGCGAACAGACCAACTATCTCGGCCTCGAGGTCCTGGCTACCGGCGTTGAGTTTGGCGAGAAGGCTTACCGTAAGGTTCTGGATGTCGGCTTCGTATCTCTGAAACAACGCCTCGAAATTGCGTCGCAGCTCGCTCCCGCCCGGAACGTCAAAACTGAACAGGTCAAAGAGCGACAGGTTCCGATCGATCGGGTTGCCGTTCGGCTTTTCGAGCACGAGCCTGTAGTTTTCCCGGTCAGCGATCCCGAACGCGTAAATCCTCAGATTATCGGCGTTCGCCCGGGGATTCATGGCGTTGAGCCTCTGCTCCACCTGGCTGAGGAAATGCTGATTGCGTGTCGTGTTCTGGAGCATGTCTGACAGAAACCTATGTCCGCTCTCCGCCGAGCCAACGTCGCGGCTTAATGCGGCGCTCGCTGAATCGCGCAGACAGGTTGTCACAGATGGCAAGTGGCGGTCAACGTGTGCTCAGTGTCCTTTTCCGGTGACCGCTATCGATGCCCATCGACACATGGCGCCTCGTGTTGGGCATACTATCCCGTTCTTTTCGTCGATAACGAGCGCGTCAACCGATCGTATCCAGATACACTGGTGAGCTCGATCCGAAGTTCCGGGCCATCTGGTTCGAACGGTCCTCGAACCTCGAGTTGCTGCGGGTTCCAGATGAGCGAACCCCAACCTAGAACTGCAATCCGCATGTCTCACCGCCCCCTCCAAATGCAAACATCAGGGTCGGCCTACTTTGTCTATCCGGGTTACAATTTCCGAACTACATCAATCGTCGGGGATGGCACTCCGACATCAATTTGGTTCACCACGACTTGGTATTTCATCCCAAGGTTACAAAGCCCCTGATCATTATCGCGGAAGAACAATAGCCTTTCCTTGTGCTTTGCCTGATATTGATTTGCGAGCTTTGCTCGCTGCCTTTCAAGCTTGAACTTCTTCCAGGCTCCGTCAGCGCGCCAGTCAAGACGAAGTATCACGCCCGGGCTCAATGGAAATGGTATGACTGCAAAACGATTGCCGAGCCCAAACCCATAGCCCTGGAGATCTGGCGGGCCACCGCCCTTGACCCAAAACACCGGATTGTCGCCTGTGACCAGTTGTTGCTTTTCGCTGATCTCATAGCTCCAATTCATTCGCGCCATGATATTCATCAAGGGCTTCGCTTGTTCAAAAGCGAGGAGCCCGACCCGCCGATCAACGCTCATCGTGAACATTTCGTTGTCGTGAAGAATCTTCTGGATGACTTCATCTGCGGCAGATACATCGCCTCGCGCCTTTTTCTGACGAAACTCGCGATCCATTTCGTGCCTGCTGCCCCACAAGGCCATCTGCCCCATGGATTGGGCGAACTGCCGAAGCTGAGCGGGGCTTCGCGCAAACATCGTGGCGAGAAACGCCGCAAAGTCGAGCTTTGCAACAGGTGTCAAAGGCCTGAAGGCCAAGAGTTCGGGGTAGATTGTGGCGGCTCGTGATTCGATCTTTGCGAGCGCGTCCTCGATCAAGTCGATCCGAGTACCACCTTCACCCGTCGGGGTGTAGATGTTGGTCTCGTACGCCGTCTTTTCTGGTGTCGACCTACGAGCGGTACCGGTTACACAGTCGTGGGTCCAAAGCTCGCCATTGGGTTGGGTGAAGTACCTCAGATAAAAGCGGGGCACCACATGCTGTCGTTTTGTACGTTCGCTCATGCCTTCACTAGCCCTCTCGAAGACGCGCCAGCATTATACGAATCCCCATGCACGAAACCTTCCCCTTCCCGTCATCTCACGCAGGCCCAGTTCCCCGATAATCCGCCGCGCCGCCTGCGGCGTGACGTCGAGCGTTTTCGCCACCATTTTTGCCGACACCAATGGCTTCGCCATGACCAGCTCAACGAGCTCCGGCAGTTTTGAAGAGGTGCGGCGCCCGTCCAGCTTTCGCTCCATCAGTGTCCGAGCCAATGCCAGCCGATCGTGCTCTTTCAGCCCGATCTCGGCCGCCGCCAAAAACCCGTGGGCAATCGCGAGCAGCCTCGTCTCGCGATCGCGATGCCGGCGCCGATCGACGGGAATGGTTTTCAGGCCAAGATTGATGGCGGCGAGATGCGCGCCTGACGTAATGCCGGCCTGGCGCAGGATCGAGGCGGAAAACAGCCGGCCGAGCCATGGCCCATGCTGAAGCACCGAAAGCTCGTTCCAGGCATCAAGGGCGATGATCGCCTGCAGCACTGCCGGCAGTTCTTGTGCCTGTCGCAGCACGCTGCGCCATTCGTCGAGCCGCTCGTCCTCGTCCCAGTCGAGATCATAGACCAACGGATCGGCCGGAGCCCGGCCGGGCTTTCTTGCCTGCTCGATGGCCGCCTCCGAACGGGCTAGGACCGCATCGATCGCTGCATAGTCGACGCCGGGCAGATTTTTAACGTCGTCACCATCATCCCCCTCCCCTTCCGCTTCGATAGCGACCGCCGCCCGAATAACTCTGGCCGTCGTCGCTTCGTCCCCGCCGGCCGACCCGACCTCCGAGGTTTTCCGTAGCGAGCGGATGCCGTCGGCGGAGAGTGCCCAGTCCGGGATTTGGGTCGCGACACGCCGGCGGGTGCGCAATACGTCTCGGGCGATTGTCAGCTCGTGGGTGGGTGTGCGAATATCACGGGTAGCGTCGTGGAGGACGAGGTCCTCGAGATGGACAAGTTCGCCATCGATCCATAGCGACGCGCAGGCGTCGGTGAACTGGGATCGTTCGAGGAAGCCCGCGCCGACCGGCGAACGGGCGATCCGCTCGTCCAGGCGCGTGAGTGCGATGCCCGCATCGAAAGCCGGCCGCATCAGGGCTGCCATACTTATTTTCCCGAGATCGTAAGCCATTGAAATCATGGTAAATGATTTCCTACAGGAACTCTATCTGAATATTGCGGTTCCTCACATGGTACGATTGCTGGTTGAAGGCATAACCATCGATAATGATCGGTTATCGATAGCATTTGATTTCGAGTCGCAAATCGCTGAAGATCACGCAGCGCCGCTCTTGGCGGCGCCCGGAGATCGAACATTGAAGCTGAATCTGCTATTCGCTACGCGCGGCCGCTTGGTGACGTTGGGCGCGGGCCAACTCGACAAACCGGCGTTTGACCTCGGCAAACAGCGCGGGAGGCAAAGGACCGTAGTAGCCCGTGTCAGTGTCGAGCGGCCGGATATCCGGTCCTGGCCAAACAAACCGGTTGCTCTCGGTCAAGACAATCCAGGAGCGGTCGTCATCGAGGCCCAGGCGCTGTTTGGTTGCCGGCGGGATTTCGATTGCGTCCGCAGGGTTGGATGGTGGGGTATGGGTAATCGGAAGTACCCGCACGGCCGGTGTACCGTCGTCAAGATGCGCAACGATCGCCAACACAAGCGCCGGGCGATCCTTGTCGCCCTCTTCGCGACCTTCGAAAAACTGCCAATGCCAGAGGTACGAGTAGCGAAAAAGCCAGCCGACTTTTGGTTCAGTCGGCAGCATGCTTGCCCGTCAGGAACTCAGCATTGAGATGATCGAGTGCCTCATCCATCTCGGACGCTTCGATCGCAGCAAGGTCGTCGTCGCCAATGGCGGAGGTCAGTTCGACGCGCCGTTCGCGTTTCGTCAGCCGCAGGTAATCTTCGTAGGCGATCAGGACCGTTTTCGGGCGCCCGTTTTTGGTGATGATCACCGGGTCACGGACGGCAGCATCCTGATAGGCGCCGAAGTTTTTCGAGACCGCGGCCGCCGTAACTGTAGAAGTCATCTGAGAACTCCATTTTTACGGAATATACGGAATTTACGGACGTTTTGCAATCCCGGGCGCTGGTGGTCCGCGCAACTCGAGTTACCGGTTGGCCGGCACGCACGTGGTCGCTGCAGTATTTACGCCACGTTTCGGACAGGGGAAAGATGAATGCCAATTCTATTTGATGTGAAGGAGGCCGCCGAGCGGTTTGACGAACTGATTGAACGCACGCTGCGTGGTGAGGTCTTCGTGATCTGCCGCGGTGGCATACCGATCGCGGAGCTGACCGCGATCCCGAAGGCCGCAGGAACCATGGACCACGTCCGAGCGCTGGCAGCGGAAGGACGCGCCAGCGTTCCGCCCGGCGCCAGCTCAAACCACGACGAGTTCTACGACGAACACGGATTGCCGAAATGAGTGCCGTCGATCGCCGAGCCAGCGAGCTCGATACAATCGCCGCTGTCCTGCCGATCGATCGCCGCGACGAGCTTGCCGAGCTGCTGAGCGACCACGATGTCGAGACGCTGCGTCACCTCGTTAACGAAGGCATGGGCGACAACACGCTGCGCGCCATCACCTCGGATCTCGCCTATCTCGAAGCCTGGGGCCTGGCGGTGACCGGCAGCCCGCTGCCCTGGCCGGCGCCGGAAGCGCTGCTGCTGAAGTTCGTCGCCCATCACCTCTGGGACCCGCAGCGACGGGCGTCCGATCCCGATCATGGCATGCCGGCCGATGTCGATCACAGCCTTCGAAGCCAAGGCTTTCTCAAGGCCGCAGGCCCGCACGCACCGGCGACGGTGCGCCGGCGGCTGGCGAGCTGGTCGACCTTGACCCATTGGCGTGGGCTTGAAGGCGTCTTCACCTCCCCTCCCCTGAAGGCAGCCATTCGGCTGGCGGTGCGCGCTGTTCCGCGCCAACGGCGCCGCAAGAGCGCCAAGGCCGTCACCGGTGATGTGCTCGCCAAGCTGCTGGCGACCTGTGAGAGCGACAGTCTGCGCGATCGGCGCGACCGGGCCATCCTGATGGTGGCCTTTGCCTCCGGCGGCCGCCGGCGCAGCGAGATCGCCGCGCTTCGGGCCGAGCAACTGAGCGTCGAGGCGCCGATCGAGCAGAATGACGGCCCTCCCCTCCCCTCGCTGGCCATACATCTCGGCCGTACGAAGACGACCTCCGGTGAGCAGGACGAGGTTGTCTACGTCACCGGACGGCCGGTGGAGGCGCTCGCTGCCTGGATGGCGTCGGCCAAAATTGACAAAGGCAGCATCTTCAGGGCGATCGGGCGCTGGGGAACGCTGTCGCGACGTCCGCTCGACCCGCAATCGATCAACGCCATCATCAAGCAGCGCGCGGCTATGGCCGGACTCGACCCCGTACAGTTTTCAGCTCACGGACTGCGGTCAGGCTACCTGACGGAGGCCGCCAATCGTCGCATTCCCATCATCGAAGCGATGGAACAATCCCGCCATCGGTCGGTGCAGCAGGCGTCGAGCTACTATAACGACGCCACCCGACGCACCGGCAATGCCGCGCGGATGCTATGAGACGGCTCTGGGGCGGCTTCACGACTGGAGAGCGTGAACTCGGTATCTCTCGTTGCAAGGATGAGCCGGCGTTGAAAAGCTGCCTTCGCACTGGCACCGAGGTCGTATTCTCCGCAGAAAACAAGCGTCGCAATTGCGCCAATGCAAGCTAACCCATTCGAAAGCTTAAAAATCCCACGGATTCACGAGGGCGAGGCCTGTCGTGTCGAAGTCCCTGACATTGCGCGTGGCCAAGCGTCCGCCGTTCACCCGCGCTATTGCAGCGATCATTGCATCGGGTACTGACATCGCCTGTCCCTGACGAACCGCCTGCCCCATGATTTCGCCGTAGGCGAGCGCGGCTTCTTCTGTGAGACCAAACATCCGATCGGCAAACCGGCGACGCCATTCCGTCAGCCCTTGCTCCAAACGCTCGGCCCGCTGGTCTGGTCTGATCTTCTGAATGCCGAAAGCAATCTCGGCGACTGCCACCGTCGGTAATGCCAATTCCGCGTCGAACCGAACCAGCCAGGCCATAACAGCCTCGTTAGAGTCCTTCCGCAATGTCTCGGAGACGACGTTCGTATCGAGAAATATCAAAGCTCGATACCCAGGTGAGGACGACGGCTTTCGCGGATGATGGAATCCAGATCGATATCTGTGGCAGCTTGCGCGTTGACGCGCCGATAGAAACTTGCAGCTGGTTCGCGGCCCGCCTCGCGTGTCTCGTAGGCCTCAAGCGCACGTTCGACCACCTCCGCAATCGAACGATTCTCACGTCGAGCGAGCCGGTGAGCCAGATCCCTTGCCTTGGAGCTTCGGACAGAGAGTTGTGGTGCGGCCATTGTGAGATCTCCTTTACAGCAGATATAGGCTTATCATGTTGCGCCATCAAGATGGCAGAAGCCATCTTGATACCTAGGTCATTTTGCGGTCTGCGGCGCGCTGCTCGGGACCGACCGAATTGACGGACGATTGGACGATTGTAAGAACGCCTGCCAATGCAAGCTCGTGGCGCCGGTTTGCCGAGAGCATTTCCGCCATACAGCGACGCTCACAAGCGTTTGGCCCATTGGATTAGCACCGATGAGCAACAGGTCGACAAAATCGCTGTACGAGCTCGCATTTCACTCTTAAAACAAGCTCGCAAAGGATCCTTTATCAACGCATTCTTTATCTGAACAATGACGCGAGTTCCGAGCGACGATTTCATGGCCAAAAACCTCCCGGGCGCCTCCCCTCCCCCACCCCGCCGGCTGATCGGTTACGCACGCCTCTCAACGGAAGAGCAGTTCAACGATACCCAAGTCGCAGAGCTCCGTGCAGCCGGCTGTGATCGCATCCATCAGGAACAGGGATCCGGTGCGTCCCGAGCCCGACCTGTACTCGCGCGGATGCTGGGCGAGCTGTCAGCCGGCGACATTCTTGTCGTGGTGCGATTGGACAGACTGGCGCGATCCGTCAGTCACCTGCTCGATGTGATCGAAGATCTCAAACACCGTGGCGTCCATTTCCGCTCGCTCGGCGATCCGATCGACACGTCGACGCCGCAGGGCATGTTTTCGCTGCAGGTCCTCGGGGCCGTTGCCCAGCTCGAGCGTGCCTTGATCGCGGAAAGGACAAAATCAGGCATGAGGGCGGCCAAGGCCAGGGGCCGTGTTGCCGGCAACCCGGGACTGCGCGAGCGGCGCCCTGAAGCAATCCGAGCAGCTGCGGCAGCCCGGAACCAAACCTATCTTGATGAGCTGACCATGTCAGCGCAGACGTGGCTTCCAACTGTCGAGCAGCTCCGGCCCAAGCACTCCTGGGATAACGTTGTGCGGGTCCTCAACCGGAAGGGCCAAGACTGGACCGTCGAGCGACTTCGCCGCGCCGTTCATCGGATGGTTCGAGAAAAGCTCGCGGACCCCGCGCTGCTGGCGCGATCACCGCGTCGGCCGCCGGAGGATCATTGCATGAAGCTCGTCGCAGCGATCGCCATTGCGGATCCGACCCTGTCACTTCGCGACATTGCCGGCCAGCTTGACCAGATGGGCGAGCGCCCGGCCCGCGGCGGCCGCAAATGGCAACCCTCGTCCGTCAAAGCGCTCATGGATGAAGCGTTTCGGTTCGGGCTGCTTCGGAACTAGGGTGCAGACAATCTGATCCCCTCTGCTCCAATTGCTCTCAAAATATGCCCCGTCTCAGATCGAAGCCTGGGCCGTCGCCACCCACCGCACGCACCGCGCGGATGATTTAGGACCAGATGTTCCACGACAATCCGTTTTAGCCGGCACCCAATTTGGAGTTTCACAGGCTGCTAGATCGCCGGCGATCATCGCCATGGGCCAATCAGTCGGCGCTCGAATGTACTATTGGTGCTGCAGGCAAAGAACCAAGATTGGTTACGGACGGCGACGGGGATGGAGATCGGAAGTGACAAGTCGATCGGCTTGCTGTAGCAAGGTGTCATGTCGATCGCTTGCGCCTACGTTTCCCGATTTTATTATTTCCGTGCCTCGGTGCGGAAGCGGGAAAGTGCGTAACTAAGAAAGACGCAATTTATCCGACCAACCGCTAGTCTACCTGGCGGTTTTTTTATGCGCCCGGTATGACCTCCTGGAGACCAATACCGTGACCAACCCGACTGACGATCTGCGCATCACCAATATCGTCGAACTCTCGTCGCCTGCACGCATCATCGGTGAGCTGCCGCGTGACGAGACTGTCAGCAAGACGGTGCTCGGCGCTCGCAGCGCCATCCATGATATCCTGTCCAAGAAGGACGACAGGCTTCTCGTCGTTGTCGGCCCCTGCTCCATCCATGATCCGGTCGCCGCGATCGACTATGCCAAGCGGCTCAAGGAACAGCGCGACCGGCTGCAGGGCCACCTTGAAATCGTCATGCGCGTCTACTTCGAAAAGCCCCGGACGACCGTCGGTTGGAAGGGCCTGATCAACGATCCCGGACTCGATGGCAGCTTCCGGATCGAGGATGGCCTGCGCATCGCCCGCAAGCTGCTGCTCGATGTAAACGACCTCGCGCTGCCGGCGGGCTGCGAATTCCTCGATACGATCACACCGCAATACATCGCCGACCTCGTCAGCTGGGGTGCCATCGGTGCGCGCACGACCGAAAGTCAGGTCCACAGGGAACTCGCTTCCGGCCTCTCCTCTGCGATCGGCTTCAAGAACGGCACCACCGGCGATGTGCGTATTGCCCTCGACGCCATCATGGCCGCCTCGCAGCCGCATCATTTTCCGGCGGTGACGAAGGACGGACGCGCGGCGATCGCTTCGACAAGCGGTAACGAGGATTGCCACATCATTCTGCGCGGCGGCAAACAGCCGAACTATAATCGCGAAAGCGTTGCGGCAGCGCTGGCCGCTGCTCGCGATGCGAAGCTCGACCCGCGCATCATGATCGACGCCAGCCATGCCAACAGCCGCAAGAACCCGGAGAACCAGCCCGCCGTCCTGCAGGACGTCGCGCAGCAGCTCGCCGACGGTAACGATGCGATCATCGGCGCAATGGTCGAAAGCAACATTGTCGGCGGTCGGCAGGAACTGATCCCAGGAAAGCCGCTGGTCTACGGTCAGAGCGTCACCGACGGATGCATCGACTGGCCGACGACCGTTCAGGCCCTGGAGGCATTGGCATCGGGCGTGAAGGCGCGCCGCGTGGCCAACAAGGCAAAGGTCTGAATGAACGGCGGAGCGTAGATCGGTACGCTCCGCCTGCCTATCCCGGACTGCGGTCAGGCGACCTGACGGGGGCCACCAATCGCGGCAAGCGGTTCTCATTCGGACGGCAAAACGACGGCTTTCACAACGCCATTGGCGATCGCGTTGATGGGGAGGTCACCGCCCCCTCACCCATTCGAGACAAACTCATGCCGGCGCGCACGCGCTCCTGTCCAAATAAAATATTAACCACGTCGATCGCCTCGCTGAACGATCCGTCAGTAGAGCAACCGCGTTCTGATCGTGCCCGGTATCGCGCGCAGCGCCTGCAGGATTTCATCGGCCGTCTCCGACACGCCCTCGACCTCGATCACCACATAGCCCGTGTCGCCGTGAGTCTGCAGGAACTCTGCGACGATATTGAGCCCGCGCGAGGAGAAGATTTCGTTGAGCTTGATAAGCGTCCCGGGGCGGTTTTCGTGAACGTGAATAAAACGCGTGCCATTCGGGCGCTCCGGCAATTGAACCTGAGGGAAGTTGACCGCGCCCATCGTCGAGCCGATATCGGAGTATTCCACCAGCTTCCTCGAGACTTCCCCGCCAATGCGCTCCTGAGCCTCCTCGGTGGAGCCGCCGATGTGGGGTGTCAAAATGACGTTGCTCAAGCCCTGTAGCGGCGTTTCAAAACGATCCTTGTTCGATGCCGGCTCCACAGGGAACACGTCAACGGCTGCACCCGCCAGATGGCCTTCCTTCAGCACCTTCGCGAGCGCGTCGAGATCGACGACGGTTCCACGGGAATTGTTGATGAAGATGGCGCCCTTCTTCATACGGCGCAGTTCAGTCTCTGTGATCATGTTGTGGGTCGACGCCGTCTCGGGAACGTGCATCGTCACATAATCCGAAATTTCGAGAAGCTCACCGAGCGAAGCCATCGATTCCGAATTTCCCCGGCGCAGCCGGTCCGATAGATCGAAATAGCGCACCACCATCCCCATGCTTTCCGCAAGAGCGCTGAGCTGCGAGCCGATATTTCCATAGCCGACGATGCCGAGCGTCTTGCCGCGCACTTCCCGGCTGCCGACGGCAGACTTCTCCCATCCGCCTAGATGCGCAGATGCCGATCGCGGGAAAATCTGTCGGGTGAGCATGATGATCTCGCCGATCACGAGTTCCGCCACCGAGCGCGTGTTCGAATAAGGGGCGTTGAAGACCGGAATGCCGCGGCGGCGTGCTGCATCCAGATCGACTTGGTTCGTGCCGACAGAGAAACAGCCAACAGCAATCAACTTCTTTGCAGCTTCGAAAATCTCTTCCGTCAGTTGCGTTCGGGATCGAATGCCGATGATGTGCGCATCGGCAATATGGCTTTTCAGATCCTTATCATCGAGAGCTTTCGGCAGATGAACGAGATTGGTGTATCCACATGCCGCAAAGTAATCGACGGCGCTCTGACTGATGCCTTCGAGCAGAAGCACCGAAATCCGGTCGCGGGAGAGGGAAAGCTGGCGAGTCATGACGGGACCTTCAGTTTCGATTGAAATTGGCCAAAATCGCTTCGGGGCCATCGCAGCACCTTGCAACATGGCTTTGCGACCATCCGACAAACAGCGCAAGCGCAAATACGATAATTCTCCGCTTCCCTAAGACCTCCCTCCCCGGCGCCGATCAACTCCCGCGCAACCTTACGATTGCATCCGAACATGAGCCAGCCATGCCTTTGACCTTCCCCCTCACCGACATTTGTTGCGTGTCGGACGTGACATCAATTTATCTTCGTGCTCTTAGTCCCGGGATCGGAGCAAGGCGAGGTAGTCGATGACTAGACCCTGGACATCCAGTCGCGGGCCAATCGTAGCAAACGAAACGGATCTTTTGAAAGCGAGAGCGATCAATGCCCTTTTGTTGCAACCAATCGATATCCTTCCCTCCGCAATCGGTGATCCAATCAAGCCATTTGCGCTGGGACTTTAGAACGAAATCCGTCCGCTTCTCAGGGCTGATGCGAACGTGACCGCGCTGCGCCGAGCGACCGGGGCCTATCTGCATTCCAAGCGCTACTACCTCGCAACTGCGCAACCAGAATCGATGCGCTTCGATCTTCACGGCAGCTCCACGGCACCGGTCTCTGCTGAGGATCGCCTCACCGCCCAGCAGCGCTACGAAAGCCTCTTGCGAAGCAACGAGACCGCACGCACTCCGGCCGAAGCACCCACTACCTCGCCCAGTCTCACCAAGAGCGAGCAAATTCGAGCCGCATTGCTGAGCCGGCGACCAACGGAAAGTGCCCGCCCCTCGCGCTGATCACCCCGTTCGCGCCGACGCCGCTCCGTTTGCGCGTAACAGCGCCATCAGCATCGGTCCAAGCGAGAATTCACCCCGCTCCGTACGTCGCGTCAAATCACGCAGATAGCCGCCGGCCGAGTTGATGTGGCCACCCCGCTCCAGGATCGAGG
The DNA here is from genome assembly GCA_900489925.1 of Hyphomicrobiales bacterium. Lineage (GTDB taxonomy): Bacteria > Pseudomonadota > Alphaproteobacteria > Rhizobiales > Rhizobiaceae > Rhizobium. The sequence goes on along the minus strand of UEHQ01000032.1, from coordinate 31,638 downwards.
CTATCGCTATCGCAGCGTTTTCAGGCCCCATAACATCGCAGGCATCCTGATACGCCGACGGGCTGACCCCCAGCGTTGATCGGACGACCACAGCTGCCGACATCAGATCACGCCAGCTGGAAATAGCTCCGCCGGGCCCGTAAGCGGCAATATCCGGGCATGCCTTCAGCACCATGCCTAGCGGGAAGGCACGCGCAGCCTCGTGCTTACGTTGGTTATTCTCGCTCAGCGTCGCGCCCTGCTCGTTTCTTGAGCGAGGTTCAAGTTCATTGATGGATTCGGTATTTGAACTCTGTAGGTGGCGCTCACTATGAGCGGCATTGGCGCTATTATTTTCATCTTTCTGCTGTGTTTCCAGCGTGTTGAGGACCTCGTCGCGAAGGAGCTCCATTTCCTCCAGGATCGCAGTGACCTCGGAAATGGTCGGCGTGCGGCTAATGCGGCCTACGAGGCGGATATAAACATCTTCGATCATCGTCCAGTCGCCAGATGCACCCTCCTCGACGGCTGCTGAAATCAGCTTCCGGACGTCGCGCCGGCAGATCGTCAGGTTCTCCTTTGCGCGACGAAACGTTGCTCGTTCGGCTGCGACCTGCTGTGCCATAGCTGCAAGCTCCTCGGAGCGCATCAAAAGCGGCGAGATGTCGAAACCGAACGCATTCTCGATCTCTCCTGCCCTATCCTTACGAGCATAGCGCTTGCCGTTGGCGCTGTCCTTGCGCACGATCAGGCCTGCCTCCACCAGGATTGTCAGGTGCCTGCGCAGCGTCGCGCCGGCGATGCCGTGAGCGCGAAGCGTCAATTGGGCGTTCGAGGGAAAAACGATCAGTTGCGCGTCCTGGCGCAGCTCGTTTTCTGGATAGAAGCTCAACAGTGCATCCAGGATCGCCAAGCTGCGATCTTGCAAACCGAGCAATTCGCGCGCCTCAGACGCGTCTCGAAAGATCTTCCATTTGTCCGCCGACTTCCCTGGCTTGATCGCTGCCACGGCCATTTGCCGTTTAACCAAGGCAAGCGTCATCGGCCGCCGCCCAAAGGGCGTCGTCACATGTCCACTTTGCATTTTTCCTTCACCTTCCAGAAGGCAAAAGAAACCTGCTCACCAAAAACGGTGCCAAAGACTCTTGACTGTGATTCGGGGAAATGCGATTCTCAGGCTGCTTAGACCTTTGAGAGAGGCTTCCACGACGGCAACGTTTGGGGGCCTTTTTCTTTTGCGGTTCAGTCTCCTTTAGATACTTCGTCGAGGAACTGCGCATAGAGCGCGTCCCAATTCCTGGACAGAAAATCGCCAAAGCGCATGGCGTTCTTTGATTTCATAGAGATCGCGTAGCTCTTGCCGGAACTCTTCATCTCGACAAGAACGCCCTTGTCTCTTGGCTCCCATTTATCTGTCGTTGTGGCCGGCTCCTTCTTCTTCACGGAACGAGCCGATCTGTTCAGCGCAGCGTAGAGCGCCAGAAAGCGATCATCGGATGACAGCACGTTGAAGTGCACGTCGCTCACAATCTCGCGAACCTTTTCGCTGTTCGCAGACTTACCGACCAACAAGGAAAGCTCGACCCAGCGCTCGCGTCCAATCCCAGGAGCGTCACCGATAGCTCGGATAACATCGGCAGGGATGCGCTCGCCCACCGACAACATCTTCGAGATGGAGGCTGGATTGGAAGCCAGTGCGGCGGAGATTACGTCGCGATCATAGCCTAGATCCTCCAGCCGTTTTGCAAACAATGCGCGCTCGATGAAAGTCAAGTTGGCGCGTGCCGAATTCTCCTGACCCTGCGCTATGACATGGGTACGGTCATCCAGCGATTTGACGACAGCCTTGACCTTGCGACCCAGCTCCCGCGCTGCGCGCAGGCGTCGGTGACCGAAGACGACCTGGAATCGTCCTTCCACGCTAGCGTGAGGGCGAACCAAGATCGGGGTGTCCTGTCCGCGGGTCCGAATTGCTTCGACAAGTTCACGGAAGTCGTCATTGTCCTGCGCCAGCCTGTCCTGGACGAAGGATGCGTCAACGACATCGGGATCGATTTCGACCACGACCTCGCCTTCGAGATACTTGTCTGCCTGCTTTGCGAGCTCATCCAGTGAGCGGACGAGGGACTTTCCAGCTCCCCGCATAGGATATGAAACCACGCTCGGCTGATCGTCTTGTAGGTCAGCCAATCCTTCGAGCAGGTTCTTTCTAGCCATTTCCGTCTCCGATATGCTCTAAAGATTTGAAAAACCGTCACAAAATGGCGATTTTGTCAGCCGACAACTTTTAACGTTGCCATGACCGGTGAATTAGCTCTGCGATTTCACTGTTTACGGCGTCGAGAGACTCCAATGCGCGGTCATACGTTGCTCTGTTCATCGACGAACGATCGACTTCATAGAGCGTCTGTTTCGTGATGCCCGCATCAGACACGGCCGTCGATTTGAGCATCTGATTTTTCAACATGAACTCGTGGAACATCGTCGACATGAACCCGACCATCTGCGCCTGCGGAACGTCCGTCGGCTCGTAGCGGGTAATGAGATAGCGATACCAAGACAGATTGACTTCGGCGCCGGCGGCGCGAATTGGCTTGAGGATACCGCCCAGCATCAACAGGAATTGCCCCATCGACATGACGTCAAGCATCTGCGGATGAATCGTGATGAGAACACTCGTTGCCGCCGTCAACGCGGTCAGCGTCAGGTATCCAAGCTGCGGCGGGCAGTCGATGACGACAACGTCGTACCTGTCTTCCACCTGCGAGAGTGCACGTGAAATTCGGGTGAAAAACGTCTTGCCCTCGTTCGAAGACTTGTCGGACATGGCAAGCGGCGTGTCGTATTCATACTCCTGCAGATCCAGGTTCGCCGGCACGATATCCAGGCCGGGAAAATTTGTCGGCCGGATGATGTCGGCAAGATTCTTTTTCTCGCCATCATAGCGGATGGCATCATAGATCGAGGCCATCTGATCCAGTTCAGGCTGAAACCCGTGTAGCGATGAGAGAGATGCCTGGGGATCGAGGTCGACCGCAAGGACGCGATGACCCGTCAGCGCAAGGTATTGCGCAAGGTGAGCTGCGGTCGTGGTCTTGCCAGAGCCACCTTTGAAATTGACGACGGCTAGCACATGCAGTTTCTCGCCGGGGCGGCGGTGGGGAACATACATGCGGCTGTCCGAGCGGCCGTGCTGATCCAGGTACTGGCGAAGCTCAAGCATTTGCTCGGCGGTGTACGATCGGCGGCCGGACGAAGATGTCTGAGGGGAGGGGCCCTTACCTTCAAGGTGAAGCTTCTTCAACGTGCTTTGCGAAACACCGACATAGTTGGCCACTTCCGCCAGGCTGAAGGTCCTGAGGGTCTTTCTTGCATTCGGCGGGAATCGCTGCACGCTGAGCAGATGGAGTCTCTTTGAGATGAGATCCCCTTGCTCGAGGATCTGATCCTCAAAGTGGACGGCAGCGGGTCTTTGCGACAAGGCCGATTTAGCGTTCATAGTCGAGATGCTTTCAGATAACGATTTTCGGCCGAAAACGGCTTCTTAACCGTTATTATCTGCGATTCGGGAGAACCAACAAGTGCTTTAAGGTTAACAGCGACCCAGCCACGGGACCGGACGCTCCCAGAACTATGGCCGTGATTTCTCGATTCCATGAGTAAATTCCGATAGTTATGGCCAATTACGTGGCATCTCGTTCGAGTTCCGTTCTGGGGTGAATCCTACAAAAGGAAGTTGTGCGAAACCGGCCCCGTCATAGCGCAGGTTTCCTTTTGAGGCCGACTCACCAGGAAAGGGCATTTGTAGGATCCTACAATTGCGACCCGATTCCCACTTGTGCTGACTTGTCGTTGCCTCAACAACGACGGAGACTTTCATGCCGGTCCTCGCGATCTCGATGCCACAGCACAACCAGACATGCGAGCCCCTAGGCGGACCGTATCGTTTCTCCGGTATTCGGTGAGGAGAAGCATGTGACCCCTCTTCGCTCTCATCCCCGGCTTGTTCGAAAGCTTCAGGAGGCACTTGGCGATCAGCTATGCGCTGCCCTTGAAGACAGCACTGTTGTAGAGGTCATGCTCAATCCCGACGGAAGGCTTTTTATCGAGCGCCTAGGTCACGGTATCGCGCCTGCCGGCGAGATGTCGCTTGCCGCCGCGGAAGTGGTCATCGGGACCGTCGCACATGCACTTCAATCCGAGGTCGACGCAGATCGACCGATTGTCTCGGGCGAATTACCGATCGGGGGTCACCGCTTCGAAGGCCTGCTTCCGCCCATCGTCGCCGGGCCTGCCTTCACGATCCGGCGGCGTGCGTCGCGTCTTATCCCGCTCGACGAGTATGTCCGAAATGGCGCCATGACAGCCAGCCAGGCCGGTACCATCAGAAGCGCGATCGATTCACGGCTCAACATCATCATCTCCGGCGGAACCGGATCGGGAAAGACAACACTCGCCAACGCGGTCATCGACGAGATCGTCAAAACTGCGCCGGAGGATCGATTGGTGGTCCTTGAAGATACGGCCGAGATTCAGTGTGCAGCCGAGAACGCGATCTTTCTCCACACCAGCGATGCAATCGATATGGCGCGCCTGCTTAAAAGCACGATGCGGTTGCGCCCTGATCGCATTGTCGTGGGAGAGGTCCGTGATGGTGCAGCTTTAACGCTGCTGAAGGCATGGAATACCGGCCATCCAGGAGGCGTGGCGACGATCCACTCTAACACCGCAACATCGGCGTTGAGACGTCTCGAACAACTCACCGCCGAGGCTAGCCTGCACCCGATGAATGAGGTGATCGGCGAAGCCGTCGATCTCGTCGTATCCATCGAGCGCACACCGCGTGGTCGTCGCGTGCGCGACGTCATCCACGTCGAACGCTTCTCGAATGGTCAGTACGAACTTCAATCCGATGGTCCCACCGAAGAACAGGAGGCACATGATGCCGCGTAAGCGTTCTCTGCTCGCCGTTGCGATCTTCGCAGGCTTCAGTCTCGTCTCCATGTCGCCTGCGCTTGCGAGCTCTGGCGGTAGCCTTCCTTGGGAAGGTCCGCTTGAGCAGATCCAACAATCGATAACGGGTCCTGTCGCCGGCTATATCGCACTGGCGGCCGTGGCGATCGCCGGCGGCATGCTGATCTTCGGCGGCGAGCTTAACGATTTCGCGCGGCGGTTAATGTACGTCGTCCTTGTTGCCGGCATCCTGCTCGGGGCGACGACAATCGTTGGGCTTTTTGGTGCGACCGGAGCAACGATCGGCATTTGGCAGGACTTCAGCTCTTCCAGCCAGTTGAATGGGGCAGGGGAGGGACCAAATGACTAACCCTCTATCCGGTTTGCAGCGAAACCTGATCCATCGCGCACTGTCCAGGCCGGGCCTCCTCATTGGTGCCGACCGAGAGTTGGTGCTTATAACGGGACTGGCGGCAGTCATTTTGATCTTCGTTGTCCTGACCGTTTACTCCGCGGTCTTCGGCGCCCTCATCTGGATTGTCGTTGTCGGCGCGCTCCGGGTGATGGCGAAGGCCGATCCGATGATGCGCCAGGTTTATATCCGGCACGTCTTCTACAGACCCTACTACCGACCGACCACTTCACCGTGGCGGAAGTTTTGAGGCGGCGGCGATGATATCTCTCAAAAGGTTTCGCAGTACCGGACCATCCTTCGCGGACCTGGTTCCCTACGCCGGCCTCGTCGACAACGGCGTTCTGCTTTTGAAGGACGGAAGCCTGATGGCAGGGTGGTACTTTGCAGGACCTGACACGGAAAGCGCGACCGATGGGGAACGCAATGATCTCTCTCGGCAAATTAACGCGATCCTTTCGCGACTTGGCAGCGGGTGGATGATCCAGGTCGAGGCAATCAGGATGCCAACGATCGACTATCCCAGTGAGGATCGCTGCCACTTTCCGGATCCTGTTACCCGCGCGATCGACGCCGAGCGGCGTGCGCATTTCCACCGTGAGCAGGGACATTTCGAAAGCAAGCACGCCCTTGTTCTCACTTACCGGCCTTTGGAATCCAAAAAGACTGCGCTCACGAAGTACATGTACAGTGATCAAGAAAGCCGCAAGAAATCCTACGCGGACACGGCCCTGCTCGTGTTCCAAAATGCCATACGCGAAATCGAGCAATATCTCGCGAGCACACTCACGATCGTTCGAATGGAAACGCGTGACGTGTCGGAAAGGGGAGGGGCAAGAACGGCTCGCTATGACGAGCTCCTGCAGTTCGTTCGCTTCTGTATCACCGGCGAAAGTCATCCGGTCCGGTTGCCAGACGTGCCGATGTACGTTGACTGCATCGCGACCGCTGAACTCGAACATGGGCTGACGCCAAAGGTCGAAAGCTGGTTTCTCGGCGTCGTTGCGATCGATGGATTGCCAGCGGAAAGCTGGCCCGGCATCTTGAATAGTCTGGACCAGATGCCGCTCACCTATCGTTGGTCGTCGCGCTTCATCTTCATGGATGCCGAGGAGGCGCGGCGGAAGCTGGAGCGCACGCGCAAGAAATGGCAGCAAAAGGTTCGCCCATTCTTCGACCAATTGTTCCAGACCCAGAGCCGATCGGTCGATCAGGACGCCGTGGCCATGGTCGTGGAGACCGAGGATGCGATCGCACAGGCGTCCTCTCAACTGGTGGCCTATGGCTACTACACGCCGGTGGTCATCCTCTTCGACGAGAATCGCGATGCGCTGCAGGAGAAAGCTGAAGCGATCCGGCGCCTGATTCAGGCTGAAGGCTTCGGCGCCAGGATCGAAACGCTGAACGCGACGGATGCGTTTCTCGGCAGTCTGCCTGGAAACTGGTACGCGAATATCCGCGAGCCGCTGATCAACACGAACAATTTGTCGGATCTCATCCCGCTCAACACGGTCTGGTCTGGCAATCCAATTGCGCCTTGCCCATTCTATCCGGCCAACTCCCCGCCACTGATGCAGGTTGCCAGCGGTTCCACGCCGTTTCGCCTGAACCTTCATGTCGACGACGTCGGGCATACGTTGATCTTCGGTCCCACTGGATCGGGAAAGTCGACGCTGCTGGCGCTGATCGCTGCGCAATTCAGGCGCTACGAATTCGCGCAGATCTTCGCCTTCGACAAGGGAAATTCGCTGCTGCCGCTGACGTTGGCATCTGGCGGCGATCACTATGAGATCGGAGGCGACCATGAGAACGAGGGGAGGGCGCTATCATTCTGCCCGCTGTTCGACCTTTCAAGCGATGGCGACAAGGCCTGGGCGAGCGAGTGGCTCGAGATGCTTGTCGCGCTGCAGGGCGTGGCCGTCACGCCGGACCACAGGAACGCCATCTCCCGTCAAATTGATCTGATGGCAACAGCGCCTGGCCGATCGCTGTCGGATTTCGTCAGCGGCGTGCAGATACGCGAGATCAAGGACGCCCTGCATGATTACACCGTCGACGGACCAATGGGACAGTTACTCGACGCAGAAGAGGACGGCCTGACGCTCCGGGCATTTCAGTGCTTCGAGATTGAGCATCTTATGAACCGTGGTGAGCGCAGTCTGGTGCCGATACTGACCTATCTGTTCCGCCGAATCGAAAAGCGGCTCGACGGGTCTCCCAGCCTCATTCTTCTCGACGAGGCCTGGCTGATGCTTGGACACCCAGTGTTTCGGAGCAAGATCCGCGAATGGCTGAAGGTCCTGCGCAAGGCAAATTGTGCCGTCGTACTGGCGACCCAATCGATTTCGGACGCCGAGCGGTCAGGCATCATAGATGTCCTGAAAGAGTCCTGCCCGACGAAGATCTGTCTGCCGAACGGTGCCGCGCGCGAGCCCGGAACCCGGGAGTTCTATGAGCGGATCGGTTTCAACGAACGTCAGATAGAGATCGTTTCCACTGCCATCCCGAAGCGGGAGTACTACGTCTCCACTCCGGATGGCCGTCGGTTGTTCGACATGTCGCTCGGACCGGTCGCGTTGAGTTTTGTGGGCGCGTCGGGAATGGCAGACCTCAAGCGCATCCGAGCACTGAGATCGGAACACGGACAGAATTGGCCGATCAGATGGCTTGAAACGAGAGGAGTTCAGAATGTCCGAGCACTCCAAGACTTCGTCTAGGCTGGTCCTAGTTCTGATGATGAGCGCCGTCGCAATGCAGCCATCGACGCAAGCCTGGGCTGGGGCGGCGACAGGAGCGGCAACCGAGTGGACGCAACTCGCCAACAATGCGCAGCTCATCGAACTTCTGAAGAGCTCAGGCCTACACGTCGACAATCAGATAACGCAGATTAGTCAGCTCGCGGAGCAGATCCTAAATCAGCTGAAGATCTACGAGAATATGCTGCAAAACACGGCCCGGCTTCCGGATCACATCTGGGGGCAGGTTGAAAGTGACCTCAATCGTCTCCGTGACATCGTTGCTCAAGGCAAGAGCATTTCCTTCTCCATGGGAAATGCCGATGACATCCTGCAGCAACGGTTCAAGAGCTACGCGGATCTGGAGACCAAGCTTCCGAACGGCGAGACCCATGCGTCCAGCTACCAGAACTGGTCGGACACGAACCGTGCCACCATTGCCAGCACGCTGAGGGCCGCAAGCCTGACAGCCGATCAATTCGACAGCGAGGAAACGACCATGAGTTCGTTGCGAAGCATGTCGGAAACGTCGGACGGACAGATGAAGGCACTGCAGGTCGGTCACGAGATTGCGGCCCAGCAAATTGCCCAAATGCAGAAACTGCGAGGGCTCGTCTCACAACAAATGACAATGGTGGGTACCTGGCTGCAATCAAAACAAACGGACAAGGACCTGGCGCAAAGACGGCGTGAGGAGTTCTTCAACGCAACCGCCCCTGCGACCTCTGGCGGCGACAAGATGAAGGTCGAGTGGTGAGCATGATGACATCACACCACACAACTCTGAAAACGCTTGTGGCGTTTACGATCATTGTTAACGTTGTGACCCAGCCTACCTTCGCACAAGAGGGCTCAGTCCTGACCTCTCTACAAACTCAGATAACGAGCGCGGCGAAAGGGTGGGAAGCGACTGTCATGGACGCAGCGAAATCGCTGTTTTGGATCCTGGCGACGATCGAGATCGGGATTGCCGCAGTCTGGCTTGCCCTACAGGCTGCGTCTTTGGAAAGCTGGTTTGCCGAACTGGTCAGGCGGATCATGTTCGTTGGCTTTTTTGCCTTCGTCCTGACGAGTGGGCCAGCCTTTGCCAAGTCCGTTGTAGACAGCCTGTTTGAGATCGGCGCAGGCGGCGGCACGGCGTCACCCGCGGACGTGTTCAATGCCGGGCTCGCAGTTGCAACGAAGATGTCCGAAAAGGTGCAGTTCGGCTTGTTCGAGGACAATGCGCTGGCCATATCGGCGGCCTTCGCAATGGTTGTCACCGTTATTGCGTTCTCCCTCGTCGCCGCAATCTTTGTTTCCGTCATGGTCGAAATGTACCTGGGCCTGCTCGCCGGGATGATCATGCTTGGACTGGGCGGCTCATCATTCACCAAGGATTTCGCAATCAGATATCTCGTCTACGCTTTTTCCGTCGGCATGAAACTCATGGCCCTCGTCATGATTTCCCGTATCGGCTCCGAGGTGTTGATCGGATTGGCCGATCAGCCCGATATCGGGGAGCAGTTTCAGACGGCGCTCGCAATTGCCGGCATAGCCGTCGTCGTATTCATCATCGCCATGTACGTCCCCAATATAATCCAGGGCGTTGTCCAGGGCGCGTCGGTCACCGGCGGCATGGAAACGATCCGCCATAGCGCGCAAGCAGCATCCTTTGCCGCAGGCGGCGCTGCGCTCTCTGCCGGCGCTGCCGGGGCCGGGGCCACGACTGCCCAGTCGGCTCGAGCCGGCGGTTCCTCGCCAGTCGGCGCCATGCTCCGCGGTTTTGGAACGGCGATTGGATCCACAGCAACTGCGGCGGCCTCGGCCGCCAAGGAAAAGGCGATTGGTTCGCCGGGCGCCTATGCCGGATCGCTTCTTGGCCTGGCCAATACAAAGCTGGACGGAGCCCGCGGGCGCGAGAGTGCAAAAGCACCGCCGCCCGAACGCAATGGTAATCTCTAATCAGAGGGAAATCGAATGGCAGCCAATCGCGTGCCTGAAAATCCATACCTTGCCGCGCGCCAGGAATGGACCGAGAGATACGGCTCATATGTCCAGGCAGCTCGCGCATGGCGCATTGTCGGGATCATGGGTCTCGCCATGGCCGTCATCGGCTTCAGCTATGCCTTGTACCTGAGCACGCAGGTAAAGCTCGTACCCTATATCGTCGAGGTCGATAAGCTGGGCAGCTCGGTGACGGCAGGTTTCCCACAGCGGATCGAGTATGCCGATCCACGAGTGATCAGGGCGACACTTGGCAACTTCGTCACGAGTTTCCGTTCGATCACCCCGGATGCGGTGGTCCAGAAGCAATACATCGATCGAACCTATGCGCTGCTTCGTACCTCCGATCCATCGACACAGAAGATCAATTCCTGGTTTCGCGCAAACTCCCCCTTTGAAAAGGCGAAGTCCTCCACGGTGGCCATCGAGGTCAACAACATCGTGGCACTCTCCAACCAGACCTATCAGCTCGACTGGACGGAGTTCGAGCGTGATCGCAAAGGCAAGGAAACGGGAACAGGCCGGTATCGGGGTATCGCGACTGTGGTGCTGATCGCCCCACAGGATGAGGCCACGATCCGCGTCAATCCTATCGGTCTCTACATCCAGGACCTCGATTGGACCGCACAGCTTTAACGGCAGGGGAGTTTACATGCACAGACTTGCATTGATCGCGGCCGCCGGCTGCTTAGGTGGACTCGTGCTCGTAGATGACGCGAGAGCGCAGGCCATGACAGAAAACGAGGCTAAAGGGACAAGCATCTCAAGGAAGTGGCGCGGCACAGCCGGTTTGGTGACAACCGGTTCCGACGGGAAGGTCATTTTTCTGTTCGGAGAAACACAGCCGTCCGTTGTCTGCTCACCGCTTCAGGTCTGCGATATCGAGCTGCAGGGTGGAGAAATCGTGCGCGACGTGCTGGTCGGCGATACCGTGAGGTGGAAGGTCGAACCCGCGACGTCCGGCGCGACCGCCGGCCAAGCAATCCATGTTGTTGTCAAACCATCCGAACCCGGCCTCGTGACCTCGATGATCGTGACGACGTCGCGTCGTACCTATCACATCCAGCTCAAATCGCACCCAAGCCAATACATGGCGAGGGTGGGCTTCGAGTACCCAGAGGAACCGTCGTCTAAGCTTGCCGACATCAACGCGCGGCTAGAGACCGGCGGTATTCCGGGAACCTCCCCGGACAAGCTCGACTTTTCCTACACCATGACCGGCAGCGCGCGCTGGAGGCCCAAGCGGGTCTACTCGGACGGAACCAGGACCTACATCCAGTTCGCGAGGTCGATAGCCAGCCAGGACGCGCCAGTGCTCTTCGTCGTGAGCGGCGGACAGAACCGCATTGTCAATTATCGAATGAAGAACGACACGATGATCGTCGACTACAACGTCGACAAAGCCATCCTCGTATCGGGGGTCGGCTGGCGCCAGCAGAAGATTACCATCCAACGGGGAGGGTGATCCATGCACAGAATGATTGTCCTTGGTTTCATTCTACTACTGGTCGGTGGCTGTCAGAGCACAGATGACGCGACGACCACGGTCACGACGCCAGCCGTCGTGATCGAACCCGTTGCGAGCGCAATTGCGGGCGATATGGCAGCCCGCCTTGTCGAATCGATCGGGCCGACAGGCAGCACGTCCATCCAGATGCAACGGGACAAGACGGACTATTCGACGGCCCTTGAGGCTGCATTGAAAGGATGGGGCTACAAGGTCATGCCCGGCGGGGAGCCTGAAGGGAAACAGAAGCCACTCGAGCTCTCCTATTCCCTGGATAGTCTCGACGGCCAGCTTCTGGCTCAGGTCGCAACGCCATCAATCGCTCTCGCGCGCACATATGTGAGCACGAACACGGGCGCCATCGCTTTCAGTCCGCTTTCAATCATGCAGCGAAATTGAGGCTAACAAGAGATGACCCAATCGCTCCAACTCGGTGGCCCACCCAACTCGGATAGCCGGCCGGGAATGCGCCGCTTGAACCGCCTGCCGGTCGTCATTGCGATCAGCATCGTCGTTGTCTTCCTCGCCATCGTCGTGGTCGGTCTTTCCTGGCGTGGGTTGTCCTCTAATCGCGCCGATGATTTCGAGGGTGTGCCAGGCAAGTCGGCGGCGACCTTTGCAGACCAGCTCAAACGGGGTGTCACTGACGGGATCATCGGAGAGCCCGAAAAGCAGGATATTTTCCAGCCCAATCCAATCGTTGTCCAAAAGAACGAAAAGCGCGAGCCAGAAATTAGCCACCAAGACACGCGGCAGGATAGCCGCTCCCGGCTTGAGTCCGAGGAAGCATGGAGAGCCAGACTGAAGCGCGAGCAGGAAGAGCAATATATCCGCGAGGCGCAGCGCCAGCGAATGGCGCAGCTGCAAGCTCGTTCGACTGCTTTGGACTCGCCATTGAAGGTTGATGTTTCCGAAGTCGCGGTATCGACGAAGGCCACGGGAAGTGCGCAACAACCTGCCACCACGCCAAACAGCACCTCCGATCTTTATGCCGCTGCGATCAAGTCTGGCCTTGCAGGTGATCCGAACGACCAGTTTTCAAAGGAAGATTTCTTCAATCGGGACATCAAGGATCTTGGCTATCTGCCCAATCGCGTCGTACCACAACTATCACCATTCGAGCTGAAACGTGGTTCTGTCATACCAGCGACCCTGATCACCGGCCTGAATTCCGATCTGCCGGGCAGGATAACCGCGCAGATCAGCCAGAACGTTTACGACAGCGCGACGGGACACCGCCTTCTGGTGCCGCAGGGCGCTAAGTTGTTCGGGCGCTACGATTCCAAGGTCTCGTTCGGCCAAGACCGTGTTCTCGTGGTATGGACCGACTTGATTTTTCCAAACGGCTCGACACTGCAAATCGGCGGCATGGCAGGTTCCGACGCGCAAGGGTATGGGGGCTTTAAAGACAGGGTCGACCGCCATCTTTGGCGGACATTCGGCTCAGCAGCACTTGTCGCAGTGATCGGCACAGGGATCGATATGTCCATGCCGGAGAGTTCCACTCTCGCCACGCAGGACACCGCATCCGATGCAGCGCGGCGAAACTTCGCGGAATCATTCGGTCGCGTTGCCGAACAGACGATCTCCAAAAACCTCAAAGTTCAGCCTACGATCAAGATCCGGCCCGGCTACAATTTCAACGTTCTTGTCGATCAGGATGTTATTTTCCCTGCTGAATATCATTGACCCCATTGCGCACAAACGCGCGCTCCTTACCGACAACCTTTCCGGAACTCGCATCGAGCCCCTGAGTGCACACGGATCGAGAGATTAGTGGAATCGATATGTTACTTAAGGTTGCCATTATTTCGATAGCCTGCTAATCAAGTAACTATCCTGACAAATGGACAGGAAAGAGGTGCCTAAGTCAAGAATTAGGGGAATTGGCCATGGATGCAGACCTCCGCTCTCTCATAGACGCATTGGAAGCCGCTCAAAACGAACACTCGATCAAAACGGCACTTCGAAGCTTTGCGGAAGCTTGGGGATACGATCGTTTTGCCTATGTGCAGACACAAGGTCTCGACATCAGGACGTTCAATTCATATCCGCAATCCTGGGAGCTTGCCTATCTCCGGCACCAATACTCTTGCATCGATCCTGTCATAACGGAGGCGAAGCGTCGAGGGGAGATGTTCTCCTGGAATGCGGACGACTGGCCGGCACGCGGTGCTTCTCCGCTCCGGCGTTTCCGGGATGAGGCGATCGGCCACGGAATTCGCTGTGGCGTTACGATCCCGGTGGCAGGCAGTTTTGACACGACGATGATGCTGACCTTTGCATCGCCAGAGAGAAAGCTCGACAATTCAGGAGCGCTAGAGATCGCGAAAGCACTGCAAATCGTGCTGGCGGTGCACTATCGGCTGAAGATGATTTCCGCACCAACTGCGGTGACGCCGAGCCAGGCGCTTTCCCCTCGCGAAATGATATGCCTGATGTGGGCGATCAAGGGCAAGACGGCCGCCGAGACTTCGATGCTCACCGGCATCAATGCCCGAACGGTGCAGCACTATCTTGATAACGCCAGGCGAAAGCTCAATGCCCGAACGATCCCGCAACTCGTAGCCATCGCCAAGGATGGTGGCCTGGTCTAGTCGTCGCGGTCCACCGCAGGGATGAAGCCCAGCGCGTCCAAAATGTCAGAAAGTCTTTGTTGTTGGAGAGCGGACCGTGCCTGCCGCGCTATGTGCTCGTTCTTTAGCGCCTGTCGGATTGAGCCGGATACAGATGGATCGCTTTCCGCGCGCGTCCACTCCTCATAAACGAGATGATCCGACGCCAGGAGTTGCCGGTGTTCGAGGATCGCTGACACGGCCATCGCCTCAAGCTCTGATTTGTCCATCGTCTCGAAGCGAGCGCGCGTCTCACTACGGTTTTGCTGGGATCCCGAATCCGCGATCAATTTTTGCTCCGCTTCATTCATTGCGCCACCGACAGACATCGTCTGCACACCCAGTGTGCGCATATCACAAGGTACGTGGAATCAGTATTCGCATTCATCAAAGGATTATTCGTCACGGCCTATCAAATCCATACTTGGCGGCTTCATCTCGCCTAGCAGCGTTGGCCAAGGTTCAAGTTGGCCCTGTTGGCCACCCTACGTTAGCCGCCGAACGACTCGCAGATCTGCGGGTAGATCGCAGTCGGCGTGCCAGTGCAGGGTCTTGGCGACATTAATCCGCGAGCAGGGATTTGAACCATGCAGGTGATTGCCATTCGCAGACCCAGTACTTCCGGCGACCTTCGTCTCCTCGAACAAATGCATCGCCTGCGTGCGCGCATCTTCGCGGGACGCCTCGGCTGGGCGGTGGATTGCACGGATGGCGAGGAACGCGACGAGTTTGACCAGCTGGAACCCACATACATTCTTGCGCTTGACGCTAACAAAGATGTCGTAGGGTGCGCGCGCCTTTTACCTGCGACGGGCCCCACCATGCTTCAAAGCGTCTTCCCACAATTGCTTCATGAAAACCTGCTACGACCTCATTCGTACATGATCGAGAGTTCCCGCTTTTGTGTCGACACCGCCGCCAATCCAGAGCGGCAAGGGCGCCTGGTTCACGAGGCAACGCTAACGTTGTTCGCCGGGATTATCGAATGGTGTCTTGTCAATCGATACACTGAAATCGCAACGGCAACGGACATTCGGCTCGAACGGCTCCTCAATCGCTCGGGCTGGCCATTCCGCCGGCTTGGCACCCCTGTCCTCATCAACGAGACACTCAGCGTAGGAGGTATTCTGGCGGCCGACCCATCCGTGCTGGAGCGATTACGCTCGCCCGACTACATATCAGACTTCCACTGCAGCGAGACACGCGCAGGGTGACCAGCCGCGCGCCTTCGGGCATCTTTGCCAGCCCGCTACCAACCTCAAGGCGGGCCATTCGAGGTCACGCGCCCTCTTCTGACTGCAAACCGCGTCATATCAAACGCAGTTCCACGGCAAGGGCAAGGGCCTGCTTGATATTGCAAACGTTCAGCTTGGCGCGCACGTTATCGAGATCCCAACGGACCGTGTGGTATGTCAATCCTGCAATCTGCGCGACGTCGCGCATCGACTTTCCGGCCGCGATCCAGCGAAGACAAAGTACTTCCCGATCGGTGAGGCCAGGGCGCCTGCGCGTCGCTACCGATCCCCCTGCGGTGCCAAGGCGTGTATGGAGATAAGCAACCGCTGTCACGGCAACAGCGCATTCGCAATCTCGCAAGGCATTGGGACGCAAATTGCGTGCGGATGCAAACGTCAACATCGCCACTTGCCCGCATGAGCCCCACACTGGGACCGTCAAGCCGGCTCTGATACCGAAGGCGGCCGCGGCATCCCAGAAACCGCGTTCATTCGCCGTGCTGCATCGCCGCTGCTCCTCTACGCTCCATTGGAATGACCGCATGACCCGCTTGGCTATGGTAACCACAGGATCAACTACCATGTAGGAACGACCGAAATATATGGCCTGCCATTCGGCCGGATAGTTTGAAACCGCAAACGTCCTGGCGCTACTGCCGTCCAGACTTAAGTAGGCAAAGTGGTCGAATTGGTGCCTCGACCCGACGTCTGCCAGTGCCTCCGTCAGCGTGTCTTCGGTCGAGATGGAAAGCGCCAAGTCAATGATTTCACCAAACAGGGTTCGTAAATGCATCAGCGCGTGCTCCCCCAAGCAAGTTCCACAACTGTCCGGCAGCAATGGCGGCCTTTCGCGATTGGTTCGTCCTTGGCGATCGCTCTCGCAATCAACGCTCGCAACCCGGCGGCGAGAACCAAAGCCACTTAAGTATTCTAGGTTGGCGACATTCACGCCGCAATTGAAAGGGTGCGCCAGCAACAAAACTTAACAATGCTGAGCTCTGTCTAATCGACCAGGGTGCCGTGATGGCCAAGGCGGGGACGGAATTCAGCGTGTCGTGACTTCTGCGGTCAACAGATATCCGCCGAGCCTTACGGTCTTGAGCAGCTGTGGCCGTTGCGGATCAATCTCGATTTTTCGGCGAAGACGACTGATATGGACGTCGATGCTTCGGGCGACTGGCCCTGCAACACCTACGTAGGTGGACGCCAGCAATTCATCTCGGCGCATGATCCGCCCGGGGTTGCGACAAAATGTGAGCATAAGATCAAACTCTGCAGCAGTGAGATTGATGATCTGGCCATCGGGGGCCCGTAGCACGCGCTCGCCAGTATTGAGACGAAAACCCGAAAATCCAATCTCGGTCACCTGCTGAAGCAGCGCGTTGGCAAATCCGCTGCGCCGCAACAGGCTTTTTATCCGGGCTATGAACTCAGGAATGGACACGGGTGCAGGCATGCAATCATCTGCGCCGACACTGAGCGCAGAGACCACGAGGTCGGGGCGATTTGGTGGAAGAAGCAGTAGTATCGGAACTGTTTCAGTGCTGCGGACCTGTCCGCAAAAACAGATGGCGTCTTCGGGCGATAAGACGGCATCGACAACCAGGAGGTTGTAACGCTGCCGGTAGAGCCGTCGGCGCAGCTGGAGCCGCGAACTTGCAGTCGTTGCGCTCATTCCTGCCTGCACGAGAGCCTCCTGCAAAGCAAGGGCATCGACACCACGCAGATCTGCTATGATCACTCGAGGACGAGAGACATCTTCTCTTCTGTCGGGCAGCAAATCTGAAACAGACATTTAGATAGCACACTACTCACATCAATCGCCCATCTATAGTTGCAACGAATATGCTTCGTGCCAACTGTCATATCTGTTGGTTGGTCCACTATTCTCCGTCTCGTCGATCGAAACTTGGATGGCAGAGATGTCCGCTCGGAGCCCTGTGTCCCCTTGATTGTCTGCTGCGCTGTCCCTGGCTCGGGAAGCAACGCGCAAAATCGCAAGACGCTCCCTTTGTTCGATCAGAACCCCGCCTGAGACGTCTCATTCGCGGATAGTTTTGTATCCTCAACGCCGACGTCCGCCGCCAGACGACGCGGGCAGGAGACATTGCGGCATCTCAGGCAAGCCGAGGGGGGTGATGCCACGGCTGCCCCGCTACGGGTCGGCGGGGAGACAGCCGGCGGGTTCGATGTTGTGAATTCCAGTGGCTTCACGCACATGACGATCTCCAGAGTGTTGGTTCGTCTGATGATTGCTCGAGGCAGGGACATTTTCCAATTCCATGCCAGGACCATTCATACCTCGCGTATATCAATGGATCTCTGCTCGTCGATGCGCTCGGTCCTCGGCGCAACCTGGCCACCGCAGCACGAAACATTTCTTAACCTTAAGGCGCAATCGATCGCTTGATGTGACGCGCTATGCGTGCAACTGTAAGATCGAAAACACAACAAGAGCGGCATTTTCAACCATGAGACCGACGATCGTTATAGGATGCGGGGACGCGGACCTGTGCTTTATTTCGCGTCATATTGTTGAACACGCGGGATTTTCGGCAAGCCTGCAAGTACAACCCGATGACATTGTTTCCGGCTGCCGCGCGGAAGGTGTCTGTGCCTTGCTGATCGACGGCAGAACACCCGCAGCACTTGCAATATGCGAACAGATCAATGGATTTCGATCACAGCGCGAAATTCGGATCGTCGCGTTGGTGGATGCGAAGGCTCACCGCCAGGCGCTGGCGCTTCTCAACGCCGGAGCCGATGAGGTCCTGATCCGGCCTGTGCCGCCTGTTCTCTTGCTGCATGCCTTGACATTTACAGGGGGCGCGGAGCGGCTCGTGCATGGAGACATCGAAATGGACGTGTCGGCGCGGCGCGTCTGGCGGGCCGGTTGCCCGATCTATCTTCCAAGGATTGAATTCGCGATCCTTCAGCAGCTCCTGTCAAACGTGGACAGGGTGTTCGGCCGTCGCGACATCATCAAGTGCTCTTGGCCTGCGGGCGTCTTCGTGGACATCAAGACAGTCAACGTCCATGTTGGGCGACTACGACGGTTCCTTGCCATAGATGGAGCTACCGATCCCATCCGATGCGTTCGCGGCATCGGTTATGGCTTGCGCTCCGAAGATGAGCGGGAACCTGAAAATAGAACGCCATGAACCCGGACACTCTGATCACCAATGGACGCGTCGTGCCCGGCGATGGCGCGACCGTCCTTGACCCCGGCAGTGTGAGGATCCGTGGCGATCAGATCATCGAAGTCCGGGAAGGGCGCACGGAAAGCACGGCCGAGACTTTCGTCATCGATGCGGCGAGGCACACTGTCATCCCCGGCATCATCAATGCGCATGTCCATGGTTGCGTCTTCGGTCCAAGCATGCCGAGCGGATCCCCACCATTTACCGCCAATGACATTGAGTATTTTCGCAACCGCCATCTCGTTTCCGGCACCACAACACTTCTTAACGTGTGCGGACTGGCTCTTCCTGCCGAGATCGATCGGGACCCACCGGTCGGACATCCACTCGATATCCATGTCACGACCGCGCATACGCCGAGCAACATACAGGCGGCATTGGCGATTGACGGTAAAGGGTTGAGACAAAAGCACCGCTCCGCTGCGATGGAGACGATGATCGATCGCGGCGCCAAGGCACTCGGCGAGGCCGGTGGTGGTCAAACCCTTGGCGGAGGTGCCCAGGATTATCGATTCATCCCGGAGGCCGTCTTTGCAGCAACCGGTATCAATCTCCCACCGCAATATGCTCGCGCGCTGAAAGAAGCCATCCTCGGAAGATCATTGACCGGGGAGGGGGCCAGACCCGACGACATACCCGCTTTGCTGGCGGATTGTGGACTGGCGGCCAGCATCCGGCCAGAAGAAATCATGCACCTGATCGAGAGGACGGTCATGCCGCCCGTCAAATTGTCCTTGCAAGGTCTGGAGGAGATTGCCGCAGCCTGCGAGCGATATGACATGCCGGGGATCTTTCATCATGCGCTGCCCACTGCTCAGACCCTGATGCGGTTGGCCGAAACCTATCCCAGAGCACGGATGGTGGCCGCGCATGCCAACCACCCGTCGTTTGAACCAGAGGAGTGCGCCACCTACGCCCGACAATTGCGCGAGCGCGGCGCTGTCATCGATGTCTCCACCCTGGACTGCATTTCGACGCGTTGGCGCAACAACCCGACAAACTTCGATCGCCTGATCGAGGAAGGACTTGTTGACACGCTCTCGACAGACTTCGCCGGCGGTGACTGGGACAGCATCCTGGATGGGATCCAACGCATCGTGAAACGGCGGATGCTGGCACTCCCGCAGGCAATCGCGCTCGCAACGGGCAATGTTGCGCGAGTCTTTCCAGAACTCGCAGGCGATCGAGGGCGGTTAGAAAACGGGAAGCGGGCCGACCTTGCCATTGTCGAGAACCACAATCTAGCGCGAGTTCGGCACGTACTCATCCGAGGGCGGGTCGTCATGTTCAATGGCGCCAGAATAGGATCTCCGCACTTATCTGATTGTTAACAGACGGACGGGCCCGTTGCGCCAACTAGATCTAAGCAGTGTCTTGGCCGCACCGAAACGGCGAAGCTCCGTTCAGCTATTGGCCCATCTCCGTTGCCGGGCACCCGACCAACCAGGTCGACGCGCCGTTGCGTTCGTCATACCACGCGGATAAAGTACTTTCGTAACAGCAAGAGCGGGTATGCCATGACCGAGAAGAACATGTTTTGGGAACAGGATGGTATCGACCGTGGCTGGTACTATGCAAGGAACATCGGTTCCGTCCGGAGCGCTGTGAGCTGGAAACCCGGTGGGTGGTGGTTCCTCGCGGAATGGCTACCCGACACCGAGGAACACGATATCGGGCCATTCAAGACAAAAGCTGCCGCAATGGCTGAAGCAGAACGCCTTGCTGCCCAGCACTGACAATGAAACCCGTCAAGCGCTGCGAGCCGTTTAATCAAAACGCCCGCTGGCACCTAGTCTGAATCACCCGGATCCTTTGCATGAACGTTGGCGAGTTCGTAGAAGAGTGGCTTCTCGTCTCCGGCTGCCAGCGTCACGATGGCATCAAGCAACGCCTGTTGGTCGGAAACCGTCATTGTGGTTCTCGTCAGGCGCCGAAACTTGGCTTCGAGCCCATGCCAAAGTAACGGCATTCTGGGATCCCCGAGGGCACCACCCAAGTCGGAGACGAGCGTGGTCATTCTGGTTTCAATGACCACGCGCGCCAACGTCTCAGACGGAAAAAGCCGATCGCTGTCATCGTGAACCGACAGCCTCACCTTAGCTGCAAGGTCAATCAGATCTGGTCGACGCAGGCAAGCGGCGGTTATCGGCAACAGCGCGTCGGCGCCATCAACGATGGCGATCGCGACGCAATAGGGAAGGCTATATTGGACCTCCACCAGGTTTTCGGGTTCGAGCCGATTTCCCAATCTCAGGGCCCACCCGAAGGTTTGAATGTCGATCGAGACAATATGGCCAAGTTTGACGTGATGCCGTTCGACCAATTCCAGCAGGCGGTCGAGGGCGGGGTGAATATAACGGCAGCACGCGTAAGGCTTGAAGTACGTCTCCGAGATTTCCCATCGCTGCCCCAGTCCAGCCAGGATACGATGAGGATCATAGAAACCCGGATGGTCGAGCAGGTCCAGCGGGCCGGTATGACCGTACCGCGCGAGCTCGATTGCCATCACTCCGGCTGCGCTGCTCCAGGCAATGCCTTCCTTGACGTCGTTGCCGGTGAGCGTCGAATAGCCGGAACTACCATTTGCCTGTTGGTTGGGTGCAAGGACACCGGCGATCGAGAGTGCCTGGGCCACGGCGGGCGGTTCCAATTTGAAGAGGGCAGCCGCCGTCGCAGCCGACGCCATCGATATCCAGCGGCCTGACTGCCGTGTTGGAATACCAGACGGATTTTGAGCTGCGGCCACTCGGACGCCGACGTCATAGCCGGCGACGATCGCCGCAATAACGTCATCGGCGCCAGAACCATTCGCAGCACCAAGGGTAAGTGCCGTCGTCACCACACCGGAACCTGGATGGCCGCGGGCGGCGCGGTGCCCGTCGTCGATGTCGAGGGCGCAAGCCGCTGCCGCATTGCAAAAAAGCGCGCCCGCCGGCGTGGATGTCTGCCCGGCAAGCCAGATCGGTGCGCTTCCACTTCCGAATATTTGCGAGGCTGCCTGGCGCGCCGCCGCCGGTCCGTTCGATCCGTGACCGGCGAGCGCCGCACCAATCAGATCGAGAATACAGCGCATAACGACATCGCGAACCTCCGGGGGAGGCTTGCGCCCGGCAATGGTCGCGATGTGTTCCGCTAGAACCTGGGTGAGATACATGGAACCTCCCTCAGACAGATCCCGAGCCGTGCGCTTGTGGCTGAGTGCCCTTGGTACACCTCATGTACTTTTCATAAGACGCCTGGGCCACATAAAGGTCGAGCATTGGCAGGCCGACGCATGTCACGCAGGTAGGATGATCTTTGGCAACATCCCAGCTTCCAGGTGACGAGAGCTCGCGGATACCGACAAGCCGTCCAATCTGCTCAAGTGACAGGCCCTGCCTGGAAAAGTGCAAGGCGATGCTCTGCGAGTTTCGGCGAGAAACGGTCCCCACATCATCGCAAACGACCAGGCCTGTCCGCAGCACGCGCTGGAGATAGGCCACCGGCGCCTCGTCGCCGCCCAGATGCAGGGTCAATGCATGCGGATCAAGTTCCCGGTCCTCGAACAAGGGTTGTCTTGCATTGGTAGCCGTAATGACAAACCGGCATGAACTCAAAGCCATGTTGTCGTAAACAGGCCTCAGCGGGACAGCGACATGATCCGCCAACTCTTCGAGAAACCGGTCGGCACCTTCGTTCGACCGGCCGCGGATGACAATCTCCTCGATCCTGTCTCTGAAACGAAAATCAAGGCATTGGATGATACTACGGGCAATCGGACCGGTGCCAAACAGAAAGACGGATAGCCTCTCGTTTTCGCGGGTGAATTGGCCCATGACGGTGGTCGCGTAACTACCTGTGCGACGTGCCGACAGGAGCGTCCCGTCGAGCACGCTTAAGAGACGCAGGGTTCGCTTCTCCAGAAGCAGGATCGTCGAAGTCGACCTTGGGAGGCCCAGGTTGCGATTGAAAGCATTGGCACCAATGACTTTGACCCCGCCGTAGCGATCGTTGACGCTATAGAGGCAGGAGAGCTTCCAACCGAGCCGTTCGCTTTCGAACTGTCGTCTAAAAGGCGCAACGCTTTCAGTTTCCCAGAAGCTCTGCTCCGGGAGCGACAGGACTGATTTCCCCCCGAATGCGGCTCCTTGTCGGATATCATGCCAGGCCGCGTCCGTTGCACCCAGCAATTCCTCCATGGTGAGATCCGCGCCTGCAGCGGTGATCTCCTCGCGACTGAGAAATCTCACATCGGCTGTCGTCCACTCAGCAACGTCGGGCATTTGCCAATCCTCCTCCTGCTCACCGATGAGTCTATCGGCTTGCTGGGAACGGAGGGGTGAAGCTTTGATAAAGCTTTGGCCAAGTAATGCCGCGCCTAAAGTCGGGCCAACTTGATGTGGAGCGCCTTGTCATCCAGAGATCGGCGATGCTCTGACATCGGAATGAGACGCCTGACTTCGTTCAGCCGATGTGGATTGATATGTGCATGCAGGACTGTCGGATATTGTCCGGCCCTCGCGATGACCGTACCCCATGGATCGCAGACAAGCGATCTGCCAAATGTTTCACGACGAGGACCGTTTGGCATCTTGTAGCTGCCGCATTGCCCGCATGCCAGAAAGTAGGCCTGGTATTCGATCGCTCGTGCCCTGCACAGAACTTCCCAATGCGCGCGACCTGTCTGCCGGGTAAAGGCTGCGGGAAGGACGAAGAGATCGACTTTTTCATCCGACAGTCGATCGAAGAGCCGCGAGAAGCGAAGATCGTAGCAGATCGCGCACGCAATTCTGTAGCCGTTCAGCTCGTAGATCAGCAGATCGTCACCCGGCGTTACGATCGCCGATTCCGCGTAGACCGCTCCGTTGGGCGCCGTGATGTCGAAAAGATGAATCTTGCGGTAAAGCCCGACATGTTCGCCGCGAGAATTGAAAACGACCGTTGTGTTGTGGACCGTGCCGTCGGCCCTGCTTCGCTCCATGAGGCTGCCAGCATGCACCCAGACGCCGTGGTCCCTGGAGAACCGCTGGACCATGCGATAAGCGTCGCCGCCCGGGACGAAGTCCGCGGCGCGGCGTTTGTCGTCCGGCGTGCCGCCCATCCAGTCAAAATGCTCGGGAAGGATAATGAGGTCCGGCGCACCGGCCATGGCCTCTCCCATCAAGCGCTCCGCCTGGCGAAGGTTCTGCTCGCGGTCAGGCTGCGAGTTCATCTGTATTAGCGAGACCTTCAAGACATGCTCTCCTGACGAAAATCAAAGACGGATCGGCCCGGCGCCAGATGCAGGCGAACGGCACTTGAACGATCCTGCCGGACGCGCGCGGCGTCCGCGATGGCGGACATGCGGTGCGTCTCGGCGACAAAGACGCCCTCACTGTCGGCAAGCACTGCATATCCAGGCAGAACGGCCGCACGACCGCACGCGATGGGCACATTCAGCGAGCCGCCAATGCAAAACTGTCGGTTCGTTGTTCTCGCGGAAACGCCGCGGCACCAGACTGGCAGGCCGATGCCCACGATCTCCTGGACATCGGTACAGGGACCGTCGATCACGATGCCCGCCGCCCCCTTCGCCTTGGCCGCAGTGGCAACGCCACCCCCGACGCAGGCGATGTCATCACCATCAACGCGAGAAATCACCAGCACGTCACCGGACATCAATTGATCAATCGCCTTGTAGATAATCACGCCGTCGCGACTGGGCGCCGCGACGGTCACGGCGACCCCGGCCACGCGAGCGGGGAAAAGCGGAAGGATATTGTTTCCGACAAATCCAAGATGTTCGACATGGCCGATGGTCGCCGTCTCTACCGATGACAGGCGTTCGACAAGATCTGGATGCAGGGGTGGATGGCGCTCCATCACGTGGTAGGACGTTGTCATCAGATAGCTCTTCATTGGTTTGTGTTTCAGACCGGCCGTTCGCCCGATGTTGTCGTTCGATGCATGACGCGCACGTAAGCCGGGTCGAAGGAGTCGCGCCGGTGCATGGTGCAACGATTGTCCCACATCATGATGTCGCCTTCGTCCCACTGCTGCACGAAGACGTGCTTGGTGTTGGTGGTGTGATCCCACAGGTCAGACAGAAGCGCATCGCTTTCGTCGCGGCTCATTCCGACGATCCAGGCGCCCTCAATGGTGCCGCCAAGATAGAGCGCCTTGCGGCCCGTCTCGCCATGACTGCGAACGAGCGGATGCACGATCCCGCTCCACTCGCGGAAGTCCTGGCTCTTTGGCGCTGTCTTGCCGAGGCGCAGCTTGCCGGTCTTGTCATAGACGTTCTGGAAGAAGATCTGCCGTCCCTCGACGGCGGTCTTCAACGGCGTGGGAAGCGTTTCATAGGCTATGTAGGTCGACAGGAAATATGTGTCGCCACCCGATGGCGGAATCTGCACGGCGCGAAGGATCGCGCCGGCCGGCGGCTTTTCGTAAAACCAAGTGTCCGTGTGCCAGGTGGCCTCGCTGTTGCCCATCGCACCGCTTGGCTTGCCGTCCTTCATCGCATTGCTGATCACGAGGATCTCGGGATGTTCAGGATGGCCACCCTCCTGGAGTTGTTTCGGGTGGATGACAAACTCCCCGAAATGGCGGGAAAACTTGACCTGCTGCTCGTCGGTAATGCGGGTTCGCTTGAAGCGGATGACGCCATATTGGAGCCAGTACTTTCGAATATCGTCGATGTCCCGGCTGTCGTACTGATCGAAGTCAAACCCTTCGATGTCCGCGCAGACATTGCTCGCATGCTGGATGGCCTTAAGCCGTTCTTTCATAAGCATTTTCAATCTCCTGTCATGGCCTCGTCCTCGAGGTCACGATCACGGTAGCTGGGCAGGGCTGGACAACTCCAATATCAATTCAGCGACATTGATAGGCGCGCCCTATCGATCCCCGGTCAGTCGGAAAGGAGCTTCACTGATTGCGGTGCAATGGTAAAGCTTGCGACGTCGCCAACACTCGGCAGCGCGTCCGCATTCGCCGAACCGACCAGGACCGTTAGAACCGAGCTTGGACCAACCGCGACGTGAGCCTCCAATGAGGCCCCGAGATTGACTATCCGTCTCAAGGTGCCGGATATCACATTTGTTCCTGCGGGAGCCGAAGCATCCCCCGACAGCAGCAGGATGTCTTCCGGTCGGACAACACAGTAGCGCGCGGTATCGCCGTCGCATTCTCGAGCGGCACGCAAAGTGACACTACCGCCAGCAACCACGACCTCCGGCCCGCCGCTGCATCTGGTCGATTTCTCGATTTGCAGGATGTTCGACTTACCGATGAAATCAGCAACGAATGTCGATGCGGGGTCGTGGTAGATTCTTGCCGGGTCGCCTTGCTGGGCAATGGCACCCTTCCACATGACGACGATACGATCAGACATAGCCATCGCCTCCTCCTGGTCATGGGTAACATAGACAAAGGTCATGCCGAGCTGTTGCTGGATATCCTTGAGCTCAGCGCGCATTGACTCACGCAGCTTGAGATCGAGGTTCGACAACGGTTCGTCCAGCAGCAAAACGGAAGGTCTTGGCGCCAGAGCGCGAGCCAGCGCAACACGTTGCTGCTGACCGCCGGAAAGCGCCTTGGGGTAACGGTCCGCCAGCGCCTCTAGATGAACGCTTTGCAGGGCGGACGTCACGATCGGCGCAATATCGGCTTTCGCCATGCCTTTCATCTTGAGGCCAAAGGCAACGTTCTCCGCCACCGTCATGTGCGGGAAGAGGGCGTAGTTTTGAAACACGAGTCCGAGGTCTCGTCTTTCAGGCGAGACATGCACCTGGCTTCGCCCGCGGATCCTGATGTCGCCGTGGGATGGCTGGTTGAAACCTGCCATCATATTGAGCGTCGTCGTCTTTCCGCATCCAGAAGGGCCAAGGATGCTGACGAACTCACCCTTGGGAATTTGCAGATCGATATCCTTGACGACTGAGACAGGGCCAAAGGATTTGCTGACGGAGAGTAGTTCCACGTCGAAATTGGTCATTTGCTGCCACCATGCAGTTGGGCGGAAAAACCACCTAGTTTTTCGAATGTGAGGATCACGGCCAGAATGAAGGCCATCGATGCGACGTTCACCGCCGCCATGACCGGATCCAGGCTGTATTCGAGATAGTTGATGACCGTGATCGGAAGGGTCGTATCGCCTGGTCTCACCAGAAAGACGGAGAGCGGGATATTGTTGAACGAAATGATGAAGGCAAACGTCATGCCGGACAGGAGGCCAGGTTTCACTGCGGGCAGCAGGATGAAACGGGCGCATTGCCATCGGTTGGCGCCGAGGATCTGGCCGGCGCGATAGAGATTGCCATCAAAGTTGGCAATCGACGTTGCAACCATGCGAACGACGAAAGGCAGCGCCAGAACGGAGTGCGCGGCGATCAGTGCTTGTGTGCCCAGCACCGATTGCAGTCCGATCATCGAGATGAAGAGTACGATCGCCACGCCCTTGACGATCTGCGGGACTGACAACGGCGAGAGGATCGCCGCCATCAACGCATCGCTGCCCGGTATCTTCTCATAAACAACGAAATAAGCGGCAAGCATGCCGATAACGCCGCTGATGGCCGAAACCGCAAGGGCAATTCTAACGCTCAGCCAGAATGGCTGCAGCCAGCGCTGAGCGACAATCTCGCCATACCACCTGGCGGTCCATTCCCATGGCAGGAAGGTTATGTCGGCTGTCGGACTGAGAGATGCGGCAACGACCACAAGCAGTGGCAGTGTTATGAACGCTAGCACCGTAGCCAGGGCAACCCAATAGGATGCAGAGATCAATCTGTTCATGGCCGCGCTCCCGTTTGCCCGTTGCGCCTGGCGCGTTGGGCCGCCTCGAAACGAATGCCCGCGTAGGAGATGCCAAGCATGAGGATCAGGAGCGCATTCGCCATGACGGCCGCGAATGGCCAGTCGATATAGAACAGCACTTGCTCCGAGATCATTGTTGCAAGGACCTTGAAGCCTGCACCGCCGAGCAAGGCAGGAGTGGCGTAGGCGCTTGCCGCCATGGTGAAAGACAAGAGAAACGAGCTGACGAGACCTGGCACTGATAGCGGGAGCAGGATGTAGCGCAGCACGGCATGCCGGGGCGCCCCGAGCATTTGCGCGGCTCGCTCGAGATTGTCATCGATGCCCTGGATGCTCGTCGTCAGCGACAGGATGGCGAAGGGCAGCACGACGTGGGTCAGACCGACGACGACGGCGAACAGGTTC
Source organism: Hyphomicrobiales bacterium (assembly GCA_900489925.1). GTDB lineage: Bacteria > Pseudomonadota > Alphaproteobacteria > Rhizobiales > Rhizobiaceae > Rhizobium. The sequence goes on along the minus strand of UEHQ01000032.1, from coordinate 3,833 downwards.
TTCGACAGCGGCAATGGCAACGAAATCAATCCGAGCTGGATGAGCGTATCGTTGATAAACCCCCGATCCTCGAGAATGATGAGCCATCCGTAGGTCCTGAGCACGACGCCGGCGAGCTCCGGGGCAAGCGCCAAGGCGAAGACCATCGAACGCCACCGACTTGTGGAGCGTGCCAGATAATAGGCCACCGGATAGGCAAGCAAAGTCGCCGACAGCGCGACCAAGCCAGACATCAGGGCCGTTCGCCAGAAGCCTCGCAACGACAGTCCGTCGGTCAGAAATCGTGCGTAGTTGTGCAGCCCCACGCCACCAGTCTCCGTGTCGTGGAAACTAATTGCGATCATCATTCCCATCGGCAGCGCAAAGAAGATGACCAGCAGGCACATCGCCGGCGACAAGCCGAGGATTGCCGTGAAATTTCTGCGGTGGACGATCGGCGAAAGAGGAAGATCCAATGAAACGGTGCTCATGCCCCCCCCCTCAGTCCGCATGCGCGACGACATCGCGCTCCCACTGATCCGCCCACTTGGGCAGACGCTTCGTGACGACCGACAGGTCAGGCAACATCAGGGATGCGAGATCGGCCTCCGATGTGATCTGGCGGGCCCTGATGTCCGCGGGGACATGTATGTCCGTGCGAGCACTGCCGACCTTGTATCCGCGCACCCACGCTTCCTGGCTCGTCTTCTCGAGGAAAAAATCGATGAACTTTTCGGCCGCCGCCTTGTGCTCCGCCCCGGCTGGGATGTTCAGCGTCGCGACGAGGGGGATCGTGCCTTCCTTCGGTTTCACGTAGTCGACCGGGAGACCGCTATCGACGAGCAACTGCGCGCGGCCATTCCAGAACGGCATCGCCCAGACGGTACCGTCCTTGATATAACTCTCGAGGATTGCCGAGCTCTGCTCGAAGCCTATCGATTGCTTGGCAACCCCGGACATTGCCTTGAAGCCGGGATCGAGGTTGTCGACAAGATCGCCGCCATTCATCACCGAGAAAACTTCGACCAAATAGAGCGCCATGATGTTCTGGAAGTTCGGAAGTACGATCTTGCCCTTGAGCTCGGGAGACGCCAGTGCTGACCATGAGACTGGTGCTGCCGGCAATTTGTCCGTTCGATAGAGAAGTGACATGTACTGAACTTCGTGCACGGCACCGCATGGTCCCGCGGTGGCTGAAATCCGTGGCGACAGATGCGCCAGGTTTGGAATGGTCTTGGTGTCAAGCTTTGCAAGGACACCATCCTGACAGCCCTGCAGGGATTGCGATGCCGTCATCACCACGACGTCGAAACCAGGGTGGCCTTTCGTCGCCTTGATCTTGGCATAATCCTGGGAAGCGGAGCCTACCGCATCGTAGACGACCGTGATTCCGGTCTTTGTCTCGAAAGGTTCAATAATCGCCTTACGGATGATGTCCTCGTAAGGCCCGCCGTAGCTGTTGACGACCAGTGTCTCGGCGCGCAGTGGACCGGCAAGAGCGGACAGGGCGAAAGCTGATGACAGCGCAAGAAAGCGGCTGGTTTTTCCCATGGGTGAAATCTCGCTGTTGGTGTTGTTCCCGCGGGAATGGTTCTCCGGCTGGTGGAGGATGGTCCAATATCGAATTGCAAGGATTCATGCCCTCCGCCTATCAATCAGCCGGCCAAGCTGGGCTGACCCAGCGAGCATCCGATAGCGCTCCCGGTCATCTTGATGTGGGTGCTGATCAGCGCGCGGAGCGCGAGCAACGAGTCATTCGGTTTCCATATAAATGCTCGCAAAATCGCATTGGTAAGTGGCTTCTTTCCGTAACAGACAGTTCCCGTCGCTTGGGGGACATGCCGATCGAAAGCCACGCTGGTACTGACAAAACGCGTTCGCCTTGGAGGGAGGCGACGGAGAGGGGCATGCTGTCTCGCGACCGGGCAATCCCGGGTCTTCACAAAAACAGGCACGCGTCGCCGGCTTCCGGCCACGAGAACTCGTGCCCTCTCGAACCAGTTGGATAACAGGAATGAAATCAGCACGAATGATAATGGGAATCAGCGCGGCACTCGGCTTGGCAAGCGGCGCGATGGCCGCGGATGCGATCGTGGCCGCCGAACCAGAGGGCGTCGAATATGTCCGGGTCTGCGACGCCTTTGGAACCGGATATTTCTACATCCCGGGAACCGAGACCTGCCTTTCGGTTGGGGGCTACATTCGAACCGAGGCCCGCTTCGGCCGCAATCGATCGGGGACATCGGACTACTCGCTCTGGACCCGCGCGCAGACGACATTTTCAGCAAAGAGCGACACGGAATTCGGCCCGCTGACCGGGGTCATCACGCTTAGAGCCAATGCCGAGAATGCCACGTCGAATGTTACCCTTCTCCAGGAAGGCTTCATCGACATCGCAGGCGTACGGGCGGGAATGCAATATTCCTTCTGGGACGACAGTCCCTCCGGTGATACGGATGTGGTTTCGTCCAACAGTACGATCCACAACTCCCTGCGTTACCTCTTCACTGGCACCGGCGTCAGTGCAGGGATATCGCTCGATGAGCTGGAAGAGCGATATGACACGAAGCCAGGCGAGGGGCCGAACAACCTCGGGGTGACGGCCCAATTGTTTGCAGAGTCTGGTGCCATCAGCGGATATCTGTTGGCCGGCTACGATACGGACACGCAAGAAGCAGCGATCCGAGCCTTCGTCTATGCCGATATCGGCCCAGGGGAGCTTGGCATTTACGGCGTTTGGGCAAGTGGTGCGAATTACTATTATGAAGAGTCGGAGTGGACCGTTGGCGCCCAGTATGCGTTGAAGGTAACCGACAAGCTTTCGCTAACACCCGGCTATCAGTATTTCAGCAAGACAGAGATCGACAGCAGCGGGTCGTTCGGCGGCGCCAACGCCTGGAAGGCGGGTCTCACGACAGACTACAAGATAGCAAAGAACCTCGCCACCAAGCTGTCTGTTCAGTACTACGATGTTGATGACGCAGACGGCCAGGTGCTTGGTTTCCTGCGGCTGCAGCGGACGTTCTGATCCTAACTCGGGCATCAGCAATACGGGCTGGTCGCCTTCGTGAGATCTGCCCGTTCCTAAAGCCGGCTCGACCTGCACCGAGCCGGCTTTAGGGCAAACGGATAGAAAGGCGGTTACGTTGAAACGGCGCGTCGACGACCGCAACGAGATTCGAACTTGTGTCCAGAAGACCGCGCGGGCAGCAGCGTGTCTCGAGGTCAGGTTACGCGTCGTTTCCTGACGCTTTGCTGCAAAGACCGCGTATCTGCCTGAGCCGATCCTCGGCCTCGATCAGCCGTTGAAGAATATCTGCATCGCCGGACCCATTCTCGTCTTCAAAGAACTGACCGAGCAGGGTCATGGGACTGACCTTCAGCTCCTTGCAAATCAGCACTAGAACAGACGCCGACAGACGATTACCGCCCCGTTCGTATTTTTGGATCTGCTGAAACGAAACGCCGATACTATCGCCAAGCTCAACTTGCGAAATGCCGCGCGCCAATCGAGCGTTCAAAAGTCTGTTGCCAATCTTTTCGTCTATCACAGCAGTGGTATCTGTGTTGATCCGAGGCATCGATGCTCCGTTCAATCGGCGGGTCAACAGGGTGTCGCCAAAATCATGTTGGCCCCAATGTTAAGTCGAGGCTTTTACGCACGCTTCCTTCACCGCCGTCGGCCGCCTTGGGCTTCTGCGTTACGCTGGAGTCCGCAATCCAGTATGAGGCGGCAATACACCAAGAGAACATGTTCGGGACCGGCGCCAAGCCGCTGAAGGCGCGCCGCTCCCGGCCGGAGCGAGCCGCCCCTGTATTCAGTCCTATCTATTAACAGGCCGCGGAAATAGCAC
>UEHQ01000052.1 GCA_900489925.1 Hyphomicrobiales bacterium | reverse complement strand
CTTTTCAGGGGGCAGACCACGATGACGCCCAAGCTTCTCGGCGATGATGCCAACAGTGAGGCCCGCCATGCGCCAGCGGGCGATCTTGCGCCGTTCATCCATGTCGATGTGCGAGTAGGTGCGTTTCATTGAAGCTTCCTTACTAGTGACAACCCATTGGTATCATTCGCAAGTCGCACTTCATTCTTGAACCCACCCCGCTACATAAATTTGCGGGATAAGATCGGTTATGGAACATTGGAATCAACTGCGCCGTCTGACGGTTTTTGCTTCGTCAAACCTGGAAAGCACTCGTCGGGTCGCGAAGGTAGGCGATCAAGCTTTCGCTTACATCACACAATCCAAGCGTAGACTTCGGCTGGTTCCGCAACGCCCTTGAGCACGAACGAGCCGACATTCTCGAATCCCGTTGCTACCTGTGCTGCGAATGGCCCCGATGCTAGTAGGCTGTATCCGACCGCATCGGCAAGCTTCTCCATTCGAGCCGCTTCATTGACTGCGCGGCCGATCGCCGTGAAATCGAGGCGGCGGGATGCACCGATGTTACCGTAAAACACCTCGCCGACATGTAAGACGATATCGACAAGCAACTGCGGTTCATCGAGAGCCTTGCGGCTTGCGTTGAGCAATTGGTTGGCCTCTACGGCCATCCGGGCCGACAACAGAGCACTGCCACACGCCTCAGACGGATCATCAATGTCAGCAGGGAAAATCGCCAGCAGGCTGTCGCCCATGAACTTGAGGATCTCACCACCATTTTCTTCCACCGGCACGGCAAATCGCCTCGGCGAGTGAGAAGCCCACACCGCCGAGCGCTGTCTCTCCGGGAAATGCAACACCTGACTCATTTAAGTCTACAAGCCGCCAGTCTGCTGTTCGAATGCCACAGTCGAAAGGAGCCCTCATCGCCGCGATGGAGCGTTCCTGTGCGGAGTTAGGTCAACCAACTTGATCCAGACCGCCTGCATACGGCTTGGAATTCGGAAGAAGTCTTGACGCTGCGACAGATCAGCCCCTTCAGGATCACACGTTTAGGGGCTGAGGAACACGATGTGGTGAGGCGATAACGCTTCTAGCTGGAGCTATTTCAATGGTTGTGGAACTGGCAGCTTCCAAGTCCCATCCATCGCACCCTTTTCAGGGCCATAGACGCGCGCGACGAGGCTGTATTTCGCATCTGGCGTCGGAAGCCAGTTGGCCTCCTTGTCTTTTCCCGGCGACGTGTGGCCGAGGTAGATCGTCAGCGACTTATCCTTACCGTATTGAAGCCCCTTCGTGCGGTCACCAATCGAGTAACGCTCAAGCGGGTTGGCGTAAAGGAAGCGGTCCGGCAATGTGTAAAGCGTGAGCGACCAGAAGAACTTGGCCGGAGGCAGCTTGTCCGCAGCGAAATGCAGTATGGTCGCCTTGGAGCCGTCGCCAACGAAACCGCCGTACCAGGCTTCCTCGAGCGAATTGCCAAACAGACCCTTCTCGGCACCCATTGCGCGGGTCATGTAGTCGTCCTTGAGGAATTCACGAGAGCCGAACAGGCCGTTTGAACTCAATGTCGTCTTGGCGGTCTCAGCCATTGCGGCCTTGGCATCGACGACGCCTTGGTCGATGGCAGCGAGCGTGGCCGTATCAACGTTGGAGGCATCCCACGGGGCACCCGCCGAGATGCCGATCTTTGCGAATCTTGCCATCAACTCAGTTTCGGACGACACGGTTGGCTGCGCAAACTGGAGCAGAAAATTGATGTAGCCGATGAAGTCATGGCTAGTTGCCTTGGCGGCATCGTAGGCCGGGAATTCGATTGGGGTGACTGGCTTCGGCGTCGGCGTCTTGAGGAACTGGCTCAGAGGCGCAAGCTTGTACTGTGCCTGGATCGCCTTGACGTTCGGAATGTCTTCCTTGCTGTTCAGCGATGTCCGGCCAAGGATACCAATGATGTCGGTCTCTGCATGGAAGACCTTGTCGACCCCGGCAGGTTTCTCACCCTTCCAGCCCGGCCCCGCAATGATGTAGTTGCCCGCGTCAAAGCCCGTCGAACGCACACCTACATAGCCGAAGTTGTATGTGAACAGATCAATGAGCTGCATCACGTAGTACCGATCCTTCGGAACGGCAGGCACGCTGAGGACCATCGGCTCGGCGCGGAGGTCCAGCCACGCCCAGGAGTATGGCGTGTCATTGTTCGGTGTCACGATATCCTTGTTTTCGGGCGTGAATGCTTCCGAATAGTGCCGAAACACGTTGAAGCCGCCGACATACTCCGCCGCGTCGGGAAGCGTAGTCTGCTTCGACCAGGTCCCGTAGCTGGCGATCGGGGCATAGGAGTATATGTATGCCTCCTTCGCGATTGCGCGAGCTTCTTCCGGAGTGGCGGTCTGGGCATATGCCGCGAACGCGATCCCGAGAAAGGCGGTTGCCGTCGTCAAGACACGAAACATTGTTAGTCCCCGCTGATTTTGCATCAATATTTGCTAGTTGTGACACCATCACGCAAGCAAATTGAAGTAGCAAGCGTCACGAATACCGTTATACATGAAGCACGCTATCGGCAGGGCAAACGTCCTCGCCTTTGCGCAGTCTCTGCCAGCCTGGGGCAAATTCAAGGAGCTAGCCGATGCAAGTAAGCGCGACCATTCGATTTGTCCTCGCGGCATCAGTGCTATCTTTGCCCACGATCGCCGCTGCGCTCGACCGGAAGGAAGCGACTGAAATCGCAAGGGATGCCTACGTTTATGGTGTTCCCATGGTCAGCGATTACGCAACGATCTATACCTTTTCCATCGACCCGAAAAGCCCGGAGTACAAGGGGCCGTTCAATTCGGTTCTGAACGTCGCGCGTGTCTTCACGCCGGAGGACAAGGGTTTCGTGACGCCCAACTCCGACACGCCCTACACGTTCATGGGTTTGGACCTTCGGGCCGAGCCTATGGTTATCACAGTGCCAAAGATGGAGAAGAACCGCTACTTCGTCTTCCAGCTCATGGACCTGTATACCTTCAACTTCGACTACATCGGTACCCGTACGACAGGAAATGATGGCGGCACCTATATGATCGCCGGGCCGGACTGGAAGGGAGAGGACCCGAAGGGCGTTACCAAGGTCATCCGCTCCGAGACCCAATTTGTGAACGTTATCGGGCGCACGCAGCTCTTCAATCCGGGCGATCTGGATAACGTGAAGAAAATCCAGGCAGGCTACAAACTCCAGTCGCTTTCCGAGTTTGAGGGGAAGGCACGTATTCCAGAGCCGGCGACGGACTGGATTCGGCCGATCCGCCCCGCTGACCAGAAGACCGATCCAAAATTCTACAACGTACTAGCCTTCCTTCTTCAATTCACGCCAACGCACCCATCCGAGACGGAACTTCGAGCGCGTTTCGAAATGCTGGGGCTGAAGGCTGGAGAGAAGTTCGACGTCGCCGCACTGTCTCCAGACATCAAGGAGGCATTGTCCGACGGCATGAAAGAGGGCCAGAAACAGATTGACGATCGCCGTGCGACGCTCCATGGCGATAGCTCGACGCTGTTCGGCACGCGGGAGTTTCTGAAGAATGACTTCGTCGCTCGCGCAGCCGGGACGCAGGTCGGCATAGGAGCCAATTCCAGAGAGGAGGCTCTGTACCCGATCTTTGAAAAGGATGCCGAGGGTGCGCCTCTCGACGGGTCGAAGGGCAAGTACACCCTGCGCTTCGAGGGCGGCGAGTTCCCTCCGGTGAACGCTTTCTGGTCCGTGACGATGTACGATCTTCCGGGCCAACTCCTGGTCGCCAATCCGTTGAACCGTTACCTGATCAATGCGCCGATGGTGCCGGACCTAAAGAAGGATGTCGATGGCGGCGTGACGATCTACATCCAGCATGAAACTCCGGGCGGCGACAAGGAAGCCAACTGGCTGCCTGCGCCGAACGGACCATTCATGATGGCGATGCGCTATTATCTTCCGAAACCCGAGCTTCTTGATGGTTCGTGGAAATCGCCTGTGGTCGAGAAGGTCAAGTGACGCTTCCGAAGCGCGCAAAAAATCCCGGACTAGGCAAGTGTCAGGGAGGCGCTGCCCGTGGGTGTCGATCTGTGCTGGACTATCACCCAGGTGCAATCTGTCCACAACGCGCCTTCATTTCTGCCGCTACGTGAAATTCAGGCGATCCTCGAAGCAGGCATATATCAGGCGCTCCAAATGCGCACTCTCTCATGCTCCTAGCCGACACTGGCGTCGATCCAGGCCCGCGTCTCCGTCAGAACCTCGTCTGACAATTCAGGATCATCGACTGCCCGTGCAAGGATGACGGCTCCGACCATGGCTGCCCAGCTTCCGATCGCTGCACGGCGCTTATCGAGTGCATCTTTGTGCGGGAGGGCATCCTCTATGCGGGTGATCTGCGAGCGCAGGCCTTCGGTCATTACGGCTTTTGCGGCGGGCGTCTGGTGACGGACCGAGGCTGAAAGCCCTGCTGGTCTGCCCCCTGAAAA
>UEHQ01000002.1 GCA_900489925.1 Hyphomicrobiales bacterium | reverse complement strand
TGCCAAGATAAAGAACCAACACATCGTCCGAAATCAATCGGACAACCGATAAGTCATGGCTGATGAAGATCAACGTCAGGCCAAACTCCTTCCGAAGCTTGCGCAACAGCGTGATGACCTGCCCTTGGATCGACACGTCGAGGGCCGAAACCGGCTCGTCGCAGATGATCAGCTTCGGCCGCGTGACAACGGCGCGGGCGATTCCGATACGCTGTGCCTGCCCGCCGGAGAACTCGTGCGGATAGCGGTTGATCATTTCCGGCACGAGACCGACTGCTCCCATGATCTCTCGCACCCGCTCCGTGCGCTGTGCCTTTGTCAGCTTCGGCTCGAAGACGGTCAGCGGCTCGGCGATGATATCGCCAACCGTCATGCGTGGATCGAGCGAGGCAATCGGATCCTGGAAGATGATCTGCATGTCTCGGCGGGTGGCGCGCATCTCCTCCTCGGTAAGGTCGAGCAGGTTGCGGCCCTGCCAGAGGATGCGGCCCTTATGCGACTTCAGAAGCCTCAGGATGGAGCGCCCGAGCGTGGATTTGCCGCAGCCGGATTCGCCGACGATACCAAGCGTCCGACCCTCGGCGAGATCGAAGCTGACGTCATTGACCGCTGTCAGTATCAGTGGCGGCTTGAAAAAGCTCTTTGAGGGAAGCTCGAACTGCGTGGTCAGGTTCTCAACCCTGAGAAGGGAGCGCTCAGCCATGGTTCAGGACCTCCTCGAGGCGGGGGAATGCATGGAAGCAGGCGGCCGCATGGCGCGGCGCCAGTGTTTCGAGACGCGGAGCAGCTTCGATGCAGTCGTCCTGGACCATCGGACAGCGCGGCGAGAAGCTGCAGCCTTTTGGGAGGTGCTGCAGGTTCGGCGGTCGGCCGGGGATGACGGCCAGCTGGTCAACGTCCTGGTCCGGCCGCGGAATGGAGGCATGCAGCGCCGCGGTATAGGGATGTGCCGGATTGTCGAACAGCTCGTCAACCGGTGCCTCCTCGACAATCCGCCCCGCGTACATGACGGCAACGCGGTCGGCGAGGCCCGCAACCACACCGAGATCATGCGTGATCATGACGAGTGCCGTATTCATCTCGGACGTCAGGTCGTTGAAGAGATCGAGGATTTGCGCCTGGATGGTGACGTCGAGCGCCGTCGTCGGTTCGTCAGCAATCAAGAGCTTCGGCTTGGTGAGTAACGCCATGGCAATAACGATGCGCTGGCGCATCCCCCCCGAAAGCTCGTGGGGGTAAAGATTGAAGCGCCGCCCCGGGTCGGGAATCCCGACCCGCTTCAGCATATCCAGCGCTTCGGCGGAGGCGGCGCGCGCGGTGAAGCCGCGATGGACCTCCAACTGCTCCGTCAGCTGCCGCGAGATCTTGAGCGAAGGGTTCAACGCAGTCATGGGATCCTGGAAGACCATGGCCATGTCCTTGCCGCGGACCTGATCGAGATCGCGGGGTTTCAGTGAGAGAACATCCCTGCCTTCCAGGAGAGCCTGGCCGGTGGTTTTGCCGTTTCTTGCAAGGAGCCCCATGACGCCGAGAAAGGTCTGGCTCTTGCCAGAGCCGGATTCACCTACAATCGCGATCCGCTCGCCGCGTTTGATCGAGAGGTTCATGCTGGACACCGCCTTCACCTCGCCATCCGGCGTCCGAAAGGTGATCGAGTAGTCCTTGAGTTCCAGCAGCGTGTCGCTCTTTGGGTCAGTGTGCATCGTCAGCGATCCTTCGGGTCGAACGCATCGCGCAGGCCGTCGCCGATGAACAGCAAGCTCATCAGCAGCGCAACGAGGAAACAGGCGGGGAAGATCAGCAGCCAGGGCATGCTTTCCATGGCATCGGTGCCTTCGGCGATCAGTGTGCCGAGAGAGGTCAATGGCTCCTGGACCCCGAAGCCGAGATAAGAGAGAAAGCTCTCCGTCGCGATGATCTCGGGGACGGTGAGCGCCGCAAAGATCACAACCGGGCCGATAAGGTTCGGGATGACATGCTTGAGGATGATCTTGAACGGCCTCTGGCCGGAGGCGCGCGCTGCCTCGATGAATTCGCGCTGCTTGATCGACAGGGTCTGCCCGCGCACGATCCGCGCCATGGTCAGCCACTCCAGCGCACCGATCGCGGCGAACAGCAGATAGACGTTACGGCCGAAGATGACCATCAGCAGAATGACGAACAGAATGTAGGGCAGCGCGTACATGATATCGACGAAGCGCATCATGATGGCATCCAGCCTGCCGCCGATATAGCCGGAAATCGCGCCATAAAGCACGCCAATGACGACGGAGACCAGCGTCGCCGTGGCCGCCACCGCCAGTGAAACGCGTGTGCCGTAGAGAACGCGGGCGAGCAGGTCGCGACCGTTTGGATCGGTCCCGAAATAGTGGCCAGTCGCGAAGTCGGGCGCCATCCGGAATGCCTCCCAATCCGGCTCCTCGTAGTCGAAGGGGATCAGATACGGTCCGATGAAGGCCGCGAGAATGAGACAGAGCAGAACAGCAACGGCGACCACCGCTGCCTTGTTGCGCGAAAGGCGGCGCAACGCATCGCCGGTCAGCGATCGACTCTTGTGGGTCAGTCCCTCGGCTTCGAGAAGTTCGGCGGCAAGCAGCTCACGCTTTGCAGGATTGAGGATCATCGGCTTCTCACTTTCGGGTCGAGCCACGCATAGGCGATGTCGACAAGGAGGTTCAGAACGACGATCAGCACCATGTAGAAGATCACCGTTCCGAGAACCATGCCGTAGTCGCGGTTCAGTGCCGCGTTGATGAAATAGCGGCCGATACCGGGCAATCCGAAGATGCTTTCGACAACCAGCGAGCCGGTGAGAAGATAGCTTGCGGCCGGCCCGAGATAGGACACGACCGGCATCATGGCTGGCTTCAGCGCATGTCGCATGACGGTGAGCCGCGGACCGATCCCCTTGGCTTTGGCCGTGCGGATATAGTTCTGCCCCATGACTTCGATCATCGATCCACGGGTCATGCGCGAGATGCGGCCCGCATGCGGCAGGGCCAGGACCACGACCGGTATGATCAGATAGCGGATGGAACCGTCCCCCCATCCACCAACCGGCAGCCAGCCAAGATGGATGCCGAAGATCAGCTGCAGGATTGGCGCAATCAGGAAGTTCGGAAGGACCAGACCGATGAGAATGAGGAGACCGAGCAGGTAATCGGGCGCCTTGTTCTGATAAAGCGCCCCAAGACAGCCCACGAATACGCCGATCACGATCGCAAGCACAAAGGCGGCGCCGCCGATGGTGAAGGTGTAGGGCAGGCCTAGCAGGAGTTGCTGGGTAACAGTGAAATCCTGATTGGCGAAGGAGGGACCGAGGTCGCCCTTCAGCACATCGAACATGTAGATGAGGTACTGCTCGATCAGCGGCTTGTCGAGATTGTAGTGGGCAGCAAGGTTTTTCAGAATCACCGGCGGCAATGGCCGTTCGCCATCGAATGGGCCGCCGGGGGCAAGGCGCAAGACAAAGAAGCTGAGCGTGACGGCGATCCATAGGACCGGAATCGTCGATAGCAGGCGACGGAGTGCGTATTTGATCATGGGCGCGGACCGGCCCTTCCCCCAGGCGAAGGAAGGGCCGATATCCTTATTCTTTGACAGACAGCCAGCGCGTGCGGTGGATGTCCTGGATATTGTCCTCGAAGCCCTGAACCTTCGGTGACACCACGTTCTTCGAGACGTAGTAGTAGAGCGGGATCGCGGCGCTGTCGTCGAGTGCCAGTTGCTCCGCCTTCTTGAATATCTCGGCGCGCTTCTTCAGGTCTGTCTGCGCGTTCGCTTCCTTGACCAGCTTGTCGTAGTCGGCATTGCTCCAGCGACCGTAGTTCATGGAAACGCCGGAGACGAGGAGGCCGAGGAAATTGTCAGGGTCGTTGTAGTCGGCGATCCAGCCGGCGCGGCCGATCTCAACCTGACCATGCTGCATTTCGTCGTAATGCACCTTGGTCTCGGTGTTGTAGAGCTCGATCTGGACGCCAAGCGGCTTCCACATGGAGGCGATCGCGACCGCCACGCGCTTGTGATTATCGTTGGTGTTGTACCGCAGCTGAGCTTTCAGCGGGTGATCAGGACCGAAACCCGCTTCCTTCAGGAGCTTCTTCGCCTCTTCCACCTTTTCCTTGTAGGGCATGTCCTTCCAGCTCACATAGGCCGGCTCGCCATAGTTTGCCGTGCCTGGCGGCACCCAGGAATAAGCTGGCAGCTCACCCGTGCCGAGGATCTTCGGGCCGATGACTTCGCGGTTCACGGCCATGGAAAGCGCCTGGCGGACGCGCTTGTCGTTGAACGGCGGCTTCTGGGCATTCAGCACGTAGTAGTAGCTGGCGAGAAACGGCGTAACATGCGCCTGCCCCGGCAGGTTCTTCTTCATCCATTCGTACTGGTCGGTCGGGAAGTCCGTCATGATATCGAATTCGCCGGCGCGGTAGCGCTTCAAGGCGGCTTCCTGGTCCTCCAGGGTGAAGAACTTCACGCCGTCGATCTTCAGATCCTTGGTGCCATAATACTGGTCGTTCTTTACGGTGGTGACCGATGCGCCCGGGATCCATTCGGTTGGCTTGTAAGGGCCATTGGTAACGATGTTGCCGATCTTCACCCAATCATTGCCCTTCGCCTCGACGACGTGCTTCGGCAGCGGGTAAGCCGTGTAGTGCATCAGCGAATTGATGAAGTAGGGGGTCGCGTTCTCAAGCGTGATTTCGAGCGTCTTGTCGTCGATCGCCTTGACGCCGAGCTGGCTGAAATCCGTGATTTCGCCCTTGTTGATCTTTTCCGCGTTCTTGATGGTGAACTGCAGATAGGCATATTCGGCTGCGTTCTTCGGATCGAGGAGGCGCTGGAAAGCGAAGACGAAGTCGCCGGCCGTCACAGGCTGGCCATCGGACCATTTGATTCCGTCGCGCAGCTTGAAGGTATAGACCTTGCCGTCATCCGAAACTGTCCAGCTTGCGGCCTGTCCAGGGATCGGGTCGTCCTTCGCGTCTTCCGTTACGAGCCCCTCGAAAATGTCACCCGCGATGCGGTTCTCATAGTCGCTCGAGAGCTTCTGTGGATCGAGCGACTGCGGATCACCACCATTGTGGATGTTCAGGGTCGCCGCGTGCGCGGAAACGGCGAGCAGTGAACCAAACACTGCCGACGCTAGAATTTTTTTCGTAAGGAAGTTCATGATGGGGGCCACCTTTCCCAGCTTTTCGCTTTTTTTAGTCGTTTGTTCCCGTGCTTGACCTGTTACGTTCAGGTCAACGAGCAGCCTAGCGAAAACAAATGCCGTTGCAACCCCCTTTGAATGTCGCGATTTGACACTCGCCCATTCGCGCCTAGATTGGTTTTGACAATCAAGGAGATGACAATGAGCGACCAAAACCCGCCTTGGGAAGGTGGATGCCGATGCGGTCAGGTGCGGTTGAAGATCACGGCCAAACCGCTGCTGACCATGGCATGCCATTGCACCGGCTGCCAGAAGATGTCGTCAAGCGCATATTCCCTGAGCGCTGCCATCCCTGCGGAGGGGTTCGAAGTAACCTACGGCGAGCCTGTCATAGGCGGGCTGCACGGGGCCTCGCGTCACTATTTCTGCTCGCACTGCATGACCTGGATGTTTACGCGGCCGGAGGGAATGGACTGGTTCGTTAACCTTCGTCCCACGATGCTCGACGATCCGCGCTGGTTCGCGCCTTTTATCGAGACGTGGACGCGTGAGAAGCTGGCTTTTGCCGAGACCGGCGCGGTCCACAGCTACGAGGCTCTGCCGGAGATGGATGCCTATGAGGGGTTGGTAAGGGAATACATGGCCTGCAGCTGAGGCCGCCCGGAAAATTCGGCCCGGCCATACGCTTGCATGACCGGGCGGAAATAACGCTGCTATTCGTCGCCCATCTTGAGCGCGGCGATGAAGGCTTCCTGCGGAATCTCCACCTTGCCGAACTGGCGCATGCGCTTCTTGCCTTCCTTCTGCTTGTCCAGAAGTTTGCGCTTGCGGCTGGCGTCGCCGCCGTAGCACTTGGCCGTCACGTCCTTGCGCAGAGCCGAGATGGTTTCGCGGGCAATGACGTTGCCTCCGATCGCGGCCTGGATCGGGATCTTGAACATGTGCTTCGGAATCAGGTCCTTAAGCCGTTCGCACATATCGCGACCGCGCTTTTCGGCCGACGCGCGGTGGACGAGCATGGAGAGCGCATCGACCGGCTCGCCGTTGACGAGGATCGACAGCTTGACGAGATTGCCTTCACGGTAACCTTCGAGGTGGTAGTCGAACGAGGCATAGCCCTTCGAGATCGACTTCAGCCGGTCGTAGAAGTCGAACACGACTTCGTTGAGCGGCAGTTCGTAGGTGACCAGCGCGCGGGTGCCGACATAGGTGAGTTCGGTCTGGATGCCGCGGCGATCCTGGCAGAGCTTGAGAATGCCGCCGAGGTAATCGTCCGGCGTCATGATCGTCGCCTTGATCCACGGTTCGCGGATCTCGTCGATTTTGACGACGTCGGGCATGTCTGCCGGGTTGTGCAGTTCGCGCTGGCTGCCGTCGGTCATCGTCAGCTGGTAGACGACGGAAGGCGCGGTGGCGATCAGGTCGAGATCGAATTCGCGCTCCAGGCGCTCCTGGATGATTTCGAGGTGCAACAGGCCGAGGAAGCCGCAGCGGAAGCCGAAGCCGAGCGCCGCGGATGATTCCATCTCGAAGGAGAAGGAGGCGTCGTTGAGGCGAAGCTTGCCCATTGCGGCGCGCAGGTCTTCGAAGTCCGCGGCATCAACGGGGAAGAGGCCACAGAAGACGACCGGTTGCGCCGGCTTGAAACCGGGCAGGGCTTCAGCCGTCGGACGCTTGTCCTCGGTAATCGTATCGCCGACGCGCGTATCGGCAACCTCCTTGATGGAGGCCGTGATGAAGCCGATTTCGCCCGGTCCGAGACTGTCGACATTGACCATCTTCGGCGTCAGCACGCCAACGCGCTCCACCTGATACTTGGCATCGGTCCCCATCATGCGGATCGTCTGGCCCTTGGACAGCACGCCGTCGATGATGCGCACGAGAACCATGACGCCGAGATAGGTATCGTACCAGCTGTCCACGAGCAGCGCCTTCAGCGGCGCCTTTTCGCCGCCGGGGCTCTTCGGAGCCGGCAGCTTTTCGACGATCGCCTCTAGGACATCGGGGATGCCGAGGCCGGTCTTCGCCGAAATCAGGACGGCTTCGGAGGCGTCGATGCCGATCACTTCCTCGATCTGTTCCTTGATGCGGTCCGGTTCGGCCGCCGGCAGGTCGATCTTGTTGAGAACGGTGACGAGCTCGTGGTTGTTGTCGATCGCCTGATAGACGTTGGCCAGCGTCTGGGCTTCCACGCCCTGCGACGCGTCCACGACCAGCAGCGAACCTTCGCAAGCCGAGAGCGACCGGGAGACCTCATAGGCAAAGTCGACGTGCCCGGGGGTGTCGATCAGATTCAGAATATAGGTTTCGCCATTCTTTGCCTTGTAGTGCAGGCGAACGGTCTGGGCCTTGATGGTGATGCCGCGCTCGCGCTCGATATCCATATTGTCGAGCACCTGTTCGGACATCTCGCGCTCGGCAAGGCCGCCGGTCGATTGGATCAGGCGATCAGCAAGGGTCGATTTGCCGTGGTCGATGTGGGCCACGATCGAGAAGTTGCGGATATGGGAAAGCGGAGTTGTCGGATTGGTGCTCATCCGCGCCATATAGCAGCGCATCCCCTTGCAGCAAAGCGGAAAAGCAGCGTTTCGTTTACGATAAATCGCGATGGCGCCGCCGAAAAGATTGGGCTTGATTCCAGCATCGGACCATGTATTTCTATTATAGTAGAAATTACGGACACGATGATGGAACAGGAACTTGAAACGGCGATCGGCATTCGCATCCGCGTCCTCAGGACGGACAAGAGCCTGACGCTCGACGATCTTGCGAATGCGTCCGGCGTTAGCCGGGCAATGATCTCGCGCATCGAGCGCGGCGAGGCCAGCCCGACGGCCTCCTTGCTGGCGCGGATCTGCGCGGCCCTCGGCCTCTCGCTTTCCGCCTTCTTTGCCGAAAAGGGAGAGGCGGCGCCGCTGGCTCGCCGCCAGGACCAGCAGGTCTGGCGCGACCCGGAGACGGGTTACATGCGCCGCTCTGTTTCGCCGCCGGGCACCGGCTCGGATGTCGATATCGTCGACGTCGAGTTTCCGCCCGGGGCGCGCGTCAGTTTTCCGCCGCACGCCGCGAGCAGTGGCATGACCCAGCACATCTGGCTCTTCGATGGCGAGATGGAGATGACGACGGGAGAAACGGTCTACCGTCTCCTGCCCGGCGATTGCCTGTTCATGCCCGTGTCCGAAGGCCACGTCTTTCACAATCCCGGTAATACGCCGGCACGTTACTGCGTCGTGCTTGATCGGCGCGGGCGCTAATTCATTCCCAGGAGTAGACCATGACCACCATTCGCCTTCTCGATGCGGCGCAAGCGCGCGCGGCCATTCCAGACCTTTGCGACGTGCTCGTCGATTGCGTCAATGGCGGCGCGTCCGTCGGCTTCATGCAGCCCTATGGGGTAGGGGACGCGGAGCCGTATTGGCAGGGCGTTGCGGACGCAGTCGCGGCCGGCGCCACTTTGCTCTTCGTCGCGGAACTGGAGGGAAAGGTTGTCGGTACCGTCCAGATCGGTGCGGCCCAGATGCCGAACCAGCCGCATCGCGCCGACCTGAAGAAGCTGCTCGTCCACCGGTCTGCCCGAGGCAAGGGATTGGCGCGTCTGCTGATGGATGCCGCGGAACGAGAGGCTGCGAACCGTGGCAAGACGATCCTCGTGCTGGATACCGCAACGGGCAGCGATGCCGAAGCGATTTACCCGCGTCTCGGCTGGGAACGTGTTGGCGTCATTCCGGATTATGCGCTCTGGCCGGAAGGCGGCTTTTGCGCCTCGACCTTCTTCTACAAGCGGGTTGCCTGAGCACAGCTCAGGCCGGTTTGCGCTGCGGATCGTCGAGCGCCGGATTGTAGAACAGCGATAGCGTCAGGCTCTTGGCGATCCGTTCAGCGGTCGCCATGAACCAGGCCTTCGCGTCGGCATTCGGCGCGATGTCGTCGAGCGTGTCCGAAAACAAGGCCAGCCATTGCGGGAAAAGCGCCGGCGTCAGATCGGCAACGCCGGTATGCGCCTGCACAGGCTTGCCGCCATAGGCGCCGCTGCAAAAGGCGACGGACGACCAGAAGCTCTTCATCTTTGCCATGTGTTCCGGCCAGCGTCCTGAAAGCTTGGCATCGAACACCGGGCCGAGAACCGGGTGCTTGAGCACGCGTGCATAGAATGTCTCGACCAGCAGATCGATAAACGCCGCATCGACGCCCATCGCCCTCATGTCGGCCTCGGCACGCTCGCGTATCGCCGCCACGTGGGCGGCTCGCCCCTGTATCTCAGTATTCATCGTCCGCTCCCGGGCGTCGCAATCCATCCGTATCCCATATAGGCGCGAGCCGGCGATGGTTTAAGCCCAATGACGACATGGATCGCCATTAATTGGTTCTGAGAACAGGGCTCTACGTCTTGGTGCGGCTTGCCTTCGCGCGCTTTGGCGGAGCTTCCGCGCCATCGGTCGCGGTTTGTTGCAAACGCAGCGCTTTGAGCATTTCGGTCTTCTTTTCCCTCGCCTTGGCCTCTGCGGCCACAATTTCCCGCGCGGCCTGATCGGTCGCGTCGGCTTTGTCGCGCGCAGAAAGCCTGCCGGCATTGGAGGGTTCACTATTGGAGCTTGTCACCGCTTGTCCCTTTCTGGGCGCGAAGATCGCATAGTCACGTTTAGGCGCCGGGGTCAGCGGGCACGTACGAGCTTCTTCGGCATAGGCAGAAGACCCTCGCGCTGAAGCTTCTTGCGCGCAAGCTTGCGCTGGCGGCGAATTGCTTCCGCCTTTTCGCGCGCGCGCTTCTCCGATGGCTTTTCGTAGGCGCTGCGCGCCTTGATTTCGCGGAACAGGCCTTCACGTTGCATCTTCTTCTTAAGCACGCGAAGTGCCTGATCGACATTGTTGTCTCTGACGAGAACTTGCAAAATTTTATCCTTTCGGCGGCGGTTAAGACGAATGGTTGTGGTCGGCAAAACAAAAAGCCGGGCTCGACCCGGCATCTCTTGTCATTCAGCGTATTGCTGGCAGCACATTCGTGGTCAGGAAACGCGAATGGCCATTGGCAAAGCACGTTTGGCGTTTGATATGCTCGGCTTGGAACTGCAGTCGCGAGCAATTCTATAAGGCGAATATAGACTTATCGCAGGATCGGGCAATGGCGGGATCGGAAATAACTTTCTTGCCATCCGCAGCCCCACGGCTTAGCTCTCTGCGGTCAAGAATCCGGATAAAGCATGCCGCACAAGGTTTCACTGTCTCGCCTCAAGCTGACTGACTTTCGCAATTACGCGTCGGTCACGCTCCCGCTTGACGGTCGGCATGTCGTGCTAACTGGCGACAACGGTGCCGGAAAGACGAACCTCATGGAGGCGGTCTCACTGCTTTCACCTGGACGTGGTCTGCGTCGCGCCACCTATGCGGATATCACACGTGTGGGCGCCGCTGCCGGCTTCTCGATCTTTGCCGAGGTCGAAGGCATGGAAGGTGAAGTGGAGATCGGTACCGGTGTCGAAACCACCGATGACACCGCCACGCGCGGGCTGCGCATCAATGGAACGCCGGCGAAGACGGCCGACGAGCTGACTGATCATCTGCGCCTACTCTGGTTGACGCCTTCGATGGATGGCCTGTTCACTGGCGGATCATCGGATCGCCGACGCTTTCTCGACCGCCTCGTGCTGTCGCTTGACCCTGCCCACGGCCGTCGCGCCAGTGATTTCGAGCGTGCCATGCGCAGCCGCAACAAGCTGCTTGACGAGCGGCGCTTCGACCCGTCCTGGCTTACCGGCATCGAGGAGCAGATGGCGAGCCTCGGCATCGCCATGGCCTTGGCGCGCCAGGAAATGCTCGGCCTTCTTGCCCGGCTTATCGACGAAACGCGGGAAACCTCTCCGTTTCCATCCGCCTCGCTTGAGCTCTCCGGCTTCATGGACGGACAGTTTGGTCGGCCCGCCGTCGACCTCGAGGATGAGTATGCGGCGATGCTGGCGGAAAGCCGGTATCGCGATGCCGCTGCCGGTCGTACGCTCGATGGTCCGCACCGCGCCGATCTCTTGGTCCGCCATCGCGACAAGCAGATGGATGCCGCCCGTTGCTCGACCGGCGAACAGAAGGCGCTGCTGGTGGGTCTCATCCTCGCCCATGCGCGCCTCGTTGCTAATCTGACCGGCCATGCTCCGATCCTGCTGCTGGATGAAATCGCAGCGCATCTCGACGAAGGACGGCGCGCGGCCCTGTTCGACCTCATCGATGCATTGGGCGGCCAAGCCTTCATGACCGGCACGGATCGCAGCATGTTTTCTGCCCTCGGTGACCGGGCGCAGTGCTTCACCGTTGCCGATGGAAAGGTTTTCGAATGACGGATCCGGCTTTTCCTGTTCACGAAAGCCATGTTAGCATCGCGCCCATGGAACCCTTGAGCCCTGAAGAGATCGCGCGATACCAGCGTCACATCCTGCTTCCCGAAATCGGCGGCGCAGGGCAGCAGAAGCTGAAAGCAGCGCGTGTTCTGGTCATCGGCGCAGGCGGCCTTGGAGCGCCCGTCCTGCAGTACCTTGCTGCTGCCGGCGTCGGTAACATCGGTATTGCCGACGACGACCGGGTCTCGCTTTCCAACCTGCAGCGCCAGGTGATCCACGATTCCGGCACGATCGGCGAGTTGAAGACGGAAAGTGCTGCCTTCGCGATCGCTAGGCTGAACCCGCATGTGAAGGTGATCCGCTTCGAAGAGCGCTTCTCGGCCCAGTCGGCCAGACGCCACCTTTCCGGTTTTGACCTTCTGATCGATGGCTCGGACAATTTCGACACGCGCTATACGGCTGCCGATGCGGCCGAAGCGGCGCGGATACCGCTTGTGACCGGCGCCGTGGGCCGCTTCGATGGCTCGGTCACGGTCGTGAAGCCCTACGAGACCGGGCCGGATGGAACGCTGAATCCGAGCTATCGCGATCTTTTCCCGGAAAAGCCGCCAGCCGGTCTCATTCCGGTATGCGCCGAAACCGGTGTCATCGGCGCGCTGACCGGCGTCATCGGCACATTGATGGCGATGGAGGCGATCAAGCTTGTCACTGGCACCGGCGAGCCCCTGGTCGGTCGCCTGTTGCTTTACGACGCGATGTCGGCGCGTTTCGATACCATCCGCTACAGGCGCCGGCGTCCGAAACAAAACCAGGCGTCATGAATATCCGGCGCATCGATTCCGGCTTCGATCGTTGGGATGATCTGCTGGCGCTGATCCTCTCGTCCTTCGCCTACATGAACGGTCGGATCGATCCGCCGTCATCCGCGATCGCCTTGACCTCGTCTTTGCTTGCAACGAAGGCGCAAGCCGAGATTGCCTTTCTGGCACTGGAGGGTGAGATGCTGGTCGGCTGCATCTTTCTTCGGCCCGAAACTGATTGCCTCTATATCGGCAAGCTCGCCATCAGGCCCGACGCACAGGGGCAGGGCATCGGCAGGCGATTGCTGGAGGTTGCCGAAGAGACGGCGCGATCCCTGAAGCTGTCGACGCTGCGGCTTGAAACGCGAATCGAGCTCGTCGAAAATCACGCCACCTTCGCGCACTGGGGCTTTGCCAAGACAGCGGAAAGCTCCCATGCGGGCTTTGCCAGGACGACATCGATCGAGATGCGAAAGGTGCTTCGGGCCTAGCGGCCCGGCAATACCCGGTTCGGCGGGCGATGGCCGTCGATGAAGGCGCGGATGTTGATGATCACCTTCTCGCCCATATCGATGCGGCCCTCGATCGTTGCAGAGCTCATGTGCGGCAGCAGTACCACCTTGCCCTCGTTGGCGAGCTTGATCAGTTTCGGATTGACCGCCGGTTCATTCTCGAACACATCGAGCCCAGCGCCCGCAAGCTTGCCTTCGCGCAGGCTCTTGATCAGTGCCGCCTCGTCGATCACGTCGCCGCGGGCGGTGTTCACGAGGTAGGCTGTCGGTTGCAGCAGCGCCAGGCGCCGCGCCGAAAGCAGATGGAACGTCGCGGGCGTCGACGGGCAGTTCACGGAGACGATATCGACACGGGCAAGCATCTGGTCGAGGCTTTCCCAATAGGTCGCCTCGAGTTCGTCTTCCGTGGCTGGGCTGACGCGCTTGCGATTGTGATAATGGATCGAAAGGCCGAAAGCCTTGGCGCGGCGAGCGACCGCTGTGCCAATGCGGCCCATGCCGACGATGCCGATGCGCTTGCCGTGAATGCGGCGGCCCAGCATCCAGGTCGGCGACCATCCGGCCCATTCGCCGGGATGATCGGTCAGCACACGCGCACCTTCGCCGAGACGCCGCGGCACCGCAAGAATGAGCGCCATGTTCATGTCGGCAGTATCTTCGGTCAGGACGTTCGGCGTGTTGGTGACCGTGATCCCCTTGCGGGCAGCAGCCTCGACATCGATGTGATCCGTGCCGTTCGAGAAGCTGGCTATGAGCTTGAGTTGCGGCCCTGCTTCTTCGATCAGGGCGGCATCGATCCGGTCGGTAACCGTCGGAACCAGCACGTCGGCCGTTTTCATGGCTGCCGAGAGTTCGGGCACGGAGCGCGGTGTATCATCGATATTGAGTTCGGCATCGAAGAGTTCGCGCATGCGCGTCTCGACCGCATCCGGCAGTTTGCGTGTGATGTAGACCTTCGGTTTTTTCTTCGTCGTCATGCTGCCGGGGCTGCCTTGTTCAGAGGTCCTTAACCAAGACGCGGGATAATTTTCCCGTTCCGGGCAATTTCTACCAGACCCGTGCGCGAAGACAAACAAAACTCGTCCAGCGTGCGTCCGAATGTCGAAGTCCGGAAATCAGGCAGCAGAACTGCCCTGAATTCGAGCGAACGGAAGTCCCCATGCGTAGCACAGTCCTGAAATCATGCCTCGCCCTCGCGATCGGTTTTGTGCTTTCGGCGGGAACCGCCGATCTGGGCCATGCCCAGGCGGCAAAGGGTCCAAGTGGCCTGCCGCTGCCGCGGTTCGTCACGCTGAAGTCCAAGCGCGTCAATCTGCGCATCGGTCCCGGGACCGACTATGCGGCCTCATGGATGTACCTGAAGGCCGGTCTGCCCGTCGAGATCATCCAGGAATACGATAACTGGCGGCAGGTTCGCGATGCCGATGGCACCGAGGGCTGGGTCAACCAGTCGCTGCTCTCAGGCACACGCGCCGCGATCGCGGCGCCGTGGATGAAGGGCAAAGGCAAGGGCGTCTTCGTCAACATGCGCCGCGAGGCGCTGTCGTCGGCAAGCGTGGTTGCCAAGCTCGAGCCGGGTGTGATGATGAACATCGGCGAATGCAACGGTGACTGGTGCTTCGCCAAGACCGACGGCGCCGAAGGTTGGGTGGCGCAGTCGGAAATTTGGGGCGCCTATCCAGGCGAAGCCTTCAAGTAAGGCTGGCCTTCTTCCCGGCGTCAGCAAGCGACACCATCGGCCGTGGGCCGATCTGCTGGATCACGATGCCGGCGGCGAGGCAACCGAGCTTGCCGCAGTCTTCCAGCGTCCGGCCCTGAGTGTAGCCGTAAAGGAAACCGGCCGCGAAAAGATCGCCGGCACCTGTGGTATCAACGAGCTCCCGGATCTCGATCGCATCGACGTAGTAGCGCTCGCTTCCCTTGAGGATGACGGCACCGTCTTCGCTCATCGTCACGGCTGCGATCTTGCAGTCCTTGGCGATGCTGACGAGCGCCTGCTCGAAATCATCGGTTTCGTAGAGCGCCAGCGCTTCCTGACGGTTGGCGAACACGATATCGACCGTGCCGGAACGCATCAGCTCCAGAAATTCGCCGCGATAGCGGTCGACGCAGAAGCTGTCGGACAGTGTCATCGACATTTCGCGACCGTTCTCGTGGGCAATGCGAGCGCAATCGCGGATCGCTTCCTTGGCCCGCGGCGGATCCCAGAGATAGCCTTCGAAATAGGTGACCTTGGACTGGGCAACGACGTCGGGCTCGACATCTTCGGGCCCGAGCTCGACGCAGGCGCCGAGATAGGTGTTCATCGAGCGCTCGCCGTCTTCCGTCACGAAGATCATCGAGCGTGCCGTCGGCGGGAACTTGCCTTTCGCCGTCGTCTGGTAGTGAACGCCCTGCGCCCGGATGTCGTGCGCGAAGATCTCGCCCAGCTGGTCTTCCGCAACCTTGCCGAAATAGGCGGCCTTGCCACCGAAGCTCGCGACACCGGCGGCCGTGTTACCGGCGCTGCCGCCCGATGCTTCGAGTGCCGGTCCCATATGGGCGTACAGCAGCTCGGCGCGCTCGGCATCGATCAGGTTCATCGCTGCCTTGGTGATCTTGTGATCGATGAGGAACTGGTCGTCGCAACGCGCAATGATATCAACGATAGCGTTGCCGACAGTCAGAACGTCGAATTTGGTCATGAAAGGGAAGGTCCCGGTTTTGGTGATAGCCGGTAGTCGGTCTTAGCGAATTTTCACCGCATGGGAAGCAGAAATGCCAGTTCCGCCGCTCTTCTCTTCGCAAAAATGCCTTGGCCACGTCATGCACCTGTCATTTTGGATGGCTATAACAGCATCAACGAGATTGGCATGTGCAGCGTCTGCGCTGCAGCCAATTGAGAAGGGATGATGCCCTTCGACGATACCGGAGCGACGCTGACCACGGATGAACTGGCAGCTTTGCAGACCGGCTATCCGGCAGGACCGGATGCGGAAAAGCGGGCATGGCCCGCTTTTTTTGTCCTTGCGATAAGCCTTTGGCGTCATTCACGTTTGTCAGGCCAGCCGATTTGCTGTTAGACCTTTGCTATCAGCATGCAAGGCGCCGCTTTCCGATGTCAGCCATCATTTTCGACGTGCTTCCCATCTTCATCATGATCCTGATCGGCTGGCTGATCGTCAAATCGGGATTGATGAAAGCCGAGATCGGTGATGCGCTGAGCGAGTTCGTCTTCAAGATTGCCGTTCCGCTCTTGCTCTTCCGCACCATTGCGCAGGCTGATTTTCACGGGGCGTCGCCCTTTCGGCTCTGGATCGCCTATTTCTCCGGCGTTGCGGTCACATGGTTTGCTGCTCACATCGCCGCGACGCGCTTCTTCGGGCGCGACGACCGCATTGGTGTTCTCGCCGGTGTTTCGTCGGCCTTCGCCAACACGATCTTCATCGGTCTGCCTCTCGTGCAGCGAACCGTTGGAGACAAGGGACTTGTGCCACTTTCGATCCTGATTGCAATCCATCTGCCGGTGATGATGATCATCGGCACCATCCTGATGGAGCGGGCCGAGCATAAGATTGCTGGCGGGCACGAGCGGAGCATCGCCAAAGTCATCCGGCAAATCGTGCAGAACCTGATCCGCAATCCGCTGGTGATCGGGCTCGCAGGCGGCGCGGTCATGCATATGCTGGGGCTGACAATGCCGGGACCGGTCGAGATGATCGTGAACCAAATCGCCGGAGTGGCCGGTCCGGTCGCCCTTATCTCGCTGGGCATGGCGCTGCAGAAATACGGCATCTCCGGCAATGTCGGGATTGCCAGCGTCACCTCCGCTTTCAAGCTGCTGCTGCTGCCTGCCTCTGTCTGGACCGCGAGCCATCTTGTGGGGCTCGCAAGCGATTGGACGGCCGCACTGGTGCTGATTTCGTCTGTCCCGACGGGCGTCAATGCGTGGCTGATCGCCAATCGCTTCGGCGTCGGTCATGGCCTCGCGGCATCGACGATAACGGTGACGACCGCGCTCGGTGCCATTTCCGTATCCTTCTGGGCCTATCTGCTTGGGCCGTGACAAACAAAAAGCCCGGCTTGTGGCCGGGCTCCCGTCATTCTCATGATGCTGTAAAGCTTACTGCGTAGCCGAATCCGGCGCAGTCGGGTCCGGTAGTGGAACCGGCGAATCGGCCAGCGTGTGCAGGTACAGGATGACATTGGCGCGGTCCGCGTCCTTCGGCAGGCCGGCGAAGCCCATCGCCGTGCCGGCAACGTACTTCTTCGGAGCTGCGAGGAAGTGGCTCAAGTGGTCGAACGTCCACTTCTCGCTGCCACCCTTGGAGAAGTCCTTCATGGCCGAAGAGTAGGCGAAGCCTTCATGCGAGGCTATCGGACGATCTACGACACCAAAGAGGTTCGGCCCGACCTTGTTCGGTCCCCCTTTAGTGCCGTCATGACAGGCCTGACACTTCTTGAACACAGCCTCGCCAGCCTTCGCATCGGCCTTGGCGAGCAATTGCGCGATCGGAACAGCTGCGGCCGGTGCGGCCTCACCACCGCCAGCGGCTGATGCTTCTTCCGCAACGATTGCGAAGCCTTCCTTCTCCGGCTTCTCGGAATGAAAGATTCCCTCCGACGCGATGGAGACCGTCATCAGAACGAAAATCGTCCCTAGCAGCGCCCCCACTGCCGTATTCACGTATGAATTCATCTGCAATGCTCCCCTCGCAGCCGGCAGACATAAAACCGGACCATCTTGAAATCGCGCGGAACCTATGTCTTTTGGCTATCTGTTGCAACAGTCTAAATGGTCTACTGCGTGAGACTTTTTGACACTTTTCCGCCCGGATTTGAAGGCCTGAACAATGACCAGTCCAAATTTAGATAACGTCCTCGTGCTCATTCCCGCGCGCTTGGCGTCGACCCGCCTTCCGGGCAAACCGCTGGCCGATATCTGTGGCCTGCCGATGATCGTGCAGGTCGGCTTGAGAGCCAAGGAAGCCAATATCGGTCGCGTTGTTGTCGCGGTTGACGATCAGCAGGTCTTCGACGTCGTGTCGCAAGCCGGCTTTGAGGTCATCATGACCAGCAAGGATCACCAGTCCGGGTCGGATCGCATCTACGAAGCGCTGATGAAGATCGACCCGGAGGGCAAGGCTCAGTACATCGTCAATGTTCAGGGCGATCTGCCGACCATCGAGCCGGAAACCGTGCGCGCATCGTTGCGGCCGCTGGAGGATGAGCGCGTCGATATCGCCACGCTGACCATCGAGATCGACAACGAGGCAGACAAGACGGCGCCGCACATCGTCAAGATCGTCGGTTCTCCGCTTTCGGAAAGCCGCCTGCATGCGCTCTATTTTACCCGTGCGACCGCGCCTTATGGCGAAGGCCCGCTCTACCACCACATCGGTCTTTATGCCTATCGACGCAGCGCCCTGGAGCGCTTCGTCTCGCTGGGCCCGTCTGTTCTTGAAAAACGTGAGTCGCTCGAGCAGCTCCGGGCTCTGGAAGCAGGCATGCGCATCGATGCCGAGATCGTTGACACGGTTCCGCTCGGTGTCGATACTCCCGCCGACCTTGAAAAGGCGCGGCGCATACTCTCCGCAAAATCGAACTGACGAGTTTCCTATGAACATCAAGACCAACAGGATCGCCTTCCAGGGCGACTTCGGCGCGAATTCGGACATGGCGTGCCGCGACATGTTCCCGACGATGGAGCCGCTACCCTGCCAGACGTTCGAGGATGCCTTTGTCGCCGTCGATAACGGCGAGGCCGATCTCGCGATGATCCCGATCGAAAACACGATCGCCGGCCGCGTTGCGGACATTCATCATTTGCTTCCGGAATCGCGCCTCCACATCATCGGCGAATATTTCATGCCGATCCGCTTCCAGCTGATGGTGCTGCCCGGCGTCACCAAGGACGAGATTCGTACGGTTCACAGCCATATTCATGCTCTCGGCCAGTGCCGCAAGATCGTGCGCGCCAACGGCTGGAAGGCTGTTGTAGCGGGCGACACGGCCGGTGCCGCAAAGCTGGTGCAGGAAACCGGCGATCGCTCGATGGCCGCCCTTGCGCCGCGGCTTGCCGCGGATCTCTATGGTCTCGATATCGTTGCCGAGAATGTCGAAGACACGGAAGACAACGTCACTCGCTTCGTCATCCTCTCGCGCGACGAGGAATGGTCGCATCGGTCCTCGGACGAGGAGAAGCTGGTAACGACGTTCGTCTTCAATGTCCGGAATATCCCGGCCGCGCTTTACAAGGCGCTCGGCGGCTTTGCCACCAACGGCATCAACATGACGAAGCTTGAAAGCTATCAGCTGGGCGGACGGTTCGTCGCAACCCAGTTTTATGCCGATATCGAAGGTCATCCGAACGACGCCAATGTCCGGCGGGCCTTGGAAGAACTGCGGTTTTTCTCCGAGAAAGTCCGCATCCTCGGCGTTTACAAGGGCCACCCGATGCGTGGCCAGCTGCAGAAATGAGATAGGGCGCCAATGGCGCCCTATTTGTTATTTGTCCGGCTCACAAACCCGTAGCCTATGCCCGTCCGGATCGAGAACGACGAAGGTCGGCCCGAAATCCAGGTCGGTCAGGTCCTGCGCGATCGGCAGGTGGCGGCTACGCCAATCTTCGTAGAGGCGCGAGACACCGTTTTCTCCGGGAACCATGAAGGCGATTTCGGCCCGGCTGCCGGTGGCGGAGGGTTGCGGCGCGACCTTGCTCAGCCGCCAGAGGCCGAGGGTGAAGCCCCCGTCGAGCGCGAAGGCGACGAAATTCGGCGCCGCCGCCACCGGTTCCCGGCCAAGCAGGCCCTGATAGAACGTCGCGCTTTCGGCGGGATCCTTGACGTAAAGAATAATCAGGTTCGGGCTGTTCATCATTTTTCCCTCTCAGTGTGAAATGGTCGCATGTCGCGGAGGCCACAGTGGCCGCAGCTAAGCGCGACCCGGATCCGTGTCGGTTGAGTGATTCGATTGAGCTATCGTTCGGCGTCGCACAGACGCCAGTCCGTGAAGCCGAGGTCGCGCCTCATGTTCTCGGATATCGTCCGCGGATCGAGGTGCGGATGGTGGTTTCTGGCCATCCGGCGCGAGGCGTTCATCATCATCCGCAGCATCAGGGATTGCGGATATCCGACCTCGCTGGAAGCGTCTTCGGCGAGTCGGTTGCCGCACGTGGCTTCTGTGTGGTTCAGGCTCGTCATATCAGTTCCTCCTGTTTGGATGAGACTGATACTAGCGCTACATGCTGTCAGTTTATGGCAGTAGTGTTTGGCGATCTGGCGGAATGTGTTCCCGGTCACGCCACTCCTGCAGAAGCACCGCGCGGCGTCGCGGATACCGCACTTCCTGCGTCGTCATTTCAACGATCCGGTCAGTACGGAAGTGGCGATAGTCTTGGCGTAGCTCGCACCATGCCACCACCATGCGGACCTGCTCGAGGTAGCTGATGGCAAACGGCCAGACGTTGCGGATCGAGACGGTGCCGCCCTCGTCCGTATAGGTCAGCTTCAGAACCCGCTCGTTGCGGATCGCTTTTCGAATGATGCCGAGATCGGCCTTGCTGGCGATGGGCGGGCGCATATGGATGAGAAGCGGCGAGGTTTCGATCTCGTCACGGATCTCGCGCGGCAAGACGTCGGCAATTTTTGCCAGGGCATCGGCGCCAGCTGCCGCTAGGCGCGGATCGGCTGCGCGCGCTACCCAGCGGGACCCCAGAACCAGCGCCTCGATCTCGTCTTGCGAGAACATCATGGGCGGCAGCATGAAGCCGGGCTTCAGGATGTACCCGAGCCCAGGTTCGCCCTCGATCAGCGCACCCTGCGCCTGCAGGCTGGCGATGTCGCGATAGAGCGTGCGGATGCTGACGCCGGTCTCTTCCGCCAGAACGGCACCACTGACCGGCCGCCGGTAGCGGCGCAACGTTTGCAGCAGGGTCAGCAGGCGTTCGGAGCGCGCCATGGCACGAGCCTATCGGTTTTTCCACTCCACCCAGTCACGCATCAGGCGGTGGGCGATGGCACCTTTCGGCGGCGGCGCCTTGCCCGTGCTGCCGGGGCGTTCGAGCATCTCCAGCGTTTCCTCGCGCGTGAACCAGCGGCAGTCTTCCAACTCCTGCTCGTCGCGCTTGATCTCGGTCGACTTGGCTTCCGCGTAGCAGCCGATCATCAGGGTATGCGGCATCGGCCAGGGCTGCGAGGCGTGATAGCGGATCCGCGCCGTGTGGATGCCCGATTCCTCAAGCGTCTCCCGGCGAACCGCGTTCTCGATCGTCTCTCCCGGCTCGACGAAGCCGGCGAGACAGGAATACATGCCCGGCGCGAAATGCGGGCTGCGGCCGAGCAGACAGAGATCACGCTCCTCGTCCACCGCCAGCATGATCACGACAGGATCGGTGCGCGGAAAGATCGTGTGTTCGCAGGCGGTGCAAATGCGCTTGTAGCCGCCGATGTGGATTTCCATCGTCGAGCCACAACGACCGCAGAACTTGTTGTCCCGGTTCCAGCGGATGAGGCTGGCCCCCTGGGCGAATTCGCCCAGCAGGACCTCGTCGATCAGCATTTCTCGAAACAGCGAGCGGCCGTCGGCCGGCTTGTACTGGCTGGCGAGCTCTTCTTCGGAGACACCAACGGGAACGGCAAGGCGCGGCTCCCCGGTCTTGCGATAGCCGAGCAGAACGGTCTCATCCCAGTTGGGTTTCAGGTCCTTCAGTTCGTAGCGCGCAAACAGCGGATCAAGCACCTGTCCGTCGTGCTTCAGAACCAGCTTGTCGCCGGTGAAGGCAAAGATATGCGTGCCTTCCTTGGCAAGCGCGGCGTCCACGGACGTCTCGTCACGGTGCTCGGAGTCGCGGATCAGGTCATTGGCGGCAAAGGCAGTCAGATTGCTGGGTTCCGGATGTGGGACATCCGAATCGAAAAGCGAACGGCTCATGATGAAAGGGCTTCCCGCAACGTCTCTATGAATTCATCTCTCTTTGCGTCTTCGTAGGCTTCCGCCTTGCCGAATCCCCAGACGGGACCCGGCCAGTTGGCATCGCCTTCGAAGCGGGCAATGACATGAACATGAAGCTGCCGAACGATGTTGCCAAGGGCCCCGATATTGATTTTCGTCGCGCCGGTAATCTTCTTCAATGCCGTTGCCGCAAGCTCCGTCTCGAAGGTCAGCATCACCTGATCGAGTGGCGTCAGCTCGAAGACCTCGGTGACATCGGCCCGCCGAGGCACCAGAATCAGCCACGGCCAGCGGGCATCCTTGGACAGGCGGATGTCACAGAGCCCCGTCCGCATGACACTGACGCTGTCGTTTTGAAGCCGAGGGTCGAGCGTGAAGACGTCCAACAGGTATTCCTCCAGAGTTTTCCAAAGGCTAGCAGTTTTTTTTGAGCTTGGCTTGCTTTTGATGACGATATTGCCGATATGTGCATCCGGGAGGTTGGTGGTGGACGAGCCACTCGCCAACCGGGTCAGGTCCGGAAGGAAGCAGCCCTAACGAGCCCGGCACGGGTCATCGTGCCAGCCTCCCACCCTTCTCTCCATTCTTTGCCCGAGCAGTCCGGGCGCTAAGCAGGGCGATGAGCGACACCGAGCGACAATCACAAGATGCCGCCTCGACAGGCACCGGATACCGGGTGCTGGCACGCAAATACCGCCCCAAGGATTTCACGGATCTGATGGTCGGCCAGGAGCCGATGGTCCAGACCCTGACCAACGCCTTCGAGACCGGCCGCATTGCCCAGGCCTACATGCTGACCGGCGTCCGCGGGGTCGGCAAGACGACGACGGCCCGCATCCTGGCGCGTGCGCTGAACTACAAGACCCCAGAGATCGACAAGCCGACGATCGACCTCCGCATCCCCGGCGAACACTGCCAGGCGATCATGGAAGGCCGCCATGTCGATGTCATCGAGATGGACGCCGCCTCTCACACCGGTATCGACGACATCCGCGAGATCATCGAGCAGGTGCGCTACCGGCCGGTGTCGGCGCGCTACAAGGTCTACATCATCGACGAAGTGCACATGCTCTCGACGCAGGCCTTCAACGGCCTGCTGAAGACGCTTGAAGAGCCGCCGGAACATGTGAAGTTCATCTTCGCCACCACCGAAATCCGTAAAGTTCCGATCACGGTTCTGTCGCGTTGCCAGCGCTTCGATCTGCGCCGCATTAGCGCGTCTGATCTCGTCGGCCTGTTCACGACGATTGCTTCGAAGGAAGGGATCGTCGCCGAGCCCGATGCGCTCGCGATGATTGCCCGCGCCGCCGAAGGCTCCGCTCGTGACGGCCTCTCGCTGCTCGATCAGGCGATCGCCCATGGCGGCGGTGCCGTTCTGACGGAAGCCGTGCGCGGAATGCTCGGTCTTGCCGACCGCGCCCGTATCGTCGATCTTTTCCATTACGTCGTCAAAGGCGATGTCGCTGCCGCACTCGGTGAGTTTGGAAGTCAGTATGAAGCAGGCGCCAACCCTGTCGCGGTCCTGACCGATCTGGCTGATTTCACCCATCTGGTGACCCGCCTGAAATATGTCCCGGATGCGGCCAACGATCCGTCGCTCAGCGAAATCGAACGCACCAAGGCGGCGGAATTCGCAAAAGGCGTTGCCGTCACGACGCTATCGCGTATCTGGCAGATGCTTTTGAAGGGCATTCCCGAGGCTGAGGCGTCGTCGAGACCTGCCGGTGCTGCTGAAATGGTGCTGATCCGTCTGGCCCATGCCGCGCACCTGCCGGCGCCGGAAGATGCCGCGCGTCGTCTCGCCGAGTTCTCCGAAAACAATGGTGGCGGTGGTCGATCGCCAGCACCATCAGGAAATGGTGGCGGCGCCACGGTCAATTACCAGGGCAATGTGATGGCCCGCGCCACGGAAGCCGCGCCGCCGCGACCGCAGGCCCCGGGTCCGACCGCCATGCTGCGCGCGGTGCCCAACCCCGATCCCCAGGCGATGCCTGTCGGCCGCACCGAAGCGAAGCCGGCCGAGGCGCCGAAGCCGCTGGTGTCGGTCAATTCCGTCAGCGACATCGTCGATCTCGCCGGCGAGAAACGCGACGTGAAGATCAAGGCGCTGGTGCGCAACTTCGTGCGGCCCGTGCGCGTCCAGCCCGGTATCCTCGACGTCAACCTCACGGAAGGCGCGCCTGGCACGCTGCTCAATGAGTTGGCGGTCAAGCTCAAGGAATGGACCGGTATCCACTGGATCGTCAGCCTCAGCCGCGAAGCCGGCCAGCCGACCATGGTCGAGGCGGAAGCCCGCGCCAAGGAGCAGCAGGTCAGCGATGCCCGGCAGGACCCCGATGTTGCCGCGATCCTCGCGCAGTTCCCCGGCGCCAAGATCATCGACGTTCGCGTCAGGGCGCCGGAGCCTGAAGAGGAGGAGGTCAAGGCACCCGCTGCCGCCGAATCCGAAGAGGGCGATATCCTGCCCGGCGACGACATAGAATTCTAAGAGACCAAGAAGGAGCAAGACGATGCGCGACATCATGGGCATGATGGGCAAAGTCAAGGAAATGCAGGCCAAGATGGAGCAGATGCAGGCGGAAATCGCCGAGCTCACGGCCGAAGGCAAGTCCGGCGGCGGTCTGGTGACCGTTGTTCTGAGTGGCAAGGGCGAAATGAAAAGCCTGAAAATCGATCCGTCCTTGTTCAAGGAAGACGATGTCGAAATCCTCGAGGACCTGATCGTCGCGGCTCACAAGGACGCCAAGGACAAAGCTGAAGCCGTCGCGGCCGAAAAGACCAAGGCGCTCACAGCCGGCCTGCCGATTCCGCCCGGCTTCAAGATGCCGTTCTGAGATCGCGCAGGGCTTCAGCGTAGGGGGAGGCGATATGAGTCTGACGACATTGCTGGTCTTCGCCGGCGCGCTGTTCATTGCCGCCGCGACGCCGGGGCCGAGTGTGGCTGCGCTGGTCGCTCGGGTCCTGTCCAAAGGGCCGCGCGACGTCCTCCCGTTCATTTTTGGCCTGTGGAGCGGCGACGCGATCTGGCTGACCTTTGCCGTGGCTGGCCTCTCCGCGATCGCCACGACCTTCTACCACGCCTTCCTCGTCATCAAGTGGCTCGGGGTGCTCTATCTTCTCTATCTCGCCTGGAAAATGTGGTTTGCGAAGCCCGACGCTGAGGCAGAGACGCTCCCGGAAGCCAAATCTCCTGGCCGGCTTTTTCTGACCGGTCTGGCGATTGCGCTAGGCAATCCGAAGATCATGATGTTTTACGTCGCGCTACTGCCGTCGATCATCGACATCCGTTCCGTTTCGGTCCTCGGATGGATCGAGCTGGTCGCCACGCTCTTCCTCGTGCTTGCGGTCGTCGATCTCAGCTGGACGTTTCTTGCCGCCAAGGCCCGCAAGTTCCTGAAGAGCCCGCGCGCCGTTCAGATTGCCAACCGCGCCAGCGCAGGGACGATGGCCGGCGCCGCAGCGGCGATTGCGATGCGATGAAGACTGGCGCTTGCCAGTCTGCGCGTCCCACCTCGATTTCCTCTGATGGCGTATGGTGTTGTGACCGCCTGCCGGGCTGAGCGGTCCGCTGAAATGCGTCAGCGCGCCCGCGCGAGCCGCAGCAGGTCGCGTCCGATAGGCTTCACGGGCTCGCTGCGCAGCACCAGTGATGTGGTGACCGCGCCATAGCGGGCAATGCTGTCCACGATGATTTCAAGTTCTGAAGGTGTTGGCACCAGCACCTTCAGAATAAAGCAGTCCTCGCCGGTCAGACGCAGCACCTCGATAACCTGCGGCATTTCTGAGAACTGCTTCAGGCACGCCCGGATGTGCTCATGGGTCGTCCGCAAGCGGATGACCGCCATCATACCGAAGCCAAGTGCTGCCGCGCTGATCCGCGCGCCGTACCCTTCCACGATCCCGCGTTCTTCCAGCCGTTTCAGCCTCTCCGATGTTGCCGGTTGGGAGAGGCCGACCTGCCTGCCGAGCTCGGAAACCGAGATGCGACCATCGCGCTGGAGGATCTCGATGATCGTCACATCGGTGGGGTCGAGTTGGCGTTCGCCGAAATCAGTCATCACGCATCACCTTTAATCTATCGGCTTCGGATGGTTTTCTCCGATGCTTTCCCATGTCTCTCGGCGACTGTCTCATGCAGTTTGCAGCGCTGGCAACAGGAAAGGAGATGCTATGAGGGATGTGATCGTGCTGCCCGGGATCGGCGGTTCGGGCGAGGCGCATTGGCAATCGCACTGGGAGAAAGCCGAGACCAGAATGCGCCGATTTTCACCGTCAAGCTGGGATCACCCGGTACTTGATGATTGGATCGAAGCGCTCGATCGCGAGGTGGGCAAATTGGCCGAGCCGCCGGTGCTCGTCGCCCATAGCCTTTCCTGCCTGCTGGTTACGCACTGGGCTGGACAATCTCGGCGTGTTGCCGCCGGCGCTCTGTTGGTTGCGCCTCCTGATCCGACCTCTTCTGTTTTCCCGGGCGAGGCGGCGAGTTTCGCCAATCCGCCCATGGCAGCGCTGCCGTTCGCATCTCTCGTCGTCGCGAGCAGCAATGATACCTATGGTTCACTCGCATATGCCCGTGCCTGTGCCAACCAATGGGGAAGCACATTCCTCGACGTCGGTGCCTATGGTCACCTCAACGGCAACAGCGGTCTTGGCGATTGGCCGCAGGGACGTGCGGCTCTGGCGGCTTTCGAGGCAAGCCTCGCTTAGGCTTCTTCCTCAAGAGCCCTGCGCAGCTTGTAGTGAATCGGCGCCGCGAGGTATCGGGCCCGCTCTTCGGTGGAAAGTCGCCTGCCGAAGGTTGCCATCATTTCCGGTAGCATCACTCTCGCGCCGCTGAACGAGCGAAGCTCGATCCTTTCGCCCGCGGTGACCGTGCCGCCGCGAATGACCCGGCAATAGACGCCGGGTCGCGCTGCTTCGGTATAGCGCTTGACGAACTGGGGATCGCCCATCCGGGCCGCAAAGGTCGCGCAGGGAATACGGGCCGCGGTCACCTCGAGCTCGATATCGCTGGCGACAAATCGATCACCGACGGCAACGTCTCTGTTGTCCAGCCCGCTGACCACCAGATTTTCGCCGAAGGTGCCGGGCTCTAGTGGATGACCCAATTGCTTCGACCACCAATCCAGCGTGAGCGAGCCCTCTAGGTAGACGGCCTGATCGACGCCGCCGTGGTGCTTGCGATTGCAGATCGCATCCCCGACCAGCCCCTCGGCATCGACCAGCACACCGCCGCGGAGCGGGTGTTTGTTGATACCGGTCTTGTAACTTTTGCCGGGCAGCCTTTCGGCATTGCCAATGCACACGGCGAGGATTTTCATGCGGTCCGTGGTCCTTGCGTGTTTCCGTTTTCGCAACATATGGGCTAAGAACCGCTCATGGCAAAGCGAGTCACCGGCCCCGAAATCGAAAAACTGATCCAGCTCTTGGCGAAGGTGCCGGGCCTTGGCCCGCGCTCAGCGCGCCGCGCCGCCCTGCATCTGATCAAGAAGAAGGACCAGCTGCTCGGACCCCTGTCGAACGCGATGGGCGAGGCCTACGATAAGGTCAAGATCTGTTCCCGTTGCGGCAATGTCGATACCGTCGATCCGTGCACGGTCTGCACGGACGAGCGGCGCGATCAATCCGTCATCATTGTCGTCGAGGATGTCTCCGATCTATGGGCGCTGGAACGCGCCGCCGCGCTTAATGCCGCCTATCACGTTCTTGGCGGGACGCTGTCGCCGCTGGATGGCGTCGGGCCGGATGATCTGAACATTCGAGGTCTGATCGAGCGCGTGAGCGCCGGTGGCATCCGCGAGCTGATCATCGCCGTCAACGCCACTGTCGAGGGGCAAACGACAGCACACTATATAACTGACCAGCTGTCCGGCCTCGACGTGAAGATCACGCGATTGGCGCATGGCGTGCCGGTCGGGGGCGAACTTGATTATCTCGACGAAGGCACTCTGACGGCCGCGCTGAGAGCCCGAACCGTCATCTAGGGGGAAGCATGAGCAAGCGTATGTTCGGCCGTCTTTTTGGTCTGAGCGCGGCATTTCTGGCACTCTCATTTTTTCCTGCCCTGTCCGCCTCGAAAGCCGATGTCGAAGCGCAGTTCGAAAAATGGATCCAGGCCGATCTGTGGCCGGAAGCACAGAAGAACGGGATCTCCGAAAAGGCGTTTCGTGCTGCGTTCGCGGGCGTCGAGCTGAACTGGAACCTGACCGATCTCGCACCTCCCGGCTTCCCACCGCCGAAGGAGCAAAAGCAGACGCAGGCCGAATTTTCTTCGCCGGCGCCCTATTTCAACGATGACCGACTGAAGCGCCTGGCCACCACGGGTCGCGGCTTTGCCTCGCAATACGCCTCGACCTTGAAGAAGATCGAGAAGACCTACGGCGTGCCCGGTTCGATCGTGCTGGCCGTTTGGGGCCGCGAAACCGGTTTCGGTGCCGCGAAGCTCCCCAACTCGGCTATCGAGGTGCTGGCCACCAAGGCATTCATGTCGACCCGCAAGGAGATGTTCCGCACCGAGCTGCTTGCGGCCCTGCACATCATCGATCGCGGCGACTCCACCCCGGCCGAATTCAAGGGCTCGTCTGCCGGCGCGCTTGGCCAGCCGCAATTCATGCCTACCAGCTACCTGAAATATGCGGTCGATTTCGACGGCGACGGTCACCCCAACATCTGGACGTCCGTGCCCGATACGCTGGCCTCGATCGCCAATTTTCTGGTCCAGAAGGGTTGGCAACGCGACCGCGGCTGGGGCTACGAGGTAACCATCCCCGAACAGGTGTCCTGTGCGCAGGAAGGCCCAGATCTCGGCAAGCCGATTTCCCATTGGGCTTCGCTGGGGATCGATCGCGTCACCGGCAAGGCTTTTCCGTCGGATGAGAAGAAGGCAAAGGGCATGATGCTGGTGCCGGCTGGCCGCGACGGCCCGGAATTCATCGTCACGCCGAACTTCTACGTGATCAAGGAATACAACAATTCCGATCTCTATGCGCTCTACATCGGCAACCTCGCAGACCGGATCGCCTATGGTTCCGGTGCGTTCCAGGGGCCATGGGGTGACGTCGGCAAGATGCTGCGCTCGGACGTTGCCAGCATGCAGAAGGCGCTAGAGAAAAAGGGATATGATGTCGGTGGCACGGACGGGTTGCCGGGCTACAAGACCCGCCGCTCCATTGGCCAGTGGCAGGAAAAGGCCGGCATGAAACCGACCTGCTATCCCGAAGCCTCGATGATCGGCAGGCTCAAGTAGCTCCAGAGAGGACGCTTCAGGCCTTCGTGGCTCGCCACGAAGCCAAGCTTCTCGTAGAAGCGGATCGAATCCGGCCGGCTCTTGTCCGAGGTCAGCTGCACGAGGCCACAGCCGCGTTCGACGCATCGTTCCACCGCCCATTCGATGAACCGGGACCCGAGCCCTGAACCGCGAGCATGTCTGGCGATGCGCACGCTTTCGATCTGGCCTCGCCACATGCCCGTCCGCGACAAGCCTGGAATGAAACTCAGCTGCAGAACGCCGGCAATGCTGTCGGCTTGATCCACCGCGACACAAAGCAGCTGGTTGGCATCTGCCTCGACGGCGGCAAACGCCGCGAGGTAGCGCGCGTCAGGTGGATCCGAGACGATTTCCCGTGCTTGGCCGAGGTCGTCATCGGCAAGCAGGTCGATGATGGCTACGAGGTCGGAACGGCGGGCAGCTCGGAAGGTGTACATGCTTGCCTCAGTGGTGCAGGTCAATCGGCGCCTTGTAGAAGACATCGTCGTTTGGTGGAATGGCCAGCCGCTCGATCAGCCGGTGAACGGCCGGCGTCGTGTCGCCCTTGTGGAGGGCTCGAAGCCGATCGGTGTTTTCGGCATCGGATTGCGTGCGCCGTTGATTGTGCCTGATATATTCGACCCATGTCGGCGTGTGATAGGTCTCGGTCCAGCAGCCGGGCTTTTCCAGATCGCGCATCAAGGCCCAGTTCCTCGCCCCGTCGCGGATGCGGATGCGCCGGCGTTCCCCCATCAACATGAGAAATTCGGGCAGGTCGTCGTCAGCGATTTCATAATCGACCTGAATGACGATCGGGCCGCTTCGCGGCGTGATGTCGAGGCTGAGTGCCGGTTCGGTGAAGCGGTTCAGCGGATCGAGATTGAGGGATTCGAAAGCAGGCATGGAAAAGCGCAGACCGACGACAATGCCGAAGAGCATGACGACGGCGGAAATCAGCAGCGCGTTGGCCACGCCAAAGCGGTCGGCGGCCAGTCCCCAGAGCCAGCTTCCGCCGGCAATGCCGCCGAAGGTAACGGTCTGGTAGAGCGACAATGCCCTGCCGACGACCCAGCGCGGTGTCGAAAGCTGCACGATCGTGTTGAAGAGCGACAGCGCCAGCACCCAGCAGGCGCCGGAGATGACGAGTCCGGCGCAAGTCAGGGCGGCGATCGGGCTCATGGCGGCGATTGTGGCGCTCAGCGCGAAACCGGCAAATGAAAGGCGCACGATGGTTTCGCTCGAAAGCCGCTCCCGCAGGCGCGCATTCAGCACGGCGCCGCCGATCGCGCCGATCCCGAACGAGCCGAGCATCAAGCCGTAGGTCAGGGGCCCGCCCACGACGAGTTCCAGTGCCACAATCGGCAGCAATGCGAGAACGGAACTGGCGCTGATGCCGAATATCAGGCCGCGCAGCATGACCTTCTGCAGGTTCGGAGACATGGAGATGTAGCGCAGGCCGGCGAAGATCGCGCTTCCGAGCGACTCGCGCGGCAGTGTTGCAACGGGAAACGCGGGCTTCCAGCGGATCAGCGCAAAGATTAGCGCGAAATAGCTGAGCGTGTTCACAGCAAAGGCGGCAGCAGCCCCAGCCGCCGCCACGATCACACCCCCGAGCGCAGGACCGACGCTGCGGGTGATGTTGAAGCCGACGCTGTTGAGCGTCACCGCATCCGGCAGATCCGCACGCGGGACCATGTCGCCGACGGAGGCCTGCCAGGACGGGTTGTTCAGCGCCGTACCGCAGCCGATCAGGAAGGTGAAGAACAGCAGCAGCCAAGGCGACAGCCAGCCGAAATAGGCACACACGCTGAGAAGCGCCGACACAGCAAGCATGAAGAATTGGGCCGTCAGCATCACCCGCCGGCGGTCGAAGCTGTCAGCCAGTGCCCCCGAGATAAGCGAGAACAGCATGATCGGGAGCGCCGTCGAGGTTTGCACCAGCGCGACCATGTCTCCTGACGAGGTGATCACCGTCATCATCCACGCCGCGCCAACGGCCTGAATAAGGCCGCCGAAATTGGAGGCGATACTGGCGATCCAGATTGTCCGGTATGTCGCATGCCGCAGTGGCGCCAATGTTGAAGACGTATACGCCACGGTCCCTCCCGAACGATGCTCTACGCTACCTGAATCACTATAAGCGGAATAGCGGCACTGGCTATATGCCCGGTCCCATACCTTGGCCCTTGGCGATGGACCTTGCTATTTTATGGAAACCGGCCTATATGGCTCTCAAATCTTGATCGCATTGATGAAGAGTGGGCCGCAAGGACCCGCTCTTTTTTATTACCGCGATCATCCGAAATGCATGACATTGCTAGGAGCGCATCGCTTGTCGGATCCGACGAACGCAGACAATGAACTTGAGCCGCGGCTGATCACCGAGACTGGCCTTGACCAGCGCCTTGCCGCGATCGTCGAGCCCGTGCTTATCGATCTCGGTTACCGCCTGATCCGTGTCCGCATGCTGAACCAGAACGGCGCCACCATGCAGATCATGGCCGAGCGCAACGACGGAACC
Organism: Hyphomicrobiales bacterium; assembly: GCA_900489925.1. Lineage (GTDB taxonomy): Bacteria > Pseudomonadota > Alphaproteobacteria > Rhizobiales > Rhizobiaceae > Rhizobium. Next base: position 803,150 of record UEHQ01000002.1, on the reverse strand, counting down.
ATGGACGTCGAAGGCTGCGAGGAGGTCTCGATGGCCGTTTCTCCGGTTCTCGATGTGGAAGATCCGATCGATAAAGAGTATCATCTGGAAGTGTCGTCGCCCGGCATCGATCGCCCGATGGTGCGCAAGTCAGATTTCGTGCGCTGGCAGGGTCACCTTTTGAAGTGTGAAACGTCGATCATGGTCGGCGGCCGCAAGCGTTTCCGCGGCAAGATCGTTTCTAGCGACGTCGATGGTTTCACGCTCGAGCGCGACCAGGTTTCCGAGGGCGAAGAACAGAATATCGTCATTCCGTTCACGGCTCTTGCCGATGCGAAACTCATTCTGACCGACGATCTGATCCGTGATGCACTGCGCGCCGACAAGCTGGCGAAGGCAGAGGCCGCGAACCAGAACGAAGCGGAAGACGAAGAATAAACCGATCAACTTGTGGCGCCAGGGAAGGGAACCCGGGACGCCTAGACGGAGAGAAAAGACAATGGCAGTCAGTGCGAACCGGCTCGAACTTCTGCAGATCGCAGATGCAGTGGCCCGCGAAAAGGTCATCGACCGCGAGATCGTGCTTGCCGCAATGGCAGACGCGATCCAGAAGGCAGCGCGCTCCCGCTACGGCACCGAGTCCAATATCCGTGCCGACATCAACCCGAAGACCGGCGAAATCCGTCTTCAGCGTCTGCTCGAAGTTGTCGACAAGGCCGAAGATTATTCGACGCAGATTCCGCTTGAGCTGGCCCGCGACCGCAACCCGGACGCAGCCCTTGGCGATTTCATCGCCGATCCGCTGCCACCGATGGATTTTGGCCGTATCGCCGCCCAGTCCGCCAAGCAGGTTATCGTCCAGAAGGTTCGCGAAGCCGAGCGTGATCGCCAGTTCGACGAGTTCAAGGATCGCGTCGGCGAAATCGTCAACGGCACCGTCAAGCGCGTTGAATACGGCAACGTCATCGTCGATCTCGGCCGTGGCGAAGGCATCATCCGCCGCGACGAAATGATTCCGCGCGAAAACGTCCGCTATGGCGATCGCGTCCGTGCATACGTATATGATGTTCGTCGTGAACAGCGCGGCCCGCAGATCTTCCTGTCGCGCACGCATCCGCAGTTCATGGTCAAGCTCTTCACCATGGAAGTGCCTGAAATCTACGACGGCATCATCCAGGTGAAGTCGGTTGCCCGCGATCCGGGTTCGCGCGCCAAGATCGCCGTGATCTCGAACGACTCGTCGATCGATCCTGTTGGTGCCTGCGTCGGTATGCGTGGTTCGCGCGTTCAGGCCGTTGTCGGCGAGCTCCAGGGCGAAAAGATCGACATCATTCCGTGGTCGCAGGACCCGGCGACCTTCGTCGTCAACGCCCTGCAGCCGGCTGAAGTCGCCAAGGTCGTTCTCGATGAAGATGCCGAGCGCATCGAAGTCGTGGTTCCGGACGAACAGCTGTCGCTGGCCATCGGCCGCCGCGGCCAGAACGTTCGTCTGGCATCGCAGCTGACCGGCTGGGATATCGACATCATGACGGAAGCCGAAGAGTCGGAGCGCCGTCAGAAGGAATTCAACGAGCGCACCAACCTGTTCATGGATTCGCTCGACGTTGATGAAATGGTTGGTCAGGTTCTGGCGTCGGAAGGCTTCGCAGCTGTTGAAGAGCTGGCTTACGTCGATCTCGACGAAATCGCCTCGATCGACGGTTTTGACGAAGACACCGCGCAGGAAATCCAGACCCGCGCCCGCGAATATCTCGAAAAGCTCGAAGCCGAGATGGACGAGAAGCGCAAGGCGCTTGGCGTTTCCGACGAACTGCGCGGCATCGACGGCATGACGGCCCAGATGATGGTTGCGCTCGGCGAAGACGGCATCAAGACGATGGAAGACTTCGCCGGCTGCGCCGCCGACGATCTCGTCGGCTGGAGCGAGCGCAAGAACGGCGAGACCAAGAAGTTCGAGGGCCTCTTCTCGAAGTTCGACGTATCGCGCGTCGAAGCCGAACAGATGGTCGTTCAGGCCCGCCTCGCGGCTGGCTGGATCACCGAAGAGGACCTTGCGAAGGAAGCGGAAGCTGAAGAAGCTCCCGAGGCCGAGCAGGAAGTTTAATGTCTACGCGTGAGCCTACCGTTTCTCCTGAGGACGACGATCTTGCAGGTTATGACGTGAATGGTCGCATGTGCATCGTGACGCGCGAAAGCGGATCGCCGGATGAGCTGATCCGCTTCGTCGCTGCTCCCGATGGAACGGTTGTCCCCGATCTGAAGCGCCAGCTTCCGGGTCGCGGCTGCTGGGTGAAGATCGACCGTGCTTTGGTCGACAAGGCTGTGGCGAAGAAGTCCTTCGCCCGTGCCTTGAAAGCGGATGTAAAGGTGGCGGCCGACCTCGGCGAGGCCGTCGACAAGCTGCTGCTGCAGCAGGTCATGCAGATGATGAACATGGCTCGCAAGGCCGGACAGTTCATCACCGGCTCCTCGAAAGTGGATGCCGCGATTAGAAGTGGCGCCGCCATCGCGGTGTTCCACGCGACGGACGCCGCAGCCGACGGCGTGAGAAAGATCGACCAGGCCCGCAAGGCCTGGCACCTCGGAATGGAGACCGAGGAGGAAATACCTTCCTACCAGCTCTTCTCGGAGGGCGAAATGGAAGGCCTGATGGGCCAGAACGCTTTTATCCATGCTGCAGTGCTTGCAGGGCAGGCGGGTGAGGGTGTAGTGAAGCGCGCAAAGATGCTTGAGCAGTACCGCAATGGCGGTCAGTCCCGGGCAGCGGGCGGCGCTGGCCGGCAAAAACAATGATACGGTCACCGGCTTGCCCGGTCCCAACATCATTGATCGACATATTTGATTGACAGGGCCTGATGACGTCATCGCTCCCTGTCCGAAGGAACGGGAACGAATGACCGATAGCAATGACGACAAGACACTGAACGGACCGGGCAAGAAGACTCTGACCCTGAAGCCGTCGGGCGTGAGCCAGGGCACCGTGCGCCAGGATATGGGCCGCGGCCGCACCAAGGCGGTCGTTGTCGAAACCCGCAAGCGCCGCCCGATGCGCCCCGAGGACGAACGTCCAATCACACCGGTAGCAGCACCGGCAGCGCCCGTGCGCGTCGCCGAACCTGCGCCCGCAGCAGCGCAGGCACCTGTTCAGGCGCGTCCGCAGCAGCCGCAGCAGCAGCGCCCCTACCAGGGTGGCCAGCCGTCGCGTCAGCAGCCGTCTTCGCAGCCGCAGCGCCAGCAGGACCGTCCGCGTCCTGTCGTGCTGAACCATCTTTCGCCGGAAGAAATGGACGCTCGCCGTCGCGCCTTGGCCATGGCCCAGGTTCGTGATGCCGAAGACGCCGTTCGTCGCGCCGAGGAAGAAAAGCGCCGCGCAGCCGAAGAGGTAGCCCGCCAGGCCGCTGAAGCCGAAGAAGCCAAGCGCCGTGCAGCCGAAGAGGCCGCCCGTGCTGCTGAAGCTGCCGCTGCTCCGCCGGCACCTGCCGCAACGGCTCCGTCGGAAACACCCCGCGTTCAGTCGGCTGCGCCGGCCGTCCGCCGTACCGACAATGCTCCGTCGCCTTCGCAGGCCCGTCCCGCTCCGGGCGGCGCGCCTGGCGCCCCCGGTGTTCGCCGCCGTGAAAACGACGAAGACGACCGTGGCGCGCCGCGTGGCGGTGCTCCGACCCGTGGCCGCGTCGTGCGTCCGGAACCGGCAAAGCCCGTTACCACGCGTCCGAAGGGCGACGATGGCCGCCGCCAGGGCAAGCTGACGATCACCGCTGCGAGCACCGACGACGACGGCAACGCCCGTGGCCGCTCGATGGCCGCCATGCGCCGCCGTCAGGAAAAGTTCCGCCGCAGCCAGATGCAGGAAACGCGCGAAAAGGTTGTTCGCGAAGTCATCCTGCCTGAAACCATCACCATTCAGGAACTGTCGCAGCGTATGTCCGAACGCGCCGTCGACGTCATCAAGTACCTGATGAAGGAAGGCCAGATGATGAAGCCGGGCGACGTCATCGACGCCGACCTCGCAGAACTCATCGCCAGCGAATTCGGCCACACCGTCAAGCGTGTTTCGGAATCCGACGTTGAAGAAGGCATCTTCGACAAGGCCGACGATGCCGGCGAAATGGTTTCGCGTCCGCCGGTCGTGACGATCATGGGTCACGTCGACCACGGCAAGACGTCGCTGCTCGACGCCATCCGTCAGGCAAACGTCGTCTCGGGCGAAGCCGGTGGCATCACCCAGCACATCGGTGCCTATCAGGTCGAACAGAACGGTCAGAAGATCACCTTCATCGACACCCCCGGCCACGCCGCCTTCACGGCCATGCGTGCCCGTGGTGCGCAGGCAACCGATATCGCGATCCTCGTGGTCGCGGCCGACGACAGCGTCATGCCGCAGACGATCGAATCCATCAGCCACGCCAAGGCGGCCGGTGTTCCGATCATCGTGGCGATCAACAAGATCGACAAGCACGAAGCCAACCCGGACAAGGTCCGTCAGCAGCTTCTGCAGCACGAAGTCTTCGTTGAATCGCTCGGCGGTGAAGTGCTCGACGTCGAAGTGTCGGCGAAGAACAAGACCAACCTCGACAAGCTGCTCGAAGCCGTGCTGCTGCAGGCCGAAATCCTCGACCTCAAGGCCGACCCGAACCGCACCGCGGAAGGTATCGTCATCGAAGCCCAGCTCGACCGTGGTCGTGGCGCGGTTGCGACCGTCCTCGTCCAGAAGGGTACGCTGAAGCCCGGCCAGATCATCGTTGCCGGCGATCAGTGGGGCCGCGTTCGTGCGCTCGTCACCGACAAGGGCGACCACGTCAAGGAAGCGGGTCCGGCCATGCCGGTGGAAGTGCTCGGCCTGTCCGGCACGCCGGCCGCCGGCGACAAGTTCGCCGTCGTCGAAAACGAGAGCCGTGCGCGCGAGATTTCCGAATATCGCCAGCGTCTGGCCCGCGACAAGGCGGTTGCCCGCCAGACCGGTCAGCGCGGTTCGCTCGAACAGATGATGAGCAAGCTGCAGAACACCGGCTTCAAGGAATTCCCGCTGCTCATCAAGGGCGACGTGCAGGGTTCCATCGAAGCGATCATCGGTGCTCTCGACAAGCTCGGCACCGACGAAGTGCGGGCACGCATCGTCCATTCGGGCGCCGGTGCCATCACGGAATCGGATCTGGCGCTTGCCGAATCCTCCGACGCCGCGATCATCGGCTTCAACGTCCGTGCCAACGCACAGGCACGTGTCGCCGCTGAACGTGCGGGCATCGAGATCCGCTACTACAACATCATCTACGATCTGGTGGATGACGTGAAGGCAGCGATGTCGGGTCTGCTCACGCCGGAGCGCCGCGAAACCTTCCTCGGCAACGCCGAGATCCTCGAGGTGTTCAACATCACCAAGACCGGCAAGGTCGCGGGTTGCCGCGTCACCGAAGGCAAGGTCGAACGTGGTGCGGGCGTCCGCCTCATCCGCGACAACGTCGTCATCCACGAAGGCAAGCTCAAGACGCTCAAGCGCTTCAAGGACGAAGTATCGGAAGTTCCTGTCGGTCAGGAATGCGGTATGGCCTTCGAGAACTACGAAGACATCCGCGCGGGCGATGTCATCGAATGCTTCCGCGTCGAGCATATCACCCGTACGCTCTGATCGTGCGAGACTAGAGTTGTGGACGGGCGCCGGATCATATGAGGCCGGCGCCCGAACCTTTTGAGGCAAAGAACAATGGCAACAAAAACCTCGACAGCACAGTCGCAGCGCATGCTGCGCGTCGGCGAGCAGGTGCGCGCCGCGATCACCCAGGTCCTGCAGCGCGGCGAAGTGCGCGACGACCTTCTGGAAAAGACCGTCATCTCCGTGTCCGAAGTGCGCATGTCGACCGACCTCAAGGTCGCGACCGCCTTCATCACGCCGCTCGGCGTGTCGGATCACGAGACGGTCATCACCGCGCTGAACCGCCACGCCAAATTCATCCGCGGCCGTCTCGGCCCGCATCTCCGGCAGATGAAATTCATGCCGGAAATCCGTTTCCGCGACGATACGAGCTTCGACAATTACAAGAAGATCGACGAGCTGCTGCGCTCGCCGGAGGTCATGCGTGATCTCACTGACGGCGATACCGAAGAACAATAGTAGAAGAGCCTTATGTCCAAACCACGTAAGCCCAAAGGCCGCCCGATTTCGGGCTGGCTTATCCTTGATAAGCCTGTCGACTTCGGCTCGACGGAAGCGGTCTCCAAGATCAAGTGGCTTTTCAAGGCCCAAAAGTGCGGCCATGCCGGCACGCTTGATCCGCTCGCTTCCGGTATGCTGCCGATTGCGCTCGGCGATGCGACGAAGACCGTTCCCTACGTCATGGACGGACGCAAGATCTACGAATTCACCGTGACCTGGGGCGAAGAGCGCGCCACCGACGACCTCGAAGGCGACGTGACGCAGAGCTCGGACAAGCGCCCGACCGAGCAGCAGATCCGCGATCTCCTGCCAGGCTACACTGGTGTGATCAATCAGATCCCGCCGCAATTCTCCGCCATCAAGATCTCGGGCGAGCGCGCCTACGATCTCGCCCGCGAAGGCGAGACGGTCGAGATTCCGTCGCGCGAAGTCGAAATCTTCCGCTTGACGCTGCTGGAATGCCAAGACGAAAACACGGCGCATTTCGAAGTCGAGTGCGGCAAAGGCACCTATGTCCGCGCGCTCGCGCGCGACTTCGGCCGCGAACTCGGCTGTTATGGTCATATCTCCGGCCTACGCCGCAGCTACGTCGCGCCGTTCGCCGAAGAGACCATGATCCCGCTCGCTGAGCTCGTCGCACTCGAGGCGATCGAGGACAATGACGAGCGCCTGGCCGCCCTCGATGCGCTGCTGATCGACACCAGCGAGGCGCTCTCCGCGTTGCCACATCTGATCGTCAACGACGATCAGGCTCACCGTCTGAAGATGGGCAATCCCATCCTCGTGCGTGGTCGCGATGCCCCGGTCGCCGAAAGCGAAGCCTATGCGACCGCCCGCGGCAAGTTGATTGCCATCGGCGAGATCGGCCAAGGCGAGTTTCGCCCCAAGCGCGTTTTCGGCTGATTTTCAATGCGCGCGGTGTGATCCGCGCGCATCTTTCTGCAATCAGATCAGGCCTTCGGCCTTCATGGCAGCCTGGACCGACGGACGAGCGCCAACGCGCGCGACGTAGTCCTTCAGCTTCGGCCACGCTTCAAGCGAAACGCCCGTCACGTTCGACCAGTTGGTCACGACGAATGCATAGGCGTCCGCAACGGTGAAGTTGGAGCCGGTGAGATAGGCACGACCGTCAGCCAGCCGTGATTCCAGCCACTCGAATTTCTTCTGCAAGACTTCGCGCGCCGCGTCCTTCTCCGCATCGGTCTTGCCGGGGTGAAAGAGCGGGCTGAATGACTTGTGCAATTCGGAGCCGATGAAGCTCAGCATTTCCTGAACGCGGGCGCGGGCAAGGGTGCCGGCCGGTGGCGCCAGGTCGGTCGCGCCGTTGGTGTCGGCAATGTACTGCAGGATTGCCGAACCTTCGGTCAGGACTTCGCCGCCGTCGAGCTGGAGAGCAGGAACCGCGCCCTTGGGATTGATCGCCCAGTAGTCACCGCCGCTTTCCATGACCTTCGTCTTGGTGCTGACCTTCTCGATTTCGAAAGGCTTGCCGATTTCATGGAGCACGACGTGAGACGCCATGGAGCAGGCGCCGGGGGAATAATAGAGTTTCACTCAATTTCCTTTCTGGAAATATCCTTGGAACGGTGCAGGTGATAATCAATCGGTTTGTCGGTGTAACCAAGATTTTTGGGTCGCTGCCGTTTTGCGCTAGCCGTTCGCTTACCGGAAAGCGCGTGGAAAACGGCCTTGCTACATACAGCATCCCTGTGAGGGCCAAGCCCATCGTTCGGCACTGCCCGGGGCATTAAACCGAGCCTGGACGCGGCGAAAACTCCGCTCTTCCATTCATACGCCGGATATTGTATAGGCAGCGCCAGCATCAGGCTTTGCTTGAATGCATTCGCGGCCAAAGCTGGACGACATCCCGGCTTTTGGCGACCTTATCTCCTCTCATCGAAAGGAACATCCGATGTCGATTACTGCTGAGCGCAAGACGGCTCTCATCAAGGAATACGCAACGTTCGAAGGCGACACCGGCTCTCCGGAAGTCCAGGTTGCCATCCTGACCGAGCGCATCAACAACCTCACGGAACACTTCAAGGGTCACAAGAAGGATAACCATTCCCGCCGTGGCCTGCTGACGATGGTTTCGAGCCGCCGCTCGCTTCTTGACTACCTCAAGAAGAAGAACGAAGGCCGTTACACCAAGCTGATCACCAGCCTGGGTATCCGCCGCTAAGGCTTTTTCGGCGGGCGCTCCGTGAGGACGCCCGCCGCATTTCTTTCGGGAACCCTTTTCCCGACCCCCGCAAGACGCAAGGAGGCGTTGGCGGGATTGCCCGGCGGACCCGGATGGGCCGGATCTGCCAAACCAACCGTTGACCTGTCATGGGGCAGGATTGCCGGATGCTTTCGGCCAGGGCGCAAACCTTGGCCCGGTTTCCTTCGGAAGCCATCGATTGAAAGCCTCCCGTTGTCTTGCCCATGATGCGTCATCAACAATTGCGGTCGTCTGCGCCGTGCCTTCGGGCCAATGGCGCGCCTCCGCATTGAAGGACAAGACATATGTTTGACACTCATTCCGTGGAAATCGAGTGGGCAGGCCGCCCGCTGAAGCTCGAAACCGGCAAGATCGCCCGTCAGGCTGACGGCGCCGTTCTCGCGACCTACGGCGAAACCGTGGTCCTCGCCACCGTCGTTTCCGCCAAGGCGCCGAAGCCTGGCCAGGACTTCTTTCCGCTGACCGTCAACTATCAGGAAAAGACCTACGCAGCCGGCAAGATCCCCGGTGGCTACTTCAAGCGCGAAGGCCGTCCGTCGGAAAACGAAACGCTGGTTTCGCGCCTGATCGACCGCCCGATCCGCCCGCTCTTCCCTGAGGGCTACAAGAACGACACGCAGGTCGTCGTCACCGTTATCCAGCACGACCTTGAAAATAACCCCGACATCCTGTCGATGGTTGCCGCTTCGGCTGCCCTGACGCTGTCAGGCGTTCCCTTCATGGGTCCGGTCGGCGGCGCACGCGTCGGCTACATCAACGGCGAATACGTCCTGAACCCGCATCTCGACGAGATGGACGAGTCGATCCTCGACCTCGTTGTTGCCGGTACGCACGACGCCGTTCTGATGGTTGAATCCGAAGCCAAGGAACTGAACGAAGAAATCATGCTCGGTGCCGTCATGTTCGGCCATCGTGGTTTCCAGCCCGTTCTCGACGCGATCATCAAGCTCGCCGAAGTGGCTGCCAAGGAGCCGCGCGACTTCCAGCCGGAAGACTATTCCGAACTCGAAGCCGAAATGCTGAAGCACTTCGAAGCCGAGCTGCGCACCGCCTACAAGAACACCCAGAAGGCTGAACGCTACGCTGCCGTCGACGCCGTCAAGGCAAAGGTCAAGGCGCACTTCTTCCCGGAAGGCGAAGAGCCGAAGTACACTGCCGAAGTCATCGGCGCGATCTTCAAGCACCTGCAGGCCAAGATCGTTCGTTGGAACATCCTCGACACCAAGAGCCGCATCGACGGCCGCGACCTCGAGACCGTTCGCCCGATCGTATCGGAAGTCGGCCTCCTGCCGCGCACCCACGGTTCTGCTCTCTTCACCCGTGGTGAAACGCAGGCGATCGTCGTTGCCACCCTCGGCACCGGCGAAGACGAACAGTACGTCGATAGCCTGACGGGCATGTATAAGGAGCGCTTCCTGCTCCATTACAACTTCCCTCCCTACTCTGTTGGCGAAACCGGCCGCATGGGCTCTCCGGGCCGCCGCGAAATCGGTCACGGCAAGCTCGCATGGCGCGCTATCCGCCCGATGCTGCCGACCGCCGAGCAGTTCCCCTACACGCTCCGCGTTGTCTCGGAAATCACCGAGTCCAACGGCTCGTCCTCGATGGCAACCGTCTGCGGCACCTCGCTCGCTCTGATGGATGCCGGCGTTCCGCTCGCTAAACCGGTTGCCGGTATCGCCATGGGCCTCATCCTCGAAGGTGACCGCTTCGCGGTTCTCTCCGACATCCTCGGCGACGAAGACCACCTCGGCGACATGGACTTCAAGGTCGCCGGCACCGCCGACGGCATCACCTCGCTGCAGATGGACATCAAGATCGCCGGTATCACCGAAGAGATCATGAAGGTCGCGCTCAGCCAGGCAAAGGGCGGCCGCAACCACATCCTCGGCGAAATGGCAAACGCCATCACCGAGAGCCGTGGCCAGCTCGGCGAATTCGCTCCGCGCATCGAAGTTATGAACATCCCGGTCGACAAGATCCGTGAAGTCATCGGCTCCGGCGGCAAGGTCATCCGCGAAATCGTCGAAAAGACCGGCGCGAAGATCAATATCGAAGACGACGGCACCGTGAAGATCGCATCTTCCTCGGGCAAGGAAATCGAAGCGGCCCGCAAGTGGATCCACTCGATCGTTGCCGAGCCTGAAATCGGCGTGATCTACGAAGGCACCGTTGTGAAGACCGCCGACTTCGGCGCCTTCGTCAACTTCTTCGGCGCCCGCGACGGCCTCGTCCACATCTCGCAGCTCGCTTCCGAGCGTGTTGCCAAGACCCAGGACGTCGTCAAGGAAGGTCAGAAGGTTTGGGTCAAGCTCCTCGGCTTCGACGAGCGCGGCAAGGTCCGCCTGTCGATGAAGGTTGTCGACCAGGCAACCGGCCAGGAAATTCCTGCCGACAAAAAGAAGGAAGAAGCAGCCGAGTAAGCTGCGCCTTCCGAAGACTTCATGGGCGCGGGAATCTTCTCGCGCCCTTTTTCTATTCAAGATCGAGATAAGACGATGAGCAGCGAGACGCTGAAGACACTGTTCCACCCCTTTGTAAGCGGCACCGTCGAGGCGCCCGGCGAGGGCGAGCGCGTGCTCTTCCTCAGCGCCCAGGCGGGCTTTGCCCTGCCGGAGGGCTTTGCCGCCTCGCTGAGCGCCGTACAGGGCTTTCGGTCGCTGTACCGGCAGCTGCTCGCCCAGCGCATCGAAACCACGCCTGAGGTCGAAGGCGAGGACTACGATGCCGTTCTGGTTCTCTGCAACAAGCACAAGGGCGAGAACGAGGCGAATATCGCCGAAGCACTCAGCCGCGTGAAGATGGGCGGTCTCGTCGTCGTCGCCGGCGGCAAGGAAGACGGCATCCAGCCGCTGCGCAAGCGCATGGAAGCCTTCGGCCTGTCGCTCGAGCACATGCCGAAATACCACGGCGTCGCCTTCTGGTTCGGCGCGCCTGCCGATTCCAGCGAGATCATTGCCAAGTTCGCCAAGCCGCCGGTACGTGTCGATGGCCGCTTCGAGGCCGCCGCCGGCATGTTCTCCCACGACCGCATCGACGACGGCTCGGAACTGCTCGCCTCGCGCCTGCCGGTCGATTTCACCGGCGACGTCGCCGATTTCGGCGCTGGCTGGGGCTATCTCTCCGTTGAGCTGGCCGACCGATCCCCCGGCGTCAGCCGTCTCGACCTCTACGAGGCCAATCACGCCGCCCTGGAGGCCGCCAAGGCCAATATGGCGGAAAACTGCCCTGGCGTGCCCGCGCGTTTCTTCTGGCACGATCTGGCCGGCGAGCCGGTCAAGGACAAGTACGATCTCATCATCATGAACCCGCCGTTCCACGAAGGCCACGCGGCGGAGCCGTCACTCGGCCAGGCGATGATCAAGACAGCCGCTTCGGCGTTGCGTGGCGGCGGACGCCTGCTGTTGGTCGCCAACCGTGGTTTGCCCTACGAGCCGGTCCTTGCCGCAAACTTCAAGGAAAGCGGCGAGACCTGCCGCAACGCCCGCTTCAAGGTGCTCTGGGCGAAGAAGTAACCTCCGGCATAGGCAGATCTTTCAGATCTGCTAGACTTCCCCCAGCACGCCTAGTGGAGGGGGAAGCCATGGACGCAGAAGCCAACAAGGACCTCGTCAGAGCCTATGTCGAGGCATTCAACCGCTTCGACATACCAGCGCTGCGGGCGCTATTTGCCTCGGACGCGCGGATCTACGGTGTTCTGGGATATGGCGGGCTCGACGATGTCGAGCCCATCTGGCACGAGCTCCACGAGGGTATGAACATAAACCTCGAGATCCTCGATATCGCTGCCGAAGGGCAGAATGTCGTCGCCCGCTACCGGGAGACTGGTCGCTATACCGGTTTCTTTCGCGGTCTCGTCGGTCATGACCCGACCGGAAAAAGCTACGATATCACCGCAATGGAATGGTTTGTCATTGAAGGCGGGAAGATTGCGACCCGTTGGGGCGCTCGCGACTCGGCGGCAATCCTGCGGCAAGTCATGCATCCCTAGCGGATGCGCCTAAAAGAAAAGCCGGGCTTGGAGCCCGGCTTTCTGTCTTATTCCACATCTGCCTTGCGCAGCGCCTCGAGCGCCGGCATCGAGGTGATGTTGAACCCGGCATCGACGAAGTGGATTTCGCCGGTGACGCCTGCCGCCATGTCGGAGAGCAGGTAGAGGGCCGAATTGCCGACGTGATCGATCGTCACGGTCTTGCGCAGCGGCGAGTTCTGCTGGTTCCAGGAAAGGATGGCGCGCGCATCGGATATGCCGGCGCCGGCAAGCGTGCGGATCGGGCCTGCGGAGATCGCGTTGACGCGAATGCCGCGCGGGCCGTAGTCAGCCGCCAGATAGCGCACGGAGGCCTCGAGTGCTGCCTTGGCAACGCCCATGACGTTGTAGTTCGGAATGACGCGCGTCGAGCCGTTATAGGTCAGCGTCAGCATCGATCCGCCTTCGTTCATCAGCGGCGCAAGGCGCTTGGCGATTTCCGTGAAGGAGAAGCAGGAGATGACCATCGTGCGGCTGAAATTGTCGCGCGTGGTGTCGGCATAAAGGCCCTTCAGCTCGTTCTTGTCGGAAAAGCCGATAGCATGCACGACGAAGTCGAGCGTGCCCCAGCGTTCCTTGATCGCTTCGACCGTGGCGTCGACCGAGGCAATGTCTTCAACGTCGCACGGCAGGACGAAGTCGGATCCGACCTCGGCCGCCAGCGGCTTGACGCGCTTGCCCAGTGCGTCACCTTGGTAGGTGAAGGCAAGTTCTGCACCCTGTGCTGCCAGCGCCTTTGAAATTCCCCAGGCGATGGAATGGTTGTTCGCAACGCCCATGATAAGCCCGCGCTTACCCTGCATGATTCCCGTCATATTGTTATCCGTTGTAGCGCTGGAAGACGAGCGTGGCGTTGGTGCCGCCGAAGCCGAAAGAGTTGGAGAGCGCGATGTCGATCTTGGCATCGTCGATGCGCTTGCGAACGATCGGTACGCCGTCGAATTCCGGGTCGAGCTCGGTGATGTGAGCGCTTTCGCCGATGAAGCCAGCCTGCATCATCAACAGCGAGTAGATCGATTCCTGCACGCCGGCAGCGCCCAGCGAGTGACCGGTCAGCGACTTGGTCGACTGGATGTGCGGCATCTTGGCGCCGAATACTTCGCGGATCGCGCCGATCTCCTTGCTGTCGCCGACGGGCGTCGAGGTGCCGTGCGTGTTGACGTAGTCGACATCGCCCTTCACGGTCGAAAGCGCCTGGCGCATGCAGCGGATAGCACCTTCGCCCGACGGAGCGACCATGTCGTAACCGTCGGAGGTCGCGCCGTAGCCGACGATTTCAGCGTAGATCTTGGCGCCGCGGGCCTTGGCGTGTTCCAGCTCTTCGAGGACAAGAACGCCAGCGCCGCCGGCGATGACGAAGCCGTCACGGCTGACGTCGTAAGCACGCGAGGCCGTTGCCGGGGTGTCGTTGTACTTGGAGGACATGGCGCCCATGGCGTCGAACAGGTTCGACATCGTCCAGTCGAGATCCTCGTGGCCGCCGGCGAACATGATGTCCTGCTTGCCCCACTGGATCATTTCGGCGGCGTTGCCGATGCAATGCGCGGATGTCGAGCAGGCCGAGGAGATCGAGTAGTTGACGCCGTGGATCTTGAACCAGGTAGCGAGCGTGGCGGACGCCGTCGAAGACATCGCCTTCGGCACGGCGAACGGGCCGATGCGCTTCGGGCTGTTGTTCTTGATGGTGATCTCGGCAGCTTCGATCAGGGTGCGGGTCGAAGGACCGCCCGAGCCCATGATGATGCCGGTGCGCTCGTTGTTGCTGATGTCGCTTTCTTCGAGGCCGGAATCGGCGATCGCCTGCTTCATCGCAACGTGATTCCACGCACCGCCCTGGGAGAGGAAGCGCATGGCACGGCGATCAACGAGATCCGTCGGATCAAGCGTCGGACGACCCCAGACCTGGCACTTGAAACCGTGCTCGGCAAAATCGTTGGAGAAGGAAATGCCGGACTTGGCATCGCGCAGCGAAGCGGTGACCTCGGCGGCATCATTGCCGATCGAGGAAACAACGCCCAGACCCGTGACAACTACCCGTCTCATGTGTTTCGACCTTTTCGTTTTTTCTAACTTGGAGAACCGGGCACGAGTGCCCGGCGAAATCAGGCTTCTTTGTCCTTGGACAGGCCGACGCGCAGGTCGGTTGCCTGGTAGATGGTTTCGCCATCAGCCTTCAGCCAGCCATCGGCAGTGCCGAGAACCAGGCGGCCGCGCATGACGCGCTTGAAATCGATGCCGTATTCGAGAAGCTTCGTGGTCGGGCGGATCATGCCCTTGAACTTCACTTCACCCGTAGACAGCGCCATGCCGCGTCCGGGCTCGCCCAGCCAGCCGAGGAAGAAGCCGGTCAGCTGCCACATGCCGTCAAGACCAAGGCAGCCCGGCATGATCGGGTTGCCCTGGAAGTGGCAGGGGAAATACCAGTCATCCGGCTTCACGTCGTATTCGGCGCGGATATAGCCCTTGTCGAAGGCGCCGCCGGTTTCGGAAATATCGGTGATCCGATGGACCATCAGCATCGGCGGCAGCGGCAGCTGCGCATTGCCCGGGCCAAACAGCTCTCCGCGGCCGCAGGCCAGGATTTCCTCGTAGTTGTAGCTGGATTGTTTCGTCGCCATGAAAACTCTAATTCCCCCCGCAACTATGCCGATGGATGTGAACGTTTAGTCCAAGTACAGCAGAAAATGAAGCATAAGCATGGCTGAGCTTCCCCACCAACAAGGACCGGCTGTGCGCCTTATTTGGTGGTCGCATACAGGAAGGCCAAGCCCTCGGCCAGAGGTATTTGCTCGAAAAGCCCGATTTCGCGGCCTTTTCGCACCTGTTGTCCCCATTGAAGCTATTGAAAGGCTTTTGCGCAAAAGTTATATGGCTAAGGAAACCTGATTGCTGGACGCTAGATTAAACGGAGTTCGTCGAATGGCGGCTGAAGCCCCGCTTACCATCGAAGCAAGGCTGCGTAGCGCAGGCTTGCGACCGACGCGACAGCGTGTGGCCCTGGGTGATCTGCTCTTTGCAAAGGGCGACCGGCATCTGACGGTCGAGGAATTGCACGACGAAGCGGTGGAGGCCGGCGTGCCGGTTTCTCTCGCAACGGTTTACAACACGCTGCACCAGTTCACTGAAGCCGGCATGATTCGTGTGCTCGCGGTGGAAAGCGCGAAGACGTACTTCGACACCAATGTCTCCGATCACCACCATTTCTTCATTGAGGGCGACAACGACGTCCTCGATATCCCAGTCAGCAATCTGACGATCGCCAACCTGCCGGAGCCTCCCGAGGGCATGGAAATTGCCCATGTCGACGTGGTTATCCGGCTGCGGCCGAAGCTGCGCTAAGCTACATCACATCGTCAGGGTGCCGGCCGGGCTTGGCCTTGTAGGTCGGGATCGTCCAGCCGAAATAGAGCGCACCGCCGCGGACGGCAAAGGCCGCAAGCACACCCACGGCGGACGCCGAGTATATGGGTAGATCAAGCCCATTCGCGGCCGTGAAGATGCCGGAGCCGATCAGCGCTGCGGTGATATAGATTTCCGGCCGCAACAGCACCGATGGCTCGTTGGCAAGCAGATCGCGCAGGATCCCGCCGAACGTCGCGGTTAATGTGCCGGTGACGATGGCGATCGTCGGCGAACCCGTTGCCGCAAGGCCCTTGGCGGCGCCCATGACGGAATAAGCCGACAGTCCGACGGCATCGAGCCATATCAGCAAGCGATAGCGTGACTCGACCAGATGGGCCGTGAAGAAGACGATGATGCCGGCGGCGCAGCAAACTAGGATATAGGTCGGGTTCAAGACCCAGAACACCGGCACACGACCGAGAACCATGTCGCGCACTGTGCCGCCGCCGGCCCCGGTCACGATCGCAAAAAACAGGAAGCCGACCAGATCGAGCTGCTTGCGCGATGCTGCGAGCGCACCAGTCGCTGCAAAAAGCGCAACGCCGGCATAATCCAGATAGACGAACAATGACATGCGGTGCTCCGGAGACCGACAGGATATCCTGATGAATGAATCATGGCGGCAAGGGCGGCGCAAGGCGACTCTGCCAAAGTCATCGATTGACAGCCCTCTATTCGGCCAAAAGAGAAACCCGTGAAAACGCTCCTGATCGCCCTGAACCTTCTCGCATTCCTCGTGATGCCCGTTGCCGCCTTCGCTCAGCAATCGTTGCTTTCCGATCCGGAGATATACGAGAAGAAGCACTTTCAGGAGCAGTGCACCAAGGCTGAGTTCTCGGACGCCTTCGTAACGCGTCAGGACATCAACAATGACGGCCTGATCGATGCGGTGGTCAATGAAGGTGAACTCACCTGCGACGGCGAGAAGGGGCCCGGCTGCAACGACGATGGCTGCACCTACAACTTCTACCTCCAGGTCGCCGAAGGCGGCTACTTCATGATCGCGACCGCGCAGATCTACGGCTACGACTTCGTCCAGCGTTTTGGCAACATGGTGCTGGCCATGAAGATGCATCCGCGGTTCTGCGACCGCCCGGATGCCGACCCGACAAAGGAGCAGTGCACGGTCACTGCCCGAGTGCGTGGCACGAAGTTCGTGACCATCTCCAAGAAATAGCCTGGGTTAGCCCGGATAGAGCGCTGACGTGCGCCCGGCAAAATAGTATCCGACGAGCCCGAACCACTCACGAATGGCCGTTGCCATGTTCTGCGAGTTCCGGTTCGGCTGGGTGAAGTCGATCCCTAGGACCTCATGTCCGTCGGTCCGGTAATCGGTCGGCCAGGGAACGATATTGATTCCTTGCTTGCGAAAGATGCCGACCGAGCGCGGCATGTGGTAGCCCGACGTGATCAGCAGGCAGTCAGACAGTCCCTGGCTTGCCAGGAGTTCCTTGGTGTTCGTCGCGTTTTCAAAGGTGGTACGCGATGTCGTCTCTTCGACCAGTCGTTCCTTTCCGACGCCGAACAGCGGGAAGAAGCGTGCGGAAGTGACGGCGTCCCCCTCGTAGATGCCCGACATCGAGCCGTCGCCGCCCGAAATCAGAATGCGAGATTGCGGGTATTTCTGCGCAAGACGCAGCGCTTCGATGAATCGGTCTCCGCCGGCGTTGAATTCGATGCCGTGCCGCGCCGTATTGACCTCGTTTTCGAAGGCACCGCCAAGCACGATCATGCACTGCAGGTTTTCGGGATCCTCAGGCTTTGGAAAGCGCTCCTCCAGTCCCTGCAGAAGATAGGTACCGAGGCTCGTGTAGAGCGTGACGAAAAGGATGAGCGCTCCAAGTGCCGCGCTCGCGATACCCGTCTTGCGCCACCGGATGCAGCTCAGAAGCACGGAGAGCAGCGCGAAAAGAAAAGCGAGAGAGAGCGGCTGTCCGAAAACCCAGACAAGTTTTGAAAAGAGAAACAACGGCCACGGCCTCCCTGGATTTCGATCGACCTCTTTATCCGATGCGATAATGAAGAAAGCGCGACATGGTCAACCGCGTCAGCCGTAATTACACGCGTTTTCACCCCCGCCGGACCTGCTATGCCCGTTCCCCTTGCATGCGCCGAAATGACGCTTTGTCAAAGTAGGGGCGGGCCATAGCTACCTCCAAGCTGGCAACAACACTGCCAGTCCTACTGACGGAGGAGTGCGATGATCAAGAAAACAGCTTTGACTATTGCGATCCTGGCAATTGGCGCCGTTCCAACAATGGCGGCAACCCATTATTACGTTGTGCATCCCCATGACAGTGCGAAATGCAGCGTGGTTTCCAAGCATCCAGACGGCAAGATGGAAATGATGGTCGGCGGCGCGCACAAGACGAAAGCGCTGGCTGAATCTGCCATGATGTCATCGCCGGCTTGCAAGGCCTGAGTAGATAAGCACGGCTGATACGCGCCCGCCGGCCGGCGGGCGTTTGCGAATCCGATCGCCGCTAGATCACCGAGTACGCGAACAGCACCCCGATTCCGACGATTGCGACAAGGCCCAGCAGAAAGCACTGGTCTGCGAACAGTTCCAGCCGTCTGCTTGCCACCACATTGTCCTCCATCCGCAACGACAAATATGAGCTCATTGCACTGGCGAGGAACACCAGCGTCGCGAGGGCGGCATATTCGTCGACATGACTGCTTTGCCCTTTGAGCTCCGTGACCTTCACCAGGCCGATCAATGTCATGCAGATGCCGATCATCGTACCGGAGGTCGGCAGGATATGATGGGAAAGAGCGATTTTCCGGCCATGCGTATCTTGTGACATTGCGCGCCTCCGCAGCTAGCCAGCGTACAGTCTGGAGGTCAGCCTCCGCATTTGCGGCAGCGTTAAACGGCGCGAACTGGGCGAAATTACTGGCAGGCGAAGCTTCAGCGCGCTGCAAAGTGACGCACCAGGCGATCAAATTCAGGTGATGCGGAACGTCACAAAGGATCGAGCATCGGACTAGAACTCAGAAGAAGGAAGATTTGGTGGAGCTAAGCGGGATCGAACCGCTGACCTCTTGCATGCCATGCAAGCGCTCTCCCAGCTGAGCTATAGCCCCATCAGGGTGGTCCGGTTTGTGGCCGGGCCTGGGATGCTTCGCGAAGCGCTTTGCCTCAGGAAGTGGCGGCTTATTACTTCCGGTTTTCGGAGATGGCAAGCCCAAAAAAATAGGCCCGGCGAAATTTTCTCGTCCGGGCCGATAGTTATCGGATCAGACTTCGTCTTCGTCGCCGGTCACGCCGATGATGTCGCTCATGTCGTCGTCATCGTCGTCTTCGTCAGCTTCGAGGAAGGTATCGTCGTCATCGCCTTCGATTTCGACGTCGTCATCGCCCATATCAGGAATGTCGTCGCCGGATGCGCCTTCATCGGCGTCCTCGAGCGAGACCAGTTCGACTTCCGTGCTTTCGGCATCGACTTCCGCGACCTCTTCTTCGTCCTGGGCTTCTGCGGCAGCAGCGGCCGAGGTTTCCTCGAAGTAGGAGAGGGGGTAGGACTTGCCTGTGTAAGGAGAAACGATCGGATCCCGGTTCAGGTCGTAAAATCGCTTGCCGGTTTCCGGATCGGTACGCTTGGTTCCAAGTTCCGCTTTCGCCACTGTTAGCCTCGTGAGAATGGCCGAACCTAGATTCGGCAAATGCCGTTAAAACCGGCGTTCTGTTCGGAATTTATAAGCCGGTCCCCATAATCGTTGCAGCCTTACATGTCAAAGCCAAACTTCATGCTTTGCTCATGCTAGTTACGCAACGACTGGATGACCGGCACCGTCCATTGTGTTAGTGACCCGGATATTGTTCATTTGCAAGGGAAAGCCGGCATTGCCCCGGCACCCGAATGGATCGCCCGATGTATCAGCCCCCGCACTTCAGAGAAGACGATCTCGATACCCAGCATGCGTTGGTCCGCGCCCATCCACTTGGCCTGCTCATCACCGCCGGCCAGTCGGGCCTGATCGCCAACCCCGTGCCCTTCCTTCTGGATGCTGCCGCCTCGCAAAAGGGGACGCTGCGCCTACATGTCGCGAGAGCCAACGGGCAATGGCGGGATATTGAGGCCGGCGCCGAGGTGCTTGCGGTGTTCCAGGGTGCCAATTCATACGTCACGCCGTCCTGGTACAAGACCAAGCAGGAGACCGGCAAGGTCGTGCCGACGTGGAACTATGCCATCGTGCAGGCGAAGGGCTCAGCGCGGGTGATCGAGGACGCGAACTGGCTTCTGGCGCAAATCACCGCGATCACCCGTCAGCAGGAAGGGGCGCGGGAGAAGCCGTGGGCGGTCGGCGACGCGCCGGACGATTTCATCCGTGCGCAGATGAAAGGCATCGTCGGCATCGAAATCGAAATCTCCTCGATCGAAGGCAAGTGGAAGGTCAGCCAGAACCGACCGGTTGCCGATCGCGAAGGGGTCGCGACAGGGCTTAGCGAAATGCCGGATCAGGCCGAGATGATCGACCTCGTTCGCCATTACGGCGGATTGACCACGGAATGAGTGCATCCATGACCACGCAGAACTTCACGATCGCCATCGATGGGCCGGCCGCGGCCGGCAAGGGCACGTTATCGCGCCAGATTGCCGAGGCCTATGGTTTCCATCATCTCGATACCGGCCTGACCTATCGCGCAACGGCGAAGGCGCTGCTCGACGCCGGCCTGCCCCTCGATAATGAAATAATCGCCGAAAAGATTGCTCGCGAGGTTGAACTCGGCGGTCTGGATCGCGACATACTCTCGAAACACGAGATCGGCGAAGCTGCATCGAAGATTGCTGTCATGCCGTCCGTGCGTCGCGCGCTGGTGGAGGCACAGCGCCGGTTTTCGGAAAAGCAGCCGGGCACCGTGCTCGACGGTCGCGATATCGGAACCGTGGTCTGCCCGCAGGCGCCGGTGAAGCTCTACGTGACGGCCTCGCCGGAGGTACGTGCCCGACGCCGCTATGACGAGATTATTGGCAGGGGAGGCCCGGCCGACTACGAGGAGATTTTCGAGGACGTCAAACGGCGCGACGAACGCGACATGGGACGAGCCGACAGCCCTTTGAAACCAGCGGAAGACGCGCACTTGCTTGATACGTCGGAAATGAGTATAGAGGCCGCGTTTCAAGCTGCGAAATCGATCATCGATGCGGCCTTGAACCGAAATACATGAATTGAGGCGTTTGCTCAGGGCTTTGCCCGACTCGCCTTGCAAGACAGCCTGAAATTCCGTCCAAGCGCCGGATTGCCTTCGATGAGAGGGCGGACGGGGATCAGGCTCATTCAACACGAACCAACCGGCGCATACGTGTCCAGATATCCGGACACGCAGGAGATTTCATGTCAGTAGCTACTCCCTCTCGCGAAGATTTCGCGGCCCTTCTGGAAGAATCCTTTGCCAAGAACGATCTGGCTGAAGGCTATGTAACCAAGGGTATCGTAACGGCAATCGAGAAGGACTCCGCCGTTGTCGACGTTGGCCTCAAGGTCGAAGGTCGCATTCTGCTCAAGGAATTCGGCGCCAAGGCCAAGGACGGCACGCTCAAGGTCGGCGACGAAGTCGAAGTTTACGTTGAGCGCATCGAAAACGCACTCGGCGAAGCTGTTCTGTCGCGCGAAAAGGCTCGCCGCGAAGAGAGCTGGGTCAAGCTCGAAGCCAAGTTCGAAGCTGGTGAGCGCGTTGAAGGCGTTATCTTCAACCAGGTCAAGGGCGGCTTCACGGTTGACCTCGACGGCGCGATTGCCTTCCTGCCGCGTTCACAGGTCGACATCCGTCCGATCCGCGACGTTACCCCGCTGATGCACAACCCGCAGCCCTTCGAAATCCTCAAGATGGACAAGCGTCGCGGCAACATCGTTGTATCGCGTCGTACGGTTCTCGAAGAATCCCGTGCCGAGCAGCGTTCTGAAATCGTTCAGAACCTCGAAGAAGGCCAGGTTGTTGACGGCGTCGTCAAGAACATCACCGATTACGGTGCGTTCGTTGACCTCGGCGGCATCGACGGCCTGCTGCACGTCACCGACATGGCATGGCGCCGTGTGAACCATCCGTCGGAAATCCTGTCCATTGGCCAGCAGGTCAAGGTTCAGATCATCCGCATCAACCAGGAAACCCACCGCATCTCGCTCGGCATGAAGCAGCTCGAGTCGGATCCGTGGGATGGCATCCAGGCCAAGTATCCGGAAGGCAAGAAGATTTCCGGTACCGTCACGAACATCACCGACTACGGTGCGTTCGTCGAGCTGGAGCCGGGCATCGAAGGCCTGATCCACATCTCGGAAATGTCCTGGACCAAGAAGAACGTACACCCCGGCAAGATCCTGTCCACGAGCCAGGAAGTCGAAGTCGTCGTTCTCGAAGTCGATCCGTCCAAGCGTCGTATTTCGCTCGGCCTCAAGCAGACCCTGGAAAACCCGTGGGCGGCATTCGCTCGCAACCATCCGGCCGGCACTGAAGTCGAAGGCGAAGTCAAGAACAAGACCGAATTCGGCCTGTTCATCGGCCTCGACGGCGATGTTGACGGCATGGTGCACCTCTCCGACCTCGACTGGAACCGTCCGGGCGAACAGGTCATCGAAGAATACAACAAGGGCGATGTCGTTAAGGCCGTCGTTCTCGATGTAGACGTCGAAAAGGAGCGCATCTCGCTCGGCATCAAGCAGCTCGGCAAGGACTCGGTCGGCGAAGCTGCTGCTTCCGGCGACCTGCGCAAGAACGCTGTTGTTTCGGCTGAAGTCATCGCCGTCAACGACGGTGGCATCGAAGTGAAGCTCGTAGACCACGAAGACATCACCTCGTTCATCCGCCGCGCTGACCTCGCTCGCGATCGCGACGACCAGCGTCCGGAGCGCTTCTCGGTTGGCCAGACGGTTGACGCTCGCGTCACCAACTTCTCGAAGAAGGACCGCAAGGTCATGCTTTCGATCAAGGCTCTGGAAATCGCTGAAGAGAAGGAAGCCGTTGCTCAGTTCGGTTCGTCCGACTCTGGCGCTTCGCTCGGCGACATCCTCGGCGCGGCTCTGAAGAACCGCGGCGAATAATCGCCAGCCGTCATGGCTTGAAGAATAAGAGAACCCGCCGGAGCGATCCGGCGGGTTCTTTGTTTTGGTTCGTTGAAAGCCGATTTATTCCCAGCCGACCATGCGGCGGTAAAGGGCATAGGCCTCCCCGGCCACCGGCGGCATGGCCAGACCGGGTGCCGGAAGAAGCTGCATCGACGTGTCGTTCTGTTGTGCGACCGGTGGGGGAGCATCGTCGGCATCTGCAAGCATTGCCGGCTCGTCTGCGGCGCCATCCGCCGGAGCGTCCGAATCGCCTTCGTCTTCCTGCTCGTCGGATTGTGGTCCGGCGTCGTGGTCTTCCCGATGCATTTCCCTGGAGCCGCTATCGTCCGCCTCATCCTTGGCGAACTGATAGGGCTGCGGCGCATACGGCACGCCCTCGACGATCTTCATCAACACGGGCGCGTAGGCCATGTCGATCGTCGGCGCATCAGCGGGGCGCGGATCTGCTTCGTGCGTTGTCTGTCGGTTCGCGGCTGCATTGATCGCCGCCGCATCCAGCGCCGGTTGGGCCGTGAGTGGAGACGCCTGACGGGCAACCACTGCCTGCAGTGCCGGCTGATCGGATGGTCGGATCAGCTCGTCGGGAATGTCGCCAATCAGGGCGTCATCGAGAATGACGTCGATGTCCACCGCGGGATCGATATCGGCCGCCTCCAGCAAGGTTTCGCTCTCCTGATCGCGGATGATAGCAACGATCAGATCCGTCGCGTCCTCCGACAAGGAGGCGGGAATGCCGGCCCAGCTCTTCGGGATGATGGGATCAGCCTTTGCTGCCACCGGCGCTGGTTCTGGTTCTATCGGCGCTGTGCTTTCAGCGGTGTCGGCGATGATGCGATCGGTATCTTCCGGTTTGAAGGCGGCACTTTTCGCCTCGGAGGGCTGCTGCGCTTCCTTCATCGTCGCGGTCGAAATCTTCTCGCCGAGGCGAGCATCTGCGACGTTGGCGATCTGACCGGTCGACACGGGTCTTTCAGTCGACTTGGTGTCGCCGGTGGCAGCCGCCGTGACTATGGTCTTTGCCGGCGTCTCGCTCGCTCGCTCGCTCTGCGTCGGGACCGTTACTTTGTTGGCGACGGGACGGTTCTCTCGCTGGATACTGATTTCCGCGCGTTGTTCCTGGCGCGGCGCGGCGTCATTCTGGCCATAGGAACGGTTGACGGCGCGCGCTACGAGATCGCGGTCCTTGTAGCGCATGGTTTCGAGATAGGCGACAACACGAGCGGCTTCCGGGCCGGTCGGATTCTTGAGCGCCTCGACCAGAAGGCGCACCGGGATATCGTGACCTTGCGCGACAAGCTGCCGTTCGATCTGCGCGATCTTCGATGCCGGCAGCTTCTGGATGGCCTCGGCGAGGCGGGAGGCAAAGACAAGATTGGTCTCCGCATCATCACGCGGCAGAGCAATAGCATCGCCGGTCGTCTTGAGAGCGTCGAGCAGTGCCTCCACCATCCGTTCGCGGACAGCGAGCAGGAGAATGCTCAGCTTGCCTGCGATCGCCGAATTCAAATCCGTCGTCTCGACTTGTTGAACCGGTGCAATCGCCGTTGCGGCGCGCACTAGGCTGTCGGCATTGAGGGACGCGCTCTGTCCCTGAGCCGAAAAACTTGCATTTGACGCTGCACGAACCGGAGTCAACATGGCATGCTCCTTCCATCGTAAAATGCTGTGAAAAGCAGGTTACAGGAGAGCCGCGCTCATCGGGCCCCTCGCATTCCGGCAGGTCCTCCCGCCTGTGTGACGCTGCATCGCGTCGTCGAATGCTTAAAAATTGATAAGCATCCTAATTAAGCTATCTTAAGAAATTGCTAATTGCCGGCGCGCGGAAGCCGCACCCGGTTTCGATTTCGACAGAGGAGCAAGACCACTAGCTGTGGGCGAAGATGTCCGTCTCGTCCCATCCAAGCAGGTCGAGTTTCGCGCGGGTCGGTAGGAATTCAAAGCAGGCAGTCGCGTGCTCCATGCGGCCGTCGCGCACGAGGCGAGCAGTCAGCTTGTCACGCAGCGCGTGGAGATAGAGCACATCCGAAGCCGCGTATTCGAGCTGCGCCTGGGACAGGGTCGCCGCCGCCCAGTCCGACGACTGCTGTGCCTTTGAGACGTCGACGTCGAGCATCTCTTTCAGATTGTCCTTAAGGCCGTGCCGGTCCGTATAGGTGCGGCAGAGTCGGGAGGCGATCTTGGTGCAAAAAACTGGCTGTGCCGTCACGCCGAAGGTGTGAAAGAGCACGGCAATGTCAAAGCGGCCGTAGTGGAAGATCTTCTGACGTCCGGTATCGGCGAGCAACGCCACGAGGTTGGGAGCATCCTTCTGGCCGGCGGCGATGCGGATGACATCGGCCGATCCGTCGCCCGGCGAAAGCTGCACGACGCAGAGACGGTCGCGTCGTGGCACCAGCCCGAGCGTCTCGGTATCAATCGCGATTGCGCCGGTGTAGCGGCCGGCATCGGCCGCGGAGATGTCGCCTTCGTGATAACGTATGGTGGCCGCCATCGGTCTTGTCTTTCGTTCAAATGCTGTTGTGGCGCTATAGCGCAAAGTCGGCCTGGGCGATACCGCTTTGGACGTCAGAACGTCGGCGGAGTGTTGATCCAGATGAGAATCGTCTCACCATCATGGCGATTGCGCCAGGAGTGATAACGACGGCTTTCGAAGTAGAGCGAATCCCCCGGGCCGAGGTCAAAAAACTGATCGGAATCCAGCACCAGTTCGAGACGGCCGGAGAGTACGTGCATGAACTCCTCGCCGTCGTGACGGTAGGCGCCCTCACTGGCGGCGCCAGGAGCCAGCACGAACCTGTGGCAGTCCATCATGGTGCGACCCTCGGCAAGCAGCTGCACGGTGACCCCCGGTGTCGTTTCCGGCCAGGCGCGCCACTCGCCAGCGCGAACGACGCCCGGCAGGTCATCAGTGTCTTCGCCGGACAGGCGCGAGACGGTCGTTCCGTAATATTCCGCTAGGTCATGCAGCGTCTTGAAGCTGACGCCCTGTGACGTCCGCTCCAGCGTGGAGAGCGTTGAGGCTGTTATACCCATGTCGCCTGCGACCTGGTCCAAGGTTTTACCGCCAGCGTGTCTCAAGCTGCGCAACCGTCGCCCGATGTCCGAAATCACGCTTGTTTCGGAGAGATCCGAAGGCTCTTCGCTCTCCAGTGCCTCGCGGATTGCTGCCGGGTTGAGGCCGCGTTCCACCCGGTAGAATGAAATCCGCTTCAGTCGCGCCACGTCCTCGGCGCTATATTGCCGGTGGCCGGTATCCGAGCGGCTCGGGACGACGAGGCCCTGGCTTTCCCAGAGGCGCAGTGTCGAGGCGGAGACGCCTGCCAGTTTCGCAGCCTCGGCCACCTTGTAGCGCACGGGCGCCTCGTTGTTCATAAGCCAATATTCCTGGTTTCGTTGTCTTTGGCGGGAGAAGGTCCCGCTGTTTTTTGCCGTGAACCATTGCTGAAAACGCCAGCGGTTTGAAGCGGAAAATCACGCTTGCGTTCTTGCAGAAAAAATGTAGGTATTTTCTATAAGTCTTGCAGAAGTTATGCAAGATAATTCCGGATTCTCTAACGCAGGAACGCAAAGATGACCGCGACCACCCTCACAGACCGCAAGAATGCCGCCATTTCCCGTGGTGTTGGCATGACCACGCAGATCTATGCCGACCGCGCCGAGAATTCCGAGATCTGGGACAAGGAAGGCCGCCGCTATATCGACTTCGCAGCCGGTATCGCCGTGCTCAACACCGGCCATCGGCACCCCCGCGTGATTGCGGCGGTAAAGGACCAGCTCGATCATTTCACCCACACCTGCCATCAGGTCGTACCCTACGAAAGCTACGTGCATCTTGCTGAGCGTCTCAACGCACTGACGCCCGGTAATTTTGAAAAGAAGACAATTTTCGTCACGACCGGCGCAGAAGCCGTCGAAAACGCCGTCAAGATTGCTCGCGCTGCGACCGGCCGTTCCGCTGTCATCGCCTTCGGTGGCGGTTTCCATGGCCGTACCTTCATGGGAATGGCATTGACCGGCAAGGTCGTCCCCTACAAGGTTGGCTTCGGCGCGATGCCGGGCGATGTCTTCCATATCCCGTTCCCCGTCGAGCTCCACGGTGTCACCGCCGACCAGTCGCTGACCGCTCTGAAGAAGCTGTTTGCCGCCGACGTCGACCCGCAGCGCGTCGCCGCGATCATCATCGAGCCTGTGCAGGGCGAAGGCGGTTTCTATCCGGCGCCCGTTTCCTTTATGAAGGCGCTGCGCGAGCTGTGCGACCAGCACGGCATCCTGCTCATCGCCGATGAGGTCCAGACCGGCTTTGCCCGCACCGGCAAGATGTTCGCCATGGATCACCATGAAGTCGCGCCGGACCTGATCACGATGGCCAAGAGCCTTGCTGGCGGCTTCCCGCTTGCAGCCGTCACCGGTCGTGCCGAAATCATGGATGCGCCCGGCCCAGGCGGCCTCGGGGGTACCTATGGCGGCAATCCGCTCGGCATTGCCGCCGCTCATGCCGTCCTCGATGTCATCAAGGATGAGGATCTGTGCGGCCGCGCCGACCAACTCGGCGGCCGGCTCAAGCAGCGCCTGGAATCGCTGCGTGAGAAGGTGCCGGAAATTGTCGACATCCGTGGCCCCGGCTTCATGAATGCCGTCGAATTCAACGACAAGACGACGAAGCTGCCCAGCGCCGATTTCGCAAACAAGGTGCGCCTGACCGCTCTTGAAAAGGGCCTCATCCTGCTCACCTGCGGTGTCCACGGCAACGTCATCCGTTTCCTGGCTCCGATCACCATTCAGGACAACGTCTTTGGCGAGGCACTCGACATTCTTGAAGCGTCGATTCTGGAAGCAAGCGCCGGCAAGTAAGCCGGCACTCGCCCACCCGTGCCTCTGGAGTACATGACATGGCATTCACGACTGCACTGACAAAACACGTTCGCTTCTCCTCTCCGTTCCTTCGCGACGCCGGCTACATCAACGGCGTCTGGACGGCAGGCGACGCCACCGAAACCTTCGACGTCCTGAACCCCGCGACCGGCGAAGTGCTGGCATCGCTGCCGGACATGGGCGCCGCCGAAACCAGGGAGGCGATCGACGCCGCCTACGCCGCGCAGCCGGCCTGGGCCGCCCGTCCGGCCAAGGAGCGGGCCAACATCCTGCGCAAGTGGTTCGATCTGATGGTCGCCAATGCCGATGAGCTGGCTGCCATTCTGACGACCGAAATGGGCAAGCCCTTTGCGGAGGCGCGGGGTGAAATCCTGTATGCCGCCGCCTACGTCGAATGGTATGCCGAGGAAGCAAAGCGCATCTACGGCGAGACCATTCCCGCGCCGTCGAACGACAAGCGCATGATCGTCATCAAGCAGCCCGTCGGCGTCGTCGGAACGATCACGCCCTGGAACTTCCCGGCGGCGATGATCACGCGCAAGATCGCGCCGGCGCTGGCCGTCGGCTGCACGGTGGTTTCCAAGCCGGCCGAACAGACGCCGCTTTCGGCACTGGCGCTTGCCGTTCTCGCGGAGCAGGCGGGCATTCCCGCCGGCGTCTTCAACGTCATCATCGGCCAGGACGGCCCGGCGATCGGCAAGGAGCTTTGCGGCAACGACAAGGTCCGCAAGATCAGCTTCACCGGTTCGACGGAAGTTGGTCGCATCCTGATGTGCCAGTGCGCTGACCAGATCAAGAAGGTCAGCCTCGAGCTCGGCGGCAACGCGCCCTTCATCGTCTTTGACGATGCCGATCTCGACGCCGCCGTCGAGGGCGCACTTGCCTCCAAATACCGCAACGCGGGCCAGACCTGCGTCTGCGCTAACCGCCTTTATGTGCAGTCTGGCGTCTATGACGCCTTCGCCGCGAAGCTGGCAGCCAAGGTCGAGGAGATGTCGGTCGGCGATGGGTTCAAGGCAGGTGTGACGATCGGCCCGCTCATCGACGCGCAGGGGCTTGCGAAGGTCGAGGATCATGTCACGGACGCTGTCTCCAAGGGCGCGAAGATCCTGACCGGCGGCAAGCGTATCGAGGGCGCCGGCACTTTCTTCACGCCGACCGTCCTGACCGGCGTCACGCGCGGAATGAAGGTGGCACGCGAGGAAACCTTCGGTCCGGTGGCGCCGCTCTTCCGCTTCGACACCGTCGAAGATGTGATCCAGCAGGCGAACGATACCGAGTTCGGCCTGGCAGCCTACTTCTTTGCCGGCGACATGAAGAAGGTCTGGCGGGTCGCAGAAGCGCTGGAGTACGGCATGGTGGGCATCAACACGGGCCTGATGTCGACGGAAACCGCCCCGTTCGGCGGCATCAAGCAGTCGGGCCTCGGTCGCGAAGGCTCGCGTCACGGCGCCGATGACTATCTGGAAATGAAGTATCTCTGCATGGGCAACGTCTGAGCATCAGGCACATTGCCTTGCCAATCAATGGGATCGCCGGAAACGGCGGTCCCATTTTTCGTTGGAGGCGTTAGCCTTGAGACGCTTCCGCCGCTGTCTGCCAGTCCGGCAACGGGAAAACGCGGTCGTAGGCCCAATTGAAGACGAAGGCATACACCATGTAGAAAATGGCGAAGGAGACGTCCATCATCAGGGCCTGCAGCAGGCTGACGCCGAGATACCAGGCGATCAGCGGCAGCAGCACAAGCAGCAATCCGCCTTCGAACAGCGCGGCATGGGCGACACGGATGACGACAGTCTTTTGGGTGCCGCCGGTCAGGCGCTGCATGAGATGGTCGAAACCGAGATTGTAGAGATAGTTCCAGCCGGTCGCGATCGTGGCGCTGGCAACGCCGATGACGCCGATGTCGGCCATCGGCATGCCGAATGCCAAGGCGCCGAGCGGCGTGATGAGCGCCAGGCCGATAATTTCGAAGCTGATAGCGTGACGGATACGGTCTGCGGTCGATCGCATGTATAACCCCTATGGGATGGCCGGGTCGTCCCGAGTTTTATGCCCATTAGGGGGAGGTCGTCCTCACGCACATAGTATAGGGATGCCGGCTGCCCAGGACAAGGGTCAGTAGTGTGGCGGCCGCGTGATTGCGGGCGCTTCCAGCGATTGTTCTTCCAGCGAGAGAAAGCGTTCCGTCAGCCGATCGAGCTTGGCGCGGGTCTGTTCGACGACCTTCCACTGCTCTGCCAACTGATCGGAGAGCTCCTCGATAGTCTTCGTTTGATGGGCAATGATCTCTTCAAGCTGGGTAAGGCGGTTCGTCTCGTCAGACATCGGATTCTCCTTGCCGCAACCGGTGTTCTTCGGCCCTCTCAAAAGCGGAAATAGGCCGCGCCGTCAATCGTTTCGAGGTCGGTGCCAAACATATCACAAAGTGAACCGTTTGGTTACTAAAAGCCCTTGCCGCGTCTTTTGTTGTAGGGTAGGGCGGTAATCCTCAGGGAGGAAATCTGATGGATGTTGGTAATGGCTTTCTTCATCCGGACCGGCTTTTCCCGGCCGATCCGACGACTCGCACGATCGCGCGAGACCTCTATGAGACCGTCCGTGGCCTCCCGATCGTAAGCCCCCACGGCCACACCGAGCCTTCCTGGTTTGCCGATGACAAGCCGTTCGAGGATGCATCGTCGCTGCTGGTCATACCGGATCACTATCTCTTCCGGATGCTGCACAGTGTCGGCGTATCGCTCGATGACCTTGGCGTGCCGAGGCTTGATGGAAAGCCAGTCGCTGCTGGCCGCGCGATCTGGCGCGCTTTTGCGGCTCACTACCATCTCTTTCGTGGCACGCCGTCGAGCCTGTGGGTCGACCATGCGATGTCCGCCGTGCTGGGCTGCTCCGAGCCGCTGACGCCCGAGAACGCCGATGCCCTCTACGATCACATCAACGCACAGCTGGCGCTTCCGGAGTTTCGTCCGCGCGCCCTGCACAAGCGCTTCGGCATCGAGACGATCGCCACCACGGAAGGCGCGCTCGACCCGCTGGTGCACCATCAGAAGCTGGCTGCGGATGGCTGGATCGGTCGTGTTCGCACCACCTATCGGCCTGACAGCGTCACCGATCCCGATGCCGTCGGCTTCCGCGACAATCTCATCCGCCTTGGCGAACTCACGGACTCCGATGTGACGAAGTGGGATGGCCTGATCGATGCACACCGCAAGCGCCGCGCCTATTTCCGCCAATACGGTGCAACCGCAACCGATCATGGCGTACCGACGGCCTTTACCGCCGATCTGCCGCTGGCCGACAAGCAAAGGCTGCTCGACAAGGCGCACAAGGGTACATTGAGCGCCGATGAGGCCGAACTCTTCCGCGGCCAGATGATGACCGAGATGGCGGGCTTGTCCGCCGAAGATGGCATGACGATGCAGATCCACGCCGGATCGCGTCGCAACACGGATCGCGAGCTGTTTCAGACGCGCGGCCCGAACATGGGCGCCGATATTCCGGGGCCGACGGATTGGGTTGGCGGTCTGTCTGCGCTGCTGTCGAAATATGGCCACGCCCCGGGTCTGCGCGTCCTGCTCTTCACCCTCGATGAAACCAGCTATGCCCGCGAGCTGGCGCCGATGGCGGGCCATTGGCCATGCCTGATGATCGGTCCGCCGTGGTGGTTCCACGACAGCCCTGCCGGCATCCGCCGCTATCTCGATCAGGTGGTCGAGACGGCTGGCTTTGCCAACATGGCCGGGTTCAACGACGATACGCGGGCGCTGCTGTCGATTCCCGCGCGTCACGATGTCTGGCGCCGTGAAGTCTGCGGCTTCCTCGGGCAGCTGACGGCCGAGCACCGCATTTCCCGCAAGGACGCCGAGATCGTTGCCGGCGAACTTTCCTATGGCAACGCGAAGAAGGCCTACAAGCTGTGACCGAACGACTGACGAGCCTTGTGGGCCTTGCGCCGACCGCCAAGCTTCCCGGCTATGACCGCAATCTGCTGAAGGCCGGCATCCTGCATCTGGGGCCTGGTGCCTTCTTCCGCGCGCACTTCGCGCCGTTCACCGATGCCGCACTCGCTGCGGCCGGCGGTGATTGGGGGATAGAGGTGGCGAGCCTGCGGACCGCTGATGTCGCCGATCACCTGAACCAGCAGAACGGTCTATATACGATGCTGGTTCGCGACACCTCCGGTACGAAGGCCGAGATCATCGGGCCCATTCTTCGTGCCCATGTCGCGACGCGCATTCCCGGCGATCTCCTCCAAAGGCTCGAGGATCCCGCGATCCGGATCGTCAGCCTGACCGTGACCGAAAAGGCCTATGGCTTTGACGCGGCGAGCGGCGGACTCGATCTCAATCACCCCGACGTCGCCGCCGATCTGGCCAATCCGCATGCGCCACGTGGTGTCATCGGTTATCTCGTCGAGGGCCTATCGCGCCGGCGCGCGAAGGGCATTACGCCCTTTACGCCGCTCAGCTGCGACAACCTGCCGAGCAACGGTGCCGTGCTGAAGCGGCTGGTGGTTGATTTCGCTGAGTGCATCGATCCATCGCTACGGCAATGGATCGAACAAAACGTACCGTTTCCCTCAACCATGGTCGACCGCATCACCCCGGCCAGCACGGAAGCGACCTATCGCGACGCCGAAACATTGACCGGCCGGACGGATCTTGCCGCGATCGAGACCGAACCCTTCACCCAGTGGGTGATCGAGGACCATTTCGTCAACGGCCGCCCGCAATGGGAAAAGGCCGGCGCTCTGATGGTCGAGGACGTCTCCGCCTATGAGAAGATGAAGCTTCGCATGCTGAACGGAGCGCATTCGCTTCTCGCCTATCTCGGCTACATAGGCGGCTATGAATTCGTTCGGGATGTGATGGACGATGCTGGCCTTGCCGGTCTTGCGCGTCGCCAGATGAACGCCGCGGCTGCCACGCTCGATCCGGTTCCCGGTATCGATCTCGATGCCTATGCAGACGAACTGATAGCCCGCTTTGCAAACAAGGCCATTGCCCACCGCACCTACCAGATTGCCATGGACGGCACCCAGAAATTGCCGCAGCGCTTGCTGGAGCCGGCAACGGAAGCGCTCGCCAATGGCAGCAGGGCGGAAACCTACGCGATCGCCGTCGCCGCCTGGATGCGCTATGCACTCGGCGTCGACCGCAATGGCCAACGCTATGAGCTGCGCGATCCGCGTGCAGGCGAGATCGCAGCCCTGCTTGCCGACGTGCCGCGCAATGGCGGCGCGGTCTCTGCGGCGCTTTTTGCTTTGCCGGGGCTGTTTCTCGCAGCGTTGACCAGCAATGTCGCCTGGACGGAAGACGTGGCGAACAAGCTCGAGATCCTGATCCAGGACAACAAGCTGCCGCTGATCTGAGATCGACGGCGTCGGCGCAACGCTGGCGGCGTCCAAACGGCTGAGTGTCTGCGCCGCACAGCGCGCAGACACCAACTCCTATCGATGCTACGCCTTGATCCGCTTCATCTCCGGGTCGTAGAGCGGCTTCAACGATACCCGGCAGGGAACGCGCTCTCGGGCGACGTCGAGTTCGTAGGTGCCGGACAGTACGAAATCCTCTGTCACCCCCTCCGGATTGCGCACGTAGCCGTATCCGATCGGCTTGCCGATGGTATAGCCGAAGCCGCCGCTGGAGAGCCAGCCGACCCGCTGACCATCGCGGTAGATCGTCTCGCGGCCAAGCAGAACGATATCGGGATCTTCGGGCACGAAGCAGGCGAGCATCTTCTTGACCCCCGACGCCAGCTGCCGTTCGATGACCTCGCGCCCACGGAAGGGCGTGGCTTTCCTGGTCTTAACGGCCCAGCCGAGCCCGGCCTCGACAGGAGTGTGATCCGGCCCGATGTCCGAACCCCAGGCACGATAGCCCTTTTCGAGCCGGCAGCTCTCGATCGCACGGTAGCCCGCATTGGTCAGATGAAATTCCCCGCCCGCGGCCATCAGCGCATCGTAGACCGCCGTCGCATATTCGACCGGCACATGCAGTTCATAGCCGAGTTCGCCGACATAGGTGATGCGCAGTGCCCGAACCGGGCAGCCGGCGATGCCGATGGTTTTCACCCGCCCGAAGGGAAAGCCGGTGTTGGAGACATCGCTGCTCGTCACCTTCTCCAGCACAGCGCGGGCGTTGGGACCCATGAGCGAAAGAACCGAATAGGCGGATGTCACGTCGACCAGCTCGGCATGCATACCCGCTGGAATATTACGCGCAATCCAATCGAAATCATGGGTCGCGAAGCCGGTGCCGGTGACGATGTAATATTCGTCCTCGGCAATGCGGGCGCAGGTCAGGTCGCATTCGATCCCGCCCTTGTCGTTCAGCATCTGCGTGTAGATCAGCGATCCGACCGGCTTGGCGACATCGTTGGACGCGATCCAGGACAGCGCCGCCTCCGCATCGCGGCCCTTGAGCGTGAATTTCGCAAAGGACGTCTGGTCGAAGATGACGGCAGCCTCGCGCACGGCCCGATGCTCGCGCCCGACGGCGTCGAACCAGTTCTGCCTGTTGTAGCTATAGATGTCCTTCGGCTCTTCATTGGCGAAAAGGTCGGCAAACCAGTTCGGTCGCTCCCAGCCGAGTTTTTCCCCGAAACAGGCGCCCTGCGCCTTCAGCCGGTCATAGAGTGGCGACCTACGGCACGGCCTTCCGCTCGCATATTCCTCGAAGGGGAATGCGAGCGTGTAGTGCTTGCCATAGGCCTCGAGCGTGCGCGTGCGCACCCAGTCGGTGTCGAAATGCGGGCGGCCGAACCGGCGAATGTCCACCGGCCAGAGATCGTAAGGCGGTTCGCCTTTGGCCACCCATTCTGCCAGCGCCATGCCGGCACCGCCGCCTGAAGCGATGCCGAAGGCATTGAAACCGGCGCCGACGAAGAAGTTCTTCAGCTCTGGCGCTTCGCCGAGGATGAAGTTGCCATCCGGCGTAAAGCTCTCCGGCCCATTCAGCAGCTGCTTGACGCCGACATTCTCCAATGCGGGCACACGGCCGAGCGCCTGCTCCATGATCTGCTCGAAGTGGTCGAAATTGCTGTCGAGCAGCGTGTAGTGGAATCCCTCCGGAATGCCGTCCTTTGCCCAGGCAATCGGGTTCGGCTCGTAGCCACCCATGACGATGCCACCGACCTCCTCCTTGTAATAGGTCAGCCGATCGGGATCACGCAGCGTCGGCAGGTTGGAGGGAACGCCGAAGGATTCGGTGATGATGTATTGATGCTCGACGGAAACCAGTGGCACGTTGACACCGAAACGCGCTGCAAAACTCCTCGTCCATTGGCCGGCGCAGACGACGACGCGCTCACACTCGATGCGGCCATGCTCGGTGATGACGGCGCGGATCTTTCCTTTATCGATCTCGAGATCGATCACCTCGGTGTCTTCGAAGATGGAGACGCCGGACATGCGCGCACCACGCGCCAGCGCCTGGGTGATATCGGAAGGGTTGGCCTGACCGTCGGTCGGGAGGTAAGCGGCGCCGACGAGGTCATCGATCGTCATCAGCGGCCAGAGATCGAAGGCCTCCTGCGGCGTCAGCAGCTGCATGTCGAGGCCGAAGGATTGCGCCGTGGTCGATTGACGCTTCACCTCCGTCCAGCGTTCCTCGTTGCAGGCAAGGCGCAGGCCGCCATTCATCTTCCAGCCGGTGCCGAGCCCGGTCTCCGCCTCCAGCGTCTTGTAAAGCTCGACGGAGTAACCAAGCAGCTGCGTGATGTTGGCGCTGGTGCGTAGCTGCCCGACGAGGCCGGCGGCGTGAAACGTGGTACCGGAGGTCAGCTTCTTGCGCTCGAGCAGCACGGTGTCCGTCCAGCCGAGCTTACCGAGATGATATGCGGTCGAGCAGCCGATGATGCCGCCACCGATGACGACCGCCTTTGCGGTCTTGGGCAATTCCTTGGTCATGCAATGTCCTGTTCGAAAGCGTCATAGGCGCGCTCGAAACGCGCGCGGTTTTCGGCGGTATAGCCGGCATAGTCGAAGTCTATGGTGGAGTGGATTTCAGAAACCATGCTCCAGAGCATTTCGCGCAGCAACGAAGCACATTTCATGGCGCGGTATCGTTGCCAGAGATCGGGTGTGAGCGCTCGCTGATAGTAAGCCTCAAGCAATGATCGCTCCGCGTCCTCGGCAAGCTCGTTGTTGGATGCGAGGCCGCCGAGGTCGAACATTGGCGTGTTGAACCCGGCATAGTCCCAGTCGATCAGCCACAAACGCTTGCCGTCATCGAGAAAGTTTGCGGCCAGCATGTCGTTGTGACCGAAGGCGATCTCGAAGGGACCTGCCGCGGCTTCCAGCCTCTCGGCTTGCGCCAGCAGGCTGGGAAACAACGGACGGTAAGGGCTGTTGGCTGCGTCCAGGTTGGCGATGTAATCGCGGATGACATGAAACACCCAGAAGATCGCCGCCGCACCACGGAACTCACGGGCGATATCATGGTGACAGGCGCGCACCAGCGGGATCACGCGCGCCAGCGTCTCGGCGTTCCTGATGTCATCGGGCGAAAGCGCCCTGGCCTCGATATAGTCCAAGACGAGGATACCCGGCGCATGATGCACCACCTCGGGCGATAGCCCAGCCGCGTGGGCGGCCTGGCTTGCGGCAAGCTCGTTCTGCCGGATGATGTGGTGAACCGGGATATCCTCACCCAGCCTCACCACGCGTCGCGTCGTGCGGTCGCGCACGAGATAGTTCCGGTTGGTGATGCCGCCGGTGATAGGTGTGATGTCGATCGGACCGTGCCAGATGCCAAGCGAGCGTATCCGATCTTCAGGCGTCACGATTTCCCCCCTGGTGGCCTATCCTATTGAAATCTTGGCCAGAAGGCGGAGCGCTGTCAAGCGTGCTAGATGGCGGCCCCCGAGGCGTCGAAGACGTGACAGCGGGCCGGGTCGAAGGAGGCCTTCACATTGGTGCCGCGTTCCACCTTCTGCTGCCCATCGAGCGCGACCGTCAGTTGCTGATTGTCCGGCGTCGTCGTGTAGAGCATGGTTGCGCCGCCGAGGTTTTCGACGAGGTCGATGTTGACGGTCGCAAGCGCGATGCCGCCTGTGTCGAGAACGGAGAGGTGCTCGGGGCGAATGCCGAAGGTGACGCTCTGGCCCGCCTCTGCCTTCAGGCGCCGTGGCAGGCGTACGGAGTTGCCGCAGACGTTGATCGTCGTGTCTGCATCGCCCGTCGTTTCGATCCGACCCTGCAGGAAGTTCATCTTCGGGCTGCCGATGAAGCCGGCGACAAAGCGGTTTGCCGGATTGTTGTAGAGGTCGAGCGGCGCGCCGACCTGCTCGATACGGCCGGAATTGAGCACCACGATCTTGTCGGCCATCGTCATCGCTTCGACCTGGTCGTGCGTGACGTAGATCATTGTGTTGCCGAGGCTCCTATGAAGCCGGGAAATCTCGACGCGCATCTGCACGCGCAGCTCGGCATCGAGGTTGGACAGCGGCTCGTCAAAGAGGAAGATCCGGGGTTCACGCACGATGGCGCGTCCGATCGCCACGCGCTGGCGCTGCCCGCCCGAAAGCGCTTTCGGCTTACGCTCCAATAGCTTCTCGATCTGCAGAATCTCGGCGGCGCGCTTCACCTTCGGCTGGATATCCGCCTTCTTGTAGCCCGCCGTTTCAAGCCCGAAGGCGAGGTTCTTGTAGACCGACATGTGGGGATAGAGCGCATAGGACTGGAACACCATGGCGATGCCGCGCTTTGCCGGCGCCACTTCGTTCATCCGCTCGTTGTCGAGCATCAGGGCGCCGCCGGTGATCTCTTCCAGCCCTGCGATCATGCGCAGCAGCGTGGACTTTCCGCAGCCCGACGGGCCGACGAAAACCACGAATTCGCCGGGTTCGATTTTAAGATCGATGCCGTGAATGACATCCAGCGCGCCATAGCGCTTCTCGACCTTCTGAAGAACGACGCTCGTTGCCATCTCTCAAATTCCTCTCTGGTCCGTTATTTCGTTCTTGCGCGCCAATCGGCGTATTTGGGGCTATCCGGTCCAACCGGCAGGACAACTTCGCTGCCACTGTCGGATGATTGGTAGATCGCCGTGACGAGTTCCAATGCGCGCCGGGCATCACCGGTGGTCACAGGCAGTGGACCGCGGCCACTGAGATAGGCATGAAAATGCTCCATCTGCGTCGTGAAACGCGGGGCGACCGGCTGCCAGTCGCCGATGATTGCGTCGATCTTCGCCTGCACGTCATCATTCGCGGCAATGATCTTCCAGGGATCCTTGCCCGGCGAATAGGGTTCGTGGTTGCTTTCG
Source organism: Hyphomicrobiales bacterium (assembly GCA_900489925.1). Taxonomy (GTDB): domain Bacteria; phylum Pseudomonadota; class Alphaproteobacteria; order Rhizobiales; family Rhizobiaceae; genus Rhizobium. The sequence goes on along the minus strand of UEHQ01000002.1, from coordinate 765,156 downwards.
AATGTGACGTTCTCGAAGTGCAGTCGCAGGCGGCTGATCTGCTCCTGCGAACCCAAGGTGCAGGACAATGAAACGAACGCACCGCTCTCCATCAGCAGGCTGGCCGATGCGCAGTCCTCGACTTCGATATCGTTGACGCGGGTCATGACCCGGCCGAAGACCTTCGCAGCCGGCCCCATGAGATGCAGCAGCATGTCGTGCAGATGCAGCGCATGCGTTACCAGCACGCCGCCGAGCTCGGTTGCCCACTTTCCACGCCAGGGGACCGAATAATACTCGGCGGTTCGCAGCCAGAAGGTCTCGACGGATCCCATGTAGGGCTTGCCTGCAATGCCGGCCTCGATGATCCGCTTCGCCTTTTCGACGCCGTCACCATAGCGATATTGAAAGATCGGCATCAGCACGCCCTTGGCTGTCTTTTCGGCTTCCATGATCTGGTCGACGCCGGCAAGGGAGCCGGTCAACGGCTTCTCGCAGATGACATGCTTGCCGGAGGCCAGCGCCGCAATCACTTGTTCAAGATGGATCCCCGGCGGTGTGCAGATGTCGACGATGTCGACGCCGTCATCCGCGAGAACCTCGGCAAATGACGTCGTGCGCTTTTCAATGCCGAACTCGTCGCCGACTTCCTTCAAACGCTCCTCGTTCAGGTCGCAGAGCGTCACCACCCTGAACTTGTCGGGATGCGGCAGGTAGCCTTCGACGATGTGGGAACGACCGATGCCGCACCCGATGATCGCAACTGTCTTGATGGTCATGTCATTCATCTCGGTGTCGTAGCCATCAACGCTTCATGCCTGTCGTGGCGATGCCGTCGATGAGCAGTCGCTGGAAGAACAGGAAGAAGAAGAAGACGGGCACGAGCGTCAGCGTGGACATGGCGAACAACCCGCCCCAATCGGATGCACTGGTGGAGTCGACGAATGTGCGAAGACCAAGCTGGATCGTGTAGGTGTTCATGTCGTTGAGGTAGATCAGCGGCCCGAAGAAGTCGTCCCAGGTCCAGATGAAGGAGAAGATCGCGGCCGTCGCCAGAACCGGCAGCGACAGCGGCAGCATGATCTTCCAGTAGATGCGCCAGGCGCTGCAGCCATCCATCATCGCTGCTTCGTCAAGTTCGCGCGGGATGCCGCGGAAGAACTGCACCATCAGGAAAATGAAGAAGGCATCGCTTGCCAGAAACTTCGGCACGACCAGCGGCAGGATGGTGTTGACCCAGCCGAGGTTGAGGAACAGCACGTACTGCGGGATCAGCGTCACGTGGTACGGGATCATCAGCGTGCCGAGCATGATCGCGAACCAGAAGTTCCGCCCCGCAAAGCGCAGGCGGGCAAAGGCGTAGGCGGCCAGCGAACAGGCGACCACGTTGCCGATGACCGTCAGCACGGAGATGACGAGCGAGTTCCAGAAGAAGCGGCCGAACGTGATGTCGAGACCGACCCAACCGCGGAGATAAGATGAAAAGTCGATCGACGACGGAATGAGCGACGTCGACGAGAAGATCTCGCTTTCCGGCCTGACCGAGGCCGAGACCATCCACAGCAGCGGATAGAGCATCAAAAGCGAGGCGAGGATCAGCAGCGTATGAATGATGATCGACGCTGGCCGGCTGCGCTTGGTGATGTCGGAGGGCGGTGCCGAGACGGCGGTGGTGATACCGTTAGTCATCGTAGTGTACCCAGTAGCGCGAGGACAGGAACGAGAAGGCGGTGAACACGGCGATGATGAGCACCAGGATCCAGGCGAGCGCCGAGGCGTAGCCCATGCGGAAGTTCCCGAAAGCCTCCTGATAGAGGTAGAGCGTGTAGAACAGCGTCGAATTGATCGGCCCGCCTGATCCGCCGGAGATGATGAAGGCTGGCGTAAAGGCCTTGAAGGCGTCGATCGTCTGGACCACCGCATTGAAGAAGATGACGGGCGTCAGCAGCGGCAGGGTGATCTTGTAGAACTGCCGGAATTTCGAAGCGCCGTCGAGGCTGGCAGCCTCATACATGTCGGTTGGAATCTGGCGCAGCCCGGCAAGGAAGATGATCATCGGAGAACCGAACTGCCAGACGCTGAGCGCCACTAGCGTGTAGATGGAATAGCTGGGATGAGAGATCCAGCTCGGACCCTGTATGCCGACCTGCGCGAGCGCGGCATTGACGAGGCCGTCACCGGCAAACAGCTGCCGCCAGAGAACGGCGATGGCAACGCTGCCGCCGAGCAATGACGGAAGATAGAAGATCGCACGATAGAACGGCAGGCCGCGAACGCCCTTGTTGAGCGCCATCGCGACAAGCAACGCAAAGGTCAGCTTGAACGGAACGGACAGAACCACATAGGTCAGTGTCACCCGCATCGCGGCAGCGAACTTGGGATCGGCGGTTGCGATGCGCACGTAGTTCGCTGAGCCCACCCACTCCGGCGACCTGATCATGTCGAAGTCGGTGAATGACAGGTAGAGCGAGATCAGGGCTGGTCCGAGCGTCAGCCCGAAGAAGCCGATGAGCCACGGCAGGAGAAAAAGATATCCGGGTGCATTGGCAGCCCAGAGGCGTTTGAAACGCCCCTCGGCCACCGCGCCCCTGCCGCTTTCGATAGCGGTCGCGCGCATCACATTGCTCATTGCACTAGCCCCGTGCGAGAAGTCGCGTGATTTCGTCAACAAGCTGCTTGGCACCGTCGCCCGCCGAAAGCTGGCCGAAGGCAACCTGCTCGGAGATGGTGCGGAGGGTTACCTGACCTTCGCCGGCTCCTGATGGGGGCGGTGGGGGCAGCTTGCCGGCGAGGTCGCCTAGTCCGCTGACATACTCGAGCGGGATCTTTCCCGTCTCATCCAGCTTCGCGGCCACGACGTCGCGCATCGCCTTCGATTCCGGGATGCCTCGTTCGACGTCAAGCGCCACGGCCGCATCGGGATTGGTGACGAAGAAGTTGACGTAGTCGACGGCCTGGTCGAGCACCTTCGATTGCGAGGAAACCGAGAAGAACATGGACGGCTTGCGGTAGTGGCCACCCTTGGAATCCGGCTTGATACGCATGTAGTTCGTCAGTGCCAGCTTATCCTTGCTGATCGCCTGGAAGCCGACAAACTGGTTGCTGTGCGCGTAATCGGCCGCAGCCTTGCCGAGCGTGACGGGGCTGGTGTCGATCGTGTCCTTGTAGAGAGCCTGGACGTCAGGCGGAACGCAGGCGCCGGCTTCGCGGAACTTGCTCCACATGTCGAACCATTCCGATGCATCGTCCACGCCGAAGGCAATCTTGGAATCAGCCGTATAGAGCGCCTTGCCGCGTTGGCGCAGGTAGTTTTCCAGAAGCGGCTCGTTGCCGCTGCCGTCGGCAAAGCCGAACATGCCCTTGCGCTTGCCGGCCTTGGTGATTTCGGCGCCAATCTTGCCGAACTCTTCCCAAGTGGTCGCCTGCGTGGGCAGATCAACGCCGGCTTCCTTGAAAGCGGTCGTGTTCAAAACGGTTGCCGCTGCATTGGCGCCGAGACTGACGCCATAAAGGTGGCCATCAACGCTGCCGCCCTCGACCTGCGCGGGATCGAAATCGCCGAGGCTGAGCTTGGCCGGCATGTAGCTCTCAAGCGGAGCCAGCGCGCCGCGCCGGGCGTATTCGACGATATAGCGATAGTCCATCTGGATGACGTCGGGGGCATTGCGACCGGCGACCTGGGTCGCGAGGCGCGGCCAGTAGTCGTTCCAGCCCAGGAATTCCCCGGTGATCGAGGTGCCCGGGTTCTTCGTCTGGTAAAGCTGCGATACCTTGTTGGTGCGGTCTGCGCGCGGTTGCGATCCCCACCAGAGAAGCCGCAGCCGAGCGTCCGCAGCGAATGCAGCCGACCCCAAGGCCGATATCGAAAGAAGCGTCGCTCCCCCCGCCAGAAAATGACGTCTGTTTACGCGTAGTGTCATCTGTTTTTCCTCCTCCTTGGGGAGCGCCTCCACACGCTCCTTGCTGGTTTCTCTTGCAACAAATAACTAATTGGTTACAAGCTATGGAGAAGGACCGAACCTGTCAAGCGCTGATGTCGCGGGCTCCATGTGGAATTCGTTTTTACATTATCATCGCGAAATATTATGAGCGCAGCGGGGATCAAAGGAAGGTAGGGCCAATGGATAGCGCCGACGGCAGTGGGGAAAAGAAGACGGCAAGGCGCCGCTCATCAGAGCGCGTGCTGCAACGGGATCCGGAACGGACGCGCGCGGCGATCCTCGAGGCGGCAACGAAAGAGTTCGCCGAGAATGGCATGGGCGGCGCCCGGGTGGATGCGATTGCCGAGCGGGCGGGCACCAACAAGCGCATGCTCTACCACTATTTCGGAGACAAGGAGCGGCTTTACCTGCACGTGCTGGAGGAAGCCTACGTCGCGATCCGCACGGCGGAGCGCGAATTGCATATCGGCGATCGCAGCCCGAAGGAGGGGATCGGCGAACTGGCGCTGTTCACCTGGCGCTATTTTCTCAAGCACCCTGAATTCCTCAGCCTGCTCGGCACCGAAAACCTGCATCGTGCGCGCTGGCTACGCCAGTCCGTGCGGCTGAAGGAGCTTCATTCTCACCTGATCGGTGAGCTTTCTCAGGTCATCGCCCGCGGTAAGGCGGAAGGTGTCTTCGCCGAAAACGCCGATCCGTTGAACGTCTATCTGACGATCGCTTCGCTCGGATATTTCTATCTTTCCAATCAATACACACTCTCGACGATCTTCGGACGAGAGCTCGCCACGCCCGAGAATCTGGATGCCTGGGAGCGCCATATCGTCCATGTGACGCTCGCCTCCATCGCCGCCTGATTTCTGAAATTTGGTTTTGTCTATTGACAGCCGCGCTTTTCGTCTGTCATCAAGTAACTGTTTAGTTACTGGCCGGGAGGAGCCGTGCAGTCAGCGCGACCGGCCTCGCAAAGCTTTTGCAGGGAGATAAACATGGCTCGTCTAGGGATTATTTTGCACGGCGTCACAGGCCGTATGGGCTACAACCAGCATCTCGTCCGGTCGATCCTGGCGATACGCGATCAGGGCGGATTGCTGCTGAAGTCCGGCGAGAAGCTTGAGATTGATCCGATCATCGTCGGCCGCAACGGCGCCAAGATGGAAGAGCTGGCGCGCAAGCATAATATCAAGCGCTGGTCCACGGATCTCGACGCAGCTTTGGCAAATCCCGACGACCAGATCTTCTTCGACGCGGGAACGACCTTGATGCGCGCCGAATTGCTGTCGCGGGCGCTGGACGCCGGTAAGCACGTCTATTGCGAAAAGCCGATCTCGGATGATCTACAGGTCGCGATCGACCTCGCCAGGAAGGCGCGCGCTTCGGGCCTCAAGCACGGCGTCGTGCAGGACAAGCTGTTTCTGCCGGGCCTGCGCAAGCTGGCGCTCCTGCGTGATTCCGGCTTTTTCGGCAAGATCCTCTCCGTGCGCGGCGAGTTCGGCTACTGGGTCTTCGAAGGCGACTGGGGCGTTCCGGCCCAGCGCCCCTCCTGGAACTATCGCAAGGCCGATGGCGGCGGCATCATTCTCGACATGCTCTGCCACTGGCGCTACGTCCTCGACAATCTCTTCGGAGAGGTGAAGGCGGTTTCGTGCCTGGGAGCAACCCATATCGGCACGCGCATCGACGAGCAGGGCAAGCCCTACCATTGCGACACCGACGATGCAGCCTATGCGACGTTCGAGCTGGACGGCGGGGTCGTTGCCCATATCAACTCGTCCTGGGCCGTGCGCGTTCGCCGCGACGATCTCGTCACATTCCAGGTGGATGGCACGCATGGCTCGGCGGTCGCCGGACTGACCAAGTGCTGGACGCAGCATCGCGTCAATACGCCGAAGCCGGTCTGGAACCCTGATCAACCGCAAACGATCGATTTCTACAATACCTGGGACGAAGTGCCGGATACCCAGTCGTTCGACAACGGCTTCAAGGCGCAGTGGGAGATGTTCCTTCGCCATGTCGCTGAAGATGCTCCGTGGCCTTACGGCCTAGAGGCAGGCGCCAAGGGCGTCCAGCTCGCCGAACTCGGGCTGAAGTCATGGGCAGAGCGCCGCTGGCTCGACGTTCCAGCACTGGAGTTCTGAGCGTGACCACGATCAACCTTCCTCTCGACGGCAAGATAGTGCCCTATGAACTGGTCGGTTCCCCGATCGAGCTCAAGAAGCGCGACGCCAAGGACTTCTCCCGCATTGCCTATGCCGCGGCCCATGTCGTTGCCGACCCTCTTGCGGACAACGACCCATGGATTGCGCCCGCAATCGATTGGGACGGCACGCTGGCGTTCCGCCACCGGCTTTGGGACCTCGGCCTCGGCGTCGCCGAGGCCATGGATACCGCCCAGCGCGGCATGGGACTTGGCTGGCCGGAGGCGCGGGAGCTCATTCGGCGCGCGCTGGCGGAAGCCGCTGGCCGAAAAGATGCTCTCATCGCCTGCGGCGTCGGCACCGATCATCTCGTTGCAGGGCCTGATGTGACGATCGATCAGATCATCAGGGCTTACGAAGAGCAGATGGAGACCGTGGAGGCCGCGGGCGGGCGTATCATCCTGATGGCGAGCCGCGCGCTGGCCGCGGCAGCAAAGCATCCAGATGATTATGTCAGGGTCTACGATCGAATACTCAGGCAGGCGAAGCAGCCTGTCATCATCCACTGGCTTGGTGAGATGTTCGACCCAGCTCTTGAGGGCTATTGGGGTAACGTCGATCACATGAAGGCGATGTCGACCTGCCTGCAGGCGATCGAAGCCAATGCGGCGAAGGTCGAGGGCATCAAGATCTCGCTCCTCTCCAAGGAAAAAGAGATTGCCATGCGCCGGCAGCTGCCGGACGCTGTGCGCATGTTCACCGGCGACGATTTCAACTACGCGGAATTGATAGCCGGCGATGAACAGGGGCATTCGGATGCATTGCTCGGTATCTTCGATGCCATTGCGCCAGCCGCTTCAGCGGCGCTGGAGGCGTTGGGGGCCAATCGGAATAAGGAGTTCTTCGAGCTGCTTGAGCCGACGGTTCCGCTCTCTCGCCATATCTTCAAATCGCCGACCCGCTTCTACAAGACAGGTGTTGTCTTTCTCGCCTACCTCAATGGTCTGCAGGATCACTTCGTCATGGTCGGCGGCCAGCAAAGCGCACGTTCGCTGTCGCATCTCGCCGAGCTTTTCCGTCTCGCCGACAAGGCCCGCGTGCTTGCCGACCCAGACCGTGCGGTCGCTCGGATGAAGAATGTGCTGGCCGTGCACGGCGTCGTCTGAAGCGGGAGGATCAGGATGGTAGAAGGACTTTCGATCAATCTCGCGACAATCCGCGAGCAATGCGGTTTTGCCGCCGCCGTGGATGTTTGTCTGAAACACGGCATCACCGCCATTGCGCCATGGCGCGACCAGGTGGCGGCGGCAGGCCTTGATGAGGCGGCCCGAATCGTCCGCGCAAACGGCCTTAAACTGACGGGGTTGTGCCGCGGTGGGTTTTTCCCCGCAGTGGACGCGGATGGTCGCCAGAAGGCGATTGACGACAACAAGCGCGCGGTTGACGAGGCTGCGGCCCTTGGCGCGGATTGCCTCGTGCTTGTCGTCGGCGGCCTGCCCGGTAGCTCGAAGGATATTGGTGCCGCGCGCCAGATGGTAACCGATGGCATCGCGGCGACCCTGCCGCATGCGCGCGCCGCCGGCGTGCCATTGGCAATCGAACCGTTGCACCCGATGTATGCCGGCGATCGCTCTTGCGTGAACACGCTCGGCCAGGCGCTGGATATTTGCGAACAGGTTGGCGAAGGTGTCGGCGTCGCGATCGATGTCTATCACGTCTGGTGGGATCCCGATCTTGCAAACCAGATCGCGCGCGCCGGTCGCATGGACCGCATCCTCGCCCACCACATCTGCGACTGGCTCGTGCCCACCAAGGACATGCTGACCGACCGCGGCATGATGGGCGATGGCGTCATCGATCTGAAAGGCATACGACGGATGGTCGAAGGGGCGGGATTCTTTGGCGCCCAGGAGGTCGAGATTTTCTCGGCGGACAATTGGTGGAAGCGCCCGGCGGATGAGGTGATTGCCACCTGTGTCGAGCGCTACCGGAGTTGCTGCCAGGCATAGGCACGGAATTTCGTTTCAGCACGCATGAAGGAGGATCATCCGATGGAGAAACGCCGCTTTGCACTCATAGGAACAGGCAACCGCGGAACCACGATGTGGGGCAAGGAACTGCTCGCCGGCTGGCGGGAGCATGTGGACCTTGTCGCCATCGTGGACACCAACTCGCTTCGCGCCGAACGCGCGCGGACGATGATTGGCAGCAATGCGCCGATTTACGAGAACATCGATGCGATGCTGGCCGAGCAGCAGGTCGACATGGTCATCGTCTGCACGCCTGACTATACGCACGACGAGATTGTTGTCCGGGCACTCGAGGCCGGCATCGATGTCATCACCGAAAAGCCGATGACAACAGCCGTCGACAAGATCCGCCGCATCCTCGATGCCGAGAAGCGCACCGGCAAGCGCGTCGATGTCTCCTTCAACTACCGCTACGCGCCGACGGCCGCGAAGATCAAGGAGCTTCTCGGTTCAGGCGAGATCGGCAGGGTCACTTCCGTGGATTTCCATTGGTACCTCGATACCAAGCACGGCGCCGACTACTTCCGCCGCTGGCACGCCTATACCGAAAACTCGGGCAGCCTCTTCGTTCACAAGGCGACGCATCATTTCGATCTGCTGAACTGGTACCTGGACAGCGATCCCGAGGCGGTCACGTCATTTGCCGATTTGCAGAACTATGGTCGCAAGGGCCCGTTCCGTGGCCCGCGCTGCAAGCTCTGTCCGCACACGCAAGAGTGCGACTACTATCTCGATCTGGAGGCCGATCCGTTCCTCGACGCGCTCTACGAGGATCCGTCGGAGATTGACGGCTATTTCCGTGACGGCTGCGTCTATCGCGAAGACATCGACATTCCGGATACCATGGTCGTCAGCATCCGCTACAAGAACAATGTCCATGTCTCCTACTCGCTGAATACATTCCAGCCGATCGAGGGACATCACATCGCCTTCAACGGCACCGAGGGACGGATAGAATTACGCCAGTTCGAAAAGCAGCCTTGGGAAACGCCGGATGAAGATACCATCCTTCTCATCCGCAATTTCCCCAAGGGTAGGGATGCCGTTGAACGCATCGTCGTGCCGCATTCGGCCGGCGGCCACTACGGCGGCGATGACAGGATGCGCAACATGATCTTCAAGCCTGGCATGGAGGACAAGCTCGGTCAGCGGGCCGGAACCCGCGCCGGCGCCATGTCGGTCCTCTGTGGCATTGCGGCTCTCAGCAGTTCGCGCAGTGGCAAGGTCGTGAAGATCGCCGATCTGATGCCGGAATTGGTAGCCAATTCAGCGGCGAGCTTGAAAGCTGGCTAAGGATAATCCTCTCCCGTCGATGAAAATGACGAGCGGCTCCCATCACGGACCGCTCGTTTTCGTTTGCGGATCCTGCCGCAACCGTCTCTCAGCAAGAAACAAGATTTGAATGAGAAAACCTTTTCTCACTTGACGAACAGAAAGAGAAAAGGTTTTCTCACGAAAAATACGGGAGAACGCGGTGGATATCGCGGGAGGAAAAAAAGGGCGGATCACGATCCACGATGTCGCGGCGGCGGCAGGGGTCAGCATATCCACGGCGTCAAAGGCGCTGAACGATACAGGCCGCATGAGCGCCGAGACGCGCGAGCGTGTGAAGCGGGTCGCCGGAGATGTGGGCTTTCGCCCCAACGCGCTCGCTCGCGGCCTGCTGAGCAAGCGCAGTTTCACCATCGGCCTTTTGACGAACGACACCTACGGTCGTTTCACGTTGCCGCTGATGGCGGGCATTTCGGAAGCGCTTGTCGACCATGGTGTCTCGGTCTTTCTCTGTGCCATCGAGGATGATCCGGCGCTTGGCCAGGTTCACGTCGAGGCGATGCTGGAAAAACAGGTGGACGGCATTATTGCGTCGGGCAAGCGCCTGGATCGGCAGTTGCCGGTCGATCTTTCAAATGTGCCGGTGCCGGTCGTCTACGCCTTTACCGAAGGCGCGCCGGATAGCGTCACGTTCCGTTCCGACGATGCGCAGGGCGCGCGCCTGGCGGTCGAATGGCTGGTGAAAACCGGTCGCCGCCGAATTGCGCATGTGACCGGTCCCGAAAGCTTCTTCTCGGTTCGCGAGCGTACCGGGGCCTATCGCGACGTAATCGGCGACGAAGGTCTGGTTCTCTACGGCCAGTGGGCCGAGGCCTGGGGGCACGAGGCAGTGGCCGAGATCTGGGCCGGGCAGGGCGAGCGGCCGGATGCGCTCTTCTGCGGCAACGACCAGATTGCGCGCGGCGCCGTCGACGCCTTGCGTGAGCGCGGCATTCGTGTGCCGGAGGATGTGTCGGTCGTCGGCTTCGACAATTGGGAGATTGTCGCCGCACAGACCCGCCCGCCGCTGACGTCGGTTGATATGGAACTCAAGGAGCTAGGACGACAGGCCGGTTTGACGGTTCTGGCGCTGGCGGAAGGGCGTGCGGTGGAAGCCGGCGTCAGGAAATTGCCGTGCCGTCTTGTGGTGCGGCAGTCATGCGGGGGAAACCCCACGGGTTGAGGAACCGGCGCGGAGGAGAGCGCCACTTTGGGAGGAAAGCCATGATCAAGCGTCTATTGGCAGCGACAAGCGTTGCTACCCTGTGCCTGGTGACAGGTGCATCGGCCGCCGAAAAGGTGGAAATGTGGGTTCGTTCCGGTATCGGCGAATCCTTCAAGAAGGTGGTGGAGGCCTACAACGCCAGCCACGAGAACCAGGTCGTTGCGACTGAAGTTCCGTTCTCCGAACTCGTCCAGAAATATGCGACCGCCATTGCCGGCGGTCAGGCGCCGGACGCGCTGTCGATGGACCTCATCTATACGCCGGCCTTTGCCGCTGCCGGCCAGCTCGAGGACCTGACCGACTGGGCGAAAAAGCTGCCCTATTTCAACTCGCTGTCGCCGTCGCACGTCCGCCTCGGCACCTATCAGGATCACATCTACGGCCTGCCGTTGTCGGTCGAAACGTCGGTCTTTGCCTGGAACAAGGATCTCTACAAGAAGGCCGGACTTGACCCGGAAAAGGCGCCCGCGACGTGGGAAGAGATCACCGCCAACGCTGAAAAGATCCGCAAGCTCGGTGACGACACCTACGGCTTCTACTTCTCCGGCGGCGGTTGCGGCGGCTGCATGATCTTCACCTTCACCCCACTCACCTGGGGTGCCGGTGCCGACATCCTGTCGGCCGATGGCAAGACCGCCACACTCGATACGCCGCAGATGCGCAAGGCGGTCGGCTACTACCGTGACATGGTCAAGAAGGACCTGGTGCCGGCTGGTGCCGCGAGCGACAATGGCGCCAACTTCTTGAGCTTCACCAACGGCAAGATCGGGCAGCAGAGCCTTGGCGCTTTTGCAATCGGCACACTGGTCACCGAGCACCCCGATATCAACTTCGGCGTGACGCTGATCCCCGGTGTTGACGGCCAGCCGTCGTCCTTCGCCGGTGGCGATAACTTCGTCATCACCAAGGGCACCAAGAAGATCGACGCCGTGAAGGACTTCCTCGAATACATCTATTCGATGGACGGCCAGAAGACGATGGCGAAGTACGGCAGTCTGCCGACACGCGGCGACATCGCCGACAAGGTGCTTGAGGGCCTCGATCCACGCCTGCAGGTCGGCCTGAAGGCCATCAGCGTTGCCAAGACGCCCTACACGCTGCAGTTCAACGATCTGATCAACAGCGCCAACGGTCCGTGGGCAACCTTCACCAACGCCGCGATCTTCGGCGACGACGTGGACGGTGCCTTCTCGACCGCGCAGTCCGAGATGCAGTCGATCATCGACAGCGGCCAATAATCTCCCAAAAGGCCGCGGCCGGAGGATTGTGGCAGTCCTCCGGCCGGTTTTCCCAGAAATGATGCGGAGTGTTTCGATGACCGTTACAGGTCAAGTGCAGCGATCATGTGTGCGCAGGCGGACTACCAGACCGGAATGGACCGGCCTTCTCTATATCGCTCCGGCGATGCTTCTCGTCATTGTCTTCTTTGTCCTGCCGGTGATCTTCACGGGCTGGATGAGCTTGCACAACTGGCCCCTGATGGGCGCCCAGCGCTGGATCGGTTTCAACAATTACTTCCGCATGTTCAACGACAGCCGTTTCGTGGCGGCGCTGAACTTCACAGCCTACTATACTGTTATCGTCACCATCGTGATCTTCGCCGTTGCCTTTCCGCTTGCGCTGTTCGTTGAGCGTGAACGGGCCTTCGTCAGTACTTACCGGACGATCATCTTCCTGCCCGTCGTCGTCGGGCTGGCGTCGGCCTCGCTGCTCTGGGTCTGGCTCGCCAATGTCGACAGCGGCTTCATCGGCCCGGCCTTGAAGGCACTCGGCCTTGTCGAGAGAAGCCCTAATTTGCTGGCGACCTTCGACAGCGCGTTTCTCACCATCATCGTTATGGTCGTCTGGAAGATCGCGGGCTTCACCATGATCATTCTTCTGACCGGCCTGCAGGCGATCCCGACCGATCTAACGGAAGCCGCCGTCGTCGATGGCGCCTCGTGGTGGCAGCGTTTTCGCTTCATTACCCTGCCGCTGATGCGCCGCACGATCGCGCTGGCGCTGATCATCTCGGTTACCGGCTCCATCCTGGCCTTCGATCAGTTCTACATCATGACCGCCGGCGGCCCACAGAACCGCATGATCTCGGTCGTCTATTACATCTTCAACCAGTCCTTCGTGTCCTTCAATCTTGGCTACGGTGCGGCCCTTTCGATCGCGCTTCTCGCCATTCTGGTGGTCATCAGCGTTGCGCAGCTCTGGCTGCTCAAGGTTGGGGAGGAGCGCGCATGAGCCGCGTCACTGGACGGCCAAGAAGCAGGGAGCTGCGGGCGCAAACGGCCTATCACGGAACCGGACTGGCCATCACGATCTTCTTCCTGGCACCTTTCGTCATCACGCTGCTGGCCTCGCTGCGGCATGGCACCGAAGCCCGCTTGCCACCGCTGCCGCCGTGGCCGACGACAGGGATCAGCTTCGACTCCTATCGTTCGCTCGACAGCTTCGGCGCCGGCATCTGGCAGCATACGATCAATTCGCTGATCGTCTCGCTGGCGACCGTGGTGTTGACCGTCGCCATCAGCCTGCTCGCCGGCTATGGCTTCTCGCGCTATCGCTTCCCGCTCAAGAACGTCTTCTTCGTGCTGATCATCGCGACGCTGATGATCCCGTTCCAGTCGATCCTCACGCCGCTCTTCATCATCCTGGCGAAGCTTGGCCTCAACAATTCGCTGTTCGGGCTGACGCTGGTCTACGTGACACTGCAGCTGCCCTTCTCCGTCTTCATGATGCGAAATGCCTTCGACGCGGTGCCGAAGGAGATCGAGGAAGCCGCGCGCATTGATGGCGCGCAGGACATGAAGATGCTGGTCATGGTGCTGCTGCCGCTCGTGCTGCCGGGTGTCGCGACGGTGGCGATCTTCGCCTTCCTCAATGCGTGGAACGAGTTTCTGGCAGCGCTCGTGCTGCTCTCCAGCAATGAGAAATACACGCTCCCTGTTCTGATGATGGCGGTTCGCGCCGGTCGTCTTGGAGCGATCAACTGGGGCGCCGTGCAGGCCGGCGTCGCCGTGATGACCATCCCCTGCCTGATCGTCTTCCTGCTTTTGCAACGCTACTACATGCGCGGGCTCATGGCCGGCGCAGTGAAATAACCTCCCGAGAGAAATGGATTAAGCCATGAACAAGCTGAAAAGAGATCGCCAGTTCCGTCCGCTCCCCGTTCCCAACGTCGATGTGTATGGGCTCTTCGGTGATCGCCAGGACGCGATTTGTGATTCCACCGCCGAAACCCTGCTCGACCGCTGCGTGGAAGCCGGCATGGTGCGCGCCATCGATGTCGACCAGCCGAGCGATGGCGTCGTCATCCCGATCGGCCCCTGGGGCGGCTCGACGCAGATGTTCTGGGATAGCGATCTCGGCAAGTCGATCGAAACTGTGGCCTATTCGCTCTACCGGCGCGCCAATCCGGCGCTGGAAGCCCGCGTCGACGCCATCGTCGATATGTACGAGAAGCTGCAGGACAAGGACGGCTATCTGAACGCCTGGTTCCAGCGCGTCCAGCCGGATCGCCGGTGGACAAACTTGCGCGACCATCATGAACTCTATTGCGCCGGCCATCTGATCGAAGGCGCGGTCGCCTATTACCAGGCCACTGGCAAGCGCAAGCTGCTCGATATTATGTGCCGCTTTTCCGACTACATGATCACCGTCTTCGGCCATGGCCCGGGCCAGATCGCAGGCTATTGCGGCCACGAGGAAGTGGAGCTGGCGCTGGTCAAGCTCGCCCGCGTGACCGGTCAGAAGAAGTATCTGGACCTTGCGAAGTTCTTCGTCGATGAGCGCGGGACCGAGCCGAACTTCTTCACCGAAGAGGCGATCCGCGACGGTCGCAGCGCCGAAGATTATCACCAGAAGACCTACGAATACGGCCAGGCCCATGAGCCGGTCCGCGACCAGAAGAAAGTCGTCGGCCACGCTGTTCGCGCCATGTACCTCTATTCGGGCATGGCCGATATCGCGACCGAGTACAGCGATGACAGCCTGACCAACGCTCTGGAGACCTTGTGGGACGATCTGACGACCAAGCAGATGTACGTCACTGGCGGCATCGGTCCGGCTGCTGCCAACGAAGGCTTCACCGACTACTACGATCTGCCGAACGAGAGTGCCTATGCCGAGACCTGCGCTTCCGTCGGCCTCGTCTTCTGGGCCAACCGCATGCTCGGTCGCGGCCCGAACCGCCGCTACGCCGACATCATGGAGCAGGCGCTCTACAACGGCGCGATGTCCGGCCTGTCGCTTGATGGCAAGACGTTCTTCTACGAGAACCCGCTGGAAAGTGCTGGCAAGCATCACCGCTGGGTTTGGCACCATTGCCCCTGCTGCCCGCCGAACATCGCCCGTCTGCTCGCCTCGATCGGCTCCTACATGTACGGCGTCGCGGAAGACGAGATCGCCGTTCATCTCTACGGCGAAGGCAAGGCGCGTTTCGAGATCGCCGGCGCATCGGTCGAGCTTGCGCAGCAGACCCGCTATCCGTGGGACGGCGCCATCCACTTCGATGTGACCACCGAAAAGCCGACGTGTTTTGCCGTGTCGTTGCGTATTCCTGAGTGGGCCGATGGCGCGAAGCTCCGGGTCAACGGCGAGCCGGTGAACCTTGCATCGGTTGAGATCGATGGCTATGCTCGCATCGAGCGCGAATGGAAGAGCGGCGACCAGATCGATCTCGAGATTCCGCTCGCCACCCGTGCGCTCTGGGCAAATCCGCTCGTGCGCCAGGATGCCGGACGGGCTGCGTTGATGCGCGGGCCGCTGGTCTATTGCGTGGAAGCAACCGACAACGGTTCAGGTCTGAACGGGATACAGCTCAAGGGTGGCGCCTCGACCGCGAAGACGGCGGAAATTGCCGAACTCCGCGGCGCCGTCGCGCTGGATATCCCTGCCGTCAGGGAAACGGAGGAATGGGGCTCGACGCTCTATCGCACGACGCCGCCCGCGGCGAAGGAGACCACGGTTCGATTCGTGCCCTACCACCTCTGGGACAACCGCACTCCTGGCGAAATGCTCGTCTGGATCAGGTCAGAAGGGTAACGAGAGACGGGCGGCATCGCTTGGTGCCGCCCTCGTTCCTGGGCGACGTTCTCACTCGTGAGCTTGGGCTTATCCCAAAACCGCTGCAACAGTCACAACAGCGAAGCGACATACAGATCCTCGGCTAAGGGCCGAGGAAGACATGCTCATCACACCCTAGGCGCTGGCGACAAGTCGCTCGTCCGCCGTGGCAATATCGATCAAGCGCACCCAGTTGCGCGCGATCGTCAGCCCCGTCACATCGGCCTTTCCGGCGTGTTCTGCCGCAAGTGCCGGATAGCGCTCGAGCCAGTCCGGCTCCATGCGCCTGATCGAGGTCTCGAAATCCACCGTCCAATCGGCGACGACGCCGGAACTGGCCTCGAAGTGAAACTGCGTGCCGTAGGCGGCGCGCCCGACACGAAACGCCTGGTTTTCCACCAGCGTCCCGGTCGCCAGGCGGGTGGCGCCCGCAGGCAGCGTAAACGTGTCGCTGTGCCACTCGAAGGTCGTGAAGGTCGGATCGAGACCCGCCAGCAGCGGATCGCTCCTGCCATCCTCCGTTTGCTCGATCGGTTGCCAGCCGAATTCCAGCTGGAAGTTCAGGCGGTTCTCCGCGCCGTGACCGCGCGCCAGCAACTGAGCGCCAAGGCAGATGCCGAGCACTGCCTTGCCTGATTCGGTGAAGCGTAGCATCAGCCGCGCCAGAGCCGGCAGATAGGGATGCTTTTCGTCGTCGAGTGCGTTCTGCTCGCCGCCAAGCACGACCAGTGCATCATGGTCGAAAATGCCCGCAGGGAGCTTCTGGTCGATGTAAGGCCTGAAATAGGTGATTTCGGCGCCTGCTTCGGCCAGTGCCAGACCGAGCGGCCCAAGCGGCGTGTTCTTCATGTTCTCGACGATAGCTACCCGCATCAGCGACTCCTGTCTTCTCAGCCGGGAAACAGGAACACCATGCGCTTCGCCGTTGCAATATGCATTGCGTCCTGTGTAGGCAGTTAGCGAAGCCGGATCACCACAGGAGTCTCCGATGAGCGACAAGAAAGCCCGCGTCACAATCCTCTATTGCACCCAGTGCAACTGGCTGCTGCGGGCAGGCTGGATGGCGCAGGAGCTGCTGCAGACATTTACCGACAGTCTGGGCGAAGTCGCTCTCATTCCCGGCACCGGCGGCAACTTCGAGATCCGCGTGGATGATGAACTGATATGGGAGCGCAAGCGGGACGGCGGCTTTCCCGGCCCGAAGGAGCTGAAGCAGCGCGTGCGCGACATTATCGAGCCGGGCAGGGACCTCGGTCATACCGATCGGGCGTCGCTCGAAAGCTGAGCCTAGTCGTAAGGCGAGCTGCAGGTCTTGTAGATCCCTTCGTAGGTCAGGAAGCGATCGGTCTTCGGGTTATAGGTCCTGTACTGGTTGCGGCACCATTGGACATGGAAATTCTTGTCGGGCGTCTGCGGCCGAGCGGTCTGCACCGGCTTCGTATTGTAGTAGAGGGGCGCCGCCCCCTGCGCGCGCGGCCGGTAATAGGTCGGCCCTGTCGCCGTTGGCGGACGATAGTTCGGTTGCATGTAGGCTGGACGGAAGGATTGCGTACGCCCGTAGGTGAAGCAGCCGCGTGCGTCGCACATGGTCTGCACATTGATGATATCGGGATCGGACCCGCCCTGCGGCAACGACACGAGCGGCATCGCCGAAAGCGATGCGCCGGGTGCCAATGACAAAACAGCAATCAGCAACAGATTCTTGAAATCGGGCATCGCCACAATCCTTTCGTGTCCCGGACCATATAGTGCACCGCCCGCCAATCGGCATCAAGCTGGGTCACGCTCCTGTGAAAAGCGCGCTTCCGCTCCTCAACCACAGACTTTTTTGCCCGCCGTCAGAAAAACTTCAAAAACCCTGTTGACAGCAAGAGGCCACCCCCGTACATGGCTCTCCGTCGCCCAGATGGCGGAATTGGTAGACGCGCCAGCTTCAGGTGCTGGTACCCGAAAGGGTGTGGAGGTTCGAGTCCTCTTCTGGGCACCATTCCATAAGGAATACAATGTGAAAGCCGATACCAACGGCTTTTCACTTTCCCTCTCCTGAACATTACCAACGCAGATATCGTCGGCCGATCATGGCTCCGATTGCGCTGACTGCCGCAATGGCGATCGTGTACCACGTTGCCACGAAAAGCGGGCTGTCGTCGGCGCAATGCCAGGCGTAGAGGGCGGCTGCAATGCTGGCGGAGGCGAGGCCCGCTGCCGCGCCGGCAAGGGCCGGTCGCGTAGGCGCGCCGCCTCTCAATGCCAGCAGGAAGCCAGCCAGTGGTGCTACCGAAAGCAGCGGAATAAAGATCAGGCAGAAGCCGGCATTGTTGCCAACCAGGCGCGTCGTCCAATCTTGCGAAGGTACGACAATCAGCTCAAGCACGATGGCAACAGCCAGGAGGGCGACCGGGATGAGGAGTACCAGGCCTCTGGCTCTGAGCGACGCTCCGGGCTTCCCGATCCGGAAAACCAGGCCGCAAGCGGCGAGCGCGAGGATCAAGGTGAGGCCGGTCTTGAAGAGGACGCGAGTGGTCTCGATAGCGATCGATATATCATGGCGAATGCCGACGGTGGCGAGCAGGATGGCTGCGGAGATGATCACGCCCGCAACCAGCGCGATCGCCAACGCGCGGCCGAGCCGCAAACGGACCGGCGCGTCTGCCGCCAGAAGGGTAATCAGCTCATCCGTCTTCACGTATTCCACTCCGGTACAGGGCTGCCAACGTCTTCAGGGCACGATGCAGCGCCACGCGCACGGCTCCCTCGCTCATCCTCAGTCGCTCCGCGGTCTCGCGAATGCCGGCGCCATTGATCGATATCGAACGCACGATGTCGCGCTGCGGGTCACGCAGCCGTTCTAGCAAATGCTCGGCGTCGAGCCGATCCGTTGCGTCGGTCTGCTCCACGGCTTCGAGCGTCGCCATCACATCCTCGATCGGCACAGTCGTATGTCTGCCGCGGCGCCGGAGGCTGTCGATCAGTTTGTTGCGCACGATCGTCGACAACCAGGGTCCGATCGGACGTGTCGGGTCCCAGGTTCCGCGTTTCAGGTGAACGGCGAGCAGCACTTCCTGAACCACGTCCTCCGCTTCGCTCGCCGGCGCTCCGAACTGGCCGCAGCGTTTGCGCGCCATGGCCCGCAGGTGCGGCGTCACGGCGGAAAGAAAGCGGTGATAGGCCTGCGCATCGCCACCCAGCGCATCGCGCATCCAGCCCGCCCATTCTGCTTCACGCGCCGAATTCCTCACCCGACATTTCCTCTACGAACGCGCACAGGCTTGTGTTACCGCGATTCGGATTTTTTTCCGCAATGGCCGCAATGCGATGGTTGGAAATGTTTTCCTCCGCTTTGGCAAGCGCCGCAAGACGCGCCTGCCTAAAAAGGAGCGGCGATTGCAAACCTGTCGGGCGGATTACGCCTTGGGTGGGGTCGTCGCTCTGGCGGACTAGCGGACCGGCTGGTAGCGGCCGCGGCGTGGAACCAGCGTTCCCGTCGAGCCGAAGCCGTCACGGTCGCAGACATAGACCAGCGTCGGCATGCCGGATCGGAATATCTCGTCATATCGACGTCTGATCTGCTGTGTTTCCGTTCGGCAGGTGAATTGCTCTTCTTCCGTCTTGTCCGGTTGTGCCTTTACGCCAGGCAGGTCGGTGTAGGGATAGACCGGTTGGACGCTCGTTTCGCCTGCGCGCTTCCAGTCGGTGGCGAAGGCCGTTGCGGGCGCCAGTGCCGAAGCGATCACAAGAACCGCGGGAATCACCATAGCAAACCGCATTTTTGTCTCCTGTCGAAAGCCGGCCTTTCAACTGCTACGACGGATGTAGTCGCCGTCACGCCACGCATCAAGCCTGCGCGGCACTGCCAAACCGCCAGTCTCGCAAACGTGACCTATGCCGGTTTGCGGAAGTAGCCGCGAACGACAGGATGCGTGATGAGGCTGGCCAGGATCGCGAAGCCGACACCTGCGGCAAAGCCGGCGAGAAGCCCGCCGATCGCGCCGGCTACCAGGAACATTTTCTTGCTCGGCCCGTTGGGCTTGATCGGTGGTTCCGCTTCGGAAATGACCCGGATGTTGCTGCGTGACAGGTTCTGCTCTTCGCTCGTCTGGCTCGAGCGTTTCAGAACAGTCTCGTAGATGTCGCGGGCCGCCGCAGCCTTGCGCTGCAGTTCATTGAGCTCGACCTGCTTGTCCGACGTGTTGACCTGCAATGCCTTCTGGACCGCCAGTTCCTTGGAGATGGCATCCTCGGCCTTCTTCGCCTGATCATATTCGGCGCGGGCCGTTGTCGCGAGACGCTGGAGTTCACCCTGGATTTCGTCGGCGATGCTTTTCAGCGAAGACCGGGCGGCTTGCAGGCGCGGATGGCGCGCCCCCATCTGGCTCTGGAGACTCCCGACAATCGCCGCCTGGGTCGAGTATTGCTGCCGCAGGGTGGACAGTGCGGTGGAAACGCCCGCATCCTGCTGGCTGCCGCCGACAATATCCTCGAAACGGAGGTTCGCCGCAGCATCGGCGCGTGTCTTGGCCTGAATTGTCTTGTCCTGCGCCGTCACCAGCAGCGTGTTCAGCGAGGTTAGCCTCTGGTCGGAGATCAACCCGTTCTGGGTCGAGGTCATATCGTTGTCGGCGCGGTAGGTCTCCACCGCTTGCTCAGCCTCCTGGACCTTGGCGCGAAGATCGTTCAGCCGGCTGTCGAGCGTGTTTGCCGTGCCTTCGTAAAGCCCGGTCGAGGCGGTGTCCTCCTCCTTCAGGAAGGAAGCAACAACCTGGTTGGCCAGTGCCGCAGACTTCTGCGGATCCGTCGTCGTCGCTGTCAACGAAACCACGTAGGTCGCGCCTTGTCGGCTGATAACAAGTGCCTTCTGCAGTGCGCTGATGACGGCGGCGCTGTCGGGCCGACCGCCGGTAAATTCGCGGTCCTGGTCGAGCTTCATCGCATCGGCAACCCTGCGAAGGACATTGCCCGACGTCAGGATCTGGACCTGGCTGTCGATCATCGCGGAGATCATCTCCGGCGAGGGGGTCGTCGATTGCGCGCTCGGATCCGCGAGGCCCACTTGGCGAGGGTCGAAGAAGAGGGTCGTTCCTGCCGTGAATTTCTGCGGCAGCATCGGCAGCACGACGGCACCTGCAAGCGCGCCGGCGACGGAGAGGCCAAGCACCATCAGGCGCCGGCTCAAGACCGCGCTGATGGCTGAGCGGACGTCCAGCAATGGTCCGCTGGGGTCGATCGTCTCAGTGCTGGGTCTTTCAGGGACAGTGTCTGGAAGCGGTTGGGAGACGGGCAGTGGATCGGGCACCCGCGGTGGAGGCGGCATATCCTCGGCCACTGGCGCCTCTGGAATGAGCGAGACGGCTTTCGGCCTGGCAGGTAGGAAGTCGGCAGGTCGCAGAACCGGACTGCGCACGTCAGCAGTCTGAGGCGCGGCATGGCCGGTCTCACCCGTGCGCCATTGCGGCAGCCGGCCTAGCCTCGTCCTGTCAAACTGGTTCATACGCACACTCGCTGCCCGCCGGCAAAACTCTTGGCGGAAGTGGCTGAGACTTTAGAAATTCTTAGCTAACGGACCGTTAAGATCCGTGGCGATGCAGCAATGATCGTCCAACCGGATAGGTGCGAGTACCATGAAGGCCAGTCTGTCCCTACCGCGCCGCCTGGCGGCGGTTGCCCTGGCTTTGCTCGTGACCGAGGTGGGGCAGGCGAACGCAGCGGGACCGTGTTTTCGCGGGGTCAATCTCTCAGGAGCCGAATTTGGGGAACCGGGTGGCGAGCCATTCAAGGCCTATGCCTATCCATCCCGGGAAACGATCGAGTACTTCGCGAACAAAGGTATGAACACCGTACGCCTGCCGTTTCTTTGGGAACGGCTGCAGCCCGAACTTGGCAAGTCGTTGGATGAGGCGGAGCTGAAGCGTCTCAAGGACACGGTCGCTCTGCTCCGCGAGAAGGGACTGACCATCGTTCTCGATCCGCACAACTACGCCGCCTACAAGAAGAAGCGGATCGGACAGGCGCCGGTAACCGCGTCGGCCTTCGCCGAATTCTGGGCGCGCCTGGCGGTCGAGTTTTCCGGGCAAGATGATGTGATTTTCGGCCTGATGAACGAGCCGAACGATATTGCCGCCGATGTCTGGCTCAAGGCGGCAAATGCGGCAATCCGTACCATCCGCGCAACCGGTGCAAACAATCTCATCCTCGTTCCCGGTACCCGGTGGACAGGCGCCCATTCCTGGCAGGCGGATGGGCCTGGCGGCGCCAACGGCACCGTGATGCTGGGCGTTCGCGATCCGCGGAAGAATTTTGCCTATGAGGTTCATCAGTATTTCGATGACGATTCGTCGGGAACACATCCGCAGTGCACCGGCAACGATAAGGCGCTGGCCGCGATCGATGCAATGACCGATTGGGCGCGCGAGCATAACGCCAGGGTTTTCCTGGGCGAGTTCGGTGTCTCGCAGGACAAGGAGTGCACGGCCGGGCTTGCCCGGGTGCTCGATCATATTCAGGACAACGGTGATGTCTGGCTCGGCTGGACCTACTGGGTCGCGGGCGACTGGTGGCCCGAAACGGAAACGCTGAACGTTCAGCCGCACGATGGCCACGACCGCAAGCAGATGAGCGTCTTGCAGAAGGCGGCCAAGGCACCGTCGCCGGCAACGGCTGCGTGCGAAACGGTGGTGGACTGACGGCGATGGCGCGGAAGGCAGCTCCCGAAAAGGAACCGATCGACTACAGCATTCTCGCCGTGGGCGTCCTCGGCGTGATCTACAATGCGATCCTCGCCTTCATCAATCACAACATCATGCCTCTGGCGCCAAGCCATGTGGTGCTCAGCGAAATCCTGCTCCTGGTCTTCAGCTTCGCTTATCTATTGCGCAAGGGCATCTTCGAGCAGGATCTTGTGCCGCTCGCCTATCTCCTGGCGACGATTGCACTGACAATCTACGTGATGGTCATCAATCGCGCAGGCTATGTCGATCATCTGCGCAACGTCCTGATCATCTTCGCCTTCGTCGTCATGGGGCGATGGGTCAACGAGCGGACGCTCAAGCTCACCTTCCGGCTGTGCTGCCTTTGCGTCTTGATCGTGCTCATTTGCGAAATATTGTCGACGCCGGCCTATGTCGGGCTTTTCCATCCCGCCGAATATTTCCAGAATACCCGCGGCGTACCACCGGCAACCTATAGCGATAGCGGCCTGTTTCGTGGCGCGCTGGGTTTCGAAGGACGCTTCTCCTTCGGCCTGATAGACCATCGCTCCTCGTCGCTTTTCCTCGAGCAGGTGTCGCTTGCCAATTTCTGCGGCGTGATGGTGATCTATCTGGTCGCTTTCGCCAATCGCCTGACGTGGCTGGATCGTTTGATCTTCGTATCGACGGTGGTTCTGATCCTTGTCACCAACGACACCCGCACCATGCTGATTTTCACCATCGTCAGCGTCGCTGGCTATGTCATCTACCCTTGGCTGCCAAAGATCTGCGATTTTCTCATGATGCCTGGGATCGTCGTGGTCGGTTTCATCATCCATGCGTTCCGGCCGGACGCACACGAAGATGACTTCGTTGGACGCATCAGCGGCACGGTCAGGAATATCATCGACATGGACGTGCCGGCGACTTTCGGCCTCGAGCTCGAGAAGGCGACGACCTTCGTGGATAGCGGCTATGTCTACATCACCTACGGCGCCACGATCTTCGGGCTCATCCTTTTCTGGCTGTTCGTATCCTTCTATCCGGCCGGACAGACGCCGAATCAGAAGCGCTTGTGCCACGCGCTCTCGCTCTTCATGTTCCTGAACCTGATGATAGGATCGACCGCGATCTTCTCGATGAAGACGGCAGGTATCCTGTGGCTGCTGGTGGGCTTCCTCAAGTTCAACGAGGGCTCGACGGCGGGGATACGCGTTTCGACGGCGCAGGCGGAACGGACTCTTGCCGGCTCTGCCGTAAGCTGATGCCGGTAACAAGGCGCGGCGCCAGTGGCGTGTAGCCGGCAGATTGTTGGAGCAATAACAGATGCCGGCTTGATTGCCTGCTTCGCTTTGATCTAAGCAGGCCGGCCGGCGGATGCCGAAAGAGGAATGAGAGCCATGAAGAACTATGTATTGACGGTCTCGTGCAAGTCGACGCGGGGGATTGTTGCGGCGATCGCCAACTATCTGGCGGATCAGGGTTGCAATATCATCGATTCATCGCAGTTCGACGACCTCACCACCGGCAAGTTCTTCACCCGTGTCAGTTTCATCTCCGAAGAAGGCGTGTCGCTTCCGGCGCTACAGGAAGGGTTCAAGCCGGTCTCGGAGAAGTTCGGGATGGATGCCGAAATTCACGATGGCGAACAGCGCATGAAGGTGCTGCTGATGGTCTCGCGTTTTGGCCATTGCCTGAACGACCTGCTCTATCGCTGGAAGATCGGCGCGCTGCCGATCGATATCGTCGGCGTCGTCTCCAACCATTTCGACTACCAGAAGGTCGTCGTGAACCACGACATTCCCTTCCACCACATCAAGGTGACGAAGGAAAACAAGCCGCAGGCCGAAGCGCAGCTGCTCGATCTTGTCGAACAGACCGGCACCGAGCTCGTGGTGCTCGCCCGCTACATGCAGGTCCTCTCGGATGCCATGTGCCGGAAAATGTCGGGCCGGATCATCAACATCCACCATTCCTTCCTGCCGAGCTTCAAGGGCGCCAACCCCTACAAGCAGGCCTATGAGCGTGGCGTGAAGCTGATCGGCGCGACGGCGCACTACGTGACGGCCGATCTCGACGAAGGCCCGATCATCGAACAGGACACGGCGCGGATCACGCATGCGCAGAGCGCTGATGACTATGTTTCGATCGGCCGCGACGTCGAAAGCCAGGTTCTGGCGCGCGCCATCCATGCCCATATCCATCGCCGCGTCTTCCTCAACGGCAACCGCACGATCGTGTTCCCGGCAAGCCCGGGGAGCTACGCCTCCGAGCGCATGGGCTGACAGGCCGCCGACCCTCTGATGTCTGCATTCAACTGACGCGATTGCATCGCTTGCCGATGGCAAGCGATCGATTAAGTGCTTACTGTGCAAAATCGAATCGCGCAGTGGGGGAATGCCATGACCGATGAAACGCTTGCTCGGCGTCTCGAGCTTCCGCGTCCTGATGTGACGGCTGCGGAGGCTGCCGAGATTCTGGAATCGCGTTATGGCTTATCGGGCGTAATCAGCGAGCTCGGCAGCCAGCAGGATCGTAACTATCGGGTCGATACCGGCGAGCATCGGTATGTGCTGAAGATCTGCCACATGGCCTACGAGACGCTCGAACTCGAGGCGCAGAACGCGGCCATCCGGCATTTGGGCGCCAAGCAGGAAGCGCCGCGCGTTCCCAGAGTCGTTGCCTCGACGGACGGGCAGGAGATTGTCGCCGTCACGGTGCGCGATGAAACCTTCCAGGTGCGGGTTCTCGAATATCTGGAAGGCGAGGGGCTGACGCAGCACCACTATCTGCCGACGGAATCGGTGTCTGCGCTGGGCGCTCTGTGCGCCAGGTTGGCGCTGGCGCTGGCAGACTTTAGTCACGCCGGCCTCGACCGCAGTCTGCAATGGGACTTGCGCCGTGCGGGCCCCGTTGCCGTGCAACTGCTCTCGGCCATCACCGACAGTGCCGCCCGCGACCGTATCGCCAAGACGATGGTGTCGGCGGTTCGGCGGGTGCAGCCCTACGCGTCCTCGCTTCGCCTGCAGGCGGTTCACCACGACGTCACGGGCGACAACGTCGTCAGCCACCGCGACGGCCACGGCCGCCTGATTCCGGATGGCGTTATCGACTTCGGCGACATTATTCGTGGCTGGGTGGTCGGCGATCTCGCCGTGACCTGCGCGTCGCTGCTGCATCACGCCGATGGCGACCCCTTCTATGTGCTTCCGGCGATCAGGGCCTACCACGAGATCTATCCGCTGAACGGCGAGGAGTTGCGGGCGCTCTGGCCACTCGTCGTCGCGCGGGCGGTCATTCTGGTCGCGAGCAGCGAGCAGCAGATTTCCATCGACCCCGAGAATGAATACGTCCGCAAGAATCTCGAGCTGGAGCGGCGAATTTTCGACGCGGCGATATCGACACCCTTCGATGTGATGGAAGCGGCGATCCTGCAGACCGCCGGTGCCCCCGTCGCAGCCGTGGAGACGGAAGCTTGGCTGCCGTTGTTGCCGGATCTCGACCTGCAGCAAATCGCGTTCGTTGATCTTGGTGTCGAAAGCCAGCATTTCGCCGCCGGCAACTGGTTTCAAGCGGACATGGACTGGCGATTGCTGGCGCGGGCTGCTGCCGAGGCCGGCGTTGCAGCAACGCGCTATGGCGAGTACCGTCTGTCGCGCGCCAATCTGCGCAGCGTGACACCGTCCGCGACATATGCCTTGCACACCGATGTTTGCCTGCCCGCCGGCACTACCGTTGCCGTGCCCTTTGGCGGCAAGATCGAGCGGAGCAATCACACTCTCGTCGTGGCCGGTGAGGGCATAAGACTTCATCTGGCCGGACTGGATGCGTCGGCGGAGGACGGGACCTTCGTCGAAGCGGGCCAGGCTATCGGCGCGATTTCCGGCGAGCCCTCATCGCTGGGTGGCCTTCGCGTTCAACTCTGCACTCTCCACGGCGCCGAACCGCCGCTGTTTTGCATGCCACATCAGGCATTTGCATGGTCACAACTCTGCCCGTCGCCGGCGGCACTGCTCGGCATTGGCGTTGAGGCGCCGAGTTCGGAGGGAGCTGATCTCCTCAATCGACGGCAGGCCCATTTCGCCGTGCCGCAGAAGCACTATTACGACAACCCGCCGCAGATGGAGCGTGGTTGGAAGGAGTACCTCTTCGACGTCGAAGGTCGCGCCTATCTCGACATGGTCAACAACGTCACGATCCTGGGGCATGGCCATCCGCGCCTGGCCGAGGCGGTGAGTGAGCAGTGGTTGAGGCTCAATACCAATTCGCGGTTCCACTTCACGGCCATTGCCGAGTTTTCCGAGCGGCTGGCGTCGTTGGCGCCGGAGGGGCTGGATACGGTCTTCCTGGTCAACAGCGGTTCCGAGGCGAACGACCTCGCGCTGCGGCTCGCCTGGGCCCACACCGGCGCGCGTGACACGCTCTGCCTGCTGGAAGCCTATCATGGCTGGACGGTGGGCAGCGATGCTGTCTCCACGTCGATTGCCGACAATCCCCAGGCGCTGACGAGCCGACCTGAGTGGGTCTATCCAGTCATCTCTCCAAATATCTACCGGGGCGAGTTTCGCGGGCCGGATTCCGCCGGCGATTACCTTCAGTCGGTCTTGTCGGCGCTTGGCGCGATTGAGGAAAAAGGGCAGGGGCTCGCGGGCTTCATTGCCGAGTCGGTGTACGGGAATGCCGGCGGTATTTCGCTCCCTGACGGATACCTTGCCGCAGTCTACGCGCAGGTGCGTGCCCGTGGCGGCGTTTGTATTGCCGACGAAGTTCAGGTCGGGTACGGACGGCTCGGGCATTACTTCTGGGGTTTCGAACAGCAAGGCGTGGTTCCCGATATCATCACGATCGCCAAGGGCATGGGCAACGGCCACCCGCTCGGCGCGGTGATCACCACCCGCGCGATTGCCGAATCGCTGCAGAAGGAGGGCTACTTCTTCTCGTCGGCTGGCGGCAGCCCGGTGAGCTGCGTGGTCGGAATGACAGTTCTCGACATTCTCGCGGACGAATCGCTGCAGGAAAATGCGCGTCTGGTCGGCGATCACCTAAAGAGTCGGCTTGCTACCCTGGTCGATCGGCACCCGCTCGTCGGCGCGGTTCATGGCATGGGGCTGTACCTGGGGCTTGAATTCGTCCGCGACAGAACGACGCTCGAACCGGCAACCGAAGAGACCGCCGCGATCTGCAGTCGCCTGCTCGATCTCGGGGTCATCATGCAGCCGACCGGCGATCACCTGAATGTGTTGAAGATCAAACCGCCGCTTTGTCTGACGGTCGAAGGCGCCGATTTCTTCGCGGATGCGCTGGAAATGGTGCTGGCTGACGGTTGGTGATGAGTGGCGAGCCGACGTTAACCATTTCGGTCATTTCGAGGCTTCCCGATTTTTAATCAAATGCCCCATTGCCGGAATCACCACGGCCTCCTATCTCTGCCCCGGTGATCGAAAGAGAGCCTCTCACCGTCACGCGAATTGCACAAAGTCTTGATAGGAGTCTTTCGGTAAGTTCGCGTATGGTGGAATGAAATTTTCCGGATCGTCGACATTTTGACATGTTTCGGAATATGTTTCTGACAGACTAGCGTCTATTCTCTACAAATAGAGTAGATTAATAGATGCAGTCATCGCCGGCCCCGACATCCCGGGGCCTAAAGCAAGCGCAACGCCAAGGAAAGGAACGAGACA
Source organism: Hyphomicrobiales bacterium (assembly GCA_900489925.1). GTDB lineage: Bacteria > Pseudomonadota > Alphaproteobacteria > Rhizobiales > Rhizobiaceae > Rhizobium. Next base: position 737,113 of record UEHQ01000002.1, on the reverse strand, counting down.
TGATTGATATCGAAATTCTTGCCACGCTTCTTGGGCGATCTGCGTTTGGCAATGACCGTCCGGGCGCCCTCTCCCGCCCGAACTGTCGAATGTGATCTTCGTCCTCCTTCAACGGTACCAGACAAGTCAATTCGCCATCGCCGCAGCATCCTGCGCGGCAGGAGTTCTATGCATGAAAAAAGAAGTTATCGAATACGCAGGCGTTCCCGTTGGGATCGTCATTCCGGATGAAAACCGGTTGAAGTTCATCGCTGTGAAGTTTCACGTCCATGACCTCGACGAGCAGCATTTCAGCTCGCCGGCCGAGGTTAAACTGGCAATTCACGATCTGATGACCCGCCGTCATCCAAGACCCATTCATGCCTGAGTGCATGAAGAGGTCACGGCCCGACAAAGCCTTCGAAGATTTCCGACCGGTCCTGCCAGCAGCAGGGCCGGTCTTGTTTTTTGGCCGTCCTTGCGGTCCTATTTCGCGCTCCTGATTCAGGGAGACCCGAGGTAAGGATGGATCGCGCTTGCTCAATCTTCTCACCGATATCGAAGGCCTATCCGTCGGCCACGCAACCGATCTGAGGCTTGGTTCGGGCGTTACCGCCATCGTCTTCGACGAGCCGGCAACGGCCTCCGGCGTGGTGCTTGGCGGCGCACCTGGAGGTCGGGATACAGCATTGCTGGATCCATCGATGACGGTAGGCGAGGTGGATGCTTTCGTTCTCTCTGGCGGTTCGGCATTCGGGCTCGATGCGGCCGGCGGCGTCCAGGCTGGCCTTCGCGAGATCGGCCGGGGCTTTGTTGTCGGCAATCAGCGGGTGCCGATCGTTCCCCAGGCGATCCTGATGGATCTCCTGAACGGCGGCGACAAGGATTGGGGCGTGCAATCGCCCTACCGGGACCTGGGCTACGAGGCATTCAAGGCGGCGGCGAAAGGGAGTTTCGCGCTTGGCACGGTCGGTGCCGGTACCGGCGCAACGACGGCAACCGCCAAGGGCGGACTCGGCTCCGCCAGTGCGCTGACCAGCGGGGGCCACAGGATCGCCGCTATCGTCGCCGTCAATGCGCTTGGCTCCGCCACCATCGGCGAGGGGCCGCACTTCTGGTCCGCGCCTTTCGAGGGCAATGCCGAGTTTGGTGGTCTCGGTTTGCCTTCCACGATCAATGAGAGCGACACGGCCATGCGGCTGAAGGGTATGGACACGACGGCGACCACCATCGGCGTGATCGTCACTGACGCCATCCTCACCAAGGCCGAAACCCATCGGCTGGCTATCATGGCGCATGACGGGTTCGCTCGCGCCCTGCTCCCAGCGCATCTTCCGCTGGATGGCGACATGGTCTTCGCCGCAGCGACCGGCCGGATACCGTGCAACGGGCTTCGGGATTTCATGGAGCTGTGTCACCTTGCAACGTCGGTCATGGCCCGCGCCATCGCCCGCGGTGTGTATGAGGCCTCGGCGCTCCCGGTCGAGGGAGCGCAACAGGCATGGAAAGACCGCTATCGGGATCGCCGCTGATTGCTTAAAGAAGATCGGCATTGCCTGAAGCGGTGGAGACGGTGACATGCAGATTCGGGCCCTGATGTATTTTGACGAGCTGGTGCGCACCAATTCCATGCGTCAGGCCGCCGAGAACCTGAATGTCGCGCCGACGGCGATCAGCCGGCAGATCGAAAATCTCGAATATCATTTCGGCGCCCCTCTGGTGGAACGCAGCGCACGCGGCGTGAAGCTCACGGCGGCGGGCGAGCTGCTTGCGGCGCGGGCGGGGCGAACCCTGCGGGAACTCGACCATGTCGGGCAGCTGATCGACGACCTGAAGGGGTTGCAGCGCGGCTATGTCAGCATTCATGCCACCGGCGCGACCGTCGCCAATCTGCTTGCGCCGGCACTTGCCCAGTTCAGCCTGAAATATCCCAAGCTTCGTTTCGAGGTGACCATCACGAGTGCCAGGCAGGCGATCGAAGCGGTCAATGGAGCGGAGGCGGATATCGCGGTGACGCTGTTCGCGCCGCCGATGTCCGGCACCAAGGTTCGCCTGCGCTCCGAGATTGCCTATGACCTGATCGTTGCGCCGGGCCATACCGCGGCGGCGAAGAGCGAAGTCCACCTGAAGGACATCGCAGACTACGCGCTGGCATTGCCTGATCAGTCTTTCGGCTTTCGGCAGGCTTTCGATGCCCGGCTGGAGAAGGAGCGGTTGCAGGTCGAGCCGGTCTTCGTGACCAGTTCGCTGGAGATGCTTAAGGAGCTGGTGCTGAGCGGCGCAGCTGTCACCCTGCTTCCGGCGCTGACCGTCCGCCGTGAAATCGAGGCTGGTCAGCTCTGCGCAGTGCCGCTGGGAGCGAAAAGCGCGATCCGCACGCATGTCGATCTCTGCGTGGCGCCTGATCGCCAGCTCTCCTTCGCCGCGACGAAGCTTCTCGATTTTATCGAACGCTTCATGCGCGAGCGTGCCCAGGGCGCGCCGGGAACCAAAGACTAGGCAGGCGGGCTTGCATCCGCCGGCGAATTCCGGTGTAGCTCTTTCGGCTACACCCAGCACACAAAATCGCCATTGTGTGCGCACCGACCCGGTGACACTCTATTTGAAAAGGGCCAGTTGCAGACAGCGGCGGCCAGACAGGGGAACATGATGATCAAGGTCACGCTCGCGCCCTCCGCGCGTCTCGTTCGGCGCCTTTCGCTCGGAGCTGCTATTTCCGCGGGCCTTGTCATTTTCGGCCTGACGCCAGCGCAAGCCGCCAAGACATCACTGAACCTCGGCATGACGGTCGAACCGACAGGACTGGATCCGACGATCGCCGCTCCCGTCGCAATCGGACAGGTCACCTGGCAGAACGTCTTCGAGGGGCTGGTGACGATTGACGAGAGCGGCAAGGTGCAGCCGCAGCTGGCGAAAAGCTGGGACGTTGCGGCCGACGGACTGACATACACCTTCAAACTCCAGCCAGGCGTGAAATTCCATGATGGCCAGACGTTCGATTCCGCCTCAGCGAAATTCGCGCTCGACCGGGCTCGTGGCGCGGATTCCGTCAATCCGCAGAAGCGCTTCTTCGCCTCGATAGCCTCCATCGATACGCCAGATCCGGAAACACTCGTCCTGCACCTCTCGGCGCCGACGGGCAGCCTGCTGTATTGGCTCGGCTGGCCGGCGTCGGTGATGGTCGCGCCGAATTCGGCGGCTGATGACAAGACCAAGCCGATCGGCACCGGCCCGTTCAAGTTCGTCAACTGGGCGAAGGGCGACAAGGTCGAACTGGAGAAGAACGCCGATTATTGGAACAAGACCGCGTCGATCAAGCTCGACAAGGTGACGTTCCGGTTCATCGCCGATCCGCAGGCCCAGGCTGCAGCGCTGAAATCCGGCGATGTCGACGCAATCCCGGAATTCGCTGCGCCCGAACTCATGAGTTCCTTTGATGGAGACGCGAAGCTCGCCACCGTGATCGGCAATACCGAACTCAAGGTCGTCGCCGGCATGAACAATGCCAAGAAACCGTTCGACGATAAGCGCGTGCGTCAGGCGCTGATGATGGCGATCGATCGCAAGACCGTGGTGGACGGCGCCTGGTCGGGCCTCGGCACGCCGATCGGCAGCCATTACACGCCGAACGATCCCGGTTATGTCGACCTGACCGGCAAGCTGCCGTACGATCCGGAAAAGGCGAAGGCGCTGCTTGCGGAAGCCGGCTATCCGAACGGCTTCACCTTCACGATCAAGTCGCCGCAGATGGCTTACGCGCCGCGCAGCGCGCAGGTCATGCAGGCCATGCTGGCGGATATCGGCGTGACCATGAACATCGAACCCACCGAATTTCCGGCCAAATGGGTGCAGGATGTGATGAAGGATCGAGCCTACGAAATGACGATCGTTGCCCATGCCGAGCCCATGGACATCGATATCTATTCGCGCGATCCCTACTACTTCAACTACAAGAATCCGGCTTTCAATGATCTGATGAAGAAGGTTCAGGAGACGGCTGATCCGGCAGAGCAGGCGAAGATCTATGCCAAGGCGCAAACGATCCTCGCCGAGGACGTACCGGCGCTCTATCTGTTTGTCATGCCGAAGCTTGGCGTCTGGGACAAGAAGTTGAAGGGTCTGTGGCAGAACGAGCCGATTCCTTCGAACGTGTTGTCCAACGTGTCCTGGGAAGACTGATCGGCAGGATGCTATGACGGGGCGGCGAACTGCGATGGATAAGACATGATAGGGCTTCTGTCGCGCCGCCTTGCCGGTCTTCTGCTGACGCTGGTCGTCGTCTCGCTGCTGATCTTCGCGGTGATGGATCTGCTGCCGGGAGATCCCGCCTCCATCATGCTGGGCACGTCGGCCTCGCCGGAAACCTTGGCGGCCTTGCGCCATAATCTTGGCCTCGATCAACCGCTGCTGCTTCGCTACGGCCAGTGGTTGGCCGGCGTTTTTTCCGGCAATCTTGGACAATCCTACACCTACGGCGTTCCGGTCGCCGGGCTGATCGTAGAAAGGCTTGCGGTCACCCTGCCTCTCGCGCTGATGGCGATTGTGCTGTCCGTGGTGATCGCCATCCCGCTCGGTGTTTTGGCGGCATCGCGGCGCAACAGCATCATCGATGTCGTCGTTTCCGTGTTCTCGCAGATCAGCATTGCTGTTCCGGCCTTCTGGGTAGCGCTGCTCTTGATCATTCTGTTTTCGACAACGCTCGGGATGATGCCGGCAGGTGGGTTCCCGGGCTGGGATGCTGGCATATGGGCTGCCATTAAGGCGTTGCTGATGCCTGCAGTGGCGCTCGCCTTGCCGCAGGCAGGCGTTCTCACACGGGTGACGCGTTCAGCGGTGCTGGAGACGATGCACGAGGATTTCACGCGCACCGCGCTCGCAAAGGGCCTATCCTCCGGAAAGGTCCTGTGGCGGCATTCCGTGCCGAATGCGCTGGTCCCGATCTTCACCATCCTTGGCCTGCAGTTCACCTTCCTCGTCGCCGGCGCGGTTCTCGTCGAGAACGTCTTCAATCTGCCCGGCCTTGGAAGGCTTGCGTATCAGGCACTGTCGCAGCGCGATATCGTCGTCATGCAGGATGTTGTCCTGTTTTTTGCGGCACTCGTCATCGTCATGAATTTCATCGTCGATCTTTCCTATCTGGTGATCGATCCACGGCTGCGGGAGGGCGTGTGACATGGCGCTCGCTTCCACCGAGATCACCGTGCGGCGCCGGCGGGTGAGAATGAGCCGGCGAATGAACCTAGTCGTCGGTGGTGCCGTCGTCGCGTTTCTCGTCGGCATCGCACTGCTGTCACTGGTCTGGACGCCGCTGCCGCCGGCAAAGATGCAGATCATTCACAAGCTCCAGCCGCCTTTCGCCTTCGGCCTTCTTGGCACGGATCAGTTTGGACGCGACGTGCTCTCGATGTTGATGGTCGGCTGCTGGAATTCGCTATCGATAGCGATCGCATCGGTGGCGATCGGCGGCACGCTCGGTTCGATTGCCGGCGTTTCCGCCGCCGCGCTGCGCGGTCCTTTCGAAAGTCTGCTGATGCGGGTCTGCGACGTCATATTCGCGCTGCCGCCCATCCTGTCGGCAATGATGCTCGGCGCATTCCTGGGACCGGGCCGATTGACTGCCATCATCGCGATCGCAACGTTTATGATCCCGGTTTTCGCACGCGTCACGCTGGCAAGCGCCCTGCAGGCCTGGAGCCGCGATTATGTCCTGGCTGCCCGAGCCATTGGCAATACCCGCTTCACGATCTCGGTGCGCCATGTGCTGCCAAACATAGCCAGCCAGATCATCGTGCAGGCTACGATACAACTCGGCCTGGCGGTTCTCACCGAAGCCGGCCTGAGCTTCCTGGGGCTCGGCATCGCACCGCCGGCGCCGACCTGGGGGCGTATACTGGCTGATGCCCAGACCTATCTCGCGCTCGCGCCGTGGCTGGCGATCCTGCCTGGCCTCGCAATCACCCTCTCGGTGTTCGGCTTCAACACGCTGGGCGACGGACTGAGAGACTGGCTCGACCCGCGCGAAGCAAGCCGTTGAGTGCCACCTTTTCGGAAAGATGTAGCGCCATGACCGAAACCGATCTGACCATTCGCGAGCTGAGGCAACGCTTTGCAGCGAAGACGCTCTCACCCCTTGAGTACTGGCTGGCGCTGGAACGTCATATCCAAGCCTGGGAGCACTCCATCTGCGCGCTCTACGCCTATGATCCGGATGCCGCGCGCAGGCAGGCGCAGGCATCGACAGATCGCTGGATGAACGGTGAGACCTTGGGGCTGCTTGATGGCATCCCTACAACGTTGAAGGAACTCATTGCCACCAAGGGCCAACCGGTCCCGCTCGGAACAAAGGCGGTGGAACTCACGCCTGCCGTAGAGGACGCTCCCGCCGCCGCCCGGCTGCGCGAGGACGGTGCGGTTATCTTCGCGAAAACCACTTGCCCGGACTACGGCATGCTGTCGTCTGGACTGTCGAGCTTCCATCATCTGAGCCGGAATCCCTGGAATACGACCCAGAATCCGGGCGGCTCAAGCGCAGGTGCCTCGGCCGCCGCTGCAGCCGGCTATGGACCGCTGCATATAGGAACCGACATCGGCGGCTCTGTCCGTCTTCCCGCAGGCTGGACCGGCGTCTTCGGGTTCAAGCCGAGCCATGGCCGCATTCCGGTCGACCCGTACTATGTCGGTCGCTGCGCCGGCCCGATGACGCGAACGGTCGAGGACGCCGCGTTTGGCATGGCGACGCTCTCGCGCCCCGACTGGCGGGATGGCACGAGCCTGCCGCCGAACGATCTCGATTGGACGGATCTGGATATCGACGTTCGCGGGCTGAAGATCGGCCTGATGCTCGACGCCGGTTGCGGGCTTGCCGTCGATGAAGAGGTGTTGGTCGCGGTGGAGGCAGCCGCACGGCGCTTCGAACAGGCCGGTGCGATCGTGATCCCGGTTGAGCCGGTTCTGACGCGTGCCATGCTGGATGGTCTCGACAATTTCTGGCGGGCCCGCTTCTGGGGCGATATCGAGACCCTCAACGAGGAGCGTCGCGACAGCATCCTTCCCTATATCCACGAATGGGCAAAGGGCGGTGCGCATGTCAGCGGCGTCGATGCCGTAAGGGGCTTCAACCAGACGATCGAGATGCGCAAGACCTGCGGCCGCCTGTTCACGCAGGTCGATGCCGTGTTGTCGCCGACGAATCCGATCGTTTCCTATCCGGCCGAATGGGCATCGCCGACCAATGACCCGGCGCGGCCGTTCGAGCATATCTGCTTCACCGTCCCCTGGAACATGTCGGAGCAGCCGGCCTCCTCAATCAACTGCGGATTTTCGAAATCCGGCATGCCGATCGGCCTGCAGATCGTCGGCCCGCGATTTGGCGACATGCGGGTTCTGGGATTGTCCAAGGCTTTCGAGGATTGGACTGGCGGCGTCACATTCTGGCCCAAGCCGCCCGTCAGATGACCGGACGGCGGTAGCCGGTGGGCTGCTCGTAAAGCCAGCCGATCCGCTTGATGGCGGCCTCGAAATTCTCTCTCGCGACAGTCATCGTGTGGCCATTGGCATGAACGATCGTTTCAGGATCCTCCATCGCGGCGACATGACCTTTCCAGAACACCAGATCGCCGCGACGCAGCTCTGCGCGATCGATCGGCTCGCCAAGGCCGGCTGCCTGCATGTCGGTATCGCGCGGAGCTGACCAGCCCGCCATCAGCATCGAAAGCTGGACGAGACCGGAGCAATCGATCCCAAGCCCGGAGCGGCCGCCCCAGAGATAAGGCGTCTCCAGAAAGCGGATGGCGATATCGACATAGTCGCGGCGGCTGCCGGCGCCGATCGGTTCGACGTGCTTGGCGAAAATCGCAGTGCCATCCTCGAGCATCACGTAGTGGTTGCCGCGCGCCTCGGCCTCGCCGACGATCCTGACGCGGCTCCCCATGGAAAGGATTGCATTGTACGGCTTGCGAAGCTCCGGCTCGCGATAGAGAAAGGTGCGTTGAACCGTCACGACATGCGTGGGCGCCTGATCATCGTCGACCAGCGCGCTTTCCGGCACGTAGCCCACGTAGCCGTCCAAGGACGCCTTGACCCAGCACCAGCCATCGGAACGGTCGAAAACCGTAACATCCTCGCCGAGCAGCAGCTCGGTATCGATGCCGAGCGCGAGGTCCGGTTTCGGACGCAGACCGATCACGGGCACGGCGACGCGGGCGGGCTTTCCCTCCACGAAGCGCAGCGCTTCGACCTTGCCTTGCAGGCCAGCTTCGGCGAGGTCGGGCCGGTACGCATGCAAGCGGCGATCGAGCAGTGTCATGTCATTCCTCTCAAGGTGATTGGCGGCGGCCATGTTCGCGAACGAGGTCGCCGAGCTTTTCCAGATAGAGCGCGCCGCCCACGGTCCGCTTTATCACCACGTTGCGCCGGTCGCGTTCGTCTCGCATCCGATCGACAAGGCCCATCTCGCCCATGGTATCGAGCGCTCTCGTGATGACCGGTTTTGTCACATTCAATTCGGCTGCCAGCCCACGTACCGTGTGGGGCGGCGGCACCAGATAGATATGCAGCAAGATCGCCAGCTGGCGCAACGTCAAATCGCGCTCGTCGTGGCGCACCTGGTCCAGCGTCACACCGTGCCAAAGTCCCAGCGCCTGCGAAGCAGTCAATTCGATCGGCACGGACCCTCCGGAACATCGTTACGCCTGCGTTCCATTTTCCGGCAGCTGGTTGGCCGACGCAATGGGGACGGCAACTACGCCGTCCCGCAAAGTAAATAAAATTTTAACGAACGTTCAGCGAACGCTCTCGCGAATGTGGTGGTAGAGCGCTCGGATCGCCTGCGCCTCGCCGCCGCCCGGTGAATGTGGCCGTTCCGACGGTGCCCAGCCATAGATGTCGAAATGCGTCCAATGCCGCGTGTTGCTGACGAAACGCTTGAGGAACAAGGCTGCGGTAATCGCGCCAGCCATGCCGCCGGCGGGGGCGTTGGTGATATCGGCGAACTTCGCGCGGATGTCCTTTTCGTAGCCGGCGTAGAGGGGCAGCCGCCATAGCGGATCGTCGGTCTCGAGGCTCGCTTCCATTAGGTCCTGTGCGAGATCCGCATCGTCGGTAAAGAACGGCGGCAGGTCAGGGCCGAGCGCCACGCGCGCAGCTCCCGTTAGCGTTGCCATGTCGATGAGAAGGTCCGGCGTATCCTCGTCCGCATAGGCCAGCGCATCCGCAAGGATCAGGCGGCCTTCGGCGTCGGTATTGTCGATCTGCACGGTCAGGCCCTTGCGGCTCTTGTAGATGTCGCCGGGACGGAAGGCGTTCGACGAGATCGAGTTCTCGACGACGGGAACGATGACGCGCAGATCGACCTTGAGCTTCGCATCCATGATCATCAGCGCGAGGCCCATGACGTTTGCAGCACCACCCATATCCTTCTTCATTAGGAGCATCGAGGAGGCGGGCTTGATGTCGAGACCGCCGGTGTCGAAGCAGACGCCTTTGCCGACCAGCGTAATCTTGCGGTGACCTTTCTTGCCCCAGCGCAGTTCCAAGAGCCGTGGCGCGTCGGCGCTGGCCCGGCCGACGGTGTGCACCAACGGAAAATTCTGACGCAGGTCGTCGCCGCTGATGACCGAGATTTCCGCCTTGTAGTGGGCGGCGAGACCACGGAACGCAGCCTCCAGTTCGTTTGGCCCCATATCGTTGGTCGGCGTATTGATCAGGTCGCGTGCGAGGAAGACGCCGGCAAGCTGCCGCTTGATATCGTTCGCATCGGCATCACGCGGGATCATCAGCGTCGCCGCTGGCGACTTCTCGGACTTGTATCTGTCGAAGCGATAGCTGCCCAGACCGAAGCCGAGCGAGAGCCGGTTCGCGGTCAAGGGCGCCGTCTCGATGTGCCAATCGCCGGCGGGCAGGGAGCGGGCCAGCTTGCCGGTGATATAGGGGTGTTCCGAAGGGTTGGTGCCGAGGCCGAAGAGCGCGCCGCCGAGATGCCCCTCCGATGTGGGGATGAGGAGGAGCGAACCGCTTTCCGCCTTGAAGCCCGCCTTTTGTGCCCAATCCAGTGCGATCGGATCGATCGTTCCGGTCTCGATGTGGGCCGGCGTGATGGCGAAGATCGGCAGCGTGGAGCCGCCTTTGGTATTGAAGGGGGTCGGTCTCTCGATGAACTGATAGGGGGCCATGATTTTCCTTCGGGGGGCGTCCGGGAATCGCTTTTTAACGGTCTGTTAGGGTTAACAGACTATTGCTGGAATGAAGATTGCGTCAAAGCCTTTCCTTGTTTCGCTTTGAGGTCCGGCGCCGGTATCGGATTCCAGGGAAGCGCCATGCCCGTTTCGGCAAAGACACCATTCACCAACCGAGTTTTCCATGCTGCTGCTGCGGCATTCGTCGTCATCGCGCTCTCCGGCTGCTCGACAACGAAGGACCGCATGACGACCGGTTCCGTCCCGAAGTTTACGAAGCCGATCGAATCGATGAACGAGGCAGAGGTGCGCAGCGCCACCGAAACCGCCGGCCAGCTCTATGAAAAGAACCCCCACGATCCGGTGAACGGCGTCAACTATGCCAATCTCCTGCGCATGGCAGGGCGCGACGCCCAGGCTCTTGCGGTCATGCAGCAGGTGGCAATCGCCAACCCAAGCGATCGCAACGTCCTGGCCGCCTACGGCAAGGCCCAGGCGGCCGCGGGCCAGCTACAGCAGGCGCTTGACACCATCGGTCGCGCACAGACGCCTGATCGCCCCGATTGGAAATTGGTATCGGCAGAGGGCGCAATCCTCGACCAGCTCGGCCGCTCCGACGAGGCGCGTCAACGTTATCGAAGCGCTCTCGACATCCAGCCGAACGATCCGTCGATCCTGTCGAACCTCGGCATGTCGTATGTGCTGACGGGTGATCTGCGCACAGCGGAGACCTATCTTCGCCAGGCAGCCGGCCTTCCGCAGGCAGACAGCCGCGTTCGCCAGAACCTCGCGCTGGTCGTTGGGTTGCAGGGACGGTTCCCCGAGGCTGAACAGATCGCGCGCCGCGAGTTGTCCCAGCAGCAGGCCGATGCCAACGTTGCCTATCTGCGCTCCATGCTGTCGCAGCAGAATTCCTGGCAGAAGCTCGCCGCTAAGGATACCGGCAACGCAAACACCGGCACGAACTGATTGTTTTAGCGCCCTGTGACGCCCGATACGACCAGCTCCAGCCCAAGTCCGGCCATGACGGCACCGGCCGCCCGATCGATCCAGGCCTTCGTGGCCAGGTAGATCTGGCGCGGGTGGTGGGCGGAAAACGCCAGCGCGACGATCGTGTACCATCCCGCTTCCACCGCGAAGACGCCCAATGGCAGCGTCAGCATCAGCCCGATCGGGACGATCTTGGGAAGCAGCGCCGCGAAGATACTGGCATAGACGATGATGGTTTTCGGGTTGCTGACCTGCGTCAGCAGCGCGGTAGCAAAGCTGCGGGCCGGCGCGCTGTCGTCCCGACGCGTTTCGCCAATATCAAGTGTCTCTGTCGCGCTGCGCCAGATTTTCAGTGCGATCCAGACGAGATAGGCGCCACCTGCCAGTTTGAGGCCGATATACAGCCATTCGAACTGCGAAAGCAGCGCGGTAAGCCCGGCCAGCGCCAGGATGCTGAAGAAGGCGCCGCCGATACCCATGCCGAATGCGGCGGCAAGGCCGTCGACGCGCGAGCGCGACACCGCGATCCGGGAGACGAGGACGAAGCTTGGCCCCGGGCTCATCGCGCCGATGGACAAGGCGGCGATGATGCTTAGGAAAATGCTTGCGGAAGACATCGGCGGGTCCATCGGTCGTGGGACTACGCGGGAGAACCTGCGTCTCACACTTCGCAATGGCCGTCTACTGCCGAGGTCGCGATTTGGGTTTGGACGAGCTTCGCCTAGAACTTGTCGGAGACCTGAATGCCGGCCGGTCCCAGGATGACTGCGACGAGAACGGGCAGGAAGAACAGGATCATCGGAACCGTGAGCTTCGGGGGCAGGGCTGCTGCCTTCTTCTCGGCGTCGTTCATTCGCTCATCGCGACCTTCCTGTGCAAGCACGCGCAATGCCTGGGAAACGGGCGTTCCGTAGCGGTCGGCCTGGATCAGCGCCTGCGTCACCGACTGAACCAGCGGGATCTGCGTGCGGGTGCCGAGATTTTCAAGAGCGACGCGGCGATCCGGCAGGAATGAGAGCTCCGCAGTCGTCAGCACCATTTCTTCTGCCAGGGGAGGGGATGCCTCGCCAAGCTCCTCGGACACGCGGCGCATTGCGGCTTCGATCGAGATGCCCGATTCGACACAGATCAGCATCAGGTCGAGTGCATCCGGCCAAGCGCGCTTGATCGAATGCTGCCGCTTCGACATGCGGTTGGAGATGAAGATGTTCGGCGAGTAGAAGCCGACATAGGCGAAGCAGAACGTCAGCAAGAAACGAATTGGCGTCGGCTTGTCGGCGAGGTGGTCGAGACCGAAGACCCAGAACGTCGCCAGGCCGAAGAAGACGAAGGGCAGCACGAAGCGGGCCACCAGAAAGGTGTTCAGCGCGTTCTCGGAGCGAAAGCCGGCGGCGCGCAGCTTGTTCATGGTATTTTCGTCGACAAGCGCTTCGCGAAGATTGAAGCGTTCGACGATCTGGCGGACAGAACGGTTGTTCTGCGTGCGGAGCGATGCCCTGCCGCCGCCCGCCTCGCTGTTCATGCGGGCGCGCTCGCGGATACGCAGCTGTTCCCGCTCCGTGGATACCGCCTTCATGCGCTTGACGAGATCGCCGCGTTCGAAAAACGGAATGGCAACGGTGTACAGGCTTGCAAATACCGCGATCGCGACGAGCACGGCAATCAGCATCGATGGGTCGGTCAGCTTGCTCGCCAGATCGGATGACATCGCATTTCCTTCGCTAAATGTCGAAATTGACCATGTTGCGCATGACGAGGATGCCAATGGACATCCACACCGCAGACACGCCCATGATGAGGTGACCGCGCGGATCGGTGAAAAGGATCATCATGTATTGCGGCGACGTCAGATAGACGAGCGTCGCGACGATGAACGGCAGCGCCCCGATGATGACGGCGGATGCCTTCGCTTCCATCGACAGCGCCTTGACCTTGGCCTTCATCTTCTTTCGCTCGCGCAGGACCTTCGCCAGGTTGCCGATCGCTTCGGACAGATTGCCGCCTGCCTGGGACTGGATGGCGATGACGATCGAAAAGAAGCTCACTTCCTGCAGCGGCATGTGATTGACCATGCGCGCACAGGCATCCGGTACGCTGAGGCCTACCTGCTGCGATTCGACCACCCTGCGGAACTCGCCCTTTACCGGTTCCTTGCCTTCGTTCGCGATCAATCGGATCGCGTCGTTCAGTGGCAGGCCGGATTTGATGGAGCGGACGATGACGTCGAGCGCGTTCGGAAATTCGTCGAGAAACTTGTTCTGACGCCGCTTGATCAGGAAGCCCAGAACCCAGCGCGGCAGCCCGAGCCCAGCGGTGATCGGCGCACCGAGCACGACCATCAGCGGCGCGTTGGCGAGGAACGCGACGAACATCAGAACGATCCCGAAGATCGCGCTAAACATGTAGAATCGCCCGGGCGTGATCGATAGGCCCGCCTGCGTCAGCCGGGATTTCAGCGTCAGTTTCTTCTTCGCGTTTTCCTGCTGGCGCTTTTCGAGGTCCTTGAGATTGTCTTGAACCGACTTGCGGCGCTTCGACATCTCCTGCACGCGGTCGCGGGCGGCCTTGACATTGGCCTTGTCTTTCTCCGCGGAGGCAACGCGGTTGACGCGATTGGCGGCCTTCTTTTCCGTCTCCATCCTGGAAAACAGCAGCCCATAGCACACCGCGCCGGCAGAGACGGCCGCGAGCGCGATGATGGCGAGCACTGTCGGATCGAGACCAAACATTTACTAATCCTTCGACTTCGCTTCCATTTCGTCGAGCGCGGCTGCTAGCCGCTTGTCCTCGTTGAAATAGCGGGCGCGATCCCAGAAATGCGGCTTGCCGATCCCGGTTGACTTGTGCCGACCGATGATGCGCCCGGAGGCATCTTCACCTTCGATCTCGTAGCGCATCAGGTCCTGCGTGATGATCACATCGCCTTCCATGCCGATGACTTCGGTAATCTGGGTGATACGGCGGGAGCCGTCGCGAAGACGCGCGGCCTGAACGACGATATCGACGGAGCTGGCGATAATCTCGCGCACGGTCTTTGCCGGCAGTGTGAAGCCGCCCATCGCGATCATCGATTCGATACGGCTGAGGCATTCGCGCGGCGAGTTCGAGTGGATGGTACCCATCGAGCCGTCGTGGCCGGTGTTCATCGCCTGCAGCAGGTCGAACACCTCAGGTCCGCGCACTTCGCCGACGATGATGCGTTCAGGGCGCATACGCAGGCAGTTCTTGACGAGATCGCGCATGGTGATCTCGCCTTCGCCTTCGATGTTCGGCGGACGTGTCTCCAGACGTACCACATGCGGCTGCTGCAGCTGGAGTTCGGCCGTGTCCTCGCAGGTGATGACGCGTTCATCGCGGTCGATGAAGTTGGTAAGGCAGTTCAGAAGCGTCGTCTTACCGGAGCCGGTACCGCCCGAGATGACGATGTTGCAGCGAACGCGACCAATGATCTGCAACAGCGTCGCGCCTTCCGGCGTGATCGCACCGAAGCGGACGAGCTGCTCCAGCGTCAGCTTGTCCTTCTTGAACTTACGGATGGTAAGGGCGGGACCGTCGATGGCCAGCGGCGGCGCGATGACGTTGACGCGCGAACCGTCAGGCAAGCGCGCGTCGCAGATCGGGCTTGATTCATCGACGCGACGGCCGACCTGGCTGACGATGCGCTGGCAGATCGACAGAAGCTGCGAGTTGTCGCGGAAGCGGATTTCGGATTCGATCGTCTTGCCGCCGACTTCGATGAACGTCTGGCCTGCGCCATTGACCATGATATCGGCGATATCATCGCGCGCGAGCAGGGGTTCCAGAGGCCCATAACCGAGAACGTCGTTGCAGATGTCATCGAGCAGTTCTTCCTGCTCGGAGATCGACATCGCGAAATTCTTGATGGTGATGATGTCGTTGACGATGTCGCGAATTTCTTCGCGCGCGCTTTCTCCGTCGAGCTTGGCAAGCTGCGAAAGATCGATCGTGTCGATCAGCGCGGAAAAGACCTGTGCCTTGGTGTCGTAATATTCTTCGGTGCGTGCCGGTCGCTTGCGCTGCGGCGTTTGCATCGGCGGAGCCGCAACCTGCTGACGCGCGGGCTCGCGCTGCGGCTCGACTAGAACCGGATCCGATGGAGTGGACGGCCGCGCAACGGGCGGCGGCGGCGCTATGACACCGCCTGCTTTGCCCGATCCTTCGTTTCCGCGTTTTCCGAACATGCCTTATTCCAATCCACTCTTGGCGGGTGTCACTTGCGCTTCAACAGACCGAGCAGGCCGCCCTTCTTGGCTTTCTTCACGGCAATGCGGCCGGTGACGATATGCGAAATCTGCGAGAATGTTTCGGCCGTTGGCGACTTGGGATCCATCTCCGAAATCATGCGGCCGCTATTGGCTGCGGTGCCGAAAAGATTGATGTCGAACGGGATGATCGCGATCGGCTCGATCTCGAGTGGTTCGCAGAAATCGGACGGGCTGATTTCAGGCCGCTTCGGCATCCCGACCTGATTGAGGATCAGATGAGGCGCCTTGTCGTTGGGCCGGATCTTGCGCAGGGCATCGATCATGTTCTTGGCGTTGCGCAGGTTGGCTAGATCGGGTGCGGCGCAAATCACCACCTCATCGACGCTGGACAGAACCGAACGCGTCCACTCGGACCACGTGTGCGGGATATCGAGGACCGTCATCGGGGCGCTTCGCTGAAGCACCTCGAGCACGGGCTGGAAGGCCTGCCCCTCGAAATCGTAGGCGCGGTCGAGGAGCGACGGCGCCGCGAGCAGGGACAAATGCTCCGAGCACTTGGTCAGCAGGCGGTCGAGGAAGACCTCATCCAGGCGATCGGGTGCATAGACAGCTTCCGCGATCCCTTGCGTCGGGTCTTGATCAAAATCGATGTTGGCGGTGCCGTAAGGCAGGTCGAGATCGGCGAGGATTGTTTCCGTCGAAAACAGGCGAGAGATGCCAAAGGCGCAGTTGTGGGCAATCGTCGAGGAGCCGACGCCGCCTTTCGCGCCGATGAAGGCGACGCTGCGGCCGAGCGGCTCTGCATCCGGATCCACGAATATGCTCGCCATCGCCATCATGATGTCGGGCATGCTCACAGGCTGGACCATGTATTCGGAAATGCCGTTCCGGATCAGCTCGCGATAGAGTGCGATATCGTTGTAATAGCCGACGACGACAACCTTTGTCGAAGGGTCGCAGACGGCCGCCAGCGGCGCGAGTTCGCTGAGCAGGTTTGCAGAACCGCTTTTTGTTTCGAGGATGATCAGGTTCGGCGTTGGCGCGCTGGCAAACATGTTGGCCGCTGCCGCAATCCCGCCGCTGGTGATGCGCAGGCCGACCTTCGACATCCGTCGGTCGTTGCCGCAGCGTTCCATGACCCGCTGCAGCTCCTCGCTTTCGCAGAAGGCGTGGACGGAAATGCGTGGCAGCGGACGCATGCCTTCCAGTTCGGCCATACGGACCGCATCCTCGGCATTGCGAAGTTCGGTGGTGTTTCCGATTTCGTATTCGACCGTACTCATCGTGAAATCCTAACCTGAATCAGAAGCTGCCCGAGCCGCTTGAGCTGCCGGAAGAGTCAGAGATCGTTGTTGTCCGCTCGCGATATTCCTTGATAGCGGCGTTGCGGCGCGCGGCGTCGATCGGCGTCATTCCGCGCGGCGCAACCAAGTCTTCCGGGTTGGCAACCTGGGCGGCGAGATTGTTCTGCGTCGCACAACCGAAGTTGTAGTAGTTCTGGTTGGTGAAGTCGTTGATCATGTCTCTCGGCCACTGGCCGCATTGCGACGTCATGGCGGTGGTACCAACAAAGCTCAGGCGGATTGGGGCAGCGTCACCGGCTCCGGCGGCGCCATAGGCACTGTTGACGATCTTGGAGCTTGCTATCCCGCGGGCCGAAAGTTCGGCGCGAACCTGGCCGCGCAACTGGCGGGCGGCCACCGCATTCGGCGATCCTTCCGGCGTCAGCAGGTAGACAGGGCCGGTTGCTCTGGAAGCATAGTTCTGTGCAAAGCCGCGGATCATGTCACGCTGGGCGATGTTGAGCCGGCGATCGGTGGATGCAACGGGGATATCGACGGTTTGCTCCGCTTCGGCGACCACGATCGGGTGACGCTGGCGATAATCGTCGGGGATGCCGCCCGTCGTAAGGTCGTCGCGCGAGGCGCAGCCTGAGAGGACGGCGACCGCAATCGCTGACATCGTCAGCAGCGCCCTGGAAAGACGGCGCTTGTTCGGGGCGAACGTATCGTGGGCCATCGGCTCGTCTCGCATGTGTGCCATTGCTGATCCCGCTTTGATCATTTGTAGATGAACCCGATAGAGCCGTGGAATTGCGCGTCCGCCACCGGCGTCTGTCGACCGCCGTAGACCTTGTTGACGCGGTTGAGGAGGAAGGCCGCACCGTCGTTTTCCGGACTGAAGTTGTCATCCGGTCGGTTCAGCTGATTGCGCGCGACCGGCCGCACCAGATAGGGCGTCGCGATGATGACTAGTTCCGTTTCGTCGCGTTCCACTGATCTCTGGCGGAACAACGTGCCGAGCAGCGGGATCTTGTTGACACCGGGCGTCCCGTTCGACGTTTGGGAGACGTTGTCGCGAATGAGGCCGGCAAGCGCGATGGAACCGCCGGAAGGAAGTTCGACGGAGGTTTCCGCGGATCGACGTTGATAGGTCGGCGTCGAACCGGAAACCGAAGGCGCCGGCTCCGATACGTTTGTCTTGATCTCGAGGCTGATGCGCCCGGAAGACAGTACGACGGGTTTGAAGGCAAGGTTGATACCGTAGTCATACGGAACGATCGTGACGTTGCCGTCATTGTCGGTCGTTGAGTACAGCACCTGTCCACCGGAATTGAACGTCGCGGCCTGGCCGGAAATCGCGGTCAGCGTCGGCTCTGCCAGCGTCTTGACCACCTTTGCCTGTTCCAAGGCGCTTAGGTAGGTCGAAATATCATATTTGCCGATAGAACTCTTGAAGAGGGCGGCCAAACCGCCGCCGGCAATGGCGGTAGCCGAGTCTACGCTCGGCGCGCCGAGCTGGGCTACGTTAATACCACTCGAGTTCGAAACCAGATTGTTGAAGCCAAGTTGCTTGAGAACCTCGCGGCGAACCTCCGCGATCGTCACCTTCAGCGTAACCTGGTCTTCTCCCTGGATTTGCAGCAGATTGACGACCTGGGATGTCTGGCGACCTTCCGCGAACAGCGCGACATCGCCGCCGCCGGAGGCGCCGCTAGCCGTTTCGGTGCGCGTCGTCGCTTCCCCGCCCTTCAGGAACACCTGTGCGAGATCCGCCGCCTGTGCTGCATCCTGGGGTGTACGTACGGTGCCCGTTAGTACGATGTTGTCCGAGACGATTTCCACGTTGATGTTGGAATCGGGGATGAACCGCTGCAGGTTCCGCTGAAGACCGGCAACATCTCGTTCGATCTCAATATCGAGGCTGACGATCTGCTGCCCGTCAGCGCCGAAGATGAAGATGTTCGTCTGTCCGACTGTCTTGCCGAAGAGGTAGATGCGCCGCGACGAGCGGGTGACGGCGTCGGCCATCGACGGGTCGGAGACGAGAATGTCATGGGCATCGACGGGCAGGTCGACAACGATTGCCTTCTTCAGCCCCAGCTTGAGGCTGCGATGCGCGCCCGGGCCGGTCTGGTTGATGCTGACGATGCCGTCGGAGCTGGCACGCGCCTCTCGTACCCCGATGGCAGAGTCGAGAAAGCCCGGCGTTGCGCCGGTGACGCCGATCGCAAAGGAAAGGCAGCCTGCCATCAAGGGCTTCATGTGCCGTTTCGAGTTGCCCATTTCCCGCTTCCTTTACTCGGCCTTCGGCGCGTTGCTGCTGTCTGAAACGATGGCGCCGGACTTGATGACCTGGACGATGGCGCTGCCGTTGTCGCCACTTAGGAGGTAGTCCGCTGCGTTGGTGTCCTGCTCCCGGGCGTCTGCAACAGAACGAAGCGCGAGCGAGAGGCGGTCCGCCATTTGCTGAGCAACGGCGAGTACCTTGGTCTGGTCGGGCGTCAATTCGAGCGTGGCAGTGGTGCCGACAACAGTTTTTGAACCGTCGTCCTTTTCCTGGATCTGCTGGTCGATCGCGAGCACGCGCACGTTGCCGAGGACGGTCTCGGTCAAGTACTTGTCGCCCGTCTTGGCCTTGCGAACCATGATGACGTCGACGCGATCGTTCGGGAGAATGAAGCCGCCGGCACCGGTTGCGACCGAGATTTCGGTTGCGACGGCGCGCTTCCCGGTGGGCAGCAGCGATGACATGATGCGGCTGTTGGAATCCGCGATCTTCTCCGCGCGGATCGGCTCGCCTTCGAAGATCGGCAGGCGCACAACCGCTCCCTGCATGTCCTTGATGGCGTCGGGCTTGTCCGCCTCGGTTATGAAGCCCTGTACGACCCCGCCTTGCGGCCAGGGCATCCAGTGGACCGCCTTGTCGTCAAGCCGGGCACCAACGGGAAGATTCGCTCCCGAAACCAGAACATTGACCGTAGGCTCGCGTTCGACGACCGATTGCACTTGGGTCACGACGGAGCCACGTCCCGCGAGGCTCATGGCGAGCACGCCGGCCAAGCCTGCCGCGGCAACGGCCACTCCAAGTATCAAGAGACGGGCGGGTTTCATCGGTGGTTCCTCGGGGATTCGAGATATTCGCCCCAGAGAATGGCCCGCAATTGGTATAATTATAGTTAATGAAAGGCTTCGATTTTAGGTTAATGGAGGTTTAACTTGCCTCTATTTCAGGCCGTGAAGCACAGCAAGGAACAACGGGCTCGACGGGAACGCCAGGAAGCCGCCGACCGCGATTGCGATTCCATATGGAATTTTCTTCGCGAGCAGAATCGAGTTGGGGATCGGCAAACCGATCGCCAGGATGCTGTTTGCCTGGGCGCGTATGATAAGAATAGCCAAAGTCGTGGCGCCGCCCATGATGCCGACATAAGCCAGAAACTCGACAAGCGCTGGATTGAGACCGAACCAGAGCGATGCGGCGGTCAGCAGCTTGGCGTCTCCGCCACCCATCGTATTGGTCGCGAACAGCGCGAAGCACACCGCGAAGACTGCGAGCGAGCCAGCCAGATGGAGACCGATCTCGGGAAGGGTGAGCCCAACAAGTGGGGCAAGTACGCAGAAGGAAAGGATAAGGATGATCGATATTCGGTTGGGGATCGTCATCGTAAACAGGTCGGAGAACGCCGCAATGGCGAGGCACAAGGGAAAGACCACGAAGACAGCTGCTGCGATCATTGTACCAATATCCTCAAGACAAAAGGCTCACCGCGCTTGCGAGTGAGCCTATGTTTTTGACCAGACGTTTGCACGCCTGGTCGCACATCATGCGAAGATGAAATCAGCTGCCGGTCGTGGTGACAGCGCTGTCCATCTTCGTCGACAGACCAGAGAATACCTGGTTCAGTTTGCCGCCGAGAGCGGTTGCGCCGGTGATGAGCGCCACGGAAATGAGCGCTGCGATCAGGCCGTATTCAATTGCGGTCGCGCCGGATTCGTCCTTGAGAAAACGGCTTACAAGCTTGGTCATGATAACTCCTAACTCCAGTTGATGTTCAGCACGTCCGCCAACTGTTTGCCGTTGATCGGATGGACACAACCTAGCGAACCCCGCTTTCCATCAACTTAAAGAATTGGGTTACCAATGCGTAAACGCGATGGGCCGATGATCTATGGTAAGTATCGCTAATACGAAATGCAGAAAAATTTAAATATCCCCCGATCCTCTTTACTGCTGGGCGTGTCGGAATGCTTCATCGCGGCCGGATAGTTGCTTCACTATAGAGCGGCGGTCCGCTTTCGTCTCCATAAGGTGTTCCGATATGAAGCGTAGCAATCCATTCACGTACATATTGGAGCGAGGTTAAATCTTCATTCACCATTTTTTTCCATGCTGAGACCAAGTCCCGTTGAAATCGTGAAAGAGAACTGAATGTCATCGAGCGGCAAAAGGGTATTCCTCGCCGGCATTGTTGCCGCCCTCGGCTTTTGCGACGCTGCTATGGCGCAGCAGGATATGCTTCGCGTTTATATGGATCAGGCGCGTGTCCTGAAGCTCGATCGACCGGTCAGCAAGGTCATCGTCGGTAATGCCAAGGTTGCCGATGCGACAGTAGCGGATGCCAAGACGATTGTTCTCACGGGACGCAGTTTCGGCAGCACCAATCTCGTTCTGCTCGATGCGGATGGAAACGCGATCCTGGACGAGAGTATCCTGGTGTCGATCGATGAGGCGAACACTGTCCGTGTGTTCCGCCAGACTGAACGAACGGTTCTGTCGTGCACGCCGAATTGCGAACAGCACAGCGCACCAACCAACGAAGTGACGTCAGGCAGCACCGCGAGCCCCTGAGCGTATATATTGGCCGCCTTCGTTAAACTTCTGAGCCGGCTTGAAACGGAAAATCAACGATCGCGCATTAAGAGTGCGTGATCGAAGCTGTCTCGGGTGCGGGCCATGATGAAAATGGATCAAGCAGCGGAAGCGGCCGACCGGCGCAAATGCAAACGACGGTGGCCAATTGCCGCTTTGGCGCGTTCCCGCGATGGATCGGCTGCCATCGAGTTTGCACTCCTCGCAATTCCCTATTTTCTGGTGATCTTCGCGATCATCGAAACCTTCATTGCCTTCGCGGGCGAGGAGCTTGTCTCCAGCGCAGTGGATACGCTGAGCCGCAAGATACGAACCGGCCAGATTACGCTGGCCAACACCGACCGCACAGCGTTCCGGACGGCCCTGTGCAATGAAATATCCATCCTGATCAAGTGCTCCACCACAGAAGCTGCGACCCCCGACAAGCTCTATGTGGACGTCCAGAAGTTTTCCACCTTCGCCGCGATCCCGACAACGATTCCAAGGGTATCAACGGCCGCATATGCCGATCTCAAGACCTCGGGCTTCCAGTATGCGCCGGGTGGGGCCGGAACGATCAACATGGTGCGCGCCTATTACCGTTGGCAGATCATCACGGATCTCATTCGCCCCTATATCTCCAGCGTTCGACCGACCGATGGTTCGTCTTCGTATTTCCTGATCGTCGCCACGACAGCTTTCCAGAACGAGCAGTATCCGTGATGGCGACCGGCGGTACACTCATCCGACTGCGGTCGTTGCTTCGGCGCCTTTACCGGGATGAAAAGGGCGTCGGCGCGATCGAGTTCGCCATTCTCTTTCCGATTCTCGTCATGCTTTACGTTGGCGCGTTCGAGATCACGATTGGCCTTAGCATGAGCAAGCGCGCGACACGCGCGGCGGGGGCTATTGCCGATATCGTAACGCAACAGAAGAACGTGACGAAGTCCTGGCTCGCGGACATGCCTTCTGTCGCGAGCGCCATGTTCGTCCCTTATGGTACGACCGGCATGACGGTTAAAATTACCGGCATTACCATCGATGCATCGTCCAATCCGACCGTCACATGGTCTTGGGCGCAGGACAATTCTCGTCCCTATACGGTCAATTCCGCCGTGACCGTTCCAACCGACATGAAGAAGGCCAGCAGCTTCCTCATTCGCACGGAGTTGACCGTGCCCTACCAACTGTTCCTGTTCGCTCCGAATCTGATGCCGAACTCCAGCACGATCACGATCAGCCGGACCTATTTCTATCGCCAGCGCCAGGGCGACAACGTTCTCTGCGGCGACTGCTGAGTCTCGCGCGAACACAGCGAAATTTGCCAACCCCCTATCGTCGTTATATGGCTTATCGCCGGCCTGCGGGTCGCTCGCTTCAGTCAGGTGATATATGCCGCGTGCTTTTCTGTTCGTTCTCGATTCCTTCGGAGTGGGTGGTGCGCCCGATGCAGCCGCCTATGGCGACGAAGGCTCCAATACGCTTGGCCATATCGCGGAGTTCTGCGCCGCCGGGGCGGGCGATCGCGAGGGTCTGCGCTCCGGGCCGTTGACCCTGCCGAACATGTCGGCGCTTGGCCTGCTGCACCTCGCAAAGGCCGCGTCCGGCGCATTTCCTGCCGGGATGCCGGTGCCTGAGAAGGTGTATGCAACCTTCGGCTCCGCCAACGAGGTCTCTCGCGGCAAGGACACGCCGTCCGGCCATTGGGAAATTGCCGGATCCCCCGTTGCCTTCGACTGGGGCTATTTTCCTTCCGAAGGTGAGGCTTTCCCTCCCGAATTCGTGGAGGCGCTCTGCAAGGCCGCGGAAGTGCCCGGTATCCTTGGAAACTGCCATGCCTCCGGGACAGACATTATCGCGCGTCACGGCGAAGAGCATATCCGCTCAGGCAAGCCTATCTGCTACACCTCTTCGGATTCCGTCTTCCAGGTCGCGGCACACGAGATCTATTTCGGTCTCGACAGGTTGATGACCTTCTGCGCCATCGCCCGTGCGCTGCTGGATCGATACAATATCGGTCGCGTCATTGCCCGACCGTTTGTCGGTGATGCGAAGTCCGGCTTTACGCGCACCGGAAATCGTCGCGACTTTTCGGTTCCTCCGCCCGAGCCCACGCTTCTGGATCGCCTCGTGAAAGAGGGGCGCACGGTGCATGCTGTCGGCAAGATCGGTGACATCTTCGCCCATCAGGGCGTATCGCGCGTGATCAAGGCAAACGGCAATCAGGCGCTCATGGACGCCACGCTGGTGGCCATGGATACCGCCGAGGACGGCGACCTTGTATTCACCAACTTCGTCGATTTCGACATGGTCTATGGTCACCGTCGCGACGTGCCGGGTTACGCCGCGGCGCTGGAAGCATTCGACGCACGACTGCCGGAGGTTGGCGGCAAGCTTAAGCCGGGCGATCTCGTCATCCTTACGGCCGACCACGGCTGCGATCCGACCTGGCGCGGCACCGATCACACCCGCGAGCGGGTGCCGATCATTGCCTACGGTCCGGGTCTGCGACCGATCGACATCGGTATTCGCAGCACCTACGCCGATATCGGCGAAACGATAGCGCGGCATCTGCGTATTCCCGCAGGCCCGCACGGGAGAAGCTTTTTATGACATCGCGTTTGAAGAAGGTCGAACTGCACTGCCATCTCGAAGGCGCTGCGCCGCCGGCGCTGTCCCTGGCGCAGGCAAGAAAGTACAACATCGACGTCAGCGAATACCTGAAGGACGGCACATACGTCTGGCACGATTTCGCAAGCTTCCTCGAATGCTACGACAAGATTTCCGAGGTCTATAAGTCAGCGGAAGACTACGCGCTGCTGACCGAAACCTATCTTGCCGAGCTTGCCGATGTAGGGAGCATCTACAGCGAACTGATCGTTTCGCCGGACCACGGAAAGCGCATTGGGCTCGGTGCGGATGCCTATATCGAGGGTGTCTGCGAAGGGATTCGGCGAGCCAGGGAAGCTAGCGGCATCGAAGCCCGGCTGATCGTCACCGGCGAGCGGCATTTCGGCCCTGATAGCGTCGTTGGCGCGGCCGAATACGCTGCCAAGGCACAGAACCCTTTGATCACGGGCTTCAACCTTGCCGGCGAGGAGCGCATGGGGCGCGTGGCCGATTATGCCCGTGCCTTCGACATCGCTCGCGATATCGGCCTTGGCCTGACGATCCATGCCGGCGAGGTATGCGGCGCCTTCAGCGTCGCGGATGCACTCGACGTCGTGCGTCCGGCGCGTATCGGTCACGGTGTGCGGGCAATCGAAGACAGCGCCCTCGTCAGTCGCCTCGCCGATCTGGGCACGGTGTTGGAGGTCTGCCCCGGCTCGAATATTGCTCTGAAAGTCTTCCCGGATTTCGCCTCGCATCCGCTGCGCAAGCTCAAGGAGGCGGGAGTGCGGGTGACGATCAGCTCCGACGATCCGCCGTTTTTCCATACCTCCCTGAAGCGGGAGTACGATCTCGCTGCCAGCGCTTTTGGCTTCAGCGATGCCGAAATCGACCAGCTGACGCGGACGGGCATCGAGGCTGCATTCGTGGATGAGGAGACACGCCAGGCGCTCTTGGCTCGAATTTAGGCCTTGGAGGCTGGGGATAGAGCGGCAAATCATCCTCCACACTTGCAGCGGATGCGATTTCCATGAAAGAAACATCCGATAAGAACAATGAAGAAAGGGCTCGGCCATGGACGGCGTGACTGTCATCGATCATCCGCTTGTACAGCACAAACTCACCATCATGCGTCGCAAGGAAACGTCGACCGGAAGTTTCCGTCGCCTGCTGCGCGAGATCTCGACGCTGCTATGCTACGAGGTCACACGCGATCTGGAACTGACCATGGAGACGATCGACACGCCGCTTGAGACGATCGAGTCGCCGATTCTCGAAGGAAAGAAGCTCGTGTTTGCTTCGATCCTGCGTGCCGGCAACGGTCTGCTGGAAGGTATGCTCGACCTCGTTCCCTCGGCCCGCGTATCGCACATCGGCGTCTATCGCGACCATGAAACGCTGCAGGCGGTTGAATACTTTTTCAAGGCGCCCGAGGATATTGCCGAGCGCCTGATCATCGTCGTTGATCCGATGCTTGCAACTGGAAACTCCTCCATTGCGGCGATCGAAAAGCTCAAGGAACGCGGCGCTCACAACATCCGCTTCCTCTGCCTCCTGGCCGCACCCGAAGGCATCAAAAATTTCCGCGAAGCGCATCCTGATGTGCCGGTATTCACCGCGTCGATCGACAGAAAGCTGAACGAGAAGGGCTATATCGTGCCCGGTCTCGGCGATGCTGGCGACCGCATGTACGGGACGAAATAGTTAGCCTTTGTTTACCATGTAAGAGGTAGCGCGCAGCCCGAAATCACATTTCGGGCTGCTTGCGTTTTGGCGTTAGGAACTTGTCAGCAAATACGGCGTAGCCCTGAAATCATGGCCTCGCATGATGCGTGGTTTATACAGGAAGGATTTCTGTCTCCATGCTCGTGCGTACCGTCATATTCGCAAGCGTCGCCGCGGTGTTTGCCTCTCAGATTCCTTCCATGTTGGGAAGCAATCAGCTTCGTCCTGGAAACACCGCCTCCGCGAATTTCGTCTCCGGCTCAATCGAGCCAGTCCAAACGCCCGCGGTCGCCATGAATGGCGGGGCAATGCGCTTGAAGGCCGACGCACAAGGCCACTACACCGGCGAATTCAGGATCAACGGAAAGGCAGTTCAGGGTCTGATCGATACAGGCGCCACTTACGTTGCCCTGAACGAGAGCCTCGCGCGACGTCTCGGCTATACCGCCAATCAGCTTGATTTCCGCTACGCGGTCAACACAGCCAACGGTCAGACGAAGGCGGCGCATGTCACGCTGGATCGGGTGGAAATCGGCGGTATTCGCGTTCGCGGAGTAGAAGCCTTCGTGCTGAAGGATGATGCACTGTCGTCGACGCTGGTCGGCATGAGCTTTCTGCAGAAGCTCGCCTCCTATTCCGTCGCCGACGGATCGCTCAGCCTGAAGCAGTAACGCCTAGATCCGCTGGCAGATTACCGCGGGCAGCAGCGGCGCGCTGTCTTCGATCGCATAGCTTGCTGCAAGAGCAGTAGCTGCGGCCTCCGTTGCGGCGTCGGTGGTGGCGTGAACCGTCGCGATCGGATCGCCTGCCTCGACGCGCATACCAAGCGACAGCAGATCGGAGAAACCGACACGATGGTCGATCCGGTCGGTAGGGTGCCGCCGCCCGCCGCCGAGATCTATCACCGCCATGCCGATCGCGCGCACATCGCAACCGCAAAGCCAGCCTGCTCGCGGCGCAGGTACGATCCTGGTAACCGGAGCCTTGGACAGGTAGTTGTCCGGCTTCTCCAAGAGATCGGCTGGTCCGCCCAGAAGGTGGACCATGCGGGCAAAGGTCTCGGCCGCTCGGCCCGAGGAAAGCGCCTCGGCCGCCCGTGCTTCGCCGGCTTCAAGGGTGGGCGCGACACCCGATTTGACGAGCATCTCGGCCGCAAAGGCAAGGACGACTGTTTCAAGCCGCGTGCCATGCTTCTTCCCGGCCAGGAAATCGATGCAGTTCCAGAGTTCGACGACGTTGCCGGCAGCGTCGGCCAGCGGTTGGTTCATGTCGGTGATGAGCGCCGATGTTCGCACGCCTGCGCCGTTTGCGACGTCCACCAGCGAGCGTGCCAGCGTCTCGGCATCGCGGGGATCGGACATGAATGCCCCGTTGCCGACCTTGACGTCGAGAACCAGCGTCTGCAGCCCGGCAGCAAGTTTCTTCGAAAGGATCGACGCCGTGATGAGAGGGATGGAATCGACGGTGGCCGTGACGTCCCTGATTGCATAGAGCTTGCCATCGGCCGGCGCGAGCGCGCTCGTCTGGCCGATGATGGCGCAGCCGGCCTCCCGCACGGTCTTGCGAAAGTGCGACGCATCAGGGGTGATCGAATAGCCGGGAATGGACTCGAGCTTGTCGAGGGTGCCGCCCGTATGCCCCAGCCCGCGCCCTGAGATCATCGGCACCGCCAGCCCGCATGCCGCGGCGATAGGGGCGAGCATCAGCGAGACGTTGTCGCCAACGCCGCCCGTGGAGTGCTTGTCGGCGATCGGTCGATCGACATCGTGCCAGTCGAGCCTGTCGCCGGATCGTGCCATGGCCAGCGTCAGCGCGACGGTTTCGTCACGGGTCATGCCGTTGAACCAGACCGCCATGGCAAACGCGCCGATCTGAGCGTCCGAGAGCTTCCCCACCGTCAATGCGGCGATGAACGACTCGATATCCTCCGCCGAGAGCGTCCCGTCGTTCCGCTTCTGACGAATGATCTCCTGCGGGATCATGCTAGTAGCTCGAGGCTGCCGCAGGCGTCGATTGCGACCCGCCAAGAACGGCGAGAATATCGTCCAGCAGACCGGAGGCGCCGAAGCGGAACGTCGAGGGCATCGTCCAGTCGGGCGCCATGATCGTCTCGGCGAGGCTGAGATAGAGAGCGGCATCCGCGACGGATCCAATGCCGCCGGCCGGTTTGAAGCCGACCTTGCGGCCGCTATGCCGGATGACGCGCAGCATGATGTCGGCCGCTTCGAGGGTGGCGTTCACGGCCACCTTGCCGGTCGACGTCTTGATGAAATCTGCGCCCGCTTCGATGGCGAGTTCCGACGCCCGGCGGATCAGCGCCGTGTCCTTGATCTCTCCCGTCTCGAGGATGACTTTGAGCAGAACGGGTTCCTTGCACTCCGCGCGCACCGCTGAAACCATGTCGGTCACGGCCTTTCCACTGCCCGCCATGAAGCTGTGATAGGGGATGACGAGATCGATCTCGTCGGCTCCATCAGCGATTGCTTCGCGTGTCTCGGCGCACACATCCGCAACTTCCATGTCGCCGGACGGGAAATTGACCACGGTGGCAATGCGAACCGGGTGACCGGCTCCGAGCAATGCGCGCGCATGCGCCACGAAACGCGGCCAGATACAGATGGCAGCCGTGTTGCCGTAGGGCGTCTGTGCGCGGGCGCACAGCGCATCGATCTGCGCCTCGGTGCAGTCATCCTTGAGATTGGTCAGATCGAGGAGGGACAGGGCAACGGCGGCGGTCTCTTTGAGAGAGTGAATGGTCATTGTTGTTTTCCTTCTCCCGCGATCATTTCTTTCAGGACGGCGGCGAGCCGAGCGCCACCGATGGGCGCCATGTCCTTGGTTTCGTCGTGGCTCAACTCGGCGCCTGTCATGCCCGCACCATAGTTGGTGATTACCGAGGCGGCTGCAACCCTCATGCCCAGCATCCTGGCAATGATCACCTCCGGCACCGTCGACATCCCGACCGCGTCCGCACCGAGAATACGCGCCATGCGGATCTCCGCCGGTGTCTCGAAGCTTGGGCCGGAGAACCACATGTAGACGCCGTGCGATAGCGCGATGTTCGCCTTTTGCGCGGCATTGTCCATTGCCTGGGCGAGTTCCGCATCGTAGGCGTTCGTGAGGCCCACGAAACGGCGGTCGCTTTCCTCGCCGATCAGGGGGTTCATGCCCGAATAGTTTATGTGGTCGGTGATCTGCATGACTGAGCCGGGGGGCATGTCCTGTCGTAACGATCCGGCGGAATTCGTGAGGATGAGCTTGTCCACGCCCAGTCCTTGCAGCACCTCGATCGGCAGCCGCATCGCACCGGCGTTGCCGTGCTCGTAGAAATGAACACGGCCGGAGAGCATGATGACAGGCGTGTCGCCGAGCTTGCCGGCAACCACTTCACCGGCGTGACCGGAAACAGCACTGACGGGGAAGCCGGGCAGATCGTGGTAGGCGACGCGAACCGGATCCGCCAACTGGCCGACAAGCGAACCGAGACCGGAACCGAGCACGATCCCGTATCGTGGTGCGAGCCCACCGAGTTTTTCGGTGAGCAGGTCGAGCGCCGTCGTCATCCGAGTTCGGTTTCGAAGCTGAAGGGAAGCAGCTCGTCCATCGTCATGGTCTTCTTCACGCCGACTTCGTCACACAAGTAGATCTTCGTGTCCTTGGAAGCGAACTCGGAGATCTTCTGCCGGCAGCCGCCGCAGGGCGGGCAGAGCGGCAGCTTCTCGGCAATTACGGCCATCTCCACGATCTTTTTCGCACCGCCCATGATCATGGCGCTGATCGCGGTCGGTTCGGCGCACCAGCCCTGCGGGAAGGACAGGTTTTCGATGTTGGCGCCGGTATAGACCTTGCCGTCCTCGGCGCGGATGGCCGCGCCGACGGGGAATTTCGAGTAGGGAGCATGGGCAAAGACCATGGCGCCGCGCGCGGCTTCGAAAAGGTCGTGGGACATGTTCTCAACGCTCCTTCGTGTAGGGGACGCCGCCGGCTTTCGGCGGAGTGGCGACGCCGATAAAGCCGGCGAGCAGCACACAGGTCAGAATGTAGGGCAGGGCCTGGAAGATCTGCACCGGCACTTCGCCGATGCCAGGAATCGGCTTGCCCTGCATGAAATTGCCGAGTGCATCAAGGAAGCCGAACAGCAGGCAGGCGAACATGACCGGCACCGGCTTCCACTTGGCGAAGACGAGCGCGGCTAGCGCGATATAGCCCTTACCGGCCGACATGTCCTTGATGAAGGCCGCGGACTGCGCGATCGCCAGATAGGTGCCGGAGAAGCCGCAGAGGATACCGGCACAGATAACGGCGCGGTAACGCAGCCAGCTGACGGAGATCCCGGCGGTGTCGACAGCACCCGGGTTTTCGCCGACGGCGCGAAGGCGAAGGCCAAAGCGTGTCCGATAGAGGATCCACCACGAGAAGGGCACGGCGAGGAAGGCAAGGTAGGTCAGGATATTGTTGCCCGAGATCACGTTCGCGTACAGCGGCCCGACAATCGGCACCTCGCGCAGGGCATCCGCGCCGGGCAGCGTGATCGGCGTGAAGCGCGCTTCGCCGGCCAGTTGCGGCGTACGCCCGCCCTGGCCGAACCAGGCCTGCCCGAGCACGATGGTAATACCGGCGACGAAGAAGTTTATTGCAACGCCCGAGATGATCTGGTTGCCGCGATTGGTGATCGAGGCAAAGCCATGCACGATACTGAGCGCGACCGAGCAGACGATGCCGGCGCCCAGGCCGAGCCAGGCCGAGTCAGTGAGATAGGCAATGCAGGCAGCGGCAAAGGCCGAGCCAAGCATCTTGCCTTCGAGACCGATGTCGAACACGCCGGCGCGTTCGGAAAACAGGCCGGCGAGGGCGGTGAAGATCAGCGGGATCGACAGGCGTATGGTCGAGCTCAGAACGCTGATGAAGATTTCGTAGTAATCCATCGGTCGCTCCCCTTACGCGCGCTTGAACTGTTGGTAGACGCGCACGAGCGCTGGACGGAACATGTATTCGAGAGCACCGGCAAACAGGATGACGAGACCCTGGATGACGAGGATCATCTCGCGGGTGATGTTCGGCATCTCGAAGGAGATCCAATCACCACCCTGATAAAGGATGCCGAAGAGGATTGCCGAAAGAACGATCCCGACGGGATGGTTTCGACCCATCAGCGACACGGCAATGCCGACGAAACCGGCGCCGCCAACGAACTCCACCTGCAGGCGCGCTGAAGAGCCCATGACGGGGTTGAGCGCCATCATGCCGGCCAGTGCGCCCGAAAGCAGCATGGCGATCATGACGGTGCGCGCATAGGGAATGCCGGCATAGGCTGCGGCACTCGGGCTGACGCCAAGCGTGCGCATTTCGAAGCCGAGTTTGGTGCGCCAGATCAGCAGCCAGACGAAATAGGAAGCGACCAGCGCAATGATGAAGGACACGTTGAAGGGCGCCGCACCGAGCTTTGCCCCGAACATGTTCATCAGCCAGCCGAGCTTCGGCAGCTGTCCGCCTTCCAGGAAGGTGCGGGTCTCCGGAGCCATCTTTCCAGGCACGATCAGCACGTGCACCAGGAGATAGACCATCAGCGCTGCGCCGATATAGTTGAACATGATGGTGGTGATGACAATGTGGCTGCCGCGCTTGGCCTGCAGGAATGCAGGAATGAACGCCCAGGCCGCACCGAAGAGGCCGGCACCGACGACGGCGACCGGCATGGTCACATACCACGGCACGTAGTTGTCGAGGGCGAGCGCCACCAGTGCGCAGCCGAGACCGCCGAGATAGGCCTGGCCTTCCGAGCCGATGTTGAACAGGCCGGCATGAATTGCCACCGCCACCGAGAGGCCGGTGAAGATGAAGCTTGTCGCGTAGTACAGCGTGAAGCCGATGCCTTCGCCGCTGCCGAGTGATCCTTCGATCAACAGGGACAGCGCGCCCAGCGGGCTCTCGCCGATCAGCCAGACGACGAAGCCCGAGATCAGGAAGGCGACGAGCAGGTTCAGGATCGGGATGAGGCCGTAGTTGATCCAGTTTGGCAGTGGAACGGATGCAGTGCTCATTAAGGCCTCACGCGGCAATGCCGGCCATCATCAGGCCGAGGGTCTGTTCACCGGCATCGGGCGTCTTCTCACCGACGATATGGCCGGCGAACATGACAAGGATACGGTCTGAAAGGGCGCGGATTTCGTCGAGCTCGACGGAGACGAGAAGGATCGCCTTACCCGCGTCGCGCATCTCGATGATCCGGCGGTGGATGAATTCGATGGCGCCGATGTCGACGCCGCGGGTCGGCTGGCCGATGATGAGCGCCGTCGGATCGCGTTCGATTTCGCGGGCGACGACGATCTTCTGCTGGTTGCCGCCAGAGAAATTGGCGGTCTTCAGCCGTGGGTTCGGCGGCCGGATATCGTATTTCTCGATCTTCTCCATGGCGTCCTTGCGGATTGCCTCGAGATCGAGCAGCGGGCCTTTGCTGTAGGCCGGCTTGCGGTGATAGCCGAGCACGGAGTTCTCGTATTCCTCGAACTTGAGCACCAAGCCCATGTGGTGGCGGTCTTCCGGAATGTGCGCGAGGCCGAGTTCACGCAGTCGCGCGGGATCGGCCTTGTCGATCGGCTGGCCGTCGAGCAGGATCTCGCCGGAATGCGGCTTGCGGATCCCTGCGATTGCTTCCAGCAACTCGGACTGTCCGTTGCCGGCGACACCTGCCACACCGACGATCTCGCCGGCGCGCACGTCGAAGGATACGTTGTCGACCATGACGACGCCGCGGTTATCCTTCACTGTCAGATTGCGCACCGACAGGATGACCTTGCCGGGATTGGCCTCGCCCTTCTGGACGCGCAACAGCACGCGGCGGCCAACCATCAGTTCGGCCAACTCCTCGACCGTCGTCTCCGCCGTCTTGCGGGTGGCGACCATCTCGCCGCGGCGCATGACCGACACCGTATCGGTGATCGCCATGATCTCGCGCAGCTTGTGGGTGATGAGAATGACTGTCTTGCCCTGGTCGCGCAGCACCTTGAGGATGCGGAACAGGTGATCGGCTTCGGCCGGCGTGAGGACGCCGGTCGGCTCGTCGAGGATCAGGATCTCGGCGCCGCGATACATGGCTTTGAGGATTTCGACGCGCTGCTGCAGGCCGACGGGGAGCTGCTCGATCAGCGCATCCGGGTTGACCTCCAGGCCGTATTCCTTTTCCAGCCGCTTCAGTTCGGCGCGTGCCGATGCCACGCCCTTGGCGAGCAGGGCTCCGCCTTCGGCGCCGAGCATGATGTTCTCGAGCACCGTGAAATTGTCAACCAGCATGAAGTGCTGGTGCACCATGCCGATGCCCGCGGCGATTGCCGCCTGGCTGTCCTTGATCGTCACGGCCTGGCCGTTGACCCGGATCTCGCCTTGGTCGGCGTGGTAAAAACCGTAGATGATCGACATCAACGTCGATTTGCCGGCGCCGTTTTCCCCGATGATGCCGTGGATCGTGCCTTTGGCGACGGTGAGGTTGATGTCCTTGTTAGCGTGAACGGCACCGAATTTTTTGTCGATGCCCACAAGTTCGATAGCGGGCGTGTCTGTCACTGCAGGCTCCAAATACGAAAAGGGCGTATGGCGAAAAAGATTCCGCCATACGCCCGTCTCAGTCGCGAATCACTTCGGGCAAGCGTTGTCCGTCGTGTAGTCGTGAATCTTGATGGTGCCCGCGATGATGCCTTCCTTGGCCTTTTCGAGCGCAGCCTGCATCTCAGGCGTGATCAGCGCCTTGTTGTTGTCGTCGATAGCAGCCGCAACGCCGTCTTCCTTGACGCCGAGTGCCAGAACACCGCCGGTGAACTTGTCTGCCTTGACGTCGCTGAAGCCGTTGTAGACGGCGAGGTCAACGCGCTTGACCATCGATGTCAGGACCGAGCCCGGATGCAGATGGTTCTGGTTGCTGTCGACGCCGATGGAGAGCTTCTTGTTGTCGGCCGCCGTCTGCAGAACGCCGAGGCCGGTTGCGCCAGCTGCTGCATAGATGACATCCGCGCCCTGGTCGATCTGGTTCTTGGTGAGCTCGCCACCACGGACCGGGTCATTCCAGGCCGCACCGGTCGTGCCGGTCATGTTCTGGAACACTTCGATCTTGGCGTTGGCAGCGCGCGCGCCCTGCTCGTAGCCGCATTCGAACTTGCGGATCAGCGGAATGTCCATGCCGCCGACGAAGCCGACCTTGCCGGTCTTCGAAGCGAGGCCGGCCAGCGTGCCGACGAGGAAGGAGCCTTCTTCTTCCTTGTAGACGACGGAGCGGACGTTCGGCTTGTCGACGACGGCGTCAACGATCACGAACTTCGTGTCGGGGAACTCGGCTGCGACCTTCTCGATAGCGGAGGTCCAGGCGAAGGAGACTGCGATAACCGGGTTGAAGCCGCGGCTTGCGAAGTTGCGGATGGCCTGTTCACCCTGGGTGTCGCCGGTCGGTTCGAAATCGCGATAGGCGATCCCGGTTTCCTTCTTGAACTTTTCGGCGCCGTTGTAGGCTGCTTCGTTGAATGACTTATCGAACTTCCCGCCGGTGCCGTAAACGAGTGCAGGCTTCACGTCGGCAGCGAGCGCTGTCGTCGACATTGCTGCCACGGCAAGGAGAGTCAGAAGGGATTTTTTCATGAGTTGCAGCCCTATTGTTTCTAATTGTTTGGGGTCCTCCCGCAAGCCTGTTTTCAGGCATGTCTGCGGAACCACCGACCTCCCCCCGGAGGCCTGGCTTGGCGCATCCTTGCATGGCTCAAAAGAAAATTCACGAGAAATTTTTCGGCTGGTAAAAATTTGCTGCCATTGCCAAAAATCAGCTCACCCGGGCTGATTTTTGCGCAAAATCATCGCTTGCTTGCGGTTTTTCTAGTCAGATCGTGGCTTTTGGCCATGCGGAGTTCACTGAAACTGGCCAGCTATGCAACCGGCTTTTCATCGGTGCAGATCCCTTCGCCAGCGCCCGGATTGTTACGCCGCGAAGCGGCCAGCCACGGCAGGCTTCTTGTAGCCGACCATCCACAAGAGCAGCGACAGGACCAGAAATACGGCAAAGGCGGGCTGCAGCATCAGCCATTGGAAAGCCAGCGTATAGAAGCGCGGATGAATGTAGTAGGCAATGGAGGATTGCAGGGCATCCAGCGAAGACGGGCTCAGATCCGCCCACGCATCGCCCATCGGCGTGATCACCACGGCAGAGGCTGCAACGGACTGGATGGAGTCGATCGTTCCGGCAATAACGGCAACGGCCAATGCAACAAGACTTGCCAAACGCAACAGGAAACGCATCGATCTCTCCGGCTATGTAATGCCCGGACTACATCCGGTCAGCCGTGCCATTTTCCATCCTGTCTGGACGATAACGACAGACTGGCGGAACCGCAATGGAGGCCTTCCCCGCACTTTTACCGGAAGAAGTCAAAAAACTGTTAGATTTAGGTTGATCCCTGAAAATTCCTCGGTATATATCGCGCCGTTCCAACGATTTGTGCACAAGGGTGTCAAATCAAGCAGCAGGACAGGTGGCCGAGTGGTTTAAGGCGCACGCCTGGAACGCGTGTGTACGTGAAAGCGTACCGTGGGTTCGAATCCCACCTTGTCCGCCACTTTCTCCAGAGAGTAGCCACTATCTTTCGTCATGCCGGCGCTGCATTCAGCGGCTGCAGAGTTCTTGCCGTGGCCGTTTGCTCGTCATGTGCTTCCGCTGTTGCCCCCAATCAACAGCTTGGGCTGAACCCCGGGAAGCTCCCCTGTATTTCCTCCAGTGAACACAATTTGGTCACCGATGAGCGGCCAGGAAGGAGGATCACAGATTATCTCTCTCATTCGGATACCTTGAAATTGCATTCGCATTCCATTCTTCGGCCGCTCATGGCAGCGGCCGGCGTTTCGCTTCTTGCGTCCTGTACGCAACTTCCCGACCAGCCGATCGATGTCGCCATGCCCAAGTCGCCCGCGGTCGCGGCCGTAGTGCCGGCCCCTGAGGATGCCGTGTCCAAGCCCGAGCGCCCCGTCGACAGGCCCGACTACCCGCTGATCTATGCTGGCCTGGATGAAAGCGATTATCGTCTCCCGGCGATCGAATATGCCAAGGTCGATCCACGTTATCTTCGCCAGGAGGTCGACTACAAGAGCGACGAGCCCGCCGGCTCGATCGTGGTCGATACCGAGGCGAAATTCTTGTACTTCATTCTGAAGGATGGTCGGGCGGTCCGGTATGGTGTCAGTCTCGGTGCGCAGGGCCGGGCGTGGAAGGGTCGTGCCATCATTCAATGGAAGCGGAAGTGGCCGACATGGACGCCGACGCCTTCGATGATCGGTCGCAATCCCAAGCTGGAGCAATGGAAGCAGGGCATGCCCTCGGGGCCGCAGAACCCCTTGGGCGCGCGGGCTCTCTATATCTTCCAGGACGGGCAGGACACGCTGTATCGCATCCATGGATCGCCGGAGTGGCAGACGATCGGCAAGAATGCGTCGTCTGGCTGTGTGCGGATGTTCAATCAGGACGTCATCGACCTCTACGATCGGGTCAAGGGCAAGGCGACGCTTGTGGTCAAATAGTTATGCCGCGAGTCGACTGATCAGAAGACTATCGGGAACTGCGCGAAGCGACGCGGACAATCCGCGCCTTGCAACAACGCAGGAGCGTGGCGGCGATGTTGCGCAGTTTCCGAAGACAGGGCTATGGTGCGCGCCGGAGAGAGACCTGACCCGGAGGACACCATGAATTCGCCATTCCAACTGGCCGCTTGTGCCGAGATGCTCTGGCGCGATCGGCCGATCGAATGGCGCGCGAGCCGGCTGAAAGAGCTTGGCTTTGGCGTCGGCCTCTGGAACTGGCCGGAACATGACTTGGCGAAGCTGGA
Organism: Hyphomicrobiales bacterium; assembly: GCA_900489925.1. Taxonomy (GTDB): domain Bacteria; phylum Pseudomonadota; class Alphaproteobacteria; order Rhizobiales; family Rhizobiaceae; genus Rhizobium. The sequence continues at coordinate 700,429 of UEHQ01000002.1, read as the reverse complement.
AGCAACCGGCGCCACCTTCACGATCATGAACGGGTACCTCCAAGGCCGCCTCACCGATGATGAAGGCGCAGCCCAACTGCTGAAGACGGCACGTGAAACGGCGCAGGTCGGCAAGCGGCTGGGCGTCCAACGCCTCAATCTCCATGGAACGGGTCTTGGCGAGGGTGGTCTGCCGGTTCAGCCCGTTGAAGTGGTCACCGGACCGATGTGGCTGAAGGCGCGCGAGACTCTGTGCCGCATCGTTGAGTTGGCCGAGGAAGAGAATGTCACGTTCACTCTCGAGAACCTCAACCTGCCCGTCGATCATCCCGGTGTGCCCTTCGGGCGCGCCGAAGATACGCTTGCCCTGGTCTCCAGCGTGGACCATGAGCGCCTGCGGCTCAATCTCGACCTCTACCACGCGCAGATCGGCGAGGGAAACCTGATAGAACTGTGCCGGAAATGCCTTCCATGGATAGGCGAGATACAGGTGGCCGACGTTCCCGGGCGCAAGGAGCCGGGGACAGGCGAGGTCAATTGGCGAGGGATTGCGACCGCGTTGAAGACCATGGGCTATGCCGGCCCGGTGGGAATGGAAGCCTTCGCATCCGGCGATCCGGAAGCGGCACTCGAAGCCTTCCGTGCGGCGTTCTCCGTCTAGGCAGGCTCACGGATAAACGCACGGATCTTGAAGGATCAAGATGGAGGCGCCGACGGATTTTTCCCCGGATCGACAATGGGCCTCATATGTCTCGCCACATAGGGAGCGGCGCGACGATTGAGGTGCCACAATTGCGTGGTTATGTTTCCGACCAGCGTTTGCGGAATATGGTAGCTGGCGACGTCAACTTTGTTATTTCGCGACCAGAAGAGCTTGTACCGCTCGCTTCCCACGCCGAAATCAACGTCCTGACGCCTTTCGAACGCGATCTTCATCCAGAACTCGTCGAGCACGATCCCCGGTGAGTATTTGGCGAATTGAGGATCCGAGTGGAAGCCGGCGATGATCAATTCCATATGAGAAACGCCGTGGGCAAATAGAGTGATTGCCACCGGCTTCTTGTCGATCAGCACGGCATAGATGCGCATCGTCTGGATGTTTTTCGGATCCGTAATCCAGCGCGCGATGAAATTCCGGTAGGCCTCTGATGACAGCCATTCACCGTGCTTGCCGACCGTATCCGCCCAGACTTTCTTTTGGCTGAACATCCAGTCCATGAGCTCAACCGCGTGATCCGGATCGGTCACGGGGTTCACCGCCTCGAACTCCAGATTGCCGAGTTCGGAAAGCTTCTTGCGCTTGCGCTTGAGTTGTTGCCGGGAGTTCGCGCTGAATATTTCCTTGGTATACGCCTCCCACTCCGTATGGTCCTGCAAGTCGGCAAAGGGTGCGATGTCCATCTCGCCATCGCTGCCGTGGCTCGTGTGGACGAACTCGTCGAGCGGCGATCCGATCTTGACGAACGGCATATGGATTATGTCGGCCTTGGAGTCGCGCGCGATCGTCTGCCACGCAAGCCCGACGTTTCCGCGAAAATCGGAATCGGGATCGACGAGGATGTCTGTTACTTCCGCTGCGTTGGGGCCAAGAGGACGGAGCATCCACAGTGGCCCCTTGCGGTATTTCAACAACGGAAAGACAAGGGTCAATTTGCCGTTGTCGCGAATAACGACGCAGAAGAGCGAGCGGCCGGCGGGCCGGGCAATTTCGTTCCAGCTGTGATAGGCGGTCGAGTAGCTTTGATAGAAAGAGCCCTTGGCTTTCAGCCACAACTCGTTCCACTCCGACTCTAATTCCGCCATCTGGCTAGCGTCGGTGACAATAACACATGTCTTTCCAGCAACGTCTTTCGGCTTGAGCATTTTGATTGTTCATCCGTGGGCGATCGCTACATTATGTGTACTAAACGTGTCCACTTTTTTATTAAGTTAATCATACATTAGCAAACTATATATTTGGATTAACCCAAATGCGGTATCGCAGGTCCCACGCGGCGTTGCGCCTCCCATCGCTATTTCTGAGGTCACGGCGAGGGATTGGCCCACCTCCAGCGGTTGGATTTCTTACACAAGTACGCCCAAATAGCGTGCAAGGCACGCCGGACTTCGTTTGGGACGGTGGGGTGTCTACCGTGGATTTCAGTGCTGTTCAGGCGCCAGAGGCGACGGTACGCCGACGCGTATCGCCTTCGAGAAGTCCGGGGAAAGGCCATCGTCACGAGCGCGCTCGTCGATATGAGCAGCGGCCTTTAGGGCGGAGAGCGGTACCGATGTGTCCAATGCGCCGTGATCATAGGCGTAGTCGGGGAGGTAGCCGTTGACGATCAGGCGCCAGTCGAACGGTAGCGCATCTCCGACCAAGTGCGCCATCTTCACGACGGTCGTGGTGCAGTTGGTGGAAATCGAATTGTAGAACCTCGGCGTCTTGGCAAGCTCGTTGGCTTGAGCCACGTACTCCCGCAACAGCGCCCGTGCCCGATCCGGCGTTGCCGCGAGTCGATAGAGCTGAACATCTTCGCCACGGAAGTTCGAACGGACGCCGACGACATCGCGCTCGTCTGCGGCGATGATTACCAGCGGGTTGCTCTTGAAAAGGTCAGCGAGCGGCGAGAAAGCACCTCCGACCCGCCGCCGGACTTCGATCGACCATGGCAGTTGCGTGCCGTCTTCGAAGCCGAAGCTGAAGATGACATGGGCCATCTCGGGTCCGGCCCAATAGGACATGAACATGTCGAGCGTCCGGAGCTTCCTCAGGTCGTAGGTCCGCGTCGCCCAGCGCTCGGTGAAGTCGGTCTTGCTGCGCCAGTCGAAGTCCCGGACATTGGTCAGGGTCAGCATGTCGCCGTTGAACTCACCCGTCACTTGACGTGCGACATCTGGCGCCCACGCTGCTTCTTCCACTGGCTTGAGGGTGTTCCACCAGACGAGGATCAGCCCGAACACCGCCGCGAATGTGAGAAACGCCTTGAAGCGCCACGGGCCGAAGAGTGCGGTGATTGTGAAGGCACCGAAGAGGGCGAACAGCCCCGCGGCGACGCCTCTCCCGAATGCGGGGGCCGGCAGCCGATACCACAATGCGAGGCTCGCCCAGGCAACTCCCAAGGCGATTAGGAGTGCGACGGCAACAGTCAGAATGGCCCACGCTACACGACGCAATCCTGTCTCCGGGTAAGTGCCGAAATGCCCTCAGATATAGCCTTGTCCAAGGCCGCAGACACTCAACCGCCACGGATGGGCGTTGCCCTGCCGCTCAGACAATGCGCTTTCTGGCGCCCAAGTCCAGCCGCTGCTTCACGTTTCGCCAAAGCGTTGCCAGGTTGCGTAAACCGCCAATCCTGTCCCACGCGCGGGGGGTGATGTCGCTGCGGGACGAGCGCTGGAAGCAAAGCTCTGGCGCCGCGATCAGCGTACGCAAGCCGAGTGCGCGTCGTGCCCAGCTGTATGAACCGTCGACAGGCATGGGTCCACCGGCTGGATCTCCGTGAGGGCGAGCCAGCTGTGCCTCGATGTACTGCCGAACCGGGCCGATCGCCGAACCGCGCAACGCGATGAAGTGGGCACACCCGACGCCATCCTGCGGCTCCACGAGCGCCAGTCCGGTCGCAACAGGATGCTGCCGTTCGGTACCGCCGCCACCATAGAACACGTCCCAGTTGCCGGATTGAAGCGTTTCGACAACGCCGGTCAGGCGTTCTGAAAACCCGTTTACGAAACTCACGTCGTCTTCCAGGATGAGGACGCTGCCGACGGCTTCTGCCTCCGCAAGCTTCAGAATGCCGAGGTGGCTAAGAAAACAGCCTCGCACGCCGATGCTCATGAAAGGCCCTCGATCATCCGGCTTGATCGCTTCGAACCATCTCACATTCTGTGCAGAGAACCCGATCGCGGCGAATTCGCGCATGAGATCGCGTTTTCTGTCGGGTCTCGATCGAAGGTTGATGACATAGATTCGTTCGAAATAATCAAGAACATGGCCAGGCATGCGCGACCCCATACGGGCGAATACTTTATGGAGACGTTATTCTACAATATATACTGCCCGCAAGGCTGCCATCCGACTCATTATATTATCCTTTTGGCCGGGACCGCGGAGGTCTGCTTAGACGAGCACGTCCTGGTCCACCCGATCCTCGGTGCCAAAGAACTTCAGGTAACGCTGCACTTCCGCTGGATCGCCTGTGGCCTTCTGCGGATTGTCGGAAAGCTTGACCGCCGGTCGGCTGTTTGCGTCGCTCACCTTGCAGACGATCGAAATCGGGTTCAGCCCGGAAATCTCGGTCGGTGCGCAACCGGCGAAATCGTTGGTCAGGTTGGTTCCCCAGCCGAAGCTCATGCGTGCCCGACCCTCGAAGTGCTTATAGGTGTCGATGATCGCATCCACATCGAGACCGTCGGAGAAGATCAGAAGCTTTTGACGGGGATCGCGACCCATCTTCTTCCACCATTCGATGATCTTCTCGCCGCCTTCGATCGGCGGAGCGCTATCGGGCCGGAAGCCGGTCCAGTCCGCCACCCATTCCGGCGCGTCGCGCAGGAATGCGGCTGTGCCGAAGGCGTCGGGCAGGACAATCAGCAGATTACCGCCGTAAAGCTTGTTCCAGTCCCGCAGCACCTTGTAGGGGGCGTTGCGAAGCTCCGCGTCCGTTTGCGCCAGGGCCGCGGCCACCATCGGCAATTCGTGGGCGTTGGTGCCGACGGCTTCAAGATCGGAATCCATGGCAAGTAGCACGTTGCTGGTGCCCGTGAAGGCGTGGCCGATCCCTTCCTTCAGCGCTTCGACGCACCAGCGCTGCCACAGGAAGCTGTGGCGGCGCCGCGTACCGAAATCGGAAATCCGCAGCCCGGGAAGCTCGCGCAGACGCTCGACCTTCTCCCACATCTTCGCCTTGGCGCGGGCGTAGAGCACATCAAGCGTGAAGGGGCCAAGGGCGCGCATCGCGGAACGAGACCGCAGTTCATTGATGATGGCGAGCGCCGGGATCTCCCACATCGTGGTTTCTTTCCAGGAGCCATGAAAATCCAGGACATACTGTCCGTCCCGCTTGGACAGTTCGTATTCCGGCAGCTGGAAGTGCGAGAACCAGGCGAGAAACTCCGGCTCGAAAATCTGCGCGCGCCCGTAGAAGCTGTTACCCGCCAGCCAGATCGTTTCTTTCTTGGAGAGCTTGAGCGTGCGCGCGTGATCGAGCTGTTCGCGCAGCTCGCCTTCGTCGATCTCTTCGGCGAGAAGCACGCGCTTGGTGCGATTGATCACCGTGAAGGTCGCATCCACGTCGGGATAGAGCTTCCAGATCATCTGCAGCATCAGCAATTTGTAGAAGTCGGTGTCGATCAGGCTACGGACGATCGGATCAAGCTTCCAGGCATGATTGTAAACGCGCCGTGCAATATCCGTCTTTGCCATGAACTCCACCCATCCCCAAACCGATTGGGGGTGCGCCGGCAACCGGCGAACGGCAACCGGCTCGTTTGCCTTCTTATCGAAAAAACGGTTGATAATGTCTAGTGCAAATCAACCGCTACCCGAAAGGCGGGGCAGGGGCTGTTTAGTAGCCTGCCTCGCGGTCCACGACGAATTGCAGCGGTTCTCCGCGTTCAAAACGCGAAATCTGCGTTTCGACGTGACGGAAAAGCGCGGTTTCTTCTGAGACTGCCGCGTCGTGTGGTGTGATGAAAACATTCTCGCAGGTCCAGAGCGGGTGGTCCGAGGGAAGCGGCTCCACCTCGAATACATCAAGCGATGCGCCGCCGAGGATGCCGGTCTCGATCGCAGAAACGATGTCGGCCTGCACCTGGCTTTTCCCGCGCCCGGCATTGATGAAGACCGGCTTGCCGAGCGCGCCGCCTTGGCGAAGCTTGGCAAACAGTTGGGAATTGTAGAACGCAGTCGTATCCGGCGTCAGGGGCAGGAGGCCGACGAGGAAATCCGTCTTTGCCAGGAAGGCATCGAGCCCCGCGGCGTCGAACGTCTCGACGCCGTCGATCTGCTTGGCGGTGCGCGACCAGCCGATGACGTTGAATCCCATCATCTTCAGCTTATGCAGGGCATCCTGACCAAGCACGCCCAGTCCCATGATACCGACGGTAATTTCGGCAGCTTCCGGAGGGACAAGCTTGCCCCAGATACGGGCGCGCTGGTCCTTGTCGTGCTGGTGCTGCTGCCGCAGGTGCATCAGGCATTGCATGACGACCCACTCGCTCATGCGCGTCGTCAGGCTGCGGTCGACGAAACGGACGATCGGCACATCGGGAAGACCCGGCAGATTCATGAAGCTGTCGACGCCGGCCCCGCCCGAGAAGATGACCTTGAGATTGGGTGCGCGCTCGAAGAGATCGGCGTCCGGCTTCCAGAGCAGCGCGTAGTCCAGCCCGCTCAGGTCACGCCCCTTCGTCGCAGGGTCTGCGATGTTGATGCTGCCGCGATCCGCGAACGCGGTCTTCAGAATGCGGGCGACGCCGTCGGCATTGAACTTGAGGTCGACAAGAACGGGAGGTTTTGCGGACATGATCTTCTTTATTGATGAATCGCGGGGGTCGGTACGGCTTCGATGTGGAAGGCTGCGGCCATCAGGGCTTTCGTATAATCTTCCCTGGGCGCACGGAAGATTTCGGCGGACGTTCCCTGCTCCACCACCTTGCCGGCGCGCATAACAATGACGTCGTTGGCAAGCGCTTTAACCACCTTGAGATCGTGGCTGATGAAGAGATAGGCGAGGTCGTGCTTCCTTTGCAGATCACGCAGGAGATCGACCACCTGGGCCTGCACGCTCATGTCGAGCGCCGATGTCGGCTCGTCCAGCATGACAAAGCGCGGTTTCAGAACCATCGCGCGCGCGATCGCAATACGCTGGCGCTGGCCCCCAGAGAATTCGTGCGGATAGCGCCAGCGGGTGAGAGGATCGAGGCCAACCTCTTCCAGTGCCCAGCAGACGCGCTGGTCGCGCTCTTCGTAGGAGAGCGATCGCTCATGCACCTTGAGACCCTCGGCGATGATGTCGCCGACAGACATGCGCGGGCTGAGGGAGCCATAAGGATCCTGGAACACGACCTGCAGCTGGTTGCGCAGGGGGCGCATCTCGCTGAACGAATAGCTGTTTATATCCTTGCCGACGAAGCTGATCCGTCCCTGGGACGAAATGAGCCGTGTGAGCGCCAGCCCCAACGTCGTCTTGCCGGAGCCGGATTCGCCGACGACGCCGAGCGTTTGCCCTGCGCGCAACGAAAGATCGATACCGTCCACGGCCTTCACATGGTCGACGACCTTGCGCATCAGGCCGGCCTTGATCGGGAACCAGACGCGAATGTCCGATCCCTGCATGACGATCGGTTTCGTGTCGTCGGCGAGCGGCGGTTCGCCGCGGGGTTCCGAGGCCAGCAGATGGCGGGTGTATTCATGCTGTGGATTGCTGAAGACGGCTTCGACCGATCCGGTCTCGACGATCTTGCCCTTGGTCATCACGCAGACACGGTCCGCGAATTTCCGAACGATGCCGAGATCGTGGGTGATGAACAGCATCGACATGCCATGCTGGCCCTTCAGCTGGCGCAGTAATTCGAGGATCTGTGCCTGCACCGTCACGTCGAGCGCCGTCGTCGGTTCATCGGCGATCAGAAGCTCCGGGCGGTTGGCAAGCGCCATGGCGATCATCACACGCTGCCGCTGCCCGCCGGATAGTTCATGCGGGTAGGCCTTCAGGCGCTTCTCCGGCTCGCGTATCCCGACTTGGTTCAGCAGCTCGAGTACGCGCTTTCGCGCCGCCTGGCCGCTCACGCCCTGGTGCAGTTCCAGAATTTCGGTGATCTGCTTCTCGATGCTGTGCAGCGGATTGAGCGAGGTCATCGGCTCCTGGAAGATCATCGTGATGTCGTTGCCGCGCACGTCGCGCAACGCCTTGTCGGATGCCTTGAGAAGGTCCTTGCCCTTGAAGAAGATCTCGCCCGATGGATGGCTCGCCGAGGGGTAGGGGAGCAGACGCAGGATCGAATTGGCCGAAACGGATTTCCCCGACCCCGATTCTCCGACCAGCGCGACCACTTCGCCCTTGTGGATGTTGAAGGAAACGTGATCGACAGCCAGCGATGTTTCTCCGCCCTGATGGAAGGCGACCGAAAGATCGCGAACGGACAGCAATGGTTCCGACTTGTCGCTCATTGAAACGTCTTCCTTGGGTCGAAGGCATCACGCACGGCTTCGCCGATGAAGATCAGCAAGGACAGCATGATCGACATGGTGAAAAAGGCTGTGAGGCCCAGCCACGGCGCCTGCAGGTTGGCCTTGCCCTGGGCGATCATCTCACCCAGCGACGGCGAGCCGGGTGGCATGCCGAAGCCGAGGAAATCGAGCGAGGTCAGCGTGGTGATCGAGCCCGAAAGGATGAAAGGCAGGAAGGTCAGTGTCGCCACCATCGCGTTGGGAAGCAGGTGCCGCCACATGATCGTGCGGTTGCCGACGCCCAGCGCTCTCGCCGCCCTGACATACTCGAAATTACGCGCCCGCAGGAATTCGGCACGCACGACGCCGACGAAGCCGACCCACGAGAAGAGCAGCATGATCCCGAGTAGCACGAAGAAGCCGGGCGGCAGGATCGCGGCGATGATCAAGAGGATGTACAGCACTGGCATCGACGACCAGATCTCGATGAAGCGCTGCAGCAGCAGGTCTGTCCAGCCGCCGAAATAGCCCTGGATCGCACCAGCCGTGACGCCGACGACCGCCGAGCAGATCGTCAGGACTAGCCCGAACAACACCGAAATGCGGAAGCCGTAGATCACGCGAGCAAGCACGTCGCGTGCCTGGTCGTCCGTGCCGAGCCAGTTGAGATTGCTAAGGCTGCAGCCGGGATCGTTGACACCTTGCGGATAGCCGGAGCAGCGCTCTTCCTTGCTCATCATCCAGAAAGGTGCGGTCGGCGCCGAGTGCGGGATGTTGGAGTTGACCGAGCGGTAGGAGTAGCGGATCGGCGGCCAGATCATCCAGCCGTTGGCGTTGATCTCGTCCGATATCACGTCGGAGCGATAGTCGGTCTCGGCCAGGAAGCCGCCGAACTTCTCCTCGGGATAGTTGACCAGCACCGGAAACAGGATCTCGCCCTTATAGGAGGCAATGATCGGCCGGTCGTTGGCAATGAACTCGGCGAAAAGGGTGAGCACGAAGAGGACAAGGAACAGCCAGAGCGACCAGTAGCCGCGGCGGTTCGCCTTGAAGTTCTTCCAGCGGCGCACGTTGGTGGGCGACAGCAGCCCCTTGCGCGGCGGCTTGACCGGCGTTGCGGTCGTCGGGTTTGCGGCGGTGTCCATCACACGTCTCTCCGCTCGAAGTCGATGCGCGGATCGATCCATGTGTAGATCAGGTCGGAGATCAGGCTGACGAACAGTCCGAGCAGCGAGAAGATGTAGAGTGTCGCAAACACGATCGGGTAGTCGCGGTTGACGACCGAGAGGTAGCCAAGTCGCCCCAGACCGTCGAGCGAGAAGATGTTCTCGATCAGCAGCGAACCGGTGAAGAAGGCGGAGATAAAGGCGCCGGGAAAGCCGGCAATGATGATCAGCATGGCGTTGCGGAAGACATGGCGATAAAGTACCTGCCGCTCGTTCAGCCCCTTCGCCCGCGCCGTCACGACGTACTGCTTCTTGATCTCCTCGATGAAGGAGTTCTTGGTCAGCAGCGTCGTTGTCGCGAAGGCGGCCAATGACAGCGAGACCAGCGGCAGTGCCAGGTGCCAGAAATAGTCGAGCGGCTTCTGCCACCAGGCGAGCTGGTCGAAATTGTCGGAGACGAGACCGCGCAGCGGGAACCAGTCATAGAACGATCCGCCGGCAAAGAGCACGATCAGGAGGATGCCGAACAGGAAGCTCGGAACGGCGTAGCCGATAATGATGATGCCCGAGGTCCAGACATCGAAGGTCGAGCCGTCCTTCACAGCCTTGCGGATGCCGAGCGGGATCGAGATCCCGTAAGAGAAGATCATGATCCAGACGCCGAGCGACGCCGATACCGGCAACTTGTCCTTGATCAGGGCAAGCACCGTGGTGTTGCGGAAGAAGCTTTCGCCGAAATCGAAGCGGATATAGTTCCACATCATCTCGCCGAAGCGCGTCAGTGGCGGCTTGTCGAAGCCGAACTGCTTCTCAAGCTTCTTGATCAGCTCCGGATCGAGCCCTTGGGCGCCACGATATTTCGAGCCGCCTTCGTCAAGCCCGCCACCGCCCATCAGGTCGCCGCCACCGCCGGAAAGCCTGGCGTCCGCGCCTTGCGCATCGCCTGTCAGCTGCGCGATCACCTGTTCGACCGGGCCACCCGGAGCGAACTGGATGACCGTGAAGGAAATGGCCATGATGCCAATAATGGTCGGGATCATCAAAAGCAGGCGGCGAAGAATATAGGCTCCCATCAGCGAGCGGCCTCCAGGGAGTTCATGTGTCGTGCATCCAGTCTATCGCCGCTCAATCCGCCAGCCTTCCTTTGCCGGTTCGCCCGGCTCTGCAATCTCGCCCCGAAGTGATTCGGATCGCTCATTTGGAGCCCAGCCATTCGGCCAATGCAAGCCCGCTCATTTTGCCGTCTTGGACCACCAGACGTCGGGGAAACCGGTCGAGTAGGTCGGGAGTTCGGCGGGCCTGTCGAACTTGTCCCAATAGGCGATCGGGATGTCGGAGCGATAATAGAGCGGCACGACATAGTGCCTTGCCAGCATCACGCGATCCATCGCCTTGATCGCCGCGATCTGGTCCTCGCGGCTCGGCGCGAAGATGATCATCTTGATCAGGGCATCGACGGCGGGATCGGCGATACCGGCATAGTTGCGCGAACCCTGCTGATTGGCCGAGGCGGAGCCCCAGTAATCAGCCTGCTCGTTGCCGGGGTTCATCGTCTCGGCCCAGACATTCCAGATCATGTCGTAGTCGAAGCTGCGGACGCGGTTGGTGTATTGCGAGGGATCGACGGTGCGCACGCGCGCGTCGATGCCGATCTTGCGCAGCGCCTGGGTGTAGGGAACAGCCACGCGTTCCAGGGTCGGACTGCTCAGGAGCACCTCGAAGGACAAGGGCTTGCCCGTCTTCGTGTTGACCATCTTGTTGCCCTGGATCGAGTATCCCGCCTCCTTGAGCAACGCGATCGCCTTGCGCAGGTTGTCGCGGCTCTTCTGCGGATCGCCGCCGACCGGGTTGCTGTAAGGCGTGGTGAAGATTTCCGGCGGCACCTTGTCCTTCAGGCCCTGCAGGATCTCGAGCTCTCGTCCCTCGGGCAGACCCGAGGAAGCGAGTTCCGTGCCGAAGAAGAAGCTGTCGACCCGCTTGTAGGCGCCGAAGAACACCGTGCGGTTCATTTCCTCGAAGTCGAAGGCATAGTTCAGCGCTTCGCGTACCCGCTCGTCCTTGAAGATCTCGCGGCGCATGTTCGGCACCATCGCCTGCATGATGCCGGTCGCCCGCAGCGAGTTCGGCAATTCCTCGCGTTTGATGCGACCGTCCTTGACGGCCGGGAAGTTGTAGCCGGTGGCCCAGCGGCTCGCCTGGTTTTCCTGCCAGAAATCGACGTTGCCCGCGCGGAAGCCCTCGAACTCGACGTCTCGGTCGCCGAAATAGGTGTAGGCGATAGTCTTGAAGTTGTTCTGACCGACATTGACGTTGACGTCCTTGCCCCAATAGTCGTCACGCAACTCGTAGCTGATCTTGGAGCCTGCGGAGAAAGCGCCGATCTTGTAGGGCCCCGACCCCATCACCGGTTCCAGCGTCGTCTTGGTGATGTCGCGCGGCTTGCCGTCGGGCCCGTTGGCTTCCCACCATGCCTTCGGCACGACCTGCAGCTGGCCGAGAATATTCGGCAGCTCCTTGTTGCCCTTTTCATCGAACGTGAACGTCACGTCCCGCTCGCCTGTTTTCTCGGCTTTGACCACGTGCCCGTAATAGTTGGACAGCAGCGGATTGAGCTCTTTCGATTTCTCGAAGCTGAATACAACGTCCTCCGGCGTCACCGGGCTCCCGTCGGCCCACGTGGCTTCCTTGCGCAGCCGGAAGGTCGCGCTCGAGATATCGTCGGGGTAGGAGAGGCCTTCCGCCAGCAATCCGTAGGAGGCGAGAAGCTCGTCGTCGGCGGATTTCATCAGGGTTTCGAAGACGAGCGTCAACCCCGTCACGGTTTCGCCCTTGCTGAGCAGCGGGTTGAACGTGTCGAAGGTGCCTGTCGTCGACAGGTTGAGATTGCCGCCCTTGGGCGCATCGGGATTGACGTAGTCGAAATGCGTGAAGCCCGGCTTGTACTTCAGTTCACTGATGACAGAGCTGCCAATGCGGAAATCCTGCTCCTGGGCCGCTGCTTGCAGAGGCAGGGCGATCGCGCCGAAAAGAGAAAAGACCAAACCAAGTTTCGACAACGCACGCACCATTCGCCAGCCCCAATTGTTTTGCTTTCGCCGAGAATAGGCGAAAAGCTGGCGAAAAACAGGTGAGGCTCAGGTTTTTATCCCGTTCGCGAAATCGTGACCGAGGGACAGCCGCGATCGTGGCTCAAGGGGTGGCTTCATCCAGCCTCTTGCGCAGCATTCCACGAAGCTCGGTCACCATGCGCGGGTCGCCCGCGATATCGGGGTCATACGCCGCCGTGACGATGATCCGCAGAAGTTCAAGCACAAGGGAGGCCAGGAGATCCACGTCCTGTTCGATCGACGGCACCGCAGTCCTGAGGAGCGCGGCAATATTGGCGCGGAGCTCGGCGCGCGACTTGGCCTTGCGGTCCTTGGGGATATCCCGGCGCGCTGCAAGCACCGGGAACTCCGGATACTCGCCAAGGAAATTGCCGAGCCGCGCGAAAATCTCTTCGCCGATCTCGGCAGCACGCTTGCCGGCCACATCGTGCTGCAGGGTGACGAGCATCGTGTTGAGCTGGCGCAGCCGTTCGATATGGAGTGCTTCGGCCAGCAGCGCCTTGGTCGGGAAGAACTGATAGAGTGAGCCGATCGATGACTTGGCCTCCGCGGCGATCTCCGTCATCGTTGCTGCTTCATAGCCTCTTTCGACGAAGACCTTGGCCGCGGCTTCCGTCAGGATGGCCACGCGTTCGCGGCCGCGCTGTTGTTTGGGCGAACGATTTGCAGTGTCAGCGCTTGATTTTTGTGAGGGCATCCTCATATTTCCAATTGTGAGGATATCCTCATGTTTATCTCGGAGCCTTTCATGTCCCTTTATGATCCCAAGACAACAGCCCTGATCTCGATCGATCTGCAGGGCTTTATCATCACCAGACCCGTTGCGCCCCATTCCTCTCAGCAAGTCATCGACAACACAGCCGAGATCGCCAAGACCCTCAAGGCTGCCGGCGGAACGACCATCTTCGTCACGATCGGATTCTCAACGGACTATGCGGATGCTGTCAACCAGCCGACCGACGAGCCGACCGCCTTCCCGCAAGGTGGCCTGCCGCCTGAAGCCCTTCGCGAGCCACCGGAAATTGCGGCGCTAACCCCCGATGTTCGCATTACCAAGCATCAGTGGAGCGCGTTCTATGGCACCGAGCTTGATCTCCAGCTTCGCCGTCGCGGCATAAAGACGGTCATTCTGACCGGCATCGCCACGAATTTCGGTGTCGAGGCCACGATCCGCGATGCGTTTGCGCACAACTATGCGGTTTTGGCCGTCGAAGACGCGACGACGACCTTCTCGGCAGAAATGCACGCCTTTGCTTGCGAGCGGATCTTCCCGCGCCTTTCCCGCGTCCGAAAGACCGCTGAAATTCTGGCCAATAACTGAAGCCTAGCTGCTGGCTGATTCTGTCGGCGCGGGATCGTCGTTGAAAACATCGATTCACCAAAGTTGCTTTTCACGATAGATTCCAAGGCAAATCACTCGACCCCGGTCGACAGCAGTTCAGGACATGGCATGGCTTTCCGCATCGCCCAGACTTTCCACGCAATCGGTAAATTGGCGCTCGCCGGCGTGATAGGCGCAAGCCTGATCGCCGGCGATGTCGCCGCCCAACAGAAGCAGCCAAGCCCGGGCAGCGCCAAGGCCATCTTTGGCGGTGTTGCGTTGCCGACGCAAGGTCCGGCGCAGCCCTACGGCTTTTATGCCAAAGGCTGCATGGCCGGCGCCGTGGCGTTGCCGACGGATGGGCCCAACTGGCAGGCGATGCGCCTCTCGCGCAACCGGCGCTGGGGCAACCCCGCGACCATCGCCTTGCTGGAGCAGCTTTCGCGTGACGCCGCGAAGTATGACGGCTGGCCGGGCCTCCTTGTCGGCGACATCTCCCAACCGCGCGGCGGACCAATGTTCAATGGCCACGCCTCCCACCAGATTGGTCTTGATGCCGACATCTGGCTCACGCCGATGCCGTCGCACCGGATGAGCGCCGACGAACGTGAAGCCTTGCCATTCACCACCATGCTGCAGAAGGACGCCTTCCTGACGATCAACCCGAACGTCTGGAGTGACTCACGCGCCCGCCTGCTCATGCGCGCGGCGAGCTATCCGCAGGTCGAGCGCATCTTCGTCAATCCAGCCATCAAGAAGAAGATGTGTGACACCTGGACTGGCGATCGCACCAATCTCGGCAAGCTTCGCCCCGAATACGGGCATGACTCGCATTTCCATATCCGCTTGAAATGCCCGCCCGGCGTCGCTGGATGCAAGGCCCAGGCGCCGGTTGCCGCCGGTGACGGTTGCGATAAATCGCTGGCGTGGTGGTTCACCAAGGAGCCCTGGGCCGCTCCGAAGCCGCCCAAGCCCGGCACTAAACCCGTCAAGCCGCGCGAGGTGATGGTCTCGGACCTGCCGAACGCTTGCGCCGCCGTTTTGGCCGCGCCATCAGTCGCGTCGGTTCGGGCCGCAACTTACGGCGGGGCGTCGGCTGCGGAAGCGTTGACCGTTGCCCCCGCCGCCGAACCCGCGGCCGCATCGGATGATGCGTTGCCTGCGATCGGCCCCGTCCCTGATGACAAGCCGTAAGGTCGAAATCTTGGCTTTGGGCACTCTTTCAAAGCCAAGTCTCTTCGTATAGAAGCGCTCAAATCGATTGAATTTTCGAATGGAGGTCTCCTTTTATGGCCAGTGGCAAATGCCTCGCATTGATTGCGCATGACCAGAAGAAGGACGACATGGCCGAGTTCGCTCGCCGCAATCGCGAGACGCTGGCGGCGAACTGGAAAATCGTCGCCACTGGAACGACCGGTGGCCGCGTTCTCGACGCCGCACCGGAACTCGACGTGACGCGACTGAAGAGCGGCCCGCTCGGCGGCGACCAGCAGATTGGCGCCTTGATCTCGACCGGTGAGGTCGATGCGCTGATTTTCTTCGTCGATCCTTTGACCCCGATGCCTCACGATGTCGACGTCAAGGCGCTGATGCGACTTGCGATCGTCTATGATATTCCAATGGCACTCAACGAAGCGACGGCCGACAGGCTGATCGCAAATCTTCACGCTTAACCGGCGCGCATCAACGGAACCTGCCATGCACCAGCTCGACAAAAGCGAAGCTTCTATGCCTTTCCCGATCCTGATCGGCGATATCGGCGGGACCAACGCCCGCTTCGCCATCATTGCAGATGCTGGCGCGGAACAGGTCAATTTTCCGAACGTCCGCACGGCCGAGTTCGAAACGATCGATGATGCTATCCGCGCGACCATTCTCGAAAAGAGCGCTGTCAAGCCGCGCTCGGCCATTCTGGCAGTCGCGGGCCCGATCAGCGATGACGAAATTCCCCTGACGAACTGTGACTGGATCGTTCGCCCTAAGACGATGATCGAGGGCCTCGGCTTCGAGGACGTTCTTGTTGTCAACGATTTCGAGGCTCAGGCCTTGGCCATTGCCGATCTCTCGGACGAGAACCGGCAGCGTCTCGGCAGTGCGTCAGGTGAGATGGTGGCCTCCCGCGTGGTGCTTGGCCCCGGCACCGGCCTGGGGGTCGGCAGCCTCATTCACGCGCGAAACACCTGGATTCCCGTTCCCGGGGAGGGTGGGCACGTTGATCTCGGGCCGCGTACGAAGCGCGATCTGCAGATATTTCCGCATGTAGAGACGATCGAGGGTCGTGTCTCCGCCGAGCAGATCCTCTCCGGCCGCGGCATCATCAATCTCTACCGAGCCATCTGCACTGCCGATGGCATCGATCCTGTCTACACCGATCCGGCGGACATAACGTCACACGCGCTGGCTGGAACCGATCACGTTGCCGTCGAAACGATCACGCTGTTTTCGACCTATCTCGGCCGTGTCGCTGGCGACATGGCCATGATTTTCATGGCGCGGGGCGGCGTGTTCCTCTCCGGTGGCATCTCCCAGAAGATCTTGCCGGCCTTGATGAAGCCCGAGTTCCGGGCCGCCTTCGAAGACAAGGCGCCGCATTCCGCCTTGCTGTCGACCATCCCGACCTATGTCGTCACCCATCCTCTCGCGGCGCTGGCTGGCTTGTCTTCCTATGCCCGCAAACCGGAGAGCTTTGGTGTCTCAACCGACGGCCGCCGCTGGCAGCGCTAGGCTACTCTAGCCAAACCGGCGCCAATTCTCTATAGAGCCGCACGAGCGCAGGCCGCATTGCGGCTTGCTTGTCCGAGACAGGAAGCCAGATTTTTGCCTTCACCCGACACCTCGCCGAGCCATATTGATAGCAGTACGGTCACGGCCGTTCTGAAACGCGTCATCGCTGAAAATGGCCGCGACCACATCTGGGGCTATGCGATCGCCATTGTCTGCCTGGTGATTGTGGCGCTATCGACGTCGTTTACAGCCTGGATCATGAAGTCGGTTATTGACGAAGCCTTCGCCAATCGCCGCGCCGATGTCGTCTGGATCATCTGTCTGTCGATCTTCGTCGCCTTCGTGCTGCGTGGCTTTGCCGGCTATATCCAGGCGGTGACGCTGTCGAAGATCGGCAACAACATCGTCGCGCGCTACCAGCGGCGCCTCTATGCACATCTGATGACGCTGTCCGTCGGTTTTTTCACCGAAGCGAGATCGGCGCGGATCGCGGCGCAGGTCAGCCAGAACGTCAGCGGTATCCGCGACGTTCTCAACCTGACAGTCACGTCGACCGCTCGTGACATGTTGACTTTC
This sequence comes from Hyphomicrobiales bacterium, assembly GCA_900489925.1. Lineage (GTDB taxonomy): Bacteria > Pseudomonadota > Alphaproteobacteria > Rhizobiales > Rhizobiaceae > Rhizobium. Next base: position 683,404 of record UEHQ01000002.1, on the reverse strand, counting down.
GTCTCGTTGCTCGGCGTGATGGTCTACCAGGATCCGTTGCTCAGCTGCGCCGTGCTGGTCCTAGCGCCGCCCCTGTTGCTGGCGCTGCGTTACCTTTCGAAGCGCCTGCGTCAGGTCACCAAGGAGTCGATCCACCTGAACAGCCATGTACTTGGCGCGATGCAGGAGACAATCCAGGGGATTTCCATCGTCAAGGCGTTTACGATGGAAGCCGAGCTGGAACGCAAGATCAACAAGATCATCGTGGCTGCCGAAGGCCGCTCCAACAAGATCGCGCGCCTGTCGGAGCGCAACGCGCCGATGACCGAGAGCTTTGCCGGTCTGGCCGTCGCCAGCGTGCTTGCCTATGCAGCCTACCGAGCGATCTATAACAACGTGCCGCCGGGCGCGTTCTTCTCGTTTGTGACGGCGCTGCTGCTTGCCTATGACCCGGCCCGCCGCCTGGCGAAACTGCAGGTGCAGATGGAGCGCGCTGCAGTCAACGCGCGCATGATCTACGAGCTCCTCGACATGCAGCCACGCCAGCGCGACCTGCCGGATGCCAAGCCGCTGGTGGTGACGGAAGCCCGCATCGAGCTGCGCGACGTGGCTTTCGCCTATGGCAACGACGACGTTCTGAACGGCGTCAACTTTGTCGCCGAGGGCGGCAAGACGACCGCGCTTGTCGGCCCGTCCGGCGCCGGCAAGTCGACGATCATCAATCTCATTCCGCGCTTCTACGATCCGAAGGCCGGGCAGATCCTGATCGACGGCCAGGATATCGCCCATGTGACCAAGCAGTCGCTGCGCGAGCAGTTGGCCTATGTCTCGCAGCAGCCGTACCTGTTCGAAGGCTCGATTCGTGACAACATCCGCTACGGCCGCCCGACGGCCACCGACGCAGAGGTCGAGGAGGCCGCACGCCTCGCCTACGCGCATGATTTCATTCTCGCCCAGCCGGAGGGCTACGATACCCCGGTCGGCGAAAACGGCGTGACCCTTTCGGGCGGCCAGCGCCAGCGCCTGTCGATCGCGCGTGCGCTGGTCCGCAACGCGCCGATCCTGCTTCTGGACGAAGCCACCTCGGCGCTCGATACGGAATCCGAAGCGGCGGTGCAGAAGGCGCTGGATGAGGCCATGACTGGCCGCACCGTGGTCGTCATCGCCCACCGGCTGTCGACGGTCGTTCGCGCCGACAAGATCGTCGTGATGCAGCAGGGCCGCGTGGTCGAAGAGGGCAATCATGAGGCGCTTGCGCAGCGCCGCGACGGTCTCTACGCTCGCCTCAACAATCTGCAGAGGCCGGCAGCCTCGGATACGAACTGATAGAAATTTAGGACAGCCTGAGATGAGCGATGCTGCGATGAAGCTGGTGGTGGTTGGTGCAGCAGGTCGCATGGGGCAGGCGCTCATTCGGTTGGTCCACGAGATCAATGGCGTGACCCTGCATGCCGCCGTCGCCCGCCCGGGCTCGGCTTTCGTCGGCAAGGATGCCGGCGAGATCGCGGGCCTCGGCCCGAACGGCGTCATCATAGGCGACGATCCGCTGGCGGCTTTCCTGCATGCCGACGGCGTCCTCGATTTCACCACGCCAGCGACGACCAACGAATTTGCAGCACTCGCGGCCCAGGCCCGCATCGTCCACATCATCGGCACGACAGGCTGCTCGACCGAGGACGAGGCGAAGATCGCCGCAGCCGCCCGCCACGCCCGCATCGTCAAGTCGGGCAACATGGGCCTCGGCGTCAATCTCTTGAGCGTCCTCGTCGAACAGGCCGCTCGCGCGCTCGATCCAGCCGATTGGGATATCGAAGTTCTCGAAATGCACCACAAGCGCAAGGTCGATGCTCCCTCGGGCACTGCCCTGTTGCTCGGCGCGGCTGCAGCCAAGGGGCGCGGCGTTGATCTCGCCACGCATTCGGTCCGCGTCCGCGACGGCCACACAGGCCCGCGCGAAGCTGGCACGATTGGTTTCGCCACGTTGCGCGGCGGCTCGGTCATCGGCGAACATTCGGTCGTTTTCGCCGGCGAAGGCGAGCTGGTCACCATGTCGCACAGCGCCGGCGATCGTTCGATTTTCGCACGCGGCGCCATCAAGGCCGCCCTTTGGGCGCGCGACAAGAAACCCGGTCTCTATTCCATGCTCGACGTACTCGGGCTTTCCCAACACTGATCTATTTTGGAGGCATCTTTCATGAGCGGTACCCTCGTCCTCGTTCGCCACGGCCAGAGCGACTGGAACCTCAAGAACCTTTTCACCGGCTGGAAGAACCCTGAACTGACCGAGCTCGGCGTTCAGGAAGCCAACACCGGCGGCAAGGCTCTGGCCGACTACGGCATCAAGTTCGACATCGCCTTCACCTCTGACCTGAAGCGCGCCCAGGATACGCTGAAGATCATCCTCGACAACGTCGGCCAACCGGGCCTTCAGACGATCAAGGACCAGGCCCTGAACGAGCGCGACTACGGCGATCTCTCCGGCCTCAACAAGGACGACGCCCGCGCCAAGTGGGGCGAGGAGCAGGTCCACATCTGGCGCCGTTCCTACGATGTACCGCCTCCGGGCGGTGAAAGCCTGCGTGACACCGGCGCTCGCGTCTGGCCGTACTACCTGACGGAAATCCTGCCCCGCGTACTGCGCGGCGAAAAGGTGCTGGTCGCCGCCCACGGCAATTCGCTGCGCTCGCTGGTCATGGTCCTCGACAAGCTCACCAAGGAACAGATCCTCGGTGTCAACCTCGCGACCGGCGTTCCGATGGTCTACAAGCTCAACGCCGATTCCACCGTCGCTTCCAAGGAAGTGCTCGGCGACATGTCAGGCGCGCACTAAACATCGATTGCGCCGCGCATCGTTTGCTGCGCGGCGCTTTTCCAACCTGACGGTATTGGCTTTTCAGCCTTTTGACGTGTCAGTAGCCTGAGGCGCCCTCTTCCGGGCCGCCTCGAAGTCAGGCAGGCGATTGGCGATCCATTGCCAGAGCGTCACCACTTCCACCAGAAGCTCGCCGCCGAGCGGCGTCAGTTCATATTCGACCCGTGGGGGCACCTGCGGATAGAGCGTCCGCGTCACCAGCCCGTCGCTTTCGAGCGTCCGAAGCGTCTGCGTCAGCACCTTCTGGCTGATCCCCTCGACCCGCTCCAGAACCCGCGAAAAGCGCAAGGGACCCTTGGCCTCCGCCAGGATGTGCATCGCCCGCAGTGGCCATTTGGCGCTGGCGCGTTCCAGCATCTCGCGGGCCAGCGCATCCTGCGCGTCCGTCAGCGTCTCGCAAAAATCGAATGTATGATCGTTCATGACAGTTACCATGAGGTATGTATAGATCTAGAGGGTACCTTCTTTCAACATGAAACTGTCTCGCCTATATCCCTCGTGACGGATCAAGGAGATTTCGGATGTCACAGGTTTGGTTGATTACAGGCACCTCACGCGGCCTCGGCAGGGCGCTTGCGGAGGCGGTGCTGGCGGCGGGGCACAAGTTGGTCGCGACCGCGCGCGATCCATCGCAGCTTCAGGATATCAAGCAGCGCTACGCCGGCAATGTCTTGGCGATTCCTCTTGACGTGACCGACGAGCAATCGGCCGCCGATGCAGTAAAGGCAGCCGTGGAGACGTTCGGGCGCCTTGATATATTGGTCAACAATGCAGGCTATGGCGATGTCGGATCGATCGAGGACACCAGCCTTGCCGATTTCCGCGCCCAGATCGAAACCAACCTTTTCGGAACCATCATCGTCACCAAGGCGGCACTGCCGCTGATGCGCGCGCAGGGCTCCGGCCACATCATCCAAGTTTCCTCCGTCGGCGGCCGCATTGGCCCAGCCGGCCGCGCGCCTTATGCGGCAGCAAAGTGGGGCGTCGAAGGTTTCTCGGAGGTGCTTTCGCGGGAAGTCGGTCCGCTCGGCATCAAGGTGACGATCATCGAGCCCGGCGGCTTTCGCACGGATTTCGCCGGCGCCTCGACCACGCTCCGCGAAGGACGCCCGGAATACGAAGACACTGTCGGCAAGATGGCTCGCTACCAGCGCGACTACAACGGCAGGCAGCCGGGTGATCCCGCAAAGGCAGCCGTCGCGATCATCCATGTCGCCGGTGTCGCTGAGCCACCGCTGCGCCTGCTGCTCGGCAGCGATGCGGTGCGTGGTGTCGAACAGAACGATGCGGTACGAGCCAGCGAGCACGCGGCTTGGCGCGACCTCAGTATCTCCACCGATTTCGAGCCCGGAGCAGGGGCTGGAAAATTCCCCTGGGAAGTCGGCAAATAACGAGCGGTCCTATCGATGCCGGGGACCGCTCCTCCGGCATCGCCGGGACTCAATTCTCGATCGTGAACTGCACGCGGTCGGCCGCAAACCGGCTGATCGCATATTGGACCGGCACGCCTTCAAGGTCGGTGTTGACGGCCTTGGTGATCAGCAGGATCGCGCCAGGCGCCAGTTCGAGCGCTGCCGTATCCGCCTCGTCGGCGTGGACGGCGGTGATCTCGGTGGTCGCGCGCACATAGTCCGATAGTCCAAGCTCGGCAAAGGCCTTGGTGATGGATTCCGTCCGCTTGTAGGCATCCGGCATGCCGCCGAAGCGCCCGGCCGGAAACCATGCCGTTGCGCAGGAGACCGGGCGGCCATCCGCCTTGCGAACCGTTTCCATGCGGACGACCGGCTCGCCCGGCCGGATCTTCAGCCCGCGTGCCACCTCCGCGTCGGCCTTCTCCTCAGAATAGGAGAGCAGCAGCCCGCGCATCTCGCGTGCCTGCTCGCCGATCCCAGCGGTAAAGCGGGTGCGCTTGGTGATCGGAAAATTCAGCCGCTCCTTGCGCTCGATCAGCGTGCCGCGTCCCTGCACGGCGCGTACGATGCCTTCCTGGGCAAGCGCCGCGATCGCGCTCCTGACCGTATGCCGGTTGACGCCGAACTGCAGCGCCAGCACCGTCTCCGGTGGCACCATGCCGGTCTCGTCATAGGCGCCGGCGCTGATCGCCTGGCGAATGCGGTCGGCGATCTGCCGCCACAGCGCCACGCCCGTCTGTCTTTGTACCTGCCCAGCCATTTTACCCCTTGATGTCACACGCTTGTCATGTCGCCGATTTAAGCGTAACCATATCTTGTATAGTTGTCTATATCAATAGACATTTAAAGGATGTGGCGATGACCTTAGCGGAAAAGAATGAGCCGGGGGCAGGGGGGCGCAAGCGCGTCGTCGACCTGCTTGCGCGTGCGGAGCGGCAGGAGCTGGTCGAGGCATGGGACAAGCTGGCGGAAAAGCCTGCGGCCCAGCCGGTACGCGGACCGGAAACGGGTCTCGTCATGGTGCGGGGCCGCATGGGCGGCGGCGGTGCGCCGTTCAACCTCGGTGAGGTGACGGTCACCCGCGCTACCGTGCGCCTTTCATCGGGCACCGTCGGTCACGCCCAGGCGCTCGGCACGGATCGCGAGAAGGCCCGGCTTTCCGCCATCTTCGACGCGCTCTGGCAGGAGCAGGCCACGCAATCCTTCGTCGAGCAGGCGCTTCTGCAGCCGATCGCCGCACGTGTGGCGGATGCCGATCGCCGCAAGGCCGATGAGACTGCGGCAACTCGCGTTGATTTCTTCACCATGGTTCGCGGAGACGACTGATGAGCCTCAAGACAGAAGCCCCCAAGAATGATGCGTTGGCCGGCGGCTTTGCCGAGCCGGTCTTCCACGCCCAGAGCGTCTTCAAGCTGATGATGGATGCGATGGCCCGTCCGGGCACGATCCAGACGGTCGCCCCCGACGCCCTGCCGCCGGCACCCCTCGGCGTTGCGGCCGGCGCGATCGCGCTGACGCTCTGCGATCACGACACCCCGGTCTGGCTGTCGTCAGGGCTCGCAAAATCCGCCGTGCCGCAATGGCTCGGTTTCCACACAGGTGCGCCCGTCACGCCGGAGAAGGCCGAAGCACGCTTCGCCTTCGTCGAAGCCGGAACGCCGCTGTCGTCCTTTGGTCTCTTTGCCGCCGGCACCCAGGAATATCCGGACCGTTCGACGACTGTTGTCATCGAACTGGCTGACATCGAAGGCGGCCGCAGGCTGGCGCTGATGGGTCCCGGTATCAAGACCGTGACCGATATCGCGCCGCTCGGCCTGCCCGATACATTCCTGCGCCTCTGGACGGAAAACCGCGCTCTTTTCCCGCGCGGCATCGACATCGTGCTGACTTCTGGCAGCCGGTTCGTCTGCCTGCCGCGCACCACCAAGATCACCGCAACGGAGATGTGACCCATGTATGTTGCTGTCAAAGGGGGCGAGGCCGCCATTGCCAACGCCCATCGCCTGCTGGCGGATCGCCGTCGTGGCGATCGTTCGTTGCCGGCTATCGGTATCAACCAGATCGTGGCCCAGCTGGCGCTGGCCGTCGACCGCGTCATGGCCGAAGCCTCGCTTTACGATCGCACGCTTGCTGCTCTCGCCGTCCGCCAGTCGCGCGGCGACATGATCGAAGCGATCTTCCTGCTTCGGGCCTACCGCACGACGCTGCCGCGCTTCGGCTATAGCAAGCCGATCGACACGGCGCGCATGAAGATCGAGCGCCGCGTCTCCGCCACCTACAAGGATCTGCCCGGCGGCCAGCTGCTCGGGCCCACCTTCGACTATACGCATCGCCTTCTCGACCCGTCGCTCCTCACCGATGAAGCGGTCGAGCAGCCGACGCTCCGCGACGCCGAATCCGGCCGCGTCATGCGCGTTTCGGAAATCCTCGCGCAGGAAGGCCTGATCGAGGGGGATGGCGAGATGCCCGAAGATCACGAGGTCGGCGACCTGACGCGCGAGCCGATGGAATTCCCGATGACCCGCGATCTTCGCCTGCAGGCGCTGGCCCGCGGCGACGAAGGCTTCCTCCTGGCGCTCGGCTATTCCACGCAGCGCGGCTATGGCCGCAACCATCCCTTCACCGGCGAAATCCGCATCGGTGAGGTCGAGGTCGAATTCGATGTTCCCGAACTCGGCTTCGCCGTTTCGCTTGGGCTCATCCAGGTTACCGAATGCCAGATGGTCAACCAGTTCAAGGGTTCGTCCAAGGCGCCACCGCAGTTCACCCGTGGCTATGGCTTGGTGTTCGGCCAGAGCGAGCGCAAGGCGATGTCCATGTCGCTGGTTGATCGTGCCCTGCGCGCCGAAGAACTCGGCGAGGACATCACCGCCCCGGCGCAGGACGAGGAATTCGTCATCTCGCATGCCGACAACGTCCAGTCGACCGGCTTCGTCGAGCACCTGAAGCTGCCGCACTACGTCGACTTCCAGGCGGAACTCGATCTGGTCCGTCGCATGCGCAACGAATTCGAAGCCAACCGCATCGGCGGCGACGATACCATCAAGGAGGCTGCGGAATGACCGATCTGGCCACGTACAACTTCGCCTATCTCGACGAACAGACGAAGCGCATGATCCGCCGCGCGATCCTGAAGGCGATCGCCATCCCCGGCTACCAGGTTCCCTTCGCCTCCCGCGAAATGCCGATGCCTTACGGCTGGGGCACCGGCGGCGTGCAGGTCACGGCCTCGATCATCGGGCCGGATGACGTGCTGAAGGTCATCGACCAGGGCGCTGACGATACGACCAACGCGGTCTCCATCCGCGCCTTCTTCCAGAAGGTCGCCAATGTCGCGGTGACGACACACACCAAGGATGCAACGATCATCCAGACCCGCCACCGCATCCCGGAAGAAAAGCTCGGGGTGAACCAGGTGCTGGTCTACCAGGTGCCGATCCCCGAGCCGCTCCGCTTCCTCGAGCCGCGCGAGACCGAGACCCGCAAGATGCACGCGCTCGAGGAATACGGCCTCATGCACGTCAAGCTCTACGAGGACATCGCGCATAACGGTCGTATCTCCAAGACCTACGCCTATCCGGTCAAGGTTGCCGGTCGCTACGTCATGGACCCGTCGCCAACGCCGAAGTTCGACAATCCGAAAATGCACATGTCGGATGCGTTGCAGCTCTTCGGGGCAGGGCGCGAGAAGCGCATCTATGCCGTTCCGCCCTATACCGAAGTCGTCAGCCTCGATTTCGACGACTACCCGTTCGAGATCCAGCGCTTCGGCAAGCCGTGCGCGCTCTGCGGCGCCGAAGAGGTCTATCTCGACGAAGTCATCCTCGACGATAAGGGCGGACGCATGTTCGTCTGCTCCGACACCGACCATTGCGAAGACCGCCGCGCCCACGGGCATGCCGGCGAGATGTTGGCACCCAATCAGGAGGCCGCCGAATGAGCGACACCCCGCTTCTTAAAGTCAATGACGTCTCGAAGTTCTATGGCAACCGCATCGGCTGCCGGAATGTTTCCTTCGAGCTCTGGCCCGGCGAAGTGCTCGCCATCGTCGGTGAATCCGGCTCAGGCAAGACGACGCTGCTCAACTGCATCTCCACCCGCCTGATGCCGACGACCGGCAGCGTCGAATACCACATGCGCGACGGCGCCTATCGCGACCTCTACCGCATGAACGAGGCCGAGCGCCGCTTCCTGATGCGCACCGACTGGGGTTTCGTGCATCAGAATCCGGCTGACGGTCTGCGCATGACGGTCTCGGCCGGCGCCAATGTCGGCGAACGCCTGATGGCGATCGGCGACCGTCACTACGGCAACATCCGCTCCACCGCGATCGACTGGCTGCAGCGCGTCGAGATCGATGAAGGCCGCATCGACGACCAGCCGCGCGCCTTCTCGGGTGGCATGCGCCAGCGCCTGCAGATCGCCCGGAACCTGGTAACCGGCCCGCGCCTGGTATTCATGGACGAGCCGACCGGCGGCCTCGACGTGTCGGTGCAGGCCCGCCTGCTCGATCTCGTTCGCGGTCTCGTCAACGATCTCGGCCTTGCCGCCATCATCGTCACCCACGACCTCGCCGTCGCGCGCCTGCTGTCGCACCGCATGATGGTGATGAAGGATGGCCATGTCATCGAGCACGGGCTGACCGATCGCGTCCTCGACGATCCACGTGAGCCGTACACGCAGCTCCTCGTTTCCTCCATCCTGCAGGTCTGATCGCGAATGCTGTTCCGACTCCGGCTACCGGTGTCAGCGGCAAGCGAAACTAAGGAAAGAAATCATGGCAACGCCACTCGTTGTTTCTGAAGTCGTCAAGAGCTTCACCATGCACCTGCGCGACGGCATCAAGCTGCCGGTCGTCTCGGATGTATCCTTTTCCGTGGCATGCGGGGAATGCGTCGTCCTCGGCGGTCCGTCGGGCATCGGCAAGAGCTCGCTGCTCAAGATGATCTACGGCAATTATGCCGTCGATAGCGGCCAGATCCTCATCAAGCATCACGACAAGATCGTCGATCTGGCAACGGCCGACCCGCGCACGGTCATCGCCGTGCGCCGTGATACGCTCGGCTATGTCAGCCAGTTCCTGCGCACCGTCCCACGTGTTGCGGCGATTGACGTGGTGGCCGAGCCGCTGGTCGCCCGTGGCGAAAAGGCGGAAACGGCGCGCGAGAAGGCCGCAAACCTTCTCTCGAAGCTAAACCTGCCGGAAGCGCTCTGGCAGCTTCCGCCCGCCACCTTCTCCGGCGGTGAACAGCAGCGCGTCAACATCGCCCGCGGCTTCATCACCGAGCACACGGTCCTGCTGCTCGACGAGCCGACCGCCTCGCTCGACGCCAGGAACCGCGCCGTCGTCGTCGGCATGATCGAGGAGAAGAAGAAGGCGGGCGTCGCCCTTCTCGGCATCTTCCACGATGAGGAAGTGCGCGAGGCCGTCGCCGACCGCATTCTCGACGTCCAGAAGTTCTCGCCGCGAAAGGCAATCGCCGCATGAGCCGCAAGATTGGCCTCGAGCCCTATTTCCATGAAACGGCATCGGTGAAGAACGCCACCTTCGGGCGCTTCACGGAGGTCTCGGAGCGTTGCCGCATCGAGGAAGTCGAGTTCGGCGACTATTCCTATGTCATGCAGGACGGCGCCATCTGGTGCGCGACGATCGGCAAGTTCGTCAACATCGCAGCCTCGGTGCGCATCAACGCCACCAACCATCCGACCTGGCGCGCGACGCTGCATCACTTCACCTATCGTGCCGCCGATTATTGGCCGGATGCCGATATGGAGACCGACTTCTTCGAATGGCGCCGCTCCAACCGCGTCGTCATCGGTCATGATGTCTGGATCGGCCACGGCGTAACCATCCTGCCCGGCGTCACGGTCGGCAACGGGGCCGTCATCGGCGCCGGTGCGGTCGTCTCCAAGGATGTCGCTCCCTACACCATCGTCGGCGGCGTCCCCGCCAAGCTGATCCGCGAACGCTTCCCGAAGGACGTCGGCGAACGCATGGACAGGCTCGCCTGGTGGGATTGGGAGCACGACCGCCTGCGGGTCGCCCTGGCCGATTTTCGCGCGCTGAGTGCCGAAGATTTCCTCGCCCGCTACGAAGCATGATCGGGCGCCCCGGACCGGGGCGCTCATCTCGCCCCGGAGCTCGGCCATCCAAAATCGGCCGGCCGACTGCCGTCACTTAAGGCTCGCCCGGGAGCTAAGAACTCGCAGCCGACGAAGCATCGGCGCACCCCATTGTCACAATAGTCGCGTCTGTGTCTGCTAGGAAAGAACAGGAGACGACCCCTGTTTGCCTCAAGGTTAACCACGGGTCTTGGCCGTGAATGAGCTTGCGCGAATGCCAATTTCTGTAAGAATCGGAAACACATTGTGACTAAGTCTTTACAAAAGCTACCCTTTTCCGACTTGTCTCGTAAACCTACTTCATGGATATTAGACTGATCTTGAGGAAGTCATCATGATCAGAATGATTGAAGATCCGGCGGAATTGGCCGGCGAAGATATCACTGGCAAGTATATTCTGCGCAAACTGAACTATCATTGGTTCGCTTACGGCAAGGCTGCGATCGTGACAGCTTGCAAGGGCACGATCCTGGAGCTGGATCGTGAGGAAACAGTCTATTCCGAACAGTGGGGTCGTCGCGCCTATACGGGAACCGGCAAGCGCTATCCGGGCGGCATCTGTCCGATATCGGCGGTCGCCTGTGTCTGCGATACCCCCGACGACGTCAATGCCGTCATCCAGCTGGATGTCGACGCGCAGGAGGAGTTCTATCGGTTGATCGCCAGGACGGAAGCCAGGGTTCGCGCTCTTGCATCTACGTCGGAGAATACGGTGTTTCTGGCTGCTGCCGAATAGGTCTGGCGTTCCTGGTGGCTCGGTGTAAGACCGAACCTCCCGCGATCCATCCCTCGCGGATGGATGTCACAAGGCGCAAATGACCGATAACATTGACACTATCCTGTTCCCTGAAAGTATCGCTGCCGAGCACACCCTCCACGTCTTCGCCGATGGTTGCTACGAACCAGTATCCGGGGAAGGCGGCTGGGCCTTCGTGGTCTATCGCGACGATGCGGAAGTCGCTTCCGGCTCTGGCGGCGTCAAGGACACCGCCAACAATACGACCGAACTGATTGCGTTGCTCGAAGCCGTGACCTGGATCAACGGCAACGCCGCGGGGGAAACAGCCGTCGTCTGGTCCGATTCGGCCTATGCCGTCACAGGCTGCAATCAGTGGCGCCACATCTGGAAGAACAACGGCTGGAAGAAGATAAGCGCCAACGCGAAGGTGCGAAGCCGAACCATTGCAAACCCGGATCTCTGGAAGGCGATCGACGGTCAGCTGTCTCGCAATCGCCTGCTGACCATCGCCTGGTGCAAGGGCCATTCGGGCCTCGCCGGCAACGAGCGCGCCGACGAACTCGCCGAGCGCGGCCGCCTGTCGTTGCGCGCAAGGGTGCCCGATGAAGGGTTGAGCAGCCCGCCCGCGTGGCGAAGCCGCTGAGACGCTAACGCTTGCCGTATCCGCCCGGTGTCGGTGTCGTCACGATCACCGCGTCGCCGGCCTCAAGGACCGTCTGGTCGCAGGCCTTCAGCATCTCCAGCCGACCGTCCGTGCGGCGAACTTCCGTGCTCCCCGTTTGACCGTCCTCGCCGCCGTCCAGTCCGCGTGGTGGGTGTGAGCGGTGTGACGACAGGATGGCGCATTCCATCTTTTCCAGAAAGCGGATCGTTCGGCTGGTACCGTCGCCCGCTGACCAGCGGCCTTTGCCGCCCGAACCCTGCCGGATGTGAAAGTCCTCGAGCAGCACGGGGAAGCGGAGTTCGAGAATCTCAGGATCGGTAAGCCGCGAATTGGTCATGTGCGTATGGACGCCCGACGTTCCGGCAAACCCGCGCCCGGCATTCGTGCGGCCCGCAGGCGATCCGGAGCAGATCGTTTCGTAATATTGGTACTTTTCGTTGCCGAAGGTGAGGTTGTTCATCGTGCCTTGCGCATTGGCGAGTGAGCCCAGTGCCGAAAACAAGGCGTTCGTCACGTGCTGCGAGGTCTCGACGTTGCCGGCGACCACAGCCGCCGGGTAGGCCGGCTTCAGCATGCAGCCATCGGGTATGATGATATTGATCGGGCGCAGGCAGCCGGCGTTCATCGGGATCATGTCTTCGACCATGACGCGGAAGGCATAGAGAACGGCAGCGCGCGCGACGGGCTCCGGCGCATTGAAGTTGTTCTTCATCACCGGCGAGGTGCCGGTGAAGTCCACCGTCGCCTCGCGCTTCTGGCGATCGACGGTGATCTTCACCTTGATCACCTGTCCCGTGTCGGTCGGGTATTCGCATTCGCTTTCGTCGGGCAGCAGCGACAGGACGCGCCGCACGCTCTCGGCGGCGTTGTCCTGAACGTGACCCATATAGGCCTGCACGACATCGAGCCCGAAATGCGAGACCACCTTGCGCAGTTCGGCAACGCCCTTCTCGTTGGCGGCAATCTGCGCTTTCAGATCGGCAACGTTCTGGTGCGGGTTGCGCGCCGGAAACGGATGATCCCGCAGCAGGTGGCGAAGCTCGGCTTCGCGGAATTTGCCCCGTTCGACCAACTGGAAATTGTCGAACAGCACACCCTCCTCGTTCACGGTCGTCGCCAGCGGCGTCATCGAGCCGGGCGCCGTGCCGCCGATATCGGCGTGATGTCCACGCGAGGCAACATAGAACAGGATGTCCTTGTCGGCGTCGTCGAAAACCGGGGTGACGACCGTGATGTCAGGAAGATGCGTGCCGCCATTGTACGGCGCATTGAGCGCGAATACGTCGCCGGGCCGGATATTACCGGCGTTCAGACGGATGATCGTCTCGACCGACCGGTCCATTGAACCGAGATGGACGGGCATGTGCGGTGCATTCGCCACCAGCGCGCCGGTATGGTCAAAGACGGCGCAGGAGAAGTCGAGCCGTTCCTTGATGTTGACCGAATAGGCGGTGTTCTGCAGCGTCACGCCCATCTGCTCGGCGATCGACATGAAGAGATTGTTGAATACCTCGAGCATGACGGGATCCGCCTCTGTGCCGACGGCGGCCTGTCTGCGCTTCTTTTCCACCCGCCGCATGACGACGTGGTCTTTGGCGCTGATCGTCGCCTGCCAGCCGGGCTCGACCACGATAGTCTGGTTCTTCTCGACGATAAGAGCCGGGCCGCTGAGGCGATGTCCTGGCCGAAGGGAGCCGCGCATGAAGATGCCCGCCTGATGCCAGGCGCCTTCGGTGAAGAGCGGCCGCGTTTCTGAAGCCGCTGCCTCGATATTCTCGATCGGTGCATCGCGTTCGCTCAAGCCTCGCTCGCGGCCGTCCTGCCCCTCGACTGCCACCAGTTCGACGATCATCGCCTTGTCGTCGTAGATGAAGCCGAATTGCGCCTTGTGGACTGCCTCGAAGTCGAGGCGCGCCTGTTTCAGAGAGCCGCTCTCGAAGCCTACAGGAAGCGCGGTATCGGTTCCGTCATAGCGCAGGTGCAGGATCGGTCGCGTGCGTGTCTCGGCTTCCGGCACACCCTGGCTCGCGAGCTCCGCGAGGACATGTTCGCGCAATTCGCCAATCAATACCTCGATCGCCGTCAGTGTCTCCGGCACGAGCGGCCTTATCAACGCCTGCTGGCGCGTCGCGAAGACCGAGGACAAGCCGATCCCATAAGCCGAAAGCAGGCCCGAGAACGGATGAACCAGCACTGCTTCCATGCCGAGCGCATCGGCGACCAGGCAGGCGTGCTGGCCACCCGCTCCGCCGAAGCAGTTCAACAGGTACTCCGTGACATCGTAGCCGCGCTGAACCGAGATCTTCTTGATGGCATTCGCCATGTTCTCGACCGCGACGGTGATGTAGCCCTCCGCGACGCTTTCAGGGCTGCGGCCATCGCCGATCTCGTCTGCCAGGGCTTCGAACCTGTCGCGCACGACGTGAACGTCGAGCCGTTCGTCCTGCCCCGGGCCAAAAATCGCCGGAAAAAGATCCGGTTGCAGCTTTCCGAGCATGACGTTGGCGTCGGTGACGGCCAAGGGGCCGCCGCGACGATAGCAGGCTGGCCCCGGATTGGCGCCCGCCGAATCCGGCCCGGCGCGAAAGCGCCCCGCCTCGAAATGAAGGATGGAGCCGCCGCCCGCCGCGACCGTATGAATGCGCATCATCGGCGCGCGGACGCGAACACCCGCGACCTCGGTGTCGAAGGCGCGTTCGTACTCGCCATCGTAATGCGCCACGTCGGTCGATGTCCCGCCCATGTCGAAGCCGATGACGCGCTCATAGCCGGCAAGCCTTGCCGTTTCCACCATGCCGACCACACCGCCCGCGGGCCCCGATAGCAGTGCATCCTTGCCCTTGAACAGCTCGGCCGCCGTCAGCCCTCCGGAGGACATCATGAACATCAGGCGCGGCGACGTGTCGCCGTCGCCATCCAGCCGCTCGACATCGACGCCCAGTTCCTCAGCCACCCGCCGCACGTAGCGGCCGAGGATAGGCGAGAGATAGGCATCGACGACAGTCGTATCCCCCCGGCCGACGAGCTTCACCAGCGGCGAAACCTCGTGGCTCACAGACACCTGCCCGAAGCCGGCGTTGCGGCAGAGGGCCGCCATCTGCAATTCGTGCTCTGGAAATTTCCAGGCGTGCATGAAGACAATCGCCACAGCGTCGATGCCGTCGGCCTTCGCCCGGGCCACTTCGGCCTCGACCGAGGCGAGGTCGAGCGGCCGTTCGATGCGGCCGTCCGCGCAAACCCGCTCGTCCACCTCAATGACGCGGTCGTAGAGCTGTTCGGGGAGAATGATCTCCTTGGCAAAAATGTCCGGGCGTGCCTGATAGGCAATGCGAAGTGCATCGCGAAAACCCCGGGTAATGAGCAGCAGAACGCGATCGCCCTTGCGCTCCAGCAGGGCGTTGGTGGCGACCGTGGTGCCCATCTTGACGTCGCCGATGCGGCCGGCGGGGATTGGTTCGCCGGTCTGGAGCCCCATGAGCGTGCGAATGCCCTGGATTGCCGCGTCCCGGTAGACCTCAGGGTTTTCAGACAGCAGCTTGACCGGATGCAGTTCCCCATCCGGGGCGCGGCCGATGACATCCGTGAAGGTTCCGCCGCGATCGATCCAGAAGTCCCACTTGCCGCTCATCTCAACCATCCTGCTTTTAAAATCCCACGCTCGGATGACATAGGCGACTTTTGCGGTCATTATGTCAATAAATTATCGATATTCTGTCAGTGAAGGATGTCATGAAGGAACCACAGCTTTCAATCGGCCCGATCGTTTCGTCGTCGCACCTTGCCGAAGGTGCAATGCCGGCATTGTCCGAACTCGAATTCGCGCTGACGGTGATGGGCAATGCCTTTCACAGCTGGATTGTTCGATGCATGACGGCCGCTGGCTATCCGGGGCTTGGTCATATGGAGGTGCTCATCCTGCATGCGACCAACCATCGCCAGCGTGAAAAATCGCTCTCGGACCTCTGCGTGATGCTCAACATCGAGGACACTCACATCGTCACCTACGCGGCCAAGAAGCTGCAGGGCAACGGGCTGATCATGACCGGCCGGCGTGGCAAGGAAAAGACCCTGAAGGTCACGGAAAAGGGCGCGGCGGCTTGCCGCCGTTATGGCGAGATGCGCGAAGCGTTGCTC
Organism: Hyphomicrobiales bacterium; assembly: GCA_900489925.1. Lineage (GTDB taxonomy): Bacteria > Pseudomonadota > Alphaproteobacteria > Rhizobiales > Rhizobiaceae > Rhizobium. The sequence continues at coordinate 667,481 of UEHQ01000002.1, read as the reverse complement.
ATCGCCGACGCTAGGACACTGCATCTTGACGAAGCGGATATTAGCCGGCTTGCAGCACTCATGCGCGTCCTCTCAGGTCAGTATGACCAGGCTGCGCGCGGAGCGGCAAGCCTCTGACGACCGATCAGAAATCAAGGGATTGCTGTGCAGGTGCCGGCGGCGCGAGGTGAACGCCTTCGAGTTCCAGCATCCGCGCCTTGGACGTCGATCCGCCCGGAGCGGAAAAGCCGCCGATCTTGCCGCCAGCTGCCAACACGCGATGGCAGGGAATGATCAGCGCGACCGGATTTTTCGCCATCGCCTGCCCGACATCACGCGCCGCTTCCGGGCCGGCGCCGAGCTCCTTCGCGAGCGCTCCGTAGGTGGTGGTGTGGCCCCATCCGATCTTACGGGCGGCGTCGTAGATCCGCCTGAAAAACGCGTCCTGCTCTTCAAGATCGAGCGTAATCCCGGTGAAATCGGTCTCCTCGCCGTCAAAATAGCGTTTCACGTTGAGGATCGCGTCGGCAACATAGGGCGGCGGGTTGCCGCTCTCAGCGCCCGGGATGCGGCGCAACAGCAGCCGCTCGGTCGCGTCCGCTGCCTTGGTGGGCAATTGAAAGCGCGTGATCCCGACATCGTTCCACGCAATGCCGCAGAAGCCGGCAGCGGTTTCGAAGATGAGATACTGGTGTGCCATCTGGGCCATGAGACTGGTCTCCACGTTCGACCGTCCCCAAGAATCCTACGCCCGCGTTTCGAATTCAACCCGTTTCTTGCGTTCGATGGGCCTAGGCGGCGGTAGCCTCCGTGACCGCCAACTCGGCCATGGCAAGCGCAGCCTCGCGGGTCTTGGCGGCAGCGATGAAGCGGCCGTTGTGGCAGAAGCTCGCACCCGCGACGCCGCAAACCGCTTCCAGATCCCCATTGGTCAAACCGGCCCAGGCGGCGGGCAAATCTGCCCGCAACTCGAACCCTTCGTCGCCACGGCGGATACCGGTCAGGCACCAATCCTTGTCGCGGGGATGGACGACAAACAGCAGGTGATCGGCGCCTGCCTTCACGATGGCAGGCCGGAAGGGCATTCCCATCGGCAACTCGAGAACGCGGCCTTCGCCCGTTTCCTCGATAGCACGGAGCACAAGCGCTTCGGCACGCAGCTTTGCGGCGCGTTTGCCGATACTCGCCTCGACGAAGCTGCGGGCAACCGCAAGCGCGGCGTGGAAGGCGCGGTCGTCGGCGTCCGGATCGGTCTCGTCGAATGCGGGCTTCAACGTCTCCAGCAAGGCCGGCAGCGTCAGCGCCGCCAGCGGGCCGGACGGGCTCAGCGCCCCATTGTCCACCAGATCGATCGGGAGCACGAAACCGGCATCGAAGCCGGCATGGACCGCCTCGATATCCGCTTCCGGAAGGTTGGAGGCGGCCAGATAGTCACGGCCATAGTGCTTCCAGATCAATCCGAACGAGCTGTACGGCTGGCCGTCCTCGCGTAGCGGCGCGCCGCGCTGATGATGATCGAATATCTGTGCGGCAGCGTCATACGCGCCGCCGACGTCGTAGATGATGCGGTCGGGGGCTGCCGTGATCCACTCCGGCGCCCTGCTGCGCACCAGCCGTGCCTGCGGGAAAAGCCGGGTGAGGATGACGCTGGACAACAGTTCATCGGCATGGAAGCCACCGGAATGGGTGACGAGAAAATCTGGGATCATGCAGCTAGGCGCCTTGTTGCTCGCGGTGGGATCCGCTTTGGTTGCCGCCCTGATAGCCGTTGCCGGAAGCCATCTCAACCCGCATTCCGGGATCGAGGGGTCCGGCAAGGCGAATATCTTTGAATTCCAAGGTTCCGCTCATCGGCAGATAATGTCATTGTCCGCCGCAACGCCTGACCATCCCTGGAGAGAACGCAGTGAACGAAACGCCACACGCCTTGGTGAACCCTTGACAGCCGAGACCGGAGCGGCATTCCTGGAATCGCTGGGGTGGTCGGAGTTCTTTGCCGAGCAGCTCCAGCCGGGCGAAGAGGACCTCGTGCCGCGGCGCATCGCCGAGGTGCATCGCAGCCGCCTCAGCGTCGCATCTCAGACTGGCCTCGTCCGTCTCGGTATTTCGCATCAGGTCAACACCGGCGAGTTTGCGGTCGGCGACTGGGTGCTCGCCAAGCCGCATGATCATGCCCTCGTTCGCCGGCTTGATCGCAGGACGTTGCTGCAGCGTCGCACCGAAGGGCGGCAGCACCAGCAGCTCGGGGCCGCAAACGTCGATACACTGCTGATCGTCACCTCCTGCAATGCCGACTTCAACGTGGCCCGGCTGGAGCGCTACATGGCGCTTGCCAATCAGGCGGGCACGGCGCCGGTCATCGTGCTGACCAAGGCTGACCTAGTGCCCGATGCCGAGACCTACGAGGAGCAGGCAAAGGCGTTGCAGCGAGACCTTCCGGTGGTCGTGCTCAACGCCAAGAATGAGGATGCGGTGGCGGCACTGGCGCCCTGGTGCCAGTTCGGCCAGACCATCGCGCTGATCGGCTCCTCCGGCGTCGGCAAATCGACTTTGGTCAACACGCTCGCAGGATTGTCGGGCGAGGGCTCGCAGGAAACCGGCGGCATCCGTGAGCGCGATGCCAAGGGACGTCACACCACCACGGCGCGCTCGCTGCATGCCATGGCCGGCGGCGGCTGGGTCATCGATACGCCGGGAATGCGCACGCTGCATGTCAGCGATGTGGCCGAGGGTATCGATCTGGTGTTCTCCGAGATCACCGAGCTCGCCCCGCACTGTCGCTTCCGCGATTGCACCCATGACCACGAACCCGGCTGCGCTGTGCAGGCGGCCGTCGATGCCGGCACCTTGCCGGCCGAGCGTCTGGCGCGCTGGCGCACCCTGCTTGCGGAAAACCGTAAGAACACACCGCAGATGACCGGACCGCGCGGCAACAAGGTCCTTCAGAAGAAACGCTGAGGGCAGGCGGCGCGTCCGAGCTCCATCATTGCCACACAACACTATGTCCCCTGCCAGTCGAGGTTTCTCACCGTTCTTTGATTGGCCGCGGTCGCGCACCGGCGATAAAGTCGCGGCCAATAGAAGATCGCGTCCCTTCGGCAGCATTTTCGCCAATTGCGTGCTGAGCGGCAGTCCCAGGGAGAGCACCATGACGCGCAATCATCTCAGGAAGATCGTTCTTTCGCTTGCCGCGGGCGCCGCAATCGGGCTGTCGGCGCTCCATGGCGCCAATGCGGCGGACAGGGTTCGCGTTCACGGCACGGTCGAAAATCTCGATGGCGACACACTGAAGATCAAGGGGCCGGATGGCCATGACATCGCCGTGACCATGGCGTCCGGCTTGGCCGTGCTGGGTGTCAAGAACGCAACCGCCGCCGATATAAAAACCGGCGATTTCGTCGGTATCGGCTCCGAGCCGACCGCCAGCGGCATCAACGGCGCGGTCCAGGTCGTGATCTTCCCGGCTTCGATGAAGGGCACCGGCGAAGGCGACCGGCCCTGGAGCGTGAAGCCGAACGGCTCCATGACCAACGCAACGGTCGCCAACGCCGTCAAGGACGTCAACGGCCAAACCGTGACGCTGGCCTACAAGGGTGGTGAACGGAAGATCAGCATTCCGGACGGCACCAAGATCGTGGCACTCGCGCCGGCCACAAGGGACGACCTCAAGCCTGGCGCCGCCGTCTCCGCCCAAGGAACCAGCAGCGGAGACAATGCGCTCGCCGCCGATCGCCTCGCCGTCGGCCTCGATGGCGCAACACCCCCGATGTGATCTTTGGTGCACACCGGCACAGGACCTATTTCTCGTAAGTCCAAAGCTCTGCATCCGAACGGATAGCGGTGACGAGCGACCGAGCCCTGGCATGGGCGTCGGACTGCGCTCCCAAGCCCATGTGATCGGCTTCGATGCTCATAAGGTAGCCGATGACGTCGATATCCGATGCGCCCCGCCGCAATCGTCCCGCAGCCTCGATCAGATAGCTGTCGTATTCATCCGCGAATGATTGGTTGTCGGCTTCGTCCCATCTGCTTCCTGTAGGCAAAAGCCCGATAGGGTCCCAAGTGGACCAGCCAATGTCACGCAATCTTGAGAGTTTCATCTTGGGTGGGGGCGTGGGCGAAGCCATTTCGATGTCCGTTGTGGTGAGGCTACACCAAGTTGCCAGCGTCTCCTATCGATCGGAACTGTCTCGTCGGCGCGATGCAAAGGGCATCTGCGCGCTGTCACAAATGAATTTGACCGAGCTCGATTGTGACAGAGGTTACACAAAACTGACATTGGAGCTTCATGAAGCAGGACTAATGCACTCCCTCATATCGCATCTGGACTATGAGGAAGAGCATGATGTTCGAACTGAAGAATGTCACCCGCCGTTTCGGAAAGAAGACAGCCGTTGATTCCGTGACGCTCGACATTCCTCAGGGCCAGATGGTCGGCATCATCGGCCGTTCCGGCGCTGGCAAGTCCACGCTTCTGCGCATGATCAACCGCCTGCAGGAGCCGACATCGGGCTCGATCCATTTCGCCGGCGTCGAAGTCTCGAGGCTCCGCGGCCAGGCGCTGCGCAACTGGCAGCGCGATTGCGCCATGATTTTCCAGCAGTTCAATCTCGTTCCGCGTCTCGACGTGCTGACCAACGTGATGCTCGGACGCCTCAATCATCGCTCGACCACGATGAGCCTGCTCGGCCTTTTCACCCGCGAAGAGCGCATCCACGCGATTGCTGCCCTTGAGCGCCTCGGCATCGAACAGACCGCGCTGCAGATGGCCGGCACGCTGTCGGGTGGCCAGCAGCAGCGCGTGGCGATTGCGCGCGCCCTGATGCAGAACCCAAAGATGGTGCTTGCCGACGAGCCGATCGCCTCGCTCGACCCGCTCAACGCCAAGATCGTCATGGACGCGCTGCGCGATATCAACGAGCGCGAAGGCATCACCGTCATCACCAACCTTCATACGCTCGATACGGCGCGCAACTATTGCGAACGTATTGTCGGCATGGCCGCCGGTCGCGTCGTGTTCGATGGCAAGCCGTCCGAACTGACCGCCGATGCCGTCAAGCAGATCTACGGCACCGACAAGGACGGCGCCGGCATCGACGAGACGATGACCTCGACCTCGATCAACATTCCCGCGGCCGCAGCCGCCAATCAATCCGCCGGCTTGCAACCGCTGGCGCTGGCCGGTCTCTGAGAGGGGCGGCCTCGGATCGTAAGCCCGCGTTATGGGCGAACTTCTTCTTAAGCAAAGATCGCCGGGGACACCGGTCAATCAGGAGAGAACCATGTTGAAGAAAGCACTCTTTGCCGCGACGGCGCTGTTTGCGCTGGCCGGCGTCTCGCATGCTGCAGACCTCAAGGAATTCCGCGTTGGTATTCTCGGCGGCGAAAACGAAGCCGACCGCCTGCGCAACTACGCTTGCCTGGCTGACCACCTGAAGACCGAATTCGGCTTCGAGAAGGTTTCGCTCTTCCCGGCTGCTGACTATGACGGCGTTATCCAGGGTCTCCTCGGCGGCACGCTCGACTTCGCTGAACTCGGCGCTTCCGGCTACGCTGCTATCGCCATCAAGGACGAGAAGGCCGTTACCCCGATCCTGACGACCGTTCAAAAGGACGGCTCGACCGGTTACCACTCGATCGGTCTCGCTCTGAAGTCCTCCGGCATCAAGGACATCAAGGACGCCAAGGGCAAGAAGCTCGGTTACGCTGATCCGGACTCCACCTCGGGCTACCTCATTCCGCTGACGCAGATTCCGAAGGACACTGGCATGCCGAATGACCAGTACTTCGCTTCCACGCAGTTCAACGGCGGCCACGAAAACAACCTGCTCGCCGCTTACGACGGCAAGGTCGATATCGCTGTTGACGACTCCTCGGGCATCGGCGATTTCAAGGACGGCTACACCTCCGGCACCTTCCGCAAGGCTGTCGACAAGGGCACCGTTGATCCGAACAAGCTGGTTGAAGTCTGGCGTTCGCCGCTGATCCCGAACGGCCCGCTCGTTGTTCGCAATGAACTCGGCACCGAGTGGCAGGCAAAGCTCACCGACTTCTTCATGAAGCTGCCGCAGACCGACGCCAAGTGCTTCGCAGCGCTCGAAGGCGGCGACTACCAGGGCTACACCAAGGTTCAGGCCGATTTCTACAACGCCATCATCGACGCTCGCAAGGCTGCCATCGGCGGCTGATCGATCCTGATAGTTGGAGGGCGGCCGTAACAAGCCGCCCTTTTTCCTGCGAAGAAAGCGGACATCGTTCATGACTTTTGCCGATCCCAACGCCCACGCGCCGGCTGCACCGCAAAGCGCCCAAGAAATCGGTGATGCCTGGAGCAAGATGGTGGCTCGCCGCCGCCTCTATACCGGTCTCGGGCTGGTGATCCTGCTGGTTGCCTTCGTCGCCTCCGTACGGTTCGCGGACGAAAGCAATGCCGGCCATTTCTTCGACCGCCTGCCGCATCTCTTCGATTTTCTGAGCTGGCTCATTCCCAAGGATTGGAATGATGTCTGGCGTGCCCTGTTCGATATCGCAAGCCCGATCCAGAAGACCGGCGAGGAGTATAACTTCGCCGAGGGCCGGGTTTATGTCTGGGGCGGTTTCTATATCCCCGAATATTTCGAGCTGATGATCATCACGATCAACGTCGCGCTCGTCTCCACCCTGATCGGCTTCATCTTCGCCGTGCCGCTGAGCTTCCTCGTGGCCCGCAATCTGGCGCCGTCCAATCCGCTGCGGATTGTCGCCAAGCGTCTGACGGAATTCCTGCGCGCCTTTCCCGAGATCGTCATTGCCGGCCTGTTTTCGGCCATTCTGTCGATCGGTCCGGTTGCCGCGATTATTGCCGTCAGCCTGCACACCATCGGCGCGCTCGGCAAACTCTTCTACGAAGTCGTCGAAAACATCGACATGAAGCCGGACGAGGGCATGAAGGCCGTTGGCGCCAGCTGGTCGGAGCGTGTCCGCTTCGCCGCCCTGCCGCAGGTCATGCCGAACTTCGTCTCCTATGCGCTGCTGCGCCTCGAAATCAACGTCCGCGCCTCCACCATCATTGGTGCTGTCGGCGGCGGCGGTATCGGCGAGGAACTGAAGCTCTCCATCTCGCGTGGTTTCGGCGCCAAGACGGTGGCACTCGTTCTCCTGCTTTTCATCACCATCGTTGCGGTCGACCAGTTCTCCGCATGGCTGCGCCGCCGCCTCGTCGGCGAGCACGCCTTCCTTTTGCAGCATTGAGGTCCGCCATGACGGTGATCGACGCCAACCGGATGCACGAGATCGAGCAGCGCTACCCGGAATATTTCAAACGTTCGTTCAAGCAACGCTTCGGCGGCCTGATGATCGTGATCGCGACGCTGGTCTACGCGCTCTACGCGACCTGGTTCTTCGACCTGCCGAAGCTGTTGGCGGATGCTCATTGGGAGCGTGTCGGCCTCTATCTCAGCCAATGGGTGAGCTACGACGTGCAGCCGGAGTTCCGCATCAGCGATACCGGCGAGATTACCGTCAAGTATCCGCGCTTCTCGCCGCTGGGCGACGATCCGCATCCCGACTGGGTCATCAACAATGCCGATGGCAGCGTCACGGCCTCCGTCAGGGGCACAAGCCGTACGGTCACTGTCTCAAGCAAGGAAACGGTTGTCACGGCTCATGGCATCAGCGTGCCGGTCGACGTCTCGAGCGGCGCTCCGAAGGTCGTCGGTCCGGTTCCCGCCTGGATGACCGTCTATGACGACAACGTTCTTGCCGATCTCGGTTTCGCCGGCGATGTCAGCATCTCGGTCGATCGCGTGAAGGTCCGCAAGCGCTTCCTTGGTTGGGCGAACTTCGTCTTCGACACGCAGTCGCCATTCTTCGACAAACCGGCGAGCGAGGTCATCAGCCTGATCGTTTCGGGACCGGAGCTGAAACCCGGCCAGTCCAATCTGTCGCTTGCCTTCGACAATATCTGGCACAACAGCGCCTGGCAGCATGGCGACGTCTGGACCAAGCTGTTCCAGACCATTGTCATGGCCTTCCTGGGAACGTTGCTCGGTGCATTGCTCGCTTTCCCGCTGGCCTTTCTGGCCGCGCGCAACATCACGCCCAACAAGGTGCTCAATCAGGTTCTGAAGCGCTTCTTTGACTTCCTGCGCTCGGTGGACATGCTGATCTGGGCGCTCTTCCTGACGCGCGCCTTCGGCCCGGGCCCCCTGGCCGGCTCCGGCGCGATCTTCCTCACCGAAACCGGCACGCTCGGCAAGCTCTATTCCGAAGGCCTGGAAAACGTCGATAACAAGCCGCGCGAGGGCATCAGGTCGACGGGTGCCTCCACCGTGCTGACCCATCGCTATGGCATCATCCCGCAGATCGTTCCGGTCTTCGTCAGCCAGACCCTCTACCAGTGGGAATCGAATGTCCGCGGCGCCACCATCATCGGTGCTGTCGGCGCCGGCGGTATTGGTCTGAAGCTGTGGGAAGCAATGCGCACCAACGCCAACTGGGAAAACGTCGCCTACATGGTGCTGCTGATCCTGATTGTCGTCTTCCTTTTCGACATGGCCTCGAACGCGCTGCGCCATCGGTTGATGGGCACGAAGGCACACTAAAAAGGGTGGGAATCTGGCGCGGCCATCATCATTCTGTCACGGAAATCTTTTAGCCGGAAACCAGCTTGCGGCGGGTCGTCAAATCACTGAAGACTGCGATCCGCATTCCGAACGATTTCCAGGATACCAGCCTTGCGCTACGCACTTTATTTCACGCCGCCGAAGGATGATCCTTTGAACGGTACGGCCGCGCTCTGGCTCGGCCGCGACGCCTTTTCCGGCGAAACTTATCCGGCTCCCGATCATCCGGAGCTGCCGGCCGCCGAACAGTTCGAGCTGACCGCCGAGCCGCGCCGCTACGCCTTCCACGCGACGATCAAGGCGCCGTTCCATCTGGCGGCCTCCGTCACCGAGAAGGATCTGATCCAGGTCGTCGAGGATTTCGCGTCACGCACGCCCGCCTTCGAAATTCCCGAGCTGGTGCTCGGGCAACTCGGCAAATTCTTTGCCCTGGTGCCCGCTTTCGTGCATCCGCCGCTTCAGGATTTTGCTGCATCGGTGGTAAAATCCTTCGAACCGTTTCGCGCTGCGCTGTCGGATGCCGATATCGCGCGCCGCAATCCGGAGAAACTGAGCGAGAGCCAGAGAGCCAATCTGTTGCGCTGGGGCTATCCCTATGTGATGGATGACTTCGGTTTTCACATGACGCTGACCGGCCAGGTGCCGACCGAGCGTGCCGGCACGATGAAGGCCATTCTGGCGGAGCGCTTTGCCGCGTTCACCGGGCGGCCACTGCCGATCTCAGGCCTGGCCGTTTTCGTCGAGGAGGCGCGCGGCGCGCCGTTCAAAGCCCATTCCTGGTGGCCGCTCGCCGGCGCCAAAAACTGAAAGACCTAGTCGATGACCAAAGAAACAGTCTTCTCCAATGCCCGCATCGTTCTCGAGGATGAGATCGTCGAAGGTTCGGTTCTCGTCCGCGACGGCAAGATCGCCGATATCTCGACGGGCAGCTCCCGCATCGGCGAGGATTTCGAAGGCGATTATCTGATCCCGGGTCTCGTCGAACTGCATACCGATCATCTCGAAGGTCACTATTCGCCACGTCCGGGTCTGCGCTGGCACAAGACAGCCGCGATCCAGGCTCACGACGCCCAGATCGTCACCTCTGGCATCACCACGGTATTCGACTGCCTGCGTATGGGCGCCGACGAAGACGGCGGCTTCGAGCATGGCGAGATGCGCGAAATGGCCGATGCCATCCAGAAGGCCGAGCAGGAAGGCCGCCTGCGTGCCGAGCACCTGATCCACCTGCGCTGCGAAGTCTCCGCCGGCAACGTGCTGGAGCACTTTGCCGATTTCGAGAATGACCCCTATGTCCGTCTCGTATCGCTGATGGACCACGCGCCGGGCCAGCGCCAATTCCAGACGATGGACCAGTATATCTTCTACTACCAGAAGAAGCGCGGTCTCACCGATGCCGAGTTCGCCGAGTTCGTCGATCGCCGCGTCGCGGAATCCGAGCGCAACTCGACGCCGCATCGCATCGCCATCGCCAAGGTCTGCGCTGAACGCGGCATCACCGTCGCCAGCCATGACGACGCGACGCTCGCCCACGTTGACGAGGCGATCGAAAACGGAGTGCGCCTGGCCGAGTTCCCGACCAGCTTCGACGCCGCCAAGGCCTCGCATGAGAATGGCATGAGCGTGCTGATGGGCGCGCCGAACATCGTTCGCGGCAAGTCGCACTCCGGCAACATCGCCGCCCGCGATCTCGCCGAACGCGGTGTCCTCGATGTTCTCTCCTCGGATTACGTGCCGCTCAGCCTCCTTTACGCACCCTTCCTGATCGCCGACGAAGTCGAGAGCATCTCGCTGCCGAAGGCGATCGCCATGGTCACCTCGACGCCGGCCCGTACCGTCAGCCTCAACGACCGTGGCCGCATCGCGACCGGACTGCGCGCCGATCTGGTCCGCGTCTTCCGCGATCACGGCGTTCCGGTGAGCCGCTCCGTCTGGCGTGAAGGACGCCGTGTCGCATGATGCCCTCGCACGAACCCCACGTCGTTCCGGGCACCGAACGCGGTATCATGGTCGTCGTGGTCGGCCCCAGCGGCGCCGGCAAGGACACGCTGATGGCGCGGGCCGCCAAACACTTTCACGGTCGCCCGGATGTGCATTTCGTCCGCCGCGTCATCACCCGCCATCACGACGCCGGTGGTGAAGACCATCTGGCCGTGTCCGAGCAGGGTTTCGCCTCGATGGAACAGGCCGGCAGCTTCTCGGTCTGGTGGGAAGCGCACGGCCTGAAATACGGCATCCCCTCCGAGGTATCGGTGTCGCTCGCCGCAGGCAACCTCGTGATCGCCAATGGCTCCCGTTCGGCGCTGCATCGCTTTCAGGCCGTCTTCCCGCGCCTGAAGGTTATCAACGTCACGGCTCGCGCCGACGTACTTGCCACCCGCCTCGAGGCGCGGGGCCGGGAGACCCATGAAGACATCATGGCACGCCTCGCTCGCGGCCCGCTCACCGTGCGCGGCGACTACGATGTCGTCGATCTCGACAACAGCGATTCCCTCGAAGACGGCGAGCGCCGGATGATCGAGGCGCTCGACGGCTGCCTCGCCGAGATCGGCTAAGGCCGGAGCAAGGGATGCGGCCGATCAGGATTGCCAACTATGATCCTCGCTGGCCTACTCTCTTCGAACTCGCGAGAGACGAAATCTTGTCGATTGCGCCCGACCTCGTCCTCGCCATTGAGCATATCGGCAGCACCGCGGTGCCCGGACTGGCGGCCAAGCCGAAGATCGACCTCGACGCCGTGCTCATCGACGAAGCCGCCGTGTCCACGCTATCAGCCAGGCTCGCAACCTCAGGCTTCCGCGCACACGGCGACCCTCATAATGACGGCCGCTTGCCCTTTACCCGCGAACACGAAGGCTATGGCCTGCGCCTCTATCTCTGCACCGCCGGCAATCCCGCCCACCGTGACCGCCTCCTTTTCCGCGATCATCTCCGCCGCCATTCGCAACGAACCGCCGAGTATGAGGCGCTGAAACGCGACCTCGCCGAGAAGGCTAATGGCGACTGGGATATCTATACCGGTGGCAAGACTGATTTCGTCGCTGAGACACTGCGCCGCGCAGCGGTCGAACAGCTTTCACGCAGATGATCTTTTCCTGCGCCGCCGACGTGGGCGGCTTCGGATAGAAGCGCTGCTCACATCGCTGGCGCTGCTTCCGCCTTTTGCCGATGCAGGCTGAGAACCAGCGGAACACCGAGCCCGTAGACGACGACGACCGATAGCCAGATTGCCCCGGGCCACTGTTCTCTCACCACAAAATAGAAGCTCGAGAACGCGAGCGGACTGACGATTGATGCCAGGCTGACGGCTGATGCCAGCACGCCCTGGAATTGACCTTGCTGGCTCTCATCGACCTGGCGAGTCGCCAGCGACTGCAAGGCCGGCACGCCGATCCCGCCGAGTGCGAAGATCGGCATGATAGCGAAAATCATCCAGCCCTGGTTGGCGAAGGCCATCACGGTCAGCGCAATGCAGGCGGCCACAACGCCTGTGATAACGGCCATGCGCTCGCCGAGCAGCTTTACGGCCACGCCCGGAAGGAATGCCTGGGCCAGCGTCTGGCAAACACCGAAGGCGCCGAGTGAGAGTCCGATCCAGAGCCCGCTCCACTGGAAGGTATCGCTGCCCCACAGCGCCCAGCACGTGCCATAGGCTTCTCCGGTCGCGCTGAAGACGAAAAAGATTAAGATGACCGGCAGCAGGCTCTTCATCGAGAACGCCCAACGCAGCGGGCGCAGCGGATTGAGTGCTGCTAGGTCGATTTTCTCCCGCGTCGGTGTGCGTGATTCCGGCAGGATGAAGAACGCCAGCATCAGGTTGCAGGCATTCAGGACCGCCGCGGCGATAAAGGGGAGCCGCAGCCAGTAGTCTCCGAGCGCCCCGCCAAGGATCGGCCCGACGATGAAGCCGATGCCGAACATCGCGTTCAGCAGACCAAAACGGCGAGCGCGGCTTTCCTGTGGGGAAATATCGGTGATGTAGGCCGTCGCCACGGAGACGTTGGCACTTGTCAGGCCGGCAATGGCACGGCCGAGCATCAACAGCCAGAGGTTGGGCGCGAAGGCCAGGAACAGATAGTTGATGGCTGCGCCGGCCAGCGAGATCAGGAGCACCGGGCGCCGCCCGAGCCGGTCGCTGAGCGAACCGAGAACCGGCGCGAAGATGAACTGCATGACCGCGTAGAGGGCGGTCATGATGCCGATGTAGGACGCCACGTTTTCAGCATGTGTGACGTCCTGCAGCAGGGAAGGCAAGATCGGGAAGATGAGGCCGATGCCGATGGCATCGAGAATGATGGCAGTGAAAATGATGATGAGTGGATTGTTCATGACGCGTTCCGATCGACGCATGCATCCAGCGCCGCTGGCGCCGATGGCTTGCGATTGGGGCCCGACAGGTGTCAGGCGTTTCGTTTCTTGGAAAACGCTGGCGCATCCATGCTCGAAGCGCACGGACGGCGTGTACTCGACCGCCTGGACGACGATTCGTCCACCTGTTTACTCCGCCACTGGGCGGCTCAAGGAAAGCGATCGCTTTTCGCGATAAGCGCCACTTACACCCACTGGCTGTGCGCGGCAAGGCCCTGTCATTGTCGCACGGCGGCGGTGGCGTTCGACCGGCTTTCCCAGCGGCGGGGACAATTTTCTTGCGCGACGAAAGACTCCGCAGTGATTCCAGCTTCTTGCCGCGCAACACCGTCCGCGCACATCCCCGCGGCATCGACCCATCCGATACTTGCTTCCGTCATTGGACAGGGAGCCGGAGTCGCGAACCGGATCTGACAAATCGGGCCGCAGTCCGGCGTTCGATGATGGTTGCAAGAGGTGGACGAGCGTCGTCAGGACCGACGTCCATCCGGAAAAGAAGGCCGAGAGACGCTCCTGTCGGCCACACGGCTCCGGGGCCTTCATGCGATCGGGCAGGCGATATAGCCTGACATTCCCACAAATCCCTACGGTCGCCTGCCCATCCCAGCATGTTTTACACCGTCGCGGAGAACCCTCCAGCGCGGGGTTTGATGGTGGTCTATCGCGTGGGCAGCCGAGGCCGGTTCGATCTTGGTGACGGAACCGGCCTCGGGAATCAATTAATCCGCCTCACCGCCACGACCAGCGACGATTTCGCGCTTGCCGACATGGTTGGCCGGGCCGACGAGGCCTTCCTTTTCCATGCGCTCGACGAGCGAGGCGGCACGGTTGTAGCCGATGCCTAGGCGGCGCTGGATGTAGGAGGTCGAGCACTTCTTGTCGCGCAGCACCACCTTGACGGCCTTGTCGTAGAGGTCGTTGCCGTCCTCGGCCGCCATGTCACCCTTGTCGAAGACAGCGCTGTCTTCTTCCTCGCCGTCTTCCTCTTCGTCGGCGGTCACCGTGTCGAGATATTCCGGGCGTCCCTGCGTCTTCAGATGCGCCACGACCTTCTCGACCTCTGCGTCGGAGACGAACGGGCCGTGGACGCGCGAGATACGCCCGCCGCCCTGCATGTGCAGCATGTCGCCTTGGCCGAGCAGCTGTTCGGCGCCCTGTTCGCCAAGGATCGTGCGGCTGTCGATCTTCGACGTCACCTGGAAGGAGATGCGGGTCGGGAAGTTGGCCTTGATCGTGCCGGTGATGACGTCGACCGAAGGACGCTGCGTCGCCATGATCAGGTGGATGCCGGCGGCGCGCGCCATCTGCGCCAACCGCTGGATCGCGCCTTCGATTTCCTTGCCGGCCACCATCATCAGGTCGGCCATTTCGTCGACGATGACGACGATATAAGGCATCGGCGTCAGGTCAAGCTCCTGTTGTTCTTCGATCGGCGCACCGGTGCTGCGGTCGAAGCCGGTCTGCACCATGATGTGGATCGTCTCGCCCTTTTCCTTGGCCTGCGCCACGCGGCCGTTATAGCCGTCGATATTGCGCACGCCGAGGCGCGACATCTTGCGATAGCGCTCTTCCATCTCGCGCACGGCCCACTTCAGCGCCATCACAGCCTTCTTCGGGTCGGTGACGACAGGGGTGAGCAGGTGCGGAATGCCGTCATAGACGGAGAGTTCCAGCATCTTCGGATCGATCATGATTAGCCGGCACTGCTCCGGCGTCATCCGGTAGAGCAATGAGAGGATCATGGTGTTGACGGCGACCGACTTGCCCGAACCGGTGGTGCCGGCGACGAGCAGGTGCGGCATCTTCGCGAGTTCCGCGATCACAGGTTCGCCGCCGATCGTCTTGCCGAGGCCGAGCGCCAGCTTGAAGCTGCTCTTCTCGAAGTCGGCGCTCTCGATCATCTCGCGGAAATAGACGGTTTCGCGCAGTACGTTCGGCAGTTCGATGCCGATGACGTTGCGGCCGGGAACCACGGCGACACGCGCCGACAGCGCCGACATCGAGCGGGCGATATCGTCGGCAAGGCCGATGACGCGCGAGGATTTGACGCCCGGCGCCGGCTCGAATTCATAGAGCGTGACGACGGGGCCGGGGCGCACATGGATGATCTCACCCTTGATGCCGAAATCCTCAAGAACGCTTTCCAGCAACCCGGCATTCTGTTCCAGCGCTTCCTGCGACATGATCTCGCCGACGCGTTCCGGCGGCTCCTGCAGCAGCGAGTTGGAGGGGAACTCGTAGCCCGAGGCATCGACCTTGGACGGTACGAACTTGTGCGCCACCATGCGGGCAGCAGGCGCAAGCGGCGCGATCGCCGGCTGCGAACGAACAGGCATCGGCGCGATCGGCTGTGCTGCGGCCGGCTGCGGCTCTATGGCGATGGGCTGCACGACCTGCGGGGCAGGCGCGGGCGCCTGTGCCTCGGCGGCAGCCGCCTGCTGCTTCAGTCTGACCGCAAGCGGCTGGCGGATCGGCGCGCGGCCGGTGGTCGGTGCCGGCGCCACGACAACAGGCGCCGTAACGGAAACGCCAGGCGCTGCGGCTGTGATGGGAGCGGCAACCGGGGCCGCGACAGGACCGGGGGCAACGGCAACCGGCAGCGGCGCGGCATAGGGAGCGGCGACGACGGGCTGCTTGCCCGGACGCCATTCCATGATGCGGAACTGGCTGATGATCGAATGCGGCGTGGGCACCGCCTGTGGCGCTACGATCTGTACCTGGGGCGTCGCTTCCACCGGCTCGGCCGGCGCCTCGCCTTCTTCGAAGGACATCACCTCCCAGAAGGCGAAGTCGGAGATCGAGGCGAGGTTGGAAGAGGCGTGGAATTGCGTTTCGTCAGCGGTCTCTGAAACGACGATCGCGTTTTCTTCGACGGTAACATCGGCTTCCGGCTGGCAGGCGTCGAAGGGCACGTTGACGACGAGAGGCGCGCGCGGGCCGGTCTGCTGCGACGCATAGGCATTGCGTAGCGCCTGCTGTTGAACGTGGGGCTGCGGTTGCGTGACGGCCGGCTGCATGGCGGCCTGGCGGGCGACATAGCCCTGGCGCGGCTGTGCCGCGGGCTGCGACGGCACGACGATCGGCTGGGCCACCGGTGCCACCAATTGGGCGGGCTGCGGGGCAGGTGCCGGTGCGCGCTGCGGCGTGGGTGCTGCCACCTGGGCAGGTTCCATCACCCGCGGCTGCACCGGCTCGGCTGGCTGCTTGCGCGGGTTGATCTGGCTCTCCGGCGTGCGGGTAAAGCGGACATTCGGCGCCAGCGAAAAGTGATTCTGCCAGATCGGCGGCACCGGCTTCTCGCCGGCCTGTTCCTGCAGCTGTTCGCCATCGATCTCCGTGGAAATCTCACCGGCATCCGTCAGATTGGTTCTAGGAAAGCGCATACGACCGCTACTCACTCATGATTAGCAACTATTATCCTCTTCCGGCTTAGGAAATGAAGGTTAATAAGTTCCTTCCATGAGGGCTGTCGCGACCTCGGCAATAGGGAGAAAGTCTATTGTTTTCAGTGCCTTGCTGGATATGGAAAATTTTAGGGATTTTTCGACGAAGCGCTCAATGCGCTTCGTCCCAGTTCATCGCCGAACGGGCGTCGACCTTCAGCGGCACACGCATTTCGAGCGCCGGCATGGTGGCGTTTTCCATCACCGACACGATGATCGGCATCGCCTTTTCGACGTCGGCATCCTCGACCTCGAAGATCAATTCGTCATGCACCTGCAACAGCATGCGCACGCGATCGCCAATCCCTGCTTCGGCCAATGCGGGCTCGATCTTGATCATCGCCCGGCGGATGATATCGGCAGCCGACCCCTGGATCGGCGCGTTGATCGCCGCGCGCTCGTTGAAGGCGCGCACGGAGGGGTTGGAGGAGCGAATCTCCGGATAGTTGATTCGCCGGCCGAAGATCGTCTCCACATAGCCCTTGTCGCGGGCCATCTGCTTGCGGCTGTCCATGTAGTCGCGAATACCGGGGAAGCGCTCGAAGTAGCGCTTGATGTAGTCCCCCGCCTCGGACCGCTCGATCGACAGCTGGTTGGCAAGGCCGAAGGCGGAGATGCCGTAGATGATGCCGAAGTTGATCGCCTTGGCGCGGCGGCGCACCTCCGACGGCATGCCCTCGACAGGCACGCCGAACATTTCGGATGCCGTCATCGCATGAATGTCGATCCCGTCGGCAAAGGCCTGTGTCAGCTGCGGGATCTCGGCGACGTGGGCGAGCACGCGCAGCTCGATCTGGCTGTAGTCGGCCGAGATCAGCTTGTGCCCCGGCGTCGAGATGAAAGCCGTGCGGATCTTGCGACCCTCGGCGGTGCGAACCGGGATGTTCTGCAGGTTCGGTTCCGACGAGGAGAGGCGCCCCGTTGTCGTCGACGCCAGCGAATAGGAGGTGTGAACCCGCTTCGTCTGCGGATGGACGTAGCCCGGCAGCGCGTCGGTATAGGTCGATTTCAGCTTCGTCAGCTGGCGCCAGTCGACGATCTTGCGCGGAAGCTCGAAACCGGCGGCGGCGAGATCTTCCAGCACGCTTGCCGAGGTGGACCACTGGCCGGTTTTCGTCTTGGTGCCGCCGGTCAGTCCCATCTTGCCGAAGAGGATATCGCCGAGCTGCTTCGGCGAGCCGATCGTGAAGCGTTCGCCGGCAAGCTTGTAGATCTCGTCTTCAAGCCCGGCCGCACCCTGCGCCAACTCGCCGGACAGGCGCGACAGGATCTGCCGGTCGACGGTAATGCCGCGTTCTTCCATATGCGCCAGAACGGGCAGCAGCGGCCGCTCCAGTCGCTCGTAGATGGTCGTCAGCTTTTCCGCGGCTAGGCGCGGCTTCAGCACCATCCAGAGACGAAGGGTGATTTCCGCGTCTTCCGCCGCATAGTGGGTCGCCCGGTCGATGGCGACCAGATCGAAGGTAACGCTCGACTTACCGCTACCGGCAACATCCTTGTAGGCGATCGGCGTGTGGCCGAGGAATTTCTCCGACAGCGGATCCATGCCGTGCGCGCCAGTTCCGGCGTCGAGCACGTAGGAGATCAGCATTGTGTCGTCGAAGTTCTTCGTCTCGACGCCGTAGCGTTTCATCAGCAGGTAATCGTATTTGAGGTTCTGCGCGACCTTCAGGATGCTTTCGTCTTCCAGCAGCGCCTTCAGGCGGGGCAGGGCGTCGCGCATCGGAATCTGGTTGTCCGCGAGCCCGCCGCCGAGCAGATCGCCAATACCCGTCTTGTGGCTAAGCGGAATGTAGGCGGCGCGAATGCTGGTGCCGGTCGGGTTCTTGTCGTTGTCGGCGATCGCAAGCGAGAAGCCGACAAGCTCCGCCTGCATCGCGTCGAGCGATGTCGTTTCCGTATCGAAGGCAACGAGGCCTTTGTCGCGGGCGTCGGCGATCCAAGCGTCGAGCGTTGCCACATCGCGGATCGTCACGTAACCCGAGTGATCGAAGGGCAGGGTCGCGAAAGCCTCGGCGCGTGCCGCCGCCAGGTTGGCGGCCAGGAAGGTCCCCTCGGCACCGTTTGCCTTGGCCGGCACCGGCACGGATTCGCCCTCCACCTCGGGTATGCCGCCAGCGACAGGCTCCGGCTGCACCACGTCAAGATCGGGACCATGGGCGTTGGCGCCCCATTCGACGGGAACGTCGACCGCCTCGATGGCGCTGGCATCGCAGGCGCAGGCGTCGGCAACGCGGCGCGTCAGACTGGTAAACTGCATCGCCTTCAGGAAGCCGATCAGCTTCGGGCCGTTCTGCTGCTCCAGAACGAGGTCTTCGACGGCGAGTTCAAGCGGGACATCGGTGCGCAGCTTGACGAGCTCGCGCGACAGGCGCGCCTTGTCGGCGTTTTCGATGATCGTCTGGCGACGCTTCTCCTGCTTGATCTCGGTCGCGCGCTCGAGCAGCGTATCGAGATCTCCATATTCGGCGAGCAACTGCGCCGCCGTCTTTGGCCCGATGCCCGGGATGCCCGGCACGTTATCGACGGAATCGCCGGTCATCGCCTGCAGGTCGATCATCTTCTCGGGTGGCACGCCCCACTTTTCGATGACGTCGGCAATGCCGATCTGCTTGTCCTTCATGCTGTCGTACATGTGGACATTGGGCGTGACGAGCTGCATCAGGTCCTTGTCGGAGGAGACGATCGTCACGTCGGCACCGAGCGCTTCCGCCTGGCGGGCATAGGTCGCGATGATATCGTCCGCTTCGAAACCCTCGGTCTCGATGCACGGCAGGTTGAAGGCGCGTGTTGCCTGGCGGATCAGGCCGAACTGCGGGATGAGCTCCTCGGGCGGCGCCGAGCGGTTCGCCTTGTAGGCGTCATAGAGATCCTTGCGGAAGGTCTTCGACGAGTAGTCGAAGATAACAGCTAGGTGCGTCGGCGTGACGCCGACGGAGGTGTCGCGTGCATCCGTCAGCAGTTTCCACAGCATGTTGCAGAAACCCGAGACGGCGCCGACCGGCAAACCGTCGGATTTGCGCGTCAGCGGAGGGAGTGCGTGGAAAGCTCTGAAGATGAAACCGGAGCCGTCGACAAGGAAAAGATGATCGCCTTTTTTCATGCTGCCATCGATAGCGCGGCGACCCTTTCAGGTCTATATAAAGTTCCAGCCGAGAAAACATCTCGGCTCACCAAACTGTTACTAAAATGTAATAGTCAATTCCTAATCTTCCCTTGAAAAGCCACATTCGAGATCACAAATGATGACTACCGACGGTGATCTTTGATCGCGTCGAGGGTCTGATTGCCGGCTTGTCCCCCGCCGCGTCGGACTTGGACAAAGGCCTTATCCCCTCTCCGGGCCTTTGTCCCCATTTCAAGCCGCCATAGCCGACCTCCAGGCTATGGCGGCTTTGTTTTTCTGCTCTATCTCTCCCGTGACAACCATATGAAGCGATTTTGATGCATCGCATGCGATTTGTTGCATTGTTTCGGTCTGAGTTTTGCGCCTAATTGAAAAAATGGGATTTGATCGGATGGACTCGGGAGCCTATCTGGCTAGTCAACTGGCCAAGGGTTTTGCTCGTTCGCTGCAGCAGCGGGCGGGACGACTCGGCTTTTCTCCCGGGCAGTTTCCCATTTTGCTGGAACTCTGGGCCGAGGACGGGCTGACACAGAAGCAGCTGCTCGCAAGGGTCGATATCGAACAGGCGACAATGGCGAACACGCTCGCGCGCATGGAGCGCGACGGTCTCATCGAGCGCCGGCCGCATCCCTCCGACAAGCGTGCGCAGCTCGTCTTTCTCACGGAAAAGGCGAAAGGAATGCAGGGCGCCGCGGTCGAAGCTGCCCGCGAGGCGGATCTGGCGCTGTTTGACGGTTTCAAGGCCTTCGAGCGAGAGCTGACACTCGAGTATATCCGCCGTCTCCTCGAGAACGCCAAGAAGCTCTGAGCCTACATCTCACGCTGAGATCGCCTTTGGCGGCGTGCGTTCGTCGGCGTGGGTGGAAAGAAAGCTTTCGCGTGCCGCCAGCTTGAGGCTGGGTTCTATATCCGGCTTTCCGAGCAGCAGTCCCTGCATTTGCCCGCATCCCTCATCGATGACGATCTTGCGCTGCAATTCGGTTTCGACACCCTCCGTAACCACCTGGATGCCGAGACTATGACCGAGGCCGATGATCGCGCGAACGATCGAACGAGCCGCCGCGTCGTGCTCGAGCACGCCGGTAAAGCTCCTGTCGACCTTGATCTTGTCGAAGGGCAGGGCGCGCAGGTTTGAAAGCGAGGAAAAGCCGGTGCCGAAGTCATCCATGACGATGCGAACGCCGAGTTCGTGCAGCCGCATCAGGGTCGAGATCGTATTCGCCCGATCCCGCACGAAAGCCGCTTCGGTTATCTCCAGCTCCAGCCGCTGCGGCGCCAGCCCGGTTTCCTCGAGGATGGCCGCAAAACGCTCGTAGAGGTTCGGCAGCATGAACTGGACTGGCGAGACGTTGACGGCGATCGAGAGCGGTTGCAGCCAGCGGGCAGCTTCCGCGCAGGCCTGGCGCATGACCCATTCGCCGAGCTGTACGATCGTCCCGCTCTCCTCCGCGATGGAAATGAAGACGTTCGGCTCGCTGATGCCATGCCCCGGCCGGTTCCAGCGCATCAGGGCCTCATAGCCGCTGACGGCATTCGTGGTGCTGTCGAGGATTGGTTGGTAATTCACATAGAGTTGGTTGCGGCTGATCGCGTGCCGTAGCTCGGTTTCGATCTGGCGCCGCGCTCGAACGGCGGCGTCCATCTCGGTATCGAAGAAGCAGGCCTTGCCGCGCCCGGCATGCTTGGCCCGGTAAAGGGCCGTGTCCGCGTTGTCGGAGAGTTCCTCGACCGACCGCCCGTCTGTCGGATAAATGGCAATGCCCATGCTGATGCCGACGGCGGTCGGGTCGCGGGTCACATCCATTTCGCCGGCCAGCGCTTCGAGGATGTCGCCGGCGAGCCGTTGCGCCGCCTCGGGCTGTTTCTTGCCTGCCTGAATGATCGCAAATTCGTCGCCGCCCAGCCGCGCGATCGTGGCGCTGTCGTCCGCGACGCGATGAAGAAGAGCAGCAACCTTGCAGAGGATACGGTCACCTTCGGCATGCCCGAAGATGTCGTTCACAGCCTTGAAGCGATCGAGATCCATGAAGAAGACGGCAACCTGGCCACGCTTGCGTTGTGCCGCCTGCAGCGCGTGCCGGATCCGCGTGTCGAAGAGCGACCGGTTCGGCAATCCCGTCAGCACGTCATGCTGGGCGAGATGCTCGATCATTTGCTGCGCGCGCTTGCGCTCCGTAAGGTCACGGACTACCAGCACCCGGCAGTTGCGGCCGCGATACACCATCCTGCGAACAAGAACTTCGACCGGGAGCTCGGTCTCGTCCTTCGTTAGCAATTGCGTTTCGTGGTGGGTGGCCTCGCTGATCTCCCCCGGCAGAACCAGAACCGTATCCGGCTTGGCGCCAAGCAGGTCGGCAAGGCGGCAGCCGGTCATGGCGAGGATCTGCTCGTTGGCATCGACGATCACATCGCGGTGGAGGATCAGCAATCCTTCCATGGATGCGTTTGCAAGTCCGCGCAAATCGGTCAGGTAGCTCGCCAGAAGCGCCGCGCCGAGAGCAATGAGAATGAGGATGGTGGAGACCGCCATGACGATGGCGGCAAGCGTCTTCGTCTCGAGCACGGTCGCCGTAACGCTGCGTCCTGGAACCGGGACGAGCGTAATGCTGCTCATGGATATGAAATGCATCGCGGCGATGGCGCACACCATGGCGATGGCCGAACACAGGAGCCGCTTGCCACCCTTGAGGCGGCTGAACGAAAGAAACGCGCCGCTTGCAAGGATCGCACCCAGGCAGATCGCCACCAGTGTCGCGTAGGGATCGTAAATGATGTCGACGGGTGCTTCGATCGCCTGCATTCCCGTCAGGTGCATCGCGCCTATCCCAAGCGCCATGAGCACGCCGCCAGACGCAAAGGAGTATCCGCTCGTTCCTTCGGATGCGACAAGCATCGCCAGCAGGGAGATGCCGATCGACAGCACGACGGAGAGCACCGTCAGGCCCAGCCCGTAGGTGATCGGAAAGCCGCCGTCATAGGCCAGCATCGAGATGAAATGCGTCGCCCAGATGCCGACGCCGCATGCGAAGGCCGACGCGATGATCCAGCGGCGTTGCTGGGCTCTGTCGCATTCCTGCGCGCGGAAAAGGAGGAGCATGGCAGCGACGTTGCCAACGAGGCAGACGATGACCGCGGCAACGATCAGGCGCCAGTCATGGTTGTCTCGAATGCAGGTGAGTACGGAAAACATCAGTCACCTCGAACAACAGCTCGCTCCTTAATTTAATGAGGTGATACTAAATAACTGTAAATTGCATTTTCCATTTTTGTGCCACCCGCATCGAGGGCGTTGGCATGCAGGCACCGGATTTTTCGTCTCGAAAGGGTCGCCGCTTTGTTCTATCGTCCCGGCGATTTTCCAAAGGAGTCGATAATGACGGAATTACAGACGGTCCTTGCCCGCGCGGACGAGAATTTGACATCGAGCCTGGACAGGCTCTTCGAGTTGCTGCGCATCAAGTCCATCTCGACGGACCCGGCTTATAAGGCTGAATGCCGCAAGGCGGCTGAATGGCTTGTGAGCTATCTGAACACGTTGGGTTTCGATGCTTCGGTGCGCGACACACCCGGACATCCGATGGTGGTTGCACACCATGAAGGTGCAGACGCCGCTGCGCCGCATGTGCTGTTCTATGGCCATTATGACGTCCAGCCGGTCGATCCGATCGAACTCTGGGAAAACGATCCCTTCGAACCCTCGATCAAGGATGTCGGAAACGGCCGCAAGATCCTGACGGGACGCGGCACCGCGGACGACAAGGGTCAGCTAATGACCTTCGTCGAAGCCTGCCGCGCCTACAAGGAAGTCAATGGAGCGCTCCCTTGCCGCATCACCATCCTGTTCGAAGGAGAGGAAGAATCGGGCTCGCCGTCGCTGAAGCCTTTCCTGCAGGCCAACGCCGAAGAGCTGAAGGCAGATTACGCCCTGGTTTGCGATACCAGCATGTGGGATCGCGATACGCCGGCCATTGCCGCAGCGCTGCGCGGTCTGGTCGGTGAAGAGGTGGTCGTGACCGCCGCCGATCGAGACCTTCATTCCGGTCTCTTCGGCGGTGCGGCCGCAAATCCGATCCATATTCTTGTCGAAGCGCTTTCGGGCCTGCGCGACGAGACCGGGCGCGTGACGCTCGAGGGCTTTTACGATGGCGTCGAGGAGACGCCTGAAAACGTCAAGGCATCCTGGGAAACGCTTGGAAAGACGGCAGAGAGCTTCCTTGGTGAAGTTGGCCTCTCCGTACCCTCGGGTGAGAAAGGCCGGTCCGTTCTCGAATTGACCTGGGCGCGTCCGACCGCCGAGGTCAACGGCATCTGGGGTGGATACACCGGCGAAGGGTTCAAGACCGTCATCGCGGCCAAGGCATCCGCCAAGGTCTCCTTCCGGCTCGTCGGAACGCAGAACCCCGACGCCATCCGCGAAAGCTTCCGCGCCTTCGTCCGCTCGAAGATTCCGGCCGATTGCTCGGTCGAGTTTCATCCACACGGCGGCTCGCCGGCGATCCATCTTTCCTACGATTCCCCTGTCCTCACGAAGGCGAAGACCGCGCTGTCCGACGAATGGCCGAAGCCCGCCGTCGTCATCGGCATGGGTGGGTCCATTCCGATCGTGGGCGACTTCCAGAAGATGCTGGGGATGGAATCGCTGCTCGTCGGCTTCGGCCTGAGCGATGACCGCATCCACTCGCCCAATGAAAAGTACGAGCTGGTCTCCTACCACAAGGGCATCCGCTCCTGGATCCGCATCCTGGAAGCGCTGGCGGCCTGAAAAACAAAAAAGGCGTCTCGGCTTTCGCCGTGGACGCCTTAGAGAACAAAAAGGCCGGTAAAAACCGGCCTTTCGTCATTCGCTTCACTTCGATGCCAGTACATCCGTGGTCAAGGAGGAAGCGAATATTGCAGCCAGAGTGGCCCGAAAAGGTTAACGAATCGTTAACGCTACGGCCGGGCCTTCAATGGACATCGGCGACTATGAAAGCGCCTTCGGATATCCACCTGCTGCAATCCGTAGAACCATAGATCGGTATTGCGAGGGCAGGTTTCAAGGCCTCCAAGCAAATATTGCCGTTCAAGCTGCGTTCATCCGGCGCCGAATATAACCTATTGAAAGATATATGAATAGTTGTTGCGACGGCGCTCTTTGCGCCGCCGATGGTGCGTGTCCTGAAGGGAGTACAGCGTGAAACCGATGCTGATGAAAATAGCCGCCGTAGCGGCACTGCTGCTGGCACCGGCAATTGCCGAAGCCGCAGAGGGCTATGCCACTGCAAACGTCAACATGCGCGCCGGTCCAAGCACGCAATACCCCGCTGTTACGGTCATTCCGGCCGGTGAATCGGTCGAGATCCATGGATGTCTCGCCGACGTGCCGTGGTGCGATGTCGAGTTCTATGGTGGTCGCGGCTGGGTAGCCGGCGCCTACGTGCAGGCGGTCTACCAGCAACGCCGCGTGTATGTCGGGCCGGAATATTATCGCCCGCTGGGCATTCCGACCGTCGTCTTCAGCGTCGGCAACTATTGGGATCGCTACTACCGCGATCGCAATTTCTACCATGAGCGGGATCGCTGGCGTCGCAACCCCGTCTACGATCACCCACCTGCCGTTCCCGGCCGCGGCCCTGGTTATGATCGCGGCCCCGGCCCTAGGCCCGGCTATGATCGCGGCCCGGACCGGCGTCCTGATTTTGGTTCGCAGCCCGACCGCCGTCCGAATTCGGACCGCGGTCCCGACCGGCGCCCCGATGTTCAGCCGCGTCCCGGCAATGGCAATGCGATCGGTCGTCCCGGTGGTGGCCCGGATTTCGGGTCGCAGCCTGACCGTCGCCCGAACTCGGATCGCGGACCCGATCGGCGTCCCGACATGCAGGGACGCCCCGGCAACGGTCGTCCGCCGGAATTTGATCGCAACCGCAATCGCGACAATGTCCAGCGGCCTCCGCAGGGCGGGCGCGACGCGGGTCAGGATCGCGGCAACCAGGATCGCCGCCGGCATCCGGCCTGCGCACCCGGCGATCAGGCTTGCCGCGACAATCAGAGATAATGGACAAGGGCGGTCGCGAGGCCGCCTTTTCTCACGGCTTCGCCCACGAAAAAGCCCGGGACTCTCGATGAGTCGCCGGGCCTAATTTTGATCGGACGTCTGAGGGGAGGCGGCCGATCCTGACGGAACTGAGGGTTGTTCCGTCCTCCTATAATCGCGTAGCGCCCTAATGGTTCCCTGCTACCAGACCGAAACTGTTCTTTCCCGGCCGGCGAGAAGATCGCGCATCTCGGCAAAAGGCCCGTGCAGCATTTTCAGGCGGCTCTCTTCCATCTTGCTGAGCCGGTATTGGCGCGCAAACTCCTGCACGCTCCATACTTCGCGCAGCTTGAATTCGTCCGTTTTTGCTGGGTCTATGCTCATCAGTGCCTACATATTGCGCTTGCTGCGCTATTCTTAGGCGCAATTCCGCTGGCTATATGTCAGATTTGTGACAACCGCAACGAATGGCAGCCATGCTAAAATAGCGTGGCTGTCGGGAGCGCAAAAAAAGGCCCGGGCAATGAGCCGGGCCTTCCTGTTCAATATCAGCGGATGGATCTAGCGCCAGTTATTGTCATAACGGTCATAGCGATCCCAGCCCGGTGGCGGGCGGCGGGGCCGGTCGTAACCCCAGCCGTAGCGCGGCGGCGGCCGGTCGCCCCAACCGTAGGTGCGTTCGTAGCGCCAGCCATATCGCGGCGGTGGCGGCGGTCTCCAGTTCGGACGGCAATTGCCCCATTGGGTGATGTGGTAGCCGCGTCCGCATGCATAGTCGACAAGGACGGGCGCTTTGGCTGCGCCGGGCTCGATGGGCGCCATCGGCATTGCGTCGGCAATGGAAACGGCTGCTCCGCTTAGGGCAATCGCAATGGCGATTGTTGAAATACGCATCTCTGCACCTCTGTTCTGCAAGTCCCTTGCATCAGGATTAGAGAGTGCGCGGAGTGAATGGGAGCTGAACCAAAAATGGCATTGTTGGGGCAGCTCCCAGGCGCGCGAAACGCGGGAAAATAAAGGTTTGGAGCGTGCCTAACGAGTTCTTAACCCCCCCTTAAATCGCCGCATTTAAAGTTCAACCGGGTAGAGAACCGCCAGCAGTGGGGCGGATGCTGCAAACATCGGGTTTGTTTGGCAAAAATGGAGCGCGACCGGTCCTAAATGGCAGGCAGAGGCAGATCACACGACAGAATCGAACCGTCCTTCAACGGCCGCGACAGCCGGGATGATGATGACGATTTCGCCCTCGACGCCGAAGATCGCGTCGCAGGCGGGCGTTCTGTAAAGCGATCCACCTCCTCCAAGCCTTCGCGTTCCCGCCAGCCGGCTGGGCGCAAGCGCCGCCCGCCACCGCGCGAAAGCGGCGGTCTCTTCGGATTTATTCGCCGGGTCGTCTATTGGTGCATCGTGCTCGGCATCTGGGCCGGGATTGGCGTGGCGGGCCTCGTCTTCTACTACGGCTCGCGCATGCCCAGTGCCAGCACCTGGGCCATCCCTGATCGTCCGCCGAACGTGAAGATCACGGCCGTGGACGGCAGCGTCATGGCCAACCGCGGTACGACCGGTGGCGAGGCGCTCGCGCTGGAAGACATGTCTCCCTATATCCCCGAGGCGATCGTTGCGATCGAGGACCGCCGTTTCTATTCGCACTATGGCGTCGACCCTCTCGGGCTGGCCCGCGCCTTCGTCACCAACCTGACATCAGGTCACATGGTCCAGGGCGGTTCGACACTGACGCAGCAGCTTGCCAAGAACCTGTTCCTGTCGCCGGATCGCACGCTCGAGCGCAAGGTACAGGAAGTGCTTCTCGCTCTGTGGCTGGAGCAGAAATATACCAAGGATCAGATCCTTGCGATGTATCTCAACCGCGTTTTCTTCGGTTCGAACGCCTATGGCGTCGAGGCCGCATCGCGTCGCTACTTCAACAAGTCGGCGCGCGACGTGAACCTCGGCGAGGCAGCGCTCCTCGCCGGTCTGGTCAAGGCTCCGTCGCGTCTGTCGCCAGCGCGTGATCCGGAAGCGGCCAATGCCCGCGCGCAAGTGGTTCTGCAAGCCATGCGCGACCAGGGCTATGTCACCGACGACGAGGTCAAGACGGCCATGTCGCAGACGCCGGCCAAGGCAAAGCGCTACTGGTCTGGAGCCGGACACTACGTCGCCGATATGGTGATGGACGAGCTGCCGGGGCTGATCGGCGACGTGAAGGAAGACATCGTCGTCGATACGACGATCGACAAGACGCTCGAAAAGCGGGCGGAGCAGTCCCTGACGGATGTGCTGAACAAAGACGGAGCCAAGCTCGACGCGTCGCAGGCAGCCCTTGTCTCGATCGACGGCACCGGCGCGATCCGCGCTCTGGTCGGCGGTCGTGACTACGCCGACAGCCAGTTCAATCGCGCCGTCAAGGCCAAGCGCCAGCCGGGCTCCTCCTTCAAGCCGTTCGTCTACGCCGCAGCGCTCGAAAAGGGTCTGACGCCATTTTCGGTGTTCAACGACGCGCCGATCCGGATCGGCGACTGGACGCCGGAAAACTACGAAAAGAAATACAATGGTCAGGTGACGCTCGCGACGGCGCTTGCGAAGTCCCTGAATACGGTTGCCGCGCAGCTGGTGATGTATGACGGCCCGGATCAGGTGATCAAGCTGGCGCATCGCCTTGGCATCGAATCGGAACTGCAGCCGAACGCGTCGATTGCGCTTGGTACGTCTGAAGTGTCGCTGATGGAGCTGACCGGCGCCTATGCGGCCTTCATGAACGGCGGATACAAGGCAACGCCGCACGTCATCCGCCGCGTGACGACCGCCGACGGCAGCAAGGTTCTCTACGAAAATACCTATGACAATCCGCCCCGCGTGTTGTCCGAGACGATCGCCGCGAACATGAACGCGATGATGATGGGCGTGATCGATCAGGGCACGGGCAAGAGCGCCAAGATCCCGGGCTGGCAGGCAGCCGGCAAGACCGGCACGACGCAGAATTCGCGCGACGCGCTTTTCGTCGGCTTCACCAGCAACCTGACGACGGGCGTCTGGTTCGGCAATGACGATGGTAAGCCGATGAAGAAGGTCACCGGCGGCGGTTTGCCGGCCAAGGCCTGGCAGACATTCATGGTCGCCGCCCACAAGGGGCTGTCGCCTGCTCCACTGTTCGGCAGCGGCCAGTTCATGGCCGATCCGGTCAGCCCGGGCAATGCCGATCAGCCGATGGCGTCGGTCGAGCCCGGCATGCAGCAACCCGGCATGCAGCAGCCGGTCGAAGAACCAAGCACGATCGGCAGCATCATATCGGGTGTTTTCGGCGGATCGAGCGAGGCGGAAAGCCGCTATCCGCAGGCGCCAAGCCGGCCTGCGCGGCAGCAGCTTGCGCCGGTCGGCAGAGGTCCGGTTCCCCCCTCGGACGTTGCGGAAGATGGCCGCTACGGCTATGGCGACGCCGTTCCGCCGGGCGAGGTCGGCGATACGCTGGAGGGCCCCGTCGAGCGTCCGCGCCGCACGACTTTGCTTGACCTGATCATGGGCCAATAGCGCCGTGGTCGGCTAAGAAAAAATGCGGCTTTCCTGAGGCTGTGAAAATTAATCGGCCTGGGCTCTTTTTGCTGGTTTTCGGGCTATTCTCTGCCTTGCAGTCACGAAAACCGCTCCTTATATACGCCGCATCACCGCAATCACGATTGCGTTAATCTTAAAGACCAATCCCGTAAGGGGCTGTCAGGGAAATGCCTTACCGGGGTTCCGACAGCTTGCTTCAAGGAGAGAATGACATGGCAAAAGTAATTGGTATCGACCTCGGAACGACAAATTCCTGCGTCGCTGTCATGGACGGCAAGGACGCGAAGGTCATTGAGAACGCCGAAGGTGCGCGCACGACGCCTTCGATCGTCGCATTTTCCGAAGATGGCGAACGCCTCGTCGGTCAGCCGGCCAAGCGCCAGGCAGTCACCAACCCCACGGACACGCTGTTCGCAGTGAAGCGCCTCATCGGCCGCCGCTACGACGATCCGACGGTTGAAAAGGACAAGGCTCTCGTGCCTTTCGAGATCACCAAGGGTGACAACGGCGACGCATGGGTCAAGGCCCGCGGCACCGGCTATTCGCCGGCCCAGATCTCCGCGATGATCCTTCAGAAGATGAAGGAAACCGCTGAATCCTATCTCGGTGAAAAGGTCGAAAAGGCCGTCATCACCGTTCCCGCATACTTCAACGACGCACAGCGCCAGGCAACCAAGGATGCCGGCAAGATCGCTGGCCTCGAAGTGCTCCGCATCATCAACGAGCCGACGGCGGCAGCCCTTGCCTACGGTCTCGACAAGAAGGACGGCAAGACGATCGCCGTTTACGACTTGGGTGGCGGTACCTTCGATATCTCGATCCTCGAAATCGGCGACGGCGTCTTCGAAGTGAAGTCCACCAACGGCGATACCTTCCTCGGCGGTGAAGACTTCGACATGCGTCTGGTCGAATACCTCGTTGCCGAGTTCAAGAAGGACAACGGCATCGATCTGAAGGGCGACAAGCTTGCTCTGCAGCGCCTCAAGGAAGCTGCCGAAAAGGCCAAGATCGAACTCTCGTCCTCGCAGCAGACCGAAATCAACCTGCCGTTCATCACGGCCGATGCAACCGGTCCGAAGCACCTGACGCTGAAGCTGACCCGGGCCAAGCTGGAAAGCCTGGTTGACGATCTGATCCAGCGCACCATCGCGCCGTGCAAGGCAGCCCTCAAGGATGCCGGCGTCACGCCAGCCGAGATCGACGAAGTCGTTCTGGTCGGTGGCATGAGCCGCATGCCGAAGGTGCAGGAAGTCGTCAAGCAGCTGTTCGGCAAGGAGCCTCACAAGGGCGTCAACCCGGATGAAGTCGTCGCACTCGGCGCAGCCATCCAGGCCGGCGTTCTCCAGGGCGACGTCAAGGACGTTCTGCTTCTCGACGTAACTCCGCTGTCTCTCGGCATCGAAACGCTGGGTGGCGTCTTCACCCGTCTGATCGAGCGTAACACCACGATCCCGACGAAGAAGTCGCAGACCTTCTCGACCGCCGACGACAACCAGCAGGCCGTCACCATCCGCGTTTCGCAGGGCGAGCGCGAAATGGCTGCCGACAACAAGCTGCTCGGCCAGTTCGACCTCGTTGGCCTGCCGCCGGCACCGCGTGGCGTTCCGCAGATCGAAGTCACCTTCGATATCGACGCCAACGGCATCGTGCAGGTTTCGGCCAAGGACAAGGGCACCGGCAAGGAACAGCAGATCCGCATCCAGGCCTCTGGTGGTCTGTCCGACGCCGACATCGAAAAGATGGTCAAGGACGCCGAAGCCAATGCTGAAGCCGACAAGAAGCGTCGCGAAGGCGTGGAAGCCAAGAACCAGGCTGAAAGCCTGATCCACTCCAGCGAGAAGTCGCTGAAGGATTACGGCGACAAGGTCACCGAAGCCGACCGCACGGCGATTTCCGATGCGATCGCCGCGCTGAAGTCTGCAACCGAAGCGTCCGAGCCTGATGCCGAAGACATCAAGGCAAAGACCCAGACCCTCATGGAAGTCTCCATGAAGCTCGGTCAGGCGATCTACGAAGCGCAGCAGGCTGAAGGTGGTGCGGCAGACGCATCGGCTGAAGCACGCGATGACAACGTCGTCGATGCCGACTACGAAGAAGTCAAGGACGACGACCGCAAGAAGTCCGCGTAAGCTGGACGAAACGGTCACGTTTGAAACTGACATTCCGGCTGCTCACCATGGCAGCCGGAAATCCATTTCCGGGGTCTGATCCTTAATGGCAAAAGCCGATTTTTACGAAACGCTGGGTGTCGCCAAGACGGCGGATGATAAAGAGCTGAAGAGCGCTTTCCGCAAGCTGGCGATGAAATACCATCCGGACAAGAATCCCGATGATCATACCGCCGAGCAGAAGTTCAAGGAAATCAACGAAGCCTACGAGACGCTGAAGGACCCGCAGAAGCGGGCTGCCTACGACCGTTACGGCCACGCTGCTTTCGAGCACGGCGGCATGGGCGGTGGTGGCGGCGGCTTTGCCGGCGGTGGTTTCTCCGACATCTTCGAAGACATCTTTGGCGAGATGATGGGCGGCGGCCGGCAACGGCAGCGCTCGTCCGGCGGTCGCGAACGCGGCGCCGATCTTCGCTACAACATGGAAATCTCGCTGGAGGAATCCTTCTCCGGAAAGACCGCGCAGATCAGGGTTCCGACCTCGATCACCTGCGACGTCTGTTCCGGTTCGGGCGCCAAGCCCGGCACCCAGCCGAAGACCTGCGGCACCTGCCAGGGCTCCGGCCGCGTGCGCGCGGCCCAGGGTTTCTTCTCGATCGAGCGCACCTGCCCGACCTGCCATGGCCGCGGCCAGATCATTCCCGACCCCTGCACGAAATGCCACGGCCAGGGCCGTGTTACCGAGGAGCGTTCGCTCTCGGTCAACATTCCGGCTGGCATCGAGGACGGCACCCGCATTCGCCTGCAGGGCGAGGGCGAGGCCGGCACGCGCGGTGGACCGGCGGGCGACCTCTATATCTTCCTGTCGGTGAAGCCGCACGAGTTCTATCAGCGTGACGGAGCCGATCTCTATTGCTCGATCCCGATATCGATGACGACGGCCGCGCTCGGCGGTACGTTCGATGTCGCGACCCTCGACGGTACGAAGTCGCGCGTCACCGTGCCGGAAGGCACGCAGGCCGGCAAGCAGTTCCGCCTGAAGGGCAAGGGGATGCCGGTACTGCGCTCGCCGCAGACGGGTGATCTCTACATCCAGATCCAGATCGAGACACCGCAGAAGCTCACCAAGCGCCAGCGCGAGCTTCTTCAGGAGTTCGAGGAGCTGTCTTCCAAGGAAAACAATCCAGAATCGACCGGTTTCTTTGCTCGAATGAAAGAGTTCTTCGAGAACTGATCCTTCGATTTCAGGTCTTTTCCGAAAGCCCGGTTGCCCGTCAACCGGGCTTTTCTGTTCTTAAGCGGTTGCACTGCGGGAACAGGCTCGACTTTTGCGTCTTTATTCGCTTTATTACTTAATTGCTAATTACGTTCGGCCGGGCATCTTAAAGAAGACTAGACCTGCGTCCGTGTTTTTGTCAGCCAGTGCCGAGGTCACCTTGGAACGCCGTCTCGCAGCCATCTTAGCAGCAGATATCGTAGGCTACAGCCGTCTGATGGGCTCCGACGAGTCGGGCACGCTTGCCGCCGTGAAGCGTTGCCGCGAGGAGTTGATCGACCCGAAGATCGCGGCTCACAAGGGCCGGATCGTCAAGTTGACAGGCGACGGAATGCTCGTCGAATTCTCCAGCATCGTCAATGCGGTAGCCTGCGCCGACGAGGTGCAGCGAGCCATGGCGGAGCGCAATGGCTTGGTCGAGGACCCGCGCCGCATCGAGTTTCGCATCGGTATCCATCTGGGGGACGTTCTGGTCGAGGATGGCGATATCTTCGGGGACGGCGTCAATCTCGCCGCGCGTCTGGAGGGGATCGCCGAGCCTGGCGGGATCGCGATTTCGGCGTCCGCCAGAGACCATGTCGGCGGAAGGCTCGATGTCGTGTTCCAGGACAAGGGCGAGCATTCCCTGAAGAACATCGCGCGCCCGGTGAGGGTATACGCCGTCGCACCCAGGCGCGCATTGCCGCTGAAGGTGCATGAGGCCGCTCTCAGCGCGGCAAAGGAGAAGCACAAGCAACTGGTTGCCGTCCTGCCCTTCACCAATATGAGCGGTGATCCCGAACAGGAATATTTCTCCGATGGTATTACCGAGGACATCATCACCGACCTGTCGAAGATTTCGAACCTCTATGTCGTCGCCCGCAACACGGCCTTTACCTACAAGGGAAAATCCGTGCAGGTGAAACAGGTGGCCGCCGAACTGGGGGTCAATTTCATTCTGGAAGGCAGCGTCCGCAAGGTCGGCCAGCGGGTCCGCATAACAGGACAGCTGATCGATGCCAAGAACGGCGGGCACGTCTGGGCGGACCGGTTCGACCGCGAGTTGACCGACATCTTCGCGATCCAGGACGAGATCACCCACGCTATCGTCGCTCAGCTGAAGATCAAGCTTCTGCCGGAGGAAAAGCAGGCAATCGCCAGCGAGCCCACCAACAGCGTCGAAGCCTACACCTACTATCTGCGCGGAAGGCAGTTTTCCAACACCTGGACGCGGCCCTACCTGCTGATGGCACGGCGTATGTTCACGACCGCGGTTGCGCTCGATCCGCAATATGCCCGTGCCTATGCCGGCATCGCCGATTGCGAATCCGCTCTGCGTGACTGGCATGCCGGCGAATACACGCTGCAGGGCATCCTGAACCTGACCGCCAAGGCGCTGGCGCTCGATCCGCATCTTGCCGAGGCCCATGCCTCGCGCGGCCTCGCGCTGCATCAGGACGGGCGGGACGATGAGGCGCTGGTGGAGTTCGACAAGGCGCTCTCGCTCGAACCCGATCTCTATGAGGTGAACTTCCACTACGGCCGCTTCATGTTCATGCAGGGCAAGTTCCAGCGCGCCATCAACTTCTTCACCAGAGCCTCGGAAATCCATCCGGACGACTATCTCTCGCCGATCCACCTGATCAGCGCCTGCCGCTCCCTTGGTTTCAAGAAGGAGCGGGAGAACTGGGCGCGTGTCGCTCTGGAGCGCGCTGAACGTGCGCTCGAGCGCCATCCCGAAAACTCAGGCCCCGCCCACCGCGGCGCGCTTGCGCTGGCGCATATGGGTGACAAGGAGCGGGCCAAGGAATGGATCAGGCGCGCCCAGGCTATCGATCCCGACGATATCGTCGCGCAGTACAATGCTGCCTGCGTGTACGCGCTGCTGGATGAGCGGGACACGGCGCTCGACATTCTCGAGTCGCTGTTGCCGCAGTCCTCCTGCTACCAGATCCTCTGGTTCAAGCACGACTCCGACCTGGATTCAGTTCGAAATCATCCTCGTTTCCGCAAGATGCTGGATGCGATCGAGGCGTGCTCCCTGTCTCTCGATAACCTCACGCGCGTGGCTTCCGAGTAAAGCGCCTGCGATCTGCTTCATATTGAAACAGCACGCTCGTCGGTTCTGTCTTGTGTTAACGCAGGTCGCCGATCGCGCTTTGCAGCGCCGACGAATCTATTCATGATGGCTGCAGGGGAATATTCTAACTGAGGGCAACTTCCATGACGGTAGCAAGCACCTTCCAGTCTGACGATGACGATGTACTCGCAGGCGCTCTTTACGCTTGGTGCGCCGAGCGCAACATCAAGATTCGCAGCCAGCAGGGCCTTTCGATTGCCAGCATCGCAATTGATCTGTACCACGCCGGTCACCAGACCCAGGACGACCTCTTGGTCGCTCTGCACGAGCGCGAATTGCACTGATATCGCAGCCCGCTGGGCGCGTTAAGCGAACGCTTCTCCGTTCATCAGCGTCAGGATCGTCTTGACGGCCTCCTTGCCGGCGGCTGAACTCAGCCGGTCGTAGTGGACGGCGAGCTCATAGGCTTCGGCGCTGAGCCCCGGCCGCGCGGATGCGTCCGTCGTGTTCGCGCCTTCGAACAGGGCTGAAATCTCGACGCCGAGAAAAACCGCGATCTGGTGCAGCTTGCTGGCCGATACGCGGTTGGTTCCTTTTTCGTATTTCTGGATCTGCTGAAAGGTGAGGCCCAACGCCTCGCCCAGTTCCAGCTGCGATATGCGTCGCTTTGCCCGAAGCGCCCTGACATTCTGGCCAACAATCATATCCACCGGATCTGGCACGTCGGTTTCCCCCATAGACGCCTAGTTTCGACAATACTATGCCCGCGTTTTTATATATCTCAACCCGGCAGTTGCAAAATTCAACCCGATTTTCGCAAGAATTCAGGCAAGATTCTTTCGCTTTTTTCTGGGATGTAGACCTTAGCGTGCGCCAGGGTATACATGCCAGTTAAGCGGGGCATCGGCGTTTCTATTGTAAGTCTCTTCGACCGGACGGGACGGGTATCATAAGATACTTGCGGCCTTGACGGTCAGTGGGCGCACTCTTAAATTAGAATAATTCTAAAAAGAGGATGCCATGTTCAATAGATTTTTCAGATCGTCGAAACGCCCTTTTACGTCACTCTCCGAGCAGGAGATCCTTGCGCTGGCAATCGCGTCGGAGGAAGAGGATGCGCGCATCTATCTCGCCTACGCTGATCGCCTGAGGGCCGACTATCCGGCATCCGCCAAGGTGTTCGAAGAAATGGCCGAGGTCGAGGACACCCACCGCCAGTCTCTGATCGCCATTTATCGCGAGCGTTTCGGAGAACGTATCGTTCTCATCCGCCGCGAGCACGTCAGCGGTTTCTACGAGCGGCGGCCGGACTGGTTGGCCCGCAATCTGTCGCTGGAGACGATCCGGGCCGAGGCCGAGGCCATGGAGCAGCAGGCCTATCGGTTCTATGTCGAGGCGACCGGTCGCGTTTCCGATGCGCGGACACGCCAGCTGCTTGGCGATCTTGCGCTCGCCGAACAGGGGCATGGGGACATCACCCGCATGTTAGGCGAAAAGCACCTGCCCGAGGATGCGCGCGCGGAAGAGGATCAGACGGTCCGCCGGCAGTTTGTCCTGACCTATGTGCAGCCCGGTCTGGCTGGTCTCATGGACGGCTCGGTCTCGACACTCGCGCCGATCTTCGCTGCGGCGTTTGCGACCCAGGATACCTGGCAGACGTTCCTCGTCGGCATGTCCGCCTCCGTCGGTGCCGGTATTTCCATGGGCTTTACCGAAGCCGCCCATGACGACGGAAAGATCTCCGGACGCGGCTCCCCGATCAAGCGCGGGCTTGCCTGCGGCCTGATGACGGCGCTGGGCGGCCTTGGGCACACCCTGCCGTATCTGATCCCGAATTTCTGGACGGCGACCACCATGGCCGTGATTATCGCGATCTTCGAGCTATGGGCGATCGCGTTCATTCAGAATCGCTATATGGAAACGCCGTTCCTGCGCGCAGCGTTTCAGGTTGTCGTCGGCGGCGGGCTGGTTCTTGGCGCCGGTATCCTGATTGGCAATTCCTGATCCGGAAACGAAAAAGGCCGGCGATAAGCCGGCCTCCAATTCCGCAGTGTGCGCCGTGATTACTTCAGAGCGCCGACCAGAACGTCGCGGCCGTTCTCGATGGTGACCCAGCGGCCGGCATTGTAGCTCGACTGGCGCTTGATGAAGGAATAGCTCGTCTCGAACCACGGTTTGACGGTCGAAGCGAGATTGTCGAGGATGAAATCGCCTTGCGTGGTGCGCAGTGTGAGAACCGCATGGCCCTCGCCATCCGGCTTGCGAACGACGGTCATGAGAAGGTTAGCCGGCGAGAAGCCACGGTGAATGAGGATGCGACGCTTTAGTAGTGCGAAATCTTCGCAATCACCTGCCGTCGTGGGATAGGCCCAGACCTCGTCCTTGCCGTAGATTTCCTTGTCGGTCATCGGCGTGATGGTGTTGTTGACCATCGAGTTGACAGAACGAACGAGCGCCCATTTGGCGTCCGACATTTCGGCGACCGCGGCGTTGCGGTTGGCGCCGCACTCGCTGCGATGGGTCTGACAGAACTCGTAATGGCCGATCGGCTGCGAGGTCGACGCGCCCGTTACCATCGAAACATTGTTGGCCGGCGCCGGTGTTGCGGCTGTCGACATCGCAAACACAGCCGTCATGGCTACCAGGAAACCCTTGATCTGCACGCCCGCTCTTCCTTGCACCGCCCCTGAATTCTTAACAAAAAGTTAACGGAGAGAGGCTCGGAGAGTCAATCGTTACTTCTGCTAGGGTAGGTGCAACTCGCAGACATGGTTAAAATGCGTTAGGATTTGGGACAGGCCGCGTCCCTAAGGCGCGGCCTGACCGTGGTTTGCCTAGTGGATCAGCGCTTTGACGGCGGCAACCATCCGCTCGATATCTTCGGGACGGGAGAGGCGATGGTCGCCATCGCGGATAAAGGTCAGCACGACATCGTCGGCGGGAAGGTGCTCGATGAGCGTCATCGCGTGCTGGTAGGGCACGTCGGGATCCTTCATGCCCTGCAGGATATGGACGGGGCAACCGGTCTCGATGATGCCCTTGAGCACGCGGTTCTCACGACCGTCCTCGATGAGCGCGCGCGTGTAGATATTGGGCTCCGGGCTATAGGCGGAGCGCTCCTCGAAATAGCCCCGTTCGGCCAGGGAGGACTGCTCTGCCGGCGTGAGATGAGGTTCAATCAGCTCCGACGTGAAATCGGGCGCAGGCGCGATCAAGACGATGCCGTCGAGCTTTGGTGCGTCTGCAAGCTTGGCAAGCTCCTGCACCAGCCGCAAAGCGATCCAGCCGCCCATGGACGAGCCGACGAGAACGATGCGCTCCGGCCTGACGTGCAGGATGACGGCAAGCGCCTCCTCCAGCCAGCGTGAAATGGTCCCATCGACGAAGTTCCCGCCCGACAGGCCATGACCGGAATAGTCGAAGCGCACGCAGGCAAGCCCGCTCTCGGCGGCCAGCCTGTCGATCTCCACCGCCTTGGTCCCGCTCATGTCGGAGCGGTATCCTGACAGCCAGACCAGCGCCGGGCCGGTCGCGCGCTCGGCGTGCGGGCGGACGACGTAGGCGATCTCGCGAGCAGCGTCGGCGGATCCGACGGTCAGGAACTGATGATCGATGGCGGGATTTGCGTCAGACATGGCGGAACTCCGTTTGTTTAGTGGCTATAAAACAGATTCTTGACAGGCTGACAGCAGGTGATTTTTCCGCTAAAGCGTGCTAATGACTTGGTTGCAGCGATGGCGAAACTCGGTCGTCTTCCTTATATAGAGGCGATCCGCTGCAGCAATCCGAAACAACGCGAGGAGAGTACGACCATTCGCAGACCTTTCAAGAACGACGCGCCCGTAAAGGAAGGGCCGCGCTCGAACAGGGAAATTCGCATTCCCAAAGTTCAGCTCATCGATGCTGAAGGACAGAATCTAGGCGTCGTGGCGACTGACCAGGCCCTGAGAATGGCTGAGGAAGCCGGCCTCGACCTGGTGGAGATTTCCCCCAACGCCGAACCGCCTGTGTGCAAGATCCTCGATCTGGGCAAGCTGAAATACGCCAACCAGAAGAAGGCCGCCGAGGCGCGCAAGAAGCAGAAGATCGTCGAAGTCAAAGAAATCAAGATGCGCCCGAACATCGACACCCATGACTATGAGGTGAAGATGAAGGCGATGGGTCGTTTCTTCGAGGAGGGCGACAAGGTCAAGGTGACCCTGAAGTTCCGCGGCCGCGAAATGGCTCACCAGGAATTGGGCATGAAGCTTTTGCAGCAGGTCAAGGCCGATACCCTGGAATATGCCAAGGTCGAAGCCGAGCCGAAGCTCGAAGGCCGCCAGATGATGATGGTGCTCGCACCGAAATAAATGGTGCTCGCACCGAAATAAGATGTCGGAACTGGGCGCATCGCCGCCGTTCGTATCAAAGCCGTCCGAAAGGGCGGCTTTTGTATTTCTAGGCTGTCCTATCAATCTGACAGGATGCTGACATCGGCACTCAACGCGTTGTCAGCCAACCTTTGCCATTCTCTCCTCATCGAAACGAGAGAGGAGGCAAGTCATGACAATCAAGATTCGCAGTATGGCGCTCGCATCGGTTGCCGCATTGGCGCTGACGGCGTCGATGCCGATCGTTCAATCGTTCGGCCCGGCTCCTTCGGCTGCTGTTGCATTGGCCCGGGGCGGTCACGACGATGGCGGTTCCTCAGGCAGCGGCAGCGGCGGCGGTAGCTCCGGTCGCAGCGGCAGCGACGATCATGGCAGTGACGACCACGGCGGACGTAGTGGTGGTCACGGCGATGACAGCAATGACGACGACGGCAATGATGATCACGGCGGTCGTCGCGACGATCGCGCCTCTGATGATGGCCCCTCTCATGACGTAGGCGACGATAATCCCGGAAACCATAGCGGGCGGGGAGACCGTGGCCGGTCCGACAGGCCGCAGACCGTTTTGAAGGTTTCTGACTCGAGCCTGCGCGGACTGCTGAACGGATCGCTTGTTGCCCGTGATCAGCTTGGCCGGCTGCTGGAAATCGAGGTCGAGCGCGAACATGGAACGCGCGTCATCAAGGCCCAGGTTCACAGGTCCGATGCTCGCCGCAACCCCGGGGCAATCACCAGCGTCCAGATCTTCCCCGCTGCCGCGCGGTAAACGTGCGACAGATCTTCCGACCGCCTCGGAAGAAAGAGGCTCCGTCGCCATGCGTCGGGGTCTCTTGGTCTGGCGACCTTGCCTCGCCGCAGCGAAGCGTTCAATCTAGCTGCTGGCCCTTAATCGCCGGAACAATCATGGACCCCAGACGCCGCTCGCTTCTCTCTTTGTTGTTGCTGACCTGCTGGTTCGCGGCCGCCGGCAACGTCGCGGTGCGCGATGCGTCTGCCAAGGATGGCGGCAGCAACAGCGGGTCGGGCAGCTCGGGCAGCGGCTCCTCTGGTTCCGGTTCGTCCGGGTCGAATTCCGGCTCCGGAAGCGATGACAGCGGCCATGGTGGCAGCGACGACAGCGGCCACGGCGGCGGCGATGATAGCGGAGGCGGTCATGGCAGCGACGACGGCGATGACGACAGCGGCAACGATGACAGCGACAACAGCGGCAGCAGTGGCAATCAAGGGCGCGGTTCGGACTACGATCGCGCCAGGGATGCAGTACGAGACGGCAAGGTGCTGCCCCTGAAGGCGATCTTGAAAAACATCGACATGCGGCGCTATGGCCGCGTCATCGATGTTCGGCTGAAGCGGTCGATGTTCAGCGATACCTATCAGTTGAAAGTCAGGGACGGCGCCGGAACCATCAGAACCCTGCGCATCAACGCTCGCAATGGCACGTTGCTGGGGGGATCGTGATCGATGCGGATCTTGCTGGGGGAGGACGACGCCAACATTTCCAGTCATGTGGTCGAGGCGCTCCAGCGGGAGGGCTACCGCATCGACGTTCTCGCAACCGGGCCGCAGGTCTGGGAAGAAGGCGAGACCAGTGACTTCGCCGCGATCATTCTCGATCTCGGCCTGCCAGGCATGGATGGCCTGTCTATCCTGAAGCGATGGCGCATGGCGGGCATCAATACGCCCGTTCTCGTGCTGACGGCTCGCGGCTCATGGATGGAGCGCGTTGATGGCTTCGATGCCGGCGCCGACGACTATCTGCCGAAGCCGTTTCGCACCGAGGAATTGATCGCGCGTCTGCGCGCCTTGTTGCGCCGCTCCGGTGCCGGCCGCTCACGCGTCAAGTCCGCCGATCGCTTCACGCTGGATGAAAATGCCCGCCGGGTGACATTCGACGGCCGGGAGTTGGACCTCAGTCCGCTCGAGTATCGGATGCTGGCGCTTTTCATCGCAAGACCGGGCGCGGTGTTGACCGCCGCCGAACTTGCGAGCCAGGTTCAAGGCCGGGACGACGATGCCGCCAAGAATGCCGTCGAGGCCATGGTGGCACGACTGAGAAAGAAGACCGACAGCGACGCGATCGAGACGCGCCGTGGCTTCGGCTATGTGCTGCCGGAGCGGCGTGGCGCATGATGGGCTCGCTGCGATTTCGCCTTGCCGTCGGCGCGCTGGTCGCGATCGGCGTTGCATTGACGATCGTCTGGTTCGTGCTCAGTCATCTGTTCACCGATTATCTCGCCGACCAGTATTCGTATGAGATGACAGGCGTGATGGATTCTCTCGCCGCGCGCCTCACGGTGGAAGATGAGCGGCTTGTGCTGACGGGTGAACTGGCCGACACCCGCTTCGACCTGCCGACGGGCGGCCGCTACTGGCAGATCTCTCCGAACGATGGCGGGCGCCCCTTGCGTTCGCGATCGCTGTGGGATGAGGAGATCGCCGCGGGCGATCTGTCCGAGGACCTCTATTGCGGGTTCCGCCAGGCAGAAGGCCCGGACGGACTGCCTGTTCTTGTTTCTGAAAAGCGGATGAGCCTGGGGGAGGGCGCCGCCCGCAAGGATTTCACGGTCTACGCCGGTTTCTCCAAAGCCGAGATGGAGAAGGTGCTTGAAAGCTATCACCGGCCGTTGCGGTTGATGCTGCTGTCGATCGGCGGGATCCTGCTGCTGGCTGCCTTTCTGCAGGGCTGGATTGGCCTTCGTCCGCTGGCGCGGCTTCGTGACAGCGTCGCCGATATCCGCGCTGGCCGCCTAGCTCATATTGGCTGGAGCGGACCGAGCGAGGTGACGCCGCTGGTGCGCGAGATCAACCTGTTGCTGACCGAACGGGAAACGGCGGTCGAGCGGGCCCGGGCGCGGGCAAGCGATCTCGCCCACGGTCTGAAGACACCGCTGACGGTTCTGTCGCATCTCGCCGAGAGCCTGCCGGCGGAAAAGCGCGACACCGCTCTGCAGCAGATCGAGCTCGTGCGCCAGCGCTCCGATCGCCAGTTGCAGGCCGCTCGTATGGGCGTCGAACAGATGGCGACGACGTCGCTGCTCGGCATATCGGGAAAACTCGTCAATGTCCTGCAGGCGTTCACATCGGGGAAGGGCATCGATTGGCATGTCGATATCGATCCGACGCTGACCATTCAGGCGGATCCGGCTGATATCGCAGAGGCGCTGGGCAATGTGCTCGACAATGCCGTACGCTTTGCCCGCTCGCGAATAGAACTCAGCGCCCGCCACGACGAACGGCATGTCGTATTGATCGTCTCCGACGATGGCCCCGGCGCGGGCGCCGAGAGTTACGACCGGATGCTGAAGCGCGGAATCACCATCGATGACGAGACCTCCGGTTCTGGGCTCGGGCTTGCAATCTCCGCCGATATCGTCGAAGCCTATGGCGGAAAGCTCGATCTCCTGGCCTCGAAACTGGGTGGGTTGATGGTGAAAATGACCTTGCCCGCCAGGGAAGGTGCGCCCTGATTTCGGGGCACGGAAGATTCCTCGCTTCGCCCCGTTGCACTTTTATGACGTCGCGGTTATAAGCGCGCGTCCGAACTGACCGGCAGGGCATGCCGTGGCAGTTTCGAATGCTTGCGGAACGGTTCGTCACCGGGGCCGCAGATCAACAACAAACGCTCCCGCACTTGTTGCGACTCCAGGGAAACCGGGCATCGCGAGAAGGCTTCTTTTGAAGCGCGCAGGGGGATCAGAAACGGAGTAGCAAAATGCCCAAGATGAAGACGAAGTCTGCTGCCAAGAAGCGGTTCAAGATCACCGCGACCGGCAAGGTCAAGGCTGCAGCTGCTGGCAAGCGCCATGGCATGATCAAGCGTTCCAACAAGTTCATCCGCGATGCACGTGGCACCATGGTTCTCGCAGAACCGGATGGCCGCAAGGTCGTGAAGAACTACCTGCCGAACGGTCTCTAAGACTATTCCGCGAACGTATAGATTAAGGAGATCATGAAATGGCACGTGTAAAAAGAGGCGTTACCGCCCACGCCAAGCACAAGAAGGTTCTGAAGGCCGCTAAGGGCTTTTACGGCCGTCGCAAGAATACCATCCGCGCCGCGAAGGCTGCTGTCGATCGTTCGAAGCAGTACGCTTACCGCGACCGCAAGATCAACAAGCGCAACTTCCGCGCTCTGTGGATCCAGCGTATCAACGCCGCTGTCCGCGAATTCGGCCTGACCTACGGCCGCTTCATCGACGGCCTGAACAAGGCTGGCATCGAAGTTGACCGTAAGGTTCTCTCCGACATGGCAATCCATGAGCCGGAAGCATTCGGTGCACTCGTTGCAGCCTCCAAGAAGGCTCTCGAGTACCTGAAGGACGCCGGTACGAAGAACGAGTTTGAAGCAGCCGTCAACTAAGCCGGCGCTATTCGAACCTTCGTTTCGATGATTTGGAACCCGCGCTGGCAAAGCTTGCGCGGGTTCTTTCGTTTTGATCTGAATAAGGACGCCGAAAGACGTGGCGGGCGATTTCGAAACCCTGGTGGCCGATGAGGGCTTGTGCGAGAAGGACGTTCCCGTTCTGCTCGCGGCGCTTATCAACGGCTCCGGTCGACGGGTCGAGCGCGTCGCCTTGTCGAAAGGCGCCGTGTGGATCAAGCGCTACGGCACGGAGCGGACCTCGCGCTGGGTTGCGCTTC
Source organism: Hyphomicrobiales bacterium (assembly GCA_900489925.1). Classification (GTDB taxonomy): domain Bacteria; phylum Pseudomonadota; class Alphaproteobacteria; order Rhizobiales; family Rhizobiaceae; genus Rhizobium. The sequence goes on along the minus strand of UEHQ01000002.1, from coordinate 623,946 downwards.
AGCGCACGCTGGCCGCTCTTCTTCGCGCTCCCTTCCTCCGGCCGTCTCCGGTGCTTGCCGACGAGGGCATGGCGGCGCGCGAAATTCGCCGCATTGCCCAGTTTTCGGAAAATGGCGTGCCGACGGCGCGCGTCATCTATGCGTCGGGAGCCGCTGTCGTCTTCAGCGATGCGGGCAAGACGGTTGACACCTATCTCCACGGTATCCGCAAGGTCGATCCTGTCGCCCACGACGATATGCTCGTTCATTGCGCCGGCGAACTCGGTCGGCTGCATGCCAAGGGTCTTTGCCATGGTCGCCCTTATCCACGGGATATGTTCCTGAAGGACGGCCGCATCGGCTTCATGGACTTCGAAGAAGAGCCCGATACCGTCATGCCACTGGAGGTCGCGCAAGCGCGCGACATCTGGCTGCTGTTTCTGCAGGTGGCCACACGCGCGCATTTCGGCAAGAAAACCTACGATCGGGCCTACCAGGCCTGGGTCAAGGTGGCACCGCCTGCCGCGGTCGCCGAACTGCGCAAGCTTACCGGCTTTCTCGGCGGCTTTTTATGGGCTGCCCGGTTGATTGGCCGCGTCCACATGGGTAGTGATCTGCAACGTTTCATCGTGGCAACCAGCTATCTCACGCATGTTTTCGTAAATTGTCGACAAGACTGACGCCCGCGAGGCAGGAAAAGATGACCGAACTCGATACTTTGGAAAAGCAACTTCTGTCTGACGTCGCAGCTGCTGCCGACGAACCGGCAATCGAAGCGGTGCGTGTTGGCGCGCTGGGCAAGAAGGGCTCGGTGTCCGAACTGCTGAAGACGCTCGGCGCCATGTCGCCGGAAGAGCGACAGACCCGCGGCGCGGCAATCAACGCACTGAAGACTGTGGTGACCGACGCGATCAACGCGCGCAAGGCCGACCTCAAGAAGGCGGCGATCGATGCGCGGCTGAAGGCCGAGACGGTCGACGTCTCGCTCCCCGTCCGCTCCTCGCCCGCCGAACGCGGCCGCATCCACCCGATCAGCCAGATCGTCGATGAGATCACCGCGATCTTCGCCGACATGGGCTTCTCGATCGCCGAAGGTCCCGATGTCGAGACCGACTATTATAACTTCACGGCGCTGAACTTCCCCGAGGGCCACCCGGCCCGCGAGATGCACGACACCTTCTTCTTCAATCCTGACGAGAACGGCGAGCGCAAGGTGCTGCGCACGCATACCTCGCCGGTGCAGGTGCGCACCATGGAAGCGCAGAAGCCGCCGATCCGCATCATCATCCCAGGCAAGACCTATCGCCAGGACTCGGACGCGACGCACTCGCCGATGTTCCACCAGGTCGAGGGTCTCGTCGTCGACAAGAAGGCCAATGTCGCCAATATCCGCTGGGTGCTGGAAGAATTCTGCAAGACCTTCTTCGAGGTCGACAGCGTCACCATGCGCTTCCGCCCATCCTTCTTCCCCTTCACGGAACCGTCCTTCGAGGTCGATATCCAGTGCGACCGCTCCGGCCCGATCGTCAAGTTCGGCGAAGGCACCGACTGGATGGAGATCCTGGGCTGCGGCATGGTGCACCCGAACGTGCTGCGCGCCGGCGGTCTCGATCCTGACGAATACCAGGGCTTTGCCTGGGGCATGGGCCTCGACCGCATCGCCATGCTGAAATACGGCATGCCCGACCTGCGCGACTTCTTCAACGCCGACGTCCGCTGGATGACCCACTACGGCTTCCGCCCACTCGACATGCCGACGCTGTTCAGCGGGTTGAGCGCGTAAGGGAGGATAAAGATCATGAAATTCACGCTTTGCTGGCTCAAGGATCATCTTGAGACCGACGCCACACTGGATGAAATCTGCAAGCGGCTGACCGAGATCGGTCTTGAGGTCGAGGATGTCGACGACAAGGCGGCCTACAAGCCCTTCGTCATCGCCCGCGTGCTTTCGGCTGAGAAGCATCCGGAGGCCGACCGTCTGAAGGTTCTGTCGGTCGATGCCGGCCCTGATGTCAACGGCGGCAAGCCGCTGCAGATCGTCTGCGGTGCGCCGAATGCGCGTGCCGGTCTGGTTGGCGCACTGGCGCGGCCGGGCGATTATGTGCCGGGTATCGATGTCACGCTCGGCGTCGGCAAGATCCGCGGTGTCGAAAGCCACGGCATGATGTGCTCCGAAAAGGAGCTCAACATGTCCGACAGCCATGACGGCATCATCGACCTGCCCGAAGACGCGCCTGTCGGCACGTCTTTCGCCGCCTACGCCCATCTCGACGATCCGATGATCGAGATCAACCTGACGCCGAACCGTCCGGATTGCACCTCGATCTACGGCATCGCCCGCGATCTGGCCGCTTCCGGCCTCGGCACGCTGAAGACCCGCGCCGCACCGTCATTTTCCGTCGAAGGTGACACGCCGGTCAAGCTGACGCTCGATCTCGACGACGACAAGCTCTGCCCGGGCTTCGGCCTGCGCCTGGTGCGCGGCGTCAAGAACGGCCCGAGCCCCAAGTGGGTGCAGCAGCGCCTGACGGCGATCGGCCTGCGTCCGATCAACGCGCTCGTCGACATCACCAACTACATGACCTTCGACCAGGGTCGCCCGATGCACGTCTTCGACGCCGCCAAGGTCAAGGGCAACCTCACGGTTCGCCGCGCCAGGGACGGCGAAACGGTGCTGGCGCTCGACCAGCGCGAATACAAGCTCGGCCCGAACAACGTCGTCATCGCTGACGAAAACGGCATCGAGTCGATCGGCGGCATCATGGGTGGCGAGCATTCCGGCTGCGATGAAAAAACCACCGACGTGCTGATCGAATCGGCGCTCTGGGACCCCATGAACATCGCCAAATCAGGCCGTGGCCTCGGCATCATCACCGATGCCCGCTATCGCTTCGAGCGCGGCGTCGACCCGGAATACATGGTCCCCGGCCTTGAGCGCACCACCGAACTGGTGCTCGAATTCTGCGGCGGCACGGCCGCGAAGGCCGAGATTGTTGGCTACAAGGGCTACGAGCCGAAGATCGTCGACTTCCCCTTCTCGGAAGTGAAGCGCCTGACGGGCCTCGAAGTTTCGACCGAAGAGAGCGTCGAGATCCTGACGCGCCTCGGCTTCAAGGTCACCGGCTCGGGCGAGCGCGTCTCGGTCGCCGTTCCCTCCTGGCGTCCCGATGTCGATGGCAAGGCCGATCTCGTCGAAGAGGTCATGCGTATCCATGGCGTCGACAACATCAAGCCGGCGCCGCTGGAAAGCCACACCGAAGTCAACGGCCGCATCCTGACGACCTTGCAGATCCGCACCCGCACCGCCAAGCGCGCGCTTGCCTCGCGCGGCATGCTGGAAGCCGTCACCTGGTCCTTCATTTCGGAAGATCAGGCGAAGCTCTTCGGCGGCGGTTCGCCGGCTCTGAAGCTGGCCAACCCGATCGCAGCCGAAATGTCCGACATGCGCCCCTCGCTGCTGCCGGGTCTGCTCACGGCTGCCCAGCGCAATGCCGACAAGGGCTATGGCGACGTCGCGATCTTCGAAGTGTCCGGCACCTATGAGAACGACAGGCCGGAAGGCCAGCGACGCGTTGCTGGCGGCATCCGTCGCGGCACCGCCTCGATGGCGGGCTCCGGCCGCATGTGGTCGAATGCATCCAAGGGCGGCGGCAAGCCGGTCGACGTCTTCGACGCCAAGGCCGATGCGCTTGCCGTGATCGAGGCCTGCGGCCTGCCGATGACCAACATCCAGGTCGAGCAGGGTGGTCCCGAATGGTATCACCCCGGCCGCTCCGGCACCATCAAGATGGGCCCGAAGGTCGTGCTCGGCTATTTCGGGGAGTTCCATCCCTCGACGCTGGAAGCGCTCGACGTCTCCGGCGCGCTCGCGGGCTTCGAGGTCTATCTCGACGCCATGCCTGAGCCGAAGAAGAAGGCGACCCGCACCAAGCCGGCGCTGGAGCTCTCGCAGTTTCAGGCCGTCAAGCGCGACTTCGCCTTCGTCGTCGACAAGGCAGTCGAGGCCGGCGCCATCATCAAGGCTGCGACTGGTGCCGACCGCAAGCTGGTCGCCGGCGTGAATGTCTTCGATATCTTCGAGGGCGCCTCTGTTGGCGAGGGCAAGAAGTCCGTCGCCATCGAGGTGCAGATCCAGCCGGTCGAGCGCACGCTGACCGACGAGGATTTCGAGATCCTGACGCAGAAGATCGTCGCCAGCGTCACCAAGGCCACGGGCGGCGTTCTCAGAGGTTGAGATCACCCACAGACAAGCGAGAGGCCGGCGATTTCGCCGGCTTTTCTATGTGTTGAGATAGTACAGTTTATTGACGATCGTCCAGCGGCCGTCGATCTTCAGCATCGACAGGTAGTCGGTGAAGCGCATCCCGGCGAAGTCATCGCTGACTTTCACGCTGGCGGCGTCGCCGACGAAATCGACCAGTTCGATATCCATGTAAGGCTGTGTTCCGGGCGGCGCCGAGCCTTCGGCGACGATGGCAGCGATAAACTCGTCGCGGGTCAGCCATTCCACGACGTTTTCATAGTGCCCTATGATGGCGCATTGCGGGTGGAACGCCTTTTTCAAGGCGGCCTCGTTGGCGAATGTCATGCCTTCAACGTAGAGATGAACGACTGCTTCGATTGCCTGCTGATCTGACATGTGGCGCGTCCCCCGCAAGGTTGTGTTCTAAAGCATAGGGCGGGGCGACAAAGCCGCAAGGCGTCGACGTCACTCGTGGCCGTTCGGAAACAATGATCCGGCCGCAGCCTGCAGAAGCTCTTCCACGTAGGTCGTGGCGGCTGACGTCGCGGTGTTGGAGAGGGCGAGTTCCTCGCATTTGTTCGCGACCGCATCGCGGATGAGGTAGAGCACATTTCTGCCGAGGTGCGCGTTTCCCTCGTCGCATACGCCGATCACCAATGCGAGCGATGTCATGGCAACGATCTCTAAAACGACAAGGCGGCCTTCGAGTTCGGCGATATTCGTTGGTTTCCCTCCGTCAATCTGCATCTCCCCCTCCCGCCGCGCGTTTGGCAGGAGGAGTCTATTATCACTAAATGAGAAAAGATGAATATGACCGTCTGTCGGATGCTCTACCAACTTCGGCCAGTTGAGCGCAGAACATTTCAGTAGAGCGGAAATCGGGTTGCGCGCTTGGTGTGCATGCGAAAGGATCGCGGCGCAGGCGGAGGATCAAGCGTGAAGAAGCCGGGTTCGATGAAGGGTTTGGAAGATCTCGGGCGTGTGCGGTTGTCGCAGAATTTCTTCCTGCGCGATTTCCTGCATTCGGAGATCGCTGATTTCTATCGCATTTCCAACATACCCGACGATCCCGATCTGGCCGTCGAAGCCGGCCGGCATCTCTGCGAGCAGCTGCTGGAGCCGCTGCAGGCGACGTTCGGACGCCTGCATATCCGTTCCGGTTATCGCTCGGCGGAAGTCAACCAGTTCGGCAACCGGAACAAGCTGAACTGTTCCTCGAACGCCGCAACCGCTGCGGATCATATCTGGGACCGCAAGGACGCCGACGGATGCATGGGGGCGACCGCCTGCATCGTCGTCCCATGGATGGTCGATCACTACCGCGACGAAGAGGATTGGCAGAAGCTGGCGTGGTGGATCCACGACCACCTCCCTTACGCGTCGCTCTGCTTCTTTCCCAAGCTATGGGCCTTCAACATCCAGTGGCACGAGCGGCCACGAAGGATCATTCAAAGCTATGTCCGTCCAAGAGGTACGCTGACCCGGCGAGGGATGCCGAACTGGGAGGGGACGCATTCGGCGCTATACGAAGGCTTCCCGGCGCTCAAAAATTGATCCGGTAGCGAATGTGGCCATCGCTCTCCACGTAGCTGTCGTAGAGCGCGCGCGCCGTCTTGTTGTGCTCGCTGGTGTGCCAGTAGAGGCGTGACCAGCCCCTGTCTTTGCAAAGCGCGATCAGATCGTTCATCAATGCCTTGCCGACGCCTCGGCCGCGGGCTTCCGCATCGACGAAAAGGTCCTCAAGGTAGCAGTCCTTGCCCCGGATCCAGGTGCCTTCGTGGGTGAGGTAAAGCGCAAATCCCATTACGCGACCGTCGACTTCCGCGACGCGCATCGAGATCTCCGACGCCGGGTCGAAAACCCGACTCCAGGTGGAGTCGGTGATATCGGCATCGACCGTGACCTCGTAGAAGGCGAGGTAGCCCGCCCAAAGTTGCCGCCAGCGGGCCTCGTCGTCGGGTCGCGCATCACGAATGGTCACGGTCATGGTCTTGCTCCCCTCAGGCGCCTGCGGCGTCGAGCAGCGCCATCGCATCGTCCGACAGATTGAGCGCGGCCGATTTCGTAAGGCTCTGAAGCTGCGAGAGGCTGGTGGCGCTGGCGATCGGTGCGGTTACGCCCTTCTTCCGGAGCAGCCATGCCAGCGCGATCTCGGCCGGTTTTGCGCCCGTTTCCGCGGCAACCTTGTCGAGCGCGGCGAGAATGCGCAGACCCTTGTCGTCGAGATATTGCGCGACCCGGCCCTCGCGTGCTCGTCCTTCTGTATCGGCCTTGGTGCGGTATTTTCCGGAGAGGAAGCCCGCCGCAAGGCTGAAATAGGTGATGACGCCGATGTCTTCCTCGATGCAGAGTTCGGCGAGAGGCCCCTCGAAGCTCGCGCGCTCATAGAGATTGTATTCCGGCTGAATGACGTCATAGCGCGGCACACCTGCCTTTTCCGCGGCGTCGAACGATGCCTTCAGCTGGGTAGCGTCGAGGTTCGAGCAGCCGATCGACCGGATCTTTCCTTGCTGCTTCAGCTTTGCGAAGGCGCCGAGCGTTTCCTCGTACGGCGTGTCTTCATCCGGCCAATGCGAGAGATAGAGGTCGATATAGTCGGTCTGCAGACGACGCAGCGAATCTTCGACGGCCTTGAGGATGTAGGTTTCCTTGAGGGTCTTGCCCTGGCCCATGTCGGACCCGACCTTGGTGATGATGATCGCCTTGTCTCGCGATACCTTGCCCTGTTTCAGCCATTTGCCGATGATCTCTTCGGAATCGCCGCCCTTGTTGCCAGGCACCCAGGCCGAATAGACGTCAGCAGTATCAATGGTGTTGAAGCCGGCATCGAAGAACGCGTCGAGGATTTCGAACGACGTCTTTTCGTCCGCGGTCCAGCCGAAGACGTTGCCGCCAAAGACGATGGGGGAAATCGAAAGCCCGGTTTTTCCAAGTTGGCGCATGTTCATGGCGCTCTCCTAAATTGCTGAAAGAATTGAAATCGGGGGCACGGCAAAAAGAGCCGACGCCGTAACTTAGCGAGGGGCGTCTCGGATGGAAACCAATCTTCCGTGAATTGCAGCCGCGCCATTGCATGGCCGGATGCCGGCCAATATGTTGCGCAAAAATTCAGAAGGGAGAAACACCATGTTGCGCTTCGGTATTATGTCGACTGCAAAAATCGGCCGGGACCTCGTTGTTCCCGCCATTCAGGATGCGGAAAACTGCGTCGTGACGGCTGTCGCAAGCCGCGACCTGTCCAGGGCGCGGGAGATGGCCGACCGTTTCTCGGTGCCTCACGCCTTCGGCTCCTACGAGGAGATGTTGGCCTCCGACAAGATCGACGCGGTCTATATTCCGCTGCCGACGGCCCAGCATATCGAATGGGCCATCAAGGCGGCCGACGCTGGCAAGCATGTGCTTTGCGAAAAGCCGATTGCGCTGAAGGCGGACGACATCGATGGCGTGATCGCGGCTGCGGATCGCAACAAGGTCCTGATCGCCGAAGCCTACATGGTCACCTACGCGCCGGTGTGGCGGAAGGTCCGCTCGCTGATCGCGGAAGGGGCTATCGGCAATCTCCGCCATGTCCAGGGTGTTTTCACCTACTTCAACCGCGACCCGGGCAATATGCGCAACATCCCCGCGCTCGGCGGCGGCGGCTTGCCCGATATCGGCGTTTACCCGACGATCACGACACGCTTTTCGACCGGCAAGGAACCGCTGCGCGTCCAGGCCGTCACCGAGCGCGATCCGGAGTTTGGCACCGACATCTATTCCAGCGTGAAGGCGGATTTCGGCACGTTCGAATTGAGCTTCTATATCTCGACGCAGCTCGCCAACCGTCAGTCCATGACATTTCACGGCACCGAGGGCTACATCGAGGTCCGGTCTCCCTTCAATGCAAACCGCTGGGGTGCCGAAGAGGTCGAGCTGGCCAATCGCAGCCACAATGAATCGACCATCTTCCGGTTCCAGGACAGCCGTCAGTATAGATGCCAGGCGGAAGCATTCGCGCGCGCAGCGATGGGAGAGAACGAAGAAGTGGTCTCTCTCCAGAGTTCGAAGCTGAACCAGAAGTTCATCGACGCGATCTATCGCGCCAGCGAAAAGGATGGCTGGGAGGCTGTCTAACGCTTACTCGCTGCGGAACACGAAGCGCGAGTATCCGAAAAAGCTGAGGAACATCGATGCGGCGGTGGCGAAAACCATCGCCGCAAGCGGCTGCAGCGCAGGCAATGTGATGAGCAGCGCCGAATATAGGCCGTAGTTGACCAGAGCCGAGGTGACGCCGACGGAACCGTAACGGAAGCCTTCGGCCGCCAGGGAATGGCGCGACCGGTCGAACGTGAACGTTCGGTTGAACAGCCACGTCACCGTCATGGCAGCGGCAATCGCGATCAGGCGACCAAGAAATGGGCCGAGCGGCGTCGCATGCAGCAGCAACGCTAGAATGCCGGCGTCGACGACAAATCCGAGCCCTCCCGCGATCGCAAAGCGAAGCAGCTTCTTCATGCCGCCCCCGTCTTGCGCTGCCGGTGGGATTGCATCTCCGTCTCGCCTGTGGTGGCGGCGCTGCCGTAGCCGAGGCTGGGAGCGATCAGGTTCATATAATGGATGCGAAGTTGCTCGGCGCGGGCGCGAGCGACGGAATCGAGAATGACACCAGCAGTGAACATCATGAACGAGATCATCATCAGCGCCATCGAGAGAACCCAGGTCGGCATCCGGCTGACAAGGCCCGTTTCGAAATATTCGGCGAGAACCGGAACCATGAAGCCGAGGCTTGTCAGCATGAAGAAGCTGCTGATCATCCCGAAGAACGCAAAAGGCCGCGTCTCCTTCATCAGCATCGCGAACATCCAGAGAATCTTGGCGCCGTCCTTGAAGGTGGAGAGCTTGGAGTGTGATCCTTCCGGTCTGCGACCGTAGTCGAGTTCCAGCTCGCTGACCGGCAATTTCAGCCTCGAGGCATGCACGGACATCTCGGTTTCGATCTCGAAGCCTCCCGATACCGCCGGGAAGCTCTTGACGAAGCGGCGGGAGAAGACGCGGTAGCCGGAAAATATGTCGGTGAAATCAGAGCCGAAGATCGTGCGGTAAAGCACGTTGAAGATCCGGTTTCCGAAAGCGTGCCCCTGTCTGCCGGCATCCATATGAACCCCGCGGCGGGTACCCACCACCATGTCGGCACGTTCGGTAAGCAGCGTGCGGATGAGCTCTTCGGCGTCATCGGGCGAATAGGTGCCGTCGCCATCGGCCATGATGTAGATGTCGGCATCGATGTCGGAGAACATGCGGCGCACGACATGGCCTTTGCCTTGTCGGCGTTCCCGCACCACTGTCGCGCCCGCGAGCATCGCGTGCAGCGCTGTGCCGTCAGTGGAGTTGTTGTCGTAGACGTGGATCTGCGCGCCCGGCAAGGCGGCCTTGAAGCCATGCACGACGGCGCCGATCGTCGCCGCTTCATTGTAGCAGGGAAGCAGGACGGCGATGCTCAGGTTGGCGCTCATTGATCCGCTCATGATCAGGTCCGTGACGAAGAAATCCGGGCAAGTCTAACGGCTGGCCGTTAACAACTAGCTATGAGGCGCCGGGCCTCCGACGCTTTACGCTTTCTTGATGCGCGATGGCTAAACTGTCGCGCACTGAAAACGAGATCCGCCATGACGAATGTTACCTCGATGACCGGCAATCCAGCATCGAAGTTCTCCGCCGGGACGCTGCGCGCATTGGCGGCGCGGCTCTGGCCGTCCGTCATTCTCTACAGCGTCATTCTGCTGGTCGCTCTTGCCGCTCTCAAGCTGCCGGGTGCGAAGGATTACGTCGGTGCCGACAACGACGACGGCATGCGTCTGGTCGAGGTGCGCGACTTTCTGAACGGGCAGGGTTGGTTCGATCTCATGCAGTACCGCATGGGGCTTGGCAACGGGACGCTGATGCACTGGTCGCGCCTCATCGATTTGCCGATCGCGGCTCTGATCAAGTTCTTTGGCCTCTTCCTGCCGCAGGAGCGGGCCGAGGCGATATCGCTGACGGTCTGGCCATTTGCGCTTGTCGTTCCCAGCTTGTGGGGGATGGGCCTCGCCGGCCGCCGCATCGGCGGTATCGCGGGCATGCATGTGGTTCTCGGATTGAGTGTCTTGCTTCTGGTAACCAGCAACCGCTTCGTTCCCGGCGCGATCGACCACCACAACGCCCAGTTTGCGCTGGTGGCCATCATGACCGCCATGCTTCTGGACGAGGACTATCGACCGCTCAGTTTCATGATCGCCGGCATTGCCGCAGCTATCGCCATCGCGATCGGCGCGGAAACGACACCGTTCGTGGCCGCTGTCTGCGTCGTCGTTGCCGTATCGTGGGCATGGGAAGGCGAGGTCATCGCTCCGGCCGCGAAGTCCTTCGGCCTCTCACTCGCATTGTCCATAACCGTTTTCTTCTTCGGCATGACACCGCCACGGCTTTATTCGGCCGTCACCTGCGACAACCTCTCGCTCGGTTATTACAGCCTGGCTGCGATCGGAGGAGGGCTCCTGCTACTGACTGCCGCAACGGTAAGCCGCGCTGGCCGTACAGTCCGCTTTGCCGCGCTCGGCGGCATCGGTGCTGCGGTTCTGCTGTCGGCGCTGATCATCGCGCCGAACTGCCTGCACAATCCCCTTGCGGATCTCGATCCGATGCTGGTGAACCTCTGGCTGAACCAGATTCAGGAGGCACAGTCCATCTTCGGCGCCAACCGGCAGGATCCGTTTACCCTTGGCTTCTTCTATGCGACGGGCGTCTTCGCGATCGCCGTCTGCGTTGCCCGCCTTGCCTGCCGCGACCGGATTCGCATTCACCTGGTCCTGCTTGTACTCCTGACAGTCAGCTGGGGAATTGCTACCGTCCAGGTACGCGGCGCGCAGTTCTCGAACCTCCTCGCCATCTTCCCGCTTGCGCTGCTGATCATCGATATCAGGCGCGTCTCCAACGGCGACAGCGAGAACGTTGCAGCAGCCTTTTGCTACATCTCCACCGTCCTGATGAGCGTCGCCGCGGTCTGGGGGCTTGGCGGCGGGCTGGTGGGCATGCAGATCGACGGCAATCTGTATAATCCACGGCAAGGCGGGGCCCAGTCATCCTGTTCGGCGAAAACCAGCCTTTCGCCTCTCGCGGACATTCCTCCGGGGCTCGTCGCAGGGCCATCCGATATGGGGGTCTCGATCCTGCGGTTTACCGACCACCGCATCCTGTCAGCGCCGTACCATCGCAATCAGGGGGGCATGTTGACCGAAATGCATATCGGCCTTGCGCAGCCGCAGGAGGCGGAAGCCTTTCTTCGTGGCGCTGGCGTCAATGTGCTGGCCTTTTGTGCCGGCAATCCGCAAACGCGCGAACTTGCCAAGATCAAGCCGGATGGTCTCTATGCACAGTTGGAAAAGGGCAATGTGCCGGCTTATCTCCAGCCCATCGCGAAGCCGCAGGACGCGCTGGTCCAGTTCTTCCGCTATGTGCCAACGGAGAAGTGAAGCTTAGCTGAAGCGGGTTTGCTTTCGCGCGAGCTCGATCGAGTGCAAGCCGACGAGGGCCACAAGCAGGCCGACATTGTAGCAGATGATCGCTGCGATCAGGTGAAGCACGGAGACCGATGAGGAGAAGATGGCGGCGCAAGCATAGGAAACGCAAATCATGCAACCGACAAACGCCATTGCGAACATTGAGCGCAGCGGCGCAGTCGCAAAGCCCAGTCCAGCACCAATCAAAGCGATCATTCGCTATCTCCCGATTCGCTTAAGTATAGATGGGCTTGTGTTGCCGAACAATTAACGCGCGCCCCTATCCCCGTTTTCCACATGCCCAACACCAGCCTCGCGCAAGCTTCGATCCATCGCGCTAGATCAGCCCGATGATGGCTTCGGCGGAGGTGTCGGTCGCGTAGACCCGCGAGACCCGCAACGGCAGCAGCGCGCCGTCGGGAACGGCTTCGAAGCGCAAAACCTGGCCGGAGGCCATGGCCACCGTCAATTCGCCTCCGCTGCCGATGTAGAGAGCCCGGGTTATCTCGGGCAGGTCAAGGCTATCACTCGGCGAGACAGGAAAGCCGGAGCTCGCCGGGCCGGTCAGGGATGGTGCGTGGGAAGCGAAGCGGTCGGACATGGAAACTCCTTTCATCCATGCCGCGATCATGACGGCCCGCAATGGGGCGGGGAAAACGCGGGGAAGCCGGTCGCGACGCCCGGCGCGATAATTCGTTGAAATCCAAGGACGAAAAGTCGGCCTCGCGACGATATCGCGCGGAGGGTGCCAAAAAACGTCCCCTCCCGGAGGCTGATCTTCCGCGTCTATTCGGATAGAACGGAGCCATGAGCAACGTCTTCGAGAATGATTCGCCAAGCAATCTCACCGAATATTCGGTGTCGGAGCTGTCCGGTTCGATCAAGCGGACCGTGGAAACTGCATTCGATCAGGTCCGGGTGCGCGGTGAAATATCGGGCTACCGCGGGCCGCATTCCTCCGGTCATGCCTATTTCGCGCTGAAGGACGATCGGTCGCGGATCGATGCCGTCATCTGGAAGGGCGTGTTCTCGAGGCTCAAATTCCGACCCGAAGAGGGGATGGAAGTGATCGCCACCGGCAAGGTGACGACATTCCCCGGCTCGTCGAAATACCAGATCGTCATCGAGAGCCTTGAGCCAGCAGGCGCCGGTGCGCTGATGGCTCTCATCGAGGAGCGCAAGCGCAGGCTTGGCGCGGAGGGGCTGTTCGACCCCGCGCGCAAGCGGCGGCTGCCTTACATGCCAAGGGTAATCGGCGTGGTGACGTCGCCGACCGGCGCGGTCATCCGCGATATCCTTCACCGCATCGCCGACCGCTTTGCTGTCCACGTTATCGTCTGGCCGGTCAAGGTTCAGGGCGAGGGGTCGGGTGAGGAGGTTGCCAATGCCATCCGGGGCTTCAATGCCTTCGAGCCCGGCGGCGCACTGCCGCGTCCCGACGTGCTCATTGTGGCACGCGGCGGTGGCAGCCTTGAGGATCTCTGGAGTTTCAACGACGAGATCGTCGTCCGGGCGGCGGCCGAAAGCGGCATACCGCTGATCTCAGCCGTCGGCCACGAAACCGACTGGACGCTGATCGACTACGCCGCCGACGTGCGCGCGCCGACGCCGACGGGCGCTGCCGAAATGGCCGTGCCTGTCAAAGCCGAACTGGAAGCGCAGATTGCCGGATTGTCGGCACGACTACAGGGCGCCACGAGCCGCCACATGGACCACCGTCGTCAATCGGTTCGGGCCCTGATGCGCGCCTTGCCATCGCTGGACCAGCTTCTGGCGCTGCCGCGTCGCCGGTTCGACGAGACCGCGGCGGGCCTCGGTCGTGGCCTGGAGCTCAACACGATCAACAAGCGCCGAAGCTTCGAGAAGACGGCTGCGCATCTGCGCCCCGAAGTTCTGTCAAACCGCATTGCCGAGCGTCGACAGATGCTGGTCGAGCGCATCACGCGGGCGGAACGCAGGATCGAGCGTCTGATCGATTTCTCGAAGTCCCGCGTCAGCCGCGCCGATGCCGTCTTTGCCTCGCTACCGGCGAGATTGAAGACGCAAACCGCCAGAATGCGTGATCATCTGGCAAACCTCTCGCGCCATGCCGATACGGCCGTCCGCCACAAGATGACGCGCGCGAGGGGCGACGTGGCCGCCCAGGACCGCGTGCTGCAGTCCCTGTCTTACAAGAACGTGTTGAAGCGCGGATATGCGGTCGTCCGGGACGATGAAAATCGCCCGGTGCCGCAGGCGGCGGCTCTGGCGTCCGGCATGGCAATTTCGATCGAATTCGCGGATGGCCAGATCGGCGCGATTACGACGGAAGGCGGACCCGCGCCGACCACCAAGAAGCGCGTGGTGAAGGCGCCGACGGCGGGCGAGCCACCAAAGCAGGGCACTCTTTTCTAGGGGCAAGCAGTGCACATCTTGCTGGTTCTCGCGCATCCGCTGGAAGACAGTTTCGCCTCCGCTGTGGCTGCCACTGCCCGCCAGGCGCTTGAAGCGCGCGGGCATAGCGTCGATCTGCTGGACCTCTATCGGGAGGATTTCGATCCGCGACTGGCGAAGTCCGAAAGAGCCGGCTATTTCGACGTTCCCTATGATTGCTCGGGCGTTTCCGGCATCGTCGAGCGCCTGCGGGCGGCGGACGGACTGGTCCTGGTTTTCCCGCAATGGTGGTTCAATTTCCCGGCGGTTCTCAAGGGTTTCTTCGATCGCGTCTTCGCGCCGGGCGTCGCCTTCGAGCATGACGTCGCCGGTGGCCGCATTCTTCCACGGCTGGGCAACATCAAGGTGCTGTGGGCTTTGACGACGACGGGATCGCCGTGGTGGCTCGTGCATTTCTACATGGGCAATCCCGTTCGCCGGCTACTGAAACGCGGGATTGCAAGCTTCTGCTCGAAGCGCGTGAACTTCCGCATGCTGACGCTGCACGATATGGACCGGGCAACCGCCGAAAGACGAGCCGCACACCTCGAGCGCGTCAGAAGCGCCCTAGGCGCCCTCTGATCATTCGAAGGCTGCCAGGAACTTGCGCAGCAGCAGGTCGAGTTCGGCCTTATCCTGCGAGGTGAGGCTCTGCGTCAGGCGTTGTTGATTGGCGACATGCGCGCCGACGGCAGTCTCCACCACGGCCAGCCCGTTCGAGGTCAGCGCAATCAGGACACTGCGCCTGTCGTCGGGATTGACGACGCGTTCGACGAACCCTGCTTTCTCCAGCTGGTCGATCCGGTTCGTCATCGTGCCGGAACTGACCATCGTCATGCCAAGCAGATCGCCCGGCGAGAGACGATAGGGAGCGCCTGAGCGGCGAAGCGTCGCCAGTACGTCGAAGGACGAGGACGAGAGACCGTGCTGCTGGAGCACCTGCTCGACCTCGCGCGCCAGGTGTGTCGCCAGCCTCTTCAAGCGGCCCATGATCCCCATGGCTTCGGTGTCGAGATCAGGACGCTCCTGCTTCCACTGCAATAAAATTCGGTCAACGCGGTCCATGAATGTCTCCTGCTCCGTCACACTTAACGACTGATATCTTGACGTCAAGATAAATAGGCGTAAGCTTGAAATATCTTGACGTAGAGATTCTTGATATGAAGAAAAATACGACCTATGCCGCCGACGTCGCGGCCACCGCACTGGCTCCCGCGATCTGGGGAAGCACCTATTTTGTGACGACCACCTTTCTGCCCGCGGGCTATCCGCTCACCGTGGCCTTGCTCCGCGCACTGCCGGCGGGTCTTCTGCTGCTGGCACTTGTCCGCAAGCTGCCGCACGGCATCTGGTGGTTCAGGGCTTTCCTGCTTGGCGCGCTGAACTTCTCGTTCTTCTGGGCGATGTTGTTCGTCTCCGCATACCGGCTTCCCGGCGGCGCCGCCGCGACGGTCGGGGCCATCCAGCCGCTAATCGTCATTGCCTTGTCGCGCCTGTTTCTTGGCAGGCCGGTTCGGCCGCTTGCGGTCGTGGCCGGGTGCATCGGTATGCTCGGCGTAGCGCTGCTGGTGTTGACGCCGAAGGCAGCTCTCGATCCGGTCGGTATCGCCGCCGGGCTGGCGGGTGCGGTCTCGATGGCGTTTGGAACGGTGCTGACGCGCCGCTGGACGCCGCCGGTGTCGAGCCTCACCTTCACCGCATGGCAGCTCACGGCGGGTGGAATCCTGTTGCTGCCGATCGCGCTGTTGGCGGAGCCGGCATTGCCGGTCCCGACCCTCGGCAATGTCCTTGGCATGGCCTATCTCGGCCTGATCGGCGCGGCCGCAACCTATCTCTTGTGGTTCCGTGGATTGGCGCGCATCGAGCCGTCGGCGGCGGCGTCGCTGGGGTTTCTAAGCCCCGTTGTCGCGACGCTGCTCGGGTGGCTGGCATTGGGCCAGAGCCTGACGCCCGCGCAGCTTTGCGGTTTCGCAATGGTGCTCGCGAGCGTCTGGCTCAGTCAGAGAACGATGATGCCGGTCAGGCCCATTCACCCTGACGCATTACCGGAACGCGGGAGCCGTCCTGCCTGATACCGTCGATGTCGACCTTGTTGGATCCGATCATCCAGTCGATGTGGATGAGGCTCGAATTGCCGCCCTGCGCCTTGATCTGCTCCTGGCTGAGCTTGGCGCCATCGAGGAAGCACTTCGAGTAGCATTGGCCCAGCGCGATGTGGCAGGAGGCGTTCTCGTCGAACAGCGTGTTGTAGAACAGGATGCCGCTTGCCGAGATCGGTGATGAGTGCGGCACCAAGGCGACCTCCCCAAGCCGGCGCGCGCCCTCATCGGTATCCAGCACCTTGTTCAGGACCTCCTCGCCACGCGAGGCCTTTGCCTCGACGATCCGGCCACCTTCGAAGCGAACGCGGATATTGTCGATCAACGTTCCCTGGTGCGACAACGGCTTGGTGCTCGATACATGGCCTTCGACGCGCAGGGCATGCGGCGTCGTGAAGACCTCTTCGGTCGGGATATTGGGATTGCAGGTAATGCCGTTCTTCGCGGTGGAAGCGCCGCCGTGCCACTCGTGGCCATCGGCAAGGCCAACCTTGAGATCGGTGCCAGGGCCGGTGAAATGCAGCGCCTCGAAGCGCTCGCCGTTCAGCCAGCGCGAACGCTTGGCGAGGTTGGCATTGTGTTCGGCCCAAGCCGCAATCGGATCGTCGAGGTCGACGCGGGATGCCGCAAAGATCGCCTTCGCGAGCTTCGCAACCGCGATGGGCTCAGGATCGTTGGGAAACACCAGCTTTGCCCAGGAGGGATTGGGGTAAGAGACGATGTTCCAGTTGGTGTCGAAGTTGGAGATCTTCTCCAAGGCCGGCTTGTAGGCGGCGGAGTTCGCCCGGTTGGCGCGGCCGACCTTGGCCGGGTCCTGCTCGGACAGCAGCATCGGATTGTCGCCGGCGATCGCAAGCCGCGCCGTGCCGCTGGAATAGGCCTTCGCCATGCCCTCATAGAGCCAGCCCGACGCGCGGTCGAAACTCTCGTCGGAACCGTACTGATAGCGGGCGAGGGTCGATTCCTCGTCCGAATAGAAGGCGGTCACGAGACCGGCGCCGGCCATATAGGCATGTTTGGTGATCAGCCGGACGAGAGGCAGGGCGACGACAGGCGCGGTCACCACAAGATCCTGGCCGGCCTGCAGCTGCAGGCCGACCTTGACGGCCACCTCTGCCAGCTTCTCGAGCTTGACGGGATCCACGGAGTTCTGGCTCTGGGGAATGAAATTCATGATCGATCACCTCCTGATACGGACTGAACCTTAGACTTAGTGGCCTTTGCGGCGAAAATGAAGGCGCTCTCGCTCAAGCGACAAGCGGTGCCGATGTTGCTTTCAGGGCCTTCAACGCATCCTTTGGGTCAAGGCGGATCTGCAGGCCGCGCTGCCCGCCGTTCATGTAGACGAGGGGCTCGGTCAGCGCCGTCTCTTCGATGGCGGTGGGAACGAGCTTCTTCTGGCCGAAGGGGCTGATGCCGCCGACATGATAGCCCGTCAATCGCTCGGCATCCGCCGGCTTCATCATGTTCGCAGCCTTGCCGCCGAAGGCGCTGGCGAGCTTCTTCATGCTGACCTCCCGGTCCGACGGGACCACGACACAGACCGGCTTGCCGTCGACCTCCGCCATCAGCGTTTTCAGCACCCGGTGCGGCTCCTCGCCGATCGCTTCCGCCGCCTGCAGCCCGACGCGCTCGGCGTTCGGGTCGTAATCGTAGGTATGAACGGAAAAGGCCACGCCCGCCTTGCCGAGAACCTGGGTTGCGCGGGTCGTCTTCGACATGGCTCAGGACTCGAAGAAATCGGCGTAGCTGTCCGGCTTGAAGCCGATCAGAAGCTTGCCGTCGGCTTCCACGACCGGCCGCTTTATCATCGACGGCTGCTCGATCATCAGGGCAATGGCCTTGTTCTTGTCGAGATCCTGGCGGGCCTCTTCGGGAAGCTTGCGGAATGTCGTTCCGGCACGGTTCAGCACCGTCTCCCAGCCCGCTTCGGCCGTCCATTTTTCCAGATGCGCGCGATCGATCCCGACGGCTTTGTAGTCGTGGAAATCATAGGCGACGTCGTGCTCGTCGAGCCAGCTGCGCGCCTTCTTCATCGTGTCGCAATTCTTGATGCCATAAATGGTGACAGCCATTTTCAGTCCTCCAGCGTTCCGGCCTTGCGTGCTGCCCTGCTCGGGTTTTCGCAAGCGATCTTCATCAGGTCGCCTCTGCGGCGCACGAAACGCTCGGACGTTCGGGTCACGATCAGGCCTGCCTGTGGCGCCCGAACCTCGACGCTGCCATCGATTGCGCCGGGCCTTGTGATCAGCGTTGCCAGCAGCTCGCCTTCCGCGATCGTCTCGCCGATGTTGCGATGGAAAAGAATGGTCCCGGCGTCGGGTGCGCGGATCATCTCGACATTGTCGAGCGGCACGGCCGGGCCGGTGAACGATGCTGCCGGAACGGCGCTATCGATGACCCCTCGGCCCGCCAGGAAGCGAAACAGCCCGTCCGCGTCCTTCGCCGCCATTTCAGGATAGACGTCGCGGCGGCCGCGAAGCTCGACGGTCACCGACAGCTTACCGGGGAGCTGCGCTTTCTTCTCGCCGGCCTCCTCGTACTTCCAGGCGTGGCCCACGGCTTCCTCGAATGCGGAGCTCTCGCCGTCGGAGAGGAACACTGCTTCCATGTCGAAAGCCGCAGCCAGATCCTGCGCTTCCGGCCAGAAGGCGTCGTCGATATAGGCATATTGCAGCGCTTCGTCGTCGCAGTGCAGGTCGATGACGAGATCCGCGCCGAGCGCCATATGCATCAGCTGGCGCTTGAGCTTGTCGACTGCCGTGCGGTGATCGAGGTTGTCGATCAGGGTATCGCGGTCCTTGGCGGAGATCAGCGGGAACTCGCGGTTGAAATTCGTCCGCGATGCGAGGTCGAACCGTCCCTGCAGTTCGCCGAAGTGCGACTGCGCCGTTCCGATCGGATTGGCTTGCGGCACGACCGTGATGTCGCCGCGGATCAGCCCGGCGCTTTCGCACTGGCGCAGCTGTTCGCAGAGGAAATGAGCCAGCGCCGTACCGGGCAATTCATTGGCGTGCAGCGCTGCCTGGATGTAGACCTTCGGCGCCTTCGGATCGCTGCCCTTGAAGCGCAGCACCGGAAGCCGCCATTCAATACCCGCCGTATCGCCTGAAAGGATGATCTCGGACGTTTCCATCGCTGTCTCCGCTGCTGCTGATTGCTGCAGCAGCTTTAAGCGCGTTCCAGCGGCTGAGGCAAGCCGTCAGCCACGGTTCTGCAGCGGCCAGCGTGCGACATGGTCGTAGCCGACTTCACCGACCCGCTTGTGCAGCAGCACGAATTCGCGCACGGGAACGATGACGGGCGCGGCGAGTCTCGTCCTGGAAATGATCTCGTTGGTGTAAAACAGGGTAGCATGCGGCTGGAAGTCGGTATTCACCCCGGCACCGCAACCGTTGCTGTGCATTTCGATGCCGATCCGCACATGCAGCTGCCGCAGCAGTTCGCGCCCGCCGTTTCCCGAAAGCACGATGGCGTTGCGGGGCGCGGTTCTGAACGTCGTGACTTCGTCGAAGGAGAGATCAAAACGGCAAGTCTCGATCGCTGACGCCGCCCGGCACGCCGCGAAGATCAGCTCGTCCGAGATGCGCGTGGCGCTGTGAATGCCGTAGAGCGAGACATGCAGCCGCTCCGGCGGCTGGGGTGACAGCGATGGACCGTGGCTCGCCCGCAAATCCCGCTGGATCTCCAGGCAGGCCTCGCGGGCCTCCGCATCCGGCACAATCGCAAAGAACAGGGTTTCTTTGCCAAATCTTGACGATTGCCGAGTCATTCTGGGGCTTGCGAAATCGAAGGACGATTGCGTGTTCTGTTCGTGCATGACCACCCACCGGAGCATCCGCCCCGCCTCTGTTTTTTCAGGGAACGAGGCGATGGTAGCAGGTGATCTAGGCAAATCAAGAACAAAAGCAGAACGTATGCCGTCGATGCCCGGAGTCCTGTCATGCGTATCCTGATGGCCTGCGCGGCCTTTCCGCCCTTTATCGATGGCGGCGGCCCCATTTCAGCGATGATGGTCGCCAAGCTCCTGATCTCCGCTGGCCACGACCTCGAAGTCGTCAACGTCTCGGGAGAAGACAAGCACGAGATCTATGACGGCGTGCCCGTGCGTCGTTTGAAGACGCTGAACATCGATTGGAACTATCGTCTGCCGCGTCCGGGCTGGAAGAAGCTGATCTGGCACGCGCTGGAGAATTTCAATCCGCGCGCTTATCTCGTCATGCGCCGCGAAATCCGCCGCTTCAAGCCGGATATCGTGCTGACCGACAGCATCGAGAACATCAACGTCGCGACCTGGGCAGCGGCGAAGAGCTGCGGCGTGCCGGTCTGCCACATCCTGCGCAGCGCCTTTCTGCTGTGCTGGAAGGCCAGCATGCGCCGCGGCAACGACAATTGCGAGCGCGCCTGTTCGTCCTGCCAGGTCTCGTCCTACGGCAAGAAGGTCTTCTCGCGCTACGTCGACGCCGTGATCGGCGAGACCGACTTCATTATGGGGCGCCATCTGGAGCATGGCTATTTTCCGAATGCGACCAGCCACAGGGTCCCCGGTGTGGTTTCGGTGGGTGCGCAGAAGCCCCGGACCTCCGCGCCCGCCACACCGCTGCGGTTCGGCTTCATCGGTGTGCACGATCCGGTTAAGGGGCTCGATACGCTGGCGCTCGCCGCTCAGCGGTTGAGTGATAACCCCGACGTCACCTTCGCGATCGCCGGCAGCACGGAGAGCGACTATTCAAAATCGCTCCAACAGAAATTCCCGGCGACCAATACCCGCTTTCTCGGCTGGACGAAGCCGGCTGATTTCTTTCCCGGGATCGATGTGCTCGTCGTGCCCTCGCTCTTCCGCGAGCCGTTCGGCCGGGTCGTCATCGAAGCGTTCGCGCATGGCGTACCGGTGATCGGCGCGCGTTCCGGCGGCATACCGGAATCGATCAGGCATGGTGTCGATGGCTTCCTCTTCGAAGCGGGCGATGACGCGGCGCTGGCACGGCAGATCGCCGATCTGGCCGCCTCTCCGGAGGCGATACCAGCACTCTCAGCGGCGGCATTGGAGGCGGCCAGACGCTACAGGCCGGAGATTATCGCGGCCGGGTACGATGCGGTATTTGCAGAGCTGAGGCCCGACCTTGCCGTCGAGGCTGAAACGACAATCCGCGCTGCCGGAAACGCCGGCTAACCAACCGGTTGGATACGGCTCAGGCCGCCGGCGCGGTCAGCCTCGTTCCTCCCGTCCGCTCCACCATGAAGTCGACAAATGCGCGGATCCGGGCGGCAAGATGCTCATGGCCGAGAAATACTGCGTGAATGACCTCCATGTCTTCCGCATTGAAGTCTTCAAGCACAGGAACGAGGGTGCCTGCGTCGATATCCGCTTGCACATGAAACTGTCCGATACGGCCGATGCCGACGCCGGCCAGGCATAGCTGCCGAACGATCGCACCGCTGTTGACCTGCATGTTGCCGCTCACCGCCTGGTAGTAGACCTCCGAGGTGCCGGGCGCCCGGAAAGGCCATCCCTCATAGGAGCGGCGAAAGTTGAAATTGATACAGTTGTGGTTTGCCAGGTCGTCGGGATCTCTGGGCGTCCCGTGCGCTTCCAGATAGCCTGGCGAGGCAATGGCCACGCTGCGGCTTTCGAAGAGCTTGCGTGCCTTCAGGGAGGAGTCGCGCATCGGCCCCGATCGTATCGCGATATCCGTGCGCTCTTCGAGAAGATCAATGACGCCGTCCGTGAGTGAAAGGTCGAGCTGCACCTCGGGATAGAGCGCAAGAAATTCCTGGGCGAGCGGCAGGATATAGCGCTCGCCGAAACCGACGGAGGTGCTAACCCGGAGGATGCCTCTCGGCACCATCCGGCCTCCACCGGCGACGATCTGCTCGGTTTCTTCGATCTCCGCGACAATCCGCTGCGCCCGCGCCAGGTAGACTTCGCCCTCCGGCGTCAACTGCAGCGCGCGCGTCGAGCGCACCAGCAGCCGGGTTCCGAGACGGTCTTCGATCCGCGTTATCAACTTGCTGACGGCCGATGGCGACAGCTTCAGCTTCCGTCCCGCTGCCGAGAAGCTTTGCAATTGCGCCGCCTCCACGAAGACCTGCATTTCGCCCGCCCGATTGTCCATCTCTCACCTGTGAATTCAATTCAAAGGCATTTATCCGGCATACCCGATTATCGTTCAAGTGCACTGCCTCCATATTGCGCTGCAACAGCCCCAATGGCGCAACGCCGCTTTATGGAAAGAACTTCATCATGCCCTTGGCAATCTTTGCACTGACGATCGCTGCCTATGCGATCGGAACCACGGAATTCGTGATTGTCGGCCTTCTGCCGACCGTTGCGACGGACCTCAACATCACCCTTCCGCTCGCCGGCCTGATCGTCAGCGTCTATGCGCTCGGTGTCACCTTCGGCGCGCCCATCCTGACCGCGCTGACCGGCAAGATCGAGCGGAAGCCGCTGCTTCTCGGCCTCATGGCCCTGTTCGTGGTCGGCAACACGATCGCGGCGCTGTCGCCGAGCTATCATGCCCTGCTTGTCGCCCGCGTGATTGCCGCATTTGCCCACGGCGTCTTTTTCTCGGTGGGATCGACCATTGCCGCCGATCTCGTACCTGAAAATCGTCGCGCATCGGCCATTGCCATGATGTTCATGGGCCTGACCGTCGCCATCGTCACCGGTGTTCCCATCGGCACCTATATCGGCCAGGTCTTCGGCTGGCGGGCAACCTTCTGGGCCGTTGCGGGCCTGGGTATCGTCGCCTTCGTCGGTATTGCCGCGCTCCTGCCGAACACGATCAAGAAGGCCCCGCCGGCAAGCATTTTCGATCAGGCTCGTGTGCTCGGCTCCGGTCGCCTGCTGCTCGTCTTCGCGATGACGGCACTCGGCTATGGCGGCACCTTTGTTGCCTTCACCTTCCTCGCGCCGATCCTCCAGCAGATCACCGGCTTCTCCGCATCCAGCGTCAGCCTGATCCTCGTGCTCTATGGGATCGCGATTGCGGCCGGTAACATCGGCGGCGGCAGGATTGCCAACCGCAACCCGGTGAAGGCGCTGATTGGCCTCTTTGCCCTGCAGGCAATCGTTCTGGCGATCTTCTCGTTCACCGCGGTATCGCCGATCCTCACCCTGATCACGCTTGCCGCCCTCGGCTTCCTGTCCTTCGCCAACGTTCCGGGCCTGCAGCTCTATGTCGTGCAACTCGCCAAGGAGCATCGCCCAGGCGCCGTCGATGTCGCCTCCGCGCTCAATATCGCGGCCTTCAATCTCGGCATCGCGCTCGGCGCCTGGCTCGGTGGGCTGGTGGTCGAATCTCCGATGGGCCTTGCCGCGACGCCTTGGGTCGGAGGCATCCTTGTCGCCGCCGCACTGCTTCTGACGATCTGGAGCGGCGCCCTGGACCGCCGCACGGTCCCGGTCCTGAAGACGGCCTGATCCGCGATCCCTCTCACTCCCACTTCGAAAAACAAGGAAAGATCCATGCATACTGTAACCGCCAATGGCGCGACCATTCCGGCCCTCGGCTTCGGCACCTTCCGCATCCCAGGCCCTGAGGTACTCAACATCGTGCCACAGGCACTGAAAGCCGGCTTCCGCCATATCGATACAGCCCAGATCTACGGCAACGAAGCCGAAGTCGGCCAAGCCATCGCCAGCTCCGGCGTCGCTCGTAGAGACATCTTCCTGACCACCAAGGTCTGGGTCGACAACTACAGGCACGACGCATTCATCCGGTCCGTCGAGGAAAGCCTGACCAAGCTGAAGACCGACTACGTCGACCTGCTCCTGCTGCACTGGCCGAACGGCGCCGTTTCGCTCGCCGAGCAGATCGGCGCACTGAATGAAGTCAGGAAGGCGGGCAAGGTGCGCCACATCGGCGTATCCAATTTCAACACCACCCTGATGGCCGAGGCAGTGAAGCTCTCCGACGCGCCGCTCGTCACCAACCAGATCGAGTACCATCCCTATATCAACCAGGATGTGGTGATCGATGCGGCGAAGAAGGCTGGAATGGCCGTGACCGGCTACTACGGCATGGCGGACGGCAAGGTCTTTTCCGATGTCGTGCTGAAGGATATCGCCGCCAGGCACGGCAAGTCGGTCGCCCAGGTCGTGCTGCGCTGGCTCGTCCAGCAGGACGGCATCATCGCCCTGTCGAAGACAGTCAGCGAGGCGCGTGCCATTCAAAACGTTGCGATCTTCGATTTCGCGCTCACCGCGGAAGAAATGGCTGCGATCCACGCGCTCGCCAACGCCGACGGCCGCATCGTTTCGCCCGACGGCCTGGCTCCGATCTGGGACAAAGCTGCCTGACAAAGCTCGGCGGCGCGGAAGGAAATCAACCGCGCCGCCTTGCAATGTTCAAGATGTGACGATCATTCCCACTCGATCGTGCCCGGCGGCTTGCTGGTCACATCATAAACCACGCGGTTGATACCGCGCACCTCGTTGATGATGCGGGTCGCGGCGCGGCCGAGGAATTCCATGTCGTAGTGGTAGAAATCCGCCGTCATGCCGTCGACGGAGGTCACGGCGCGCAGTGCGCAAACGAATTCGTAGGTGCGGCCGTCGCCCATGACGCCGACGGTCTGGACCGGGAGCAGCACGGCGAAGGCCTGCCAGATCGCGTCGTAGAGACCGGCCTTGCGGATTTCGTCGAGATAGATGGCGTCTGCTTCGCGCAGGATCTCCAGCTTTTCGCGGGTGATGCCACCCGGGCAGCGGATCGCCAGGCCAGGGCCCGGGAAGGGGTGGCGGCCGATGAAGCTATCGGGAAGGCCGAGCTCCTTGCCGAGCACGCGCACTTCGTCCTTGAAGAGTTCGCGCAGCGGCTCGACGAGCTGCATGTTCATGCGCTCGGGCAGGCCGCCGACATTGTGGTGCGACTTGATCGTCACCGACGGGCCGCCGGTGAAGGAAACGCTCTCGATGACGTCGGGATAGAGCGTGCCCTGGCCGAGGAAATCGGCGCCGCCGAGCTTCTTGGCTTCTTCCTCGAAGGTCTCGATGAACAGGCGGCCGATGATCTTGCGCTTGGTCTCGGGGTCGGAAACGCCTTCGAGCTCGCCGATGAACTTGTCGGCCGCATCGACGTGGATCAGGTGCAGATTGTAGTGTTCGCGGAACATGGCGACGACATTGGCCGCCTCGTCCTTGCGCATCAGGCCGTGATCGACGAGCACGCAGGTGAGCTTGTCGCCGATCGCCTCGTGGATCAAAAGGGCCGCAACCGAGCTGTCGACGCCGCCGGAGAGCGCGCAAAGCACGCGCTTGTCGCCGACCTGCTTGCGGATGTCATCGACCGCCTTCTGGCGGTAGGCAGACATCGACCAGTCGCCCTTGATGCCGGCGATGTTGTGAATGAAGTTGCCGATCAGCTTGGCGCCATCGGGCGTGTGCACGACTTCGGGGTGGAACTGCACGCCGTAATACTTGCGCTTCTCGTCGGCGATGAAGGCGTAGGGTGCGTTCGGCGAGGTCGCGACGACCTTGAAGCCTTCGGGAAGGGCGGTGACGCGGTCGCCGTGGCTCATCCAGACCTGGTGGCGCGAACCCTTCGACCAGAGGCCTTCGAACAATTCGCTGTCTTCGTCGACTTCGAGGAAGGCGCGGCCGAATTCGCGGTGATGGCCGCTCTCGACCTTGCCGCCGAGCTGCATGCACATCGTCTGCTGGCCGTAGCAGATGCCGAAAACGGGCAGGCCGCTGTCGAAGATGATCTGCGGCGCGCGGGGCGAACCCTCGTCGACCGTCGAGGCCGGGCTGCCGGACAGGATCACGGCTTTCGGCTTCAGGCTCTTGAAGCCTTCTTCGGCGGACTGGAAGGGAACGATCTCGCAGTAGACGCCCGCTTCGCGCACGCGGCGCGCGATCAGCTGGGTTACCTGGCTGCCGAAATCGACGATGAGAACGCTGTCGGGATGTGCTGTCTGGGTCATGGCGAGCCTTTAATGAAAAGCACCCGGTCTTGCAATGCGGGAAATCCGCCGCAGGAACATTTTATTGTGCTGATTGTCCCTGTTTTAAAGGGTTTTAGAACCAAAAGACACCGTCCTCAAGCGCCGTGAACAGGCTGTCGACCGCATAGGAGAGCTTGCGGTCGATGACGTGCAGATACTCCGTCCAGCCGGAAATATGCTGCAGCTCCTCGACGCCATCGGAAATTCCGCGTAGGCCGATGAGCGGCAATTGATAGGCTTGGCAGGCGCGCAGCACGGCGAAGGTCTCCATGTCGACCATGTCGGCGGCGATGCTGCCATAGGCCGTGCCGGAGACGACATTGCCGCCCGTCGACAGGCTCGCCTCGGCGATGCCGGGGATCCGGAGCGGTAGTTCGACCGTGGCGGGAAGGTCGAGGAACGGCGTGCGTCCCTTCTCGAAGCCGAGCGGCGAGGCGTCCATGTCACGGTAGGAGACGGAGGTGACCTGGTAGATCTCGGTCTGCTCGAGCTTCGACGAGCCGGCCGAGCCGAGCGAAACGACCAGCTGCGGCAAGTCGCCTGCGTGGTCCAGCTCCGTCAGCGCCCGGGTGAGCACCACGGCCGCTTCCACCGGGCCGACGCCGGTCATCAGAGGTTCGAACCGCGAGCGCAGAAAGGGGCCATATTCAGCCTCGGCCGCCATCACGAACAAAATGGATTTGCCGGCGACCGATTTCAGTTCGAACTTCATCCCGTAATTCCCTCTCTGCCGCGGATGATCATCATGGTGCTTGTCATGGAGGCGATCAGCTTGGCTGGTCCATCGCTGATCGCATAGCCTCTTCCGTCGGCGACGATGATGTTCGATCCAGGCTTGGTGATCTCGCCGCGAAACAGGAAACGGTCGCCGCGCCCCGGCGACATCAGGTTGACCTTGAATTCGATCGTCAGGATCGACGCGTCCGGGTCGATCACGCTGTAGGCCGCAAAACCGCAGGCGGAATCGAGCGCAGCTGAAATCACGCCGGCATGCAGGATGCCGTGCTGCTGCGTCAGTTTCACATCGAAGGGCAGCTCTATTTCGACCATCGCATGCTCGACCCGCGTCAGCTCAGCCCCGATGGTGTGCAGCGCGGCCTGTCGCGCAAAATTCTGGCGGATTCGTTCGCGGAAGTCGCCATTGTCGTTATTGGTCATGTGTCCTGTCCTTTGCCAGCGCGAAAGTGGCACGGCGAGCAGTGTTCGACAAGCGCTCCGGGCGGGGGTAGCCGGCATAATTCCAGTGCAAACCGAAGATGTTAAGGCACGGGGAGGGCAGCGGGGCTCTTGCGCCGGTTCAGTTCAAATAGGCGATGGACGCGTTGAGCACGGTCGCGAAACCCACCCATGCGGCATAGGGAACGAACAGCAATGCCGCAACCCGGTCGGCACTCCACCGGTTTCCGATGAAGGCAAGAACCACGATGAGCAGGACAAGGATGATCGCCAGCGCGACGGGCGGCATTTGCAGACCGAAGAAAAACGGCGACCAGAGGAAATTGAGGACCATCTGGCAGGCCCAGATCAGCATGCCCACGGAGAGATGCCCGCGCAGCCATGTCCGGGCGCCGGCAATGCCGATCACGACGTAGAGGACCGACCAAACCGGACCGAAGATCCAGTTGGGAGGATTGAACGATGGTTTGGCAAGCGATTGATACCACTCGCCTGGAAGATTGTTGATGCCGATGGCCAAACCGCCGCCGAGTGCGATGGCGACGAAGATGATATAGGTCAGGGCTCTGCTCATGCGCGGGAAATAGGGCGGCGCTTGCGACCTGCCAGATCGGGCATGCTTGCGATTTAAGCGCGCAGTCTCTGCATCTCGATTGCCCCGCGGAGGGGTGGGTATATTCTGCGCTGGATCGATACTT
Source organism: Hyphomicrobiales bacterium (assembly GCA_900489925.1). Taxonomy (GTDB): domain Bacteria; phylum Pseudomonadota; class Alphaproteobacteria; order Rhizobiales; family Rhizobiaceae; genus Rhizobium. The sequence goes on along the minus strand of UEHQ01000002.1, from coordinate 595,874 downwards.
CGAGGAGTCGGCATGGCAACCTTTTCTCAGTCTGTGCAAGCGTACGAGGCCTGGTTACGCCAACAACTCGGAAGCGACCTTGTCGAGAGTGATCTCGCGCGCAAGCACGCGAAGATGAAGACGAACGGGTTCGTCTTCCTACGCGCGACCTACTGGCGGTGGGCGGAGACGATTCTCGATATCTGCCCCGATTTCACGGCTGCGCCACAGGTGCTCGCCATCGGCGACACCCATCTGGAGAACTTCGGCACCTGGCGCGATGCCGAGGGGCGGTTGGTGTGGGGCGCCAACGATTTCGACGATGCGGCCGTGATGCCCTATGCCCTCGACCTTATCCGCCTGACGGCAAGCGCGCTTCTGGCGCGCGGCAGCGACGGTCCGGCCGCGCATGCGATCGCCGAGCCCATCCTCACGGGCTATCGTCGTGCCATTGCCGCTCCAATGCCCGTCATCCTCGAACGCGATCATAAATGGCTGCGCAAGGCGCTGCTGCTGCCCGATGCGGAGCGCAAGGAGTTCTGGGACAAGTTCGCGTCGTTGCGCCCAGCGGAAAAGCCTGTGCCTGCCGCCTATCACCGGGCGCTGGAAGCAGCACTGCCGAGCAACTCTCCTGCGTTTGTTCCAAAACCGCGCACGGCGGGAACCGGCAGCCTCGGTCGTCCGCGTTTCGTCGCCTATGTGGATTGGCAGGGTGGACCGGTGCTGCGGGAAGCAAAGGCGATGCTGCAGTCGGCATGGTCGCTGGCGCACAATCCGGCAGATCGCGCAATCCACGCCGTCGATATCGCGGCGGGAAGAATGCGCTGTGCCGATCCGCACTATGAGCTGCAGGGTTCCATTCTCGTCCGGCGTCTCTCGCCCAACAGCACGAAGATCGAGATCGATCGAAATCCCGGACTGTTGCTCTCGCCCGATATGCTCGATCTCATGGGCTTCGAGATCGGCAATTGCCATGCAAGCGATCCGTCGGTCGCGCCGGCAATCGAGCGGGACATCAAGGCGCGAAGCGGTACCTGGTTGTCCGACGCGGCAAAGGCCGCGGCCGCCGCGATCACGGCGGAGCAGAAAGCGTGGTCACAGACGGCGTGACGGTGCGATCTGCACGATGTGCTGGTCCCAGGCGACATTGCTGCGCGACCCGAGGAAATCGCCGTCGTAGGATGACACAGCAAAACCGTCCGTCGCCGGCGCGATGCCGGCGGCGTCGGGAACGGTCGTTTCGCTGAGCACCTTGCCGCTGCGGGCATCGATGGTCACGGCAACACCGCCCTTGGGGGAGGTAACTCCCACAAGGCCGTCCTTCCGGTTAACGGCGATCGCCCCGACATAGTTTGCCAGCCTGCGCGTCGTCTCCTCGGGCAGTTCGACGAAGCGAAGGTCTTCGCCCTTGGCGAACGATCCCACCAGCGGCGGCAGGTCGTTGCGGTGGCCTTCGTATTGGCAGGCAAACCAGATGCGCCCGCTATCATCGATATCGACGTGGCGCGTCGAAACCTGTGCCCATTGCGGCGGCAGGGCATGCTTTTCGATCAGCCCGCCCGTTGCCGCATCGATCAGCGTCAGCGACGGCTGCATGCTTGTCAGGTTGAGCTTCGTCCGGCCGGTGTCCGGGTGTGTCTCGATCCCGCCATTGGCGACAACAAGCATTCGCCCGTCGTCGGTAACCGTCATGTCGTGCGGACCGACGCCATAGGTCTCGAATTCGCCGATGCGCGCAAAGCGGTTCGTGGCGTCGTAAAGCCCGATCATGCCGCGATTGGCGTCGAAATCGTTCTCGCTCGCGTAGAGGATGCGCCCATCAGGCGAAAACGCGCCGTGGCCATAGAAATGGCGGCCCTCGACAGAGGCAATCACGATCGGATCGGTCTTGCCGTTCGCATCGAAGATCATCGCATAGGTGCCGGGACGTCGCGCGAAGGCGACGGTCTTGCCCGTCGCCGGACTGAATGCCATCCCGTGGGAACGCGCCGGCAGGGCGACGCGATCGACGATCTCGCCACGCTCCGTCACCGTAGCCACGGCATAAGAACCGTTGGCATCGCGCATTCCCGAGGCATAGACGGCGTCGGCACGCTCGAGCGCCATCAGGGCGCGCGGCTGCAGCGCGGCCAGAAAACCGAGCCCGGCAGCTTTGACGAAACGACGCCGGTCAATCGCCGAACTGTTCCACATCAGTCAATCGCCGTCCGAGAAGGAGAAGCCGGCAGAAAGGCCGATGGCCGAGCCGTAGTCGTCGCTGATCTTGGTGATGAGCTCGCGCGTGCTGACGAGCAGGGCGTCAAGCTTTGCCTTTTCGGCATCGCTGGTCGCGACCTCGATGTCGGGATTGAGCTTCGGTACTGTCTCCAGCAGCGACTTCAGGTTTGCGTCGATTGCCTCGGCGATCGGCTTGCGGTCGGCGGGCAGCAGCTCGGCCATGCCGGCCTTCTGCCAGAGCGTCCGCAGGCCTTCGAGATTGGCCGCCATCGACTTCCACGTGTTCTTCGAGCGCCAGTAGATGGCCATCTTCGGCTTGGGAGAACTGTCCTTGCCCTTGTAGAACTGTTCGAGACGCTGATCGCGAACGGTCTCGGCTCCGTGAACGAGGATGCCGAGCAGCGCTGTCACGGCTTCCTTGTTGTCCATGAAGTCTTCGCTCTTCGGCCCCGGATGCTTCCAGCTGCCCTGGACGCCGTCTGGCTTCTCCCAGGCGGCGACAACTTCGCCGGCTTCGCGCTGGATATTGCCGGCAACGGCCGCGCCATACAGGCAGCGGAAGCCGTTCTTCTGCTTGATAAGGTCTTCGGAGCCGGCGCCGTAAAGCACGTATTCGAGCGCCGTCAGGCCCTGCAGTGCAACGCTCTTGCCGGCGATCGCATCGACCGTCGTGTCTTTCGGATCAGCCTTGGCGATCAGCGTCTGCACTTGCCTCAGGCCAACGCCCTTGCGGTCGGGATAGAAGAGGATGTGCTCGAAGAGATTGTCCTGAATGACAGGACCGATCTGAACGATCTCGATGTTTGACCAGTAGCGGATCGTGTCGTCGAAGGCCGATTTCGCCTTGTCCAGCGTCTGCTGCGTGCCGTCGTCGCACAGATCCTTCATTGCCGTCGTCAGTCGTGCTGCCGATTGCTGGGCATTGCGATAGCCAGGCCGGATGACGTCGTCGACGGCGCGCTGCATCACTGCGGGAACCGCGTCCTCATTGAGCCCCGCCTTCGGCGCGGCATCTTGTGCAAAAGCGGATGAAGCAAGGGCAAACGAAAGAACGAGAGGGTGGCAAAGGCGCATCAAAGGGACTCCAGGAATGTAATCAGTGCCTGCCTATCATCCCTAGGCAGGGATGCGAAAGCGTCGCGCGCTTTTTGTGCTTCGCCGCCATGCCATAGGATCGCCTCGGTGAGGTTTCTGGCACGGCCGTCATGAAGGAAAAAGCTGTGTCCGCTGACAGTCTGGGTCAGACCTATACCCCATAGCGGCGGCGTGCGCCATTCACGTCCGCTTGCCAGGCCGACCTGTTGTCCATCGGCAAGGCCGTCGCCCATGTCGTGCAGCAGAAAGTCGGAGTAGGGCCAGATAAGCTGGAATGATTGCGCCTTGTCGGCGCTGTCGCGACGGGTGACGAATTTGGGCACATGGCAGGAAATGCAGCCGCTTTCGTAGAAAATCTGCTTGCCCCTCAACGTCTCGGGAAAGCTTGCCTTGCGCCGTGCCGGCACCGCCAGATTGGCTGAGTAGAACGTTACGAGGTCGAGGATCGGCCCGGGGGCTTCCTCGTTGCCGAGGCGCTTCTGGACGCCGGTCGGCATTATCAGGCACTTTGTCTCGGCCTGCGTGCAGTCGCCGTGCGGGCCCGGTTTGTCGGGGGTGGAAATGCCGATGTCATTGGAAAAGGCGTCGGCGCTCTGATCGCGCACCGTCGCATTCTGGGCCTTCCAGCCGAAGCGTCCAAGCGCAATCTTGCCGGTCCGGTGGTCGCGAACGATGGCGGCCTTGCCGTGGATGCCGTCGCCATTCGTGTCGTCGGGGTCGGCGTGCGCGAGAATGTCCGCTTCCGGTATCGCTTCGATCAGGCCCAGCCCGATCATGGCCGGCGCGACGCGCGGCGAGATCGTCGTGGCGGCATTCAGCGGGCCATAGGCGAGGTCCGTGGCCGAATAGGTCGGCCTGCGCAGCGAGACCGTCTCGCCGTCGCCCAGCGTGACCGTTTCTTCGGCATAACGGATCGCCATCCGGCCTTCCGAGGCAAGGCCCGGCACCGCGAGTTCCTGCAGCTGGTGTCCATAGGTCGGATCGGGAAAGTTGAGGACATCGGCGTTGGCGATGACACGCTGCTCCTCGGGCGTTGCAGCCGCGCGGGACAGGCGAAGGAACATCGAAAGCGAAGTCGCTCCATTTTCCGGCGGCTTGCCGCGCCCGTCATTGACGTGGCAGCTCATGCAGGAACGGGCATTGTAAAGCGGCCCGAGGCCATCCGATGCCTGCGTCGAGGAGGGCGCGGACACCCAGAGCTTCTTGAAGAGGGCGTTGCCCAGCTTGAAGTTCTGTTCTTCCTCGAAGGGAATGTTGGCGGAGATATGCGAGAAGGCACGGTGCGTGACCGGATCGATCGAGGTGGCGCCGCCCGCCTGCATTGCCTCGTATTGTTCGGCCTTGGAAAAGTCGGTGGTCGGCCGCGTCACCTCGGCGACGCGTTTTGCGTCGGCATCGGAAAGGTCGGTCCGCTTGGTCGGGAGATCGAAACCGGACGCCAGGGCAACGGAAAAACCGGCAATCGCGGCGCAGAATGCTGCGCTACTGAGAATACCACGAGCCGGGAAAGGCGACATTTCGGAGTTCGGGCCGCTCCGGCAAACGGAGCGGCCCGCCTTTTCACTTATTTGAAGACGGCGCTAGGATTATCCAAGCTGTCGGAACCTTCAAGCTTGACCGTGCCGAGATCGAGTGCGGCAATAACGCGCTGCACGGACTTCGTCTGATTGACGAGACCATCGATGGCAGCCTGGACAACAGCGTTGCCCTTCTTGTTGCCTTCGGCGATCATCTGGTCGTACTTCTCGACCGTGTCACCGCGCTTGGCCATGGCGTGCATCGCCTTCAGCGTCGCGTCGAGCTTGCCCTGCATTTCCTTGTCGAGCTTCTTGTCCTTGGCCGCGACGAGATCGTGCAGCGACGGACCCTTCATCTTCGTGCCGTCAACGCGGGTGTAGTTACCCGTGTAAGCGGCAGCGATGCCGATCGCGTCGTTGAGGTGCGAGTTGTAGGTGTTGTCGGAGAAGCAATCATGCTCTTCTTCCGGATCGTGCAGGATCAGGCCGAGCTTCATGCGCTCGCCGGCCAGTTCGCCGTAGGAGAGCGAGCCCATGCCGGTCAGGATAGCAACGAGGCCAGCCTTGGGGTCGGCTTCGACGTGCTTGGTCGCTTCGCCATCCGGAGCCCAGTTGTTGGTCATCTCCTGGAGATCGGAAACCAGCAGCGTCGAGGCGGATTTCAGATATTCGGCGCGGCGGTCGCAATTGCCGTGCGTGCAATTCTTGAGGTCGTAATCGGTGGCAGGACGGTTGCCGGCGCCCGGGCCGGTGCCGTTCAGATCCTGGCCCCAGAGCAGGAATTCGATGGCGTGGTAGCCCGTCGCGACGTTGGCATCGACACCGCCGGCTCCAGCGAGCGTGCCGGAAAGAAATTCTGGCGTCAGCTTCGAAGCGTCGACATCCTTGCCGTCGATCTTGATCGTCTTGTTGGCGATGACGTTGGCGACATAGAGCGCGTTTTCATCGCTTTCCGTGCCGTACGAGGCGTCGACATAGTCGATCAGGCCTTCGTCGAGCGGCCAGGAATTGACCTTGCCTTCCCAGTCGTCAACGATCGGGTTGCCGAAGCGGTAGACTTCCGTCTGCTGGTAGGGAACGCGAGCCTTGATCCATGCTGCGCGCGCCGCCTTCAGTGTCGCATCTGTCGGCTCCTTCAGGAACGCGTCAATGGCAACGTCGAGTGCCTTGGCCGTCGTCAGCGCGTCTTCATATTTCGCGTGGCCGACTTCTGTATAATGCTTGACCACAGCTGCAGCATCCGGTGCTGCGATTGCGGGAACGGCGGAAACGGCAATCGGCGTCGCCACCAGCGCCAGCGCTGCGTAAAAATTCCTGTTGAGTTTCATGGTCCTCTCCTGTGACGGACGTTCCGTCTGAATCCGGCTTCGTCTCTTCGCGCAAAAGTAAACTGGTGTCAAATAATCTAGTTTGGAACGATTTTAAGAATTGGGCTGGCTCAAAATAGCTGGCACATAGGCCTGTGGTTCAGGGAGATACGGGCGGAGCGCATCGGCCGTGCGTCGCTCGACGACGCCCGGTCTTTCGGCATGCGCGATACCGGCTTCAGCCCTTGCGCTGCAGCTTGCTGAAGAAGAAGCCGTCGGTATCCGTCGAGGCGGGCGTGAGCGTGATCGTCTTGCCGTCCGAAGAGCGCGGCCGCGAGCTGTCCTTGCCGAACAGTTTGTCCCAATCAGGAAGCGCGCTGACGATCTCGAATTCCGGATGTGCGGTGCAGAAGGCGCGAACCTGCTCTTCATTCTCCTGCGGCAGGACCGAGCAGGTGACGTAGAGCAATTCTCCGCCTGGGCGAACGAAGGCGCTTGCCTGTTTCAGCGCGTCCTGCTGCTGGGAGGTGCGCTCATCGAGATTCTTTGTCGTCAGGCGCCATTTGGTATCCGGACGGCGGCGCCAGGTTCCGGTGCCGGTGCAGGGCGCATCGACGAGAACCTTGTCGCAGCGTTCGGACAGGCTCTTGAGATCCTTGGCATCATCGTGGACCTGCACGTTGCGGGTGCCGGCACGCTTCAGTCGCTCGATGATCGGCGCCAGCCGCTTGCGGTCGGCGTCATAGGCGTGAACCTGGCCCTTGTTGTGCATGGCAGCCGACATGGCGAGCGTCTTGCCCCCGCCGCCTGCGCAATAGTCGAGGATCTGCTCGCCGTCCTTCGCCATCACGAGATCCGCGACGATCTGCGATCCTTCGTCCTGAACTTCGAACCAACCTTTTTGGAACGAAAGCTCTGCGGTGACGTTAGGAAGACGAGAGGCACCTTCGCCGGCCGGAATCCGGATGCCGTACCGTGCGATGGTTGCTGCTTGAGCGCCTGCACGCTCCAGCGCCTTGACGGCCTTTTCGCGGGTGGCCTTCAGGATGTTGGCGCGAAGATCGAGCGTCGGGCGAGTGGCAAGCGCTTGTGCCTCTGCGAGCCATGTGTCTGAGAAGGCTTGCTCGAATGACGGGACAACCCATTCCGGGATGTCACCTTGAATATAGGAAGGAGCATCAACGAGCTGTCGGCTTTGGAATGCGGAAAGTGCGGCCTCGGAAAGCGGGCTCGGTGCGAACTTGTCGTCGGTAAGTTCAGCGGAAAGCGTGTCCGGGGTAAAACCCCACTGGCGGAACATGACCGCGTAAGCAATGGCTGACGCGCTGTCGTCATCCATAAGCCAGGCATGGGACAGGCGCATGCGAAGGGCGTCGTAGACGATGTTGCCGATCGCGGCTCGGTCGCCGGATCCGGCAAAGCGATGCGCGAGACCCCAGTCTTTCAGCGCATCGGCAACTGGCCGCCTGCGGGCATCGATATCAGCAAGAACCGAAATTGCCCCTTCGAGCCGTCCGCCCAACCGCATCTAAACAGCTCCTATCGCTTAAGGTCAAAACACCGGGCTTGTGAACAATCCGCAGGAAGCGCGACTGACGCAGCGGATTGTTCACAAGTCTCAATCGCGTGGTTACCCGCGATTGGTGGTAAGAGCAAGCGGCCCGTTTGGATACGGTAGCGGCGCTTAGCCGATGACTTCGTAGCAGACCTTTGCCGTGCCGGTGCTAACCATGCCGATGTTCTGAGCGGCAGCGCGGGAAAGATCTAGCACGCGGCCGCGGATGAACGGGCCACGATCGTTGACGCGAACGACGACACTACGGCCGTTGTTACGGTTGGTAACTTTCAGCTTCGTTCCAAATGCAAGTGAACGGTGTGCAGCAGTATTGATGGTGGGGTTCATGCGTTCCCCGGAAGCGGTTTTGGAGCGAAGTGCGTACCATGAAGCGCCGCCACAACCATTTGCAGCAAAACCTTCCATCGGAAGGATGGTAGAACAGGCTGCTATAGTCGTTGCGGCGATAATAGAACGGCAGATTTTCTTCAAAACGGATTGTCCCTCTACTGTTGAACTTGCGCCTTTGCGGGCGGTGGGGCTTAAATCCGTCGAAAAATGGCAAAAAAGTGCCGCCAATGATCACGCAATGTTACAGAGTGTAACATTTGTGATTGAGTCGCAATTGATTCGACAGGCCCGACAAGAGGGGAAGGTAGAAAAAGATTAAGGAAATCAAGTAAAATTAGAACATTTTTTGCAGGCGGGATTCCGCGCAACCCGCGATCACAAAATCAATGAAAATTATTTTGCGCGCGCGCCATAATTCTTGCCCCATTTGCGCAAATTCAGAGGCCGTTAACCATAATTTGGAGAGAAAAGTGGTTGTCGGCGCGAGAAGGTAGGAATTTCCTACCGATCCATCGCATGCGATCTATGAAGCATAAAGCCGAGTTTTTTCTACCCGCGCCAGCGATCTTGCTGCAACAACTGCGCGAGTGAGGCGGGATAGGTCGGAAATTCGAAGGCAAAGCCGGCAGCTTTCAGCTTCGCGTTCGAGACCCGCTTGTTCTCGCCGTAGAACGATCTGGCCATGGGCGTCAGCTCCGCCGTCTCGAACGGTTGCTCCGGCGGCGGCTCGACGCCCATCAGGCGCGCGGCCTCGACAATGACGTCCTGCGGAGGGCCGGGCCGATCATCCGTCACATTATATATGCCGCCCAGCTCCCGATCGGCCAGAAAGCGCGTGGCAGCTCCGATGTCCTCGACGCGAATCCGGTTGAAGACCTGATCCTTCTTGATCAGGCGTCGCGCGGTACCGCGATCCAGATTGCAGAAGGCATTGCGGCCGGGGCCATAAATGCCGGACAGACGCAGCACAGCGGCGGGAATGCCGAACTCTTGCCCGGCAGCCATCCACGCAGCCTCCGCTTCCAGCCGTTCCTTGGATCTGCCGGAGACGGGAACGCATGGCGTATCCTCGGTCACCCAGTTGCCCTTGTGGTCGCCGTAGACGCCGACAGTCGAGAGATAGCCGATCCAGGCAAGATCCGGCATGAGCTCGCGAATGCGTCCGCTGGCCAGTCGGATCAGCGGATCGCCGCTATCCCGGGGCGCGATCGATTGCACGAGGTGCGTTGCCGTCGTCATGGCGCCAAGAAGTTCATCGGTGAGAACCTCGCCATCAAAGACAAAAGCGTCGATGCCGGCCGCGCGGAGGCCTGCTGCCTTCTCCGGCGAGCGCGTCGTGCCGGAGACGCGGAAACCCTTGGCCAGGAACGCCTTGCCGATCGCCGTGCCCGAGTAGCCGCAGCCGAAAATCACCAGATGCATCACACCGCTCCTGCCAGTCTCCATTCGTCCAGCACGTCGCTGTCCGACTCATCTGCCGGCCTTTGTGCCGCAAAGGTCGAGAATTCGCCAGCCTCCATCAGTCGCGACAGCGCCCACACGGCCATGCCCCGCACCACGGGCGAGGGGTCTGCCGATAGCGCCCGACACTGCGCAATCAGGCCACGGTCGCCGGAATTGCCGGCTGCAATGAGGGTGTTGCGAACAAAGCGATCGCGGCCGATCCGCTTGACCGGAGATCCGCTGAAGAATGTGCGGAAGGTCGGGTCGTCGAGACAGAGCAGATAACCGATTGACGGTTCCTTTAGATCCTCGCGGGCCTGAAGCTTCATCTCCGACGCCTCGCGGGCAAACTTGTTCCACGGGCAGGCCGCCAGACAGTCGTCGCAGCCATAGATGCGATTACCGATCAGCGGTCGCAGCTGCGGGTCGATTGGTCCCTTGTGTTCGATCGTCAGATAGGAGATGCAGCGTCGCGCATCGATCTGGTAGGGCGCCGGAAAGGCGTCGGTCGGGCAGGCGTCGAGGCAGGCCCGGCAGGAACCGCAGTGGTCAACCTCCGGCGCGTCGACAATGAGATCGGCGGTGGTGAACATCGACCCGAGGAAAAGCCACGAACCGTGCACGCGGCTGACGAGATTGGTGTGCTTTCCCTGCCAGCCGAGGCCAGCCGCTGCGGCCAGCGGCTTTTCCATCACCGGCGCGGTATCGACGAAGACCTTTACGTCCGCTCCCGCGCGAGCGGCAAACCGCGTCGCGATTTCCTTCAGTCGACCCTTGATGACATCGTGGTAGTCGCGGTTGCGCGCGTAGACGGAAATTGCCGCCTTGTCCGGTTTGTCGAGAATGCCACGCGGATCTTCGTCGGGGCCGTAGTTCAGGCCAAAGACAACAATCGATTTAACGTCGCTCCACAGCGTGCGCGGATCACCGCGCCGGTCGCGCGTCTCGGCCATCCATTCCATGGTGCCGTGGCGTCCCGCGTCAATGAATTCGCCGAGGCGGGCTTTCGCGTCCGGAATGGTGTCAGGACGCGTGATCCGACAGAGGTCGAAGCCGACCGCCTGCGCTTCCGCCCGCACGAAGGCGGTCAGGGTTTCGCGGCGTTTCTGCTCCTTGGCCTCTGCGGTTCGTTCGGGCATAGGGCCCTCGTCAGAAATCCAGATCGGCGTAATGGGAAACCGGCGTCAGGCCGCGCACCCGCTCGGTCAGCAGCGGACGAAACGACGGGCGCGACTTCAGGCGCTGGTACCACTCCTTGACCATCGGCGATTCCGACCAGTCGATCTCCCCGAGATAGTCGAGGATCGAGATCGAGGCCGCCGCGGCAAGATCGGCGTAGCTCATGCGCTCACCCGCCAGCCACTGGCGCGAGCCGGAAAGCCAGGTAAGGTACTTCATGTGCTGGCGGATATTGGCACGCGCGGTCCGCAGGATCTTCGAATCCGGGGCACCGCCGCCTTGGTCCGCCGTCATCTGCAGCTTGTAGACACGCTCGCGGGCGAGCGGCTTGGTGACGTCCGTCTCCATCTTGGTCATGAACCATTCCGTCAGCCGACGAATTTCGGCGCGCTGGAAGGGGTCTTCGGCAAGAAGGCGCCGGTCGCGCTTCAAGACGCCATGCGTCTCGTCAAGATATTCGGAGATGACGCTCGCGCCACAGAGCGCGCGCATGCTGTCGTCGACGTAAACGGGCAGCGTGCCGGCCGGATTAAGCGCCAGGAAGTCCCGGCGCTTCTCCCAGGTCTGTTCTTCGATCAGGTCTGCCTGATAACCGTACTCCGTCAGGATCAACCGGACGAAGCGTGATGCGGATGACATGGGGTGATGATAGAGCGTGGGCATCGAGACTCGGATTTTTGATGGGTGGGTCGCACTTGCAGGGGCGCAACAATCATAGCGCCCTAGTCATGACTCATTCGTTGAAGCTATAGGAGTTTGGCCCTTCCAATACAAGCGAGTCGGGCTGCCCAACGCCTGACAAAGGATGTGGACATCGCTGAACAGCTCTCACCAGCAGCCAAGTGGCACGTGCCACACACTTGTCGAACGCGACGGATGCCGCCCCCCACGGCATGAGCACAACTCAGGTCCGAGCAAACTCTAAACCGGAGACATTATATGGACTATATAAACGCTGTAATTCTAGGCATCGTAGAAGGGATTACCGAGTTTCTGCCGATCTCGAGCACCGGCCATCTCATCATTGCCGAACAATGGCTGGGCCATCGGTCCGATCTGTTCAATATCGTTATCCAGGCTGGCGCGATTCTCGCTGTCACCATCATCTATTGGCGCCGCCTTTGGGATCTCGTGATCGGCTGGCGGGACCCGAAAAACCGGTCTTACGCCGGCAAGCTGATCGTCGCGTTTCTGATCACCGCGGTACTCGGCCTGATCGTCAAGAAGCTTGGCTTCGAGCTGCCCGAGACTGCGACGCCGGTCGCCTGGGCGCTGATCATTGGCGGCTTCTGGATGATTTTCGCGGAATGGATCGCGGCGCGCCGTCCGCAGTACAAGAGCATTACATGGTACGTCGCTATCCTGGTCGGTATCGCCCAGGTGGTTGCCGGCGTTTTCCCGGGAACGTCGCGCTCCGGCGCCACGATTTTCGTGGCCATGCTGGCCGGTACCGGCAATCGCGCTGCTGCGACCGAATTCGCGTTTCTGGTCGGCATTCCCACGATGTACGCGGCAAGCGCCTATGAATTGCTGAAGACGTTCAAGGATGGCGGCGCGGCAAACGAGGACTGGACCGGCCTGGGGATCGCTTTCGTCGTTTCCACGATCGTCGCGTTCGTCGCCGTCAAATGGCTTCTGTCCTACATCCAGAGCCACCGCTTCACGGTGTTTGCGGTCTACCGCATCATTCTCGGCGCTGTCCTGCTCGGCATGGCTGCAGCCGGCATGATCGCCTGAGGCGAGGTATGCGTTGCATTCGCGCCGTGGTGGCGCGGATGCGGCAGTCCAGAGATTGTCGAAGAGACAACAAAGCCGGCTCTCAGGCCGGCTTTTTCATTACCGGTTGATGGAACCGGTTTCGCAAGGGTCTACGCCATAAGCCGGCGAACACTCGCCCTTCACTGCCGCGACCGAACCCGGCGCAATGAGGGAACCCGCCAGAATAACCAGCGCCGCACACGCAAAAAGGAGCGCGATTGACCTACCCATCGAAAAAGCCTTTCAAGTCGTTTAGCGCGCCGAAGACTGGCGCTGAGTCCATGCACAGACGCGCGGGGTGTGTAGTCAGAGGAATGATAAATAGCAATAAACGTTCCTGCTAAATTTGGTGTTAATTCCGCTAATTTTCTCGTGCGTCTTTTATGCAACGCTTGGTAGGCCAAAAGGGTGGAAAACGTTGCCGTTGCGGCGGTCTTGTCCACAGCCGCCCGCAATGAAAAACGCCGCCCGCGGGTGTCGCGAGCGGCGTCGGGAAGGGCGAGAAATGTGGCTGGTCAGGCAGCCTTGCCGGAGCCGGTATACTGGCCATGCGGGCGATACTGCACGAGGTAGGAATCGAGCACCGAGTTGACCAGCGTCGGCGTGATCCCGAGGTGAGACAGCGTGCGGCCTTCCGCTTCGGCTTCCTTGGAGACGACATTGTCCTTCTTCAGCAGGCGCACCTGGTCCGGGGTGATCGGCGGCGCGACGAAGGGAACCAGCGATGCAATGCTGCCGATCAGCGAGGCAATCCCGAAGGGAATGGAGACGAGACGGTTCGTCCGGCTCGTCGCCTTGAGCACGGCCTCGAGACATTCGCGGAAGGTCAGCACTTCGGGGCCGCCGAGTTCGTAGATCTTGCCACCCTCGACCTTGCCTTCGACAGCCTTGGCCACGGCTTCGGCGACGTCGACGACATAGACCGGCTGGAACTTCGTCTTGCCACCGCCGATCAGCGGCAGGGCAGGGGCGAGGCGCGCCATGTCGGCGAACTTGTTGAAGAAGTTGTCCTCGGGGCCGAAGACGATCGACGGGCGATAGATGATCGCGTCAGGCTTGATGGAATGGATTGCCGCTTCCGCGCGACCCTTGGTGCGGGCATAGCCGGAATCGGAATGCGTGTTGGCGCCGATCGCCGAAAGATGGATCAGCTTCGCGCCGACGCCACGGGCGGCTTCAGCAACCGCGCGGGCACCGAATTCCTGGACCGCTTCAAACGAGTTGCGCCCGGCTTCGTGCAGGATGCCGACACAGTTGACGACGTAGTCGGCGCCATCGACCGCGCGATCGATGGAGTTCCGATAGCGCAGGTTCGCCTGTACGAAGGAAATCTGGCCGACATTGCCGAGCGGCTGCAGGAAGCCAGCAAGGTCGGGGCGGCGCACGGCGACGCGGATGCGATAGCCGCGCTTGGCAAGTGCGCGCACGACGTGCCTGCCGATGAAGCCGGACCCTCCGAACACGGTGACGAGTGGCGGCAGGTTGGCAAGGGTCATGGCAGGCTCCTCGAAAGGCTGATTTGGAAGGTCGTTGAATTCGTCTTAGACCAATAGCGACGCGACGAAAAGGGCCGTCGCGTCGCAGTTCTCATGGCTGAAAATTCGATCAGATGCCTTCGACGACGACCATCTCGGCGTCGGCGATCTCCTGGCGGATCTTTGCGGCGATCTGGTATTCCGGCGAGTTGTAGCAATCAACCGCGTGCTGCACCGAGGGAAACTCGATCACCACATTGCGGGCCCGTGCCTTGCCTTCGAGTTCCGTGATCGCGCCGCCGCGAGCGAGGAAGTTCGCACCGTATTTTTCGAAGGCCGGCTTTGCCGCTGCGACATAATCCTTGTAGCGATCGGGCTGGCGTACATCGACGCGTGCGATCCAGTATCCTTTTGCCATCTGACGTCTCCCTTGCTTTGTTGAATTATTGAAGGGCTGCCGTCATTTCCGCAAGGATGGCGCGAGCGGCTTCCTTGGGATCGGGCGCCTTGACGATCGGGCGCGCCACGACGAGATGGCTCGATCCCGCTTTCAGGGCCTCGGCAGGCGTCATCACCCGCTTCTGGTCGCCCTTGTCGCTGCCCGCCGGGCGGATGCCCGGGGTCACGAGGGCCATGTCGGGGCCGATGATCTTGCGCACGGCCGCAGACTCCTCCGCGGAACAGACGATGCCGCCCATGCCGGCAAGGTGTGCCTGCTCCGCGCGGCGAAGCACCAGCGTATGCGGGTCGTATTCGTAGCCCGCGGCGATGAGGTCCTGCTCGTCCATGGACGTCAGGACGGTAACGCCGAGCAGGCAGAGATCGGATCCCTTGGCCGCTTCCACGGCGGCCTTCATCGCCTTCGGGTAGGCGTGCAGCGTCAGCATCGACATTCCCATCTTCACGATGTTCTCGACGCCGGAGGCGATCGTGTTGTCGATGTCGAGCAGCTTCATGTCGAGGAAGATCTTCTTGCCGCTCTGGGCAAGCTCGCGGGCGAATTCGAGGCCGCCGGCGAAGACGAGCTGGTAGCCGATCTTGTAGAAAATGACATCGTCACCGAGCGTCGAGACCATCTTTTCGGCCTCACCAAGCGTTGGAACATCCAGTCCGACGATCAGCCGCTCGCGTGCGTCCATGTCACATCCATCCTTGCCACTCTTCGATAGGCGTCCAGTCGCATGATAAGCGCCGATCTGCAAGGCTGAAAGCATAGAGATTGCCGCCGCCTGCCGGCTGGTCCCGGTCGCGTCCGATGGGCCGCCCCTGCAGGTGGCATTTCAGCAATGTGCCGACGCCGCCGTGGCCAATGAAAGCGATGGGCTGGGAGGCGTCGTGCGTAGAGAGGATCGCGTCGACCGCCGTAACGATCCGCTGCTGCGCATCGACTGCACGTTCCCATCCATGAAAACTGGCCAGCGGATTGGCAAAGAACCAGTCCGCAGCCTTCTCGAATTCGGCAGGCGGCAGGAAACCGGTCGCGGAGCGGTCGTTCTCATGCATGCCGTCAACGATCTCGACGGGCACCCCGGCCACATCGGCGAGAAACTGCGCCGTCTCGATCGCCTTGGTCTCGTCGCTGGAAATGATGCGCCTCACCTGCGCCGCCCACGGCCGTTGCGCGGCCTGGCGGGCGCGCGCGGCGCCCAGATCTGACAGTCCCCATTTTGGCACGGGAACGTCGGGATCGATCTTTACTTGCGGATGGGTGATGTAGAGGCCGAACACCTCAGCCGCGCCGGTAGATCCAGAGCTGAGCCGGCGGAATGTTGCGTACGATGAAGTCGAAATGCTGGATATGGTAGCGATCCGGACGCGCGATGATCGGCGATACCGGGCCGTAAGAGATCTGCACCACGGGGCGCCCCGCCGGCAGGCGGTCCAGCAGGCTTTCCAACATGGCGATGCGCGCCTGCATTGGGAAGTTCAGGAGGGGCACGGCCGAGACGACGGAATCGAAGGTCTGGCCCTCCATGTGGGCCAGTGTCTTGTCGAGATTGAAGGCGTCGCCGTTGATGAAGTTCACGCCGGGGTAGAGGCGCATCAGGTGTTCGTAGAAGTCCGTCGAATACTCGATGGCGACGAGGTTTTCAGGTTTCACGCCGCGTCCGAGAATGGCCTTCGTGATCGCGCCGGTGCCGGGACCAAGTTCGAGAACAGGCAGGCCGGAATGCGGGTTGACGACACTGGCCATCTTGCGCGCGGTGATGGACGAGGTGGGGACGATGGAGCCGACCGTCTTCGGTCCCTGCATCATTCCTTTGAAGAAGCGGATCTCTTCGTCGAACTTCTTTCCCAGCCGTTCCTTCAGGCGCAATGCCATGCCGTCCTCCTTGATTCAACAAACACCCCCGCACCTAATTGCAGGCAGTCGACATGAAAAACAAGCCCAAACGTCGCAATCGGCAAAGTTTGTGAAGCAAATGCGACGTCGTCCTAGACGCGCATCGGCATCAGCACGTAGAGCGCATCGTCGCCGGCCGTGTCGCGAATGAGCGTCGGCGAACCGGCGTCCGCGAGCAGGAAGATTGCCTCGTCGCCGGAAAGCTGGGCGGTGATGTCGAGCAGATATTTGGCGTTGAAGCCGATTTCCATGGCGTCGGTGTCGTATCCGACCGCGACTTCTTCCGTGGCGCTGCCGGAATCAGGGTTGTTGACCGTCAGCAGCAGCTGGCCGTCCGACAGGGCGAGCTTAACGGCGCGGCCACGCTCGGACGAAATCGTCGAGACGCGGTCGACAGCCTGCGCGAAGCTCGTGCAATCGACACGCATTTCTTTGTCGTTGCCGGTCGGGATGACGCGCTGGTAATCCGGGAAGGTGCCGTCGATCAGCTTCGAGGTCATGACGATCGAGCCGATGGAAAGGCGGATCTTGGCGTCGGACACTTCGACGGTGACCATGGCCTCCGGGTTGTCGACCAGCTTCTGCAGCTCACCGACTGTCTTGCGCGGAATGATGATGCCAGGCATGCCTTCCGAACCCGACGGCGCCTTGACGTCCGCGCGGGCGAGGCGGTGACCGTCGGTCGCCACGGCGCGCAGCTTCAGGTCGCCTTCGCTTTCGATCGTGTGGAAGAAGATGCCGTTCAGGTAATAGCGGGTTTCCTCGGTCGAGATCGCAAACTGCGTGCGATCGATCAACATCTTCAGGTCGGTCGCCTTGAGCTTGAATGTGTGGCTGAACGTGCCGGCGGTCAGATCCGGGAAGTCGGATTCCGGCAGGCACTGCAGCGAGAATTTCGAGCGTCCGGACTGCACGCTCATCGAGCCGCCATCGGTGCTCGTTGCCAGCAGAACCTCGGAACCGTCAGGCAGCTTGCGCACGATGTCGTAGAGAAGGTGGGCGGGAACCGTCGTCGCGCCAGCCTGCTCAACATTGGCGGGCGTTGCTTCCGTTACTTCCAGATCGAGGTCGGTCGCCTTCATGTCGAGGTTCTGGCCGTCGGCACGCAGCAGGATGTTGGACAGGATCGGGATCGTGTTGCGGCGTTCGACCACGCGGTGCACGTGGTTCAGCGACTTCAAAAGGTTGGACCGCTCAATAGTAATACGCATGGGATGCTACCGCTTTCGACCGTTACTGTCCGGGCGCGCGCCGCGCGCCTGAAGAATGCCTTTGCCCAAACATGGGACCGGAGGAGTGGACGGGCAAAATGGCAGAATTTTGCGGCCGAATGCAAGAGGTGCGAACGCGCCGGTTGCTGCATTTGCGGTTTTCCCCGCAGATGCTCACAGAAATCGCCACCCCTTGCGGGGCGGCTGCCCCTTGCCGAAGAGTGGGGCCTCGCCCATAAAGGCCGGAAGCCAGAAAGGGCAACAGATCTTGAGCAATGACGACGCGACGATAGAGGGCGGCAGGCAGCGCAGCTTCCGCCTGCATAACATGGCGGTTCCCGCCCGACCGCAGGAGCCTGGACTTTATCTTGTCGCGACCCCGATTGGAAA
The DNA here is from genome assembly GCA_900489925.1 of Hyphomicrobiales bacterium. Classification (GTDB taxonomy): domain Bacteria; phylum Pseudomonadota; class Alphaproteobacteria; order Rhizobiales; family Rhizobiaceae; genus Rhizobium. Next base: position 578,053 of record UEHQ01000002.1, on the reverse strand, counting down.
TCTGGGCGATATCACGCTGCGCGCGCTGGAGACGCTGGCTGGTGCCGATGTACTGGCCTGCGAAGATACCCGCGTGACCCGGGTTCTCCTTGATCGCTACGGTATCCAGAACCGGCCCTACGCCTACCACGAGCACAACGCCGACGAGGCGGGGCCGAGATTGCTGGCTGCACTCGAGGCCGGGAAGTCGGTGGCGCTCGTCTCGGACGCGGGAACCCCTTTGGTCTCCGATCCCGGCTACCGCCTGGCGCAGTCGGCGATCGAGGCGGGCTATCTCGTCGTGCCCATTCCCGGTGCCTCGGCGCCGCTTGCCGCCCTGGTCGGTTCCGGCCTTCCCAACGATGCCTTCCTGTTCGCCGGCTTCCTGCCGACCAAGGACAAGGCACGGCGCGACCGGCTGGCGGAGTTTGTTACGGTTCCGGCAACGCTGATGTTCTTTGAATCGCCGCACCGGATCGCCGCCACATTGGTCGCCGCAGCCGACGTTCTGGGCGGCGACCGGGCGGCCTCGGTTTGTCGCGAACTGACCAAGAGCTTCGAGGAGTTTCGTCGCGGCACCCTAGCCGAGCTCGCGGCGCATTATGCCGAGGTTGACAACGTCAAGGGCGAGATTGTCCTGGTCATCGGCCCGCCGCCGGAGAGGCCAGTCGAGCAGGCCGATGTCGATACCATTCTTGCGGACCTCGCGGGGACGATGCCGACGGCAAAGGCCGCCGCGGAGGCGGCCAAGCTGACCGGGCTGCCGCGCAAGGAGCTCTATCAGCGGTTGCTCGACATGAAGGGCAGCGATGGTTGAAGGGGGCGCCGCCAGCAATCGCCGCAGGGCGCTTCGTCGGGGTCACGTCTCCGAATATCTGGCTGCTCTCTTTCTCATGCTCAAAGGCTACCGCATCGTCGCGCTTCGCTACCGCACGAAGCTCGGCGAGATCGATATCATTGCACGCAAGCGCAACGTGGCTGTTTTCGTCGAGGTGAAGGCGAGGCGGGACGAGGCGAGCGCCATCGATGCGGTGTCGTATACAGCGCAAAATCGCATCAGGGCGGCGAGTGACCTGTGGTTGGCGCGCCAGCGCGATTTCGCTGTGTTGTCCCAGCGTTACGATATCGTCGCCATCATTCCCGGCCGGCTGCCGCGCCATTTTCCGGATGCGTTCTGATTATTTTTGCAAGCGCGTGCAAAAAGACGCCGCTGTAACACGGCTGTCACAAAACCATTAAGGGGTCGTCACATAAGGTCTCTATTGCACTCCTCGCGCCCAATAACGGGTGGAGAGGGATTAGCCATGTTCAAGAAATTTACGATGGCGGCCGTGGCCGTGAGCTTCTCGGCCTCGTCGTCTTTTGCCGCGACCAATATCACTTGGTGGCACGGCATGGGCGGCCGCAACGGCGAAGTCATCAACGAAGTGTCGCAGAAGTTCAACGCCTCCCAGACGAGCTGCGCGATCACGCCGGTTTCCAAGGGATCCTACGAAGAAGCGCTGGCCGCCGGCATCGCCGCTTTCCGTTCGGGCGAGCAGCCGAACATCCTGCAGGTTTTCGATGCGGGTGCAGCCACGATCATCAACGCCAAGGGCGCTGTCATTCCGGCTGAAGACCTGATCAACAACGCCGGCTACAAGTTCGACCGCAACGCCTTCATTCCGGGCGTGCGCTATCTCTACGCCGCTGCTGACGGCAAGTTCGTCGGCATGCCGTTCAACTCTTCCGCTCCGATCATGTACACCAATTCGGAAGCTTTGAAGAAGGCCGGCGTCGAAGCCCCGAAGACCTGGGAAGAGTTCGAGGCGATCGCGCCGAAGCTCAAGGAAGCCGGCTACATCCCGCTCGTCCAGACGCAGCTGACCTGGGAGTTCACCGAGAACTTCTTCTCGCGCAACAACATCCAGTTCGCCACCAACAACAACGGTTACGACAGCATCGTCGACACCAAGCTGAAGGTCACCGACCCGAACCTCATCATGATGTTCGAAAAGCTGAAGGCCTGGAAGGATGAAGGTTACTTCGCCTACTACGGCGCCGGCTGGAACGACAACCAGAAGCCCTTCGAAGAAGGCAAGGTCGCTCTGTGGATCGGCTCCTCTGGCTCCTTCGGCGGCCTGAAGAAGACCGCAACCATGCCGTTCTCGGCAACCTTCCTGCCATACTGGGGTTCGATCAATGGCGCCGGCAAGAACACCTTCATCGGTGGTGCAGCCCTCTTCGCGATGGCCGGCAAGCCGGAAGCCGAGAACAAGTGCGTTGCCGACTTCTTCCAGTTCCTGACCTCGCCTGAGATCCAGAAGTTCTACCACCAGGCAACCGGCTATGTCGCCATCACCGAAGCAGCCTACGATCTCGCCAAGAAGGAAGGCTACTACGAGAAGGAGCCTGTCGCCGAAGTCGGTATCAAGCAGCTGAAGCTCGAAGGCGGCGAATGGTCGAAGGGCTATCGCCTCGGCTTCTACCCGCAGATCCGCTCGATCATGGAGCGCGAGTACAACCGCATCTTCGCTGGTGAAACCACCGTCAAGGACGCTTTCGACACCATCGAGAAGGAAGGCAACGAACTTCTCGCCCGTTTCGCAAAGACGGCTGGCTGATCTCAGCCACCTCGACTGTGACAGTCAACAGGGGCCTCCTTTACTAGGAAGGGAGGTCCCATTATCGATAGAGGACCGCGCGTGGCCTACACTCCATCCCAACCCCGCTTTGGCCGGTTCATTCCGGGCCTCGCGGCAGGCGCCAGGAAGCCGGCAGCCGCTGCCGAGCCGGCAGGCGCTAAGCGCGTCCAGTTCTCGCCATCGTTCATCCCCTATCTGTTTCTGGCACCACAGCTCGCGGTGATCTTCATTTTCTTCTACTGGCCGTCCGTGCAGGCGGTGCAGTCCTCTTTCTACATCGAGGACCCGTTCGGCTTCGGTTCGACCTTCGTCGGCCTCGCCAATTATTCCGACGCGATCTTCAGCCCGGAATATTTGAGCATCGCCAAGTTCACGGTCGTCTTCACGGCATTGGTGACCTTCTTCTCGCTCGCACTCGGTCTGCTGCTGGCGGTGAAGGCCGATGCCGTCATCCGCGGCAGTTCCGTCTACAAGACGCTGCTGATCTCGGTTTACGCCATCGCTCCGCCGGTTGCCGGCCTCATCGGTATGATGTTCTTCGACCTGCACATCGGCCCCTTCGTCAAGCTGGCGGCGTGGTTCGGTTGGGACATGCAGGTCGGTCTCAATTACTACGACACGGCCTTTGCGCTGATCGTCGTCGCGGTCTGGAAACAGATCCCCTACAATTTCATCTTCTTCCTGTCTGGCCTGCAGGGCGTGCCGGTCTCCGTGCGCGAAGCCGCCACCATCGACTGCCGCTCCGGCTTCCGCCGGTTCTGGACGGTGACGCTGCCGCTCTTGGCGCCGACCGCCTTCTTTCTGCTGATCATCAACATCACCTACGCCCTGTTCGACACCTTTGGCGTCATCGACGTGATGGTGAAGGACAAGCCGGCCAACAATCCGATCACCCTTGTCTACAAGGTCTACATGGACGGTTTCCGCGGCAACGATATCGGCAGCTCCTCGGCGCAGTCTGTCATCCTGATGATCGTCGTCTTCGTCCTCACCATCATCCAGTTCCGCTTCATCGAGAAGCGCATCCACTACACGTGATCGGGGAAGACCAATGTACAAGACGAAACCTCTCGATCACCTGATCCTCATCCTCGGCGCGCTGTTTTTGATCCTTCCCGTGATCGTCGCCTTCATGACCTCGACTCACGAAGCGGCCGAAATCCACACCAAGGGCCTGATGATCACGCCCGGCGACAATTTCGTCGGCACCTACGAAAAGGTCCTCACCCAGAAGGGCGGCTTCACCGGCCAGATTACCGGGCTCAACATGGTGTTGAACTCGCTGATCCTCGGTGTCGGCTTTGCCGTCGGCAAGATCGTGCTGTCGATGATGGCGGCCTATGCCATCGTCTACTTCCGCTTCCGGTTCGCCACGCTTGCCTTCTGGATCATCTTCACGACGCTTCTGCTGCCGCTCGAGGTCCGCATCATGCCGTCCTATGAAGTCATGAGCAAACTCGGACTGCTGAACTCGTACACCGGCCTGATCGTGCCGCTGCTCGCGTCGGCGACCGGCACCTTCTATTTCCGCCAGTTCTTCAAGTCGGTTCCCGAGGAGCTTCTGGAAGCGGCCCGCATCGATGGCGCCGGGCCGTTCAAGTTCTTCGTCGATATCCTGATCCCGCTGTCGCGCACCATGATGGCGGCGATCTTCATCATCATGTTCGTCTATGGCTGGAACCAGTATCTCTGGCCCATGCTGATGACCACCGACGAGAGCTTCTTCACGCTCATGCGCGGTATCAAGTCGATCCTGCAGGTCTGGGTCGGTTCGCAAATTCCCGATTACAACGAAGCCTTTGCACTCGCCGTGCTGGCCATGCTGCCGCCGGTGCTGATCGTCGTGATTTTCCAGAGATGGTTCATCAAGGGCCTCACCGAGAGCGACAAGTAAGGAAGAAAAACATGGCACGGATCGAAATCTCGAAGGTCTGCAAGGATTATCATGGCGGCGTCCGCGCCGTGAACGGCGTCGATATCTCGATCGCCGATGGCGAGTTCATCGTCCTCGTCGGCCCGTCCGGCTGCGGCAAGTCCACCTTGTTGCGAATGGTAGCGGGGCTCGAGGAGATCTCCGACGGCACCGTCAGTATCGGTGACCGTGTCGTCAACAGCGTCGACCCGGCTGACCGCGACATCGCCATGGTCTTCCAGAACTATGCGCTCTACCCGCACATGACGGTGCGCGAGAACCTGGAATACGGCTTGAAGAACCGCAAGACGCCGAAGTCGGAGATCGACTCTCGCGTCGCCGAAGCCGCCCGCATGCTGCAGCTCGAGCCCTATCTCGACCGGCGCCCGCGCGCCCTGTCAGGCGGCCAGCGCCAGCGCGTCGCCATGGGCCGCGCCATCGTTCGCAAGCCGGCTGCCTTCCTGTTCGACGAGCCGTTGTCGAATCTCGATGCCAAGCTGCGCGTTTCCATGCGCGGCGAAATCAAGCGCCTGCAGCGCCGCCTCGGCACCACCTCGCTCTACGTCACCCACGACCAGCTGGAAGCGATGACGCTCGCCGATCGCCTTGTGGTCCTGAGCCATGGCGAGATCGAGCAGATCGGCACGCCGCTCGAGGTCTATCATCGCCCGGCTTCGACGTTCGTCGCCAGCTTCATCGGCTCCCCGGCGATGAACCTGCTGAAGGGCGAACTGCACGGCGACAAGCTGGCGCTTGGTCCGAACCTGATCGATCTGGCCGGCAATGCCCCCACATCCGGCCCGGTAACGGTCGGAATCCGCGCCGAGGACCTGCGGCTGGCAGAGCCGTCGGAACATGCCCTGGAACTGACTGTGGATTACATCGAAGAGCTTGGTTCGCAGCGCCTTGTCCACGGCCTCGTCGGAGATCAGCCGTTGACGGCAATCCTGTCGCCGGAGACACAGCTGTCCTCGGAACTGCGCCTCTTCGTTCAGCCGGAAAAGCTGCACTTTTTTGCTCATGATACCGGCAAGCGCATAGATGCCGAGATAGCCCGTCAATCCGTCGCAGCGGTGGGCCTGGCACACGTCTAACTAGTACAATGGTATGTATCTCTAATTTTAACGGCTGAGCGCACCGCGTCTTTACAACTCTCTGCTATCCCGGCACCATCGCTCATGGCGGTGACGGGGGTTTTTATGGGTTTGCACATGATGCTGGCGAGCATGGTCGCAATGGCCGCGCGCGTCGTACCTTTTTCCATACCGATGCAGGCGTCGGGAAAGTCCTTTGTGGCGGAATCGGGAGAGCGTCTCTCCATGCGGTCCACGCCGATCAATCCGGAATGGATCACGAAGGGCGAGCCGCAGGCGCGCACGGCGGAGCATTCCCGCAGCCACGATGACGCGGCCCTGACCGCGATCTGGGACTGCACGGCAGGGGAGTTCCGCTGGTTCTTCGGTTGGGACGAAACGGTGATGATCCTGGAAGGCGAGGTTCATATCGTTGCCGAAGATGGTGCCGAGCGCACGCTCAGCGCTGGCGATGTTGCGTTCTTCGCGGCCGGCACGTGGGCGCACTGGCGGGTCGACACCTACGTTCGCAAGGTGGCTTTCCTGCGCAAGCCGTTTCCCAAACCTGTGGCGTTGGCCTATCGTCTGCGAAACCTTATTCGCAACAACGGCCAGCAAGGCCTGGCGGCCTAAAAACCCGCGCCCTTACTGGCCAAAGCCATGGATTGGCCGTTGCGTTCAGGGGTTCGGCAGCCTACATCTGTCCCGCACGAGCTAAGGGACGAAAAATGGCCAAGATCAAGAACGTAGCGGTCCAGATGGACCATGTCGCCGGCATCAATATTGCAGGCGATTCCACCTTCGCCATGAGCCTCGAGGCGCAGAGCCGTGGCTATCAGCTCTTCCACTATACGCCGGATCGCCTGAGCTTCCTTGATGGGAAGCTCTATGCGTCCGTTGAGCCGATGAAGCTGCGCGACGTCAAGGGAGACCACTTCGATCTCGGCGCGCCGGAGCGCGTCGATCTCTCGACCATGGATGTCATCCTGCTCCGCCAGGATCCGCCCTTCGACATGTCCTACATCACCTCCACCCATCTCCTGGAGCGCATTCACCCGAAAACGCTGGTTGTGAACGATCCGGCATGGGTGCGCAACTCGCCGGAGAAGATCTTCGTCACCGAGTTCGCCGACCTGATGCCGAAGACGCTGATCACCAAGGATCCGGCCGAGATCCGCCGCTTCCGCGATGAGATGGGCGACATCATTCTCAAGCCGCTCTACGGCAATGGTGGCGCCGGCGTCTTCCATTCGACCAAGGACGATCGCAACCTTTCGTCGCTGCTTGAAATGTTCGGCCAGCTCTTCCGCGAACCCTTCATCGCCCAGCAGTACCTGCCGGACGTCCGCAAGGGCGACAAGCGTATCCTGCTCGTCGATGGCGAGCCTGTCGGCGCCATCAACCGCGTGCCCGCCGAGCACGACAGTCGCTCCAACATGCATGTCGGCGGCCGCGCCGAGGCGACGGAACTGACCGAGCGCGAAAAGGAAATATGCCGGCGCATCGGTCCCGCGCTGCGCGAGCGCGGTTTCCTGTTCGTCGGCATCGATGTCATCGGTGACTACATGACCGAAATCAACGTCACGTCGCCGACCGGCATTCGCGAAGTTCGCAAGTTCGGCGGCGCCGATGTCGCCAGCCTTCTGTGGGATGCGATCGAACGCAAGCGGTCCTAACCGCGATTTCTTCCCTTTGTTCCAGCCCTGCAACCCGCTGCAACCTGATTGCAGCGGGGACGTGAATTTGTTCCTTTATTGTTCTTGTTTCATTCTGATTTCTATGCCAGATTGCAATCCGCGACGATGATAGGTCGCCAAATGAGGTGTAAACGGTTGCGCCACAGGGGATCGGGGCATGGTCGCACGCGTCAGTACGGTTGCATTCCAGGGCATTGAAGGCGTTCCGGTCGAGGTCCAGGTGATGGTTGCACCCGGCAAGGTCGTGACGCAGATCGTCGGCCTGCCCGATAAGGCGGTTGCAGAAAGCCGCGAGCGGGTGCACGCGGCACTGCACGCCTCAGGATTGGCGTTGCCAGCCAAGAGGATCACGGTCAATCTCGCGCCGGCCGACCTGCCGAAGGAGGGCTCGCATTTCGACCTTCCGATAGCGCTCGGCCTGATGGCGGCACTTGGGGCGATCCCGGCGGACGCACTCGCCGGCTACGTCGTCATCGGCGAACTCAATCTCGATGGCACGATTGCCCCGGTGGCGGGGGCACTGCCGGCGGCCATCGGCGCCAACGCCATCGGCAAGGGGCTCATCTGCCCGGCCGAAAGCGGTCCGGAAGCGGCATGGGCAGGCGCCGATATCGACATTCTGGCCCCGCGCAGCCTAATTGCGCTCGCCAATCATTTTCGCGGTACGCAGGTGCTGTCGCGCCCGGAGCCATCGATCCGCGCGAATGCAGCCAATCTCCCCGACCTCGCCGATATCAAGGGGCAGGAGAGCGCCAAGCGCGCGCTGGAAGTCGCCGCCGCCGGCGGACATAACCTTCTGACGTTGTGCTACATTAATTAGCTCGGAAAGGCGGCTCGGTTTGACCAGAGCAGCTCCACTCCACTCATATGTGAATCTGACCGCATTTACTGTAACGTACTTCCGCTTCTCATCGAGGTGTTCAAACTATCGGTAGCGAATTCAATCCAATCGGACGAAGGGCAATCGAATGACGGACGAAACGACTAAATCCCTGAGCGAAGTCCGCCCCGGTCTTAGCCGCCGCGATCTTCTGGTCGCGAGCACAGCACTGGCAGCGAGCGCCGTGTCGTTGTCGGGGCCAACTCCAGCCATTGCGCAGCAGGCGGCTGCATCTGGCACTGCTGGTCGCAAGCCGAACATCCTCATGATCATGGCCGACGACGTCGGCTGGTTCAACGCGAGCATCTATAATCAAGGCATGATGGGCTACCGCACGCCGAACATCGACCGTATCGGAACGGAAGGCGCGAAGTTCACGGACTGGTATGGCGAACAGAGTTGCACCGCCGGTCGCGCCGCCTTCATTACCGGACAGTCTCCCATCCGGACGGGACTGACGAAGGTCGGACTTCCCGGTGCGGACATTGGCCTGCGTGCAGAGGACCCGAGCGTCGCCGAATTCCTGAAGCCTCTGGGCTATGCGACAGGACAGTTCGGCAAGAACCACCTGGGAGACAAGGACGAATTCCTCCCGACGAACCACGGCTTCGACGAGTTCTTCGGCAACCTCTATCACCTCAACGCCGAGGAAGAGCCCGAGAACCCCGACTATCCGAAGAATCCAGAGTTTGCCAAGCGCTTCGGCCCGCGCGGCGTCATCAAGGCCTCGGCGGACGGGCGGATCGAGGATACCGGGCCCCTCACCGTCAAGAGAATGGAGACGGTCGACGAGGAATTCCTTGCCGCCGCGATGGACTTCATCGATCGCAAGCAGAAGGCCGATCAGCCGTGGTTCTGCTACTTCAATCCGACCCGTATGCATGTGTTCACCCATCTCAAGCCGGAGTCACGAAACAAGACGGGGCTGGGAATCTATGCCGACGGAATGGTAGAACTCGACGGCTACGTTGGTCAGTTGCTCCAGAAACTGGACGACCTCGGCGTTTCCGACAACACCATCGTCGTCTTCACGACCGACAACGGCGCGGAAGTGATGTCATGGCCGGATGGCGGCAACACGCCATTTCGCGGTGAGAAGGCGACAAACTGGGAAGGTGGCTATCGCGTCCCGATGCTAATCCGCTGGCCGGGCACCATCAAACCGGGCACCATTTTCAACGAAGCCTTCGCACACTATGATCTGATCCCGACTTTCGCGGCGGCGGGCGGCGACCCAGACGTGGTCGAGAAGTGCCTCAAAGGCGGAACGTTCGGCAGCAAGACCTTCAAAGTCCACCTCGATGGCTACAATCTCATTCCCTTCTTCAAGGGCGAGGTCAAGGACCCGCCGAGACGGGAGTTCATCTATTGGAACGATGACGGCCAGCTCGTCGCGATCCGTTACGACATCTGGAAGGCAATCTTCCTGGAACAGAACCACGAGGGGATCGGCGTCTGGATGCGGGGCTTTGAAGAGCTGCGAATCCCAAAGCTCTTCAACCTGCGCTCCGATCCGTTCGAGCGTGGCGACCAGTCGATCCTTTACGACAGATGGCTCGCCGAGCATGCCTTCGTCCAGGTTCCTTTGCAAACGTTGGCCGCAAATTGGCTGAGCAGTTTTAAGGAATTTCCGCCGAGGCAGAAACCCGCGAGCTTCAATCTCGACAAGGTCGTGGAACAGTTATCGTCCCCGGCAACAAAGTAACACCCCGTTGGCGGGTCATCGACGTTGGCCTGCCAACCGCCCCCCCGTAGGTAAGCCTTGACGTGTGCCAGCGGCCAGCAGAGCATAGAAAAACCGCCATCAACGAGTTGGCCCTCTCCGGTGGTTTTTCGTGGGATGTTGAAGAATGCTGGATAATTCCGAGACTGTGAAGCCGCCGTTGACAGCGGCATGAGCGCGAATCCCGACGCTTTCGAATACCTCCGCAAGAGCGCGTACAGCCATGTCCAGAAGCATGGCAACGAGGTGCAGGCGCTGCGGCGGCACTGCCGGGATACTCTCGATGCCTGGCTGCGGGGTGACGGGGAAGGCAGCGGCCTGCATCCCAGCGAGACCGAATCACTCGTTGAGGATGTTTCCTATTGGGTGAGCCGGAACTACCGCCGACCGAAGCGGAAGACGCTGCGGCGACGGGAGGAACGTGCGGCGACTGCGATGGCGGCACCTGGGTTTCTGGAATACGCTGCGGAAGACGGCCTGAAGCCTAGCGTGCGGAACGCCGCTCGAATCTCGGGGCAGTCGAAATCCACCATGGCGCGGCATCTGCGGTTACAGGGCATCTCTCCTGTCCGCAACAGGAAGATCAACGCGCTGCCTGCTCCGGTGAAGCGCCTTGCCCGGATCCTCGATAGCAGCTTCCCGATCGATGGCGCATGGCTCGTCGAACTCGACCACTGCATCGCCAAGCTCTGGGACGATCGGGACGAGTTGTCCGAGGCTCTGCCACGCTCCACCAAATCCGAACGGCGCAAGAAGCTGCCGGAATTGTTGGCAGCCGTCAGCGCAGCGGGCATCGGCTTCAATGTTCTCGTTCACGACAATCTGATCGCGATCCGCCGTGGCAGACGCTTCCACGGAATGAAAGACGCTGCCGCGTGGATCGAGGAGGAAGAGCGAATCAACGGCTTGAAGCTTCTGCGAAGCCCGGAGACCGATGGCCGAAGGCGACAACGGTTCTGGGACGATCCATGGGTGTCGGATGTGCTGGCGGTGATGTTGACGGGGAACTGGCGCACTTTCTCGAATGCCGACCAATTGGAGCCGTGGCTGCGATTGCTGCGCCCGCTGCTCGATCCCCGCCCGCTCGTCGCCGTCATCGATACGGCGATCCGTGGCGCGATGCAGGACGATTTCGTGCTCGATCTGCAAAGCCTATGCGCAGGCGTGACGGACAGAGAGATCAGAAAGGCGGGGTACAATCTGGTGAGTGTTATGGAGACGATCCGGCTTTATGCTGAACGTGGTTGGGAGCCCGTCGACTATTTCGGCGATGTCGACCATGAACTCCGATTCATGACGTACCTAGCGACGAAAGCACCGAAGTCCTATGCCAAGCTGGCCTACTTCCGGAGTGTCGTGCTTCCGGCAATCGCGGCAGAGTATGAGGATGATCCGAATCCGATCTACGCGACCTTGAAGCGCTGCACGGCGCTGCCGGATGAGGAGAGGGCCGGAACGTGGAAGGCTCCCACGGCGAAAGAACTAGCCGCGTTCCTGCCCTCGAAGGGATGACGGCAGGCCGTCACCGGACAGACGTCGAGGCGGATCGTTCGGATTTCGGCAGTCAGAAATTCGATGAAAACGACGTATATTCAGTTGGTTAATCTGAAATCGTCCCGTTTTCGTATTATAGTTGGAAATCTACCCTGATTTCCTACAGGCCGCGCTGGCCGCTGGTAAGGCGAGAATGAGAGGCGTGGGGCGCAACCGTTCGTTCGACGGACACGCGGCACGAGGGGCAGGATGGTGAGCGGCATGACGGCTGCGGCTGTGCTCTCCGGCCATGAAGTCGACCGGCGGCTTGCGCCATGGTCGTGCTGACGGCGGAACGGCAAGGAGAATTATCGTCACTACAGGCATCACGTAAAATTACGGGATGTCTCGTCATCCGGAAGATGACGTTAAGGCCCTGCCAGGTCTCCATGACATTGTCCCTCGGAAGAGGCTCCCGGCAGGGTCCCCCTGAAAGGGCCGATGCTATGGAGCGCAGCGTAATAGCTTTATTCGGACCATACAACTTGTGTTGCTCGTCGCCGGTGGCGATCCTTCTTGAAACAGGAGGATTCCATGAGCGTGCGTGTTTTCGACATTCCAGCCCTGAAAGAGAGCATCCAACATGACGCGCTGATGCGCTGTCTCGGCCTCCTGTCCGATGTCGTTGCAGCGGAACTGGACGACGCGGCCGTGGCCGATGTCGCCCGCTTCTACGTCGGTGCTTACGAGCGGTGGGAGACCTCTCGGGAGTGGCGGAGCGCGGTTCGGGTGTGCCGGGATTGATTCATGGCATTCCAGTTCGTCAGGATCGAGTTGTTTTCCCGCAAGGGGAAGGAAGGTCGGGGGACCGGATTCGTCTTCGATGAGGTTGCGCGGGTGCCCGCTGCGTCGATCCACGTTCAGGACCCAGGCACGCCGATCGTCGTTCATGGTCTGGCTCCCGACGCGCTGCGCAGGCTGCACGACGAACGGGCGGCGGAAGCCAAGGCAGAAGTGAAAGGCGGCAAGCCGAGAGCCGTGCGGCAGGACCAGAACACCTTGGCTGGGATCGTGTTGAGCTACCCTGTGACGATCGAGGAATACCGGGCGCAGCCGGAAGTCGTGGCGCGGGTGCTTGAGTGGGAGCGGCGCTCCATCGGATGGCTGCACGGCCAGTTCGGCGACCGTCTCGTGTCGGTCGTCAGACATGAGGATGAAAGCCATCCGCACTTGCATGCCTACGTCCTACCGGGCGACCCGGCGATGACGGCCGCGCACCTGCATCCGGGGTTCCGCGCCAAGGCGGCTGCAAAGGCAGCCGGCGCGCAGCCGGGGGAGGATGACAAGGCCCTGAGCAAGCGTGCCGACGCAGCCTATAAGTCCGCCATGCGGGCGTGGCTCGATGACTACCACACCAAAGTCGCCCAGCCCTGCGGCATGACGAGGCTGGGACCTGGAAAGCGCCGATTGACGCGAGCCGAATGGCATGCGGAGAAGCGGCAGGCGGAGGCGCTGCGCGACACGCTGGTCAAGGCCGAGGTGCTGAAGGCGAAGGGGGATGCCTTCATCACCATGACAAAGGAGAAGGCCGATCGGATCACACAGGAGGCTGCTGCGGCACGCGCCGAGGCGGTCAAGGCCACCGAAACGGCTCAAGCGGCGATGGTTGCCGCGCGAGCGGCAGAGGAAGCGGCCCGCCAACGGGCGGAAACTGCCCGTACAGCGTCGGAACGTGCCGCGCGCGACACAAGGGCAGCAAAGCGGCTGAGTGGTCTTGGCGGGCTTCTGCGCGGCCTTTGGGACGGCTTGCGGAAATCACGGGTTGCGGCGGGTATCCGAAAGGCCGTTGAATCCGAAATGAACGCTCTTCGAATGCAGACTGTGGCTGCCGCCGAACGGGCGACTGCTGCCGATACTGCCCGGCGGGAGACTGAAGCTCGGGTGCGGAACCTTCGGCAGAACCTCACGGACACCGGGCGGCAGCTTGCCGCAGCGCGACAGGAGATTGTCGCGCTACGCCCGCCAGAGCCTGCTCCGGGTTCTGCGCTGGCTCCATTGAGGCGGTAGCACAATCCTCTGGAAGTCGCGCTTTGCCTGAATTTTGTGCGTCAGGGAAGGCCGTGCAGCGCGATTGGCATTGCTTGATGGGTTCGTACCCATCTGGATCTACTTCGGATTCCTGTTCCAGAAGTCCGCCTTTCAGCTCATCCCGTTCGGGGCGCTCGTCCGTTCCAATGTTAGCGTCGCTTTTTTGGCGCAAACCGGAAGAGTTCCGCTTTCCCGAATCCATCTTGGCCACATGCCCCTTATGAATTTGCGCCGGTCCTTCCCAACCCGCATCCTCTTGAGATGCACAATGATGGAGGATGGGACATGTGGGCGGTCGAGCAGAGAATGGAGGAGATCAATCGGGATACGGTCGAGCAGGCGCATCGCCTGCTGCTCGATGTCATCGAATACGGTCTGTCGGAAGACGCGATCCTAGACGCAGCCCGTTTCTATCGGGTCGCACGGCTCCGCCTCCGACAATCGCAGATGTGGCGCGACAAGGTACGGCCGGGGGCTGATGTCCGTGTCTTCGACTGGGCGGCAGGCCGTAAGGGCGGCAGCCGATGAAGTGGGACCCGAAAAACAGACGTCGAACCTGCATCGATCGGCTGCGGCGCGATCTCGCGGAACGGCTGCGGCAGCGCCGGGGCGGCAATCCTGCCGGAAAGGCGCTGCTGCACCTGCTCGGCATCCTCTCCGGCGCGCTCGCGCTGCTGCCGCCGTTTCCGGAAGTCCCCTTCGCCTCGGAGCGACCTTCCAGAAAGATGATCTCGTCTCCGCCCGGCGGAACCATTCCGGCCTACATCGATGATGGGGACCGCGGCCCGACCGCGTGGGCGATGGAACGCGGACTGGAACCTGTGTTCTACCGCACATCCAGCCGTGCGGCTCCATCCTGGTCACGTCTGGTCAAGGATCTCAAGCGCCGCCAGACGAGCGACCGCGCACGTCTGCTGCTCGAATACCGCGTCCCTCCGCAAGCCGTCTTGTGGCTGCGGCATGTGATCGATCTGGAAGACTGGTCGGCCCTACTGCAGCTCGGACGCGACGGAGCCGGCGACGACGCTATTGCCGCTGCGGCGCTGGCCGAGGCGCAGCGGTGGCAAGCGACACTTGATCGGGCGGCTGCGGACCCTGCGCCCGCTGCGGACGACGCGGCGGGCAGCGCTGCTCCTCCGGCTGGGCCGAAGCCGACGTGAAGGGACTGGATCGGCTGCCGTCGATGCCTTCGACCGAATTCGCAGGCGTGATCCCAGAGAGCCCAAAACCGGACCGATCCGCCCAGCCGTCAACATTCTAACGCGTTTAAATGACCCGTAGGGCGGTCCTGGAGGGTCGGGTGGTGTCTGTACCCGTCCGGATTCGACATCGAATCCCGAAATCATCCGCCGTCACGAAAAAGGGCTTGACCGCCGCGCCGCCTGCTCTGACCATTTTTATGTGACGGTTGTTGTCACGATATGAATGGAGCGGTTGGCATGGCGCGTGTGGTGTCCTTGAAGCGGAATGGTGCGGGGTGGGCGGTCCGGCTTGTTCGTGAGAACAATCCTGATAGCCGGGCGATGGTTGAACGGCTCGGGTTTGTATGGCGGCCAGACGTGGGGGGACTCGGAGCCTATGCGGCCGATGATATCGCCGTCGCAGGGGCCTTGCTGGATTTGCAGCAGGTATGCGTCGTTGCCGACAGGGGCGTAGAGGACGAAATCCGGAACGGGATGGCGGCAATAATTTCCGTGAGGGACGGTGTCACGAAAACCGTCGTGGCGGATCAGGATATTTCCGTGACGGCAGGCGTTGCGGAAAATTCGCGTGTCGCGATGGAGGCTCCGGCGCTCGATCCTGCCGACGCGATGAAGGCAATTCCGGTGACGGGAACCGTCACGGAAATGGTTGCGACGGAAGGCATGATTTCCGTGACGATCGATGAAACGGAAACTCCTGCGAAGCGCAAACGTGGTCGCCCTCCAAAGGAGGAAGGGGCCATGACCGCTGCCGAACGGGCGCGGCGATACCGCCGCAAGCATGCGCCGAGCTGGAAGGATCGGCGTGTCGATCTCGCACCGACAACGGTTGAGCGGGCTGAGAAACTTGCGGCAGACACGGGGTTTTCTGTCGATCAGGTGATTCATTTTGCGCTGGGCAACGCTTCGCCCGAGTTCTGGGAACGCATGAAAGCGGCGCGTTTTTGGGAAGACGAGCGACGGGCGCAAAGACAAGCCCAGGCCGAAGCATCGTAGCAACGGGGTCAGTCTGCCCCATTTCTTTATCGTTCGGTTGTCGTCACGAAAATGCGGGGGTGGCGGCTTTGATAACCGCTTCGAGCGTTCGAACGCCATGCTGCTGCACGGCCTTCGCGAGTTCCTTGCCGGTGCCGGGAATGCGGGTTCGCCGGACGAGCTGCTGCATGCCGGTCCCGCGATTGCGAGTGAAGATTTCGGCGCGATAGAACAGGATTCCGGTCGCATCGGCCTGCGTCGTCTCGACCACGACGACATCGAGCGCCAACCCACGAATGACGGTTGTCATCGTCTTCATCTGGATATTTCCCAAAGCGTTGAAAACAATGTCTTTATAGCAGATTCAGGGGGCGGACCCAGGCTTGCGAAGGCCATCGTCGGTATACCCGGAAGGATGGCGATCGGAACGTTAACGTGAGTCAGAATGGCACGGCGGTCAGGTAGGGGTTGACTATCGCATGGGTCGCCATGCTCGGAAGAGGCATGCCCCAAAGGGGCCTGCCGCAGGCCGCAGGCCGTTTCTGAGCGGCCCATGGGATTGTCACCGAAGCGCGGGATCTCGCGACTATGCGGGAAGCCCGGTCGCCATGGGCGAGCGACACGAGACCCGTGGCTCGTGTCGCAGGGATGAAGCATCGTCGTGGGGCAAGCTGAGGGGGAACCCCTGCCGGATAGGGTCAGCTCTCAGCCGAATTCAATACGGACGGGGTCTGAGGAGGGCTGATCCAGGAGAACTTCGGGTCGATTGTCAAAGATCTTGTAAGAGAAGCGGTGCTCGCCGCCCCTGTGGTCTACGCGGAACCACGTGCGGGGAATGAAGACGGCGGTGGCTCCGAGCTCTTGATGACATTCGACCTTGTCCACGATCGCTCGGATTATTTCTCGCAGTCGGGTTCGGAGTTCCCGACGTTCCTCAAGGCTCACACTCTCCTCTAACTGCCGGGACAAGGAGGCTGCCTCCATAATACGGGCGGCCACGCCGGGCTCTGCCTTGGCTGTTGAGTGCTGTTCCTCTACCTCTTTCAGTTCCTTCCTGTGCCGTTTGATGGCTCGCGCGATCTCCAAGGATCGGGCCGTAGCCGCTTCGTCACCAAGTTCAATCAGAGGGATGAGGGTCCGTTGTCGCTGTTCATAATTGGCGATCTGGCCTCGAAGGGCATCGGCTTTTGCATGGAGTTGTACGGCCTCGTCGTTTACATCGCTGAACGCCGTCTGATCCAGCATGTCGATAGAGCTGATCAAACGGGGCTCCAGAATGTCCACGCGCCAGCGGCGAGCGTTGTCGCAGCCAGCCTTCCGAATATTGGTGGAACAGGCGAGGTACACTCCGCCTTTCGGCGGCTTCCCTTTGTTGATGATGTGCATCGGTGCGCCGCAGTGGGCGCATTTGGCTAGTCCTTGGAACAGATGGGAGCCGGACACACCCTTGCGCCCGGAGGCAGCTTGTCGCCGCCCCTGAGTGGCCGCTTGCGCCTGCCAAAAAATCCGGTCGTCGATGATCGGCGGGTAATAGTTCTGGATGGGCTCCCCATCCGGCTTGCGGTTACGGTTGCGATGGGTGCCAGTGTGAGGTTGGTACTCGCCGAGAACGGCCCGGCTCTGGATGATTTTGGCGATACTGGATGTATGCCATCCTTTGCCGCCCCGGAACGTGGGAATGCCTTCAGAATTCAGCCGGCGCACGATTTCGCGCCGCCCGAATCCATCGATCGCTTCTTGAAAGACACGCCGGACTAGGGCGACCCTTTCCGGGCGCTCTACGAATGCGCCGCTGCGTATCTCAAGCCACTCTGGGCATCTGGGAGTGAGCGGCTTTCCTTCCTCCCGGGCCTTCTCCTTCTTCTGCTTCCACGCTTCGCCGACGCGCTCGGATTTGATGCGAGATTCTTCATGGGCGCGGGCCATGACAATCAAAGAAAAGACGAGAGGGAGCCAGTCGGCGCGAAGCCGGTCCTCGGAATACTCCTGACCATCGCTGAGTGTAACGACGATGATGCCTGCTTGGATTAAGGCGAAAAGCCTGGTGGCGGCATCCATCACCGCTTCACGGGAGATGCGGTCGAGGCTTTCAACGATCAGGTAAGAGCCGCGTGGTATCCTTCCGTCCTCGACCATCTCCAGAAAGGACTTGAGGGCTCCGGTCGTCCTGTTCGCGCCATGGTATGCGCTGACCCCAAGGTCTCGAAGCGAGTTATCCAAGACCAGCCCACGCTCCTTCGCCCAAGCCTCTGCTTTAGCGGTCTGGCGGCGCAGTGAGTCCCCTTGTGCCTGTTCAGGGGATGAGAAGCGGATGTAGGAGTATGCTTTTGTCATGTTGGAATCCGGTATCACGATATGCTGAATTAATGTAGCACAATTTGCTGATGGTCGGGCCGCCCGGCTCGGGCAAGTCGATGCTGGCCGCTCGCCTGCCGTCGATCCTGCCGCCGCTGTCGGCCGCGGAGCTTCTTGAAGTGTCGATGGTACATTCGATCGCTGGCCAGCTGTCCGGCGGCAAGCTCTCCGATCGCCGGCCGTTTCGTACGCCGCATCATTCGGCGACGATGGCGGCGCTGGTCGGCGGCGGATTTCGTGCAAGGCCGGGGGAGGCGTCGCTGGCGCATCACGGCGTGCTCTTCCTCGACGAGTTTCCGGAGTTCTCGCCACAGGTGCTCGATGCTCTGCGCCAACCGCTCGAAAGCGGCGAGTGCATCATTGCGCGGGCCAATCATCGGGTCTCCTATCCCGCCAACATCCAGCTCGTTGCCGCCATGAATCCCTGTCGCTGCGGCATGGCGGGCGAGCCCGGGCACAGCTGCGCCCGCGGCCCGCGCTGCATGTCCGACTACCAGGCCCGAATCTCCGGTCCGCTGATGGACCGCATCGATATTCGTATCGACGTTCCGGCCGTTTCCGCCGTCGATCTTCTTCGACCGATGCCAGCGGAGAAGAGCGCCGACGTCGCGCGTCGCGTTGCTCGTGCGCGCGACATCCAGCGTGATCGCTTTGCCGCCGCCGGGCTTTCCGACACCGGGACCAATGCACGCTGCTCCACGGCGATGATCGAGACTTATGCGTCTCCCGATCCAGGCGGGCTGCAATTGCTTCGCGATGCTGCCGAGCGAATGAAGTTCTCGGCGCGTGGCTATCACCGTGTTCTCAAGGTGGCGCGAACGCTGGCCGATCTCGACGGTCAGGAGACGGTTGGCCGGATCCATCTGGCGGAGGCCATCTCCTATCGCATGGCCGGCGAGCGGCTGACGGCGGTGGCCTGACAACGCAAAAGGGGCACCGAAGTGCCCCCTGGAATGATAAAAAACGACGGAGCCTAGCCGCCGAGGCCTTCGAACAGCGCCGTCGAAAGATAGCGCTCGGCGAAGGACGGGATGATCACGACGATGTTCTTGCCGGCATTTTCGTCGCGGCTGCCGACCTTGATGGCGGCCGTCAACGCAGCGCCGGAGGAGATGCCGACCGGTACACCCTCAAGCCTTGCAACATGCCGGGCCGTCTCAAGCGCTTCGGCACTGCTGACGGTGACGATCTCGTCGTAGATGTGCGTGTCGAGGATCGCGGGTGCGAACCCGGCGCCGATGCCCTGTATCTTGTGAGGACCCGGCTGGCCGCCTGAGAGAACCGGTGATTCCGCCGGCTCGACGGCAATCACCTTGACGCTCTGCTTCTTGGACTTCAGGACCTGGCCGGCGCCGGTGATCGTGCCGCCCGTGCCGATGCCGGAAACGAGGATATCGACCGTGCCGTCGGTATCGTTCCAGATTTCCTCGGCCGTCGTCTTGCGGTGAATTTCCGGGTTGGCAGGATTTTCGAACTGCTGCGGGATGATGGCGTCCGGCAGTGTCGCGGCCAGTTCCTCGGCCTTGGCGATCGCGCCCTTCATGCCCTTCGGACCTTCGGTCAGCACCAGCTCGGCGCCGAGCAGCGCCAGCATCTTGCGGCGCTCGATCGACATCGTTTCCGGCATGGTGAGGATCAGCTTGTAGCCTTTGGCGGCTGCCGCGAAGGCGAGGGCGATGCCGGTGTTGCCGGAGGTCGGCTCGATCAGCGTCGTCTTGCCGGGAGAAATCTTGCCTTGCGCCTCCAGCGACTCGATCATCGCGACGCCGATGCGGTCCTTGACCGAGGCG
Organism: Hyphomicrobiales bacterium; assembly: GCA_900489925.1. Taxonomy (GTDB): domain Bacteria; phylum Pseudomonadota; class Alphaproteobacteria; order Rhizobiales; family Rhizobiaceae; genus Rhizobium. Next base: position 558,282 of record UEHQ01000002.1, on the reverse strand, counting down.
ATCGGATTGAAGAACTCAAGCTTGGCCAGCAGGTTCGCCTTGACGCCCTTCTCCTTGGCCAGTTTGTCGAGCCTGACGATCGGTGTATCGCCGATGGTATCGGTAATCGACGCGTAAATGCGGCCACGGCCCGGTTTCTTCGACATGATCAACTCCCGTTATGAACTGTGTGCTGACAATAGGGTCAAAGCGGGGTGGATACCAGAGCGGCTTCATCCACGCAGCATTGGCTTCAGAGAAAATATCCTTTGAAAACCGAGCTTTGCCGTACGAAATTTTTCAGGCGGCGCGCGTGGCGATGAAGGCTGCGGTGCCCGCCAGAATGCTGGCCGCCACCCGGTTCAACAGCTGCAGTGCGCGCGGCTGCTTCAGCAGCGTGCGAGCGTGCGAGGCAAGCATCATGTAGGGTATCAGCACCACCAGAAGAACCGCTGACGTCGTCACCAGCAGGATCCCGTATTCGCGAAGTCCGATGCTGTTGATGTCGATGAGGGTCGGCACGAGAGCCACGTAGAAGAGCATGGTTTTCGGGTTGCCGAGCGTCACCAGCAGACCCGACAGGAAGCTCATTCTGATGCTGCTTGATTTCTTGGCCGTGATGTTCTGCGGCAGCAGGCCAGCCGTCCATAGCTTGTACGCGATATAGCCGAGGTAGAGCGCGCCTGCGATCTTGATGACGATGAAGACCTCGGTGAAGGTCTGCGCCACGAAGGCAAGCCCGAGGATAACAGCCGTTAGGTAAGTCATGTCGCCGAGCACGAGGCCGAGACCCATGAAGAAGGTTTCGCGAAAGTTCGAACCGAGCGCACGGGCGACAATGGCCGTGATGCCGGGTCCCGGAATGACGGCTGCGATGAACAGCGCCGCCGCGTAGGCGAAGAGGGCGGTAATCGACATGCTGGCCTCCAACTTTGTCGCCTTCTACGCTCGTCCTCGCCGCGTTTCAAGCGCCGCGGGGGCGGTCGCGCTATTGACGCGAGCCCGCCCGCTTCTAGATCTCAGACGGTAGCGGGCTGCCCACCTCGGCTCTCCCGCCGCGTCAAGAATTCGTTCTGGCACCTCGCAACCGATCGCCTGTCTGGCGAAGGAGAAGTTTGATGAGTCCCACTGCAGTCGAAAAGCGCAGAATGGCGCCACTTGCCACCCCAACGGACCTCAAGGGCAACGCCATTCAGGACATTTCCGGTGCCCTGGCCGCGCTGCTTGCCGATGTCTTTGCGCTCTACATGAAGACCAAGAATTTCCACTGGCACATGTCCGGTCCGCATTTCCGCGATTACCATCTGCTGCTTGACGAGCAGAGCGAGCAGATTTTCGCAATGACAGATGCGGTTGCCGAGCGTGCCCGCAAGATCGGCGGTACCACGTTGCGCTCGATCGGCCATATCGGACGGCTGCAGCGGATCAATGACAATGATGCCGACTATGTGACGCCCGAAGACATGCTGGCCGAACTGCGCGACGACAACAAGCAGCTCATTTCGCTGCTGCGCGAGACCCACGACATCTGCTCCGAGCACAATGACGTTGCCACCACCAGCCTCCTCGAGAACTGGATCGATGAGGCCGAGCGCCGCCATTGGTTCCTGTTCGAAATGACGCGGCAGGCCAAGTAACAGTCAGCTTGCGCGGGCGCCCAGCAATCGCATGGGCGTCCAGCCGAGGTTCATGCCCGCAGCCGCAAGCAGGATGATTGCCGCGCCGGCGATCTGCAGCGGCTGCAGCGCGTGACCGAAGGCCAGCCGATCGACGAGGATCGCAGCGATCGGATAGATGAAGGAAAGCGCGCCGGTGAGATGGATCGGCAGCTTCTGGATGGCGCCGTAAAGCAGCACATACATCAGCCCTGTATGAACGACGCCCATGGTGGCGAGGAGCAGCCACGTCTGCGCGTTCGCCGGTTGGCTGGAGAAGTCGGTCATTGGCAGCAGCATGACGACGCCCGTGGCAACCTGGATCAAGGCGATGAGATGCGGCGGCGTTCCCTTGAGCCACTTGGCGGCAAGAGCCGCGAGCGCATAGAAGAAGGCGGCGGCAAGCGCCATGGCAATGCCGAGCGCGTAGCCATTGTCCGTTCCTTCGATGTTCGGCTTGGCTTCGACGATCGCGATCATGCCGGCGAAGGCAAGCGTCAGCCAGAACAGCTTCGTGGCGGTGATCTTTTCCCCAAGGAACAGCGCGCCGAGGCCAAGCAGCATGAATGGCTGGGTGTTGTAGACGGTCGTCGCGACCGAAATTGATGCGTGCCTGTAGGAGGCGAACAGCAGCAGCCAGTTGAGGACGATGGCAACTCCGCCGAAAACGGCGATCGAGAAGGATCGCAGGCTGAGAATGCCCGGTCGCAACAGACCCATCGCGGCGCAGACGACAAGCAGGCTGATGGCGCCGAACAGGCAGCGCCAGAAAACGACGCTGCTCACGGGCTGACCGGAGACAACCACGAACCACCCGATCGTCCCTGAAATCAGCATGGCCGCGGTCATTTGCACGGTGCCGCTGCGGATATCCTTCTGCATTGTTGCCTCCATTGCCAGGAAGAAAATCATATTGTCGCTGGTCTCCGTATTATATAGGGTTGATGAGGTCCGCTTTAGCTTTGACCTAATATCGTTAGGAGTTCTGCGATTTTGCCTAACAATGATCTCGATGCCATCGACCAGAGGATTCTCGATGCCCTTGCCGGCAACGCGCGGATGTCGCTGAAAGAACTGGCCCAGTCCGCCGGCCTTTCGTCGCCGAGCGCGGCAGAGCGTCTGCGCCGTCTCGAAGAGCGCGGCGTGATCGCCGCCTTCACGATCGATATCGATGCGGCCGCCGTCGGCTATCCGCTGCAGGCAATCATTCGCGTGCGCCCGCTTCCCGGCCAATTGCATGTCGTGGAGCGGATCATTCAGGAAACGCCGGAATTCGTGGAGTGTGACAAGGTAACAGGCGACGATTGCTTCATCGCCCGGCTTGTCGTTCGTTCCATGGCCCAGCTGGACATGATCTTGGACAGGGTGGCCGAGAAGGCCGAGACCAGCACCTCGATGGTCAAGGCGTCGCCGGTCAAGCGTCGTCTGCCGCCGTTATCAGGCGTCTAGAAATCAGCCATCGGCGAGAGCATTGAGGGCATGTCGACTGCTATCGGCGTGGAGTATCGGATCATGAAGCACGTTGCGCCATCCAGCGGCTTCGGCTCGCCGGTCCAGCCGAGCTTGTCCGGCCGGAACAGCACCTCGGCAATCGCGGGCTGAAGATCCAGCCCGCCGAGAATGGCAGCGAGCGAGGGGATGGCGGCTGCCACGACATCCAGCAGAATGAAGCGCTCGGCTCCCTCCGCCTTCCAGGCGACAACGGCGTTGTGGTCATCGAGCCAGCTTAGCCGAACGTCCGGATCGAATTGCGTGTTGATCAGGAACATGGCCGCGCTCTGGCAAACGGCGAGGCTATCCGACACCGGCGTGCGCGCCCTCAGAGCGTCTTGCAGCAGGCGAAGGTCGCCTGGCTCCCACGGATCAAGACGTCGCGCCGACGCCGTCCTTGGCGCTGGCGCGGGTGCTGGCCCAGTGAAGCTGTGGAGCGGCAGAGAACGAAAGCCGTAGGGCTCGTAAAGCGCGGGCTTGTCCGTGTAGAGGACGATTGCCTCGAAGCCTTTTACCTCGCACCATTCAAGCGCCTTCAGGGTGACATCGCGATAGAGGCCGCGTCCGCGCCAGGGCGGCCGAACGGCGCCGGACTGGAAGGCGGCAGCCCGGACCAGGCGGCCATTGATCATCATGGGCATCGAAAAGGCGGCGAGGTTGGCGGCAAGCGTGCCATCCGCGTCGAACCACCCGAACGGCATGCAAGACGGATCCGGCCCGCCAAGCCGCTGAAGCGGATCGATATCGATGCCGAACGTATCCTGGAGCAGGGTAACGAATGCCGACCACGCGGTGTCGTCGGCAAAGTAGTCCTGCCGGAAGGTGAGGCCCGAACTGTCGGCCGTCTTTTCCATCACACGCCGGTGGAGCCGAAACCGCCGGCGCCACGCGCCGTGGTGCTGGCCTCGGTGATCTCGGCGACGCGCGCCTGGGTGACCGGCGCGATCACCATCTGCGCGATCCGCATGCCGCGGCTGATCTCGAACGGCTCCTCGCCGAGATTGATCAGGAGCACCTTCACTTCGCCGCGATAATCGCTGTCGATCGTGCCGGGGGTGTTGAGGCAGGTGATGCCGTTCTTGAAGGCGAGGCCGGAGCGCGGGCGGATCTGGCCTTCGAAGCCCTCGGGGATCTCGAAGATCAGCCCGGTCGGCACCAGTGCCCGCTTGCCTGGCGCAAGCACCATCGGCGCACCGTCGTCGACGGCGGCGCGCAGGTCCATGCCGGCGGCGCCCTTGGTTTCATAGGCGGGCAGCTCGATGCCTTCGCCATGGGGCAGACGCAGGAGATTGAGGGTCGGGCGGGTATCGGTGTGAATGGTCATGCGCCATTACTTTGCCCCCGCAAGGCCAAGGTCAATTGCAAAGCGGCGCCTAAATCGCTAGATACGCCGCAACTCCACAGGATTCATAGCATGGCCGAAAGTCTCGCCGAGGCGGTTTCCCGCCGCCGCACATTCGCTATTATCGCCCACCCGGACGCGGGCAAGACGACGCTGACCGAAAAGCTGCTGCTGTTCGGCGGCGCCATTCAGCTCGCCGGCGAAGTCAAGGCGAAGAAGGATCGCATCCAGACCCGGTCGGACTGGATGAAGATCGAGCGCGAGCGCGGTATCTCGGTCGTCACCTCGGTGATGACCTTCGAATATGAAGGCAATGTCTTCAATATTCTCGACACGCCCGGTCACGAAGACTTCGCCGACGACACCTATCGCACACTGACGGCGGTGGATGCGGCCGTCATGGTCATCGACGCCGCCAAGGGTATCGAGCCCAGAACGCTGAAGCTCTTCGAAGTCTGCCGCATGCGCGACATCCCGATCATCACTTTCATCAACAAGATGGACCGCGAAAGCCGCGATCCCTTCGAGATCCTGGATGAGGTCGAAGAGAAGCTGGCGCTCGATACCGCCCCGGTCACCTGGCCGATCGGCCGCTCCAAGACCTTCTGCGGCTCCTATCATCTGGCCGACAACACGGTGCGCGGCTCCGATACGGAAGTGACGCCCACCAAGGTCAATGGCCCGCAAGCCGTCGCCGACCGCCTGCCGGAAAACGAGCGCTCGGCCTTCGTCGAGGAAACAGAACTGGCGATGGAAGCCTGCCGTCCCTTCGATCGCAAGGCCTTCCTGGAAGGCCACATGACCCCGGTATTCTTCGGCTCTGCGCTCCGCAATTTCGGTGTTCGCGATCTCATCAACGCGCTCGGCGAATTCGCGCCGCCGCCGCGTGACCAGGTCGCCGATATCAGAACCGTGCATGCCGCTGAAGACAAGATGACGGCCTTCGTCTTCAAGATCCAGGCCAACATGGACCCCAACCACCGCGACCGCATCGCCTTTGCCCGCATCTGCTCTGGCAAGCTGGAGCGCGGCATGAAGGCGCGTCTCGCCCGCACCGGCAAGCAGCTCGGCCTCACGGCACCGCAGTTCTTCTTCGCCTCTCAGCGCCAGCTGGCCGACACCGCGTTCGCCGGCGATGTCGTCGGCATCCCGAACCACGGGACGCTTCGTATCGGCGATACGCTGACGGAAGGCGAGGCGCTGGTGTTCCAGGGTGTGCCGAACTTCTCGCCGGAAATCCTGCGCCGCGTGCGCCTGGAAGACGCGATGAAGGCGAAGAAGCTCAAGGAAGCGCTGCAGCAGATGGCCGAAGAGGGCGTCGTCCAGCTCTTCTCTCCGGAAGATGGTTCGCCGGCTATCGTCGGCGTCGTCGGCGCCCTGCAGCTCGATGTCTTGAAGGAGCGCCTGTCGGCCGAATACACGCTGCCGGTCTCGTTCGAGATGTCGCGCTTCTCCGTCTGCCGCTGGATCTCGTCGGATCAGCCGGCCGAGCTCGACAAGTTCCTCAACGTCAAGCGCGGCGACATCGCCCGCGATCTCGACGGCGACCCGGTCTTTTTGGCGCAGGACAGTTTCTCGCTGCGCTACGAATCCGAACGCTTCCCGGCGATCAAGATGGTTGCCATCAAGGAATATCACGTCGCCAAGGCGGCGTGATATTTCATCGGCTATAACGCCATGCCATACTGCCTCCCGTAAAACGGGGGGCTCGCATGGTCAGAGAGAACGAAATCCGGAAAAACGAAGTGGCCGTCGATGCCCCGGCTGCGACCGATGCCGGCCTCGTCTTCATCGGCCGCATCCTGACACCCTGGACCTCGCGCATGGAAACGCCGCGCCAGGGGCGCCACGACGGGCCGATCTGCCGGATCGAGATCTTCGAGCCCTGGACGCAGGCGCTGAAGGGCGTCGAGGCCTTCGAGCGGCTGGAAATCCTATACTGGCTGGACCGCTCCCGCCGTGATCTCGTGCTGCAGAGCCCTGCCAACTCGGGCAAGGTGCATGGCACTTTTTCGCTCCGCTCCCCCGTCCGCCCCAATCCGATCGGCACGTCCATCGTCAAGCTGGAGGCGGTGGAAGGGTCGACGCTTCTGGTGCGCGGCATGGATTGCCTCGACGGCACGCCGTTGCTCGACTTGAAGCCGGATCGCACTCTGTTCAAACCGATCGCGCCGCCGCAGCCTGGCGATTTCCAGACCGGCGACGACGGAACGGCGCATTATTGCCAGAAGGCATGATCAATCGACGGCGACCATCACGTCGGAGGCCTTGACCACGGCATAGGCGTCGGAGCCTACGGTCAGCCCCAGTTCCTTGACAGCCTCGTTGGTGATCGACGACGTCACGATCGAGCCGCCGCCGATATCGATACGCACATGCGCCGTGGTGGCGCCGAGCGTGATCTCCACGACCTTGCCCTTGAGGCGGTTGCGAGCGCTGATTTTCATAATTTTTCTCCCTGTTTCGATGGCGAAACCTAACCATTCGCCATCGAAACGGCAATCTCATTCGCCGCGCGGATAGCGCTGGTTTTCTTCCAGCACGTTCAAATCCATGTGGTTGCGCATGTAGCGCTCCGAGGCGCGCTGCAGCGGCTGGTAGTCCCAGGGATAATAGGCGCCGTTGCGCAGCGCCTCGTAGACCACCCAGCGCCGCGCCTGGCTCTCGCGCACGGCGGCATCGAAGCCCGCAAGGTTCCAGCGCTTTTCCGCCTGCGCGGTCAGATGCGCCAGCGTGTCGGCATAGGCGGGATCGGTGGCGAGGTTCGTCAGCTCCTTCGGGTCCGTCTCGAGGTCGAAGAGCATCGGCGCGTCCTTGTCGCAAAGCGTCAGCTTGAACTTGCCGTCGCGAAGGCCGACCAGCGGTGCGATCGATCCCTCGGCCGCATATTCCATCGGCACCGGTCCGCGCGTTCCCGTTCCCTTGGCAAGCGGTGTCAGGTCTTCGCCGTCGGTCCAGGGCTTCAGCTTGGTGATGTCGATGCCGGCAAGCGCCGCCAGCGTCGGCGTCACGTCGAGCGTCGAGACCGGCTGGCTGATCAGTTTCGGCTCCCAGCCGGGTGCGGCAATTGACAGCGGCACGCGCGCCGAACCGTCGAAGAAGCACATCTTGAACCACAGACCGCGCTCGCCCAGCATGTCGCCATGGTCGGAAACGAAGAGGATGACGGTGTCCTCCGCCATACGCCCGCGCTCGAGAACGTCGAGCAGCTCGCCGACCTTTTCGTCGATATAGGAGATATTGGCGAAATAGCCGCGTCGTGCGTTGCGCACCTGTTCGCGGGTAATCTCGAAGGCGTCGTAGTCGCAGGCCTTCAAGAGCCGCTGCGAATGCTGGTCCTGCTCCTCGAACGGGATCGTGTCGACCTCGGGGTCGAGATGCGGGCAATCCTCATAGAGATCCCAGAACTTGCGGCGCGCCACATAGGGGTCGTGCGGATGCGTGAAGCTGACCGTCAGGCACCAGGGACGATCGTCCTGCCGGCGCGAGAGGTCGTAGAGCTTGCGGGTCGCGTTATAGGCGACCTCGTCGTCATATTCCATCTGGTTGGTGATTTCGGCCACGCCCGCACCCGTCACCGAGCCGAGATTGTGGTACCACCAGTCGATGCGCTCGCCGGGCTTGGTATAATCCGGCGTCCAGCCGAAATCGGCCGGATAGATATCGGTCGTCAGCCGCTCCTCGAAGCCGTGCAACTGGTCGGGACCGACGAAGTGCATCTTGCCCGAAAGCGCTGTGTGATAACCGGCCGCGCGTAGGTGATGCGCAAATGTCGGAATATCGGAAGAGAATTCGGCGGCGTTGTCGTAGACGCGGGTGCGGCTCGGCAGCTGGCCGGACATGAAGGAAGCCCGCGCCGGCGCGCAGAGCGGGCTTGCCGTATAGGTGTTGGCAAAGCGCACCGAGCGCTTCGCCAAGGCTTTCAGATGCGGCGCGTGAAGAAACTCGGCCGGCCCGTCGGGAAACAGCGTCCCGTTATACTGGTCGACCATCAGGATGAGAAAATTCGGGCGCGCCATGTCAGTCAGGTCCTTGAGGTATTAGAGGCCGAGAGAGCCTTTTACTGCGTCGGCAGCAGGCTTTCCGTCAAGCGTGGTGACGCCGGAGAGCCACGGATCGATTGCCTTCGGATTGGCCTTCAGCCATGCCGTTGCCGCGGCCTTCGGATCTTCGCCGCCGAGGATCGAGCCCATCAGCGAGTTCTCCATGCCGATCTCGAACGTCAGGTTCTTCATCAGCGCCGCCGCGTTCGGGCATTTTTCCGACCAGCCGGTGCGGGCCAGCGTGTAGACCTCGGCACCGCCGAAGTTCGGTCCGAAATAGGCGTCGCCGCCGGAGAGATACGAGATCTGGAACTTCTCGTTCATCGGATGCGGCGCCCAGGCAAGGAACACCACCGCGCCCTTGTCCTTGGAGGCGCGCTCGACCTGCGCCAGCATGGCCTGCTCGCCCGATTCCACCAGCTTCCAGTCCTTGAGGCCGAAGTCGTTGGCGTCGATCATCTTCTGAATGTTCGAATTGGCCGGCGCGCCCGGCTCGATGCCGTAGATCTTGTGGTCGAACTCGTCGCCATGCTTCTGAAGGTCGGCGAAGTCCTTGATGCCCTTGTCGGCGACGTAGCTTGGCACCGCCAGCGTGAACTTGGCGCCTTCGAGGTTCTTGTTCATCACCTCGATCGCCTTGGCAGCGGTCAGGTCGTCGACGAAGGCCTTCTGCGCCGGCATCCAGTTGCCGAGGAAGACGTCGATCTCACCGTTCTTCATCGACTGGTAGCCGATCGGTACCGAGAGCGTCTTGACGTCGGGCTCGTAGCCGAGCGCCGTCAGGATGACTGACGTAACGCCGTTGGTGGCGGTGATGTCGGTCCAGCCCGGATCGGACATGCGGATCACCTTGCACGATGCGTCGTCGGCGGCAGCGGCCGATCCCACGGCAAGAACGGAGAGCATAACGCCGGCGGCCAGACGGCGGACTGCAGAAATTCCTGTCATCGCATTTCCCCTTTTTGTCATTTGATGGCTTTATTGAACAACACGAGTGTTGGCATTGTGAAGGCAGCTTTTTTCGATAGTTACCCAAAGGATTTTTTATGGCAGAGCGGGCCGTCGACCTGGGATGGATGCGGATATTCGCCGAGATCGGCAGGGTGGGCAGCCTGTCTTCGGCGGCGAACACGCTCGGCCTGACGCAGCCGGCCGTCAGTTATCAGATCCGCAGGCTCGAGGAGCAGATGGGGGTCGCGCTCCTCACGAGACAGCATCGCGGCGTCGAACTCACGCCGGCGGGACAGCGGCTGTTCGATATCGTGGCCAGAAGCGTCGGCGAGATCGACGACCTTGCCCGCAGGCTGCGCAGCGAAGTCGAACGACCATCGATAAGACTCCATACGGACTATGCCTTTTCGGCGCTCTGGTTGATCCCGCGAATGCACGCCTTCCGCCTGCTCTATCCCGATATGGACATCCAGATCGTCGCGACACAACGCATGGAACGCGAACGGTCCGAACAGAGCGATGTCGCCGTCGTGTTCGGGACGCGCGCCGAATTCGGCACGCGGGCTAAGCTGCTGTTGCCGGAAAAGGTCGCGCCGGTCTGCAGCCAGGGCTTCCTCGATCGCAACGGTCCTTTCAGCGAGCCCGCCGATCTCGCGGGCGCCCGTCTCATCCATCTCGACACGGCCGCTCCGTCTCCCTGGTTCGATTGGCGTAGCTATTTTGCGCAGATAGGTATCAATCGCGAGCCGCACGCGGGGCAGGGTGACCTGAGCTTCAATACCTACTCGCTCGTCGTGCAGGCCGCCCTTGGCGAGCAGGGGCTGGCGCTCGGCTGGATGGGACTTGTTGATCCTTTGCTGGCCTCCGGCATTCTGGCGATCGCGGGTCCATCGCTGGAGGCCCCCGATCGCGGCTATTGGTTGTTGCAGCCAAAGGCGCGCAGCCCGCAAAGCGATCAACTCGGTGCCTGGCTTCTCAACGAGGCAGGCATCGGCTGATAGCGCGCGTCAGGCGGCGAGGTCCTGCAGGAAATCGTCGCACCAGCGCGATACGTCGTGCTCCAGCAAATAGTCCATCATCCGTTGCCAGCGCTCCTGGCGCTCTTCCAGCGGCATGTTCAGGGCACGCGCCAGTGCATTCGATGTACCCACGACGTCATAGGGGTTTACCAGCAGCGCGCCCTTCAGTTCGCGTGCGGCCCCGGCAAAACGCGACAGCACCAGCACGCCGGGATCGTCAGGATCCTGTGCGGCGACATATTCCTTCGCGACGAGATTCATCCCGTCACGAAGCGGCGTGACCAGCCCGACTTTCGCCAGCCGGTAGAGACCCGCCAGGATCGGCCGGCTGAGCGAGCGGTTGATATAGCGGATCGGCACCCAGTCCACCGTCCCGAGCGCCCCGTTCACGCGTCCCGCCTGTTCGGCGACGGTGCGCTGCATCTGCTCGTATTCCGGCACTTCGGAGCGGGATTTCGGCGTCACCTGCAGATAGGTCACGCGGCGTTGGTGGGCCGGGTTGCCGAGCACGAAATGTTCGAAAGCATCGATGCGTTGCGTCAGGCCCTTGGAATAATCCAGTCGGTCGACGCCGATGATAAGGTCGCGGCCCTCGATGCTCTTTCTAGCCTTGTGGACCATGTTGTGGCCGGCCGCCTTTTGCGCGAACTGCGCGAAGGCCGCGGTTTCGATCCCGATACCATAAGCGCCGCCCTTGAAAACCCTCTCGCCGGCGGTGAAGCGCCCATCGCCGAGGGCGTCGCCCAAATCTTCGCGACGCAGGCAGCCGGCAAAGTTCTCCAGGTCGTGATCCGTCTGGAAGCCGACGAGGTCATATGCCGCAAGGCTCCGCATGATCTCTTCGTGAACCGGCATGGCGGCCAGCACATCCGCCGGTGGCCAGGGAATGTGATGGAAGAAGCCGATGCGGTTCTTGATGCCCATCTGGCGAAGTTCCGCGGCGAGCGGAATGAGGTGATAGTCGTGGATCCAGATCGTGTCGTCGGGCTCGAGCAACGGCGCCAACCGATGCGCGAAGAAGCGATTGACGCGGAAATAGCCGGCCATCTCCTTGCGTCCGTATTCGGCCAGATCTAGCCGGTAGTGGCAGATCGGCCAGAGCACGCGGTTGGCAAAGCCGAAATAATACTCGTCGACGTCCTTCTCGGTCAGGTCAGTCAGGGCGAAGGTGATTTTTCCCTGCTCTTGCACGGAAAGCGGCCCCGGCTCGTTGTCGCCGCTGGATTTTCCCGACCAGCCCATCCAGATCCCGCCACGCTCCTGCAGGGCAGCCAGCAACGCCACGGCAAGTCCGCCGGCAGAGGCTGCTGCGCCGCCCTTTTCAGGGACGGGGACACGGTTGGAAACGACGACGAGACGGCTCACGTAAAATTCCTTTCAGCGCGGAGGGGCCGCAATGCGGTATCGCTGATCAAACGGTGATCTGCGTGATCAGTTCCCGCAGTGCGGCAGAATTGGGCAAGGTCGCGGTGGCGGCGGTGGCGGCCAGCGGCGTGCCGATGCGGATCGAGTGGCCACCATGTCGGTTGGCGGCATGAAACATCGCTTCGTCGGTGATGTCGTCACCGATGGTGATCGGGCACCTGCCAGCGAAGGGCGCGCGAGAAAGCAGAGCCTCGACGGCCTGTCCCTTGTCGGCGCTCGCCGGGCGGATTTCGAGAACCATCTTGCCGCGCTGCAGGGTCCAGTTGTCTCCGGCCCTTGCCAGGAACGTTTCCATCAGGGGCTCGAGCTCGGCCTGGCTTTCCGGGGCAAGACGATAGTGGGCGGCGACGGCGGGGCCCTTGTCTTCGACCAGGACACCGTCAAGGTGGCGCGTGGCTTCGTTGAGATCGGCCTTCAACCGTTCGAAAGCCGGCGTGCTTTGCGCCGCTTCAACGCGCCCGTCGGGTGCTCGCAGTTCGGCACCATGAAGCCCGGCGATCGGAAACCGGTAGGGCACAAAGAGCTGATCCGCATAAGCAAGCGCGCGTCCCGTCACCAGCGCAAGAGCGCCACCCAGCTTGCGTGACAGCAGGTCCAGTTGCGAGGGCAGCGCTGCGGGCACGACGATGCCGTCGGGGGTCTCGGCCAGATCGAGCAGCGTTCCGTCGATGTCGAGAAACAGCGCGTAGCCATCGGGAGACGACCGGAGAATGCGCATCAACAATACCTGCCCGGAAACCTGCGGCGGCTTTCGGGTGTTCGATGGCGGCTTTGGGTAGGACATGGGGACTATCTATGGCGATGATCGCTCATGACAACCCCCGGTCGGGCAGTTGACCGGGATCAATCGGCCGGCGACGTCGGCGGGCGCACCCCATAGAAAGCCTTGGCATCGGCCGTAAACGCTGCGCGCTGCTCGGCGCGCGTATAGAACATGTGGCCGCCGCGATAGACATTGAGCGCCACCCGTCCGTCAACCAGTGCGGGCGGCAGATGGTCGATCACATAGCGGCTGACACCATAGGGCGTCACGAGATCGCTGTAGCCGTGCGCGATCAGCAGGTGGAAGGCAGGATTGGACGCGAGCATCTCGCGCATGTCGTCGGTGACGCTGGCCTGGAGACGCGAGCCACCGCCGCGTCCGCCCCATTCCCACTGCCGGTTGACGTCGCTGTCTAGCAGCGAATAGGTCATCTCCGTCTTGAAGCCGAGCTCGTTGCGAGCATAGTCGGCGAATGCGCCGCCATAGGCCCGCGTGAAGCCGTCGAGGATGGCATCGTCACCCCGCTCGTAGGCTGACTCGGGATAGGGGTCCGGCGTTGTAAAGGCGGCGTCATAGGGGCTCGCCACGCGGTCGTCCTGTCCGTCGGTGGTCTTGCGGTAGGCATTACCGAGGAAGCCGCGGTTCTTTTCGACCACATCCTGCGGAATGCCGGTCATGCCGGCCACCTTGGCGTAGAACGCCTTGGCCGTCTCACCGCTTGGCGGTGCACCTGCCAGAGTCGTCAGATAGTCGCCGAGTGCAAAGCGTTCTGCCTCCCGCTGCTTTGCGTCATCGAAGGCGTTGCGCCGGTCCATCTCCGCGGCAGCCAGCGACGGAAGCTCCAGCGCGGCACCCAGCGCGAACTGGTCGGCGTTGAACATCAGCTGACCCTCAAGCAGAGGAGAAAGCATGATGGCACCCGACACGATGATCCCCTGGCTGTCCTTGAGAGCACCCGCCACCTTGGCGGCGCGGAAGCCTCCATAGCTTTCGCCGAGCAGATATTTCGGCGATGCCGACCGGTTGTTATGGGCCACGTAAAGCGCGATGGCCTTGGCAACGCTCTCTGCATCCGAGTTGACGCTATAGTATTTCGATGCGTCGTCGGCCTTTGCCGTCCGGCTCCAGCCCGTGCCAATGGGATCGATGAGAACGAGGTCCGTGAAATCAAGCCAGCTTTGCGGATTGTCGACCAGTCTGGCGTTGGCGCCGTCATCGCCCTTCGGGCCGAAATCGAGTATGCGCGGGCCGACGAGGCCAAGATGAAGGAAAGCGGACGCCGCGCCCGGTCCGCCATTGAAGGCAAACGTCAGCGGCCGATCAGGCCCGCCATCTTTCTTGACATAGGCCGTGTAAAAGATCGAACCGGTCTGCACGCCATCCTGGCCGAAGAGATCAAGCGTTCCGGCCGTTGCCGTATAGGCAATGGTCTTGTCGCCGATCGTCAATTGGTGCTCCGTCACCGAATCCGATGGCAGCAGCGCCAGTACCCCCCTGCGAGACGCGCCCTGGCTAGCATCGCTGCTTTGAGCGTTCGAAAGGGCGGGCGCGATTGCAGCGAAAAGGGCGACGAGCAGGACGGCGGATCGAAAACGCAACGGTCTTCCTCCCGTTGGATGGACGTGATCGGTCGAACCTAGCATCCGCGGTGAAGAAAGCGGGATCAAGAGATGGTGATCTTCAGCCCGCTTTTTCGATGGTGCGCGCCTCGACATAGCGAGCGCGCCCGGCACTCCAGCCGTTGATCGCCGCGCCGGCGCCGAGCACGACAAAGAGAACCGCGCACCACGCGAAGCTCCCGGTCCACCCGCGAATGAGGCCGACGACCAGCGGGCCGATGGCCGCAAGCAGATAGCCCACGCACTGCGCCATGCCGGAGAGGTGCGCGGCGACATGTGCATCCCGCGAGCGCAAGACGATCGCCGTCATCGCCACCGCGATAAGACCACCCTGACCGATGCCCTGCAGGACCGCCCAGATCCAGACCGTGGAAAGCGGAGCAAACAGCAAGCCAAGCAGGGCAACGACCGCGATCACGCAGAGCGATGCGTTGATGACGCGCTGGTCCTTGCCTCTGACCGCGATCTGCGGCGCGACGAGGCAGGAGGCGGCCTGGATCATGACCGATGCCGAAACGATGGCGCCGGCGGTGACGCCATCCAGCCCGCGTTCGCGCAGGATCGGCACGAGCCAGCCGAATACACAATAGGCGAGCGCCGATTGCAGACCCATGAAAAGCGTGACCTGCCAGGCAAGACGATCTCGCCACAGGCCGACAACCGAATAGCCGCTGCGCCTGACCTGCGATGTCGTCGAGAGAACCTGCGGCAGCCAGATCAATCCCACAATCAGGGCCGGCAATGCCCAGGCGGACAGCGCACCCGCCATTGAGCCGCCAAGCGCCCGCTCGAGCGGAAGCGTCAATCCGGCGGCGCTCGCCGCTCCGGCACAAAGCGCCATCGTGTAGAAACCGGTCATCAGCGCTGCCCGGTCGGCAAAGTCACGCTTGACCAGGCCCGGCAGCAACACATTGCCAACGGCTATGCAGGCGCCGGCGATTGCCGTTCCGAGGAAAAGCAAGGGTACCGATGACGTACCGCGCAGTGCCGTTCCGAGAGCAAGCAGGAACAGCACGCCGAGAAGCGTGCGCTCGGAACCGAAACGCTGCGCAAGCCGCGGCGCAAAAGGCGAAAAGGCGCCGAGGCAAACCACCGGCAGCGTCGTCAGCAAGCTGGCGCCAAGCGTCGACAACCCCAGTTCAGAGCGGATTTCTGGAAGTAACGCCGATGCGCTGGAAAAGACAGGCCGCAGGTTGAATGCAATCAGGACAAGGCTTGCTCCGAGCACCAGCCGTCCGGCAGGGCTTGCGGAGGGCGGCACCGGTTGCGGCGTGCTGTCGGCTTCGGCATCGATCAGCTGCTCGTCGGCAAGGTCATAGGCTGAGGTCGTGTCATGCAAAGGCGTGGTCATGAAAGAAGCATCCGGTCGAGTGCGCTGATAACGGGAGCCATGAAACGGCGCACCGCCGCATCGGCTGTGTCGGGATCGCCCGTCGCGATGGCGTCGACGATATCGGTGTGCGCCTGCATGTCGGGTTCCGGAATATCCTCCCCAAGCGTCGCCTCTATGGTCTCGGCAATCGAGGTGGAGAAGAACGCATAGATCTCGATCATCGCGCGATTGCCGGAAGCGGCAATGATCGCCTGATGGAACGCAAGATCCCGTTTGACGAAGGCGGACTTGTCGCCCCCTTCGAAGTTCCCGCGTTGCGCCAGTAGCCCGCGCAGTACCGCGACCGTGTCGGGCGATTGCCGGAGGGCGGCGAGCCGCGCCGCTTCGACATCGAGCGCGCAGCGTGCCTCGAACAGGTCGCGCAGGCTCGCCCGTCGCGCCATCGTCAGCGGCAGGGCCGTGTCGGTCGTCGACAGCACATATGTTCCGGAACCCTGCCGGGTCTCCAGAAGCCCTTGGGAAACGAGCACGCGCACCGCCTCGCGGATGGTGCCGCGGCTGACGGAAAGCATGGTGGAGAGCGTGGCTTCGTTGGGCAGCTTGTCGCCGATGGCCCAGCGTTTCGCCAGGATCTCGGCACGGATCGCTTCGATCGCCGTTTCGGCGAGATTGGTTTTTGCGAGTGGTTGCATCGGCGTTTCATTAAGTCATCAGATGACTTTACGAATAATCCGAATGAGGACCGTGGTCAATCGGTCAGGCAAAGCAGGGATGGTGGAGGAATAAGGATGGTAGAAATGGAAAAGGGCCGCCCGAGGCGACCCTTCCATGAGCTTTGGCCTGTAACGTGGCCGGACCGCTTTGGCGATCCAAGGAAGGCTGGGTTCAGAGCGAGGGCTGCCTCGCTTTCTTCACCTCTTCCATGCCTGTTACGAGGTCCGAAATCTCATTAGACATTGGATCACCTTCCTTTCGTTCTGTTATCGATAAGTAAAAGGTAGGCTGATTCGTCGCAGATGCAAGATGTAATCCCGACGGATGACGCTCCGTATTTGCGGGAGGTCTGCGCTGTATTTTCCGACGATCGGAATCAACGAGGTTTTACAATGGCTTTTACAAGGTCAGGACGAGAGTGACGCCCCGCGGGCGTCACTCTCGCTTCCTGTGGAAAGGCTGCCATTCGTAAGCCGGGTTAGTGTGCCGCCTTGATGAAGGTGCCGTTCTGCAACTCTTGCATCGCCTGCATGATCTCTTCTCGCGAGTTCATGACGATCGGTCCGTGCCACGCGACTGGCTCTTCGATCGGCTTTCCCGAGACCAGCAGGAAGCGGATGCCTTCATCGCCCGCTTGTACCGTCACCTCGTCGCCGGTGTCGAAAACAACCAGCGTCCGGTTGCCGGACATGTCGCGGATGTTCAGCTCCTCGCCGTTCACCTCCTTCTCGACGCGCACGCCAAATGGCTTGGACGCGTCGCGGAAGGTGCCGGAACCGGCAAAGATATAGGCGAATGCGTTGCGGTAGGTATCGACCGGCAGGCGCTTCTTCTTGCCCGGCGGGACCGAAACGTCGAGATAGATCGGCTCGGCGGCAACGCCATCCACGGGACCGGCCTTGCCCCAGAAGTTGCCACAGATGACGCGAACGGCCGTCCCGTCGTCATCGACGACCACGGGGATATCAGCGGATTTGACGTCCTGATAGCGCGGCGCGGTCATCTTCAGCGACGACGGAAGGTTGGCCCAGAGCTGAAAGCCGTGCATGCGGCCGGCGAAGTCGCCCTTCGGCATTTCCTGGTGCATGATGCCGCTGCCCGCGGTCATCCACTGGATATCGCCGGCGCCCAGCAGTCCACGATTGCCGAGGCTGTCGCCGTGTTCGACGGTACCGGCCAGCACATAGGTGATGGTCTCGATGCCGCGATGCGGATGCCACGGGAAGCCGCGGATATACTCCGCCGGATGGTCGTTGCGAAAATCGTCCATCATCAGGAATGGATCGGTCAGCGACGGATCGCCGAAGCCGAAGACGCGGTGCAGCTTGACGCCGGCGCCCTCCATGGTCGGTGTTGCAGTGCTCAAATGCTTTACGGGACGGATCGACATAATCATCCTCTCGGTGGTTCTACTTGCCGGCAAATATAGCGACGTTGGCGAGGGCCGCGAAGTCCGGCGCTGGTAGAACGCACTGTTCACAAAAGAAATTGCTGCATCGCGGAATTTGATCGCAGCCGGCGTCAGAAAATTGTCATGTTCCGCTTGCAAGCCGTCTTTGTGTTTAGTTCTTATTAACCATCGGATTCGACAATCGTCGTTGCGTTTCAGCATTCTCCCGCCGCGGGCACGGCGGGCTCCGGAGTGAAAGAGCATGTGTCGCTGGGCAGCCTATCGTGGAGACCCCCTCTATCTTGAGGAGCTGGTGTCTTCGCCTGCGCATTCCCTGATCGAGCAATCCCATTGCGCAACACGCGCCAAGACGGCGACCAATGGCGACGGCTTCGGTATCGCCTGGTATGGCGACCGCCCAGAGCCAGGACGCTACCGCGATACGCTTCCCGCTTGGTCGGATTGCAATCTGAAGAGCCTTGCGCGGCAGATCCGCTCGCCGCTTTTTCTGGCCCATGTGCGCGCTGCCACGGGCGGCGGTACCCGGCGCGACAACTGTCATCCCTTCGCCTTCGGCAATTGGTCATTCATGCACAATGGCCAGATCGCCGGGTTTGAGCGCTTGCGCCGGGCGATGGAAGCCATGCTCGACGACGAGTTGTTCAACGCGCGCGGCGGCACGACCGATTCCGAACTGATGTTCCTGCTCGCCCTTCAATTCGGCTTGCGCCAGACACCGATCGCGGCGATGGCCGAGATGATCGGCTTTGTCGAAGGGCTTGCCGAGAAGATCCTCGGCTCGGCATTGGTGCGCTATACGGCCGCTTTTTCCGACGGAAAGTCGCTTTATGCGATCCGCTATGCCACGGACCGCAAGGCTCCGACGCTCTATGCTTCGCCTTTGGGCAAGGGATTCTGCCTTGTTTCCGAGCCGCTCAACGATGACGTTGATGCCTGGGCGGAGATACCGGATGGCAGCGCCGTGACGCTGAGCGAGACCGGCCTCGACATTGCGCCGTTCTGCCTGAGCGAAAGGGCAGCCGATCGGCAGCGAATAGCCGCTACGGCTTGAACTGTTTGGCGATCAAGGCGGCCAACCTGTGTGCCACCTCGTCCTTGGCGAGATCCGGCCATTGCTCGATGCCGTCGCGGCCGACGATCTTCACCTGATTGCGAACCCCGCCCATGATGCCCGTGGCCGGCGAGACGTCGTTGGCGACGATGAAGTCCGCCCCTTTGCGTTCGAGCTTCGTCCTCGCATTGCTCTCGACATTCTGGGTTTCCGCCGCGAAGCCGACGACCACCTTTGGCCGCATGGTGTGGTGCCCGACCGTCTTCAGGATGTCGGGGTTCTCAGTCAGCGCCAGTGTCGGAATGGATTCGCCAGGATGCTTCTTGATCTTCTGGCCGGAGGCGGACGCGACGCGCCAGTCCGCAACGGCCGCGACCATGACGGCAATGTCGGCCGGAAGCGCCGCAAGCACGGCGTCGCGCATCTCTTCCGCACGCTCCACGTGGATGGCTCGGACGCCGATGGGATCCGCAATGGTGACCGGGCCGGATACGAGCGTGACTTCGGCGCCCAGCTTGGATAGGGCCGCAGCGATCGCGTGACCCTGACGGCCGGAGGAGCGGTTGGCTATGTAGCGGACGGGATCGATCGGCTCATGCGTTGGCCCGGAGGTAACGATCGCCTTGCGGCCGGCCAGCGGCTTCGGGCTGTCGTCGAACATCGCCTCGGCTGCGGCAACGATGTCGAGCGGTTCTGCCATTCGCCCGATGCCGGCCTCCCGGCTCTCGGCCATCTCTCCTG
Source organism: Hyphomicrobiales bacterium (assembly GCA_900489925.1). Classification (GTDB taxonomy): domain Bacteria; phylum Pseudomonadota; class Alphaproteobacteria; order Rhizobiales; family Rhizobiaceae; genus Rhizobium. The sequence continues at coordinate 538,745 of UEHQ01000002.1, read as the reverse complement.
CCATCGGCCCGACAAAGCGGATACCGTCGTCTCGGAGAGTCTTGATGTTTCGCTTCGTTGCGGCGTGCGCCCACATATGCGGGTTCATGGCGGGTGCCACGAGAACGGGCCGGTCGGTTGCCAGCAGAATGGTCGAGGCGAGGTCGTCGGCAAGCCCGGCGGCCATCTTCGCCAGCAGATCGGCGGTCGCCGGTGCGATGAGCACCAGATCGCAATCGCGCGCCAGCCTGATGTGGCCGACGTCCTGCTCGTCCTGCCGCGAGAAAAGATCGGTAAAGACGTGATCGGCAGCGAGCGCCCCGACGGCAAGCGGCGTCACGAACTCCTGCGCGCCCTTGGTCATCACAGGGCGGACGGCCGCACCGCGCTCGCGAAGCCGCCGGATCAGGTCGAGGCTCTTATAGGCTGCAATGCCGCCCGAGATGATGAGAAGGATGCGTTTGCCGCTGAAAACCATGATCTCGCCCGTCGCACAAGTAACCGACTTCGACCCTAAGCCTTTGGCGAATAATAAGCAATCGACGGGGCAGGTCTTATCGGTCGCAGTGACAAGCCCATCTGATTATGACATGGACGATCGCATGAGCAGGATTCGGCGCCTATTGCGGGACAGGGGAACGGCCAGCGCCATTGCGCTGCTGATCGGCTGCCTACTGCTTGTTCAAGGCCTGCTTTCCGGCACCGCGCAGGGGGCGATGGCCGCATCGGCCGTCGATCCTTTCCAGATCATCTGCTCTGCAGCCGCCGATGGCTCGATCAGCGAAGTCGGGCATGGTGGTGCGCCGGTCAAGAAGCTTCCCGAGTGCCCATGCGGCACATTGTGCCGGCTGGCTTCGGCTGCGATGCCGGCCATCGTCAGCGTGCACGGCGATCTGCTGCGGATCGTGGTCGCAACCGCGGTCGATATTGTCGTCCCACGCGAAACGCCCGCTCCGCCGATATTACGCGGTCTCATCGCCGAGCCGCGCGCGCCTCCCCAGTCCGCCTGACGTCATCTTTCTCAGGACGCCGTGTCTTCGCGTGTCCGCAAGACCTTTCACGTTAGGAACAATTCATGTCTGATCTGACCATCGGTCGGGAGAGCGCCGGCGCTGCCGCGCGCTCTGCATCCGACGTTTACCGCGCCGTCTGGCGCTGGCACTTCTATGCGGGGCTCATGGTCCTGCCTTTCATGATCACACTCGCGATCACCGGCGCGCTCTATCTCTTCAAGGACGAGATCGACGCGGCCGTCTATTCCGACTTCAAGCAGGTCGAGCTGCAAGAGAATGTTGGAAGGACAGCACCGTCCGCCATGGTGGCCGCCGCTCTTGCCGCGCATCCGGGAACCGCGGTCAAGTTTACCGATCCGCCTTCGCCGTCCTCCGCGGCCGAAATCACCGTCAGCACCGAGAGCGAGGGAAAGGTTGCCGTCTATGTGAGCCCTTACACCGGCGAGGTGCTCGGCGCCTTGCCGGACCGAGGGACCATCATGTGGACGATCCGCTACCTGCACAGCCTCAAATATTTCGGTTCATTCGCCCGGGCTTTGATCGAAATCGCCGCCGGCTGGTCGATCCTTCTCGTGGGAACCGGCATCTATCTCTGGTGGCCGCGCAGGCAGACGGGTGGGGTGCTCAGCGTTCGGGGCACTCCGAAGCGACGCGTCTTCTGGCGCGATACGCATGCGGTGACGGGCCTCTTCGTCGGCTTCTTCATCGTCTTCCTGGCGATCACCGGTATGCCCTGGTCCGGCGTCTGGGGTGACAAGGTCAACGAGTGGGCGAACGGCAGCAACTTCGGCTACCCCGCCGGCGTGCGCGTGGCTGTTCCGAGTCCGGCGATCACCTCGACCATGTGGCCAAGACCTCCTGGTCTCTGGAGCAGGCCCAAATCCCGCGATCGACCAGCCATCACCATGGAGCGACACCGATCAGCCTCGATAAGGCCGTTGCCACCTTCGACCGGCTCGGCCTACATCGCGGCTATGCCGTCAATATTCCGGGTGATGCGATGGGCGTCTACACCGGTTCGGTCTATCCGGATGACCTGTCGCAGCAACGCGTCGTGCATCTGGACCAATATTCGGGCCAGCCGCTCCTCGACATGAGCTTTGCCGACTACGGCCCGCTCGGCAAATGGCTTGAATGGGGGATCAACGTCCACATGGGGCAAGAGTTCGGGTTGGCGAACCAGCTCGTCTTGCTTGCCGCCTGCATGGGTATCGTGATGTTGGCGGTCTCCGCGGCTGTCATGTGGTGGAAGCGTCGTCCGGCCGGGTCGCTAGGCGTGCCGCCCATGCCCTCCGACCGACGCGTGTTCAGGGGCCTGCTTGCAATACTGCTCGTCGGTGGCGTGCTGTTCCCCCTAGTCGGGGCGTCTCTGGTCACCATGTTGGCGCTGGACTGGCTCTATCTCAAAGCCAGGAAGACGCGGTCCGCCTGATCGCCGCTCCATTCCGCCGGCAGTGATAGAAAAAGGAAAGGCCGCGGAGGAGAGGAACCGCGGCCTTTCTCATGCTGCCTCTAGGATCCCAAATCTCAGAGGTTGCTCATCCCGCCATCGATGACGAGTTCGCTGCCGACGATGTAGGCAGCCTCGTCCGAGGCGAGGAAGATGATCGTCTTGGCCACTTCACCTGCATCGCCGAACCGGCCGACGGGGATTTGCGTCTGGATATGGCTGGCCATAGCCTTGGAGTCCGCTTCGGACATGCCCAGCTTGCCATAGAGCGGCGTGGCGATCGGCCCGGGGCTGACGGCGTTGACGCGAATGCCGCGGCCGATGAGTTCGCCCGAGAGCGTCTTGGCAAGCGTCAGCAGCGCGCCCTTGGTCAGCGAATAGACGCTGGAGTTCGGCATGCCGATATGTGCGTTGATCGAGGTGTTGAGGACGATCGAGGCCTGCTTGGAAAAGACCGGCAGCAACGCCTGAATCAGGAAGAACGGACCCTTGACGTTGATCGCTATCGACTTGTCGAAGGCGGCTTCGCTCCACTGTTCCAGCGGGCCGAACTCCGCAATGCCGGCATTCACGAACAGAATGTCGAGCTGGCCGAAGGCGTCCTTGATTGCATTGGCGACGACCTGCTGGCCGGCGGCGTTGCCGGCATCCGCCTGAATGACCAGGACCTTGTCGCCAAGCTCGGCGCGGGCGGCCTCAACGCTCTTGGCGCTGCTGCCGGTGATGGCGACCCGCGCACCCTCGGCGATGAATTGGCGGGCCGTTTCCAAGCCGATGCCGCTGGTGCCGCCGGTAATGAGGGCTGTCTTGTTCTGCAGGCGTCTCATTGTCTCGTTTCCTCTGATCCTTGAAAAAATGCGATAACAATCTGTCTGTGAAAATCCGCTCGTCGCCGGAAGGTTATCCATCACGAGCGGATCATCGGGCAAGAGGTCAGGTACGGGTGATCGAGGCGCCGCCATCGACCAGTGAGGCCGTTCCAGTCACGAAGCTCGAATCGTCCGAGGCGAGGTAGAGCACCGAGCGGGCCAGCTCTTCAGGCGTTGCCACGCGCTTCAACGCATGCAGGTTGGTGACGAAACCCTTCTTGTCCTCGGTGTCGTTCATCTCGCGGTACATGTCGGTGTCGACAGCCCCCGGCAACACGGCGTTGACGCGGACGTTCTTCTGGCCGAACTCGGCGGCGAGCGCCTGTGTCAGGCCGATGAGGCCGGACTTGCTGGCGGCATAGGCGGCGACGCCCGGAAAGGCGAAGCTATAGCCGACGAAGGTCGAGGTGAAGATCACCGAGCCGCCGCCGTTCTTCTCCATCTGGCCGATCTGGTGCTTGGCGGCGAGGAACGATGCCGTCAGGTTGATGGCAAGCGCGTCGCTGAATCCGGCTTCCGAAACACCCGTGCTCGGGCCTGCCTCGCCGAGTGTGCCGGCATTGTTGAAGGCAATGTCGAGCTTGCCGTAGCGATCGACGGCCGTGGCCACCAGCGCCTTGTGATAGTCTTCCGAGCGTACGTCGCCGGCAACCGCCACGGCGTTGCCGCCGGCTGCCTTGATTTCTTCGACGAGACTGTCGAGTTCTGCCTGGCGGCGTGCGCCGACCACGACCTTTGCGCCTTCCGATGCAAAGAGCTTTGCCGTTGCGCGGCCGATGCCCGAGCTTGCGCCGGTAACGATTGCGACTTTTCCATTCAAGCGGTTCATTGTTCCATCTCCGTTGTTGGTTGAAGGGACGTTCGCGCCCCGTTCGATGAGTGGAAGATGGCATTTTTCTTTTGTTCGGATTAGTCTCCAGATAGCGGAACTCGAATTCGGAAATGCCGAACGATGATCAAGATTGAGGGGATAACTGCTTTCGTCGCCGTGGTGGAATCCGGCTCCGTCAGCGAGGCGGCAAGGCGCTTGCGCCTGTCGAAATCAGTGGTGAGCGAACGGCTTGCCGAGCTGGAGAAATCGCTCGGCGGAATCCTGCTTCATCGCACGACGCGCAAGCTCACCCTGACCGAGGATGGCAGTGCCTTCCTGCAACGCGCGTCCCGGATCGTTCAGGAGATCGAGGACGCATCTGCCGAAATGGCCGAACGGCGGGGCACGCTCTCAGGACCGTTGCGGATTGCGGCCCCGGTCACCTTCGGGCGCATGCATCTGGGCCCGGCCCTCTATCCGTTCTTGGCCGAGCATCCAGAGATCGAGCTGGTGCTGGATATCGATGATCGCCGCGTCGATGTTTCCTCCGAAGGCTATGACGCCGTCGTTCGCCACGGTCCGATCGTTGATTCCCGGCTGGTCGTATGGAAGCTCAGCCGCAGCCGCCGGCTTCTATGCGCTTCGCCGGACTATCTGAAACGCCACGGAATGCCGAAGACGCTTGCCGATCTGGATGGCCACAAGGGGATTTTCTACACCAACCGTGGTGTTGCCGATTGGCGTTTCCAGACGCCGGATGGCGCCATCGTTGTCCGTGCCAGCCAGGCGCTGGGCATGAACAACGGCGACATGATCCGCGATGCCGCGGCCGCCGGGCTGGGCATCGCGCTTCTGCCCGCCTTCATCGCCGGACCGGCGATCAGCGCCGGACATCTGCAAGAAATCGATGTCGGCTACCGACCGGAAGCCGAGTTCATTTACTTGGCGCATCCGGAGGGCCGCAACCCCTCTGCCAAGCTGCGCGCAGTCGCCGATCACCTGCGCAAGACCTTCGGCGACCCGCCCTATTGGGACCTCGCCGGCTGATCAGATCAGGCTCATCAGGTTGGCGGCAACGCGCGAGCGTTGTGCTTTCAGCATCGCAAGACCGAGACGCGCCACCAGCGGCGGCCCCTCGATCGGCCGGTAAGCGACACCGTCGAGCGCCAGATGGGCGATCGACGCGGGTACGATCGACACGCCGAGATCGGCCGCCACCAGATTGACCACCGAAGGAATCTGCGGCGCCTCCTGCGTCACCACGAGTTCGAAACCGGCATCCCGGCAGCCGCGCACGATATCGTCATAGAGGCTGAGACCGACCGTGCGCGGAAAGAGAATGAAAGGTTCGCCGGCGAGCGCGGCGATCGGAACCTTCTTGAATGCCGCAAGCGGATGGTGCGCCGGCAGCGCGATCAGCATCGGCTCGTCCGCCAGCCGCTTCAGCCGCACATCCTTCGGGTCTTCCAGGCCGGGGCGGATGAAGGCGACGTCGATCTCTTCGCGCATCAGCTTTTCCATCAGCCAGTTGCTGTTCATCTCGGTCAGCGACAGGCTCACGTCAGGCCACTGGCCGCGAAAGCGGCGGATCGTGCCGCTGACCGCCGTGTTGAATGCCGACGACGCCGTAAAGCCCAGCGCCAGCCGCCCGGTCTCACCGCGCGTCGCGCGCTGCGCGGCAAGCTTGGCCTTTTCGGCTGCGGCAATCGCGGCCCTGCCTTCCGGTAGGAAAGCGGAGCCCGCTTCCGTCAGTTCGGCGCCATGCGGCACCCGGTGAAACAGCGCCGCGCCGATCTCGTTTTCGAGATCCCGGATCTGCTGGCTGAGCGGCGGCTGGCCGATGCCGAGCTTGGCGGCGGCGCGGGTGAAATTGCCTTCCTCCGCCACGGCCAGGAAATAGCGAATATGGCGCAGCTCCATAGGTATCTCCAAAACGTATCAAGAATGGCACTTTCATATATTGGACAAATGATCATGGCTTGGCTAGATCAAAAGGCGTGAAAGGTTGGTCCCCCATGCCACGCGCCGCAAAAAAGCAGCCAGACGTCTTAGAATTTCAGTCCCGTCCAAATCTGGCGGTCGTCCACACGGCGGATGAGCCGCAGGAAAAGCAGTTCCTCCTGAAGGGAACCGCGCCCTACAAGCGCGCCAGCATCGCGCTCTTCCTCTCCGGTTTTGCGACCTTCTCGCTGCTCTATTGCGTCCAGCCTCTGATGCCGATTTTCGCCGAGCATTTCGCCATCAGCCCTGCTGCCAGTTCGCTGTCGCTGTCGCTCTCGACCGGCTTCCTCGCCTTCGCCATTTTCTGCGCCGCCGCCGTCTCCGAAAGCTTCGGCCGCCGCAGCCTGATGTTTGCATCGCTGCTCGGAGCCGCGATCTGCACGATCGCCTGTGCCTTGGTTCCAAGCTGGCACGCGCTGCTGGTCATCCGGGCGCTTGAAGGATTGTTGCTCGGCGGCGTCCCCGCCGTCGCCATGGCCTATCTCTCGGAGGAAATCGATCCGCGCGGCCTTGGCGCCTCGATGGGCCTCTATATTGCCGGTAATGCTTTCGGCGGCATGGCCGGGCGCGTCGTCACCGGCACGCTGGCCGAGTTCTTCTCCTGGCGCGTAGCGCTTGGCGCGCTCGGCATGCTTGGCCTTGCCGCGGCAATCGGCTTCTTCCTGCTGCTGCCCGCATCGCGCAACTTCACGCCGCGCAAGGGGTTCGATGCGCGCTTTCACCTCAGGGCCTGGGTTGGCCACATCAGCAATCCAGCACTTCCGCTGCTTTTCGCCATCGGCTTTCTCGCCATGGGCACCTTCGTCACGGTCTACAACTACATCGGCTTCCGGCTGGTGCAGGCGCCTTATAACCTCAACCAGACCGAACTCGGCCTGATCTTCACCGTCTATCTCTTCGGCATCGCCGCCTCGTGGATCGCCGGTATGCTCGGGGACCGTATCGGCCACTTCATCGTTCTGCCCGCCGGTATCGCCGTTGCGGCAGCGGGCGTCGCCACGACCTTGTCCGCTTCCTTGCCACTGATCATCCTCGGCATCGTGTTGCTCACCTCGGGCTTCTTCATCGCCCACTCGGTGGCGAGCGCACTGGTCGGCCGCCTTGCGCGCGGCACCAAGGGCCACGCGTCGTCGCTCTACCTGCTGTCCTATTACATCGGTTCGTCCGTGGCCGGTTCGGCCGGCGGCTATTTCTGGGGTGCCGATGGTTGGAATGCCGTTGTGGTCTTTACGCTCATCATGCTGGCTCTGGGCATGATTGCCGCCCTCGTTGCTGCACGGCTGGCAAGGCGGTAGGGTTTGGCAATGATCACCATCGATCGCCTTGACCACCTTGTCCTCACCGTCGCCGACATCGATGCGACCTGCGCTTTCTATGCGCGGGTCCTTGGCATGACGATCGAAACCTTCGGCGAAGGTCGCAAGGCGCTCAAGTTCGGCAATCAGAAGATCAACCTTCATCAGGCCGGTCGGGAGTTCGAGCCCAAGGCAAGACAACCGATGCCCGGTTCGGCCGACCTATGCTTCATTGCCTCGACACCGCTTGAGCAGGTCGTCGCGCATCTCCAGGCGGAGGGCGTGGTGATAGAGGAGGGGCCGGTGAAACGAACTGGCGCGACCGGTCCGATCCGCTCCGTCTATTTCCGCGACCCGGATGGCAACCTGATCGAAGTGTCGAATACGGAAAGCTGAGCGCAGCCCGACGAGGGTTAGACGTTCTTCAGCGTGCGTCGAGGCTCTCTGCCGCGCATACCGCTCCAGAGATACCAGAAGACAGCGAAGAGAATGATCACGCCGCCGATGATCGTCGGAACGGACGGCGTCTCGGAAAAGACCAGCCACACCCATAGCGGCCCGAGCATGACATCGAGCAGGCCGATCAGCCCTGCCTCTCCCGACGGAATGTAGCGGCCACCGGTCATGAACAGCAGGTAGGCGATCCCCGAGGTTGTCGAGCCGAACACCGCGAGCGTGATGATATCAGTCAGGCTCGGCAGGTCGTGGGACATCAGCGGAAGGCAGAGCAGCACGCAGAAGCCTGATCCGAGCGCGTTGACCGGCGCCAGCCGAAGCGCCGGATAGCGCCGCGCCGCAACGAGCAGAATGCTGAACGTCAAGGTCATCAGGAAGGCCAGAGCGTTGCCCGCCATGTCCTCGGGCCTTGCGCCAAAGCCGGCAACGATGAGAACCCCTATGAAGGCGATGAGGCTCGCGACCAGAACGCGCTTGCTGATCGCTTCCTTCAGCCAGAGATAGGAAATACCCGCGGCGACAAAGGGAACGGTGGCGTAGATCGCCAGAACGTTGGCCACGGTGGTCAGCTTCAGTGCGCCGACATAGCCATACATCGAGATGGCGGCCATCAGCCCGAACAGCGGGTAGAAATAGAACGGCACTTTGCCCGGCACGGCGCTGATCCGGTGCTTCGCCAGGACGATGATCGACAGCGTCAGCCCGCCGAAAAAGGAACGCCACCCGAGCACCGTCCAGATATCGAGGTCGAGCGCGCGGACGAAAAGACCCGCTGTGCTCCACATGATGGTCGCGATAACGACGAGGAGCATACCGTAGGTGCGTGGCTGCATGATGGGTCCGTTCTGTGCGCCGATGCTTCGGTCCGTGATCTGATACCTATCAGATGTGTAGAGCAGAAGACTCACTTCCTGCGCCACATGATGGCGCGGTTTCATTCGTCTATCCTCAAACCCTGATAGGGTAGGGCGCCAAGCTTGCCGACGCGGCGCGCCTCGCTAGATAGCCCTGCAGCCCTTCAACAGACTGGGTAACCGATGTCAACATCCGCCCTTGCCGAGATCTACCGACGCTATATCGATTGCTTAAACAATCAGGACTGGCCGAACCTCGCGCGCTTCGTTGACAATGAGGTCCGCTACAATGGTGAGCGTGTCCGACTGTCTGGTTATCGGGACATGCTCGTTGGCGATTTCGAGGCGATCCCCGATCTGTCCTTCACCATCGATTTCATCGTGGCTGACGTCCCCAGGTTGGGAAGTCGCCTGCGTTTCGATTGCACGCCCAAAGGCATCCTGTTCGGCTTTCCAGTCAACGGCAGGCGGGTCGCCTTCACCGAGAACGTCTTCTACGAGTTTCGCGAAGGCCGGATCGTTGAAGTCTGGTCGGTCATCGACAAGGCCGCGATCGAGGCCCAGCTCTAGCCGCAGATGCCGGCATTGCCGCCGGGCTATCCCAGCCTGATGTAGGGAACGTCCTTCTTCGCCACTTCGTCCAGCGCCTCGTCGTAGCCCGCGTCGGCATAGCGCATGACGCCTAGCGCCGTGTCGTTTGTCAGCGCATGATCCAGCCGCTCGTCGGCATCATCTGTGCCATCGGCAACAACCGTCACGCCGCAACTCGTCATGTAGCCGGCGTACCCGCCACCGCCGGAGTGCACGACCACGAGATCGGCCATCGACGAGCAGAGCATCATGGCATCGATCAGCGGCCAGTCGGCGATGGCGTCGGACCCGTCTTTCATCCGCTCCGTCATGATGTTCGGATGCGCCATGGCGCCGGCATCGAGATGGTCACGCGAGAAGGCGACAGGCCCCTTGAGTTCGCCGTTCGCCACCAGCTGGTTGACGCGCCGCGCCAGCGCCGTTCGCTCGCCATGGCCGAGCCAGGCGATGCGCGCCGGCAGCCCCTCGAAGGGCACATGCTCGCGGGCCAGCCGGATCCAGTTGGTGATGATCTTGTTGTCGGGAAACATCTCGAGCAGCAGGTCGTCGATGCGGGCGATATCGCTCTCCTCGCCGGACAGTGCCATCCAGCGGAAGGGACCGATCGCCCGGGCAAACAACGGCCGAAGATAGGCCTCGGTGAAGATCGGAATGTCGAAGGCGTTGGCAACGCCGCCTTCCTTTGCTTGCGTGCGGATCAGGTTGCCGTTGTCGAAGACCTCGGAACCCTTCTTCTGAAAATCCAGCATGGCGGTAACGTGCTGGACGATCGAGGCGCGGCTTGCGGCCATCAGCTGCCCTTGGCCGTCGTCGCGCAATTCCTTCACCTGGGCGAGGCTCATGCCCTTTGGCACGTAGCCGTAGACGAGATCGTGCGCCGAGGTCTGATCGGTGACGATATCGGGCACGATGCCGCGCCGCGCGATCTGGGGATAGACCTCCGCAGCATTGCCGACCAGCCCGACGGACAGCGCCCGCTTCTCCTTCACCGCCGCGTCGATCATCTCCAGCGCCGTGTCGAGATCCGGTGCGATCTCCTGCAGATAGCCGATCTCCTGGCGCTTCTTGGCCCGTTCGGCGTCGATATCGACGCAAAGGATGGCAGCACCCGCCATGCGCCCGGCCAGCGGCTGCGCGCCGCCCATGCCGCCCAGACCAGCGGTCAGTACGAAGCGTCCATGGAGGTCGCCGCCGAAGCGTCGCTCGGCGATCCGCATGAAGATCTCGTAGGTACCCTGGATGACGCCCTGGCTGCCGATATACTGCCAGGCGCCGGCCGTCAGCCCGCCCCAGCAGATCAGCCCCTTGCGCTGGAGTTCGTAGAACACCTCGGCCTTTGCCCATTGCCCGACGATATTGCAGTTCGCCATGATCACCAGTGGCGCCTTGGCATGCGTCTTCACCAGCCCGATCGGCTTGCCGGACTGGATCAGCAGCGTCTGGTCTTCCTCCATTTCGGTCAGCGCCTTGACGATGCCCTTGTGTGCGGCCCAGTTTCGCGCCGCCTTGCCGAGCGCGGCATAGACCACGAGGTTGTCGGGATCCTCGCCCACCGAGAGCACGTTCTCGAGCAGTCGGAGCAGTGCCTCCTGCCGCCAGCCCTTGGCCCGCAGCTCCGGCCCGCCGGGGATCGGAAATTTCGGATGACGTGGATTGGCCTTCGGCATGGAATTTCCTTCCTCACTCATGTCTTTGCCGTTTTGCGGCAGTCCGCCCGGCGTCCCTCGCCAGGCAGTGCTCTGTCAGCTCTTCTTGCCGGCCAGCGCATATTTCGCGATCTCGATCCCCATCGCTTTCTCCACTGGCGGATAAACCGTCGGGTCGAGAACGCTTGCGGAGAGTGGAATGATGCCCATCGGCACATGCAGGATGAACACGTGCATGCCGCCCTTGAGCTGGCCGACGCTGAGCGGTTCCCCGTCAGGGGAGAGCGTGGTGATGACAGAGGGGAAGGTCGCGACGCGTTTGCCCTCGGCGTCATCGACCGCCATGTATTCGTTCATCACGTGCATGGTCACGGCCTTGTCGCCGGAACCGACGACGATCGTGCCGATGTCGAAGGCTTCCTTGGTGTAGACGACGTCCTTCCTGGTGATGATGCCTTCGGCCAGGATATGCCCGCCGGTCGTCCTGCAGATCGCGTCGATCACGGCGGAGCCGCCCATCCGCTCGGCGGCAATGATCGCCTCGCCAAGCGTCAATGCCATCGAGATGCCGCCGAGAGCCGCATGGGTGCGCACATAGGAGGCGCGCAGCGGATTGCGGCAGCTGGCGATGAAGCCGCCCGATTGGTCCGAGGCGGCGCGCAGGATTGGCGAGACCTTGGCGGTGGCGCCCTTGACGACCAGCTCGATGTAGCGGTTTTCGGCCCGGTTGCCGCCCACGGCCGTCTGAATCATCGGCTCCGGCGAACCGGCCATGCCGATCGATCCCATATCGCCGGTCGGATGCGCCCGGATATCGCCGACGGCATCGACGACCTTGGTTCCGAGGATCGCAGAGGGAAGCCAACCGTTCAGCGTCGAGGACTTTCCATTCTGACCGATGATCAGACCGGAGAGCTTTTCGCCGAGCTCCTCCTGAAGCAACTGCACTGCCTTCACATAGTCGATCCCCTGCATTTCCCAGGGTGTTGTGGAGGCCGGCGCGCCAATCGCCGCGGCCGTCGCGATCCAGTCGTCATCCTTCAGTTCGTCGATCGAAACCAGCTCGGGCTTTCCGACATTGACGGCGGCATAGCCAAGCATGCGCCCATGATCCGCCCAACCGCCGCCGCCGGCGGCATAAACGGACCCGCCCTTGACGGCCGCCTCGACGTCTTTTTCAACGAGTATGCGTCCCATTCACCCTCTCCTGGCTTCCTGACCCACGAGGCGTTGCGGCCCCGGTCGGTGGTGCAATTCAGATCTGCTTGTCCATCTCGCGCACCGCCTCGAACAGCACGGCGGCGCCAAGCGCGATATCGTCATTTTCAGCCCATTCATCGGCGGAATGGCTGCGTCCTTCCTTGCAGGGCACGAAGATCATGGCTGCCGGCGCTACCTTGGCGATCCAAGCCGTGTCATGCCCTGCGCCCGACGCCATCCGCCGATGCCGGGCGCCAACCGTTTCGCAGGCGCCTTCCAGCGTCTTCAGCAGGCCGGCATCGCCGGGCGTCGGAAAATTGTCGGAAACGCGAACCGGGCTCTTGATCGAAACGCCGTGGGCAATCGCAAGCTTGATGACATGGGCATCCAGCCATTCGCAGAAGGCTTCCATGTCGTTGCGGATTTCGGCCCGGCCGTCGATCAGGAGAACAGCCTTCGACGGCACCACGTTCGCCGCGTTCGGCTCAATCCGGAACTCTCCGACGGTCGCCGCGAAATGTCCCGGCCGTTTGGCCCGTTCGGCCGCGGCGCGCTGGATGTCGAGGACGAGTTGAGAGGCGGCGACCAGCGCGTCCGCGCGGCTGTCCATCGGTGTGGTGCCGGCGTGGTCCGCGCGCCCCTCGACGGTGATCTCGATCCGCGTGATCCCTGCGATCGCGGTGACGATGCCGATATCCTTCCTCTCGTTTTCGAGGACCGGCCCCTGCTCGATATGCAATTCGAGAAACCCCTTGATGTCAGGTCGCTGCTGCGAAGGCAGCGTCGAAGGGTCGCCGCCGACCTCGCGGATGGCGGTCGCGAGGTCGCGCCCATCGGTCTCGCGGGAAAGCCAGGTTTCCGGCAGCTGCCCGGTCATGCCACGGCTGCCGATGCAGGAAACGCCGAAGATGCTGACCTCCTCGGCCAGGAAGTCGACGATCTCCAGATCGTGGTCGAGCTGTATGCCTTGGTCGCTCAGGGCACGCGCCACCTCCAGCGCTGCAATCACCCCGGCGATCCCGTCGAAACGCCCGCCGTCTGGAACGGTATCCGAATGCGACCCGACCATGATCGTTCCCGAGCCGGTCCTCTTGCCCGCCCGTCTGCCGATCAGATTGCCTGCCGCATCGATCCGGGTTTCCAGTCCTGCGGCCTTCATGCGTGCGTCGATATAGGCTCGGCCCTCGAGAAACAGCGGCGAGAAGGCGCGTCGCGTCCAGGGATGGCCGGGCTCCGTGATATCGGCCAGGGCCTGGATGTCCTCTGCGATCCTGTTCGCATTGACCGGCAGGTTGCGGCTCATGCGGTTTCTCCGGCAATGATCTGCCGTGGCAACGGGCGTACAAAACGCCCCGTGCCCGGCTCCGAGGTGACTGTCGAACCCTTGGCGATTTGCCTGCCGCGCAGATAGGTCGCAGTGACCGTCCAGGGAAGCCGGATACCGTTGTAAGGGCTCCAGCCGACGACGTTGTTGCCGCTCGCCGCGGCGTCGTAGACGCTCTCCCGGGGCTCCAGCACAACGATGTCGGCATCCCTTCCCGGTGTCAGCGCGCCCTTCACATGGTCGAGCCGGAAGTGTTTTGCGGGGTTTTCCGCCATCAGCTTTGCCGCCCAGGTCAGCGGAATCCCGCGTTCCGTCGCCCCCTTGACGAACAGCGGAACCATCACCTCCAGCCCGGGGACGCCCGAGGCGTTCGCCAGCATGTCGGGATTGGTCTTGCGGTTTTCCGACCAGCTCACATGATCGGTCGAAATCAGCCAGACGTTGCCTTCGGCCACCTTGCGCCACAGCGTCTCGACTTCGGCGCGCGGACGGATCGGCGGGTTGATCTTCGCCTTGCCGCCCAGCCGCTTCACGTCGTTTTCCTCGTCGAGCGTCAGATAGTGAATGCAGCACTCCACCGTCGCCTCGAAGCCGTCGCGGCGGTAGGCGCGCGCGATGTCGTAGCCGCGGCCGAGCGAGCAGTGAACGACATGCGAGGGGCATCCCGTATTGGCGCCGGTCTCGAAGATGGTGTGCATGGCAAGAAGCTCGGTGATCGGCGGGCGCGACAGGCCGTGCGCACGGTAGTCGGTGATCCCGCTCGCCTTCACCTTCTCGATATAGGAACGCACCGCCTCATCGTCCTCGTTATGGACGCCGGCCGTCAGGCCGGTCGGCGCGATCGCCGCGAAACAGGCGTCGAGGAGTGCGGGCGGAATGCGCGGGAAACGCTTCGGATCGGTGCCGAAGGTCGAAAACTTGAAAGCCGCGACACCGGCGTCGACCATCTCGCGAATGCGCGCCGGTCCTTCCTCGGGATCGACCGTGCCATAAAGCGCGAAGTCTACGCGCGCCTGCGGGCTGGCGTGGTCGACCTTCTTCTTCACGGCTTCTGCCGAGCAGACCAGATTGCCCTCGTCATAGGGCATGTCGACGATCGTCGTCACGCCGCCGGCGGCGGCCGAGCGCGTCGACCAGATGAAGTCTTCCTGGTCCTTCTGTGACAGCGAGTGCACCTGCGCATCGATCGCTCCGGGCAGGATCAGCGCCTTGCCGAGCAGATGCCGTTCGCCGGCTGCCGGCGGTACGCCGACGCCGACTTCCGCGATCTTGCCATCGCGAACCGCAACATACCCCTGGTCGAGAATACGCTCCGGCAGCACGACCGTGCCCTGAAGAACGAGATCGAAATCAGCCATGCCGCAAATCTCCGTGTAGGCTCAAGGGTTCAAATGGTGGCCGTTTCCCGTGTCAGCCTCTGCTCGATGCGTTCGAGCGAACCAAGTGCAAAGAAGTCGTCGAACGCTGCGATCGGCACCTGCTCGATCAGCCTGGAAACGAATGCGTCCGAGCCAAGTTCCTCCTCGATCGCCTCGACCTCCGCGGACAGCGGCCGATCGACCGTATAGAAATCGGCATGCTTGCGGACGACCTCGTAGATCATCCCGGCAACGCCTTCGGGCCGGTCGCCAAGAATATCGGCGGCCTGTGCGGCAAGCAGTGCTTCCAGCGCAGCCAGACGCTTCAGCGCGCGCATCTGCCGCTCGAAGCGTTCGATGACCAGCGGCAAGAAGGCGGCTTCGTCTTCAAGACCGGCGGCAACAACCAGCGACTGGGCCGAAACGGGGTTCGACATCGACAGGACGCGCGAGAAGATCTCGCCTGCGAGCTTGATGATCGGTCCGAAACCGGTCGCTATACGACCCGGCGGCACCAGGTTGACGGGCAGGTCCCGACGCTGCCCGTTGCCGAGCAGGACACAGCGGTTGAAGGCGTTGCGCGCGGCATGCGCCATGCAAAGAGCTGCGGATTCGAGCAGGATCGTCACGTCGAGCGGCAGCGAGCCGCCGGAGGTCATCACGCGACCCTCGACGACGACGGGATTGTCGTCCGAGCGCCCGGTCGCTGCGAGAATCTTGTGGCCCGTCGTCAGCAGGTTCTCGATCACCGCGCCAAAGACCTGCGCCACCATGCGCAGGCTGAGCGGATCTTGCACATGCGTGGTAACAGGCCATTCCCAGGCATCCGACGCATTGCAGAGCCACGCGCCGATCAGCGCTTCGCGGGCTGTGCCGACATGGCGCACGGCTTTCCAGGGATCGCGCGATGCACCCAGGGCACCCGAGGCCATCATCCCGGTGGCGAGAAGCACGCGGATGGAAGCAGCCGCGTTGCGCGTCGCGTCGGCTGCTGCCGCAAAGGACACGGCGTTGACGCTCAAGGAGGCGAGGCTGTCGCGCGGCGCCATGGCGACCGGCTTCAATCCGGCCGCTGCGAACGCGTCCGCCGCCTGCATGCGCTTGCCGCGATAGACGGCTTCGCCCACCCCGGTCAGCACGGCGCCGATCTGCCCCATGAGGCCGATATCGGCACAGCCGATCGAGCCTGTTCGCCTGACGACCGGGATCACATCCGCCTCGAGCATGCGCATATAGGCATCCACCAGTTCCGGTGTGCAGCCGACTTGTCCGGTCAGGGCGGTATTGATGCGGATTGCCATCGCATTACGGACGATCTCGCAGGAGAAGGGCGTGCCGGTTCCAAAGTGATGGGCTCGCACCAGGCCGAGATTGAAGGCGTCCAGATCCTCGGGAGACCATTCGACGTCCTTCATCGCGCCGACGCCGGTGGTCGCGCCATAGACCGGCGTTCCGGCGGCAATCGCCTCTTCGACGATTGCGCGGGCGATCTCCACCCGTGCCATGCCGGTTGCGGAAACGGAAAGCGCAGCCTTGCCCGAGCCGATCCTCACCATCTCGGCAAAGCCGAAGGGCTGTCCGGAAAGTTCGATGCCGGGGCGTTCGTGCTTCATCTGCAATATCTCCTTGAGAACGAGATTATGCGGCTGACCTATCCGATGGGATATCCCAAATGTCGAACACAGCATGCATTTGCATGCTGCTGAACTAGCTTACCACCCAGGCAATATAGAGAAGCGTCAAGGCAATAATCCAGAGCGCCAGCCGCCCCGAACGGCTGTGGCGTGCCTCGGCCTTGCCGATCGCTTCTGCCGTTTCCGCGTCAAAGCGGACGCCGTTCTCGCTCATGTGAAGCAGCTGGTGATGGAATTTCTCGGTCTTGGCGGCAATCTCCGGCGCGGCTTCTGCAAGCTTGACCGCTGCCTTCAGCCCGTCCTTCAGATCGGTGACGATCCGCTTCGGACCGAGGTTGTTGCGGATCCATTCGCCGACAACCGGTTCCGACGCCTTCCACATGTTGAAGCGCGGGTTCAGGATGCGCGACACGCCTTCGACGACGACCATCGTCTTTTGCAGCATCACAAGTTCCGGCCGCGTTTCCATGTCGAACAGTTCCGTGACCTCGAACAGGAGCGTCAGCAGCTTGCCCATAGAGATCGTTTCTGCCGGCTGGCCGTGGATCGGCTCGCCGATTGCACGGATCGCCTGCGCGAAGCTCTCGACATTATGATGCCCTGGTACGTAACCGGCTTCGAAGTGCACCTCAGCGACACGGATATAATCGCGGGTGATGAAGCCGTAGAGGATCTCGGCGAGGAAGCGTCGCTCCTTCTTGCCGAGCCGCCCGACGATGCCCATGTCGACCGCCACGATCATGCCCTGGGCATCGACGAAGAGATTGCCGGGATGCATGTCGGCATGGAAGAAGCCGTCGCGCAGCGTGTGGCGCAGAAACGACTGGATCAGCGTGTCGGCAAGGGCATTGAGGTCATGGCCGGCCGCGCGCAGGCCGTCGACGTCGGACATCTTGACGCCGTCGATCCACTCCATGGTGATGACGTCGCGCCCGGTGCGCTCCCAATCCACGGTCGGCACCCGGAAGCCGGGATCCTTCTGCGTATTCTCTGCAATCTCCGAAAGCGCCGCCGCCTCCAGCCGGAGGTCCATTTCGACCTTGGTCGTCTGCTCCAGGGTCTTCGTCACCTCGACCGGGCGAAGGCGCCGGCTGGAGGGCATGAAGCGCTCCTGCATATGCGCAACGAGATACATCGCCTCGATATCGTGGGTGAAGCGCTGGCGAACACCGGGGCGAACGACCTTGACGGCGACCTTCTTGCGGCCGGCGGTCGTGTCGACCTCAGCCGGATGCACCTGCGCGATGGACGCTGCCGCGATGGGATCGCCGAAGCTGGTGTACAGCTCTTCGATCGGTCGTCCGAGCGAGCCTTCGATGCTGCTGCGCGCGGCGCCCTGCGGGAAAAAGGCCATTCGGTCCTGAAGCTGCGAGAGATCGTCCGCGAACTCCACGCCGACGACATCGGGACGCGTGGCGAGAAACTGGCCGATCTTCACATAGGACGGGCCCAGCCGTTCGACGGCCTTGGCCAGCCGGTCGCTGCGCTTCTGCGATCTGCTGCGATTGCGGGCGAAGAGGCCGGCAAAGGACTTGGCGGCGCCGACGATCGGCGGAAGGTCATCGGACGGCAGTGCCGAAATGACGCCTTCGCGCACCAGGATCCAGCCGACGCGCGAAAGCCGGAAATATGCTCCAAGTGTACTCATGAGGCCCGGGATTCTCCGGCGATGCTGGCTGAAAGCCGTGCGGTGCTCCGTGGTGCCATGCCTCAGAGCTTCCAGCCGGAGTGCAGAGCGGCGATGCCGCCGGTATAGTTGGTAAAGCTTACGCGCGAGAAGCCCGCAGTGCGGATCATGTCTGCAAAGTTCTCCTGATTGGGGAACTTGCGGATGGATTCGACGAGATACTGGTAAGGCTCGGCGTCGCCGGTGATCGCCTTGCCGAACTTCGGAATGGCGTTGAACGACCAGGTTTCATAGACGCGGTCCAGCAGCGGCATGTCGACCTCGGAGAACTCCAGCACCAGCAGGCGCCCGCCGCGCTTCAGGACGCGGTAGGCTTCGCTGAGAGCCACGTCGATGCGCGGCACGTTGCGGATGCCGAAGGCGATCGTATAGGCGTCGAAGCTGTTGGCCTCGAAAGGCAGGTCTTCGGCGTTGGCCTCGACGAAGGTCAGGTTGTCGGAAAGCTTCCGCTTGGCGGCGCGCTCCGCGCCGACGCCGAGCATCGAGCCGTTGATGTCGAGTACGGTCGCGTGCGCGTTGCGCCCGGATGCCTCGACAATGCGAAAGGCGATGTCGCCCGTGCCGCCGGCGACGTCGAGAACCTTGTAGCCCGGCTCCTTGCGCGGGTTCAGCGCTGCAATCATCGCGTCCTTCCAGACACGATGCATGCCGACCGACATCACGTCGTTCATGATGTCGTAGCGCTTGGCGACCTTGTGGAAGACCTCGTTGACGAGGCCCTGCTTCTCACCGTCCGCAACCTCGCGGAAGCCGTATGATGTTTCCATGCCGCCTTCGGCGGAGGTACGGCTTTCTGACATCGAACAACTCCAATCTCTGAAATCAGCGCGGCGACCATAGCGAAAGCAAGCCGGCGGCGCTATCTGTGGGCCACGGTCCGATCCGCGGCACCTTGGCGCTATAGCGCACAACGCCGACGGTTGAAACATGTTAGATATAGATGGGTTAAGATGCCGGAATTGCCAGAAGTCGAAACCGTCAGGCGCGGACTGGCGCCAACCATGGAAGGTGCGCGCATCGCAAGGCTGGAGCTGCGCCGCAAGGATCTGCGCTTCCCGTTCCCCGAAGGGCTCGAAGCCCGCGCGGCAGGCCGCAGGATCGTCGCGCTCGGGCGCCGCGCCAAATATCTGCTGATCGATCTCGACGACGGAACCACCATCATTTCGCATCTCGGCATGTCCGGATCCTTCCGCATCGAGACGGGACCGGTCACCGATGCGCCGGGCGAGTTTCATCACGCTCGTTCGAAGGACGAGAAACACGATCACGCCATCTTCCATCTGGAAGGCCCGGCGGGTCCCAGCCGCGTCATCTATAATGACCCGCGCCGTTTCGGCTTCATGGATATGGCCGAGCGCACGGCACTCGAAGTCAATCCCTTTCTCTTCGGTCTCGGCCCGGAGCCGACTGGCAACGAACTCAGCGCTGCCTATCTCGCCAGGCGCTTTGCCGGCAAGGCGCAGCCGCTGAAGAGCGCGCTGCTCGACCAGAAGAATATTGCCGGCCTCGGGAATATATATGTGTGCGAGGCGCTGTGGCGCTCGCACCTGAAGCCGACGCGGGCGGCCGCCAGCCTTGTGACGAAGACGGGCAGGCCCACCCAGCAGATGGAGCTGCTCGTCTCTTCCATCCGCGATGTCATTGCCGATGCGATCAAGGCTGGCGGTTCGTCGTTGCGCGATCATATCCAGACGGATGGCTCACTCGGTTATTTCCAGCATTCCTTTTCGGTCTATGACCGTGAAAGTCTACCTTGCCGCACACCGGGTTGCGGCGGTACGGTCGCCCGGATCGTCCAGGCCGGGCGCTCGACCTTCTATTGCCCGGTCTGCCAGAAATAGTCAGTCCGTCCGGGAGGAAGCCCATGTCCTATGAAACGCTGATCGTTGAAACGCGCGGGGCCGTGGGCCTGATCACCTTGAACCGGCCGCAGGCTTTGAACGCGCTGAACTCGACCGTGCTGGACGAATTGCTGCGCGCGCATGCCGCCTTTCAGACCGACGACAGCATTGGCGCAATCGTATTGACCGGTTCCGAGCGAGCCTTCGCCGCCGGTGCCGATATCAAAGAGATGCAGCCGCTGGATTATGCCGACGTCTATAGCCGCGATCTGATGAGCGGCTGGGACGACGTTGCCAAGGTCCGCAAGCCGGTCATTGCCGCTGTCAGCGGCTTTGCGCTGGGCGGTGGCTGCGAGCTTGCCATGATGTGCGATTTCATCATCGCCTCGGAGACCGCCAAGTTCGGCCAGCCCGAGATCACCCTTGGCATCATTCCGGGCATGGGCGGCTCGCAGCGTCTGACACGCGCGGTCGGCAAGTCGAAGGCGATGGACCTGATTTTGACCGGCCGGATGATGGATGCGGCCGAGGCCGAGCGCGCAGGACTCGTTTCGCGTGTGGTGCCCCCCGAGCGGCTGCTTGACGAGGCGCTGGAAGCGGCGGCAAAGATCGCCTCGCTATCGCGTCCGTCCGTGCTGATGGCCAAGGAGGCCGTCAACCGCGCGCTGGAGACGACCTTGGAAGAAGGGCTGCGTTTTGAGCGCCGTCTTTTCCATAGTCTCTTTGCCACGGACGATCAGAAGGAAGGGATGACAGCCTTTATCGAAAAGCGTAAGCCGGCCTTCAAGAACCGGTGAGCCTTGGATAAAGGCGGAGTTTCCTTGAAAATGCGCGTTGACGCCGCTCGGCTTTAGGGTTATATGCCCGCCCAAGGTTCGGGAAGCCACTCCGGTTTTCCGATTATGCTCCCGCATTGCTGTATGAAGTGGCCGCAGGGCCCGCGGTAATGGTGGAGTTTGTTCGAATTCTTAGAGAGGCATCCATGGCCAATACAACTTCGGCGAAAAAAGCGACCCGCAAGATCGCCCGCCGTACCGACGTCAATAAGGCTCGTCGCTCGCGCGTTCGTACTTTCGTTCGCCAGGTCGAAGAGGCACTCGCATCCGGTGATGCTGCCAAGGCAAAGGAAGCTTTCCTCGCCGCGCAGCCGGAACTGGCCCGCGCAGCAAGCAAGGGCGTCCTGCACGCCAACACGGCATCCCGCAAGGTCTCGCGCCTCGCAGCTCGTGTGAAGGCTCTCTCGGTCGCAGCGACCGCGTAATCTTTCGTTAAGAAGCCTATCGTTATGATTAGCCCGGCAACTTTGTCGGGCTTTTTCGATTCCGCGATCTGCCAAGCCTATGGTTAATTCAGCGACGAATTCGTGTCGGGTGGATGACATAAAAAAACGAGTAAAAACAACGGCTTGCGTCAGGATGCTCTCAGCCTTCACGACTCAGACCTTCCGTTGCGGCGTCTAAAACGAGTCAAGAAGCTTTTTTCTTTTTTTCTTTTTATGCGTGTCCAAATTACCAGTTTCGGGAATCTCCTTGATTCAAAAGCGATTCTTTTTTGACGGCGGCGTGACGCCCTAAATGTGCCGCCGGAGTCAACCGGCCGCTCTTAATTTTGCGTAAAATTCATCGTTGATCTCCGTCCACGATCCTGCCTAAATGCCGGTCAACAAGGGGCTCGGACATCACCTGTTTAAAGGCTTGGTCTAAGACTGCCACGTCGGCAGGCTGATTGCTTTGTGTCTTTTGTTACGGAGAGCTTTGGCCTCCGGCTTCTCACGCACTGGTACAGTTCGAACTGTGGTTGTGGCGACCGCGGAACGAGGATCTGTGTGCGCTGAGAAGAAGGACGGACGAAGAAGCGCAGGCATGTTGGGGTCGTAGGGACGAGGGACGACCACCGGCACGGGAAGCGAAACGGAAGCTGCATGATGCGGGTTCCCAACGTCTCTCGCTAGTCGCCTCATGTATTGAGGCAGGCGTTGGAGTGAACCGGTCGATAGTGGTGCATGAGGGCGCCATGATCTGGCCATAGCGGGGAAATAATCGGGCGACGGATTTTAAGGCCGCCCGGTCGAATTGGAAGGCGGCATAATGCACATGAATTCAATGGCGGCGAATGTTTTGGATAACGAGGACAAGACTTCGCAGGCGTTTGGCTCTATTTGCCCGGAAGCGGCGGGGGAAAAGGGAGACATGAAGAATGGCATATTATTTGAGCGCGTTAGCGCACGCCTGAAAGCTCAAGTTGGTCCTGATGTCTATGCAAGCTGGTTTGCCCGGCTGAAATTGCACTCGGTATCCAAAAGCGTCGTGCGTCTCACCGTACCCACGACCTTCCTGAAGTCCTGGATCAACAATCGCTATCTCGATCTGATCACCAGCCTGTTCCAGGCCGAGGACGCTGAAATTCTCAAGGTGGAAATCCTTGTCCGTACCGCGGCGCGCGGTACCGGAAAGCCTGCCGAAGAAGCAGTTGCCCAGGAGCCGGCCTCCTCGGTTTCGCAGATCCGTCGTCCGGTCGCCCAGCAGGCGGGCCAGGTCGTCCAGAACACTGTTGCAGCTGCGGCTGCAGCGCGCCCCTCCATGTCGGGGCAGCCGCTTTTCGGCTCTCCGCTGGACTCGCGTTTCACTTTCGATACCTTCGTTGAGGGTAGCTCGAACCGTGTTGCCCTTGCTGCGGCCAAGACCATTGCCGAAGCCGGCCAGGGCGCTGTGCGCTTCAACCCGCTCTTCGTCCATTCGACCGTCGGCCTTGGCAAGACCCACCTGCTGCAGGCAATCGCCAATGCAGCCGTGCAGAACCCCCGGGCGCTGCGCGTCGTCTACCTGACGGCGGAATACTTCATGTGGCGCTTCGCAACAGCGATCCGCGACAATGATGCATTGACGCTCAAGGACTCGCTGCGCAACATCGACCTTCTGATCATCGACGACATGCAGTTCCTGCAGGGCAAGATGATCCAGCACGAGTTCTGCCATCTCCTGAACATGCTGCTCGACAGCGCCAAGCAGGTCGTCGTTGCTGCTGACCGCGCGCCTTGGGAGCTGGAATCCCTCGATCCTCGCGTCCGTTCGCGTCTGCAAGGTGGCGTGGCGATCGAACTCGATGGTCCGGACTACGAGATGCGTCTCGAAATCCTGAAGCGTCGCCTCGACGTGGCACGCACGGAAGATCCGTCTCTGGAGATTTCGCCGGAACTTCTCAACCACGTGGCACGCAGCATCACCGCAAGCGGCCGCGAGCTTGAAGGCGCTTTCAACCAGCTGCTGTTCCGTCGCTCCTTCGAGCCGAACCTGTCGATCGAGCGTGTGGACGAGCTGTTGGCTCATCTCGTCGGCTCCGGCGAGCCGCGTCGCGTTCGCATCGAAGACATCCAGCGTATCGTCGCGCGGCATTACAACGTCTCGCGCCAGGAGCTGGTCTCGAACCGCCGTACGCGCGTTATCGTGAAGCCGCGCCAGATCGCCATGTATCTGTCGAAGACACTGACGCCGCGCTCCTTCCCGGAGATCGGCCGCCGTTTCGGCGGTCGCGACCATACGACGGTGCTGCACGCCGTCCGCAAGATTGAAGAGCTGATTTCCGGCGATACCAAGCTTTCGCACGAAATCGAGCTTCTGAAGCGCCTTATCAACGAATAGTCGGGCGCTTTCGATCAAAAAGAACGACGGCCAGGAGCAATCCTGGCCGTTTTCTGTTTCAATCCCTTTGGTGTTCAGGGGGAGGGATCCATGACGTTCACAAAAATTGCCGTCGTTGGCCTGGGCAAGGTCGGCCGGCTGGCGGCAACGCTTCTGCATGAAGGCGGCTTCGAGGTAATCGGGGTCGACGCGCAGCTGCCGGTGGGAGACCTGCCCTTCAAATGCCGGAGCGGCGATATTTCCGACCGGGCGGTGATGGGCGAATTGCTGTCGAGTGTCGAAGCCGTGCTTTCCTGCCTGCCCTATCATCTCAACATGGAACTCGCGCGCGCGGCCCATACGGCCGGCATCAACTACTT
This sequence comes from Hyphomicrobiales bacterium, assembly GCA_900489925.1. Lineage (GTDB taxonomy): Bacteria > Pseudomonadota > Alphaproteobacteria > Rhizobiales > Rhizobiaceae > Rhizobium. The sequence continues at coordinate 514,739 of UEHQ01000002.1, read as the reverse complement.
CGATCTGACCGAGGATGTGCCCACCACCAACTTCATCATCGAACTGTCGAAGACCGCGCGCGGGTTGATGGCGCCGCAATGCGGATTGGCACCTGGTTTTGTCGGCATCGTCGGATCAAGCCTGGCGGACGGTTTCGATCGCTGCCGCTCGATCCGCATGCGCGTGGGGGCCTTGCCACAGCATCCGACCGGCCTGCTCGGCTATGCCTTCAACTGGTCGCCGGAAGGCGTGGTCAATGAATACCTCAACGATTGCGAGGTCATCGAGGGCGGCGTCCGCAAACTGGTCTCGCCGATGGAGTGGCATGAGACAATCTACGTCGAGGGCGTCAAGCTGGAAGCCTTCACGACATCGGGCGGTCTTGGCACCATGTGCGATACGCTGCTCGGGAGGGTCGAGAACCTCGACTACAAGACCATGCGCTATCCCGGCCATATGGACCTGATGAACTTTTTCTTCCATGAGCTGCTGATGCGCGACAGGCGCAAGCTTGCCGGCGAGATCCTCACCAATGCCAAGCCGCCCGTGGAAGACGATGTCGTCTACGTCCACGTGGCTGCCGAAGGCACGGAAAACGGCAACCTGCGCCGCAAGGAGTTTGTTCGCGCCTACTATCCGCTCGAGATAGCAGGCGCCCGCCGCACCGCCATCGCCTGGACGACCTCTGCCTCCGTCGTGGCGGTCATCGAGATGGTCCGCGACGGCCTGCTGCCTTCCTCCGGTTTTCTGCATCAGGAGCACATTCCGCTGGACATGTTCATGCAGACCCCGACCGGCAGCCTGTTCAAGACCGGGGCCTCAAGCCATCGCTAGCCCCTCTGGCTCGGCAACGCGCAAGTCTTGCCGCAACTGGGAACGCCAGGGAGCATGTAGCGCAGGCAACAGATCTTGCGGCGGGCGACGCGCTCGCCGCCCTCTTCGACCTGCTGAACGCAGCCGCAGAACGGATTCACGCCGCCATCCGGCAGGCAGCCTCGGACAAAGAGAGGCAGGTCGGATATCGTCGCGGCCTCTCCGCTGGTCAGCCGCAGTGCATAGTTGATGTACACGGCCGCATTGTTCCAGCAAAGCTTGGCCGAGATGCCGCAGGCTTTCAGTCGAGCAACGGCTTCGCCGAGATGCGTCTGGAGCAGCGGCCCAACGGCGTCGAAATCGTCACCTGTATTTTGGGCTTGCCTGTATCCGTCATGCGCCACGCCAAAAGCCCGTGGCAAGCCGTTCTCCGCCAGAGCAATGGTCATGTCACCAAAGGCCACCGGCAGCGCCTGCGCGGCCAGCCGGCGGGCAATAAGATAGGGAATGGCCAGGGCTGAGAAGTAGTAGAGCGACCACATCGAGACGACGGCCCGCCTGTCGTTGCCGCCGCAGTGCTTTGCATAGCGGTCGATCGCCTGCTGAAAGCCATCGCCGTCGAAAAAGTCCAGGAGAGGCAACCCATCGACAAGATCTGCCGTGAGCATCATGCGGTCCCGGCACCAGTCGTGTTCGCCGGAAAAGGCCGGTGACAGGCTGCCGGGCTGGTCGCTACAATCGATTTTCCGTTGGGATGCGCTCGCCATCGTTCAAGCGTGGCGCCGGGTTGTGGTGACAGCGCGTCCTGGTGGCTGTCCGGCAACAGAGCAAACCGGCCGCAGTCCTTCCAGAGAAAGCGGATCATTCCTCAAGCACATGGTGCGGTTCCCGGCCGCGTGCCGCAGCGATGTGATCGTCAATCTGCGAATGGTCATCGATCTGGATCCCAGCATGCTCATGCGAGCGATATGCTGAGTGTATTACTCAACAAAGTAGGCGGAGGGAAGGCGAAGGGTGAGTAAAGATCTCAACTTTTATTCCCGCATGCGAAACTGCAACAGCGTTCCCAGTCAGCCATGCGCTTGGGATAGCAGCCAGCGACGGAACGCTGCGACGGCTGGCCGCTCGAGCGCCAGACCGGGATAAACCAGATGGTAGGCGAGGCGGCTCGACAGGCCGAGCGAAAAAGGTGCCACCACCGCCCCATCCTCCAGCTCGCGCGCCAGGAACGAGCGGCGCATCAAGGCAATGCCCGAACCCGATTTCATGGCGTCGAAGGCGCCGCTGCCGTCGGTGAAGACCGGCCCCTTGTTGCCGTCGACACCGGTGGCACCGGCGGCCTCCAGCCAGAGCTGCCAGTCGCGTCGGTAGACGTCATGGATCAGGGTGAGCGCCGCAAGCCGGTCAGGTGTTGGCGCTTCACCAAGTGCTGCCGCCAGCGCCGGCACGCAAACGGGTGTCAGTTCGTCGTCCACCAACCTTTCGCTGATCAGGCCGTCATAGCCGCCAAGGCCATGGCGAATGGCGAGGTCTATTCCATCGTGTGCGAAGTCGAGAACGCGATGCGAGGTGCTGATCCGCACGTCGATTTCGGGATGCGCGTCCTCGAATGCCCTGAGCCTCGGCAACAGCCAGTGGGTCGCAAAACCGGCGGTGCAGGTGACCGTGAGGAAGGCGCCGCGAGCGCGGGTGGTAATGGCAGCCGTTGCCTCGCGCACCAGACGGAATGCGGCCCGCAGCGTTGCAAAGTAGTCCGCGCCCTCCGTGGTCAGGGCGAGCGCGCGTGTCTTGCGTTCAAAAAGCTGCACGCCCAGCGCTGCTTCCAGATCGCGAACCTGAAGGCTGATCGCGCCCGGCGTTACGCTGAGTTCCTTCGCCGCCATCGTCATGCTGAGATGGCGCGCGGCGGCCTCGAAGGCGCGAAGGGCGGACAAGGATGGCAGATAATCGCTCATGATTTAGCTCACCTAAAGCGTAGGCCGAAAAAGACTCGTTTGTCGTGCCCAATTTGTCGAAATAATATCAGCATGAAGGCAGCCATCAATCGGAATCGTAAATGCCGATAGAGCGAGAATAATTCGCTCATTGAGATGGCGCGCAACAATCGGGTGGCATCCGTCGCAAACGCGACGTACAGCTTGGGTATCGAGCAGAGGAGACGAGGACATGCAGCAGAAACAGATGGGTCTTGCGGAATGGGGAATGTTGCTGGTGCTCTCCCTGCTGTGGGGTGGGTCGTTCCTCTTCAACGGCATTCTGGTCAAGACCCTACCGCCCTTCACGATCGTCACCGGCCGCGTGCTCATCGCGGCGATCGCGCTCAACGTCATCGTCCGAGCAACCGGCCACGTCATGCCGCGCGATGGGAAGTCCTGGGCCGCTTTCTTCGGCATGGGCATCCTCAACAACATGATCCCCTTCTGCCTGATCGTCTGGGGGCAGACGCATATCGCGAGCGGCCTTGCCTCCATCCTCAACGCCACGACCCCGCTCTTCGGCGTGGTTGTTGCCCACCTGCTGACCGCAGACGAGAAGATGACCGGCAATCGACTGCTCGGCGTGCTCGTCGGCTTTGCCGGCGTCGCTTACATGATCGGCTTCGATGTGCTCCGCGACCTCGGCTCGAACGTGCTCGCCCAGCTCGCGGTCCTAGGCGCCGCGCTGTCGTATGCTTTCGCGGGAATATTTGGTCGCCGTTTTCGGCAGATGGGCATGGCGCCACTGCTCCCGGCGGCCGGGCAGGTCACTGCCTCGACTGTCCTCATGCTGCCAATCGCACTGGTCGTCGACCAGCCATGGACGCTGGCAGCGCCGTCGTCCGAAACTTGGATGGCGCTGCTGGGGCTTGCCCTGCTGTCGACAGCAATCGCCTACGTTCTGTTCTTCCGGATCTTGTCGACGGCAGGGGCAACGAACCTCATGCTCGTAACCTTCCTCATCCCCGTCAGCGCCATTCTGCTGGGAGCGCTGGTGCTGGGCGAACAGCTACAGGGCAAGCACCTGATCGGCATGGCAATGATCGCCCTAGGCCTCGCGGCGATCGACGGGCGGCTGATGCCCTTCGGCCGTAAAAGACCGGCCTAGACCTCACCTAGCAGGCGAGGTCGGCGACGACGGAATCGAGAATAAGCATGCCGGATGGCGTGCAGCGCAGCCGCGAATTGCCGATCCGCTCGACGAAGCCGTGCTGCAGCAGGAAGTCTTCGCGCTTTGGATCGAGGTCGCGGCCGGAGAGCTGCTGCCAGCGGGCGAGATCGACGCCCTCCTTCAGCCGCAGCCCCATCAGCAGCAGTTCGTCCGACTGCTCCTCATAGCCGAGCACTTCCTCGTCCAGGATGCCGTGTCCGCCGCGCTCCACCAGATCAAGCCAGGCCTCCGGCTTGCGCTCGGTGGCGGTCGCGATCTTGGCGTTCCCGCGCGTCAGGCGTCCGTGCGCTCCCGGGCCGATGCCGGCATAGTCGCCGTAGCGCCAGTAGGTGAGGTTATGCCGGCTTTCGGCGCCTGGCCGTGCGTGGTTGGAAACCTCGTAGGCAGGCATGCCTTCGCGCTCGGTAATTTCCTGCGTCGCCTCATAAAGCAGCGCGGATTGCTCGCCGTCAGGAACGATCAGCTTGCCGGCCTTGTGCAATCCGAAGAACGGTGTGCCTTCCTCGATCGTCAGCTGATAGAGCGACAGGTGGTCGACGGCATAGGAGATCGCCTGCTTCAGTTCGGCGTCCCACTCCTCCACCGTCTGGTTGGGCCGGGCATAGATCAGGTCGAAGGACATGCGCGGGAAGATATCGCGCGCCAGCTTGATCGCCTTCAGCGCGTCGGCGACGTCGTGCAGCCGACCGAGGAACTTCAGGTCACGGTCGTTCAGGGCCTGGACGCCGAGCGAGACGCGATTGACGCCCGCCGCGCGATAGCCGCGGAAGCGGTCTGCCTCGACGCTGGAGGGATTGGCCTCCATGGTGATCTCGATGCCATCAGGCATGTGCCAAGCGGCGGCAATGCCGTCGAGAATGGCTGCCACCGTCGATGGGTTCATCAGGGATGGCGTGCCGCCCCCGAGGAAGACGCTGGTGACCGTTTTCGGGCCGCTCAGCTGGCGCATCGTTGCCATTTCCTTCAGGAAGGCGGCGGTGAACCGCTCCTGATCGACCGGCTGATGGCGCACATGGCTGTTGAAATCGCAATAGGGGCACTTGGCGGCGCAGAACGGCCAATGCACGTAGACGCCGAAACCGGGCTCGCCGGTATCGGGCAGGAGAGGGGCATTGCGCAGCAGGTTCGGCTGTTCCAAGGTGTCCACGATCGCCCTTATGCTTCCAGGCAGGTTTCGACGAAAATCTTGAAGGCGCGGGCGCGGTGCGAAAGCGCCTGGGCATCGCCCGGCTTCCAGCCATGCTTTTCTTCCGCGCTCATCTCGCCAAAGGTAGTCTCATAGCCTGCCGGTTGGAAGACCGGATCGTAGCCGAAGCCCTGGCCGCCGCGCGGTGGCCAGGCGACCGTTCCCTCGACTTCGCCGCGAAACAGTTCCGTATGGCCGTCCGGCCAGGCGAGGCACAGCACGCTGACGAAGCGGGACGTACGCTGTTCGGGTTTCGTCGCGCCGGCTGCCTTCAGGGCGGTCTCGACCTTCTCCATCGCCATGGCGAAATCACGTGTGCCGTCGGCCGTCTCGGCCCAGTTGGCGGTGTAGACGCCCGGATCGCCGCCGAGCGCATCGATCACGAGGCCTGAATCGTCGGAGAGTGCCGGAAGGCCCGATGCTTGCGCCGAGGCCAGCGCCTTGATCGTCGCGTTTTCCTCGAAGGTCGTACCTGTTTCATCCGGTTCGATGAAATTGAGTTCGGCCGCCGACTTGGCGGTAAAGCCGAAAGGTCCGATCAGGTCCTGGATTTCCCGGATCTTGCCGGCATTGTGGCTGGCCACGACGATGGTCTTGGTCTCAAGCTTGCGCATTGGATATCCTATTCGATGCCCCAAATTCTGGCTTCGGCACATTCCAGACTGTTACCCGCGGGATCGCGAAAGTAGATTGATCGGCCGCCTTGCGGCCACCGCACCTCGGATTCGATCGCGACGCCTGCGTCGGCTAGCAGCTTGGCAATCCGATCCAGGTTTTCGGCGGAGACGCGGAAGCAAGCATGCCCCGCGCCGTTCGTGCCATGTGGCGGTACCTGCAGCGAATGCTGCTCCGGCGGCTTGATCGTTTCCTCACGGTTGAAGATCAGGAGAACGCTGGGGCCGCAGCGAAAGAAGACATGCCGGTTGCCCGCCCGCGTGATCTTTTCCAGTCCGAGCACGCCTTCATAGAAGGCCTCGGCCCTGTCGAGATCGTCCACGTAAAGCGCGGTCTCGAGCATGCCTTCCAGCATGTCGTTCATCCGGCGATGGCCTGCTTCTGCAGGTCGACGAGTTCGCTGATGCCTGCCTTGGCCAGCGCCAGCAGCGATGCAAACTCTTCCTCGCTGAAAGGCTTGCCTTCCGCCGTACCCTGGATCTCGACGATGCCGCCGGCGCCGGTGATGACGAAGTTGGCATCGGTCTCAGCCGAGGAGTCCTCGAGGTAGTCGAGATCGACGACGGGCTGATCGGCGAAGATACCGCAGGAGATCGCGGCGATGTGGTCCTTGAGGACCCGCTCGACCTTGATCATGTTGCGGCTTTCCATCCACTTCAGGCAGTCATAGAGCGCGATCCAGGCACCGGTGATCGACGCGGTGCGGGTCCCGCCGTCGGCCTGGATGACGTCGCAATCGAGCGTGATCTGGCGTTCGCCCAGTTCCTTGAGATCGACCACGGCGCGAAGCGACCGTCCGATCAGGCGCTGGATTTCCTGCGTGCGCCCGCCCTGCTTGCCGGCCGCTGCTTCGCGCTTCATGCGCTCGCCCGTTGCGCGCGGCAGCATGCCGTATTCCGCGGTGACCCAGCCCTTGCCGGTGTTGCGCAGCCACGGCGGTGTCTTTTCTTCAAGGCTCGCCGTGCAGAGCACGTGCGTGTCGCCGAATTTCACCAGACAGGAGCCTTCGGCATGCTTGGAAAAGTTGCGCTCGAAGGAAACCTTGCGCATTTGATCGGTTTTTCTGCCTGATGGCCGCATTCTATTCTCCTGGGGCATGACGCGAAAAGTACGAAGCGAATGGCAAACGGCGTCACACGCGCTTTTATGTTGTTGACCGCTTCTACGATTGGCGGCGCTCATTTGCAATTTCCCTTTTGCCAGCACGCGGAGATTGGCTATATTTTGTCCGATCATCGTCAGCACAGGTGCGCAAGAATTCATGGAGTTCAGATCGACGTCGGTTTCGGATGCAGTGGCTGCACTGGACGAACGCTCGAAGGAAATCTTTCGCCGCATCGTGGAAGGTTATCTCGAAAGCGGAGAACCGCTGGGTTCCCGCAATCTCTCGCGCATTCTTCCCATGTCGCTTTCGCCGGCATCCGTCAGGAATGTGATGAGCGATCTGGAAGAGCTCGGCCTCATCTACTCGCCGCATGTGAGCGCCGGCCGGTTGCCGACGCAGCTTGGCCTGCGCTTCTTCGTCGATGCCTTCATGCAGGTCGGCGACCTCACGGCTGAGGAACGCGCGAACATTGATCGCCAGGTGCGCGCGGGAAATCGCGACAATCCCATGGAGACGATGATGAACGAGGCGAGCCGGATGCTGTCCGGCATTTCCCGCGGCGCCGGGCTCGTCATCACCTCCAAGAGCGATCCGGTTCTGAAGCATGTCGAGTTCATTCGCTTGGAGCCGACCAAGGCGCTCGCCGTTCTGGTCGGAGATCACGACCAGGTCGAAAACCGCATTATCGAGCTGCCGGCAGGCGTGACGTCCTCGCAGCTGATGGAGGCCGCAAACTTCCTCAATGCCCACATGACCGGTCAGACCCTTCCGGAGCTGCGCAATCAGCTCAGCAAGTTGAAGGACAACGTGCGCCAGGAGCTCGATACGCTGTCGCAGGACCTCGTCGAGCGCGGCGTTGCCGTGTGGTCCGGCAGTGCGGATGAAGGCAAGCCCGCTCAACTCATCATTCGCGGCAGGTCGAACCTGCTCGAAGGGCTCGTGGGCGCTGACGATCTCGATCGCTTGCGCATGCTGTTCGACGATCTGGAGAAGAAGGACAGCCTGATCGAGTTGCTCAATCTGGCGGAGAGCGGTCCAGGCGTGCGCATCTTCATCGGTTCGGAAAACAAGCTGTTCTCGCTGTCCGGGTCGTCGCTGATCGTGGCGCCCTATCGCGATAACGACGATCGCATCGTGGGCGCGGTGGGCGTCATCGGCCCGACACGGCTCAACTACTCGCGCATCGTGCCGATGGTGGATTACACCGCCCAACTCATCTCGAGAATGTCGCGTTCCGGCATCTGACGGCGAAGGCGGCTATTCCGGCAGGAGCTCGCCGGAGCCGCCCATTTCGGCCGGCATGTCCTTGAACTTGGGAAGCCCGTCTTTCACGCGAAACACCGTCTCGGCGTAGTTCACATGCAGGGTAGGGGTGTAGCGCAGGCTCGGGATGACCGCCGCATAGACGTCCGTGACACCCCACAGCGGATGCTCGGTCAGCAGATGGCCGCCGCAAAGCTCGCAGAACTTCCGGACGCTCGTGTCGCTCTTCTGGTAGGCCTCCATGTGCTCGCCGCCCTTGGTGACGTGCACAGCGCCCTGCGTCCAGAGCGTAAAGGCGTTGATCGGCCCTGCCGACCATTCCCGGCACGAGTTGCAATGACAGTAGCCCATCGCCACCGGCTCGCCCCTGACCTCGATTGCGACCATGCCGCAGAAGCACTTTCCTTTGTAGCTTGCCTGATCGGTCATTGGGGGCTCCTGAAAACCGCGGTGAGACCATAAATATATACCAATATAAGGATTGCATGAAATGAGAATGCAAGGCGATCGGGCAAACTCGATCTGCCTGCATTTCTGGCTTCTTCGTCACGCAGACTTGATTTTTGCCGGCCAAAGCTCGATATCGGGCACATCCAAGAAGACACCAATGACCGGAGAACGTCATGACTGACGAAACGACGAAGAACGGACCGGACGCAGCGGCGGCCGATACCGCTGCGAACGTCGAAAACGAAACCGTGGCTGAGACTGCGCCGCAGCCGGATCCGCTCGATCAGCTGAAGGCAGAGAACGCCGAACTGCGGGATCGCTATCTGCGGCTGGCTGCCGACATGGATAATCTTCGCCGCCGCACCGAGCGCGAAGTCAAGGATGCGAAGTCCTATTCCGTAGCAGGCTTTGCCCGCGACATGCTGGCCGTATCAGACAATCTCCGCCGCGCGCTCGAGGCCATTCCAGCTGACGTCCGGGAAGCGGCAGATGCCGGTCTGGCAACGCTGATCGAAGGCGTCGAGATGACCGAGCGTTCGATGCTGTCTGCTCTGGAGCGTCATGGCGTGCGCAAGCTGGAGCCGGTTGGCCAGAAGTTCGACCCGAACTTCCACCAGGCGATGTTCGAAGTTCCGAACCCCGATGTTCCGAACAACACGGTCGTTCAGGTCGTGCAGGCCGGCTTCACCATCGGCGAGCGCGTTCTCCGTCCCGCCATGGTCGGCGTCGCCAAGGGCGGCCCGAAGGTCGTCGAAGCCGACGTGAACTCGATATTCGACCAGAAAGATGCCTGATCCCATCGGGCCCGCTTTCGCGGGCCTGATTTCTCAGCGTCTAGATCAGATGCGGGCGAAGCGCTCGATCAGCAGATCGAAGAAGCCGTCCGCATCGACGTCGCGCATGACCTTGGCATTGCGCTTGCGATCGGTCACGTGCCACCAGTCGACCACGGTCATGCCGACCGTCAGTTCCGACTTCACTTCGATTTCCACGTTGCAGTCCCGGCCCTGGAAGAGCTCCGGCTTCAGCAGGTAGGCCACGACCGTCGGGTCGTGCAGCGGGCCGCCGTCCGAACCGTATTTCTCGATATCGAACCGCTCGAAGAACTCAAGCATCTCCACCATGGCAATGACGGGGCGCGTGCCGAGGTCCGCCATGCGCTTGACGCGGTCCTTGCGGGTCAGGAGCTTGTGGGTGACGTCGAGCGGCATCATCACGATCGGGACGCCGGACTGGAACACGATGTCGGCTGCTTCGGGATCGACGTAGATGTTGAACTCGGCCGCGGGCGTGATGTTGCCGCCTTCGAAGAAGCCGCCACCCATCATCACCAGCTCGCGAATGCGCGGGATGATATCGGGCGCCTTCTGGAAAGCCATGCCGACGTTGGTAAGCGGGCCAAGCGTGCAGAGCGTCACCGTGCCGGCCGGCTCGTTGCGGAGCGTCTCGATGATGAAGTCGACGGAGTGCTGGGCCTGCAGAGGCATGGTTGGCTCATCAAGCGTCGGACCGTCGAGGCCCGTCTTGCCATGCACATGCTCCGCCGTCACCAGCTTGCGCGCGATCGGCGTGTCGGCCCCTGCAAAAACCTTGGTGTCGGTCTTGCCGCAGAGTTCGCAGACGATGCGGGCGTTGCGGCTCGTGTAGGAGAGCGGCACGTTGCCGGCAACGGTCGTGATACCGAGAACTTCGAGTTCCTCGGGGCTGCCGAATGCGAGCATGATCGCTGCAGCATCGTCCTGACCTGGGTCCGTGTCGATAATGATCTTTCTTGGGTCTGCCATTCCGGTCGTTCCATCCTCGTGGTGCGCGTCTTCCTGGCATGCACCGTTTGTTTATTTTCCCGTAGCAAATCGGCGCAGCCGGTACGGGCCCGTTTTGATGCGAGGCGCAGCGGTCTTTGTCAAGCGTGGGCTGCAGTCATCGAATGCAGCAGCTTTGCCTTGCGCGCGCACGCCCGGCTTCCCATATTAGCAGTACCCGGATGCTGACGTTCAGGTCTGGTTAGGTCGCTTGGATCAAGGACTTGAGAACGATGAGCCGCATTACGCCTTTCGCCAGCCCGCTTCTTCTGGGCTTTGACGCCATGGAAAAGACGCTCGAGCGGATTTCCAAGGCCAGTGATGGATATCCGCCGTACAATATCGAACGCATGGCCGCTGACCGCGTCTCGAATACGCCTGAGCGACTGCGCATAACGCTTGCGGTTGCCGGCTTTGGCGAGGAAGAACTCGACGTCTCGGTCGAGGAAAATCAGTTGGTGATCCGCGGCCGCCAGGTCGATCAGGGTGAGCGTGAATATCTCTATCGCGGCATAGCGGCGCGTCAGTTTCAACGCACATTTGTGCTGGCCGATGGCATGCAGGTTCTCGGCGCCGGCTTGAGGAATGGCTTGTTGTCCGTGGACCTCATTCGTCCGGAACCGGACCGTATGGTGAAGAAAATTAACATTTCGGTCTCACAGTAGGACAACGGCACACTTGAGCCGTTGGTCCCTTCTCATGGAGGTACAGGAAATGTTGATGAAAGAAGCCAATTCGCACCTGACCAAAACCGAACTTGCCGGAATCGGCAACGGTGAGGTCGCCTACATCCGAAAAATACGCTCTGAAGAAGTGTCCAGGTGCTTTCCCGAAGCGCCGGATATCGATCCAAGTGTTGACCTCTGGGCGCTCTTCGGCGCCGACGGCACGCCGATCCTGCTCACGGACAATCGCTCCAGCACCTTCTTCAAGGCTGCGGAGGATGAACTGAAGACGGTAAGCCTGCACTAACCAAGGCGTTGCTCCGGTGGCCACGCGACTGAACGCGTGTCCACGGTTGGCTGGGCTCCCGCTTTTGTGGCGGCGCAGACTCATGCTAGACCGCCTTGCATGCGCATAGCCTCTTTCCAGCGGTTCCCGATTTTCGATGACGCGGAGAGGGCGGCACAAACGCTTTTGTGCGACTTGCGATGGGCAGACGACAACAATGTCGATCTCGCCCTTTTCCCGGAATGTTATCTGCAGGGCCACAGCTACGACCGTTCGATCATTGAACGTCGCGCTCTGGCGACGGACGGCGGCAGCTTTCTGAAATGTCTGGAGCATCTGCGTCCGACCCGCGCGACGGCCATCGTCGGCTTCTTCGAGCGGCGCGGTGATCAGGTGTACAACAGTGCCATGCTCGTGGAAGGCGGCGAGCTCCTCGGCGTCTACGCCAAGGCCAACCCACTGGAGGACGGCTGCACGGCTGGAGACGAGTTTCCCGTTAGGCACCGCCGGTCGCAAATCTTCGGGATCAACATCTGCAGCGATTTCAGGAAGCCGGCGCTTGCCGACGGTCTGGTGGCCAAGGGAGCCACGCTCATCTGTGCGCCGCTGAACATGATGCTTGAGGAACACAAGGTCGAGCGTTGGCGAGAGCCGGCAATTGAGAGCCTCCGATCCTGCGCCATCAGGACCGGGTGCTGGGTCGTCTCATCCGATATCGTCGGAAAGAATGGCACTGGCTGGATGAGCTACGGCTGCACGCTTGCCGTCCGGCCCGATGGAACGGTCGTCAAGAAGGCTGAGGAGTGTGCAGAGGGCGTCATCATGCTGGATATAGGCTGACGCCGGATGCTGCCCTAGACGCGCTTGAACGTCAGGTAAGCGGAGGAGCGTCCCTCGCGCCGGGCCTTGGCCTCGTAGCGCGTGCTCGGCCAGCCTTCATAGGGGGTGAGCCAGTCGGCTGCATTGGAAGCCATCCATTCGAAGCCACCGTGATCGCGGCACTTCAGCAGCGTCCAGTTGACGTAGGTGTCGATGTCGGACGCAAAACAGAACAGGCCGCCTGGCTTCAGGACGCGGTGAAAGCGATCGAGATTGGTCTTCGAGACGAACCGGCGCTTCCAGTGTTTCCGCTTCGGCCACGGATCGGGATAGAGAAGGTCGATCTGGTCGATCGAACCGTCCGGTAGCCAGTCCAGCAGCTGCGTGGCATCGTCGTTGAAGACGCGGATATTCCTGGCGCCGGCATTATCAACGCTCGACAGCAGCTTCTGCATCGAATTGACGAACGGCTCGACGCCGATGAACCCGGTGCTTGGCGTCTCCACCGCACGGTGGATCAGATGTTCACCACCGCCGAAACCGATTTCCAGCCGGAGCCGATTGGTCGCGACGGGAAAGAGTGCGTTCAGCGGCTCCGGCGGAGCCGCCGAGAGATCGATGATGAACGCCGGCAGCAGGGTATTCAGCTTCTCCGCCTGTTGTCCCCGAAGCGCTTTTCCCTTGCGACGACCGAAAAAGGCTTCGGTCGCGCGGCCACGGCGTTCCATATCGGTCATTGCTCTGCCTTAAGCCTTCACAGCTTCCTTGAGGGCCTTCACGAGATCCGTGCGCTCCCAGGAGAACGAACCGTCACGGCCTGCCTTGCGGCCGAAATGGCCGTAAGCCGAAGTCTTGGCGTAGATCGGCTTGTTGAGGTCGAGGTGACGACGAATGCCGGTCGGCGAAAGGTCCATCGTCTTGCGGATCGCCGCTTCGACCTGGTCTTCGGTTACCTTGCCGGTGCCATGCAGGTCGACATAGATCGACAGCGGCTGAGCAACGCCGATCGCGTAGGAGATCTGGATCGTGCAACGATCGGCGAGGCCGGCTGCCACGACGTTCTTGGCGAGGTAGCGCGCAGCATAGGCGGCTGAACGGTCGACCTTGGTCGTGTCCTTGCCGGAGAAAGCGCCGCCACCGTGCGGAGCAGCACCGCCGTAGGTGTCAACGATGATCTTGCGGCCGGTCAGGCCGGCGTCGCCGTCAGGGCCGCCGATGACAAACTTGCCCGTCGGGTTGATGTACCACTTGCAATCGCTGGCGATCGGCAGGTCGCCGAGAGCTTCGCGGATGTAAGGCTCGACAACCGCGCGAACCTTCTTGGAATCCCACTTTTCGTCGAGATGCTGGGTGGAGAGAACGATCGAAGTCACCTCGGCCGGCTTGCCGTCGACGTAGCGAACGGTCACCTGGCTCTTGGCATCCGGGCCGAGCTTGGCGACGTCGCCGTCACCCTTCTTGCGGGCAGTTGCGAGCAGCTGCAGGATCTTGTGCGAGTAGTAGATCGGCGCCGGCATCAGGTCCGGCGTTTCCTTGCAGGCGTAACCGAACATGATGCCCTGGTCGCCGGCACCTTCGTCGCCCTGCTGGTCGGCGGCGTTGTCAACGCCCTGGGCGATGTCGGCCGACTGCGAGTGCAGCAGCACGTCGATCTTCGCCTTCTTCCAGTGGAAGCCGTCCTGCTCGTAGCCGATGTCCTTGATGGCGCGGCGAGCCGCTGCCTTGAACTTGGACGGGTTGATGACGTCGTTGCCGTCCTTGTCCTTCTTCATCAGGCTCGGCGGCAGACGAACTTCACCGGCGATCACGACCCGATTGGTGGTGGCGAGCGTCTCGCAGGCGATACGCACGCCCCACGGGTTTACGCCGGTCTTCGCGGCTTCGCGATAGACCAGATCCACGATCTCGTCGGAGATCCGGTCACACACCTTGTCCGGGTGACCTTCGGCTACTGACTCGCTGGTGAAGAGGTAATTGGCGCGCATCTCGGGATTCCCCTCAAAGAACAAAAGCTGCCTAGTTGGTATCGAGTCCGCTCATGAAAAACAAGCGCAGAAGGACATAAATATATCTTTATATCTGCGGCTAAGTGGCAAATTTTGCCCTAAAAACGCAAAAAACGGCCATTTAGGCCGTTTTCGCTTTAACCGGTATTCTTACTGGTGATTATTCGCTGTCGGCTTCCGCCGCCAGAGCCTTGACCAGTTCCACGACCTTGCGACGGACCTTCGGGTCGGTGATCTTGACGAAGGCGCGGTTGAGCTGAAGCCCCTCGGAGGACGACAGGAAGTCGACGACGTAGTTGGAGCTGGAAGCCTCGGCCATGCCCGTGAGCGCGCCGGAATGTTCGCCCGGTGCATCTTCGAAGAAGAAGGAAACCGGTACGTTGAGAATGCTGGAAATGTTTTGAAGACGGCTGGCACCGACGCGGTTGGTGCCCTTTTCGTATTTCTGGATCTGCTGGAAGGTGATGCCGAGACTTTCGCCCAGTTTTTCCTGGCTCATCCCAAGCATTGTGCGTCGAAGGCGAATCCGGCTGCCAACGTGGATGTCGATCGGGTTTGGCTTCTTCTTATTTTCAATCATGGTCCTGCCTAACAAAAATTTTCAACCTTGTTCAAACCGGCATGCCCAAACCCATCCCCAAAACGCCACGTTGCAAAGCCTTGATCTATCTCTTTGAAACATACGTTAAGAACGCCGATCGCAACCACTATGCAATTTTAGGGGTTTTCGGTCAATTCCGCTTGAAAACTAAACCGGAGCGCGAAACGGCTGCAATGACAAACAAGAGTATTTCGATCAACCAGAAGTACCTCTGGCGCGTATATGCAGGATTGCTCGTAAACCCTACTCCATCAATGGTTGCGTCGACGAAGCCCGTTTTATTAAGCCCAAGCCCGGCGATTATCTCGCCGCGGGCGTTTACGATGGCCGAAATGCCGCTATTGCCGTCGCGAATCAGCGGTAGCCCGGTCTCCACCGCGCGCACGCGCGCCTGCTGGAAGTGTTGGTAAGGCCCCGGTGTCGCACCAAACCAGGCATCGTTGGTGATGTTCAGAATGGCCGACGCCGAGGCGATGTCGCCGGTCATCTCGTCAGGGAAGATGATCTCGTAGCAGACGAGCGGGTAGAGCTTCATGCCCGAGGGCAGCGTCAGCAGTTGTCGCGTGGCGGCAGCGGAAAAGCCGCCGGGCATTTCGACGATGTTCTGAATGCCGAATTCGTTCAGCACGCTCTCGAACGGCATGTACTCGCCAAACGGCACGAGATGCACCTTGTCCGCGGCGGCGACGATCTGGCCGCGCCCGTCGATGACATAGATCGAGTTGTAGTAGCGTGGCGCGTTGCCCGGCCCCATGTCTTCGGCCCGGACGGCGCCGGCAATCAGTACCTGATTGTCGTCGAGCGTATCGGCGATCCGGGTGAGAGCGTCCTGGTTGTCCGTCAGGATGAACGGGATCGCCGTCTCCGGCCAGACGATGATGTCGGGTTTCCTGCCGCCATCCTGGGGAGGCTCGACGGAAAGCTTCAGGTGCTTTTCGAAGATGGCGGCTCGATCGCCGTCGGTATCCATCTTGGCGGTCTGCTCGATCATCGGCTGAACGAGCCGGATAACCGGACCTGCCCCGGTTGCCGCTGCCGGTTTTGGTGCGCCGTAAAGCACATAGGCGCCGTAGCCGAGATGCGCCGCAAACAGCAGCACAGCCAGAGAAACGCCGAACCTGGCGCCCTGTTTGGTGCCGAGAAGCGCCGGCGCGGCGAAAATGAAAACCGAAAGTGCGGTGATCCCCATGATGCCGATGATGTGCGCCGACTGCATCATCAGCGGCACGGGCGTCATGCCATAGCCGATCGCGTTCCAGGGAAAGCCAGTAAACAGCACGCTGCGAGCCCATTCCAGCAGCCCGAAGCTCGCGGCAAGCGCTGCAATGCGCCCAACACCATCGGACCAGAGGATGCGGGCAAGCGCCGTGGCAAGGCCGTAGAAGATCGCGAGCACGGCAGGCAGTCCGAAGATCGCCAGCGGAAGCGCCCAGGCAAAGGCGTCCGCATCGATCATCAGGGCATGGCCGAGCCACCAGAGGCCTGCAACGAAGTAACCGAAGCCGAACAGCCAGCCGGTGACGAAGGACGGCCAGAGCCGACCGATCAGGCTGCTGTGTGGAGAGGCGGCCGCGCCGTCGATCAGCCACACGAGCAACGTGAAGGAAACGAACATCGCGGCGAAGAAGCCGATCGGCGGAAGCGCCAATACCCCGAAAGCGCCGGCAAGGATCGCCAGCAGCACTCTCTTGAAACCCCAGGCCAGGATCACCCTGTCCGCAAGCCGCTCCATGCGCACCCCACCAAGCCACGAATCAATTGTGTTCGCAGTCTTTCAAAAAAGCCGCCATTTGTCGTGGTAGGCGCTGATCAGTTTGTCGTGGGGGCTTCCGATTGCCGTTCGTCGCCGTGCTCCGGACCCGACGCGCCGTCCCCGTCGGTCTTGATACGGCGGCGGATCGCCTGACGCTTGCGCGTGATACGGACTCGCTTGATACGGCGTGGATCGGCATCAAGAATGTGAAACTCGAAGCCGGGCAGGGCCTGAACCACCTCGCCACGCACTGGGATGCGCCCGAGTTCGGAGAAGATCAGGCCGCCCAGGGTGTCGACTTCGTCCACCTGTTCGGTGATGTCGAAGTCGGGCCCGATCGCTTCGGCGATGTCTTCCAGTTCGACGCGCGCGTCGGCAACGAAGACGTCTTCCGAAATGCGCTTGAACATGACCTCTTCGTCATCGTGCTCGTCGTCGATGTCGCCGATCACCATCTCGACGATATCCTCATGCGAAGCGAGGCCGTCGGTGCCGCCATACTCATCGATGACAAGCGCCATCTGCGTGCGGTTGACCTGCATGCGGCGCAGCAGATCCGACGCGAGCATCGACGGCGGAACGAACAGGATCTTGCGAATGATGCCGGCCTCGGCGACCGTCTTCTGCAGGTCAACCCGGGCAAGGTCGAAATTCGGCTTGGCCACACGAGGCGTCTTCTGCAGGTGCTCGGGTGATACCTCGACGATCGGCTCGGCCGCCTTGACGGTTTTCGTGCCGCTGCGGCGCTTGTTCCGCGCCTGTTTGGCGACGTAGGAAAGCAGATCGCGGATGTGGACCATGCCGCGCGGGTCGTCCAGCGTCTCGGCGTAGACAGGCATGCGGGAGCGGCCGGATTCCTCGAACAGGATCATCAGCTCACCGATGGTGATGTTCTGGTCCACGGCTTCGATGTCAGCTCGGGGCACCATGACATCGGCCACGCGAACCTCGCGGAAGCGCAGGATGTTGTGCAGCATCGCCCGTTCGTCGGGCGAAAAGGCATCGTCGCCGGCTGCATCCGTCATCAGCGCATCAGCCAGATCCTCGCGAAGACGCGAGCCCTGCTGCGGCCTCAGGATGCGTGCTGCGCGCGACCAGAAGGATTGGGATCGTCCGGACTGCCTGCTACTACTGCCACCCTCGTCGGAAGAGGAGGATTGGTCGGCGTCCTTGGCCTCAGGGGCCGGTCTCGTCGTAAAGTCGCTCATGGTTCCATTTTAAGGTCTTGACCCTCGTATGGGTCAGATAGGCCGAGTACCGCCAAAATGCGAGTCTCCAGCCCCTCCATAATTTCGGCTTCCGCGTCATTATTATGATCGTAGCCGAAAAGATGCAAGAATCCGTGCACCATCAGGTGCGTCAGGTGGTCGTCGAAGCTCTTCTCAAGCTCGGTTGCCTCGCGCTCCACCGTTTCTCTGGCGATGATGATGTCGCCGAGCATCGGTCCGGGAACCTTGCCCGGTTGGACCGGGAATGCGGGAAACGACAGCACGTTGGTCGGCTTGTCCTTGCCCCGCCATTCAGCATTGATGTCCTGGATCGACGCGTCGTCGGTAAAAACCAGCGAGACCTCGGGGATCATTTTCGGAAATGGCTGCTTCTCGGTCTCGCGCAGATAGGTCGCGGCCGTCTCCAGTACGCGGTCCGCCAATGCATGCAAGACGTCTTCGGAGGGCCACTGGCCCTCCTCGACGCTGATCTGGATATCAAGTTCCGCCATCAGTCCTGCCGGCTAACCTCTTCGGATTCCACTGCATAAGTGGAATCGTAGGCCCTGACAATGCGTCCGACGAGCGGGTGACGGACGACATCCGTATCCTTGAAGCGGACGATCGAGATACCCTCGACGCCGTTCAGAAGCTGCAGGGCTTCCACGAGGCCGGATTTGACGCCGCGCGGCAGGTCGATCTGGCTGGGGTCACCAGTCACGATCATGCGAGAGTTTTCGCCAAGACGCGTCAGGAACATCTTCATCTGCATCGACGTCGTGTTCTGCGCCTCGTCGAGGATGACGGCGGCGTTCGCAAGCGTACGACCGCGCATGAAGGCAAGCGGTGCGATTTCGATGACGCCGGCGGTGATCGCGCGGTCGACCTTGTCGGCTGGGATCATGTCGTAAAGCGCGTCATAGAGCGGGCGAAGGTAGGGATCGACCTTTTCCTTCATGTCGCCAGGAAGGAAGCCCAGGCGTTCGCCGGCTTCGACAGCCGGACGCGACAGGATGATCTTCTCGACCACACCGCGCTCCAGAAGCTGAGCCGCATGGGCCACGGCAAGATAGGTCTTGCCGGTACCGGCCGGACCGCAGCCGAACACCAGCTCGGCGCGTTCGAGGGCCCTGAGGTAGGCGTCCTGCGTCGGCGTGCGGGCAATGATGGTCTTCTTGCGCGTGGAGACCTGGGCCATCGTCAGCTTGGCCTTCTTTTCCATCGTCGGCAGGCTGAGCTGGTCGTCGGCGGCAACCGCCATGCGGATGGCACCCTCGACGTCGGATCGTTCCACGCTGCCGCCTTTCTGAAGCTTCTCATAGAGATAGTCGAGCGTGCGGCGCGCCTGATTGGTGGTGACGATGTCCCCGGAGATCACGACGGAGTTGCCACGCGCTCGGGCGTCGATGTTCAGGCGCTCCTCGAGCAGCTTGAGGTTCTGGTCAAATTGGCCGAACAACTCGCTGGCGAACCTATTGTTCTCGAACGTCAGTATAAAGTGATTGGCGTCGCTCGCGATGCGTGGGTGGCGCGGTGAAGAAGAAACCAATTCTTGTCCGTTCAAGCGGTCGAGCTCCTTGGGTTTAGACCTCAGCCTCTGCTATCTCGGCAAACAGGCTGTTGGTTCCGGTTCCGGTGATTCGCACTCTAATAATGTCACCGATTTGCGATGTCTTTGCATCAACATTCACCGACTGAAGCCAGGGAGAACGGCCGATAAGTTGTTGAGACATACGACCGGGCTTTTCGAGCAACAGTTCGATGGTTTTCCCGACGCAGGATTCGGCAAATTCCTGCTGCTGCTTCAAAAGAAGCGCCTGCAGGCGTTCGAGCCGTTCTGCCTTGATCTCTTCCGGCACTTGGTCCTTCAGATCCGCACCGGGCGTACCCGGCCGCGTCGAGTATTTGAAGGAGAAGGCCTGCGCATAGCGGACTTTCTCCACGAGCTGCAGTGTATCCTCAAAATCCTGATCTGTCTCCCCCGGAAAGCCGACGATGAAATCGCCCGAAAGCGCGATGTCAGGACGGGCAGCACGAATGCGCTCGACCAGCGTCAGGTATTCGGCGGCCGTGTGCCGGCGGTTCATGGCCTTGAGGATGCGGTCGGAGCCCGCCTGCACGGGAAGGTGCAGGTAGGGCATCAGCGCGCGCAGATCACGGTGCGCCTCGATCAGCCGGTCATCCATGTCGCGTGGGTGGCTGGTGGTGTAGCGAAGGCGGGCGAGACCGGGAATTTCCGCCAGTCGGTAGAGGAGGTCGCCCAGCGTCCATTCCTGGCCGTTCGGCCCCGCGCCATGCCAGGCATTGACGTTCTGGCCCAGCAAGGTGATTTCCCGCACGCCGCCTTCGACGAGCTTCTGCGCTTCCTCGACGATCTGGCTGACCGGGCGCGACACTTCCGAACCGCGCGTATAGGGCACGACACAGAAGGTGCAGAACTTGTCGCATCCTTCCTGAACCGTCAGGAACGAGGTTACGCCGCGAGAGCGGATCTTCGTCTTTTCGGCGATGGGAAGGTGCTCGAACTTGTCTTCCAGCGCATATTCCGTATCGACGATGCGCTGGCCTTCCTTGGCACGACGCAGTGCTTCCGGCAGACGGTGGTAGGTCTGCGGGCCGATGACAACATCGACGGCAGGCGCACGGCGCAGAATTTCTTCGCCCTCGGCCTGCGCAACGCAACCGGCCACGCCGATCATGAACTCGCGGCCTTCCTTGTTGCGCTCCTTCTTCATGTCGCGCAGGCGGCCAAGTGCCGAATAGACCTTCTCGGCGGCCTTCTCGCGGATATGACAGGTATTCAGCAGGACGAGATCAGCCTCGGCCATGTCCTCGGTCGGCTCATAGCCGTCACGGGCAAGCGCATCGCTCATCCGGGTCGAGTCATAGACGTTCATCTGACAGCCGTAGGTCTTGATGAAAACCTTGCGGCTGTTGCTGCCATCGCGGAGATTGGTCTCCGGGGCCGGGAGGAGGGCGCTGTCCTGGGTCATGGCGCGCTATTTAGTGGTTTTTGGCGCGCGAGAAAACGGAAATCTTGTCTTAGTCCAAATCGCGGCCGCGCAGTGCCGCGCCGAGCATCGCACGAATCCGCTGGGCGATGGTCGCGCTGACATCCTTGCGCTTGGTGTCGGGCCCGTAACGGACCGCCTCGCCGAAGCACACATCCACTTCGAAGGCGCCGCATCGAAGCATGTCCTTGAGATGCGGAAACATCTCGACATCGCCGGGCCAGGACGTCAGCGGACGATGATAACGCCCCGTCGGCAGGCCGTGGACGCCGGTGTAAGCGATCGCGACGGGCTGGACGGTGACCACACCGGTCGGTGAAGCAGGTACGGCCATTGCAGCCGCGCCGAACAGGGATGACTTGACGTCGAGCAGCCGGTTGCCGTCCGATGTGGTGCCTTCGGGAAACAGCACGACGATCTCGCCGTCCGCCATCCGGGCCGCGATCTCGCTGGCCTGGTTGCCCGTCTTGCGTTTCTCCTCGCGCACGACGAAGACGCTCTTCTGCAGCTTGGAGAGCGCGCCGAAGATCGGCCAGTCACGCACCTCGATCTTGGCGATGAAGGCGACATCGGCGATCGACGACAGAACCATGATGTCCATCCACGAGGAATGGTTGGCGCACAGCATCAGCGGCCGGTGCGCTTCCATCGTGCCGTGGACGCGGACGCGGATGCCGAGACAGAAGCAGACGATACGGTGCCAGACGCGCGGGAGCCAGCGCCGCATCCGCCAGTCGAAGCGCAACGCCAGAAGCTGCCAGGGCATCAGCACGATGCTGGCGATGACAATGACGATGGCGGCGAGGGCGACGCGCAGCCAGGCGATCAAGTCGAGAACTCCGCGGCTGCACCACTCATGGCCTCAGTGCTCGTCCTTCTTGAGCGGAATGCCATAGAGTTCGAGCCGGTGATCGACGAGTTGGAAGCCATGCTCGCGGGCGATCCGCTCCTGCAGTGCCTCGATCTCCGGCGAGCGGAATTCGATGACGACGCCGGTCTTCAGGTCGATCAGGTGGTCGTGATGCTCTTCCGGCACGGTCTCGTAGCGGGAGCGGCCGTCGCGGAAGTCGTGTCGTGCAATAATGCCCGCGTCTTCGAAGAGCTTGACAGTGCGGTAGACGGTCGAGATCGAGATCTTGGCGTCGACCTTCACCGAGCGGCGGTAGAGTTCCTCGACGTCGGGATGGTCTTCGGATTCCTCGAGAATGCGCGCAATGACGCGGCGCTGCTCGGTCATGCGCATGCCGCGTTCAGCACAAAGCTCCTCAAGGGTTTTGGCCACTTCAGTCATGTGCCGCCTTCCGATAGTCAACGTTGTGTAACGGAACTAGCGAAGAACGCGCTTCATGACAAGCGCGGTGGAAACCCCGCCATTCGCATCCTTGTAGTATCCACGACGCTCGCCGACCTTGTCGAAGCCGAGTTTGCGATAAAGGCCGAGTGCCGGCATATTGCCGTCATCGACCTCGAGGAAGATGCTCTCACCGCCGCGCAGCTTTGCTTCGCGCATCGCGGCCTGCATCAGCCGCCAGCCGAGCCCGGCGCGCGCTACCTTCGTCTGCACGGCGATCGTCAGGATTTCCGCCTCGCCGGCGACTTCGCGGGCAAGGACGAAGCCGGGAAGCGGCTTCTTCAGGAAGGCGTTGGTCTGGCGCGCGACGAAGCCGAAGACAGTGCTCTGCGTCAGCAGGCTATAGAACTCGCCATCACCCCACGGACGCGCAAAACGCTCGCCGTGAAGCGCTGCGACCGCGCGGCAGTCTTCAGCATCCATGGCGACGATTTCGAATTCCGGCTTAAGCGTCAGATAGGATTCCAGCATGGTCATACTCGCGCAATGGCGAACCCGGCCTGCGGCTTGGCGTCAGGTCCGCGCAGATAAAGAGGCTTCGGCTTTCCGGAAGAGGGGTCTGCGGCAGCGCCGAGGCGCGCCACGATGGAAATTGGAAAATGGTTGGCTTGCTCGCCGGCGTCAGGCCTCAGTAGCGGGGTCGCGGAACCGGTGATCGCACCGTCGAAGTCCGCCGCGAATGCCTGTGCGTCCTCGGTCGTGACGGCGCGTGCCTCGTCGAGCGGGCGGCCGGCGGGATCGAAGGCTTGAAGGTAGATCTCGTTGCGCTTGGCATCCATTGCAGCGAGCACGGCCTGGCCCGGCGACCGTTGCCGCTCGGCCTCCGCCATGACGGCGAGCGTCGTCACGCCAACGGCGGGAACGCCCAGCGACAGCGCGAAGCCGCGAGCAGCGGCGACGCCAACGCGAATACCAGTAAAGGAGCCGGGACCGACAGTAACGGCAATGCGCTCGACAGCGGAAAGTGCGATGCCCGCCTGGTCCAGCGCGCGGTCGACGATCCCCATCAGATGTTCTGCATGCCCCTTGCCGATCATGTCCGATGCCTCCCCCAGCACCGTATTCCTGCCGCTGTCATAGACAGCGGCAGCGCAATCCACACCTGCGGTGTCGAGCGCCAGTATGATCATGGCATCAATTTCCGAATAAAACGTTCCTGACTGTCCATACATCGCCACGCCACGCTTGCAAACGCTGCGTCATTGCGAATGTTGGTTCAGGTCGTCAGACGGCTTCGACTTCCTGCACCTCGGGAACGAAATGGCGCAGCAAATTCTGGACGCCGTGCTTCAGCGTTGCCGTCGAGGACGGGCAACCCGCGCACGAGCCCTTCATGTTGAGATAGACGGTGCCGTCCTTGAAGCCACGGAAGGTGATGTCGCCACCATCCTGGGCAACGGCCGGACGCACGCGTGTCTCCAGCAGTTCCTTGATCGTCAGAACGATCGATTCATCGCCTTCGTCGAAGAATTCGCCATCGGCATCGGCAGCTTCACCGAGAACGGAGGCCGCGCCCATGACCGGCTTGCCGGACATGAAATGCTCCATTATCGATCCCAGAATGGCGGGCTTGAGGTGCTGCCACTCCTGGTTCTCCTTGGAAACGCTGATGAAATCATAGCCGAAGTAGACGCCGGTCACGCCGGGAATGTCGAACAGGCGAGCCGCCAGTGGCGAAGCGTTGGCCTCGTCGGCATTGCGGAATTCGGCGGTGCCGTTTTCCATGACGACCCTGCCGGGCAGAAACTTCTGCGTGGCGGGATTCGGCGTGGCTTCGGTCTGAATGAACATCTTGCTCTCCGTGCGGCGGGCGCAAGGCTCCAGCCGTCTTTAGAATTCTTCAAAAGAGAAATAAGCCGTTTGGCGTTGCTATTCAAGAGACTGTCACTCAAGAAAACGCATCAAGCCAGTGCGTCAAGTTCCTCGTCGGTCAGTGTATCAGGAAGCACGGTGACGGGGATGGGAAAGGCTGCGCCGCGACCTGCCACGGACGACACCAGTGGTCCGGGGCCTTCCTTTGCTGAACTCGCCGCGAGCACCAGAATCGCGATGTCCCGATCTTCCTCGATCACCGCGTTGATCTGTTCGGCGGCACTTCCCTCGCGAATGACGACCTCGGGTTCGATGCCGATCGTCTCGCGCACCAACTGCGCCGATTTGGCGACGACCGCTTCGGCTTCCTCGCGCGCTTCGGCCCTCATGATCTCCTCGACACCCAGCCATTGCTGAAAGTCACCGTCCGGAATGACGTAGACGAGCACAAGGCCGCCATTGGAGTTCTTTGCACGCCGGCCGGCGTAGTGGACAGCCCGCTGGCACTCGGGCGTGTCGTCGATGACCGCCATGAATTTGCGGCGATGGCCCTCAAGCCTGGAGAGTCGTTTTGATACCATGGAGCGGACTCTGACACCCGATCCCGAAAATTTGCAAGTCCTCGTTTTGCGCGGATCCGGTGGTCAGTTCACGCCGGCACGAGGCCGTAAAGCAGCATGATTTCCTTGACATGCTCGATATCAGGCTTGCCCTTGACGTTCATCGCCGCAGAGATTTCCTCGAAGTACCGACGACCGATCAATCCGGGAGTCATGGTGATGAGCGCGCGTGCGGTTTCCGCGTGAAGGTTCTCATGGGTGTGGACGACGCCGCGCGGGATGAACACTGTCTGCCCAGGGGCAACCTCATGCTTTTTCCCGTCGACGGTGGTCGTCATCGTGCCGGCAATCCCGTAGATCACCTCGTCGACATCCCTGTGAAAATGCGCGGCCGGCACTCTGGATTGCGACGGCACGGCGAATTCGAACATGACGACGCTTTCCGAACTCTGATCCTCATCGATCAGGAAACGGACTTCCATCGCGCCGATTTGAATGAGCTTACGATCACGCATCGGAGCCTCCGCAAGGGTCCGATGAGACTACGCTGTCATATCCGGTTCGACAAGTCCGGGCGGTCTGGCCGCCCGGAACCTGGCTGTTGGCGCTTGGCCTAGTAAAGGAAGCCGACGATGTCGCGGACTTCCTTCATCGTCACTTCGGCGCGTGCTCTTGCCCGCTCGCCACCGTTGCGAAGGATCGCATCGATGTGGCTGGTGTCGGCCATCAGGCGGCGCATCTCGGCGGTGATCGGCGACAGCACGTTGACCGACAGGTCGATCAGGGCCGGCTTGAAGACCGAGAACTGCTGGCCGCCGAATTCCGAAAGCACCTCGGCCTTCGACTTGTCGGCGAGTGCCGCGTAGATGCCGACGAGGTTGTCGGCTTCCGGGCGACCCTTGAGGCCGTCGATCTCGCTCGGCAAGCCATCCGGATCGGTCTTGGCCTTGCGGATCTTCTTCGAGATCGCGTCCTCGTCGTCCATCAGGTTGATGCGCGACAGATCCGACGGGTCCGACTTCGACATCTTCTTGGTGCCGTCGCGAAGCGACATGACGCGCGGTGCCGGACCGTCGATCAGCGGCTCGACCATCGGGAAATAGGCATGCACCGGTTCATCCCCGACGGTGATGTCGATCCCGTATCCGGCCTTGCGGATATGCTCGGCGTAGTCGAGGTTGAACTTCATGGCGATGTCGCGGGCCAGCTCGAGATGCTGCTTCTGGTCGTCACCAACGGGAACATGCGTTCCGCGATAGACGAGAATGTCGGCAGCCATCAGGCTCGGATAGGCATAGAGACCGAGCGAGGCCTGCTCGCGGTCCTTGCCGGCCTTGTCCTTGAACTGCGTCATGCGGTTCATCCAGCCGATGCGCGCGACACAATTGAAGATCCAGGCGAGTTCCGCATGCTGCGGCACGGCCGACTGGTTGAAAACGATATGCTTCTCCGGGTCGATGCCGGAGGCGATAAAGGCTGCGGCGATCGATCGGATCTGGTTCGGCATGTCCTCGTGCACGAGTTGCGCCGTCAGCGCATGCATGTCGACGACGCAATAGATGCAGTCATTGCCGTCCTGCAGCGCCACGAACTTGCGGATCGCGCCGAGATAGTTGCCGAGATGGAGATTGCCGGTCGGCTGAACGCCCGAAAAGACCAGTTTCTTGAATTCGCTCATCATGTCCTCGATTAGGCTTGTGGAGGGCCCCAGGGCCAACGGCCCATGTTGCTAACGCAGCGGCTTATGCACGGGCAAAGGCCGGCAATCAAGGGGTGCGGTCAGCGACGGGTTCGATCAGGTCGAAGGTGTTGCCATAAGGATCCGCAAACACGGCCACGGTACCATAGATTTCGTGCCGCGGCTGCTCGAGAAACCTCACGCCCTTGCCCAGCATCGACGCATGGTCGCGGGCAAAATCGTCGGTCTTGAGAAAGAAGCCGACGCGACCGCCCGTCTGGTTGCCGATCGCTGATTTCTGCCGGTCGTTAGCAGCCCGCGCAAGCAAAAAGGCTGCGCCGTCCTCGCCCTTCGGCCTGACCACGACCCATCGCTTGCCTTCCGGCAGGAGATCGTCGTGGAGGCAAACGAAGCCCAGTGTGCCGCAATAGAACTCCTTGGCGCGATCATAGTCGTCGACAACAAGCGTTATGAGGAAAAGCGATTGAGACATGCGTGCCCCGATTGTGTGGAGTCGTGTTCTTGCCAAGGATCGGCGGAGGGTCAAGCTTGCCAACGCACGCCGGTGCGTCACGCGACCCCTTCGGTCCGTGGTTTGACCATGGCATTCACTCGGACGGGGCGCTGAAAATTGCCGAGTCAGAGGAGAGAATAATGGCGCTTCCCAGCGGCCCGTTCGGCGGTTTTTGCTCGCAACTCCGGCGCCGGTTCCGTTTCGCCGCAACGCCTTGCGGGGTATCCGACAACGGGACGGAGGGATTGTAAGGCGTCTGTCCCGGCCGGGGAAAATCGCATTTAAATTTCTGTGAATTTTCTAATTCAATTTTTAGTGCTGAGCATTTTATACCGCTTTTTAGGTATCTCTACTTTATCAATTGGCGGTAAATTGGGGCTAAATCTTGCACTATAGGGTATGAAATTTCACAAAAAGGCCATTTTTGGGGAGAGCTTTTCCGCCCGCAAACTCGAGCGTGTGGCCGAGCCCATGCTCTAGCTGGGGAGGGAACCATGCATACTGCGTTTTCAATCGCGTTAGCCGGTCTTTTCAGCCTGTCCTGTTTCGACAGTGCGAGTGCCCAGAACGTGCGTAGAATTTCCTTTGGGCCTGCAGCGCCCACCGAGAAGGTTGCTTACACATTGCAGACCGTCAGCGTCCGGGCGAGTTGCTTTCCGCCGCAGCTGAAGGGGATACTGGCCTACATAGCGCTTAGAACTGGACGCCGCCCGTTGGTCACATCCGGCTTCCGGCCACATGCCGGCCGGTCGCATTCGCAGCACCGCAACTGCGCGGCCGCGGACATTCGTGTCCCCGGCTACTCGGAGCGAGCAATTGTCGCCATAGCCGAAGATGCCCCCGGGATCGGCGGCATCGGGCGCTACTGCAACGGCATCGTCCACGTCGACATAGGTCCAAGCCGGCGCTGGGTCTACTGTTAGGCCAAGACGGTGGCTAAGCGTCCGTCTTGACCGCCGGCTTGCGGTTGAGATTGCGGCGGATCATGCCGAGGTTCGCGCCGCCGATCAGGAACGCCGTCGCGAAGTAGACGGTCATGGCAATCAGGATCAGCAGGCCGAGCGTGCTGATCTTCGTTGTCAAGCGAGCGTCCGAGGCAAGCCACGGCGCCCAACGGTGCTGAAGATACATGATGGCCGCGCCCATGACGGCAGCAGAAACGACGAGAAGCGCGGCGCGACGCGCGAGCGCCCACTCCCATGCAAGATGGCCGCGGCGCAGCAGCGTGGAGAACAGCAGCACGGTGCTGATCCACCCGGCCGTTGCTTCCGCGACCGCGATGCCCGGGGCGCCGAGATAGGGAAAGAGCGTGAGCGCGGTGGCGCAGTTGACCCCAACGGCGACCGCCGAAAACCGCATCGGCGTCCTGGTGTCCTCGCGAGCGTAGAAGCCCGGCTGCAGGGCCTTGATCAGTACGAAGGCGGGCAGGCCGATGCCGTAGATGGCAAGGATCGAGCCGACGATGGCGGTGTTTTCCTGGTGGAAGGCACCGCGCTCGTAGAGCACGCGGATGATCTCGTCGGAGAGGATCCAGAGTGCGAACGCGGCCGGGATCGTCAGGAACAGCACGAACTCGATCGAGCGGTTCTGCAGGTTTCCGGCTTCGCGCAGATTGCCGGCCTTCAGGGCGCGCGCCAGTTCCGGCAGCAGCACCACGCCAACGGCGACGCCGACGACGCCGAGCGGCAGCTGGTAGATGCGGTCGGCATATTGCAGGGCTGCGATGGCGCCCTCCCGCGATGAGGCGATCGCCTGGCCGATCATCTGGTTGATCTGGGTGATGCCGCCGGTAACGGCGGCCGGAATGGCGAGGATCAGCAGGCGTTTGACGTTCGGCGTGAAGCGCGGGAAGCGCAGGCCGATGCTCATGCCGGCATGAATCACGCCCAGATAGACGACGACAAGCTGCAGGATACCGGCCACCAGCACGCCCCAGGAGAGGTACCATGCGGTCTGCAGCGGTTCGGCACCGGTGTAGAGCGCATAAAACAGCGCCCCGATCATCACCACGTTGAGGAAGACAGGCGCGATCGCCGCGGCAAAGAAGTGATGCAGCGAGTTCAGCATCCCGCTCATCATCGCCGTCAGCGACATGCACATGAGGTAGGGGAACATCACCGCGGCCATGCGCACGGTAATGTCGAACTTGTCCGGATCGTTGGTAAAGCCCGGCGCGATGATGAAGCGCACCAGGAGCGGCATCGCCAGCTCCATCACGATGGTGATGAGCAGCAGCACAGAGAAGAGAACGCCGAACACTTCCTCCGAGAAGCGCTTTGCCCCGTCGGTCCCGTTCGCCTCGATTTCCTTGGCAAACAGCGGCACGAAGGCGGCGTTGAACGCGCCTTCCGCAAACAGCCGGCGGAACAGGTTGGGGAAGCGGAAGGCCGCATAGAAGACGTCGGCCATCGGCCCGGTGCCGAGTGCGGCCGCCATCAGCGTTTCACGGGCAAAACCGAAGATGCGGCTGCCCAGAGTGGCGCCGCCGACGGTGGCGAATTTCTTGACGAGGCTCATGCGTATAGGCTCATGCGGTGGAATCCGCTTTCTTGTCAGTCGGCGCGGCGCTACGGGCGGTGCTCGCCGGCGCGATGATACCGGACGGCATGCGTTCGCGAAGCTCGTCCTGTTCCTCGGCGATGACGGCCCTGAGGCGCGCGGTGATGTTCGATCGCTTGCTGTCGCCGGAGATCTTCTGGCCGACGAGATCGGTGACGTAGAAGGTGTCGATCACCTTCTCGCCGAAGGTGGTGATGCGGGCCGACTGGATGTCGAGCGACAGGTCGGAGAGAACGGCCGTGACCTCTGACAGCAAGCCTGTCCGGTCGAGGCACTCGACCTCGATGACGGTGAACTTGTTCGATAGGCTGTTGGAGATCGTGACCGACGGCGGGATGACGAAGGCCTTGCTTTTTTTCCGATTCTTGGTGCGCGTGGCAATCACTTCCGGCAGCCGCTTGCGGCCCGAGAGCACGTCCTCGATCATCCGACCGATGGTGCCGGCTCGGCGCAGTTCGTCGGCATCGTCCTTGAATTCGCGGCTGACATGGATCGTGTCGAGCGCGCGCCCGTCCGATGTCGTGAAGATCTGCGCGTCGACGATGTTGGCGCCGGCAGCGGCACATGCGCCGGCGATGACCGCGAGCAGGCGCGGATGGTCGGGCGACAGCACGGTAATCTCGGTGATCGCATGGAAACTGTCGGTACGAACCATGGTCGCCAGCGCTTGGCCGGCCTTGTCCGCCTGGCGGATGAAGCCGGCGTGGCGCACCTGGTCTTCCAGCGGCACGGACAGCAGGTAGGGCTGATAGTGCAGCTTGCTGTAGGTCTTGCGGTCCTTCTGGCTCCAGTCCGCCAACGCATTGAACAGCGCCTCGGCGGCGAAGTTGGCGCGCTCCTTGCGGGACACTTCCGAGAAACCGCCGGCAAGCAGCAGCTCGGTTTCGTAGTAGAGCGTGCGCAGCAGCTGGCCCTTCCAGCCGTTCCAGACGCCCGGACCGACGGCGCGGATATCGGCGATCGTCAGGATCAGCAGCATCTTCAGCCGCTCGAGCGACTGCACGCGGTCGGCAAAGTCGGTGATGGTCTTGCGGTCGGTCAGGTCGCGCGTCTGCGCCACCATCGACATCGTCAGATGTTCCTCGATCAGCCAGACGACGGTCTCCGTCTGCTTCTGCGACAGGCCGAAGCGGGCGCAGAGCTTGCGGGCGACGCGCGCGCCGGCGATCGAATGGTCTTCCTGGCGGCCCTTGGCGACGTCGTGCAGCAGCACGGCGACGTAAAGCGCCTCGCGATCCTCGATGCCAGGCATCAGCTTGTTGGCAAGCGGGTGCAGGTCGTCGGCCTTGCCCTTGTCGATCTCCGATAGCACATCGACCGAGCGGATCAGATGCTCGTCCACCGTATAGTGGTGGTACATGTTGAACTGCATCATCGCGACGATCTTGCCGAACTCCGGAATGAAGCGGCCGAGCACGCCGGCCTCGTTCATCCGGCGCAGGATCAGTGCCGGGTCGCGCTTGGAGGTGAGGATCGAAATGAAGAGGCGGTTTGCCTCGTCGCTTTCACGCAGGGAATTGTCGATCAGGCTGAGCGAGCGCGTCACGCGCTTCAGGGCATCAGGGTGGAATTCCAGGCCGTGGATATCGGCGACGTGGAAGAGCCGGATGATGTTGACGGGATCGCGCTTGAAGACGTCAGGGCTCGCGAGCGCAATGCGGCCACGATCTTCCATGAAGTCGGTACTGCCGGGAATCTTGCGGCTGCGGTGGGCGAAACGGCTGATCACGCCGGACAATCCGGGTGTCGATTTGGCCTGTTGGTCCTCGAGCGCGGCGCAGAGAATCCGGGTAAGGTCGCCGACGTCCTTGGCCACCAGGAAGTAGTGCTTCATGAAGCGTTCGACCGCCGACAGGCCCGGCCGCGAGTGATAGCCGAGCGCCTCGGCGATTTCCCGCTGGATGTCGAAGGAGAGCCGCTCCTCCGCCTTGCCGGTCAGGAAATGCATGTGGCAGCGCACCGCCCAGAGAAAATCGTCGGCCTTCTCGAAAAGCCGGTACTCATGTTTGGATAGGACGCCGAGCGCCACCAGTTCGGCGGCGTCGCGCACATGGTAGTAATATTTCGAGATCCAGAAGAGCGTGTGGAGGTCGCGCAGGCCGCCCTTGCCTTCCTTCACATTCGGCTCAACCAGATAGCGCGTGTCGCCGGCCTTGCGGTGCCGCTCGTCGCGTTCGGCGAGCTTGGCGGCAATGAACTCCGGCCCGGTCCCGGTGACGATTTCCTTGTCGAAGCGCGTTTCGAGGTCGGTCGCCAGCGATGTCAGGCCGCAGATGTAGCGCATCTCGAGGATCGCCGTCCGGATCGTCATGTCGGAGCGCGACAGCGTGATGCATTCGTCAATGGTGCGCGTGGCGTGGCCGACCTTGAAGCCCATGTCCCAGAGGACATAGAGCATGAATTCCACGGCCTTGTGCGTCTCCTCCGCCGGCTTGGGCAGGAAAAGGAATAGAAGGTCGATGTCGGAGCCCGGTGCCAGCGTGTCTCGGCCGTAGCCGCCGACGGCGGTGACCGCGAACTTGTCGCGCTGCGCCGGAAACACGTGGCTCGTGACGAACCGATAGAGAACTGTGATGAGCTGGTCCTGCAGCCAGGAAATGCGCCGCGCGCACCGCAGTCCGCTGCCGTCGGCAGACAGAAGCTCGCGCGCTTTCTCGCGGCCTTCGTTGCTGGCCTTCTTCATGATGGCCAACAGGTCGGCGCGCATGACATCCGGCCGCGTCTTGTTGGCTTCGGCAACGGCGTCGCACATCTGCTGGAGATAGGCCGTATCGAGAATGGCTGAAAAGTCGGTGTCGTTCGTCGGCGCCATGCGCGGGGCGGCTTCCTGTTCACGCGGCGCCACGTCGTCGGAGTGCGCCTCTCGTTTCGTCTGCATGCGCTATAGCCTCTTTGCCGGTCGATTGACACGGCTTCATACTGCAAGAACCTTTAATTTTGGCGAAAAGGTGTTGCTGCGGCAAAAGGCGGTTCGAAAGGCTGCGTCCTCAGGCGCCGATCTGCGCGTTCACCGTATAGAGAACCTGCCGCGTTTCGCTGGCGATTTCGTCGAGCATCGCCTTGTCGCATTCGCGGTAGCCGGCCTTGGCGATGGCAAGCGTCAGGTCGGAGATGATCGAGCAGCAGCGGGTGATCTGCAGCAGGCCGAAGGGCGAGGCCCAGCCGCGCGGGTTGCCACGCTCGTCTGCAAGCCGCAGGGCCTCGATCGCCGTGAAGATATTGGCGAGCCGTTGCGTTTCGCGAAGCAGTCGCTCCATGAACATCGTTGGCCTCCTACCTGACCTGCTTTTTCAAACTGTAGAGTGCGTCCAGCGCTTCGCGAGGCGTCATGTCGTCGAGGCTCATGCCCTTCAACGCCTCCTCGACTTTCGACGGGCCGCGGTTGCCGTCTTCGCGACGCACCGCCACCTGGAACAGCGGCAGGTCGTCGATCAGCTGGCTCGCCGGGTTCTTGCGGTCGGCGTCTTCCAGCCGTGTGAGCACGTCGCGGGCGCGGGCCACGACGGACGCCGGCAACCCAGCAAGCCGCGCGACCTGGATACCATAGGATCGATCCGCCGCTCCCGGTCCGACCTCGTGCAGGAAGATGACGTCGCCGTCCCACTCCTTGACGCGCATCGTGGCGTTGGACAGCCGTGCGAGCTTTTCCGACAGGACCGTCAACTCGTGGAAGTGCGTGGCAAACAGGCCGCGGCAGCGGTTCGCCTCATGAAGATGCTCGACTGCGGCCCAGGCAATGGAAAGGCCGTCGAACGTCGCCGTCCCGCGGCCGATCTCGTCGAGGATGACAAGCGAGCGTTCGGTCGCCTGGTTGAGGATCGCCGCGGTTTCGACCATCTCGACCATGAAGGTCGAACGACCGCGCGCCAGATCGTCGGACGCGCCGACGCGCGAGAACAGCCGGTCGACGATGCCGATATGCGCACTCGTCGCCGGAACGAAGGCGCCCATCTGTGCCATGATCGCGATCAGCGCGTTCTGGCGCAGGAATGTCGATTTACCGCCCATGTTCGGGCCGGTCAGCAGCCAGATGGCGCCGTCCTTGCCATCAGCGACTGGTGAAAGATCGCAGTTGTTGGCAACGAAGGGTCCGGAAGACTGGCGTCTGAGGGCCTGTTCGACGACAGGGTGGCGGCCGCCCTCGATCGCAAACATCTTCGATCCATCGACCAGCGGCCGGCAATAGGCCTGCTCGTCGGCCAGCAGCGCAAGACCGGCCGCGACGTCGATGACGGCAAGCGCGCGTGCACCGGCCTTGATCGCTTCGGCTTCCGCAACCACCGCGGTCGTCATCCGATCAAACGCCTCCAGCTCGATCTGCAGCGCCCGGTCGGCCGCATTGGCGATCCGGCTCTCGAGGTCCGCGAGTTCGGTGGTGGTGAAGCGCATCGCGTTCGCCATCGTCTGGCGGTGAATGAAGCGCGCCTTCGCCTCCGCTGTATCCGTCATCGGGCCCGCGTTGCCGGCGGTCACCTCGATGAAGTAGCCGAGCACATTGTTGTGCTTGATCTTCAGCGACTTGATGCCGGTTTCCTCGGCATATTGCAGCTGCAGGCCGGCGATCACGCGGCGCGACTGGTCGCGCAGCGCCCTGACGTCGTCGAGTTCGGCGCTGGCGCCATCGCGCAGAAAGCCGCCGTCACGCTTCAGCAGCGGCAGTTCGTCGCCCAGCGTTTCCGACAATAGTCGGGCGAGGTCGGAGGGCAGGGCGCAAAGCCCCGACAGGGCCTGAACCAGTTCTTCCGGCAGCAGCGCGTTCTTCAGAAGGCCAGCAAGATCGGCCGCGGCATTCAAACCTTGGCGGATCGCCGCCAGATCGCGCGGGCCGCCGCGGTCCAGCGCAAGTCGCGACAGCGCGCGGGGCATGTCGGGCACATGTTTCAGGTGATCGCGCAGATCGCCGCATAGCGAAGGCTCTTCGATCAGGAACCCGATCGAATCCAGCCTCTCGTTGATGCTGACGGGGTCCGTCAGCGGCGACATCAGCCGTTCGGCAAGCAAACGCGCGCCGCCGCCAGTCACGGTCCGATCGATGGCCTTGAGCAGCGAACCGTTGCGATCGCCCGACAGCGTCCTTGCAAGTTCGAGGTTGGCGCGTGTCGCGGGATCGATAAACAGCGTCGAGGCGGCGCTCTCGCGCTCCGGCTTGCCAAGCGGTGGGCGTTCGGCGATCTGCGTCTTCTCGACATAGGCGACGGCCGCTGCGGCTGCCGCAAGCTCGGCGCGCGAGAAGGTGCCGAAGCCGTCCAGAGTCGATACGCCGAAATAGCGTGCGATACGCCCCTCCGCCGTTGCGCTGTCGAAGAGCACCGAGGGCTGCGGAACGGCCGTGCGTCCCAGCACGTCGAAAACCGGCTTCAGCTCGGGATCGTGAAACATCGTATCGGGCAGGATCAGTTCGCGCGGGTCGATACGCAGGATATCGGCAAGCAGCCGCGACGCTTCCGTTTCGGCCAACCGGAAGACGCCGGTCGAAATATCGATCCAGGCCAGCGCCAGCAATGGCTCGGAGGCGCCGCGAATCCGGGTAAGTGCCATCAGGTAGTTCGATTCCGATGGCGAAAGCAGCTTCTCTTCGGTGATCGTACCTGGCGTAACCAGCCGGACGACGTCGCGCTTCACGACGGATTTCGAACCGCGCTTCTTGGCCTCCGCCGGGTCCTCGACCTGCTCGCAGACCGCCACGCGAAAGCCGAGAGAAATCAGCTTCTGCAGGTAGTCGTCGGCCGCATGGACCGGTACGCCGCACATCGGAATATCCTGGCCCATGTGCTGGCCGCGCTTCGTCAAGGTGATGCCGAGCGCGCGAGATGCGTCCAGCGCGTCCTCGAAGAACAGCTCGTAGAAATCGCCCATGCGGTAAAACAGCAGCGAGCCCGGGTTGTTAGCCTTGATCTCGATGAATTGTTCCATCATCGGCGTGGCCGATGCACGGCTTTCCTCGGTAGCAAGCTCGGCAGCCGAAAAAGCTTCGTTTCTGGCGTTCATACGTTCGTTCACGGAGTGCGATTTTTCCAAAAAAAACAGGTGCCAACCCTAGCCGCCCGCCGCTATAGATGACAACCGGGATTGAGGAAGAGCAAAGCGTCACCCACAAGACGTTGGAGGAATAATGCCCGATACCGAGAAGAAGCCACGTTCCGTGACGTCGGTCACCGACAATGAAGCGCTTGAGTTTCACGCGATGGGCCGCCCCGGCAAGCTGGAGATTTCTCCGACCAAGCCGATGGCGACGCAACGCGACCTCTCGCTTGCCTATTCTCCGGGCGTTGCCGTGCCGGTCAAGGCGATCGCGGCGGATCCGGCCACGGCCTACGACTACACGACGCGCGGCAACATGGTGGCCGTGATCTCGAACGGCACCGCAATCCTTGGTCTTGGCAATCTCGGCGCGCTGGCGTCGAAACCGGTCATGGAAGGCAAGGCGGTGCTTTTCAAGCGCTTTGCCGACGTCGATTCCATCGATCTCGAGGTCGATACAGAGAATGTCGACGAGTTCATCAATTGCGTGCGTTTCCTCGGCCCGTCCTTCGGTGGCATCAATCTGGAAGATATCAAGGCGCCGGACTGTTTCATCATCGAGCAGCGCCTTCGCGAGTTGATGGATATCCCTGTTTTCCACGATGACCAGCACGGCACGGCAATCATCGCCGCCGCCGGCCTGATCAACGCGCTGGAACTCACGGGCCGCGACCTGAAGACGACGAAGCTGGTCTGCAACGGCGCCGGTGCTGCGGCAATCGCCTGCGTCGAGCTGATCAAGGCCATGGGCTTCGCGCCTGAAAACATCACCCTCTGCGACACCAAGGGCGTGATCTATCAGGGCCGCACCGAGGGCATGAACCAGTGGAAGTCCGCGCATGCGGTCAAGACCAAGGCGCGCACGCTCGAAGAGGCCATGAAGGGCGCCGACGTCGTTTTCGGCCTGTCACAGAAGGGCGCCTTCTCCGAGAAGATGATCCGCTCGATGGCAGACCGGCCGGTGATCTTCGCAATGGCCAATCCCGATCCTGAGATCACGCCGGAAGAGGTCGCCCGCATTCGTGACGACGCGATCATGGCGACCGGCCGATCCGACTACCCGAACCAGGTCAACAACGTTCTTGGCTTCCCCTACATTTTCCGCGGCGCGCTCGACGTTCGGGCAACCACCATCAACGACGACATGAAGATCGCAGCCGTCAACGCTCTGGCGAAGCTGGCGCGCGAAGACGTGCCGGATGACGTGGCTGCCGCCTACCAGGGTAATCGTCCGCGCTTTGGCTCTCAGTACATCATTCCCGTGCCGTTCGATCCGCGCCTGATCTCGGCCATCCCGGTCGCCGTCGCGCAGGCCGCCATAGATAGCGGTGTCGCCCGCAAGCCGATCACCGACATGGCGGGCTATGCCCGCGAACTCTCGGCTCGCCGCGACCCGATCGCCTCGACGCTGGCAAGCCTCTATGAGCGCGTTCGCCGCCGTCCGAAACGCGTCGTCTTCGCCGAAGCCGAGGAAGAGCAGGTCATGCGCGCGGCGATGTCCTATGCGAACCAAGAGCTGGGCACGGCGATCCTGCTCGGCCGCGAAGACCTGATCCATCAGACCGCAGAGCGCGCCGGCGTCGATCTCAATCGCCCGGGCATCGAGATCGTCAACGCCCGCATTTCCACGCGGGTCGAAGCCTATATCGACTATCTCTATGCGCGCCTGCAGCGCAAAGGCTATCTGCACCGCGATGCGCAGCGCCTGATCCACAACGACCGCAACCACTTCGCGGCCTGCATGGTCGCGCTTGGCGATGCGGACGGCATGGTGACCGGCATTACCCGCAACTACTCGACGGCGCTCGAGGATGTGCGCCGTTGCATCGACATGAAGCCGGGTCACCGGGTGATCGGCGTTTCGATCGCGCTATGCCGCGGCCGCACGGTCTTCGTCGCCGATACGGCCGTCCACGATATGCCCTCGGCTGAGGAACTGGCCGATATCGCGGTCGAGGCCGCAGGCTTCGCACGCCGCATGGGCTACCAGCCGCGTGTCGCCATGCTGGCCTATTCCACCTTCGGACATCCGTCCGGCGAGCGCTCCGAGCGCGTGCGCGAGGCGGTGAAGATCCTCGATAGCCGCCGCGTCGATTTCGAGTACGACGGCGAGATGGCTGCGGATGTGGCGCTGAACCGCAAGGCGATGGAACAGTATCCGTTCTGCCGTCTCTCCGGCCCGGCCAATGTTCTGGTCATGCCGGCGTTCCACTCGGCCTCGATCTCGACGAAGATGCTGCAGGAACTCGGCGGCTCGACGGTCATCGGCCCGATCCTTGTGGGTCTCGACAAGGCCGTGCAGATCACCTCGATGGGCGCGAAGGACTCCGACATCGTCAACATGGCGGCAATCGCGGCCTATACGGCGGGTAGCTGACAAGACAAAGCCCGCTTTGCCAGGGCAAAGCGGGCTTCCTCTTCAGGCAAAAGCGACGATTTAGCTCGCGAACCGTCCGGCGTCGGCGCCGTAGTAGTTCAGGTAGCGGTCCGAGATGCTGGCGATCGGCAGAACGATCAGCACATCCGTCGTATTGAAGGCATGATCGACGACGGCGGTGGAGCCGACCATCGCGCCGAGACGCATGTAGCCCTTGATCAGCGGCGGCAGCGCCATCAGCGCCCGCTTCGGGTTCACAGCCTCGCTCGGCATCAGATCCATGTCACGGGCCAAATGCGGAAGCGCGCCCACGGCCCATTCGTCCTTGGCCGAGACATTGTGATGCAGGAAGGAAAGCGCCAGCGCATGGCTTTCCGGGTGGACGCCGGGGAAGGACGCGCAGCCGAACATGGCGCTCATGCCGTGTTTCAGCGCATAGGCCCAGTTGCCCTGCCAGAGAAGTTCGACAATCCGCTTCGTGCGATAATCGGGTAGAACGCAGGAGCGGCCAAGCTCCATGAAGCGCTTATCCGGATGGCGCGCGATCAGGTCATCGACAGCAAATTCCGAAGCCGAGTAAAAGCCGCCGTTGGCCATCGCGACCTCCTGTCGCAGGAGGCGGTAGGTGCCGACGATCTGGTCCTCGCTGTCGCCCTCGATCGAGCGGTCGAGCACCAGAAGATGGTCGCAGAAGGCGTCATAACGGTCGAAATCACGCTTGCGGCGCATCGCCTCAGCCGGCAATTGCGCCTGCATTTCCTCGACGAAGACGCGATAGCGGACAGCCTGCGCGGCATCTACTTCGCCGGGCGTACGGGCGAGTCTCGTCTCGAGATTCCCGATGCGGCCGAACACGTCATTTTCTTTCGGAGCAGCTGTTCCAGAAGGGGGCAAAGTCTCCGAGACGCTGTCACGGTTGCGGATGTCTACTGACATGGCGATTCTTTCGTTGCCGGCTTTGGAAGGCCATAAAACACTTATATGCGACAGGAAAGTGACATTTTAAACCCCCTCTAACGCGTGACCCGGGAGGTGTTGCAAGGCGGTTATAGCGCTTCAGATCGGCGTGCAGAGAGTGCGGCCACGGCCTGAACTTCTGTCAGCAGCCGTATGGGATCAATGGGCTTTAGCATGACGCGGTTTGCGCCGTTCAGCAAGACTTGTCTGCGGGATTCGTCGCGCTTGTCGGCCGTCAGAACGATGATCGGCACCGAGGGAACGTCGAGCCGGCGCTCATGCCCACGTAGCCGGCCAATCATCTCGATACCGTCGCCACCGGGCATGGAAAGATCGCTGATGACGATGTCCGGACGCACGCTCCGCTCACCGAGCGCCCGGTCGAGAAGAGCCTCGAAGTCCTCGACGTGGTGAACCGTATGCCCCGCCTTCTCCAGCATGGCGCGGATCAGCATGGCATTGATCGGATCGTCTTCGGCGAGCAGGATGTTGAGGCCGTGCTGATTGCCCTGCTCGGGGATCGCCGCGCTGAAGCCGGGCTGGTTGTCGTTCAAGGCATCGCGCTTTTCCATGCCGCGAATGCGGCCGCGCAGCACGTCGATCAGCGACTGCTCCCGCAGCGGCCGGATGAGCCAGGCATCGAAGAGGTCGAGGGAGTGCGAGCTGCGCTCTTCCGGATTGACGAGGAAGATCTTACGCAGCCCAAGTGCCGCGATCTCCGTTCGATCTGCAAGGTGCGCCGCGAATTCCGCGGACATGCGATGATCGACGATGATGTCGGTTGGCCGGCGGCCTCCCTTAGCCATGTCCAGCAGCAGCTCACGCGCGGCCGTGCCGTCGCTGACGAGATGGCAATCGCCGCCCAGCGTGCCGATGGTTTCGGCGGTTGCCATGCGGGCCGCGCCTGCGGGCGCCAACAGCACCACGACGTTTCCTGCAAGCACCGCGTCCCGCCGGCCGCGCGCTTCCTCTGGAAGGTCGATGCGAAAGCGGATGCTGAATTCGCTGCCGGTGCCCCGTTCGCTTGCAACAGTCAGCGAACCGCCGAATTCGCGCATGATGCGGGCGGAGATGGCAAGCCCGAGGCCGGTGCCGTTGCTCTTGTCGACGATGCTGCCGGCCTGCTCGAATTCGCCGAAGATGCGTGCCTGTTCCTCGTCTGTCATGCCCGGTCCGGTATCCGTGACGCTGATGTGCAGATCGTCATCCTGTAGCGAAACGCGAACGAACACGCCGCCCACCTGCGTGAACTTGACGGCATTGCCGATCACGTTGAAGAGAACCTGCCGCAAGCGCGCTGGGTCGAAGTTCATCAGTTCCGGCACGTCGGACGATACGGTCGCGCCGATCTCGATGCCCTTCTCGTGGGCGCGGTGCGCCAGCATTTCAACGACGCTTTCGAGCAGCGTTCGCAGCGATTCCAGACGTGGCCTGAGCTGGAAACGGCCGACCTCGATCGTCGAGAAGTCGAGCAGATCCTCCACCAGCTGGGTGAGCGCGTGGCCGGACTGGCGGATCCCCGTCAGATAGTTCTGCTGCTCCTGCGTCAGCCGGCTTTCGGTGAACAGGTGCGTCATGCCAAGGATGCCGGAAAGCGGCGTGCGCAGCTCGTGGCTGACGGTGGCAAGCAGCCGCGACTTGGCGGCGCTGTTGTATTCGGCCTTCTGGCGGGCCTCTTCGCGGGCGTATGCCACCAGGCGCTCGTCCGTGACGTCGCGTGCGATGCTCTGCAGCAGCATGCGGCCATCCGCCGGATCGCGCACGATGATGTCGCTCCAGAAAAAGATCCGCTGCCCCTCCGGCGTCGAGACCTCGACGTCGTAGCGGTGCGGTTCCGCACCGGGACGAAAGGCGATACCCATCTCCTCGCAGGTCAGGCCCTCCGGATTGAGGCGGCCCGTCAACCGACGGAAGGTGGTGTTGGCGGCGATGATGCGGCGATCCATCCCACGGGTAACGGCAATATCGCCGAGCGCATCGTGGATGTCGGCCAGCAGCTGCGTTCCGCCTTGCCCGGTCGGGCTGTGCCTCTCTGCGGCGCGGCGCCTGCCGCTCCCCCGGACAGAGAGGACCGCAAGGGCGACGACAAGCAGGAGAGCCGTGACGGCGATTCCGATTGAAAGAAGAAACACGCCGCCCAGCTTGGCAAGCGTCAGGAGCAGAAGGCCGACAATGAGACCGACGCCGCCGAGCCAGAACGAAAGCAGCTTGCGTGATGCGATCCCTGACCGCGTCGGTCGCGCCGGGCCCGCGTTTTTGAGGGTAAAGTCGTCCGCAGCCTGCTCATCGCCGTGATGAGCAGCTTGCCCGCCGAATGCGGCGGCCAGCTTTTCGTGCACTCGACCCAGACCAACCATGGCATTCGACTAGCATGACGCCCGTTCCGAATGCCTTCAGCAAACAGATAAAATTTTAGGCGTTTGTGCTTTTAGGTTGCATCAGCTCGTCTAATATCACGCATCCCGCGCCGATCGTGATAAAACTGTCGGCCAAGTTGAAGACCGCGAACGACCATGTCTCTGTATGGAACAGGATGTAGTCGATCACGTGGCCATAGAGAAAGCGGTCGATCAGGTTGCCGAGCGCGCCGGCGATGATGAAGGCATAGCCAAGATGCGCGAAGGTGCGTTGGTTGCCGGTGCGGCGCCAGAGCCAGATGACAAAGGCAACGATGACCAGTCGCATGCCGACGATGAACCAGCCGTCCATCCCAGATAACATCGAGAAGGCGACGCCGAGATTATAGGTCCGATAGAGCGCCAGCATCGGGATCACAGGCACCACTTCCTGCAAGGGCAGCGTATGGTCGACGACGATCTTGACGATCTGGTCGAGCACAACGGCGATGACGATGAAGATCAGGATCGGCAGGGGGCGCGAAAAGAGCGTTGGGCGGTCTAGCGTCTGCTCGGTCATTTGGCCTCGTCGAGTGAGAGGAGATGGCGCCGCGCCTCGAACATCATCACGGCGCTGGCGACCGCGAGATTAAGCGAGTCGGCGCGGCCCTGCTGAGGAATACGCGCAAGCGCATCGGCTTCCTTTGCGAGATGGTCGGGCAGGCCGGATTGCTCGTTGCCCATGAGGATAACGACGGGTTTCTTCTTGTAGTCGATCGTCCGGTAGTCCACCGAGCCGGCGAGATGGGTTGCCACCACCGAAACGCCGGCGTGCTTCTTCCAGGCGATGAACTCCTCCGGCGTCGCGCGCGCGACCGGAACGGCAAACACCGAACCCATGGTGGCGCGCACCGTCTCCAGCGAAAACGGGTCGGTGGTTTCGCCGACGAGGATGACGCCGGAAGCGCCAGCGGCGTCCGCCGTGCGAATGATGGTGCCGAGATTGCCCGGGTCGCGGACGCGGTCGAGCGCGATCCAGGTTTCACCTTGCTTCGGATGAATGTCGCGCAGCGGCTTCCAGCGGGTCTCGAAGATGCCGACCACCATCTGCGGATTGTCGCGACGGGTGACCGATGAGAGCACCTTCTCGCTGACCTCGAGCACCAAACCGCCGGATGCGATGGTCTTCGCCGCCATCTGCTCGACCAGGGCCTTGCCCTTGGCGGCCTTGGCATAGACCAGCGTGCGGATCGTCCAGCCGAGCTCGATGGCATCGATCACCAGCTTCAGGCCCTCGGCCATGAAGGTGCCGCTCTGCTCGCGGGTCTTCTTGTCGCTGAGCGCCTTGATATCCTTGATGATCGGATTGGCGAGCGAAGTCACTTCCTTCACCTGGCCGACCCTGTGTGGGCCGGAGCCCCTGTGTTCGTGGCTCATTTCGGCACCCAGCGGGAGAAGAGGGAGGTAGAGAGCGCGCGGCCCGGCGTCTTGCCGTCCAGCCCGGCCTCGCGGATCACCAGCTCGCCGGACTCGACCACGCCACCGGCGCCGCGCATCGTCTCGCGCATCAGCTCGTGGATCGAATAGAAGCTGGCGCGGATCGAATAGGCGGTCAGCACGAGGCCGACGGCCTTGGGTGACAGGATCTCGCGGCAGATGTCGAGCATCAACGGCAGGTGGTCGAACAGATGCCAGACCTCGCCGTTCGGACCGCGACCGAACTTCGGCGGGTCAGTGAGAATGATGTCGTAGGTATTGCCGCGACGCTCCTCCCGCAGGATGAACTTCATGGCGTCTTCGCAGATCCAGCGGATCGGCGCCTTGTCCAGCCGGCTCAGCGCCTGGTTCTCGCGCGCCCAGCCGATTGCCTTCTTGGAGGCGTCCACGTGGGTCACCTCAGCGCCGGCGGCTGCCGCCACCAGCGAGGCAACGCCGGTATAGCCGAAGAGGTTCAGCACCTTCAGCGGACGTCCGGCGGCCTCGACCTGCTGTTTCATCCAGGTCCAGTGGACAATCTGCTCGGGAAACACGCCGACGTGGCGGAAGGAGGTGAAACGGCCGAAGAAATCGACGCCGAGAAGATTGAGCGGCCAGGTCTCGCCCAGCGCTTCCTTCGGAAACCGCCAGCGCCCGGTGCCTTCCTCGTCGGTATCGCCGGTAAAGGCGGCATCGACCTTCTCCCATACGTGCTTTGGAAGAGAAGGCTGCCACAGCGCCTGGCCTTCCGGCCGAACGATGCGGAACGGCCCGTATTGTTCGAGCTTCTCGCCGTTGCCGCTGTCGATGAGATGGAAATCGCCGGCGCCGAGGGATTCGAGAATGATCGGCACGCGCTCTGCAGGCCGCTCACCCGTGCGCGCCGTCAGGGGCCGTTCGATTGCCGCAGGCGCAGCCGCCGCTTCGCGGGCGGCTTCCCGCACCGGTGCGGGCTTGCTCGCGGGCTTCAGCGGCCGGCTGGTGCCGCGATCGTCGCTGCGGCGTCCGCCTGTGGGCCCGGCGGCGGACTTCTGGCCCGGCCGGCGTTCTTTTTGTCTCAACGTGGTCTTCCGCGTGCTGAATTCGATAGAGCCCGTGCAAATAGCATTCCGTTTCACCTTGGCAAAGCGCTTTCCGGCTGTGATAGTTCCAGGCACGGCGAAATGGGAGGATTTCGGATGGACTTGACGGGTGAAGAGCGGATCACCGCACCACGCGATGTTGTTTGGGCCGCCTTGAACGATCCTGAGGTGTTGAAGCAGTGTATTCCGGGCTGCCAGAGCCTCGATATGAAGTCGCCGACGGAGCTTGCCGCGACCGTCAAGCTCAAGATCGGTCCGGTTTCGGCCACCTTCAACGGTGAAGTGACGCTTTCCAACATCAATGCGCCGGAGAGTTACACGATATCAGGCGAGGGCAAGGGCGGGATCGCCGGCTTTGCCAAGGGCGGCGCCGACGTCACGCTGAAGGAGGATGGCGGCGAAACGATCCTGCAATATCAGGCAAGCGCACAGGTTGGCGGCAAGATCGCCCAACTCGGAGCCCGCCTGATCGACTCGACCTCGCAGAAACTGGCCCATCAGTTCTTCTCGGATTTCAATGCGGCGGTCAGCGCGAAAGCCGCGGAATAGGGAGCACATACACGTTGGCAAGCGTCGCGTCGTCGTTTAGCCCGGTCTCCATCAACTGGATCATCCGGGCGCCTGAGAGAACTGAGCGGGAAGACCTTGCCGACATCTACCTGACGGTTCGCCGCGAGACCTTCACCTGGGTGGAGCCGAGCCGGTTCCGGCACGAGGA
Source organism: Hyphomicrobiales bacterium (assembly GCA_900489925.1). Taxonomy (GTDB): domain Bacteria; phylum Pseudomonadota; class Alphaproteobacteria; order Rhizobiales; family Rhizobiaceae; genus Rhizobium. The sequence continues at coordinate 470,528 of UEHQ01000002.1, read as the reverse complement.
TTTCTTCACCCACACTCAGGGTGAAATCATGTGGCTGGCCAGCACGCCGGAGGGGGAGATCGCAGGTTTCATGACGCTGTGGGCGCCCGACGATTTCATCCACATGCTCTATATCAGCAAGGAATGGCAGGGAAAGGGCGCCGGGAGCGCGCTTCTGCGGGCATTGCCGGACTGGCCCCATCAGAAATACCGACTGAAGTGCCTGGTCAATAACAGCCGCGCCAGGGCGTTTTACCTCGCCAGCGGCTTTGTCTCGACCGGCACCGGCACTTCGGCAGAAGGCGAGTACGACGAAATGACCTTCTTTGCGGAGTAGCCCATCAGCCTATTGCAGCGGGGGCTTCCTCAGGAAGCTGTTTCGGTCTGCCGAGCGGACACGCAACCAGGCTTCGCGTCCGTCCCGCAGAACCCGCATCGGGATCTCGGCACCGGCGTCACCGCTGCTCCAGACCTTGCGGTAGAAATCCGCGAGGCCATCGACCTCGCCGTCCCGGATCTCGGAAATGATGTCGCCCTGCTGTAGGCCCGCCTCATCGGCAGGGCTTCCCGTGGCGACGCTCATGACGACAACGTCGCCGTTGTTCTCGGCCGAGAAAGCGCCGAGCCACGGTCGCGGCGGCTTGTTGACCCGGCCGCGCGTCAGAAGGTCGTCAAGGATCGGCGACAGCAGGTTGATCGGCACCACCATGTTGATGTCCGCCACCTCGCCCTTGTTGTTCATCTGCAAGCGAAGAGACCCAATGCCCAGAAGCTTGCCATCCGCGTCCACCAGTGCTGCGCCGCCCCATGAAGGATGCGCCGGCGTGGTGAAGATCGCCTCGTCGAGCAAGTACTCCCAATATCCGGCGAACTCCTGCTTGACGACGATCCGGGCTTCGACGAACTGGCCGATCCCGTCGGCCAGAACGACGGGATCGCCGATCTGGGCCTTGTTCGCGTCGCCGAACTCAAGCGCAGGAAGCCCGAGTTCACCCAAAGCCTGCAGGAGGCCGAAGCCGGTCTCCTGGTCATAGGCGAGCGCATGAGCGGCGACGACCCGTCCGTCGCCGGTCGTCAACCAGACTTCGTCCGCTTCGGTGATGAGATAGCCGATGGTCAGCACCAGGCCGGATTCCCGGATGACGACGCCACTGCCTTCGCGGCGGATGCCAAGCGTCTCGGCCGTATAGGCATCTTCCGGGATTGATGTGCGTACAGCCACGACCGACCGCAAAATTCTATCGATATCCATGGTTTCGTCCTCTAAGGCGTGGCGCTGAGGCGGTGAAACTGCCGGTCTAGCAGGGCGCGCAACGGATCTTCTACATAGCTATGAAAACACTTTGCCTACGACAAGTCTTCGACGCCCGATTTTATTGGCATGAGATGGGGCTGCGGCGCCAACCGCCCCGGATGCCCGGGACGATCACGTGAGCAGCTTACGTCCGTTTTCGACTATCGAGAGGGAAGCTGGCCAGCGATTTCCTCGGCGCGCGTCTTGTGTCGGTCAGCCTCGGTCTGCCAGCGAACGGCTTCCTTGGCTTCGGCGCGGGCGCGCTTGCGGTGTTTGCTCTGGCTGAACCAGGTGACCGCCGAGCCGGCGAACATGCCGATGATGAGCGCGATGAAGATGAAGACGAAGAACGGGGCAGACAGCGACAGAACCTGATCTTCGGGCCGGAACGGATTGAACGCCATGGTGACGCTCTGCCGATTGGCGACGCAGAAGATGATCAGAACAATGCCGAGAGGCAGCAAAATCAAAAGGTTGATGATCTTCTTCGCCATTGCATGGCCTCCATATGCTTCGGCGCGCAGTCTCTTTGCGCGTCGCTGTTCGTCAGCCACAGGATAGAAGGGGCGTCGGCAAGTTCAAGTGCGGTTTCGCCGCAGCAGGCCGCGCCGGGCGACGATCAATCGTCCTGGTCGGCCTGTCCCGGGTTCAGCCGCTCACGCAGTTCCTTGCCGGTCTTGAAGAAGGGAACCCACTTCTCTTCGACGAACACGGTATCGCCGGTGCGGGGGTTGCGGCCGGAACGCGAGGGACGGTTCTTGACCGAAAATGCGCCGAAGCCACGCAACTCGACACGGTTGCCGGCGGCGAGCGCGTCGGTGATCTCGTCGAGGACCGCGTTGACGATATTTTCAACGTCACGGTGATAGAGATGCGGGTTGCGTGCAGCAACTATCTGCACCAGTTCGGACTTGATCACAGTCGCCCCCTTAAATTATTGATTTCTTATCAATCATGGCCAACCTGCCAAACTGAAACGAGCCCGTCAAGAAGCAACTTCTGCGGCAGAATTCCGGTGGGGTCCTGGCTCCTGGCGAGATCGCCGTAACCAAGAAGCGTCAGTATCTGCGATGCGGCTCCGGCGAGGAAAAATGGCGTGTTGCTCTTCTTGTCCCAATCGATTTCCGGCAGGTCCTTGTCGATCTTGCGCGTGGCCAGATAGGCGCGAATTTCCGTGTTGCCGCCGATCTGGTCGATGAGCTTGGCCTTGAGCGCCTGACGGCCGGTGAAGATCGTGCCGTCGGCCAGCTTCAGCACCTCGTCGCGCGGCAGTTTGCGCCGGTCTGCGACGAGATCGACGAACCAGCCATAGCTGTCGACGATCATGGTGTTGATCATCGCCTTGGCTTCCTCGCTCGCGGGATGGAAGGGCGATGGTTCGGCCTTCAGCGGCGACGACTTGATCTCTTCCATCGATACGCCAAGCTTGTCGAGCAGCGGCTTGATCTGCGGATACTGGAAGATGACGCCGATCGAGCCGGTGATCGAGCTGTCCCCGGCAATGATCATGTCGCCCGCTGTGGCGATCATGTAGCCCGCGGACGCCGCAAGCGTGCGCACATCGGACACGACAGGCTTCTTGGCGGAGATCGCGCGGATGGCCTGGAAGATCCGCTCGCCGCCGTATGTCGTTCCACCCGGGGAGGAAATGGAGACGATGACCGCCTTGACCGCGTCGTCCTTCTCGATCTTGCCGAGGCGCTCGAGAAGTTCGTCGTCGTCGGTGATCAGGCCCGAGATCGTCACATGAGCAACATGCGGCCGGCGGGTTCCGGCGTCGCCGAGAAGGAAATAATAGGCCGCCAGCCCCAGCGCCACGATCAGCAACACGGCGACGATGCGCCAGAAGCCGAGCTTGCGGCGCAGCCTGCGGCGATCCGCGATGATCGAACTATCCATTCATTCCTCCAGGGTCGGCAAGCTTCGTGCAACTGTTTCCATGTAGGATTTCAACGGCGCGCGGAAATGCTGCTAGGGTCAGTTTGTACGTTTCTTGCTTGTTGCAGAAAAATTTCCATATTGGCAAGCTAGTGTAATAATGCGACATGAACTGTGATCGGGCGAGGCAGTGCCTATATACGCCTACCGATCATCGCTACGGACTTGATTTATGCTCAACACATTGAACGACGGTGGACAGGCTGCCTATGCACGGCATGCGCGGAGCGCCTATGGCGACGCGCAGCACCATTCCGTGCGCGTGCGGCGGCTGAAAGTGCTTCTGCCCATCGCGGCTGTCGTTGTTTCGCTGATCTTCATCGGCGTGTCGGTGATACGAACCTACCTGCCTGAAAACATCAAGATCGCCGGCGCCAAGATCGAAAACGGCAAGGTCGTGATGGAAAAGCCCGCGATCTCCGGCCGCAATTCCGATGGCATCAACTACTCGATGCTTGCTGAACGCGCGTTGCAGGATATCAAGAATCCGAACCTCATCACTCTGGAAACCATCAAGGCGGCGGTTCCGATCAAGGACGATCTGATCGCTCGCGTGGACGCCACGTCCGCCGATTATGACCGCGCGACGGACAATCTGACGGTCAAGTCACCGTTCAATCTGCTCTTGAGCAATGGCATCACGGCCAAGTTCCAGAGCGCCAAGGTCGACATCAAGGGCGGCAAGCTCGTGACGGACGATCCGGTGACGATTGAAAAAGAAGGCGCTTCGGTTGTTGCGCGCTCGCTCAAGATGACGGATAAGGGGCGAACGATCACATTCGAGGGGAATGTTCGAATGAATGTTGATCCATCCGTTATTCGCAAACAGGGCACTTAACAAGCCGGGTTACTATGACAAACGATTGTCGCATTTCAGCCCGCAAGCCGGGCGCAGTATTTTTCAACGGTGCGCTGGCACTTCTGCTTCTGGCGGGAGGTGCGTTTGCGCAGGCGACCACCAGCCAGATGAGTGGTCTGAAGCTGAACAAGGACGAGCCGATCCAGATCGAAAGCGATAAGCTGGAAATCCACGATCAGGAGCACACGGCCGACTTCACCGGCAACGTCAAGGTAGTCCAGGGGACGACGACCTTGCAGGCCGGTCACATGACCGTCTACTACAAGCCGAAGGCAGGCGCCGCAGATGCTGCCGCGACACCGGCGGCGGACAAGCCAGCGACCGACAAGCCGGCGACCGACAAACCAGCGGCCGACAAGAAGGCGGCAGACGCCGGCTCGACCTCGTTCGGCTCCGGCAATGCCGATATCGATCACATCATCGTGACCGGCAAAGTGTTCCTGAGCTCGGGCACGCAGACCGCGACCGCGGACAACGGCTCCTTCGACATGGCGCAGCAGCTGTTCATCCTCAAGGGTGACAAGGTTGTGCTGTCCGATGGACCGAACGTCTTCACCGGCTGCCAGCTGACTGTGCACATGGCAACGGGACAGGCGCAACTGGACAGCTGCGGGGGGCGCGTCCAGATCCAGCTCGATCCACAATCCCAGAAAAAGAACTGACCCCGGCCTGACCACGTGAAATTATTCTCGCTAACGACAATGTTCGGCAAGGCCGGGCCGCAGGCTGCGGCCGATGCTGGGGCCGTGGACAAGACCCGCTATCAGGGCACCCTGATCGCGCGCGGTCTGACCAAGACCTACAGCACCCGACGGGTGGTGAACGGTGTTTCGCTGGTCGTGCGGCGTGGCGAGGCTGTCGGCCTGCTCGGGCCGAACGGCGCCGGAAAGACGACCTGCTTCTATATGATCACGGGTCTCGTGCCGGTCGACGAAGGCACCATCGAGATCGACGGCAACGACGTGACGACGATGCCGATGTATCGCCGCTCGCGCCTGGGCGTCGGCTACCTCCCGCAGGAAGCGTCGATTTTCCGCGGCCTGACCGTCGAAGAGAATATCCGCGCTGTCCTGGAAGTGCATGTGAAGGACAAGGCGGCGCGCGAGAAGAAGCTCGACGAGCTGCTTGACGAGTTCCACATCCGCAAGCTCCGCAAGAGTGCTGCGGTATCGCTGTCGGGTGGTGAACGCCGCCGCCTGGAAATCGCGCGCGCCCTAGCCACCGATCCGACCTTCATGCTTCTCGACGAGCCGTTTGCCGGTGTTGACCCAATTTCGGTCGCCGACATTCAGAACCTGGTGCATCACCTGACCGCGCGCGGCATCGGTGTTCTGATCACCGATCACAATGTCCGCGAGACGCTCGGGCTGATCGACCGCGCCTATATCATCCATGCAGGCGAAGTGCTGACCCATGGTCGGGCGAATGACATCGTCAACAACCCCGAGGTGCGCAGGCTCTATCTCGGCGACAACTTCAGTCTCTGACGGGGGCAGCGGGTCCGACGGAAATTCACCTTCCTGTCATCTACCGCTTGACCAAATTCAATAAAAAAGCAATTTTTGGGCCAACTTGGATTTCCGTGGCCTGAGCCCGTTATAGGATGCGGTTTCCTGGAGGAATTAACGGGAGTTTCGCGTCCATCATGGCACTGTCGGCCAATCTTTATCTGCGCCAGAGCCAATCACTGGTGATGACACCGCAACTGATGCAATCCATCCAGTTGCTGCAGATGACGCACTTCGAGCTCAATCAGTTCATCGCGCAGGAAGTCGAGAAGAACCCGCTGCTGGAATTTCCGTCAGGTGATGCCGAAACGGGCAGCGAACGCGGCGCCGACGAGGACGATGGTTACGCGCGCCAGACGGAAGACGCGAAATCCGACGACGATTACGACAGCGGCACGGAAGTCATGTCCGGCGACTGGTCCGATCGCGCCGATGGCGCCGGCGCCAACCGCATGAACGATGAGCTGGACGCCAACTACGCCAACGTCTTTCCCGACGATGGCGTGCCGCCGCGGGCCGATGCCCCCGAGCTGATCAGTCAGTGGAAGTCGATGCCCGGAGGCGGCGAGGGTGCCGAGGCCTATGACCTTGATGACTTCGTTGCCGGGCAGGTGTCGCTTCGCGACTACCTCACGCAGCAGCTGCCTTTCGTCCTGCCCGACGTTGCCGATAGCCTGATCGCACAAAACCTTGTCGACCAGCTCGACGAGGCTGGCTACCTGCACGCCGACCTTGGCGAGGTTGCGGAGCGCCTCGGTGCCGATCCTGCGGACATGGAGCGGGTGCTTGCGGCGCTGCAGACGCTTGATCCGCCCGGCGTCTTTGCACGCAATCTTGCGGAATGCCTTGCTATCCAGTTGCGCCAGAAGGATCGCTACGATCCGGCAATGCAGGCCTTGGTCGGCAATCTGGAACTGCTGGCCCGGCGCGACTTCGCGACGCTGAAGCGCCTTTGCGGTGTCGACGAGGAAGATCTGCTCGATATGCTCGGCGAGATCCGCCAGCTCAACCCGAAGCCCGGCAGCGGCTTCGAGGCGGGGGTTTCGGAAGCGATCATGCCCGATGTGGTCGTCAGGGCCGCGTCCGATGGCAGCTGGCTTGTCGAACTCAATCCGGACACGCTGCCGCGCGTGCTCGTCAATCAGTCTTACTTCGCCAACGTGGCAAAGAACGGCGAGGATCATTCCTTCCTGTCGGAGTGCCTGCAGAATGCCAACTGGCTGACGCGCAGCCTCGATCAGCGCGCCAAGACGATCATGAAGGTGGCGACCGAGATCGTACGCCAGCAGGATGCGTTTCTGATGCACGGCGTCGATCACCTGCGCCCGCTCAACCTGAAGACCGTGGCCGACGCCATCAAGATGCATGAATCCACGGTCAGCCGCGTCACATCGAACAAGTACATGCTGACGCCGCGCGGCCTGTTCGAGCTCAAGTACTTCTTCACCGTCTCCATCGGCGCCGTGGAGGGTGGCGATAGCCATTCCGCCGAGGCGGTGCGTCACAAGATCCGGACTCTCATCATGCAGGAGAGCCCCGAGGCCGTGCTGTCGGATGACGATATCGTGGATATCCTCAAGAAATCGGGCATCGAACTTGCTCGTCGCACGGTTGCGAAGTATCGTGAGGCCATGAACATTGCTTCGTCCGTGCAGCGCCGGCGGGAGAAGCGTGCCTTGGCGAAAGTCGCCGGCTTTTGAGTTCGGTCACATGTGACCTGTGCGTGTATTCCCGCGTGAAATAGACTGCCTGTTGACTTTTTGGTAACTTCTGGCTAGAAGCCGCCGAAATCGGCGCTGTGGATAGCGTCGGAGGTTATCCCCATCATCCTCAGGGCGCACGCAGCCGAGAACTTCGGTCGATCTTGCTTGGGATCGCGCGAAGTGCTTGGATGCGGATGAGCCTTGGCGTAAACTGGTACTCGCAAACCACATAAGAAGGGAAACTCCATGAGTGTGCGTGTATCCGGTAAACATATGGAAATTGGTGACTCGTTCCGTCAGCGGATTGAGGACCAAATTGGTGTGGCCGTCACGAAATACTTCGACGGAGGGTATTCTAGTCAGGTCATCGTGCAGAAGGCCAACGCCCGCTTTTCCGCCGATTGCAAGGTTCATCTCGACAGCGGCGTGGTTTTGCACGCAGCCGGAGAAGCGATGGATCCGCAGTTGGCCTTCGATGCCGCTTCCGCACGTATTGAGAAGCGACTTCGCCGCTACAAGCGCAAGCTGAAGGATCATCACGCCGGGAATCATCTGAATGGTTTTGCCGAAGTCGCCTACACCGTCATGGACGGTATGCCGGATCACGACGATGAAATTCCCGACGATTTCGCGCCGGCCATCGTCGCAGAAAGTACCAAGCAGTTGAAGACCATGTCTGTTGCGACCGCCGTGATGGCGCTCGATATGACGGACGAACCGTTGCTGCTGTTCCGCAGCCCCGGCAAAGAACAATTGAACATCGTTTACCGTCGGCAAGACGGCAACATTGGCTGGATAGACGCAGCCAACATCAAAAGCTGAGATGAGAGCGAGGAGCGGCGGAACCCGCCGCTCCTCCAAGTCTTGGCGCAGAAGGAAGAAGAAATGGCATTGGCAGATTTGCTGCAGCAAAATGCGATCATTCCCGCCCTCAGGGTAAGTTCCAAGAAACAGCTCCTCCAGGAATTGGCGTCCAAGGCGTCCAAGGTCACCGGGCTGTCCGAGCGGGAAATTTTCGACGTCGTTCTGCAACGTGAGCGCCTTGGTTCCACCGGCGTAGGCAACGGCATCGCCATTCCCCACGGCAAGCTCGCAAGCATCCATTCCATCGTCGGCATCTTTGCGCGCCTCGACCAGCCGGTCGATTTCGAAGCGCTGGACGATCAGCCGGTCGATCTCGTGTTTCTGCTCCTGGCGCCTGAAGGTGCCGGTGCGGACCACCTCAAGGCTCTGTCGCGCATCGCCCGCGTGCTGCGTGATCACGACCTCGTCGCCAAGCTGCGCGCGACGGATTCGGCTTCGGCGATCTATGCATTCCTGAACGAAGAGCAGACCTCGAACGCGGCCTGATTTCGACAGAACCAATTAAAAAGAGGCGCCTGATTGCTCAGGCGCCTCTTTTTTTTCGTTTAGGGCCGCGCCTTGGCTCAGAACTCTTCCCAGCTGTCCTGGGCAAGGGCTGCCGAGCCACGCGATTGTGCGACGGCGCGGCGAGGCGCCGGTGTCGGTGCGGCCGGGCGATATGCCGGCGCAGCCGGTGCGCGCATCTGCTGCGCGGTCGAGCGCAGGGCTGCGGCATTGCCGGAGCCGCCGACGCGGAAGCGTGTGACGAGCTGCTGCAGCGTCTGGGCTTCGTCGTTCAGCGCCACGCTGGCGGCGGTCGTCTCTTCGACCATTGCCGCATTCTGCTGGGTCACCTGATCCATCTGGTTCATGGCCTGGTTGACTTCCTTCAGGCCGATCGCCTGTTCGCTGGCCGATGCTGAAATCTCGCGGATCAGGTTGTTGATACCCATCACCTGCTCGGAGATCTTGTGCAGCGTATCGCCTGCGCGGCCGACGAGGTCGACGCCTTCCTTGACCTGGACGGCCGAAGTGTTGATGAGCGTCTTGATCTCCTTGGCGGCGTTAGCGGAGCGCTGGGCCAGTTCGCGGACTTCCTGAGCGACGACGGCAAAGCCCTTGCCGGCTTCACCGGCGCGCGCGGCTTCGACGCCGGCGTTGAGCGCCAGCAGGTTCGTCTGGAAGGCGATCTCGTCGATCACGCCGATGATGCGCGACACTTCCGTCGATGACTGCTCGATGCCATGCATCGAGGCGATCGCCTTGCGGACGACTTCGCCGGACTTTTCAGCGTCGGCGCAGGCGTGGTTGACGTTGTCGGCTGCCGTGCGGGCGTTCTCAGCGCTGGAGTTGACCTGTGCCGTGAGCTCGTTGAGCGCGGCGGCGGTTTCTTCCAAGCTGGCGGCCTGCTGTTCGGTGCGCTTGGCGAGATCGGAAGCGCTGCCGCTGATTTCGCTCGTGCCGGAACCGATGTTCACGACGCTGAGGTTCATCGTCTTGATGGTTTCTTCCAGGCTCTCGAGCGCGGCATTGAAGTCCTGCTTCAGCTTGCCGTACTCGCCCGGGAAGTCGTCGGTGATGCGGTGGCCGAGGTTGCCCTGGGACAGCTCCGACAGGCCCGCACCGACGATCGAGACGATATGGCGCTGCAACGTGACCGACTGCTGGCGTTCGGACTCCGAACGGCCGCGTTCGGCTTCGGCGGCATCACGCTGGCTGTTGGCCTCGGCTTCGAGACGCTGTGTATCGGCCAGTGCGAAGCGGAAGCCTTCCAGCGCCTTGGCGACGGAGCCGATTTCGTCGGCACGATCCTGGCCGGCGACGGCCTGTTCGTAGCGACCGTCGCTGAGCGCCTTCACGCTGGCGACGAGGCCGCTGAGCGGACGCTGTACGAACGAACGAACCGCTGCATAGAGAGCGATCATGACGGCGATCAGGACGAGGATACCGGCGATGACCATCATCAGCGTCTGGTCTTGGACGGGCGCGTTGATGGCGCTGTGCGGTACGTCGACGAGGATCACCCAGCTGGTGTTTACGTCAGGCAGGGCGAACGGATAGACCACGCGGTCGAAGGGCTCGAAGCCGTCGAACGTCAGGTCCTTGACGACAGCAGGCTGCAGCGAGGTCAACGCGCTCTTGACTGCATCGAGACCGACGCCGTCGTATGGCTTCATGGACAGCTCAGGCTTCGGCGCGACGATCCAGTCGGCGCTCTGCGAAAGCAGCGTCACGCGACCGGTGCCGAAGGGATGCAGGGTCGAGAGCTTGTCGCGCAGCGACTTGAGCGAGATGTCGACGCCGCTGACGCCGATCAGCTTACCACCCGACATGACCGGGTAGGCAATCGAGGTCATGGCCGTGTTTTCGCCTGTGGTCGTCTCGGCGTAAGGCGGCGACAGCGCGCCCTTCTTGCTTGCTGCAGCCAGCGCGTACCAGCCGGCCTTGTAGTCGGAATCGAAGGTAGAGAAGGTGAAGCCACCATCCTTCTTCTTCGTCCAGTAGGGGTTGAAGGTCCCATCCTTGGATGAGCCGAAATCGACCTTGCCTGCCATCGTGGGCGACTGGCCGTCGAAGGCGTTCGGCTCCTCGGCAAACCAGCTGCCGAATGCGAATTGGTTGTGCTCGACGTTTGCCTTGAGCATATCGACGACCGATTTGCGGTCGAGATACTTGCCTTCTTGGCCACGGCTGATTGTGCCGGCCATCGAGCGGGCTGCTCCTGCGAGTTCGCCGACGGAGGAGGCAACTTCATTCGCGATCGACTTCGCCTCGAGGTTGGCCTGATCAATCGTGAGCGTCTGAACGCGGCTGCGCGTCTCACCGATCAGGAAAAAGTTCGAAACGAGGAGGACGAATGCGATGGAAATGCCGGTAATGAGGATAAGTTTGGCCGCAAGCGATTTCATGCGAAAGATAAACATGGGTTCCTCGGGGGAAGGATGTGTCGGATAATGCATTCATCGACACAGACACGAAGGCGTGGCCCCTTCATGGGGCAGCCATTACGAATGCCCGATCCTCGGAGGAAGGTCTGGCGATCAATCGGAAGATCGCCAGAAATCTCTTAAATTTGAATGAAATGCCGTCAAATTTCGGTGGCGACTGGCAGGCGGCATCCAAAATGTCGCAGGCCCGAAGTCGCTAGAGTGCCTTTGCGACATCGCCGGTGAGCGGGATCGACGGCTGAGCTCCCTGCTTGAGGCAGGCAAGCGAACCGGCAACCGCTGCCCGGCGGAGTGCAGCCTCGAATCCTAGTCCTTCGTCCAGGCTCGCGGCAAAGTAGCCGCAGAAGGTATCGCCGGCGCCGACGGTATCGACCGGCTCGATTTTCAGGCCTTTGGCGCGCGACAAGTGACCATCGCGGATGGCGATGACGCCGTCCGCGCCGAGCGTGACGATCAGTGTCTGGCCCGTTTCGCCATTCAGGCGCTTGAGGGCGGCCTCTCTTTCGTCCGCGCTCATGTTCTCCTGGCCGGCCAGTCGTTCGAACTCCGTCTCGTTGGCGATGACGATATCCGCGAGCCGACCGAGACGCGCCGCGTCGTCGATCAGCGGCGCGAGGTTGAGAACCGAGCGGACGCCTTTCGCCCTGGCCGCAGCGAGCGCCCGTTCGACCGCGGCAACCGGAACCTCCAGCTGCAGCATCAGGATATCGCCGTCGCTCATCGCGCCGACAGCCCGTTCGGCGTCGTCAGCTGTGACGGTACCGTTCGCGCCCGGTACCACCGCGATCATGTTCTCGCCGTCGCCGCCGACGAGGATCAGTGCCGTTCCCGTGGGCTCATCGACCGTCTTGACGGTTTCAAGCTCAGTGCCGGCATCCTTCAACAGCGCGAGCGCCGGGACGGCGAAGCTGTCCTTGCCGACCGCGCCGGCCATCCGGACACTGCATCCCGCGCGACGAGCGGCGAGCGCCTGGTTGGCGCCCTTGCCGCCTGCGGCTGTCGAAAAGCCATTTCCCGCGACCGTCTCGCCGGGCTTCGGCAGCCGTTCGGTGGTGGCAATGAGGTCCATGTTGATGGAGCCGAAAACTGTGATCATGAAGGTGTCCCGTCCGATGCTTCTTTGGCGGCGACACTGCCCGAAGCGCTTACTCGTCGTCAACTACCCTGAGCTTGAGGAGCCCGGTGCGGCTTTCGACGGATTTCGTCGCCGTATCGCTGTCTCGATCGGGTTTGCCGCCGTCGCCGCCCTCGAATTCCAGCGCCTCGATCTTGGCGCCGCGCTTGTTGAGCTTATCGGCCGAAGTGACGATCATGTCGACATCCTTCTGCGCCATGGCGAAATGGCCCTGCAGCTTGCGCACCCGCTCATCGAGCCGGCCCAGATCGTCCATCAGATTGGCAACTTCACCCTGGATCACATGCGCCTGCGCCCGCATGCGCTGATCCTTCAGCACCGCCTGTATGACCTGGATCGACAGCATCAACAGCGATGGCGAGACGATGACGATGCGCGCACGGTGCGCCTTCTGCACGATCGCTTCGAAGTTTTCGTGAATTTCGGCGAAGATCGATTCCGACGGGACAAACATGAATGCCGTGTCCTGCGTCTCGCCCTGGATCAGGTATTTCTCCGAGATATCGCGGATATGCGTTTCCATGTCGCGGCGGAACTGCTGCGCGGCAACCTTTGCCAGGTCGGGACCGCCGGCGTCGCGAATGGCATTCCATGCCTCCAGCGGGAATTTCGCATCGATGACCAGAGGCGGCGCGCCATTCGGCATGCGAATGGTGCAGTCCGGGCGTGACCCATTGGAAAGCGTGTGCTGGAAGGTATAGGCGCCCATCGGCAGGCCGTCGGCGACGATCGTTTCCATGCGCGACTGGCCGAAGGCGCCGCGCGTCTGCTTGTTCGACAAGATGGCCTGCAGGCCGACCACGTCCTTGGCCAGCGTCTGGATGTTGTTTTGCGCGGCATCGATAACCGCCAGCCGCTCCTGCAGCCGCTGCAGGTTCTCGTGCGTCGACCTCGTCTGTTCGGTGATCGTTGTGCTGACTCGCTGCGACATTCCGTCCAGGCGCTGGTTGATCGCCTGATTGAGTTCAGCCTGTCGAGAGCCGAACACCTCCGCCATCGTCGACATGCGGCCGTGCATCTCGGCCTGGATCTTCAGGAGCTCGGCCATGCGGGCATCGGCCTCCATGGCGCGCTGGCTCGCTTCGTCAGCCTGCTCCCGCCGCAACTGGCTGCTGCGCATGAGGAAAACGAGCATCAGCACGATCACGGCGGCAATTGCGCCGCCCGCCAGCGCCAGCATGGCAGGGTTGATCTCTGAGAGGAGGGCTGAAAACGAGTCGGAGGTAGCGTTCATGGCGTCAGCATAGCAAACTCGCGAGACTTGGCTAGATCAAAACGTGAACATTGCGCGAGGCCGATGATGAAAATCGTGAGCCGAAGCAATCCACTAGTCGACAATTCGGATGCTTATTTAACGTTTGCGAAACTATATTCGGCAAAAGCTCTGCTCAAATTTCTCTTTCAGCACCAATCATAAAGCAGAGATATCATGAGCAGCCAGCCAGCCGACAACGCCCTCAAGCAACGCCTCGATTTCATCGAGCTGGATGATGGGGCCCGGGCATCGCTGCGCGAGATGCGCCCGACGATCTCCGGACTGCTCGGCGACGCGCTCGACAAGTTCTACGGCAAACTGGCGAAAACGCCGGCCGTCGCCAGCTTCTTCTCCGACAAGAAGCACATGGATTACGCCAAGAAGCGTCAGGAGGATCACTGGGCCAATCTCGCGGGCGGCAATTTCGATGAAGCCTATGTCAAAGGCGTTATGGCGGTCGGCAAGACGCACGCCCGCATCGGCCTCGAGCCGCGCTGGTATATCGGCGGTTATGCCCTGCTGATGAGCGATCTCATCAAGGGCCTGATGGAAAAGCAGTGGCCATCCATGTTCGCGCGCCAGCAGGGCAAGGTGCTTGCCGAAAAGCTCTCGGCCGTCGTCAAGGCCGCCATGCTCGACATGGACTATTCCATCTCGGTCTACCTCGAAACGCTGGAAGAAAAGCGCCTGAAGCTCGAGGAAGAGCGCGCAAAGGCGGAAGCGGATCAGGCGTTGGCGCTCAATCATCTTCGCCGCGGCCTCGAGGCTTTGTCGAACGGTGATCTGGAGGCCACGCTGCCGTCCGATCTCCCAGGCAATTTCAAGGACATGGCCGACGACTACAACCGCGCGGTCGCTGCCTTGCGCACCTCGTTTTCCTCCGTTCGGGCAACCTCCGGTGAAATCCTGCAGGGCACCGACGCGATTGCCAAGGGATCGGACGATCTCGCGCTGCGCACCGCGCAGCAGGCGGCCGGTGTCGAGCAAAGCTCGGCTGCCCTGCAGCAGCTCTCCGTCAGCGTCGGCCAGACGGCCGCCAATGCCGAGAAGGCATCCGGTGCCGTGCGCGAGACCCAGCAGAAGGCCAAGAACTCAGGCGAACTCGTGACCAGCGCCGTCTCCGCGATGGCCGGTATCGAAAAGTCCTCGACCGAGATCGCCAAGATCATCGGCGTGATCGATGAAATCGCCTTCCAGACCAATCTACTGGCCCTGAATGCCGGCGTCGAAGCAGCGCGCGCCGGGGAAGCTGGCAAGGGCTTTGCCGTTGTCGCGCAGGAAGTTCGCCAGCTGGCGCAGCGCACCGCCGATGCCGCCAAGGAGATCAAGAACCTGATCTCGGAAAGCTCGACCCAGGTCAACGAGGGCGTCGACATCGTCAGCAGCACTGGCGAGGCGCTGAACGACATGATCACCCGCATCGATATCATCAACAGCTTCGTGGCCGATATCGCTGCTGCCGCTCGCGATCAGGCAACCGGTGTCAACGAAGTCAGCGTCGCCATTCGCAACATGGACACGATCACCCAGCAGAACTCCGGCATGGTCGAGCGCACCTCCGCCGAAACCCGCCGCCTGAGAAGCGAGGTGGAAAGCCTCGTCGGTCTGCTGCAGCGTTTCCGCACCGGCGACAGCGCGCGCATGGGATCGGCACCCGCTCGCCGGGCCGCCTGATATAAAATGCGGTGAAATTCAGGAGGCGGCGCAAAAAAGCGCCGCCTCCTGCTTCCGGATAATTCCATCGGGCAAAAAGATGGGCTATGGGGAACGCCATGACCATCAAGCCACTCATCATTCTTCCCGACCCGCTGCTCCGTCAGGTTTCCAAGCCGATCGAACGCGTCGACAGCGATCTCCAGCGTCTTGCCGACGACATGCTTGAGACGATGTACGATGCCCCAGGCATCGGCCTTGCCGCGATCCAGATCGGCGTGCCGCGCCGCATGCTGGTTATCGATGTCGCGCGCGAAGGCGAAGAGAAGCAGCCGCTCGTTTTCATCAATCCCGAGATCGTCAAGTCGTCCGACGAGCGCTCGGTCTACGAAGAGGGTTGCCTCTCGATCCCGGACTACTATGCCGAAGTCGAGCGCCCAGCGACGGTGACCGTCAAGTATCTCGACCGCGACGGCAAGGAACAGACGGTCGAAGCCGATAGCCTGCTCGCCACCTGCCTGCAGCACGAGATCGACCACCTGAACGGCGTGCTCTTCATCGACCACATCTCGCGGCTCAAGCGAGAGATGGTAATCAAGAAGTTCACCAAGGCGGCGAAGTCCACCAAGGCTCTCTGAGCGGCCGGTTGAAAACACCCATCGGCCATTCTATGATATCGGTGATATCAAATAGGAGGTGCCAATGGGTGATCTTCTGATCCGCAACATCTCGGACGCGATGAAGCGCGATATCGCGCTGCGCGCCGAGAAAAACGGCAACAGCCTTTCCGACGAGGCGAAGAACCTCTTGCAGAAAGCGATATTCGATACGCCAGGCGCGGATGCGCCGGCGCGGTCCGCGCTCGATGGATTTCGCGAGATATTTTCGCCACTGACCGACGACGAGCGCGAAGAATTCGCGAAGATCATGGACGACATCGAAGCCGAGCGGAAGAAGGATTTTGGCCGGCCGCTCGAGGGCTTCGATTGATCGTTCTCGACACCAACGTGATTTCGGAAATCATGAAGCCGGGATGCAATCCACGTGTGCTCGCATGGGCGGCCGTCCAGGCCGAAGACCGGCTCTATCTCTGTGATACGGTGCTGATGGAGCAATCCTACGGAGCTGAACGCGTTTGGCTTCGTGACAAATCCCGCCGCTATTATGAGTCCCTCGACAGGCTGTTGCTCGCCTATAGCGGTCGGATACTTGCATGCGACCGGTATGCGATAATTGAAACAGGCAAACTCCTCGCCCGCCGCGAATCCGTCGGGCGGCCGATCTCGGTGCAGGACGCCATGATCGCCGCGATCTGCCTCGCGCATGGCGCCACGCTTGCCACGCGCAACACAAAAGACTTCGAAGGGCTTGATCTCAAGCTCGTAAACCCGTTTGAAGGCGGCTGATCTTCAAGGTTGGCCTCGAGCCAGGAATTGGCGGCATACAATGTCTCTTCGCATCATCTTCATGGGCACGCCCGAGTTCTCCGTTCCGACGCTGCGCATGCTCGCAGACGCCGGCCACACGATCCTGGCGGTCTATACCCAGCCACCCCGCCCGGGCGGCCGTCGAGGGCTGGATCTGCAGAAGTCGCCGGTGCATCAGGCCGCCGAGCTGATGGGCATTCCTGTCTTCACCCCGGTCAACTTCAAGGATCCGGAAGAACGCGAGCGTTTTGCCGCGCACAAGGCCGATGTCGCCGTCGTCGTTGCCTACGGTCTACTCCTGCCCGAAGCAGTCCTGAACGGCACCCGTTACGGCTGCTACAACGGTCATGCCTCGCTGCTGCCGCGTTGGCGCGGCGCCGCGCCCATCCAGCGGGCGATCATGGCAGGCGATGACAAGAGCGGCATGATGGTCATGAAGATGGACAAGGGGCTGGATACGGGCGCCGTCGCGCTGACGCGCGAAGTCGAGATCGGTCCCAACATGACGGGCGGCGAGCTGCACGACAAGCTGATGCACACCGGCGCCAAGGCCATGGCCGAGGCGATGGTCGAGCTCGAAATGGGCACTCTCACGCTGACGCCCCAGCCGGACGTAGGCGCGCTCTACGCAGCCAAGATCGACAAGGGCGAGACGCGTATCGATTTTTCCAGGGGTGCGGCCGTGGTTCACAATCATATCCGCGCACTGGCCCCATTCCCCGGCGCCTGGTTCGAGGTGGCCATCGGTGGCAAGCCGGAGCGCGTGAAGGTTCTCGGTTCCGAGCGGGCGGAAGGGTCCGGTGTTTCCGGCGAATTGCTGACGGAGGATCTCGTGGTCGCCTGCGGCTCGGGCGCCGTTCGGCTGACGAAGCTGCAGAAGGCCGGCGGCAAGCCGTTGCCGGCGGGCGATTTCCTGCGTGGCACGCCGCTGCCGGCTGGCACGAGGCTGTCCTGATGTCTCGCTATCGCATGACCGTCGAGTATGACGGCGGGCCTTATGTCGGCTGGCAGCGTCAGGACAATGGTGCCTCTGTCCAGGGGGCGATCGAGAAGGCCATCCTTGCGGCGAGCGGCGAAACCGTCTCGATCCGTGGCGCCGGACGAACCGATTCCGGCGTGCATGCAATGGGGCAGGTGATCCACGCCGACCTCGCCAAATCATGGGCGCCCTTCAAGCTGCAGAATGCGCTGAACGCGCATCTGAGGATGGCGCATGAGCGGGTATCGATCATCGATGTCGAGAGCGTCAGCGAGTTCTTCGATGCGCGCTTTTCCGCGCAGCGTCGCCACTATCTCTATCGGATCATCAGCCGCCGCGCGCCGCTGGCGCTGGAGGCGGGCAAGGCATGGTGGGTTCCAAAGCCCTTGGATCATGAGGCGATGCACGCCGCCGCGCAGACGCTGGTCGGCAACCATGACTTCACGACGTTCCGCTCCGCTCATTGCCAAGCCAACAGCCCCGTGCGCACGCTCGACCGACTGGACGTCAGCCGCAGCGGCGAACTCATCGAAATCCGCGCCACGGCGCAGAGCTTCCTGCACAATCAGATCCGCTCGTTTGCCGGTACGCTGAAGCTCGCGGGCGAGGGCAAGTGGACGCCCGCTGATGTGCGCGCCGCGCTGGAAGCTCGCGACCGAAAGGCGTGCGGCCCTGTCGCGCCGCCCGATGGACTCTATTTCATGCAGGTCGATTATCCCGAGGTGATCACCGATCGCCGCAGGGATCCGGAGGCACGCAATGACGACGACGATCTATCATAACCCCGCCTGTGGCACCTCGCGCAACACGCTTGCCATGATCCGCCAATCCGGCGAGGAGCCCGAGGTCATCGAGTACCTGAAGACCCCGCCGACCCGCGAGCGATTGGTCGAGCTGATCGCGGCGATGGATATCCCGGTCCGCGCGCTGCTCCGCCAGAAGGGCACGCCCTATGAGGAACTCGGACTGGCCGATCCGTCGCTCAGCGACGACGAACTGCTGGACGCGATGATCGCGCACCCGATCCTTATCAATCGCCCCATCGTCGTCACGGAAAAGGGCGTGCGGCTTTGCCGGCCATCGGAGGCGGTGCTGGATATCCTGCCGAATGCCACCATCGGCACCTTCACCAAGGAAGACGGCGAAATCGTCCCCGGCAAATAGCTGGCAAAGGCTCAGACCGGATAGATGCCGAGGAAGCGCTGAAGATATTCCGAAAGCATCAGCGACGGCACCAGCAGCACCAGCGTCAGGGCGCCGACCATCAGGCCGTTGCCGAAGAAGATCATCCGAAGGATGCGGGCGATCGCGAAGACCTGGGCGAGCATGAAGGCAAGCAGCAGCAGCGAGACGAGCCCGACCAGGCCGGGCAGGAAGAACACCAGCGCCAGCAGCAGCCCGTTGATATAGGCTAGCGGTACACCAAGCCAGTTGACGCTGACGATGACCGGCGCGAAGCGCTCCCCCTTCTTGAAGGCAAGCAGCAGTAAGCCCGCAAGGATCAGCGGCACGACCCAGTTGACACCCTCGACAAGCCCAAGGCGGAAGTAGAAGAGCAGACCGACGTCGGTGTTCGGCGGCATGGTCTGCAGGAAGGCCTGGCGCCACCAGAGCCACGAGATGCCCATTGGCGGCAGGCACCAGAAGATCGCCCAGAAGGAGCGATTGGCGCCGCGCTCGGACATGTCGAGAAAGCGGAAACCGCGCGGATCCATGCGGATCAGCAGCCAGATCCCGGCCAGATAATATTGTACTTCCCTAAAGCCCGGCATTCGCAAACCAGCGCCCGATGAACGTTTCGTAGATCACCGTCAACCGCTCGAGATCGGATACGGCGACACGTTCGTCCACCATGTGCATGGTCTGGCCGACAAGGCCGAATTCCACGACGGGGCAGTAGTCCTTGATGAAACGCGCGTCGGAGGTTCCGCCGGTGGTGGAAAGCTTTGGCGACTGGCCTGTCACGCCCTCGATTGCCGAAGAGAGCGAAGCGATCAGCGCATTGTTGCGCGTCAGGAAGACGTGGCTTGGACGCTCGGCCCAGACCATGTCGTATTTGAGCGGCGCGCGGCCGGGCCTCAGCACGCCATCGGCGGCTGCAGCATCGAGACGGCGCACGATCTCCTGCTGCAGGCTATCGGCCGTCCAGGTGTCGTTGAAGCGGATGTTGAAGCTTGCCGTCGCCTTGGCAGGGACAACGTTCGTCGCCGGATTGCCGACGTCGATGGTCGTCACTTCGAGATTGGACGGCTGGAAATTGTCGGTGCCGGCGTCGAACGGCGGGTTCATCAGCGCCTGGGTCAGCTGCAGGATGCCGCGCACGGCATTGTCGGCGAGATGCGGATAGGCGGCGTGGCCCTGCACGCCATGTACAGTGATCTTGCCGGAAAGCGAGCCACGGCGGCCGATCTTGATCATGTCGCCGAGCTTGTCCGGATTGGTCGGTTCGCCGACGAGGCAGGCATCCCAGCGCTCGCCGCGCTCGGCCGCCCACTTGAGCAGCTTGATGGTGCCGTTGACCGCGGGACCTTCCTCGTCACCGGTGATCAGGAACGAAATGGAGCCCTTGGGCGCGCCGTGCTTTTCGATGTGGCGCGCCACGGCCGCAACAAAGCAGGCAACGCCACCCTTCATGTCGACAGCACCGCGGCCGAACAGTTCGCCACCGGCGATCTCGGCGGCAAAGGGAGGATGGGTCCAGGCGGCTTCGTCGCCAACCGGAACCACGTCCGTATGCCCGGCAAACATCAGATGCGGTCCGTCATTGCCGAGCCGGGCGTAAAGGTTTTCGATATCGGGGGTTCCCGCCTCTGTTTCCGTCACCTTGTCGACCTTGAAGCCGAGCGGCGACAGCATCGCGTCGAGCGCCGAAAGCGCGCCGCCTTCGGCTGGCGTGACGGACGGGCAGCGAATCAGGGTCTGGAGATTGGCGACGGGATCGGTAGCGGTCATGGCAGTGGAATTATCCGGCGGTAGTGGCAAAGAAAAGGCAAGGCAGCGCCGCCGCCCCGTTGGAATGTGCCGTCGATTTCGCCGGCACATCGTCCGGCTGTCAGCGACCGGCGACGCACATCCGTTGATGCGCCATCGCCGGACGTTCAAGCAGTATCAGTCGCGCAGCAGTTCGTTGATGCCGGTCTTCGAGCGGGTCTTCTCATCGACCGTCTTGACGATCACGGCGCAGTAGAGATGCGGCGCGGCAAGACCGTTCGGCATGGTGGCATTGCCCGACGGCATGGAGCCGGCGACGACGACCGAGTAAGGCGGTACTTCGCCATAGAAGACCTCGCCGGTTGCGCGGTTGACGATCTTGGTCGACTTGCCGATGTAGACGCCCATTCCGAGGACCGAGCCCTCGCGGATGATGCAGCCTTCGACGACTTCCGAGCGGGCGCCGATGAAGCAGTTGTCTTCGATGATCGTCGGGCCGGCCTGCATCGGCTCGAGAACGCCGCCGATGCCGACGCCGCCCGAGAGATGCACATGCTTGCCGATCTGCGCGCAGGAGCCGACGGTGGCCCAGGTGTCGACCATCGTGCCCTCGTCGACGAAGGCGCCGAGGTTGACGAAGGACGGCATCAGCACGACATTCTTGGCGATGTAAGCCGAGCGGCGGACGACGCAGTTCGGCACGGCACGGAAGCCGGCGGCGCGATACTCGCTCTCGCCCCAGTTCTCAAACTTCGACGGCACCTTGTCCCACCAGGTCGAGTTGCCCGAACCGCCCTTGACGACTTCCATATCGTTCAGGCGGAAAGACAGGAGAACGGCCTTCTTCAGCCACTGATTGACCTTCCAGACACCGTCGCTACCGCGCTCTGCAACGCGCGCCTTGCCGCCATCGAGAAGTTCGAGCGCGGTTTCGACCGCATCGCGCACTTCGCCTTTGGTGGACGTGCTCACGTTGTCGCGGTTGTCGAAGGCGGCTTCGAGGGTCTTTTCGAGGGAAGAAAGGTCGGTGGCGCTCATGGGAATTCCTTAAACTTCGATCTTTATCGTGGAGACCGAAGCCTCCGGGAATTGTGATAGGCGGGGTGCGATCTGCTCTATCGCATGCACGGGTAAAATGGAATGATTTTTCGGGACAGGATCACTCTCCCGATCAACGGCATGAAACGACATGCCGGCAAAGGCTGCCGGCGGTACTGAAAGGCATTTCGACATGGCAAAGGGAAGAAACGGCAGGCTGAGGCGCAAGGATGGCGTCTGGGATCCGTTGAAGACGAGCGAGACCGACAGGCAGCGCGCCGAGGCGGTACCGAAGACGCCGCAGACGTTGTCGCCGGCCTATCGCCTTGCCTATGCCGACGAGGATTTCCTGTGCCGCGAGGAGCTGCGCCCGATCCGCCTGCAGCTTGAGCTGATGAAGACCGAAATGATGCTGACGGAACGCGGCATCAAGTCGACTGTCGTCATGTTCGGCGGCGCCCGCATCCCGGCACCCGGCCAGAGTGCCTGGGCCGCGCGCAACGAGACGCAGCGCGCCAATCTGGAAGCCGCATCGGTCTATTACGACGAGGCGCGCAAGTTTGCGCGGCTCTGCTCGAAATATTCGGCCGGCTTCGATTTCCATGAGTATGTCGTCGTCACCGGCGGCGGCCCGGGTGTCATGGAGGCGGGCAACCGCGGTGCCGCCGACGAGGGCGCGCCGTCGATCGGCCTCAACATCGTGCTGCCTCACGAGCAGGCGCCGAACGTCTATGTCACGCCGGAACTCAGCTTCAATTTCCACTACTTCGCCATCCGCAAGATGCACTTCATGGTGCGCGCCAAGGCGATTGCCGTGTTTCCCGGTGGCTTCGGCACGCTCGACGAGTTTTTCGAGTGCCTGACGCTGATCCAGACGGGCCGCATGGAGAAGATGCCGCTCATTCTCTTCGGAGAAAAATTCTGGCGCAGCATCATCAATTTCGAGGCGCTGGCCGAGTTCGGCACGATTGCGCCCGATGATGTCAATCTCATCAGCTTCGTCGATACGGCCGATGCAGCCTGGAAGATCATCCAGGACTTCTACGAGCATCACGAATAAAAAAGAGCCCGCCGCGCTGGTCGCGACGGGCTCCGTTTTCGGTAAGCTATTGCTTACGGGAATGGGCGATCGGGCATGTCGGCGATCGAAATCACGCCGTCCTTGTTGCGATCCATCCACGTAAAGAACTTCTCGAAGGCGGCTTCGGCTTCCTGCTTGGAAATCTGGCCGTTTTCGTCGGTATCGATGCGCTGCATCATCATCATTTCGCGCATCATGCCACCGCCGCGCATGCCGTGGCGGCCGGGGCCACCATCAGGTCCACCCGGAGGCGGGGCAGGCTGGGCAGTGTCGGCATCGGCCGGCGGCGGCGCGGGTGCTCCGTCATCCGACGTCATGTCATCGTCGGGCGCCTTGGCCTTGGCCATCTGCGCTTCACGATACTTGCGGATTTCGCCGGGGGTCAGCGAGCCGTCATTGTTGGTGTCGATCGCGGCAAAGATTGCTTCCATGCCGGTCTTTGCTTCGTCCTTGGTAATCTGGCCGTCCTTGTTCGTATCGAACTGCTGCAGCATGCGGACGAACACGACTTCACGGATCATGGGCATGGGCGGTCCGCCGCCCATCATTCTCATGTGATGCGGCTTCGGCGGATGCTTGTGCTTGTCGCCGGCCGCGGCAAAACTGCTGCCGGCTGCGGCACCCACAATTAAGACGGAGGAAAGTGCGGCCAGTATCAGCTTGTTCCGAGACATCTGAGTTCCTTTCAGTATGCAATCTCGTTGGGATCACAGATGAAAAGGTAGGGCCGATATCTTATTTTGCCCAATTAAAGATCGGTAAGCTGGGTGAACTTTCTGTAACTTAGCCGATAATCTTTCCAAGGAAATCAGCGAGATCGTCGGTGACGTAGTCGACATGGTCGTCTTCGCCACTGGTCTTTTCCCACCATTCGACAACAGTTTCTTCGAGGTTGTTCGGCACCAGCAGAACCGTCTGCATGCCGAGCGCCTTCGGAACCTTGAGGTTGCGTGGCAGGTCCTCGAACATCGCCGCCTTGCCGGTTTCGACGCGCTTCAAGGCTGCGAACTTGTCATAGGTCGCCTGTGCCGGCTTCGGCACGAAATCGGCGGCAACGATATCGAAGATGTCGTCGAAGTGATCGAGAATGCCAAGCGCACCGGCCGTCATTTCAGCATGCTTGACGCTGCCGTTGGTGAAGATGAACTTGCGGCCGGGAAGGGCCTTGATCGCAGCACCGAGTTCCGGCTGAGCCGTCAGGCTCGAATAGTCGATCGCATGGGCCTTCTCGAGGAAGTCGTTGGGGTCGATGCCGTGATGGATCATCAGCCCCTGCAGCGTCGTTCCATGGTCGAGGTAATACTGCTTCTGCAGCTTGCGCGCCTCGTCTCGCTCCATCTGCAACAGCGTCGAGACATAGCTCGTCATGTTCTTGTCGATCTGCGCGAACAGATTGACGTGATGCGGGTAGAGCGTGTTGTCGAGATCGAAAACCCACTCGGTCACGTGCGAGAAATCTGTCTTGGATGGGGTGCGCTCAATCTTTGTCATGGCCGCGTTATGCCACGGCTTGCTGCGCAAGGAAATCGGCAAGAAAAAATAGACGCCCGATTTGCGGCGGACGCAGTCGGGAAGGGATGGTAGAACGCTTCATGCTCTTCGATCTGCCCAATGACGACGCGCTCTACGATGCGCTGATTGCCCGCAGCGCGGCCTACGAGGGCCGCGCCTATGTCTGCGTCAAGACAACCGGCATCTTCTGCCGGCTGACCTGCCCGGCCCGCAAGCCGAAGCGTGAGAATACGCTGTTCTACGATTCCATCTCCACCTGCATGCAGTCGGGATTTCGGCCCTGCCAACGGTGCCGGCCATTGGAAGAGGCGGGCAGGGAGCCGATCGTCGACCAGCTGCTCTCGGCGCTTGACGGCGATCCAGCGGCGCGATGGACGGAAGATGATCTGATTGCGCAGGGCTACGATCCCTCGACCGTACGACGGGCTTTCAAGCGATCCCTTGGCATGACCTTTCTCGATATCGCCCGCTATCGGCGTCTCGGCGAGGCGGCCAAGCAACTGGCGAACGGCGCGCGCGTCATCGATGCGCAGATCGAGGCGGGCTATGAATCGGGCAGCGGCTTCCGCGCCGCGTTCCAGCGCTTGATCGGCAAGGCGCCTGCCATGTCCCAGAATCGCGATCTTCTGTTCGCCGACTGGTTCGAAACGCCGCTTGGCCCGATGGTCGCCGTGGCCGACCAGACGCATCTGCATCTCCTTGAATTCCACGACCGCAAGGCGCTGCCTGCCGAACTGGAGAAGCTGCAGCGCAAGACGCGCTCCTCGGTCGCAGCCGGCCGCACGCCGGCGATCGATCAGATCGAAGCCGAGGTGACGGCCTATTTCGCGGGCAAATCGGCAATCTTCCGTACACCCCTCGCGCTCGGTTTCGGCACGTCGTTCGAACGTGAGGTCTGGTCGAAGCTGATCGACATACCGGTTGGTGAGACGCGAGCCTATGGCGATATTGCGCGCGGCATGAACAACCCGCAGATGGTGCGTGCCGTCGGCCGTGCCAATGGCGCAAACCAGATGGCGATCGTCATCCCCTGTCACCGCTTGATCGGCGCCGACGGGTCGCTGACCGGCTACGGTGGCGGCCTCTGGCGCAAGCAATGGCTTCTGCGACATGAAAATGAGATGAAAACCAGAACTTTGTTTATGGAGGAGATCCAATGAATCAGGCTGAAAAAGCGAGTGCGTTCGGCGCGCTGCACCAGAAGGGCAATCCTGTCGTTCTTTACAATGTGTGGGACGCCGGAACGGCAAAGGCAGTGACCGAGGCTGGCGCTAAAGCTCTGGCGACCGGAAGCTGGTCGGTCGCCGCAGCGCAGGGCTATGGCGACGGCGAGAAGATCCCGATGGAGGCGTTGGTCGCCACGACGCGCCAGATCACCGCGGTCAACGATCTGCCGCTCTCTGTCGATTTCGAAGGCGCCTATTCCACCGATCCGGCGGGCGCTGCCGCCAATGTCGAACAGTTGATCGACGCCGGCGCTATCGGCATCAATTTCGAAGATCAGGTGGTTGGCGGCGAAGGGCTGCACCCGGTCGAGAAACAGGCCGCCCGCATCCGCGCCATCCGCGAGATGGCGGACCGTCGCGGCGTGGCATTCTTCATCAACGCACGCACCGACCTGTTTTTGCGTGAAGGCGATCTTTCGAAGCATGCCGGCCTGGTCGAAGAAGCGATCGAGCGCGGCAAGGCCTACGCTGCCGCTGGTGCCAACGGCTTCTTCGTGCCTTGGCTGATCGATGAGACGCTAATTGAGAAGGTCTGCGCCACGTCGCCGCTGCCGGTCAACATCATGATGCGGCCGGGCGCGCCTGACGTGAAGACGCTGGCAAAGCTCGGCGTTTCCCGCGTCAGCTACGGACCGGGACCATATCGGGCGATGATGGAGAAGCTGAAAGAAGCAGCCGCGGCGGTTTACGGGACGCTATGAAATAGTCCCCTCCCCAACCCCTCCCCACAAGGGGGAGGGGCTTGCTGGGCGCACGCTCTCCACCAAGCCGAAGCCTCTCAACGGACTTTAGTGACGCGACTTTGGCGCGGACGTTGCCACGAGTTAGTCCCTCCCCCTTGTGGGGAGGGGTTGGGGAGGGGTATTCATCTGCTCACAGAATGGAAAAGACCGCCGTTACGGAACGATCAGCGTTCCCGCGCCGTGCTCGGTAAAGATCTCGAGCAGGACCGAATGGGCGGTCTTGCCGTTCAGGATGACGACGCCCTGGACGCCGGCCTTGATCGCATCGATGCAGGTCTCGACCTTCGGGATCATGCCGCCGGAAATCGTGCCGTCGGCGATCAGTGCGTGTGCCTGCGCGACCGAGAGTTCCTTGATCAGGTTGCCCTGCTTGTCGAGAACGCCGGGAACATCCGTCAAGAAAAGCAGGCGCGTGGCGTTCAGCGCACCGGCAATCGCGCCGGCAAAGGTGTCGGCGTTGATGTTGTAGGTCGCGCCGTCGCGGCCGGGAGCAACCGGGGCGATGACGGGGATCATCTCTGACCGGGCGAGCAGATCGAGCAGCGTGCGGTCGACTTCAACCACTTCGCCGACGAAGCCGAGATCGAGCACGCGCTCGATGTTGGAATCCGGATCCTTGATCTTCTTCTGCGCCTTTTCGGCGAAGACCATATTGCCGTCCTTGCCGCAGAGGCCGATCGCCCATTCGCCCGTCTGGTTGATGAGCGCCACGATCTCCTTGTTGATCGAGCCGGCGAGCACCATTTCGACGATCTCGACAGTCTTGGCGTCGGTAACGCGCAAACCGCCTTCGAACTTCGATTCGATGCCCATCTTCGTCAGCATCGCGCCGATCTGCGGCCCGCCGCCGTGAACGACGATCGGATTGACGCCGGATTGCTTGAGAAGCGCGATATCACTCGCGAAAGCCTTGCCGAGTTCGGGGTTGCCCATGGCATGGCCGCCGTACTTCACGACGATGGTCTTGTTCTCGTAACGCTGCATGAAAGGCAGAGCCTGCGCAAGCAGACGTGCCTGGGTTTCGCTTTCGGACTGGTTCATGGGATACCCCGTGGAATTGTTCGCGGCCTTTTATCCCAAGTTTTTGACAGATGGAATAATCCACACTGCATTAGTTGCCGTATCTGATCGCATTCGGGTGCGTTGCCGGGCACGGCGATTCTCCTTTGGGTTGGTCGCATGGCAGGGAAGAGGCGCTGCATGGGGAGCGAGGATATCGCAGGGATGATCGGCCGCGTTGCACTCGGCGATCGAAAAGCCTTCGCGTCGCTCTATCGCGACACCAGCCCGAAACTTTTTTCCATCTGTCTGCGTATCCTGAAAGACCGCGTGGAGGCGGAGGAGGCGTTGCAGGAAGTCTATATCAAGATCTGGCAGCGCGCTTCAGTCTTTGCGGCTGATACCGGCGCGCCGTCGCCATGGCTGGCGACAATTGCGCGCAATCAGGCAATTGACACGCTGCGCGGTCGAAAGCCGGTGGCGGACGAATTGGACACGGCGTACGATCTTGCGGATGGCGATCTTGATCCCGAAGCGCAGACTGTGCTGCGCGATGAAGGAAGGCGGATTGACACCTGCATGGAAGAGTTGGAAGCTGAACGTGCGACGGCGGTCCGACAGGCCTATGTCGAAGGGCTGAGCTATCAGGAGCTCGCCGATCAGTTTGGCGTACCCTTGAATACGATGCGCACGTGGCTGCGACGCAGCCTCTTGAAGCTGAGAGAGTGCATGGAACGATGACATCATCGGATCAAAGCAAGGGAGGCCGCTCGCGCGACGAAGTACTCGCAGGCGAGTATGTGCTTGGTGTTCTCTCCTTCAAGGATCGGCGGGTCGTCGAAGAGCGAATGCGCCGCGATCGACAATTTGCCGCCATCGTCAGTCGCTGGGAAACGAATCTCTCAAGCTTCAATGAAGACTACGACGTCGTGTCTCCCACCCAGGAAACCTTCAAGCAGGTCGAAGCACGTCTGTTCGGCGCACCGGAAGCGAGCGGCGCCCCTGCGTTGAGCCTCTGGAATTCAGTCGTCTTCTGGCGGTCGCTGACCGCCGCGTCGCTTCTGGTGGCGGTTGCGTCCCTGGTTCTTGCATTCGCGACGGTCTCCCCACCCAAACCGGGGGCGCCGCTCGTTGCTGAACTGTCGGCGCCGAACAGCCAGATCAACCTCATGGCTTCATACGAGACGGAAAGCGGCCGGATGAAGATCATCCCCGTTGCTGCGGGTA
Source organism: Hyphomicrobiales bacterium (assembly GCA_900489925.1). GTDB lineage: Bacteria > Pseudomonadota > Alphaproteobacteria > Rhizobiales > Rhizobiaceae > Rhizobium. The sequence continues at coordinate 442,250 of UEHQ01000002.1, read as the reverse complement.
AACCGGAAGAGAAGTCGCTCGAGCTCTGGATGGTGCCCACCGATGGGGCGCCTAAATCGCTCGGCATATTCCCGCCGGGGCAAGCCGGGGAACTTGTCATACCGGCCGATATGCGTGCGACCCTCGGGGAGGGCACCACGCTTGCGGTCAGCCTCGAACCGTTCGGCGGATCACGCACAGGCGCGCCGACTGGTCCGGTGGTTGCCAGCGGTGCTGCGCACAGGCCGTAATTATTTCTGAAACTCTTTTTGCGGACGCTCCGTAGATCCTCAAGTCCTCGCAGCATCAGGCATTGGGCCTGGCCGACGTGGACGCAAGAGGAGAACAATTATGCTCAAGTCCGCATTGCGCATCGTCGCGCTTGCCACCGCCGTTTCCACGCTCGCCTTCGCCGCACAGGCAAAGAACCCGATGGTAGGCGGCGCCGCAATGTATCCGACGAAGAACATCGTCGAGAATGCCGTGAACTCCAAGGATCACACAACGCTGGTTGCTGCCGTCAAGGAAGCCGGGCTTGTCTCGACGCTCGAAGGCAAGGGCCCGTTCACAGTCTTTGCGCCGACCAACGAAGCCTTCGCGGCCTTGCCTGCCGGTACGGTCGATACGCTGCTGAAGCCTGAGAACAAGGCCAAGCTGACAAAGATCCTGACCTGCCATGTCGTTGCCGCTGATGCGATGGCCAAGACCGTCGCGAAGATGATCAAGGCAGATGGCGGCGAGCACGATATCAAGACCGTTGGCGGCTGCGTGCTGAAGGCCAGGGAAAGCATGGGCAAGATCACGCTCACTGACGAAAACGGCGACGTTGCCCATGTGACCATCGCGGACGTCAAACAGTCGAATGGCGTCATTCACGTGGTCGACAAGGTTCTGCTGCCAAAGATGTAAGCAAGTTCAGGCAGCCCCGAGAGGCGCCCTATTCCACCCCGGGGCGCCTTTCACTTCCAGTTGGCGACCCCGACCGTCTGGGCGATGGCAGCACGCAGATCGTCCAGCCCTTCGCTCTTTTCCGACGACGTTGCGATGATTTCAGGATAGGCCGCGGGGCGCTTCTTGATCTTCTCAGCTGTCTCGGCAAGCAGCTTGACGACAGCCGGCGGCTTGATCTTGTCCGTCTTGGTCAGGACGACCTGATAGGAAACGGCCGCCTTGTCGAGAAGGTCGAGGACCTCGTCGTCGTTCTTCTTGATGCCGTGGCGGCTGTCGATCAGCACGTAGACGCGCTTCAGCGTCGCGCGGCCGCGCAGATAGTCGAAGACCAGCTTGGTCCAGGCGTCCACGTGTTCCTTCGGCGCTTGCGCATAGCCGTAGCCGGGCATGTCGACCAGCGCCATTGGCGGCAGGTCGCCGCCTTCGCCGGAATACCCGTCCGGAACGAAGTAGTTGAGTTCCTGCGTGCGGCCCGGCGTGTTCGATGTTCGCGCCAAGCCCTTGTGGCTGACAAGCGCATTGATCAGCGACGACTTGCCGACATTCGAGCGGCCAGCAAAGGCCACTTCCGCTGGCCCTTCCGGCGGCAGGAATTTCAGGGAGGGCACGCCGCGGATGAAGATCCACGTGCGGCCGAAGAGCGGCTTGTCGTTGTTTTCGGTCATTCGGCCTTTTCCAGCACGTCCAAATCCAGTGAACCTATGGCATTCAGGTTTCGGGTCATTTTGTCAACCGGCCGCGCGAATACCGTCACCCCACGGGAGCGGGTAGCGGTCGCGCAGCCATAAAAGAAAAGCCCCGCCGAAGCGGGGCTTTCCATCATTTCTCGGTGGGGGCCGGCTTTCGTTTGAAGAGCCCCTTCAGATTGTCGAAGAGCTCGATCTTCACGCCGTGGCGCTTCATGATCACCGACTGCTGGATGACCGAAAGCGTGTTGTTCCAGGCCCAGTAGATGACCAGACCGGCCGGGAAGCTCGCCAGCATGAAGGTGAAGACCAGCGGCATCCAGTTGAAGATCATCGCCTGCGTCGGATCCGGCGGTGTCGGGTTCATGCGCATCTGCAGGAACATCGTGACGCCCATGATCAGCGGCCAGACGCCGAGATGCAGGAAGGTCGGAGCAGCGAACGGCAGCAGGCCGAACAGGTTGATGAACGACGTCGGATCGGGTGCCGAAAGGTCCTGGATCCAGCCGAAGAACGGCGCGTGGCGCATCTCGATGGTGATGTAGATCACCTTGTAGAGCGAGAAGAAGATCGGGATCTGCAGCGCGATCGGCCAGCAACCGGCGATCGGGTTGATCTTCTCTTCCTTGTAGAGCGCCATGGTCGCCTGCTGCAGGCCCATGCGGTCGTCGCCGAACTTGGCCTTCAGCTCTTCCATCTTCGGCTGCACGCGCTTCATGTTCGCCATCGAAGCGTACTGCTTGCTGGCGAGCGGGAAGAACAGCGCCTTCACCACGATGGTCGTCAGCAGGATCGCCACGCCGAAGTTGCCGAAGTAACGGAAGAAGAAGTCCATCAGTTTGAACATCGGCTTCGTCAGGAAGTAGAACCAGCCCCAGTCGATCAGGCGATCGAAGCGCGGGATCTGGTAGCTATCCTTGTAGCCGTCGATGACGGGAACTTCCTTGGCGCCGGCGAACACGAGGTTCTTCAGCTCGAGCGACTGGCCAGGAGCGACGGTAACGGCGTTCTGCTTGTAGTCTGCCTGGAAACGCGGCTGACCATCCGTGAAGTGCGTGAAGCGTGCATCATACGGGGTCTGCTGCGGCGGAACGATCGTCGCCGCCCAGTACTTGTCGGTGATGCCGAGCCAGCCGCCGGTTGCCGTTGCCGGCGTCACGGCTTCCTTCTCGACAGCGGCGTACTTGCTCTCGAGCAGGCTGTCGCCGATCACGCCGATAAAGCCTTCGTGCAGTACGTAGGTCGATGCAACGGCAGGCTTGTTGTAGCGGGTGACGCGGCCATAGGAGGACAATGCCGCCGGAGCCTGGCCCGCATTGGTGACCTTGTCGGTGACCGTGAACATGTAGTGCTGATCGACCGAGATCGTGCGGGCGAAGGTGATGCCCTTGTCATTGGTATAGGTGAGCGTAACCGGCGTCGTTTCGGTCAGTTTGGCGCCTTCCGGTGCGGTCCACACGGTCGAAGGACCCGGAACGTTGCCGGTGGCAGCGTCGCCGATGTAGCCGAGTTCGGCGAAGTAGCCGTCCTTCGTCTCCGACGGGCTGAAGAGCGTGATGATCGGGCTCGAGTCATCCACGGTCTCGTGGTAGCCCTTGAGCTTCAAGTCATCGAGGCGGGCGCCGACGAGGTTGATGGAGCCGGCAAGAGCTGCGGTATCGATCGTAACGCGCGGGTTCTTGGCAAGCGCGTCGGCGAGCGATGTCGTCGCGGCGGCCTGGCCGGAAGGAGCGGCACCGTTCGTCTGGGCCGTGCCCGCGCCGCCGGCGGCAGGCGTCTGCACCTGCTCGGTCTGCTGCTGGGCCTTCTGAGCCAGTTCGGCCTTCCGCTGCGCTTCGATGCGCGGATTCATGTAAAGGAATTGCCAGCCGAGAACGATCAGCACCGAGAGGGCGATCGCAATGAAGTAGTTGCGGTTGTTTTGCATCATACGTTCCTGGAGCGTCCGTCTCCGGACCGCTTGTGTTTCGGCTTGGTCTCGACGCGAGCCTTGAGCTCTGCGGCTAATTCTTTGAAGGATGCCTGAAGCACGTCCCTTCGCGCGACAACCACATAGTCGTGTCCGGGCTGCATTGCAAACCCCGCATGAAGTCGCACTGCCTCTTTCAGGCGTCGCCTCATCCGGTTTCGTTCGACCGCATTGCCGTGTTTTTTGGTAACGGTGAAGCCGACGCGGGCTTCAGTGTTGGGTTCTTTCCGGTTGAGCACCTCAAGCAGGAAGAAACCACCCTTGCGTTTTTCGCCCTGGCGAACGGCAAGAAACTGCGGGCGGCTTTTCAGCCGCCCGGCAGTCATTTTTTCATTCTTGGTCGTCAATTCGCCCGCCATCACTTATCGGGCAATTCCGGCCTTAGGCCGAAAGACGCTTGCGGCCGCGACCGCGGCGAGCAACGATGACCTTACGGCCGCCCTTGGTAGCCATACGTGCACGGAAACCGTGGCGACGCTTGCGGACAAGCTTGGATGGTTGGTAGGTACGCTTCATTTATTTAAACACCGCGGAGTGCGGCCCTTCTTGAATTTGCATATTGCAAGGAGCGTTATTTTTCGAACGGGCGGGGCTAGAAGCCACTATGACCGGACGTGCGGCGGCTTATACGGATGAAGATCCAATAAGTCAATTATCGCAGGCTGAATCCGGCCGTTTCGCCTTTAGGATGCTAAATCTCGCGCGACCCGTTAAGGTTTGTGACAGTGCCTAAACCTTTGGCAGTCACAAATTTTTTTCTCATGCTGCAATCGTTCCGCGCGGATATGGCGCGATCTGCTCTTATCTGCTGCAAAAATATACGCAGCAACCACTAAGCACGGGTAATTTATTATAGTTCTCCCGCCAACCATCCGAAATCTAACGTTAATTTATTTGAGCCAAATTTAGCTATCAGCCGGAGGAGTGCTTTTCGGCGCGTTGTGGCTAGTGGGGGTTTTCAGTGAAGATTAGTGGCAAGATCAATTTGCTCGTTTCGGCAATGTGCGGCGTCGCACTGCTGATCGGAGCAACGGCGCTTTATGCAGTTCATGAATATAACGACAACCTATCGGCCTATGAAGATGCCGCCGCGCGCGCCTACTCCGGCGAGCGGTTGAACCGTTTCGTGACTGCGACCGTCATGGAGGCCCGCGGGATCTATGGCGCGCCGACGACGAAGGATGCCGGCGCATTCGCCAAGGGTCTGCTGGCTGACCTCGATCAGATCGATCAGGTCATTGCCTCCTGGCAGCCGCTCATTCCGGAAAGCCAGAAAGAGTCCTTCGGCAAGCTGATGGATCGCGCCAAGGAATTCCGCTCGTTCCGCGCCGAGACCGCACGGCTTGGCACCGAGGTCAGCCCGCAGGCTGCCAACGAGCAGGGCAACAACGACGCCAACCGCGCGAACCGCAAGGCCTTCCAGGCTGAGATCGATGCGATCGTGGCGACCGACAAGGCGACGCTCGATGCCGTCAACGCGCAGGTGGAGAGCTTCCGCTCGTCGATCCTGTGGCTGGTGCTTGGCATCACGGGTATCGGCATCGCCGTCGGCGTGGGCCTTGGTCTTTATATTGGCAGCGTGCAGCTCAGCCGCCCGATCAAGAAGGTTACGGATGCGATCAAGAACGTTGCCGACGGCAACTTCGACGCCGAAGTTCCGTTCGCCGGACGCCAGGATGAAATCGGCGAAATGGCAGCAGCCGTCGCCGTCTTCAAGGAAAACGGTCTGGCCGTTCGCCGCATGAACGCGCAGGAAGCCGCCATGCGCGCCAAGAGCGACGACCTGCAGTCAAGCATGTCGGTTGTGGTCGCAGCCGCTGCCGCCGGTGATTTCAGCCGCCGCATCGAAAAGGATTATGGCGACGAGAACCTCAACCAGTTCGCCGGCAACATCAACAACCTGCTGTCGGGCGTCGATGGCGGTGTCGGCGAAACCCGCCGTGTGATCGCCAGCCTTGCGGATGGCGACCTGACGCAGACCATGCATGGTAACTTCCAGGGTGCCTTTGCCGAGCTGCAGAAGAACGTCAACAGCACCTTTGCGACGCTGCAGACGACGATGCGCGAAGTTCGCGAAACGGCTGAAGCCTTCAACGGCAACACCAACGAACTGCGTTCGGCAAGCGACGATCTCTCCAAGCGCACCGAACAGCAGGCCGCTGCCCTCGAGGAAACCTCGGCAGCGCTCGACGAGATCACCGCCGTCGTCAACAACTCGACGGAACGTGCTCAGGAGGCCAGCGTCATGGTCACCGAGGCCAAGGATGATGCCGGCAAGTCGGGTGTGGTCGTGCGCAATGCCGTCGAGGCCATGGGCCGCATCGAGCAGGCATCACGCGAGATCAGCCAGATCATCAACGTGATCGACGAAATCGCCTTCCAGACCAACCTGCTCGCACTGAACGCCGGTGTCGAAGCTGCGCGCGCTGGTGAAGCCGGCAAGGGCTTTGCGGTTGTGGCACAGGAAGTCCGAGAGCTGGCACAGCGCTCGGCGACTGCGGCCAAGGACATCAAGGGCCTGATTACCAAGTCGGGTGACGAGGTTCAGGTCGGCGTCAAGCTCGTCCAGGCGACCGGCGAGGCACTCTCGCAGATCGAGCGCCGTGTCAACGCGATCAACGATCACATCCATTCGATCGCAACGGCTGCCAAGGAACAGTCGACCGGCCTCAAGGAAGTCAACACCGCCGTCAACCAGATGGACCAGGTCACGCAGCAGAACGCCGCGATGGTGGAAGAAACCTCGGCTGCGACCCACAAGCTTTCGGCCGAAGCCGATGGCCTCGTACGCCTGATCTCGCGCTTCAAGGTCTCGAGCGGACATGCGGCAGCACCCGTGGCGGTCGCGCGTTATGAAGAGCACCGCCCCGTCGCATCGCCTGCACGCCGGGCCATGAACAGCGTCGCCCGTGCATTCAACGGCAATGCCGCCGTCGCCGAGCAGAACTGGGAAGAATTCTGATCTCCGACGCGTTTGACTGAATAGGGAACGCCGCCTCCGGGCGGCGTTCGTGTTTTTGCTGTCAGGATCGCGCCACTTGCTCGCAAACATTTGAAAACGCGTCTCCATAGTTTATTATAGAAGACTGATCTGTGGCGCTGGACGCCGAGTGGACAAATGCGATGCCGGCCCCTGACGAAGCAGACAAACTTCCCGCAAGCACGACCGTCTCCGACGGCGGCAGCAATGCGCGCCGCCCCCTGGGCCTGTTCGGTGGTCTTTCCGGCAAGCTCCTCTGGCTGATCGTCGTCTGCATCATGCTGGCTGAAGTGCTGATCTTCTTCCCGTCGGTCAGCGCCATGCGCCTGCGCTGGCTGGACGAGCGGCTGAGTGCCGCTGCCGCAGCCGCCATCGTTATCGATGGCCTGCAGCCGGTGGAGCTCACGCGCGCCCTGCAGAAGGAAACGCTCGACGCGACTGGGACGAAGGCGATCGTCCTGCGAAAGGACGGCACCTCGCGCCTCCTGGCGACTTCGGATATGCCCACCTCCGTCGATGAGCAGTATGACCTGACCAATGTGCCGGCGCTGACGGCCATCGGCGACGCGCTCGATACGCTGATCTTCGGCGGTGACAGGATGATCCGCGTCTATGGCCCGGTTCAGGACACCAACACCGGCGTTGAAGTGGTGATGAAGGACAAGCATCTGCGCAATGCGATGCTGCTCTATTCCCGCAACGTCTTCCTGCTGTCGATCCTGATTTCGCTGTTTACCGCGACGCTGATCTTCTTCGCGCTCAACCGCATCCTGATTCATCCGATCCGCCGGCTGACCGGGAGCATGCAGGAATTCTCCGCCGATCCCGAGAAGCCGGAGCATGTTTTCGCGAGCGATGGCGGCCGCGATGAGCTCTCCGTTGCCGGCCGGCATCTGAGCGCCATGCAGCTGGAATTGCAAAGGACGCTGAAGCAGCAGAAGAATCTTGCCGCCCTTGGGCTGGCCGTCTCCAAGATCAATCACGACATGCGCAATATCCTCGCCTCGGCGCAGCTCATGTCCGACCGTCTCGTCGATGTCGACGATCCCATGGTGAAGCGTTTCGCGCCGAAGCTGCTGCGCACGATCGATCGCGCCGTCGGCTATACGACGGAGGTGCTCTCTTATGGTCAGGCGACCGAATCGGCCCCACGGCGACGCGCGGTCCGGCTCTCGGTGCTGATCGAGGACGTGAAGGACATGCTGGCGATCGACGCGCAGAGTGGCGTCGAGTTTGTCGAGCAGGTGGGCTTGGACCTTGAGGTGGACGCCGACAACGAGCAGCTCTTCCGCGTCATCCACAATCTCTGCCGCAACGCGCTGCAGGCGCTGACGGCCATGGGCGACGCCGGCAATGCCGAGGTGGTCAAACGCATCACCGTCTCGGCGCAGCGCGTCGGCAGTGTGGTCAGCATCATCGTCGATGACACGGGCCCCGGCATGCCGCCAAAGGCCCGCCAGAACCTCTTTGCCGCGTTCCGTGGCTCGGCCCGTTCGGGCGGCACGGGACTGGGGCTGGCCATCGCGCGCGAGCTCGTGCTGGCGCACGGGGGAACAATCGCGCTTGTGGAAAAACCATCGGTCGGAACCCAGTTCCGCATCGAGATTCCGGATCGCCCGGTTTCGCTGGAGGATTACCGCAGTCGCACCCTGCATGAAAAGTAATGCAATTTCCGCATTCCAGCCTCGTGTGACAAGAACTGTTATTTTTTGAAAAAGCCTATTGCAATCGCTCAAAGGACCCTTTAGAGAACCGCTCACGCCAGCGGGACACACCGCTGCAGACGCACCCGTAGCTCAGCTGGATAGAGCACCAGACTACGAATCTGGGGGTCAGGAGTTCGAATCTCTTCGGGTGCGCCATTCCTTCCAATCTCTTTTGTAAAAGTCTAAGAGCGCCTGGATCGATCCGGTTCGCCTTCGCTCGAACATAATGGCCTAGGCCAGTTCTGGCATTCCCGCTTTACCCATTTCCTTTGACGAAAAGACGCGCACTGGCTTTACGTCGTATATTCGGCCGTGAGCGCCACCGGCCGATTTGTCATTGAGACGGCAGCCAACATCGGTCACCGAAGCATCTGATTACCTGGAAGTAGACAACACGCAGTGGCCAATCAGCTTGGCTAGGTGGGGTTGGCCTCGGCTTGTGACAGCCGACCACACTCATACATTGCGAGGGTTGATCATATTTTGCTAATTTGATCCATCTTTTGTTAACCAACGGCTTAGTAGTTTGGCATCCATAGGATGCATAAGGCGGCCTTTTTGCAATTTTAGAACAATCTTTAGTTTTATCCGTGGGTTCTCATGACCTCCATTGTTACGAACACGTCGGCGTTAGCCGCACTTCAGACACTACAGTCGATCAACTCTGGACTGCAGCATACGCAGCAGCGGGTGTCATCCGGCCTTCGCGTCGAAAATGCTTCGGATAATGCTGCCTATTGGGCGATTGCGACGACCATGCGTTCAGACAAGGGCGCGATTTCCGCCGTCCATGACGCTCTCGGGCTGGGGGCGGCCAAGGTCGATACCGCCTATACCGGGATGACCGCGGTTATCGATGTCCTCGGCAACTTCAAGGCAAAGCTGGTTGCAGCCACCGAGGCAGGCGTCGACAAGGCAAAGGTGCAGGCTGAATTGGATCAGCTGAAGCAGCAGGTCGTCAGCATCGCAACGTCCGCGAGCTTCTCTGGCCAGAACTGGCTCAATACGGACGTCTCGGATATTACCGACAACGACGTCAACACGGCCTCGGTCGTGTCGTCCTTCGTCCGCTCGGCCAACTCGGTCGCCGTGAATTCCACGGAGATCCACCTGTCGCAAACCTCGCTCTTCAACAGCAACGGCGGCGGTATTCTTCAGCCAGATCCACGCGACCTGACATCCATCGGCGGTTTGCGTTTAGGTTACCTCGACGATCTCGGAATCGAACAGTGGACGAACTACAATTACGAGTACGCCAGTGCTGGCCTGTTCACATTCGACTTTTCCGGACCAATCGCCTTTGACGATGCCTCCGACGAAATCACCTTCGACATCACCGTCGATGCCGACAATGCCAGCCAAGGTTTGCCGGGGGCGTTGAATCCCGGCAAGACCACGGCGATCACCATCGATCGGGCCACGGTCGATGCCGTGAATTCGTCGTGGAACGGCGTTATCTCGAATTTCAAGCAATACATCCAGGTTCTGGATTACGCTCTTGGTGCCGCGGGGGCGGATGCCAGCGCAACGGTTGTTAGCAACATCAACGGGATTATCCCGAACCGTATCGCAATCGTGACCGATCAGAATCGGTCGAACGGTCTGGACGGATCGTCGGTCCAAGTGAGTGGGGCGGCAAACACGACGAATTCGCGCGGCGGGCTTGTCGACAATAGTGGTTGGGGCGCTCGCGGTTCCACGATCTCTCTGAATTTCGAGGAATTCCAGGACTATGTGGACGGCAATGACGCCGATGGCGTACGCGTGAGCTTCAATTTCTCCGTTAACGGTGCGCCATCCAAATCCTATTCATTTGACCGGACCTACGTGAACACGTTGCTTGGCAAGGATAGCGGAAAAATCGAAACCGCCGACGAGATGGCGACCTTGCTCCAATCGCTCATGGCCGCCGATTGGCCGGACGTGATTATTGAATCGACGTCACCGGGGAACGTCACGCTGAGGAGTGACCCGAGCGTCGATCGCAGGGCGGGAGCGGGCACCAGCATCAGCTTCACGAATATCGACGTCAGCATCGAGCCGATTCCGAGGCTGGCCTTTCTCGATATCGACATCGCCAAACATCCGACCGCGGTCAACACGTACATCAACTACATCGAAGCGGCGATGGGCAGGGCCGTGGAAGGCGCATCCGTGCTCGGGGCGCTTCAATCGCGCATTGATATGCAGACGGAATTCTCGGCATCGCTGATGGCCACCGTTGAGAAGGGCATTGGTCGTCTGGTCGATGCCGACATGGAAGAGGAATCGTCGCGACTGTCGGCACAGCAAACCCAACAGCAGCTGGCGATCCAGTCCCTGTCGATCGCCAACTCCGCGCCGACGAAAATCCTGAGCCTGTTCCAGTAGCAGCTGCGTGGTTAAGCGCGCCGGCGCTTGCGCCTTAAGAGAGCATCCCTGGATTGCGTGATTTTATCGTAATTCTACTTCTGCGGAAATTCTTGATTAACTCTGCCCCGAGGATTCTCGGCGCTTGGAAGATGTTTCTTGTAGTAGCTGTCGTGAGTTAGCAGAAAACCGGGGAAATCTGCATGTTGATGAAGACCAATACGTCAGGTGTTCTTGGCGATCGGCAGGATTTGTATCGTCCGGAAGTGGATGGCCTCCGGGCCGTTGCTGTTCTCCCGGTGATCCTCTTTCACGCGGGCGTTCCGTTCTTCAGTGGCGGCTTCATCGGCGTGGATATATTCTTCGTCATAAGTGGATTTCTCATCACCTCGATCATTGCCCGCGATATCGACAACAACCGGTTTTCGATCGTCGATTTTTACGAGCGGCGCGCCCGGCGCATTCTGCCCGCGCTATTCGTGGTTATCCTTGCCTGCCTGCCATTTGCATGGCTGTGGATGCTGCCCATGGCCTACAAGGATTTCTCGCAAAGCCTGATGGCCACGGTCAGCTATGCGTCGAACATCCTTTTCTACATCGAGACCGGCTACTTCGACGTGACGTCGGCACAAAAGCCGTTGTTGCATACCTGGAGCCTTTCGGTCGAAGAGCAGTTCTACGTCGTCTTTCCGCTGCTGCTGCTCGTCATCCTTAAATTCGGCCGGCGGTTGACCCTTCCGCTGCTGGCGGGCTTGACGCTTGCGAGCATCCTCTGTTCGCAATGGCTGCAATCGATCGATCCGGAAGCCGGTTTCTACATGATCGTTTCGCGTGCCTGGGAGCTTCTTGCCGGAGCGCTCGGCGCGCTCGCGCTGCGCAATCGCTCCGCCGACGCGATCTCCAGGCATGGTGACTGGTTGTCGCTCGCGGGCCTCGTCCTGATCGTCGGATCGCTGGCATTCTTCCCCGCTGGCGGGCAGACGCCGAGCCTGCTTGTCCTGCCCTGCGTTCTGGGAACGGTGCTGGTGCTGATGTTCGCACGCTCGGGCTCGCTTGCCGGTCGTCTGCTCAGCCTCAAGCCGCTGGTATTGGTGGGCCTGATCAGCTACAGCGCCTATCTCTGGCACCAGCCTCTGCTCGCATTCCTGCGGCTCAGAATGTTGAACGAGCCGCCGGTTTGGCTAAGTCTTGCCGTCGCGCTGATGTCCTTGCCGATCGCATGGGCGAGCTGGCGCTATATCGAGCGTCCCTTCCGGGATCGCAGCAGGGTGAGCCGCAGGACGATCTTTGCCGGCGCGGTTGCCGCAAGCGCGGTGATTTTCGCGGTTGGCGCGGCGGGTCAGCTCAAGCAGGGCTTCCCTGGACGGCTTTCGGACGAGGCACTGAATACCGCGGCGATCTTCAAGGAAGAGAGTGCGATGTTCCAGCCATGCCTGAGCACGGAAAGGAACTATATCGAACCGCAGGATACCTGCCGGCACAACAAGACGCTGCCGGAAACCGTGATGATCTACGGCGATAGCCATGGCGCGGCGATTTCGCTGGAGATGGCCAAGGTCTTCGCTGCGCGAGGCGCGGGCGTCCGGCAGTTCACCCATGCCGGCTGCATGCCGGTTCCGGGGCTGGAAAGCTCGATCCCGGGCGAAAGCTGCCTGCGCTTCAACACGGATGCCATGAGCTACCTAGACAGCCATCCCGCGATCGACACGGTGGTTCTGGCTTCACGCTGGACGGCGCATCTCGGCGGCTATCTGTTTAACAATGAAGAGGGTGGTAACGAGGGCACGATCGTTCGCTACATGCAGCCGGTCGCGGGAGAAGCGCCGCGCGACGATTCTGCCGCCCGCATCAGATCGGTTTCCGATCTCGTGCAGCAGCATATAAAGGACCTGCTTGCGCGCGGCAAGAAGGTGGTGCTGGTCTATCAGATCCCCGAAGCTGGCTGGGATGTGCCGGCCTACCTGTCCAAGGAAATGTATTTCGGCCTGGAGCACGACGTCGATCTTTCCACGGCTTCGGCAGTCAACAAGAGGCGCAACGCCGGCTCCGATGCCATGCTGGACGGCATCGGAACGCACCCCAATCTGCTGCGGATCAAACCGAGGGAGCTGTTCTGTGACACGCTGCAGCAAGGCCGTTGCCTGCTGCAGATGGAAGGCCGCGCGCTCTATATCGATGACGATCACGTAAGCCAGCTGGGCGCCAGCATCATCGCGGGCCGCCTATCCACTGTCGTTGCGTCAAGGCTGTAGCCGCAATCGCTGACAAGTACCCTCCGGAAGTGCAGGTGTGCGACTTGGCAGTCTTGATTTACAAAGCTCTTTGTAAATCGGCAGAGAGACGGACTTGATGGGTGAAAATCCGAAAATTGCATATCTCGTTCCACAATTTCCGGGGCAGACCCACATCTTCTTCTGGCGTGAAATCAACGAGCTGAGGAAACGCGGTGTTGATCTCAGTGTGTTGAGCACCCGTCCCCCTCCGTCCGGTCTGATTTCGCACAGCTGGTCCGCCGAGGCGATGGCGAACACCAAATATCTGGGCCAGCCCGCGCCGGTCGCAACCCTGCAAGCACTCTTCTCGCTGCCGTTGCGTAGCCTGATGACCGAGATCAGAAGCGAAGGCGCGGCCGTGGTTCAGGATGCCGTGCTGTGCCTTTCCTCGGCACGGCGGCTCGCCAGACATTGTGCCGCCAACGGTATCGACCACGTGCATGTTCATTCGTGCGGGCGAGCCGCCCTGATAGCGGCGCTCGCCAATCGCATGACTGGTCTTTCCTATAGCCTGACGTTGCATGGACCGATTGCCGATTATGGCGCGGGGCAGGGGTTCAAGTGGCGTCGCGCCGCCTTTGCTTCTGTGATCACCAAGACCCTGCTTGACGAGGCACGCCAGGCGCTGGGCCGCGATATGCCTGCCGAGGTGGTAGTGCAGTCCATGGGTGTCGATACCGATAGCTTTGCCCGCACATCGGCCTACCGGCCGGCTGCGCCCGGCGAGCGAGTGATGATCTTCTCCTGTGGGCGCCTGAATGCCGCCAAGGGTCATCAGGATTTGCTTCAGGCCGTTCGCCAGCTGGTCAATGAAGGCATGGATGTCGGGCTGGAGATCGCCGGTGAAGACGACGTGGGCGGGCAGGGATTCCGCGCAGTCATAGAGGCAACCATCCGCGATCTTCAGCTCGCCGATCGTGTGAAGCTGCTTGGCGCCGTGAACGAGGCAGAGGTGCGGCGCAGGTTGGTGGAGGCGCACATCTTTGCGCTTGCAAGCTGGCAGGAGCCGCTTGGGGTTGCCTATATGGAGGCAATGAGCTGCGAAGTGCCGACAATCGGCACCGACGCCGGCGGTGTCCGCGAGCTTATTACTGACGGTGAAGACGGCATTCTCGTCCCGCCAAGGGATCCTGTCGCACTCGCCGGCGCCATCCGCACCCTTGTCGAGCAACCTGAACTGGCGAAAAAAATCAGCCTGGCCGGAAGAGGGCGAGTTGTCGCCGCCTTCCGCTCCAGCCTTGGCGCTGAAACTCTGATTGCCGAGATCGGACGATTGCGTTCGCGCGGACGCGTTTGCTAGCGACAATTCTACCTACCATCGTAGCATCTTGGAGCTCGCCGCTAGGCTGGCGCAATGTTGTTGCGCGATTGTCGCCTCGCGCTGCCCCGCGGGGCGGTGCGCTATCGTGTGAAATGGTGCAAGGCCGGAGGGAATATGTTGGGTAAGTTTGCTCGGGCGCTTGTTCTTGGCGGATCGGTCGCCGTGCTTGCGAGTTGCGTCGACAATATGCCCGTCCTGACGCCGGTCAACACGCTTGATCCGCCGCTCAATCTGCCCGGTGTCGCCCATAGTATCTGCACCGCCGACGGCAATTTCATGTACGAGGAAGCCCGCAGGCAGTACGAGTTGCGGGCGCATATGGCAAACCGCCCGATCGACGCCGCCAATGAGGAGGCGCAAACAAGAGCCGCCGCGCGCCGACAGTATGTCGCTTGCCTCTCGAGCCAGGGTTATCGCATCGTATATGATCGCTGAGGGGCCGATCTCGCCCTAAAAGGCTCCCTTCGACATGCCTCCCGAACAGCGTGGTGGCATCGCGATCCGCAGGCGCTTGCCGGCTGCAATCACGGCCAGTCGCCGCCGATCACAAGTGCTGGAGGTCGCGTGTGATGACGGAACTTTACAAGGAAAGAACGCATTTTCTTCATGTAAATCCGAAAGGAGGGTTTATCATGAAAATGCTCAGTTCTGCTTCTCTTGCCCTGCCGCTTGGCGCACTTCTCGCGCTGTCCTTTGCGCCTGCGCAGGCCGCTCCCCTCCAGCAACTTCCGCTACCGAGCACCACAAACGTCGAGTTGGTGCAGTACAACCCGCATGCTGTCTACTGGCACGGCTATCGTGGTTCTCGTGTGGAAAAACCCGGAATGCGGCGCCATTCTGACGGCTATTGGTATCCGCTGGCCGCCTTTGGCGTCGATACCGGCACCACAGGGTCTATCGGTGTTCGGGCACCCGCCCCGGTAGCACCGCGGCACACCTACTGCCAGAGCACCTTCGGCGGCACGAATGGTGACGGCAGCATGCCTTGCGGCGACGAATGGTGACCGCAGAATGCCTTACGGCGACGGTTACCAAACGACGACTTACGAGAGAAAGGGCGGCGGTGTGCCGCCCTTTCTCTGGATCATCCTTAAAACCTTCCTGGATGATTCTTTTGTCGGGACAACGCGCGGGCCTCGGTGGGAGGGAGGGGGAAAATGTACGTGATATCGACACGTAGGAGCTGATTTTTGCCCACGGAATTGACCGATTGATCAAAAATGCTGCAAAAATGAGCGATCGTGGAAAAGTAGCGACGATAGCTTTGCGTGTAGCGCATTGCTGCGTTGCGGTAATCTCCCTATTCCTGATCGAAACAATGGGCTATCTATGTTCTCGAAGGCAGCGCACTCCTCCTCCCAGCGCTCCTTCGTCGGACTGACAACACTCCTCCTCCCAGTTGTCAGTCAGGATCAAGAGCCCGGTGCACCTCCTCCCGCGCCGGGCTCTTTTCTATTCAGCGCACATCTTCCCAGTTAATGCTCGCCGACGATGCTTGTGATCGCGAAATCCTGTCGCTTCCGGCTTCCGTCCACAGCTTCTTTCGCATGTCGTCCTTCAAAATTCCGATAGGCAATCGCCGCCATTCTGATATATCAGCTGTGAGGGTGACGACGGATTTGTTGCCGAGCGATGGGCGAAGACATGGTGGATGAACAGAAACGGACGGTCGCGGTTGTCGGCGCTGGCGTGATTGGCGCCGCGATCGCCTTCGAACTGCAGCGGCGCGGCTTTCAGGTGACCCTCATCGACAAGGGGGAACCGGGGCGCGGGACCTCTTATGGCAACATGGCGAGCATCGCGCTCGATTTTGCCGCCGGTTCCGGCCCGACCACCTGGCGCAAGATCCCCGGCTGGCTGCTTGATCCGGAAGGGCCGGTCTGGCTGCGCCCTTCCTATGCGCCGAAGATGTTCCCCTGGTTCCTCCGCTTCATCGCCGCGGGAAGACCATCCCGTCTGCGCCAGATCGAAGACGCCGGAATGAGCCTGTCGCGGCGTGCGCTGGCTGATTTCCGAGAAATGCTCTCTGCGATCGGCGCGCCGGACCTGATAACCGAAGAAGGTTGCCTGGCGATCTATGAGACGGAAGCCGAATTCGCCGGCGATCGCGGCCATATCGAGATGATGCGACGCTATGGTTTTGATTTCGAGGTGCTGTCAGGCGCTGCCATCCGCAATCTTGAGCCGGCGCTGTCGCCATCGATCGCAAAGGCGGTCCTGCTGCCCGACAACAAGTCGATCCGCAATCCTTATGAGCTTGTGGTCAAGCTCGCCGATGCGGCGTTCGCGCTCGGCGCGGGTTTTCTCTCGGGCGCGGTGCGCAATGTCGAGAAGAGCGACGCCGGAACGGTCGTGCTCCTTGACAACGGTCAGCGCCTGACCGTGGATTCCGTTGTCTTTGCGGCCGGTGTCCAGACCCGCGTCCTGGCGCAAAAGCTCGGCGAGCCGATTCCGCTCGAAACGGAGCGAGGCTATCATACGCAGATCATGAAGCCCGGCGTCTCCATGCGCTACTCGGTGATCTGGCCGCATCGCGCCTTCATGATCACCCCGACGGCGGGTGGCATTCGCGTCGGCGGCAATGTCGAGCTCGCGGGCCTTGATGCGCCACCCGATTTTCGTCGTCCGCGCGTCCTTGTTCGTCACGCGCAGCGTGCCGTACCGGGGCTGCAGGTTGAGGAAACGACCGAATGGATGGGCCATCGCCCGGCGCTGCCGGACACGATCCCGATCATCTCTGCGTCGTCGAAGATGCCCGGCATCTGGTACGCCACCGGCCATGGCCATCTTGGCCTCACCTATTGCGCGACGACGGCGCAGCTGGTTGCGGACATGATGATTGGCGCCAAGCCCGGCGTCGACATGGTGCCTTTCCGTATCGACCGCTATTGAGATCGTCGGCGAAGCGCCGTACGGCAATTTTTATGGGAGTTGACCGATGAGATGGAAACGCACGATCCAGCTGCTGGATGTCCACGCGGAAGGTGAAATCGGCAAGGTCGCAATCGGCGGCGTTCCGAAGATTCCGGGTGATACGGTTGCCGAGCAGCTTCGCTGGCTGAACACGGACCCGAAGGGACAGGAGTTGCGGCGGTTTCTATGCCTCGAGCCGCGTGGCGCCCCGATCGGCTCTGTCAACCTGTTGCTGCCACCCAAGCATCCGGATGCTGACGCGGCCTTCATCATCCTCCAGCCGGATCAGGCCCATGCGAGCTCCGGCTCGAACTCGATCTGCGTGACCACCGCACTGCTTGAATCAGGCATCGTGGAAATGCACGAGCCCGAAACCGTCGTCACGCTGGAAACGGCCGCTGGCCTCGTCAAGGTGACGGCAACGTGCCGCGATGGCCGATGCGAAAAAGTGAAGCTCACCATGGTCCCGTCCTTCGTTCACGAACTGGACGTCGAGATCGACACGCCGCAGTGGGGCAAGATCCAGGCAGACCTTTGCTATGGCGGCATCTTCTACGCGCTTGTCGATGTCGGCCAGATCAATCTCAAGATAGAGAAGTCGAATGCCGCAGCGCTGGTTCAGGCGGGCATGGTCCTCAAGGATCTGATCAACCGCAGCGTCTCGGTCGTTCACCCGGAGATCCCGGCGATTTCGGGCGTCGCCTATGTGATGTTCCGCGATATCGAAGCAGATGGCACGGTGCGCACATGCACGACGATGTGGCCCGGTCGCGCCGATCGCTCGCCCTGCGGCACCGGCAACTCGGCCAATCTCGCGACGCTGCACGCGCGCGGCAAGGCCAAGGTCGGCGACGTCTTCAAGTCGCGTTCGATCATCGATTCCGAGTTCGAAGTTGGCCTGCTGGCGGAAACGACTGTAGCGGGACGCCCGGCGATCATCCCGACGATCACGGGCCGCGGCTTCACCTTTGGCCTGTCGCAGGTCGCCCTTGATCCATTCGATCCGCATCCGGGCGGTTTTGCCCTGACGGACGTCTGGGGTCCGTCGGCCGGCGAGATCTGACGGTCAGTAGCCGAACGGGTCGATCTCATCCTTTCCAAGGGAGTGGTCGCCCGTCGCCTTGGGATAGATAACGCCCTTGCGCAGAATGATATTGGCGTAGAGCCGTGGCTCGCTGGTCTGGACAAGGGCGTGCGCGGCGCGGACGCGCCCGTAGAACTCCTGCCCGACGAGCGGTACCACCTGGCGATGCGGCTCGTAGTGGGCACAGCAGTCGATCATTTCTTCATGGACGGGATCGAGCTTGTCGCGGTCCGCCTTCACGGTGGAGCGGAAGATCGCTTCCTGCACGAAGTCGTCGATCGGAAGGACGCTCAGGATCGCATCGAGAACGGGAATGATGCGGTGCCCGTCAAGCCGGATCAGCCGCCGTGCGTCCTCGACGCCGGGATAATTGCCGTCGACAATCGCGATTTCGTCGCCGTGCCCCATGCTGCGCAGCGTCGATAGCAATTCCGGGCTCAGCAGGGGATTAAGTCCCTTCAGCATTGTCGACCTCCTTGAAGAGTACGTTCTGATCCGTGAGATAGCGCGCAAAGATCGGCAGGCTGGCGCCACCGATGGCGCGTGCCTGCGCGCCGACCGCCCCCTCGATGATGTCGGGCATCACGACGCCCTGCAGGTCGAGCTTGTCGGCTTCGGCAATCGTCGCCCGCACGATGCGCTCGCGCACCCAGGCGGGAAAGCCGCCGTCGATGACCGCGGCGCTGAAGTCGATGATGGAGGCTGCCGCGACGATCCCCTGGGCCAGCGCCTTGGCAGTATCCTGGATCCACTCTTCCAGCGGCTCGCCGAAATCGACCCAGTCGTCGGCCGAATACCACAGCGGCTGCGGATCAATGCCGCGCTCGCGAAGCATGTTTTCTAGCACGAAGATCGAGGCGACCTCGAGGAGCTGCAGCGTTTCGCCGTTCTTGCCGCGAACGGGCAGGGGGCCGATGGCGCCTGCCGTGCCGGTGCGGCCGGAAAAGATCGCCGAGTTCAGAACGATGCCGCCGCCGATGAACGAGCCGATGAAGAAGTAGACGAAGTCGGGGTAAGAGGGGCCGACGCCGAACACCAGCTCCGCGCCGCAGGCGCTGGTCGCGTCGTTCTGGAGGAACACGGGGTGTGCGATGCGCGAGGCGACTTCGGTCTGCAGGTCGACGTCGCGCCAGACATCCATCGCGCCCTTGGGCGAGCCGACCTCTTCTTCCCAGTTCCAGAGTTCGAAGGGTGCTGCGATGCCCACCCCGGCAATGCGGCTGCGCTGGCCTTCGTCGAGGCGAGCCTCCAGCTCCTGGATCCCCGTCGTGATGAAGTTCAGAAACTCTTCGGGCAGCGGATAGGAATAGGTTTGCCGCTTTTGCATCCTTATGCGGCCGACGAAGTCCATCAGCACGAGATCGGCGCTTCGGCGTCCCATCTTCACGCCGAAGGAATAGACGGCATCTGGATTGAGTCGCATCGGAATCGACGGCTGCCCGACACGGCCGCGCACCGGCTCACCGCGCGACAGCAGCCCCTCCTTCTCCAGCGCCCGCATGATCACCGATACGGTCTGCGCCGAAAGACCCGTACGACGTGCGATATCCGCCTTCGACTGGGAGCCGTAAAGGCGCACCAGCGACAGCACAAGCCGCTCGTTGTAGGCGCGCACCCTGATCTGGTTCGCGCCGCCGGCCGGACTGAGAATCGGCAGCTGGGCCGGTGTCTGAACCGGAGCCCCTATGGACGACATTGGCCACTCCTCCCGTTTATTGGCCTATGCGCTATTTTCGACGAGCATGCCACAGCGAATTAATAATTCAATTGGATTTATTTATTGACAAGCCAAATTCTTTTGCCCTTAATTAGCTCTGTCAACGGCGCGGACCGGGTCAGGAGAGGCCACCGGCGAAGTCCGAATACCGGCTTCGCGCTCGTGAAATTGCGGTTTGCCATGGGGCGGCCGATATAACTCTGGGAGGAGTCAATGAAGAAATCAGTGCTTTCCGCAGCGCTCGGCGCGCTGGCCCTCGGTGTCGCATTCTCGGCACCGGCAATGGCGGCCGATGTTTCCGCCTGCCTGATCACCAAGACTGATACGAACCCCTTCTTCGTCAAGATGAAGGAAGGCGCGACGGCCAAGGCCAAGGAGCTGGGCGTTAACCTCAAGGCCTACGCCGGCAAGATCGATGGCGACAGCGAAAGCCAGGTTGCCGCGATTGAAAGCTGCATCGCCGATGGCGCGAAAGGCATTCTGATCACCGCGTCCGACACCAAGGGTATCGTTCCGACCGTCAAGAAGGCACGCGATGCGGGTCTCCTCGTGATCGCTCTCGATACGCCGCTTGATCCGGCGGATGCCGCCGATGCGACCTTCGCTACCGACAACCTGCTCGCCGGCAAGCTGATTGGCCAGTGGGCCAAGGAAACCATGGGCGACAAGGCCAAGGATGCCAAGGTCGGCTTCCTCGATCTGACGCCATCGCAGCCGACCGTCGACGTTCTGCGCGACCAGGGCTTCATGATCGGTTTCGGCATCGACCCCAAGGATCCGAACAAGATCGGTGACGAAGACGATCCGCGTATCGTTGGTCACGACGTAACTAACGGCAACGAAGAAGGCGGCCGCAAGGCCATGGAAAACCTTCTCCAGAAGGATCCGAGCATCAACGTCATCCACACGATCAACGAGCCAGCCGCTGTTGGTGCCTATCAGGCGCTGAAGGCTGTCGGCATGGAAAAGAACGTGCTGATCGTCTCGGTTGACGGCGGCTGCCCGGGCGTCAAGTCCGTCGCTGATGGCGTCATCGGCGCGACCTCGCAGCAGTATCCGCTGATGATGGCCGCTCTCGGCGTCGAAGCGATCAAGAAGTTCGCCGACAGCGGCGAAAAGCCGAAGCCGACGGAAGGCAAGTCCTTCTTCGACACCGGCGTATCCCTCGTCACCGACAAGCCGGTTTCCGGCGTCAAGTCGATCGACGTCAAGGAAGGCACTGCGAAGTGCTGGGGCTAAGCCCCGCGATCTAGCATCACTGCCGGCCGGGGCTTGACCCCGGCCGTTCTCGACGCGACCATCAGCTGTTGTCTCAAGAACCGGCGTAGCAAGACCGGAATGGAAGAGCGCACCAGCTTCCGCGCGCGGTTCGGCGCGAAAGCGGAGGAGGAAAAATGACCGGAGCACAAGAATTCGAGCGGGTTCTCGACGGTAGCGACAAGAACGTCGCGTCGTTCGATCATCAGGACGTCTCACTTTTAAAGCGCGCCCAGCACTTCCTGCATTCGACCCCGGCGGCGGTGCCGTTGATCGTGCTGGTGCTATCAATCATCATCTTCGGCATCGCGATCGGCGGGCGGTTCTTCTCGTCCTATACGCTGACGCTTATCCTGCAGCAGATCGCCATCGTCGGTATTCTCGGCGCGGCCCAGACACTGGTCATCCTGACGGCGGGCATCGACCTGTCGATCGGCGTCATCATGGTGATATCGGCCGTCATCATGGGCAACTGTGCCATCACCTACGGCATTCCCACGCCGATTGCCGTGCTCCTCGGGATGGTCGTCGGCGGCCTGTGCGGCCTGCTCAACGGCTTCCTTGTCGCCTACATGCGATTGCCGCCGTTCATCGTGACGCTCGGCACCTGGAATATCGTCATGGCGACGAACTTCATCTATTCGGCCAATGAGACGATACGCGATACCGACGTCGACGCGCAGGCGCCGATGCTCCACCTCTTTGCTATCAGCTTCCGGGTTGGCAGCGCGGTTCTGACACTTGGCGTCATCGCCATGGTGCTGCTGGTTCTCGGTCTCTGGTACATCCTCAATCACACGGCCTGGGGACGGCATGTCTATGCCGTGGGCGATGATCCGGAAGCCGCGAAGCTGTCCGGTATCCAGACCAAGACCGTGTTGCTGACGGTTTATACGATTTCGGGCGTCATCGCTGCCTTCGCCGCCTGGGTCTCGATCGGCCGCAACGGTTCGATTTCGCCGTCATCCGCCGTCACCGACTATAATCTCCAGGCAATTACCGCGACCGTGATCGGCGGCATCTCGCTCTTCGGTGGCCGCGGCTCCATCTTGGGTACTCTCTTCGGCGCCATGATCGTCGGCGTCGTCTCCATGGGTCTCAACATGCTGGGCGCGGATCCGCAGTGGAAGGTGCTGCTGACCGGCGTGCTTATCATCGCCGCAGTCGCGATCGACCAGTGGATCAGAAAGGTGTCGGTGTAATCATGGCAAACGAACCCATCCTTTACGCACGCGGATTGGTCAAGCGTTACGGCCGCGTCACGGCGCTCGACAATGCCGACTTCGATCTCTACCCGGGCGAAATCCTGGCGGTGATCGGCGACAACGGCGCCGGCAAGTCATCGTTGATCAAGGCGATTTCGGGCGCGATCACGCCGGACGACGGCGAGATCAGGCTTCAGGGCAAGCAGGTGCAATTCAAGTCTCCGATGGAAGCCCGCGAGGCCGGCATCGAGACTGTGTACCAGAACCTTGCCCTGTCTCCGGCTCTGTCGATCGCGGACAACATGTTCCTCGGTCGCGAGATCCGTAAACCCGGCGTGCTCGGCAGCGTCTTCCGTATGCTCGATCGCCCCGAGATGGAAAAACGCGCCCGAACGAAGCTGTCGGAATTGGGCCTGATGACCATCCAGAATATCAATCAGGCGGTTGAAACGCTCTCTGGCGGCCAGCGCCAGGGTGTCGCTGTGGCGCGTGCCGCCGCATTCGGGTCCAAGGTGATCATCCTCGACGAGCCGACGGCAGCCCTCGGGGTGAAGGAGAGCCGCAAGGTTCTCGAGCTGATCCTCGATGTCCGCTCTCGCGGCATTCCGATCGTGCTGATCTCGCACAACATGCCGCATGTCTTTGAAGTGGCGGACCGCATCCACATCCACCGGCTCGGCCGTCGCTTGACGGTCATCGACCCCAAGGAATACACCATGTCGGACGCCGTCGCGTTCATGACCGGCGCCAAGTCTGTTCCAACGGAGCCGGTTGCTGCATGAGCGACAACATCAAGGATATCGCCGGCGAGGTTGTGACCCGCGCCGGCGACGCGAAGCGCTTTCTCGTCGCCATTGCCGGTCCGCCCGGCGCCGGCAAATCCACCATGGCTGACAATCTCGCCGACGCGCTGCGCGCCGTTGGCCAGAGTGCGGAAGTCCTGCCCATGGATGGCTTCCACATGGACAATGCGATCCTGATCGAGCGTGGCATGCTGGCGCGCAAGGGGGTGCCCGAAAGCTTCGATGTCAGGGGTTTTCTGGATATCATTCGCGCCGTGCAGCGTGCCGATCAGGAAGTGCTCGTACCGGTTTTCGATCGGTCACGCGAGCTTGCCATCGCCTCGGCCCGTGCCGTTTCGCCCGAGCACCGCTTTATCATCGTCGAGGGCAACTACCTGCTCTTCAGCCAGGGAAAATGGGCGGAACTGGAAGGTGTGTTCGGGTACTCGATCATGCTCGCGCCGCCGATCGAGGTTCTCGAAGAGCGCCTGTGGGCGCGCTGGCGAGGTTACAAGCTCAGCGAGGAAGAAGCGAGCGCCAAGGTTTATGGCAACGATCTTCCGAACGGGCGCCTGATCCTCGGTAATCGCCGCCCTGCGGACGTAACGCTCGAAATCGCCTGACGTCCCCCAACATTGCAAGCGTCAGAGAATCGTTGCAAGCTTCACCAGCTGCAACTTTGAATTTTGTTGCCTTGGGGGAAGCTGATGGATTTCACGGAAGCCGTTACGTCCGTTTTCTCGAACTATGCGGTGTTCAAAGGCCGCGCCCGCCGCTCCGAATTCTGGTGGTTCACACTTTTCAGCGTCCTTGCCTCCTTCGTTCTGGCGTTTGTCGATTACCTTCTGTTCGGTCACGAGATCCTCAGCACCCTGTTCGCACTCGGAACGCTGCTGCCGATGCTGGCAGTCACCATTCGACGTCTCCATGATGTCGATCGGTCCGGCTGGTGGATCTTCATTGGCCTGATCCCGCTCATCGGCGCCATCATACTTCTCTACTGGTACATCAGCGAAGGCACCTCCGGCGCGAACCAGTTCGGACCGCCGGCCTGACTTTTTGCTGGCAAACTGTTTGCCAGAAGAGGTGGCGGAGTGATAATGCCGCGGGCGAGCCTTACAGGTCAGCCTTGCCGGAGTTACAGCCATGCAATCGATCACCATCCGCCGCCCTGATGACTGGCATCTTCACCTGCGCGACGGCGCGATGCTTGAGGGCGTGATCGGCGACACAAGCCGCGATTTCGCCCGCGCGATCATCATGCCGAACCTGGTTCCGCCTGTCGTCACCACCGCGGACGCGGAAGCCTATCGCAGCCGCATCATGGCGGCGCTGCCGAAGGGCGATCGTTTCCAGCCGCTGATGACGCTTTACCTGACCGAACACACCAATCCCGACGACGTCGAGGCGGGCAAGAAGAGTGGATTGATCACCGCCGTTAAGCTCTACCCGGCCGGCGCAACCACGAATTCCCATGGCGGCGTGCGCGATATCGAAAAGGCAATGCCCGTTCTGGAGCGTATGGCGAAGATCGGCCTTCCGCTCTGCGTTCACGGTGAAGTGACCACGCCTGAGGTCGATATCTTCGATCGCGAGGCGGTCTTCATCGACACGGTGCTCGATCCGCTGCGCAAGCGGTTGCCGGAACTCAAGGTGACGATGGAACACGTCACGACGGCCGATGGCATCGACTACATCAAGTCGGCAAAGGCCAATCTCGCCGGTTCGATCACCACGCATCACCTGATCATCAACCGTAACGCCATCCTGGTCGGCGGCATCCGCCCGCATTACTACTGCCTGCCTGTCGCCAAGCGGGAAAATCACCGTCTCGCTCTTCGCGCCGCAGCCGTCAGCGGCGATAGCCGCTTCTTCCTCGGAACCGATTCCGCGCCGCATGTCGATCCGCTGAAGGAATGCGGTTGCGGTTGTGCTGGCATCTATACGTCGATCAATACGATGAGCTGCCTTGCGCATGTCTTCGAACAGGACAATGCGCTCGACAAACTCGAAGCGTTTGCGTCGCTGAACGGTCCTGCCTGGTATGGCCTGCCGGCCAACGAAGAACGGATCACGCTCGTCAAGCATGCCGAGCCTCTGGTACTTCCCACGAAGAGAGAAACGGGTGCTGGCCCCGTGACTGTTTTCGACCCGATGTTCCCGCTGCACTGGGATATCGAACGTTAGTATATATTTATACTCGACGATTTTGACTGCGTTATTCATCCATTGCGGCAAGGAAAACTTCTTGCTGCAAAACTTATGCTTTAAATACATGATTTCTTAACGGAATTCGTAAGACATTCGTTTTGGGGGCGTAAACTGTTTCCAATAACGAGGGCGCGGCAGAAGCCGCGGGTTTGAAGCATGACGCTTGATTATAATTCCCTGCTGATCGCGCTGGCAGTATCAGCGGCATGTCTCGCAGTAACTTTGCTCGGAAGCTGGTTCGCGCGACGCACCGAAACATTCCTGCTCACCTGCACGATCGGCCTCGTTTTGATTGTCAGCGGCATATTTGCCTATGGGCTCTACGTCGGCACGCCCACGAAGCTACTGGGCATCACGGCATTCGTCTTCTTCTTTCCCGGTTTTGCTGCCGCCGTGGGTGCCGGCTACCAGTTCCGGACGGGGCGCCTGTCCTGCCGCATGATGGTCGTGGCCGCGCTTGCCGGATATGCCGTCACCATTCCTCCGATGGTAATCGGTTACGACGGCTTTGCTTTCATTGCCGAGAATACGGTCATCGCCTCACTGCTTTTCGTAACCGCCTATCAGTATTGGCTGGCGCGGGCCGAAGCGCCGGTGCCGCTGACAGGCATTACGGCGCTCTACATCCTGACGGCCATATCCTTCGTCTTGTGTGCCAGCGTTCTGCTGGCGGACGGCAAGATGGTCCTCGGCGCCGCACCGAGCAACTGGGCCGAGGATCTGAGCCTGGCGATCTGCATCGCCAGCATGACTGGCATTGGCGCGCTATCGCTTGCGCTGCACCAGTGGCGCCTGGCGGCCCGCCACCGCATCGAAGCGACCACCGATTCCTTGACCGGCTTGCTCAATCGGCGAGCGCTCTTCGACCAGTATGGCAGCGGCGAGATGGGCCCGACCGCCGCGGTCGTCGTTTTCGACATTGATCATTTCAAGTCGATCAACGACACGTTCGGCCATGCCGGCGGCGACCGGATGCTGAGACTGTTCGCCGATGAACTGCGGGCCAACTGCAGGGTGGGCGACGTCGCGGCCCGGCTCGGCGGCGAGGAGTTCGCAATGGTCCTGCGGGATGTCACGCCCGGCCAGACGGAACTCGTGGCCGAACGCATTCGCAGGGCGTTCGAGCAACGCCAGATCGTATTCGACGGCGCGATCGCAACATGCACCGTGAGCGCCGGCGTTGCGCCCGGCCGCCCCACGCCGGTGCCGTTCGACGCGCTGCTGCGGGCTGCCGACAAGGCGCTCTATGCCGCCAAACGCGCCGGACGAAACCGCGTGGAGCTCGCCAGCCACCTGCACGCCGTTCCCATGGAAACGGTGCGCACCGGCTCCTGAGCGGAGCCACTCTGCTTCAGCCTTGCTAGAGGACCATCAGCGCCCTGACGAAGCTTGCCGAGGCAAGCAGGCAGGCCACTGTCCTGACGTGGTTCCACCATGTCCAATCCTTCAGATATGTCGCCCAAAGCGCGGTCGCGTCAGGGCCGCTTCCGCTGACCTTCGCGAGCGCGTCGTTCAGCGGCACGTTGAAGGCGATGGTCGAGATGAAGGATGCGACGACGTAGAGCGCCCCACCAGCCAGCATCCACATGGCCGGCGGTGTGCGCCAGTTCAGGAATGCGAATACCGCAATCACGACACAGAGGATCGCGGTGGGAACGAAGAGCATCATGAACGGCGATCGAACGATGGTGACGTTGATCGAGTTCATCGCCGCAATTCCCTGCTCTGTCGGAAGGCGGGCGAATGCGGCCATCACAAACGTCGAAAAGGCAAAGAAGACCCCGGCAATTAGCCCGCTGCCGATAGCCGCAGCCACAAGCGCGATAGCAAGAAAGACGGTCATGCTCATCTCCTCCATTGCTTTACAAAAACAGAGAAACTCTCTCATTTGTAAAATGAGATAAACTCTCTTATTTCTGTCGTCAACGATAAATCGGAGCGTCTCATGCCGGGCATGCCGAATGGCGGATCAGGAAATTCACCGGAACAGACCGGCCAGTTGCGCCGGGTGCCCGTCCAGCAGCGCGGGCGCGAGCGGTTCGAAAAGATCCTGGCAGTCGCGACCGAGCTGATCGAAGCCCATGGCAGCGACGCGCTGAAAATGAGCGAGATCGTCGAACGGGCGGGCCTGTCCTTTGGCGCGCTCTATCAGTATTTCCCGGACAAGAGCGCCGTCATCCGTACCCTCGCCGAACGCTTCAACGAACAGGGAAGGCGTTGCGTCGAGGCGGAGTTGACCGGCGTCGCTAACCCGGTCGCTCTTCGACAGGCGCTGTGCACCATCGCTGACGAATACTACGCCTTCTTCCGCAGCGAGCCTGTCATGCGCAACATATGGTTTGCAGCGCAGGCTGATCGGCTGCTGCAACAGATCGACGCCGACGATATGGAGTTTCACGCCCAGGCGCTTTTGTCGGTTCTCGCAAGACTGTGGCCGGCGCAGCCGCCGGGCCAGCTATTGGCAATCGCGAGGCTCACCATGCAGCTTCTCGCGGCCGCCGTGCGCTATGCCGCCTCGCTCGAGGATGATGAAGGGCGCTCTGCGATCGCGCTCTACAAGAAGATGCTCCCCACCGATTTCAGCCAACTCGTGCAGGGATGACTAGGCCCTGATCGCTCCCTGCTCGGCCGACCGCGCGATCGCCCAGTGGACGGCATTCCGTCCACTATTCTTGGCGGAGTAAAGCTTTCTGTCGGCTGCGGTCATCATCGTCTTCAAGCTTTCCTCGCTCGGATCGCCGCAATAGACGCCAAAGCTCGCCGTCACGCGACCGACGGGCAGGGGACCGACCGCCTTCGCCTCAAGCTGCCTGCGCAACCGATCGGCAATCGTGACCGCAGCGTCGACGCCGGTACGTGGCAGGACCAGGCAGAACTCCTCGCCGCCGATCCTGGCGGCAATGTCATACGGGCGAAGGCTGTGCTGGATGGTGGCGCCTGCCATCATCAGCACCTGATCGCCGACATCATGGCCGAACTGGTCGTTGATCGACTTGAAATGATCGAGGTCAAAGACAACGACCGAGATCGGCGCCCGATCGCGGGCGGCGCGGGAGATCTCCATGGAGCCGATCTCTTTCAGCCAGCGGCGATTGCCGAGCCCGGTGAGCACGTCCGTCGTCGCCTGCCGCCGCAGCTGGGACAGCGTTGCATCGAGCTCGGTGATCAGCGCGGAGATGCCGTTCGCCACCACGCCGACCTCGTCCTTGCGTTGGCTGCGAATGGACTTCACCGCCCCGGTCGAACGATAGGTCTCGATCACGGCTGCAACATCCCGCAACGGGCGGATCAACACCCACAAGGAAGCAAGGCAGAAGACAGTGCCGCCGAGCGTGGCCGCAAGCACGGTCGCCAACACGGGAAGGGCGGCACTCTGGAAGCCGGCCGCGAGATATACACTCAACGTCAGCAGGGGGACGTGTGTTGCAAGAAAGCAGACGGCGAAGATCTTGAATGTAAGCGAGGTGCTGAAGGTCTTACGAACAGTGGACATCGACAGGCGCATTCTGGACTCCCTCATGGCGTCTTTTGCGGCCGCGAAAATGGAATCCAGTCCGTCACTTCAATCCTAACGGAAACGTTAAAATTCGATGCTTTCTGTCTCTGGAAGAGCGGTAAGCGCCGGGAAGGTCCTGAAAATCAGTGCTTGTGAGTGCGATCTAAAACAGTAATGCGGCTGTGGAAAATGCCTTTGTCTCCGAGTTTTGCACCCGCCATAGGCGGTGTCTGCACCCCGGCCCGTACTCGTTGCGGGGCACAATTCATGTTATCGTCTTACGGAATTCTGGCCACAGGGGGCCTCCGTGACAGCTTGCGAGACAATCATCGTCGGCGCGGGGCCTGCAGGACTGGCATGCGCTGCGGCCCTTCGTGCGCATGGACGCGCGGCGTTGGTGCTGGAGCGGGAGGATCATGTCGCCGCCTCCTGGCACAGGCACTACGACAGGCTTCATCTGCATACGCACAAAATGCATTCGGGCCTGCCCGGAATGCCCATGCCCCGCCGCTTTCCGAAATACCCGTCGCGGTTTGAGGTCATCGAGTATCTCGACGAGTACGCCCGTTTCAACGACATCGACATACGCTTCGGCTCACGCGTCACGGCGATACGAAAAGCAGATCGCTGGGCGGTGGAGACATCAGGCGGCATATTCCACGCCAGCAATGTGGTCGTCGCAACCGGCCGTTCAAACGTGCCGTCGCTCCCGCTTTGGGAAGGCCAGGAACGGTTCGCGGGCAAGCTTCTTCATTCGTCCGAATTCAGGAATGCAGCTGACCTTGGCGCCGAGCGTGTTCTTGTCGTCGGCTTCGGAAACTCTGCCGGCGAAATTGCGCTCGAATGCGCCGAAGCCGGGCTCCATGTCGGCTTGTCAGTGCACGGCCCGGTGAACGTCATTCCGCTTGAACTCTTCGGATTACCTGCCGTCAGCATCGCCATTGCCCAGCAATATCTCCCCACCCGCCTGGCCGACCTCATCAACACCCCTTTCCTGCGCCTGCGTTTCGGGGATCTCGGAAGGTTCGGTCTCCAACGGGCGCGCGAGGGGCCGTTGACGACGATCAGGGAAAGGGGCCGCACGCCGTTGATCAACATCGGTACCATCGAGCGGATCCGATCGGGCGACATCAGGATCTTCGGTGGTATTTCGACAACCGAAGGCAGGGACGTGCAGTTCGCCGACGGGCGACGCGACCAGTTCGATGCCATCATCCTGGCGACTGGTTACAAGCCGGCGCTCGACGGGCTGTTGCCGGATTTCGCGCAAAGGTTCGGCGATGCCGACGGCCCGGGGCGGGGCCAGCTTCAGCCGGCGGGCGATGGCTTGTATTTTTGCGGCTTCACGATCGTCGCAACCGGCCTGCTTCGCGAGATCGGCATCGAGGCGCAGCAGATTGCCGCGTCCATCGCCGCAAGGCCGCCGGTCACGCCGGCATGAAGGTGCGGAAGGCTAGGTAAATAGTGGCACCAAGCACGATTGCGGCCGCGGTCGCCTGTGCAAGGGCCACGCCGTATTCCTTCCTGCCTGCCCCAAGGGCCAGAATGACCTTGGTCACCATATTGACCCCGACAGCGATGAGGATGACGTCTGCGGCCGTCTGCACGCCGATGGTCGTGCCGGCGAGTCGGGCGGTCGACAGAGTGATCGCATCCACGTCCACGATGCCGGAGATGGCGGCGACGATGAAGAGGGCCGATGCTCCGATATAGACGATCGTCATCTTCGAAATCAGGCTGATGACGCCAAGGAGAGCGGCGAAGGAGACGACTGTCTGAATTTCGAAAGGGTTTTGCAGTTCGACCTGTGGCACGTCGGCCGAGGCGCTCGACAACGACACCCAGGCAAAGGCAGCGCCGACGAATACGATGATCGCCGGCAGTAAGCCGGCGGCCAGCGGCGCCACAATGCCGGGATACAGCGCACCCGCGATGACGAGGACGCGCCCGAACGACAGCGCGCCGGCAATCGCCGCTCCTGCCGCCAGATAGCGCGACCCTTGAGGCGCTTCCTTGGAATAGCGGGCGAATGAGAGCGTGAGCGCGGTCGAAGAGACCAGGCCGCCGGCGGCGCCGGCCAGCAATATTCCCCGGCTCGTGCCCATGAGCCGGATCGCGACGTAGCCTGCAAAAGACAGCGCAGCGATGGTGATGGTCAGCAGCCACAGCGAGAAGGGATTGAGCGCTCCCCACGGATCCAGCGTCTTGTCGGGCAACAGCGGCAGCACGATCGCGGTCATGGCAAGCAGCATCAATGCCGAACGCAATTCGACCCAGGTCAGTTGCTGGAGAAACCCGTGCAGGCTGGTGCGCGATGCCAGCACCACCGTCATCACGACGGCACCGGCCCCTGCGGTGACGACGTCGCCAACGGCCGCAAGAGCGCCAAGCGCAAAGACCAGAAGCGCGGCGACCAGCGAGGTAACGCTGTAATCTTTGTCTTCGTCGGCTTCGCGCCATTTGGCAGCGATGTAGGCAATGCCGAGGATGACTGCGATTGTCGAGGGCAGAAATGGGCCAGTCAGCGGCAGCAGTGTCCCGACCACGCCGCCGAGAAAGCCGGTCAGGCCGAAGGTCCGGATACCGGCCGTCCTGCCGCCCGGCCGGATATCGCGCTCCTGCCAGCCGCGCTCGACGCCAACGAGCAGGCCTATGGCAAGTGCGATACCGAGGCGGTGGAAGACATCATAGTGATCCATGGCGAGACGATATCTCGCTATTGCCGCCATGCAAGTCCAACGCGTTGAAAAAATGAGAGATTATCGGACGCCTTGTCGCTGGAGCGGTGGGTGTCCTGCGGAGTTTGCTGATCACGTCGCTGGGTGGGATGCATTTTCGTCGGCATTCTCGACACGGAAACCGCCGCTGTTCTGGAAACTTGTCGCGCTTGCTGCTATTGGCCGATAAATTTGACCAAAGGAGAGAGCGATGATCCAGGCAACATTCACCGACCGCGCAGTCATGGCCGAACTGGTCGCGAAGATGCTCTGGGAGATCAAGGCGGTGCATTTCAATGCCGCCCAGCCCTACAAGTTTGCGTCCGGCATGGCGAGCCCCGTCTACATCGATTGCCGCAAGCTGCTCTCGTTCCCCCGCGTGCGCTCGACGGTCATGGACTTCGCCGCCAGCGTTGTCCTGCGCGAGGCCGGCTTTGAGAAGTTCGATTGCATTGCCGGCGGCGAGACCGCGGGTATCCCCTTTGCAGCCTTGCTTGCCGATCGCCTCAGCCTGCCGATGATCTATGTCCGCAAGCAGCCGAAGGGCCACGGCCGCAACGCGCAGATCGAAGGCAACATGCCGGAAGGCTCGCGCGTCCTCGTGATCGAAGACCTGACGACCGCAGGCGGCAGCATGTTCAAGTTCATCGATGCCGTCCGCGCAGCCGGCGGTGTGGTCGATCACGGCATCGCCCTGTTTTACTATGGCATTTTCGACGAAGGCGCGCTGCGTTTTGCGGATGGCAAGGTGAAGCTGCATTACATCGCGACCTGGCGCGATGTGCTCGCTGTAGCCAAGGCGCAGAAGCTGTTCGACGAGACGACCTTGAACGAGGTCGAAGCCTTCCTCGATGCGCCGCTCGCCTGGTCTGGGCGCAATGGCGGTATTTCATCACTTTGAATGAAGAATTGCGTCGCGACGCTTTGCTTTTGCCATGAAATTATCTAATCGATTTGAATATCGATGGATTGCAATGCTTGGGAGGCCGGAATGATTTTGTGCTGTGGCGAAGCGCTGATTGACATGCTGCCGCGGGAGACGACCCTTGGCGAGAAGGGCTTTGCCCCATACGCCGGGGGAGCGATCTTCAACACCGCGATCGCGCTCGGGCGTCTCGGCGTTCCAACGGCCTTCTTCACCGGCCTCGCCGACGACATGATGGGCGAGATCCTGCGCGATACGCTGAAGGCGAGCAACGTCGATTTCAGCCTCTGCGCGATCACGCCGCGCCCGTCCACGGTCGCTTTCGTCAAGCTCGTCAATGGCCACGCGACCTACGCCTTCTATGACGAGGGCACGGCCGGACGCATGATCACAACGGACGATCTTCCGGCTCTTGGCGACGATTGCGAAGCGCTGCACTTTGGCGCCATCAGCCTCATCCCCAGCCCTTGTGGCGAGACCTACGAGGCGCTGCTCCATCGCGAAGCCGACAAGCGGGTGATCTCGCTCGATCCGAACATCCGCCCAGGCTTCATCAAGGACAAGCAGGCCCACATCGCCCGCATCAGCCGTATGGCCGCGAAGTCCGACATTCTCAAGTTCTCCGACGAGGATCTGGAGTATTTCGGCCTCGAAGGCAGCCATGATGATCTCGCCGCCTACTGGCTGAGGCATGGCGCCAAGCTCGTGGTCATCACCAAGGGTGCCGAAGGCGCATCGGGCTATACCAACGAGCGCAAGGTCACGGTGCCGAGCGAGCGCGTCACAGTGGTCGATACGGTTGGCGCCGGCGATACCTTTGACGCCGGCGTTCTGGCGTCGCTGAAGATGGACAACCTGCTGACCAAGGCACAGGTCGCGTCCCTCGACGAGAAGGCGCTCCAGAACGCCCTGTCGCTGGGCGCGAAGGCTGCAGCGGTCACCGTGTCGCGCGCCGGCGCGAACCCGCCATGGGCGCGCGAAATCGGTCTCTGAGACCTAGATCCGGTCAAGAAATCCGAGTACTGCGCGGTTGAACTGCTCGGGTCGCTGCAGCGGCGCGAAGTGGCTGACGCCTTCTATGGTGATTGGCTGTGCCGCTGGCAGCGTGCGCGCGAGATAGGCCATGTGCTCCGGCTTGATGAACTCGTCGCCGTCGCCGAGCACGATCGCGACCGGCACGGTGATGCCGGCAAGATCCTCGGCGGAATAATTAGGTTCGGTCGCCATCATCCGACTCACGTCTTCCACAAAGCTATCGAATTGATCGGGCGTCGCCGATAGCGCGGTATAGTCTTTTCTGTGGCGGCTGAAGCACCGGTCGATCACTGGTGTCGCTACGAAGGGCTTGGCGCCGCTCGGGTCCATGCAGCACGCGAAGAAGAAGACGCCGGAGACGCGCTCGGGTTTCTGGTCGGCAAGGATGAGGGCCGTACAGGCGCCATCGCTCCAGCCGACGAATGCCGCCTCCTCGATCCGCAGCCGATCCATCACGGCAAGAACGTCCGAGGCCATCAGCTCGTACTTGAAGGGCTGTTGGTCGCGCGTGCTCCGGCCATGCCCGCGGCTGTCGATGACCACGACCTGCCGGCCGGCTGCCGCCAATGCCGGGACCTGATAGCCCCAGTTGCCGCTGTTGCCGAGGCCGCCATGCAGCAGGATGACGGAGGGGCCTGTGCCATAGGCCGCATACCAGATCCGCGCACCGTCATGATCGACGAAGCCAGTGTTTGCAGTGGCGGGCAACGGCGCCGCGCCATGTTCATCGAATTTCAAAAGCTCATCGTCCGTCTCGTTCATCCAACATCTCCCTGGAGCGATCGATAGCATGACGATCAACGGGGCCCAGTTTCGACACCAACCATATAAAAATGCAGCCAGGCGACAACCGTCTTGCCTGATTAATTAGTGTTGACTATTTGATTAGTGCGTACTAATTGTTTCGGCATGATCGAAACCAGTGAAATTTCTTCTGTGATGCGTGCTCTCGCCGATCCGACAAGGCGTGCGGTCTACGAGCGCATCGTCGGTGCCCGGGAAATTACCGTCGTCGAACTGACGCGCGGCAGTGGTGTCACCCAGGGCGCCATTTCACAGCACCTCAAGTCGCTGAAGCAGGCGCGTCTCGTCGTCGAGCGGCCGGAGGGGCGAAACGTCTATTACCGCGCGGAACCGAAAGGGCTTGCGCCGCTTTTCGACTGGATGAGCCACTACGGCCTCTTCTGGCAGGAACGCTTCGATAGCCTACGAACCCTATTGAAAGAGGTCGATCCATGACGAAGGCAATGCTGCAACAGGACGCCCAGGATATCGTCGTCGAAGAGGTCTTTCCGCATGCGCCAGAGACGATCTGGCGAACATTGACGTCAGGCGAGATGATCGCGCGGTTTCTGATGAAGCCGAACGGCTTCGAACCCGTCGTCGGTAACTGCTTCACCTTTCAAACAACCCCCGCCGGCGAATGGGATGGGGTCATTCACTGCGAAGTGGTCGATGTCGTGCCGAACAGGTATTTCGCCTACACCTGGAAAGGGGGCCATGCCGCGAATGTGGGCTACGGCTCGCTTTTGGACACCGTGGTCAGCTGGTCGCTTAGCGCCGTCGACGGCGGCACGCGGCTGCGCCTTGTCCATTCCGGCTTTGTCACGCCGAAGAACGATACTGCCTTCAAGAACATGAGCGAGGGCTGGAAAAAGGTCGTCCCGCGTATCGGTCCCATCATCGGCGAATAAATTCGCACCATCGATCATCATTATCGTCCCAGAGGAGGAAAACATGAGTGAGCCCTATACCGGCGGCTGTGCATGTGGCGCGATCCGCTACGAGGTCTCCGCCGAACCGATCGTGATGCTTGATTGCCAATGCCGCCAATGCCAGCGCGAGAGTGGCACGGGCCACGCGTCGCACCTCACCTTCGAATGTGAACCGGTCGTCGAAGGCAAAGCGACGCATTGGGAAGCGGTTGGAGACGGTGGCGTTGTCAAGCGGCGCGCCTTCTGCCCCACCTGCGGCGCCCCCGTCTACATGACCTTTCCTGACATCCCCGGCTATTTCGTTGTTCGCGCCGCAAGCCTGGATGATCCTACGCGCTACAAGCCGCAGCTGATCTGCTGGACAGCCAGCGGCCAGCCATGGGATCAAGTCGATCCGCAGCTGCCAAAATTCGATAAGATGCCGCCGCGCTGAACCATCGGCATGAACTGTCGAATTGTGCCCCCGGCCGTTCGTCTTGATGGTGAGGGCAGGGCAGTCGCTCTGCTGAAACCCATGGAGAAAAGAGCCATGACGCAGTACCTCGTCGCCATTCACCATCCAGACGACTACGACCCCGCCGTTGCCGAAGACGATGCGATGGACCGCGATATCGACGTGCTCAATGACGAGATGGTGGCGGCCGGCGTCAGGATCTTCGTCGGCGGCCTGCAGTCGGCAAGCCGCGCGAAATCGGTACGGGCGCAACTTGGTGGAAAGATCTCCGTCACCGACGGGCCATACCTCGAGACCAAGGAGCACATTGGCGGCTTCTGGGTGCTGGAAGCCGCCGATATGGAGGAAGCGCTGGCGTGGGGACGCAAGGCCGCCGTCGCCTGCCGGGCACCCGTCGAGGTGCGACCATTTCATTGACGGTTAGCAGGCTCGTAAGAGCCAGGAATCCCGTTCTCAGATCGGATCCATGCTGACGATCTTGCCTGAGCCGGTCACTGTGCATTTGGAGGTATAAGTGCCGGTCGCCATGGTCAGAACCCAGTTCGGACCGGCGCGCTGTGCCCCGCTGGCAACGGATGTTCCCGCCTTGGCGTTCTGGAATTGGTCGGCACTGCGCATGCAGGCTTTGACGGCCGCCTGCGGAGCTTCGCCGGGAACGGAAGCCGCGGACGGCGCCGATGTCTTGCCATGCTGGCCACATTGGCTCGGCTTGAGTTTGTCGATGCGGCTATAGCGGCCGTTCGAGACGTGAACCTTTGCGCAGGTCCCGCTTGCGGCGTTCCACCAGGTATTGTTGCCGCCGACATCCTCGTAACCGCGCGCCTGCATCTCCGATTCCGCACCGGCCGCACGAGCGCCCACCAGATCGGATATGTCGGACGGTGGCGCGGCGTGTGCTGTCGCCGCCGAGAGGACAATCGCTGCTGCTACGATGACTGAAGCTTTCATGTGAACCTCACGCGTTGGATGGATGGGTGCGTTTGGGCGTTGCCCGTATTGCTAGGCCGGTTGTCCCGAAGGGACCTTTTCGAAGGTGCTGAACTGGAAATGCTGCACGGTGTTCCAGGGAGTGGTGTGCTCGTGCTGGCGGGTCGCGATGAGCTTGAATTGCGCGCCAAGGACCGCCTGAAGGCTTGCGGCATCGTAGCGCATGACGGGCAGGCCGCTGCACTTCTCGGGTCCGTTCAAGGCGAAGGTGCCGATCACCGCTTTCCCGCCGTCCTTGAGGGCCTGCGTCAGCACGCGAACATAGGCTTGCTGATCGGTCGTCGCCGTCAAGAAATGAAACGCTGCGCGGTCATGCCAAAGGTCATACTGCCGGTCCGGCGTCCATGAGGTGATATCGGAGACAAACGCTTCCACCGGCGCGGCGCTGCCAAGCCGGGACTTCGCCGTCTCAAGCGCTGCAGCTGAGAGATCGAGGATGCCGACATGGGCTGCCCCATACGAAACCAGCGCGTCCACCAGATGTGACGCACCGCTTCCGATATCGATGACTGACATACCCGGCTGCAGCCCTGCATCTAGCAGCAGTTCCATCGAGAGTTCAGGAACATCCTCATACCAGCTGACGTCGGTTTCCGCCTTGCTGGTATAAACGCCTTGCCAGTGGTCGCGTCGGTCGGCTTCGGCCATCAGACATCCTTCCTGAGAC
Source organism: Hyphomicrobiales bacterium (assembly GCA_900489925.1). Lineage (GTDB taxonomy): Bacteria > Pseudomonadota > Alphaproteobacteria > Rhizobiales > Rhizobiaceae > Rhizobium. The sequence continues at coordinate 404,871 of UEHQ01000002.1, read as the reverse complement.
GGGCGATCACGCTCCCGCGATTGCGGAAGCGTGACATGGTGCGTTGTCGCTTACTTCGCGAGCTTCGCCAGTGCCGCGACGAGCCCCTGTGTCGAGGAGTCGTGGCCAGCCGCGCTCTCCTTGCCCTCGATGACAGGCAGCAGGCCGGTGGCCAGTTCCTTGCCGAGCTCGACGCCCCACTGGTCGAAGGAATTGATGCGGAAGAGCACGCCTTCGACGAACACGCGGTGTTCGTAGAGCGCGATCAGGCGTCCCAGCGCATAGGGCGTCAGCTTGTCGTAAACGAAGGTGATCGACGGACGGTTGCCGGTGAAGACACGGTGTGGCGCGATGAAGTCGGCCTGCTTGTCGTCCATGCCCTTGTCGGTCAGCTGCTTCTTCGCCTCCGCGAAGGTGCGGCCTTTCATCAGTGCCTCCGACTGGGCGATGACGTTGGCCATCAGCAGCTGGTGCTGGTGGCGAAGCTCCGGTTCGAAGGCATTGGCTGCGATCATGAATTCCGCCGGGATCACGCTCGTGCCCTGGTGGATCAGCTGATAGAAGGCGTGCTGGCCATTGGTGCCGGGCTCACCCCAGACAACCGGGCCGGAATTGCCCTCGACCGGCGTGCCGTCGACGGTGACGCCCTTGCCGTTCGATTCCATGTCGAGCTGCTGCAGATAGGCCGGGAAGCGCGACAGGCGCTGGTCGTAGGGCAGGATCGCGCGCGTGGCGTAACCCAGGACGTTGCGGTGGTAGTAGCCGATCAGGCCGAGCAGCATCGGCAGGTTCTTGGTAATTGGCGCCTGACGGAAGTGGTTGTCGACGGCATGCGCGCCATCGAGGAACTTGCCGAAGTTCTCGGGCCCGACGGCGATCATCAGCGGCAGGCCGATCGCTGACCAGATGGAATAGCGTCCGCCGACCCAATCCCAGAAACCGAATACGCGCGCGCTGTCGATGCCGAAGGTCGCGACCTTGTCGAGCGCGGTGGAAACGGCTGCGAAGTGATGCTGGACCGCTGCCTCGCCCAGCGCATCGGCAATGAATTTACGCGCGGTCTGCGCGTTCGTCATCGTCTCGATCGTCGTGAAGGTCTTTGAGGCGACGATGAAGAGCGTGGTATCGGGCTTCACCAGCTTGAGGATGTCGGCAATATGCGCGCTGTCGATGTTGGAAACGAAATGCGCACGCGGACCGTCGTGGAATGGCGCAAGCGCAAGCGTCGCCATCACCGGGCCGAGATCGGAGCCGCCGATGCCGATGTTGATGACGTCTGTGATCGCCTTGCCGGTCGCGCCCTTCAGCGCGCCGGAGCGAATGCCGTCGGCGAACTTGCCCATTGCGGCCAGCACGGCGTTGACGTCTGGCATCACGTCCTTGCCGTCCACCAGGACCGGCGTGTTTGCGCGGTTGCGCAGGGCGGTATGCAGAACGGCGCGGTTTTCCGTGAAGTTGATTGCCTTGCCGGAGAACATCTCGTCACGCTTGGCTTCGACGCCGCCGGTTTCGGCGAGCTTCACCAGCAGAGCCAGGATCTCGTCGTTCACGGCGGTCTTGGAATAGTCCATCAGCAGGTCGTCGAGGGACGCGGTGAAGCGCGCAAAGCGCTGCGGATCGGCGGCGAAGGCAGCGCGGATATCGGTGGCCTTGGTGGCGGCCGCGGTGCTCTTCAGTTGTTCGACGATGGCATTCATGGGAGGCTCCTTTGCAGGGCGAGAGGGTCGCGGAAACTATTCGCTTTGTAGGGCGCAAATCAAGTTCGGTGACCTGTCGAAACGCAAAAAAGCCACCCGGCGGTGCGGATGGCTTTCAAATTCACGGAACTGTCAAAATCAGCCGCGCAGATCCTTCCGCAGGATCTTGCCCACCGGCGACTTCGGCAATTCGGTGCGGAATTCGACGAAGCGCGGACGCTTGTAGTTGGTGAGATTCGCGGCGCAATGGGCCTTCACGTCGGCTTCCGTCAGCGCCTGATCCTTCCTGACCACGAACAGCTTCACCGCTTCGCCTGAGTGCCCGTCCGCAACGCCGATTGCTGCTGCCTCCATGATACCGGGGTGCATCGCGGCCACTTCCTCGATCTCGTTCGGATAGACGTTGAACCCTGAAACCAGGATCATGTCCTTCTTCCGGTCGACGATCTTGGTGTAGCCACGGGCATCCATGAAGCCCATGTCGCCGGAGCGGAAATAGCCGTCCGGCGTCATCGCGCGGGCCGTCTCCTCGGGTTTGTTCCAGTAGCCGGCCATCACCTGCGGACCGCGAATGCAGATTTCCCCAACCTCGCCGAGTGGCAGCGAGGTTCCGTCCTCGGCACGGATGTCGAGTTCGGTCGAGGGGATCGGCAACCCGATGGAGCCGGTGAATTCCGCCGAATCGAAACGATTGGCGGTCGCAACCGGCGAGGTTTCCGATAGCCCATAGCCTTCGGTGATATGCGCGCCCGTCACCTTAAGCCAGCGCTCGGCAACCGGCCGCTGCACCGCCATGCCGCCACCGAGCGAAATCACCAATGAGGAGAAGTCGATCCTGGCGAAATCGGCATTGTTCATCAGCGCATTGAAGAGTGTGTTCAGCCCCGGGAAGACATGCACGTTCGATTTCGAAAATTCCTTTACCAGCGCCGGGATGTCGCGTGGATTGGCAACCAGGATATTGTGCGCCCCAAGCGACATGCCCATCAGCGAATTCACTGTGAGCGCGAAGATATGATAGAGCGGCAGCGCGCAGAGAAAGTTCAACACCTCCGGCCGCTGTCGCTTCTCGAAGGCGGATTTCAGCCAAAGCTCCAGCTGCAGCTTGTTGGAAAGCAGGTTCTTGTGCGTGAGGACAGCGCCTTTGGCGACGCCGGTCGTACCGCCCGTATATTGCAGGAAGGCGACATCGTTGATGCTCAGTCCCGCGGGATTGTAGGCCTTGCCGGCGCCCTCGCTGAGCACCTGCCGGAACGTTTTGTGCTGCGGGATCGACCAGGAAGGGACGAGCTTTTTCACTTTGCGGACGAGGAGGTTGACGATCAGCCCCTTGGCGCCCAGCATTTCGCCGAGTGAGCTTACGACCACGTGCCGCACATCGGTCCTTGCCAGCACCTGCTCGACCGTGCGCGCAAAGTTCTCCAGCACGAATATCGCCTTGGCGCCGGAATCGCGCAGCTGGTGCTCCAGTTCGCGCGGCGTGTAGAGCGGGTTGACGTTCACGACGACCAAGCCGGCGCGCAGAATGCCGTAAACCGCAACGGGGTTCTGCAGCACATTGGGCATCATCACCGCAACGCGGTCGCCCTTCTGAAGGCCGCTGTTCTGCAGCCATGCCGCAACCTTGCGCGTCTGGCTCTCCAGTTCGCGGTAGGTCAGCCTCTTGCCCATGCTGGAGAAAGCGATTCGGTCGGCATAACGCGAGCAGGATTTTTCCAGCAGTTCCGCCAGCGATGCATATTCCAGCGGCGGAAGCTCCGCGGGAACAATCGTGGGATAGGCGGCAAGCCAAGGCTTTTCGGGTTTGGCGCCGTCCGGATAGACGGAAATGCTGTTCATCGTGTCTCTCTCCCTTTCGCTGCCGGCCGGTGTCCCGGCAATCCGATTGGATGATCCTCCATCTTCCAATGCAGCAGCTTATGTCATTGCCTGAACGGTTCAAGCCGAGATTGAAGCTATACTGACCTTAACGTAAACGTCAATATTCCGGGAGGTAGGCATTCTAGGCGAGAAATTCGGAACCTTGAGCAACGGGGGGCGTTTTCAAAGCGCAGACCAAAGACGAGGCAACACGAAAAAGGAGGTGCACAATGCTGCATCAGGACGCTGACAGGAACCGCCGTGACCCGAACGTCAAGGATACGCCGACGCTGATTGCCAGCGACCGCGTCGAAGGCACCCGCGTTTATGGTGCCGACGGCAAGCACATCGGGTCGATCGAGCGCCTCATTCTCGGCAAGCAGGATGGCCGTGTGGCCTATGCGGTGCTGAGCTTCGGCGGCTTCATGGGAATTGGCCACGATCACTATCCGCTGCCGTGGGAAAAACTCACCTACGACACGCAGCTGGATGGATATCGGATCGATCTGACGAAGGAACAGATCGAAGGTGCGCCGAGCTATTCGGACGATGATGACAGCTGGTACAACGACAATGGCCGCCGGGTCTACGACTACTATGGCGTGCCGCCCTACTGGATGTAACGTCGTTCGCGAGGCGAAAGCGGATAGGCCGCCCGTCTCGGCGGGCCACCGTGAAGCCTTAGCCACTAAAACCTCCGGCGGAAGCCGGAGGTTTCTTGATTCAACAGCTGTCCGGGCCGGGGATTACTTGTCCTCGTCGCAGTCCTGTATTTCGCAAATCTCGTCTGTGCGTGCGGTGCACTCGTTCAGTGCGCGATCTTCCGCATCGCCTCTCCGGTCGAAATCATAGCTATAGCCATAGGCGCTGCCGCTGTCGGAGATGGCAATGCATCCCCAGGCAAAGGCACTGGAGACGGGAGCAGCCACGCAAAGCGCGCAGGCAGCGGCGAGTAGAGTCATTCTCATTTGCGGTCCTCTGGAGCATTTATATCAGGCCCCAGTAGCAGCTTCAGTCTTAAGCCATCAGCAACAGGATCGCCCCCCGATCGACCCATTTTTGGGGTCAATCGGGCTTCAGAGGAAGGACTTGCCCTCAGCCTTTCGTGACGAGGTCGTTGGCACACCGCAGTGTGGTTCCAGGCGTGATGTCCGCGGCCGAGAGGCTCCTTGCCGCAGTGACCCGGAACACATGGCTTTCGCCCGGCAGCAACGTGACCAGCATCGAATCCACGACGGCATCAGCATCGATACGGTCCACCATCAGGCAAAGGTCCTTCAGGAAGGACACTGCCGTCACCGCGATATCGTAACCCTCGTCAGTTTTGGTCACGGAAACCGTAAACTCGGGCTTCGGCAGCTTGAGATCGATATCTTCGACGAAGTAGTGGAACGCGCGCCGGTCGAGCATCTGCACCACGACAACCTCGCCGCGGCTGTTGTCCGGCGTGGCGATATCGCCGGGAAGCGGAAACGCCTTTGCCTCGAAGCGGTCGCAGAGAAGCCGCCAGAACTCGAATTCCGCAAGGACCGTGCCATCGAGTTTCAGCCGCTGGCCACTGATCTTGGCACGCCAGAACAGCGTCCGTTCGTTCACCGCTACGGCAGAAAGGCCGTTGTCGCGTGGCTGGATCGTCAGGAGCCGTGGGTCGAATGCCTGTTGCATCGCATACCACAGCGGCTTTCGCCGACCGGCGGAATCGAGCGCCGCCCAGGATGTCACCGGCCAGCAATCGTTGAACTGCCAGACGATCGCACCCTTGCACACCGCCCGATGCGAGCGCATGTGCTCGATGGCAAGGCGGATCGCCCGCGCTTGGTTGAGCTGCGTGGTGAAATGCCAGTCGTCCATGGTCGTTGGTTCGGGCAGATGTCCGCCCAGCCCACGGATCAGCTTGTCGTTGCCCTGCGTGGCCTTCTGGTGGTGGAACACGCCGTTCGAAACAGGTGTCAGCGGCGCATCGTGCACGCTCTCCTCGAGCGTTGCCCAGTTCGGCGGCGCCTGCCAGCCGAATTCCGAGCAGAAGCGCGGGATATAGTTGCGGTAGACCTCGTAGCCGACGTCGTTCCACACATCCCAGATGTGTTTGCACCCATGCTCATCGGCATTGGGCGCGATCTCCATGGTCCCGGAATAGGGGCTTCCGGGATAGTAGGGGCGCGCCGGGTCGAGTTCCGCGCAGAGTTTCGGCAGCAGATCGAGGTAATAGCCGAGACCCCAGCTCTCGCCATCCTTGATGATCGGTCGCCAGCCCCACTCGTCGAAGCCCCAGATGTTCTCGTTGTTGCCGTTCCAGACGATGAGCGACGGATGCGGCATCAGCCGCACGACGTTGTCGCGTACCTCCGCCTCGACCTCGCCGCGCAACGGCTCCTCTTCGGGATAGGCCGCGCAGGCAAACAGGAAGTCCTGCCAGACCAGCATGCCGGCGCGATCGCACTCTTCGTAGAATTCGTCACGTTCGAAGATCCCGCCGCCCCAGACGCGCAGCAGGTTGATATTGGCAGCCTTTGCCTCCTCGATGCGGGACACATAGCGTTCCGCGGTCACCCGAGAGGGGAAGCAGTCATCGGGAATCCAGTTGGCGCCGCAGAGGAACAGCGGCACATCGTTGATGACGAAAGTGAAGGCGGAGCCGTGCTCATCCGGGGCGGTGTCGAGGCGGACCGAGCGAAAGCCGATCTCTTTCGAATAGCGATCAAGTAAGTCGTTGCTTACTGCATCCCGCAGCTCGATATCCAGCGGGTAGAGCGGTTGCGCGCCGAGATGGTGCGGCCACCAGATTTGCGGCGAGGGGACGCGTAGCTCGAAACCGATCTCGTCCGTCCCTGCGATTTCGATGGTTTGGCTGATCCCGGCGATACCGGCCGTGATCCGGCATCCGGCAGTCGCATTCTGCCGCGTAATCTTTGCGTGAACGGTAACCACACCATCGCCGCCGGCAAGCGTGGCAGAAACACGCGTTTCCGCCAGCCTAGTTCGCGCCCAGCTTTCCAGCCGCACCGGTTTCCAGATGCCCGCGGTTACCAGCGTAGGGCCCCAGTCCCAGCCGAAGTTGCACGCCATCTTGCGCATCAGATTTCCGGGGCCGGGGTAATTGTTGGGCCGGTAACCGTAGTGCTCCTCCATCTCGGCACCATAGGCATAGGCCGAGCGGAAGGTGATGCTGAGCTCGTTCGCGCCGGCCTTCAGCCGGTTCGACACGTCGAACCGATAGGTCCTGTGCATGTTGTATGTGCGACCGATCTCCTCGCCGTTGAGCGAGATGGTGGCGATGGTATCGAGCCCGTCGAAAACCAGTTCCTGTATCCGGTCGGAATCGGGCGACGCTTCGAAACTACAGCGATAGGTCCAGTCTTCACGCCCGACCCAGTCGTTGGTGATCTCGTTGACGTCGATGTAGGGGTCGGGGATCAGGTGGTGTGCGAGAAGGTCGAGGTGCACACAGCCGGGAACCGCCGCAGCAATGCTGGAAGGAAGATCCGGCCTTCCTGCAACGTTACAGATAAGGGTCCAGCCGCTGTTCAGTTCAGTCTTTTCGATCATCGTGTAAGCTCTTTAGAGGTAGCGGCCGTGGCGCTGAAGGACTTCGATCTTGTAACCATCAGGATCGGTGATGAAGAAGAACAGCGCGAGCAATTTGCCGTCGCGATTGAGTTCGACCAGCTTGCCTGGATTGAGGCCGGCCTCGGTCAGCCGCTGATGCTCGACGGCGACTTCCTCGACCGATACCGCCAGGTGGCCATAGCCGTCCCCAAGGACGTAGGGCTCGACCCGGCCTTTGTTGACCGTCAGCTCCAGCTCGAACCCGGTCTCGCGGTTGCTGAGATAGATCAGCGTGAAGGTGTCGAAGTCGATGCGGTCGGCGATCTCCAGACCGAAAACCTTGCCGTAGAACTCGACCGAACGCGCCTCGTCGAGAACGCGGATCATGGAGTGGATCATCTTGGCCAAGGTTGCCTCCCATTGCCGATATCACGGCAGCCTTGGTAGCCGCAGGCTCACGCCGCGCGCAAGCCCATTCTTCGCGTAATCGTGCTTTCGATCAGCCCCATCGCGTCATAGATCAGCACCGCCATCAGGCCGACGATCAGGCCGCCCTGTAGGATGAAGGCGGTATTGTCGGAAATCAGTCCGGCGATGATCACCTCGCCGAGACCTTTGGCCGCAACGGTCGAGCCGATCGTCGCCGTCCCGATGTTGATGACCGTTGCGACCTTCAGCCCCTCCAGAATCAGAGGTAATGCCAACGGCAGCTCGACGCGAAACAGCCGCTGCGTCGCGTTCATCCCCATGCCATCGGCGGCATCGAGCACCGATGGGGAAACCTGCCGCAGGCCTGAAACCGTATTCTCGAAGATTGGCAACAGGCCGTAAAGAAACAGAGCAATCAGCGTCGGCGCGGCGCCGAAGCCCGTGGCGGGAACGGCAAGCGCGAGGACCGCGACGGGCGGAAAGGTCTGGCCGGCATTGGCGATCGCGCGCGATAGCGGCAGGAAGTCCTCGCCGCTTTTCCTGGTCACGAAGATGCCGCCGAGAATGGCGAGCACGGCGCTGCCTGCGATGGAGATCGCGACGAGATAGAGATGCGCTGCGGCAAGTGCCGGCAGGCTGTTCTGCGCGTAGACCGCGGGCGCGTTGTTGCTGGTGAGCGGCACGAGCAGGAATGAAAGCCACTCCGTCCTGAAGAGCAGGATCAAGAGCACCACAAGCGCCGTCACGCGAAAGAGATTGGCGACGATCAGCTTCATGCCTTGCGGCCCAGTTCCAGCAGCCGCGCCATCGAGATTGAACCGACCGGCGTCTTCTCCGTGTTCTGGACGGCGGCCTCGTCCACGCCCTGCCAGATCATTTCCGCCAGCGCATCGCGCAGGCTGAGCGATTGCTGGAGCGCATAGGGCAGGCCGCTCTTCGCCGGTTCCATGCTGTCCTTCAGCGATAGCAGCGACATCAGTTTCAGCGCCCGATCCGAGGTGCCGGTCAGCTGCTGCACGAAGGGATCGGCCGGCTCGGTGAGGATTTTCTCCGGCGTCGAACATTGCAGGAGCTTGCCCGCGCTCATCACCGCAATCTGGTTGCCGAGATGGAACGCTTCGTCCATGTCGTGGGTCACGAGAATGACGGTGGTGCCGAACTGTTTCTGGATGGCCAGAAGATCATCCTGCGCCTTGCCGCGAATGACGGGATCGAGCGCGCCGAATGGTTCGTCCATCAAGAGCAGTTCCGGTTCCGCCGCCAGCGCGCGTGCTACGCCGACACGCTGCTGCTGGCCGCCGGAGAGCTGATGCGGGTATTTGTCGGCGAAGGTCGCGGGGTCGAGGTTGAACAGGCCCAGCAGTTCGGTGACACGGTTGTTGATCTTTGTCGTATCCCAGCCGAGAAGCTGCGGCACGGTTGCGATGTTCTGCGCCACGGTGCGGTGTGGAAAAAGACCGTGGCCCTGGATGGCATAGCCGATCTTGCGCCGCAGTTCCGTCACCGGGACGTCCATGACGTTCTGACCGTTGACGAAAATCTGGCCCTCGGTGATCGGCACCAGCCTGTTGATCATGCGCATCAGCGTGGATTTGCCTGAACCGGAGGTGCCGACGATGACGGTGATCGAACCCTTCTCGACGCTCATCGAGACGTTGTTGACGACGGTTGCCTCGCCGTAGCGCTTGGTGACGTTGCGGATCTCGATCATGCTCATGCGGCGGTTCCCCGTATGCTGTCGATGACCGCATCGAGGATGACGGCCGAGGAAAAGGCGAAGAAGACTGTCGGCACGGCGCCGAGCAATACAAGGTCCATGGCCGTCTGGCCGAGGCCCTGGAAGATGAAGATACCGAAGCCGCCGCCGCCGATCAGCGCCGCGACCGTGACAAGGCCGATTGCCTGGACGAGCACGATCCGGATGCCGGTCAGGATGACAGGAAAGGCAAGCGGCAGGTCGATCCGTGTCAGCACCTGTCGGCGCGTCAGGCCCATACCGGCCGCGGCATCGCGCACCGACGGATCGACGCCTTGCAGGCCGACGACCGTATTGGCGACGATCGGAAGCAGCGAGTAGAGCACCAGGGCGATCAGCGCGGGCGCCGCGCCGATACCGCGGATACCGATCGAGGCTGCGGCGGGCACATGCGTTGCGAGGTAGCCGAGCGGCAGCATCAGGATGCCGAAGAGCGCAAGGCTTGGGATCGTCTGGATCAGGCTCAAGCCTTGCAGCACAGCGGCGCGGAGCTTCGGGACCCAGAAGCAGAAGATGCCAAGCGGAAGCCCGATGACGATCGCGATGGCAAGCGAACCGAGCGCCAGGAGCAGATGCGACAGGGCCTCCGTCCAGAACTGATCGGATCGCGTCGCAAACTCCTTCATGATCGAAAGGCTGTCGAGCAGGCCGGATGAGAGGAAGAGCCACAGCAGGGCGGTATAGGCCGCCAGCGCCACGATCCGCATCCATGGCGTGAGCTTGATCTTCACCAGAGCGTCCGAAACGATCAGGCCGATCACGGCGAAAAGCACCCAGAAGCCGCCGCCGGGCGTCATGCGCGCTGCGTTGCTGCCGGGTGGCGTAAACGCAGTGGCGGCGAAGCCCATCGCCGCAAGCAAGGCGGCAAGGCACAGCGTTGCGATAGCAAGCCGGATGTATGCATTTTGCAGGAAGAGAGCCGCAAACGCCGTTGCAAGAAGCAGCAGGGTCAGGATGATGACGGATGGTTGATTGAGGAGCTGCGGTAGCAGCATCGCCTTGCCGGCCGCAATCCGGTTTGCCTTGACGTATATGAAGGGCAGAAGCGCCGTCGCAATGACGCCAACAACAACGAGAACCACGCCGAGCCGGTCCAGTTTGCGGACCGCTAAGGTTTCTTCCATCGATCCATCCCTGTCCGGAAAGAAAGGCTGCTCCGCCCCTCGCGAGGCGGAGCGTCCGTCTGTTACTTCAGGAAGCCTTTTTCCTTCAGATAGCCTTCGGCAACCGACTTTGCCGGCTCGCCGTCAACCTGGATCTTGCCGTTCAGCTTGCGCAGCTCGTCGGCGGTCAGGCTTTTGAAGATCGGGGCAAGCACTTCCTCGATCTTCGGGTTGGCCTTCAGCACGTCTTCTCGGATGATCGGCGTCGGTGCGTAAACCTGCTGAACGCTCTTGTCGTCCTCGAGAACCGTGAGTTCCGCAGCCTGGATCGCACCGTCGGTGCCGTAGACCATGGCGGTGTTGGCGCCGTTGGTCTGGTCTGCAGCGGCCTTGATCGTAGCGGCCGTGTCACCACCCGAAAGCACGATTTCCTGCTCCGGCTTGAGCGCGAAGCCATAGGTCGTCTGGAACGCAGGCAGCGCGCCGGCGGAGTTGACGAATTCAGCAGAGGCCACGAGCTTGGCAGCGCCGCCACCGGCAACCCATTTGCCGAAATCGGACATGGTCTTCAGGTTGTTGGGGCCGGCGACGTCGTTACGCACGGCAATGGCCCATGTGTTGTTGGCAGGCGATGGCGCCAGCCAGACGATCTTGTTGGCATCGTAGTCGAGCTTCTTGGCCAGCTCATAGCCCTGGTCGATGTTCTTCCACGCGGCATCATCGGCCTTGTTGAAGAAGAAGCCGGCATTGCCGGTGTATTCGGGATAGATGTCGATCTCGCCGGCAGTGATCGCCTTGCGCAGAACCGGCGTCGTGCCGAGCGCGACGCGATCCTGCGTCTTGATGCCGTTTGCATTGAGTGCGAGCACGATGACGTTGCCGAGCAGCGTGCCTTCGGTATCGATCTTCGACGAAACGACGACGTCTGCGGCATGAGCCGCGCCAACCGCAAACGCGGAGAGCGAGGCGGCAAGTGCGAATGTCTTCAGCATGGAATGTCCCCTTGATTTACACCGTTAAATCTCGTGGGAAGCCCTGGCGAGGAGCCTCCCACGTATAAAATCGCCAGCGAGGGCAGCGAGCTGCAATCGCCCGGAAATACGTGCGTCATGGAAATAGCGTGCGCGCTCGAAAAATCGATGCAAGCCCCTCCAGTTTTGCGGTCGCGGCGAGATTATGGCTTCGAATGCAATCGCTTGCGCGCAATCGCATTCCGTTTTCCATCGCCGCCGCGATTTGTTTTTGTTCCCTTGCGTGTTTCCACGGTTGTCGGATGCTCTTTCGCGGCCGGCGTGCCGCTGTCCCGATCTATTCTTGACAAGAACGATAGCCTTCTCATCTGGCGGCAGGGATATCTTTTTTCGCGAACACACCATATCGTTCGGTTTTTCAGTCCGTTACGGGAGAATTGATTGCAGCTCGGCACGTTGTTCATCGCCAGCCACGTTTTATCCTCCGGCTCGGTGCGGGAAACCGCGCGTCAGCTTTCGATGGCGGCGTCGACGGTATCGGCGGCGATCCGCGGTCTGGAAACGGAACTGGCTATCAAGCTCACCGAGCGCGGTTCCGGCGAACTCGTCGTATTGCTCGCCAGTGGCAAGGTGCGGGACGGCTTGCAGCCGATCGTCCGTTCGGTCGAGCAGCTTTCGGAGTGGATCGGAAACGCCGACAGCAATCCCGCCCGCATCGCCATCAAGATCGCGACGATGGAGCGTTTTCTCGAGGTGGCGGACCAGGGGAGCATAAACCGCGCGGCTCGGCGGCTGAAACTCGGCCAGCCTCAGTTGTCACTGCAGATTGCGACGCTCGAGAAGCTGATCGGGCATCAGCTGTTTGCCCGTCAGGCTCAGGGCTCTACGTTGACCGACGAGGGACAGCGCGCCTACGCGATATTTTCTACCGTCGTCCAGGCGTGGAACGACCTCAAGTCGCAAGCGGATGAGCGATATCAGCGCAGCGCGCGCGCCCTCAGGATCGGCTCGATCATTCCAACCGGTTCCGAAAGCTGGGTCGCCCGTTGCCTCGGGACCCTCGTCGCGCAATGGAACGCCAGCCGCAGCAAGAACGCGATCTCGTTGGTGCTGATGACGGCTGATGATCTTCGCGAAGCGCTGAAGTCCGGCCGTATCGATGTCGCCATTCTCGATTCCGTTTTCGGTCTCGAACGCTTTCAGCACCGGGAACTCCTGCAAACCGACATGGTGATGATCGCGCCGCCTGAGAGCCGGGATATGACCGTGCGTGCGCTGGTCGAGAACCACCCGATCTGCACCCCAAGTTCGCGCACCGGTCTCGGGCACGCCGTCATGGCATTGAGCCATGAGCGCGCCGTCAATCGGCGGTTTCGCAATCAGGACATAACGGCTGCCGATTCCCTGCCGGTCATTGTCGATCTCGTCGCCAATCACGGCTACGTGTCATTCCTTGGGCGCGTCAGCGCTCTGCCCATCGCCGACAGGGTTCGTCTCGTGGAGCTCGATACGCATGTGGCGATGTCCTATTACGTCGCCTTCAATCATCGCAAGGCGGCAGCCGATGCCAGCGCCATGATCATCGAGACCGTGGCGGCAATTATCGGTGAGCCTGTCGCGCCGGCAGTGATGTTGGCTTAAGGAAGAACGTCGACGATAGGGGAGATTCGGACGTGACAATCTTGCTGGAAGTGTGTGTGGACAGCCCGCGGGGCCTTGCTGCCGCGATCGAGGGCGGTGCTGATCGCATCGAGCTTTGCTCGGCGCTCGAAGTCGGCGGCCTCACGCCACTGGCCGGCCTGATGAAAGCGGCAGCCGCGGCGCCTATCCCGGTCTATGCGATGATCCGCCCACATGCCGGCCCGTTCATCTTCGATGCGGCGGACGAGGTGGCGATGATGGCGGATATCGACGCCGTCAAGGCGTTCGGCCTTGCCGGTGTCGTCATCGGCGCCAATCGGCCGGATGGGACGCTCGATATGCCGATGATCCATCGGCTGAAAGCCCACGCCACCGGGCTCGGCTCGACCCTTCACCGGGCGTTCGATCTGGTGCCCGACCCGGACGCGGCACTGGAACAGGCGATCGAACTCGGCTGCGAACGCATCCTGACGTCGGGCTGCATCCCCAAGGCGATCGATGGATTGGAAACGCTGGCCCGCCTTTCGAAAAAGGCGGCAGGCCGCGTTTCGATCATGCCGGGCAGCGGCGTGCGACCGACGAACGCGGCCGAGATATTGCGTGCGACGGGCGCGCGGGAAATACACGGCTCCTGCAGCTCTCCTGTTGCAAGCGTGGATCCGCGCGCGGTCGCCTTCGGCTTCGAGGCGCCGTCCGCTATCAGGACGGACGCCGCCGTCGTTAGGCAGATGCGCCAGACGATCGACGCGCTCTAGGCGACCTTGATGACAGCCTTGATCAGCCCGCTCTTCTCGTGCGCCCAGCGCGCGAGATCGCGCGGTGCGTCAGCGAGCGTCGTGCGATGCGTGATCAGATGATCGACCGGCACGAGGCCGCCCGCGATTGATGCCGCGACATGCTCGAAATCGACACGCGTCGCATTGCGGCTGCCGACCACCATCATTTCCCGCTTGTGGAACTCGGGGTCGGAAAAGCGAATGTCGTCCTTGACGACGCTGACCAGAACCAGCGCCCCGCCATGCGCGACGAAGCTGAAGGCCTTTTCCATCGACGGGCCATAGCCGGTGGCATCGAAGACCACGTCGAAACCGTCACCGTCCGTCTTTGCCTTCACGGCATCGGCAGTGCCATCGTTTGCGACGATGCCTGAGGTCAAGCCGAAGCGCTCAGCAGCCATGTCGAGGCGCTCGGCGCTGGTATCGAGCAAGGTAACTTCGTGCCCAGCGATCCGCGAGAAGATCGCAGCGCCGAGACCGATCGGGCCGGCGCCGATCACCAGCGCACGCGAGCCTGCGGGCGCCATCGAGCGGCGAACGGCATGGGCGCCGATGGCCAGGAACTCGACGGTGGCTGCAGCCTCGAGGCTCAGCCCCTTTGCGGCATAAAGATTGCCGGCCGGAACTGTAATTTCCTCGCAGAAGGCGCCGTCGGTATGCACACCCAGAACCTTGATGTTGGTGCAGCAGTTCGGCTTGCCCTGGCGGCAGGCGACGCAGGTTCCGCATGACAGGTAGGGATTGACGATGACGGGTGTGCCGACGGCCATGGCGACGCCTTCACCCGCCTCGACGACCGTCGCCGAGATCTCGTGGCCCATCACCCGCGGATATTCGAGGAACGGATGCTTGCCCTCGAAGATATGGTAGTCAGTGCCGCAGATACCGACATGGCTCACCGCAAGACGTACCCAGCCGGCTTCAGGCGCGCCGGGGGAGGGGCGCTCGACGACTTCGAGGACGCCTGGTTGTTGGCAGAGCACGGCTTTCATGATGGTCTCGCATTCCTGAAATGCGGAAGCCGGCTCAGGGACCGGCTTCCAAGGTAAGTGCTTACGAACCGCGGCGACGGCGCAGCTGGTCGAAGTAGACGATGACGATGATCAGCAGGCCGGTGATGATACGCTGCCAGAACGAGTTGACGTTGAGCAGGTTCGCACCGTTGTTGATGGTCGCCAGAATGAAGGCGCCGATCAGCGGGCCATGGACGGAGCCCACCGCGCCGAAGAGGCTGGTGCCGCCGATAACCGATGAAGCGATCGCCTGCAATTCCCAACCATCCGCCTGCGTTGCATTACCGATCGCGATGCGCGAGGCAAGCAGCACGCCGACGAAGGCAGCGAAGGTCGCCGACAGGATGTAGGCCATGTAGATGATGGCATTGATCCGCACGCCGGAGAGGCGGGCCGCTTCGCTGTTGGAGCCGACGGCGAAGAGATAGCGACCCCAGCGGCTGAGATGCAGCAGCACATAGGATGGTATCGCCACGAGGATCACCATCCAGAACAGGCTTGGCACTCCAAGGAAATCGGCGCGCGAGAAGTTGGAGAAGGCTTCGTTGGTGATGTTGATCGACGAGCCGTTGGTGATGAGCAGACCGAAGCCGCGCAGCGCCGTCAACGTCGCCAGCGTGATGATGAACGGCGGCAGGCCCATGTGCACGATGCCGAAGCCATGGAACGCGCCGATCGCCACGCCGAAGGCGAGCGTGAGAAGGATCGCGGCCCAGACGGGAACGCCGGCCTGTAGCAGCCAGGCTATGATGACGCCGGCAAAGCCGACGATCGCGCCGACGGAGAGGTCGATGCCTGCAGTGATGATGACAAAGGTTTCACCGAGGGCGAGGATCGCCGTCATGGAGCCTTGGCGCAGCAGGTTGCTGATGTTCAGCGGCGTCCAGAAGCTGTTGGTCACGAGCCCGAGCGCGACCCAGAGTGCCACCAGCAGGCCGATCAGCGTGAGCCCGAAGAGAATGTTTACTTTCCGGCGTTGCGTCGGCGCGGCGACTTCGGTGGGGGTTACGGTCATGGTCTCTCTCCCTCTTGTTATTTCTCAGACGCCGATCGCTTCGCTGAGGACTTGTTCATGTGACGCTGCATGGAACTTGTGACTTGCGACAAGTTTGCCGGTCCGGAAGACATGCAGGTCGTCTGCCAGTTCGTAGACTTCGGGCAGGTAGGAGGAGATCAGGATGATGCCCGCCCCCTGTTTCAGAAGCCGTGCGAATAGCCTGTAGATTTCAGCCTTGGTGCCGACGTCGACGCCGACGGTCGGCTCGTCGAAGATGAACAGCCGCGCGCCATGGCTCAGCCACTTGCCGATGACGACCTTCTGCTGGTTGCCGCCCGACATGGCCGATACCAGCACGCGGCGGCTCGGCGTCTTGATCGACAGGTCGCGGATCTGTTGATCTGCGTTCTTCGCCTCCTCGGCCAGGCTGATGACCGGCCCCTTGCTCAGTCGCTTGAACACCGGCAGGTTGATGTTGAGGCCGATCGGCAGATTGAGGCAAAGGCCCTGGTCGCGACGGCTTTCCGGCGCAAGCGCGATGCCCAGTTCCATCGCCGTGCGCTCGTTCTTGATATCGACCTTCTTGCCCATCCAGTGGATTTCGCCCGCCGTCGTCTTTTCGCGGCCGTAGAGGCCCAGCGCGAACTCGCTGCGCCCGGCGCCGATGAGCCCGTAGAGCCCGACGATCTGGCCGGCCTTCACCGACAGCGAAATATCCTCGAAGCCCGGGCCGGAAAGCCCACGTACGTCGACGATCGTCTCGCCGATGGCGATGTCTTCCTTGTGGTAGATCTGTTCGATCGTGCGGTTGATCATCAGCGCGATCAGCTCGGCTTCGTTCGTTTCGCCGATCGGGCGGGTTCCCACATGCGTCCCGTCTCGCAGCACCGAAACCCGGTCGGCAAGCTCGAAGACTTCTTCCATGCGGTGGCTGATATAGACGATAGTGACGCCTTCGCTCTGCAGTCGGCGGATCAGCTTGAAGAGCTGCGCCGATTCCTGGCGGGTGAGGTAGGCCGTGGGTTCGTCGAAAATCAGGAACTGCGTGCCGCGCATCGCCGCGCGAGCGGTTGCGACGAGCTGCTGCTGACCGATCGTGAGCTCGCTCAGAAGTGCGGCGGCCGGCAGGCCGAAGCCGAGATCGTCAAGCACGGCCTGGGCCATGCTCACCATCTGTTTCTTGCGCATCAGGCCGAACTGCTTGACTTCATCGCCCAGGAACATGTTGGCGGCGACGGTCAGATGCGGGCAGAGCACGACTTCCTGGTGGACGGCATTGATGCCGCGCGCGATCGCCTCGTTCGGCGTGCCCAGCGCGACCGGCTGGCCACACCATAAAATCTCGCCCGCCGTGCGGTTGATGACACCCGTCAGCAATTTGATGAGCGTCGATTTCCCGGCGCCGTTCTCGCCGACGATCGCGTGGATCTCGCCCGCGAGGAAGGTGATCGTCGCGGGCTTGAGCGCCTGGACGAAGCCGTAGTTCTTCTGCAATCCCTTGAGTTCGAGGATGGGCGAGCCCGCCGGAACGCGGTTTGCCTCTTTCAGCGTGGCGCTGTCATCATGGCGATGACTGATCTCTTCCAGGCTCATGGATATGTTCTCCTCCTCGCAAATTCATGTCTCTGCCAGTCGTCCGCTCTCCCCAGCAAACGATACCACAGGCAAAGAAAAGGCCGCGCGGGATTCCTCGCGCGCGGCCCTGTCGAAGATTACTTGATCTTCGGGTTCAGCAGCGCGTCGATCTTCGGCTCGGCCATGTTGGCCTTGGTTACCAGGTTGGCGCCCGTATCGACGTTCTGTTCAACCTTCTCGCCCTTGGATACAGCCAGCGCGGTCTTCACGCCGTCGTAGCCCATGCGGTAAGGATCCTGAACGACGAGGCCGGCCAGCGCGCCGTCCTTGAGGAAGCCGATCGTCTTGTCGTCGCTGTCGAAGCCGATGACCTTGACCTTGTCGCCGAGCTTGTTTTCAGCGATCGCCTGGCCAACGCCCTGCGCCATGATCAGGTTGGAGGCGAAGACGCCGACGAGATCAGGGTTGGCGGTGATAAGGTCGGTCATCATGTTCAGGCCGGTTGTTGCCTGGCCGTCTGCATACTTGTCGGCGATGACAGTCAGGCCCGGATACTTGGTCTTGACCTGATCGAGGAAGCCTTCGCGGCGCTGTTCGAGCGAGCCTGCGCCCGGAAGAGCGGTGATGATGGCAACCTTGCCTTCGTCCTTGCCGGTTGCTGCCTTGACAGCAGCTGCGAGGCCGTCTGCGGCGATGCGGCCGCCCTGGACGTTATCGGTGGTCAGGAACGACTTGAAGGCCTTGGAATCCGCACCCGAGTCGATGCCGATGATCGGAACGGACTTGGCGGCTTCGTCGATCGGCTTGCCGAGTGCCTTGAACTCGGTCGGCGAGATCACGATGGCCGCCGGCTTGCCGGCAACGGCGTTTTCAAGAATGCTGATCTGGCCGTTGACGTCGGTTTCGGCCTGCGCGCCGAGTTCCGGCACGTTGACGCCGAGATCCTTACCAGCGGCGCGGGCGCCGGCCAGAACGATCTGCCAGTAGAAGGATGTCGTGTCCTTGACGATGATCGGGATCGTGACGTCAGCCGCGAAAGACGGCATCGGCATCGCGGTTGCGATCACCGCAGCGCCCGCAAGAGCGGTAAAGGCTCGGCGGGACAGGATGGATTTCATGCGCATGTGGGTTCTCCTCTCAGGTGCGTTCTCCTCCAGGAAATCTCTCGCGAACGCGGACGAGAGATTTTTATCGATAAAAAACATTTTCAAATTGGAAGCTAGCCGAGCCTTGGCCCAATTGCAAGTCTATGCGCTTAAGCCGTTTGGCTCGGTTTCAGTCATGCTTGGGAGTGCAATAGCAGTGACCGCGGCACCGAACGCCACGATCAGACCTCCCTTATCTTGCCCTCTCTCGAACCGTCTCCTCCACGTTCGATCACAAGGCAGCTTTACGCCAGTGAATGAAATAATGGTTCCGCGTTAATGTCAATACGGAATGTATATTCCATTTCAATCTCGCCGTGTTCTGAGGTTACCCCCGGAACACCTCGCCCGGATGCACCACGCCCTTCTTCAGGATCAGGTTGCCGTACAGACGAAACTCCGTGGTCGCGACGATATAGGCCGCGGTCCGAGCCCGGTCGTAGAAAGCAAAACGCTCGAGCGATGCGACGGCGAAATTGCCGGCGCGCGCCGAAACGATCGCCTGGAATTCCCTGCAGACCTCCGGCGTTGCCTCGGGATCGCCGACCACCTGCATGCGCCAGGCCGTTTCCGGCACGAAGGTATCGAGCGGCATGTGGGTCAGGATGGCTTCGGCCATGGCCGTTGCGCTGACACCATCGGCGCGGATCACTTCAGGCCCCATCGTGCTGGATGGGAAATTGGCATCGGCGATCACGATTTCGTCGCCGTGACCCATGCGCGCAATGGCACGGAGCAGATCGGGGTTCAGGACGGGGTGGATTCCCTTGAGCATTCCTCAGTTCCTCATACGCGGACGGCTTCTGCGCCAAGTGGCGGGGCGACAAGCGTAAAGCTGTCGAATTCGGGGAAGATCGCCTCCGCCAGCGGCGGATCGAAGAGTTCCATGTTGCGCTGGAGGCTGGATCCTTTCGCCGTGCCGATCAGGACGGAAGCGACAAGCGGGTCACGCAGCGCGAACTGCAGTGCCGGTGCGGCCAGCGGGACACCGTGCTTCTTCGCAACCGCCTCCATGCCGGAAACCTTGGCGAGCACCTCCTCCGTCGCCGGCATGTAGTCGAAGTTCGAGCCGGGCACGGCCCCTGTCGCCAGGATGCCGGAATTGAAGACGCCTCCAACCACAAGCGAGGTTCCCTTGGCCCGGCAGAGCGGCAGAAGATCTGCGACGGCCGAACGATCGAGCAGCGTGTAGCGCCCTGCCATCAGGATGCAGTCGATATCGGCATTGTGCATGACGTCGAGGCAGACCGGGACCTCGTTGACGCCAAGCCCGAAGGCCTTGATCGCTCCCGAAGACTTCAGCTCCTCGAGCGCCTTGATACCGCTATCCAGAAGCTGTCTGAGGTAGACGGCATTCTTGGCGGCGCCGTGGGTGTAGCCGCCGATATCGTGGACATACAGCATATCGATGCGGTTCAGCCCGAGCCGGGCATAGCTGAATTCGACCGAGCGCATGATGCCGTCATAGGAATAGTCGTAGTCCGCATCGAAGGAGAGCGGGTCCACGTAGCTGTAATCCGGCACGGTGCCGGTCGGCACGGGCCGCAGCAGGCGCCCGACCTTGGTCGATAGCACGCACTCCGCTTCAGGCTTGCCTCTCAGGAAATCGCCGACATAGCGCTCGGCCAGGCCGAGCCCGTACCACGGCGCCACATCGAAGTAACGAATGCCGGCGTCCCACGCCGCATTGAGCGTCTCCATCGCCTGCTCACGGGGGCAGGCGCGATACAGGCCGCCGAGCGCGGCGGCGCCGAAGCTCACTTCGGTCACCTCCAGCCCGGTCTTGCCGATCCTCCTCGTCTTCATCATTCCTCCTCTGAAGACACGAATTAGCTTGATCTAGAGCGTTGCTCCGAGATGCCACGGCACGAATTCGTTATCGCCGTAGCCGAACTCTTCGCTCTTGGTTTTCTTGCCCGAAGCCGTGTCGATGATCAGGTCGAAGATCTCGCGGCCCTTGGCGCTGATCGTGGCATCGCCGGTGGCGATGGTGCCGCAATCGATGTCCATGTCCTCCTCCATCGACGCGTAGAGTGCCGAGTTGCTCGACAGCTTGATCGACGGCGCCGGGCGACAGCCGAAGCAGCTGCCACGGCCGGTGGTGAAGGCGATCATGTTGGCGCCGCCTGCGACCTGGCCGGTTGCCGAAACCGGATCGTAGCCGGGCGTATCCATGAAAACGAGCCCCGGAGCAGTCACACGTTCGGCGTAGCCGTAAACAGCCGTCAGCGGCGAGCGTCCGCCCTTGGCGACCGCGCCGAGCGACTTTTCCAGGATCGTCGTGAGGCCGCCGCGCTTGTTGCCGGGAGAGGGGTTGTTGTCCAGCGAAGCGCCGTGCAGCGCCACATATTTCTCCCACCATGCGATCTTGTCGTCGAGCTTTCTGGCAACCTCGTCGCTGACAGCCCGGCTGCGCAACAGGTGCTCGGCGCCGTAGATCTCGGAGGTTTCCGACAGGATGGCTGTACCGCCGGCCGCGGCCAGCAGGTCGGCCGCAACGCCGAGCGCCGGATTGGCGGTGATGCCGGAAAAGCCATCCGAGCCGCCGCATTGCAGGCCGATGATGATTTCGCTGATCGGCAGCGCCACGCGCCGCTCCTTGCCGACGTCGTCGGCGATTTCCTTGAGCATGCCCATCGCGCGCTCGACGGCGCGCCGCGAGCCGCCGGCATCCTGAATGTTGAAATGGCGCTTGGAGTTTCCGGCACCGCTCTGGCCGTAGAGCGTCAGTTGGTTGACCTCGCAGCCGAGGCCGATCATCAGCACGCCACCGAAGTTGACATGCCTTGTATAGCCGGCCAGCGTCCGGTGCAGCATGGCCATGCCGTCGCCGGTGGAACTCATGCCGCAGCCCTGGTCGTGAACGATCGGCACGAAGCCGTCGATCCCTTCATAGTGCGGCAGGATCGTGCGGTTCGCCTGGTCTGCGATCGCGCGACAGACCGTGGTGGAACAGTTCACGCTCGCGATGATGCCGATGTAGTTGCGCGTCGCTGCGCGGCCGTCGGCGCGGCGATACCCCATGAAGGTCCGGGCACGGTCGGCAGCGCTTGCTTCCTCCGGGGCCGAATTTGCCGTCGCGGCAAGACGGTCGTTCTCGAAGTGCAGGTTGTGGCTATGAATGTGATCGCCGGCCTTGACGTCGGCGGTCGTGCGACCGATCGCCTGACCGTATTTCACCACGGGCTCGCCAAGCGCGATGTCGGTCAGCGCGATCTTGTGGCCGGGGTCGATCTTCTCGCGGGTCTGGATGCCTGCGACTGTCTCACCGGCCGCGATCGCAGCCGTTGCGACAGCAACATTGTCGCCTGCAGACAGGATGATCCAGGGGTCTTTTCTCAACAAACTTCTCCCTAAGGAAACACTCGCTGCATCGGCGAATGCGCATTGATTTTGTTTTTTATCTACAATAAACATTTTCAAGTCAACGGGATTATTGATCCTGTGGACGAGGGAGGCGAACAGCCGCACGCGATCCAAAATAAGATAAGGATCGCCGATAGATAAGCTTCTGCCATGCACCGAAGCCCGTTGGTCGCGGGCCTTCGGACCATGTCGCAGCAGAACAAGGCAGGGTGCGCATGGCTAGGCAAAATACGGTCTTCAAGGAGGCGTACAATCGTTATGCCGCGGCGTTGCGTGCAGACGAAGCCTTGCCGTCGGAGCCCGAAATAGCCGCCCAGCTCGGTATCAGCCGCAGCACCGCACGCGCGATCCTCACACGGCTCAGCGAGGAGGGGATCATCCGCTGGAACAAGCGGCAGAAAGTCGTTCTGCGTGCCCCGAGCGACGCCGATTTCTTTCCGTCCGAGGAAACGGATTCGCTTCACGACATCATCGAACGCAGCTTCATGCAGCGCATCCTGTCGGACGATGCGGCACCCGGGATGCAGATCAATGAGCTCGAGCTCGCCCGCGAGATCGGCACGGGTACGACAAGCGTACGCGAGTTTCTCATCCGCTTTTCTCGTTTCGGGCTGATTGAAAAGCGTCCGAACAGCCACTGGATATTGAAGGGGTTCACTCGCGACTTCGCGCTCGAGCTCGCCGATGTGCGCGAGATGTTCGAGCTGCATTCGGCAGCCGAGTTCGGCAAGCTTGCCGCCGAGCACGACGCGTGGCGGGCGCTCGCCGAGATCAAGGCCGAGCACCAGGACATATTGAAGGACCTCGACACGCGCTACAAGGAGTTCTCGGCCCTCGACGAGCGCTTCCACCTGCTGATCCATGGCGCGGCCAAGAACCGATTCATCGCCGATTTCTACGACGCGATCGCCATCATCTTTCACTATCACTACCAGTGGAACAAGGCCTTCGCCCGGCAGCGCAACGAGCGGGCCATTCACGAGCATCTCGACTACATCGCCGCGCTGGAATCGCGCGACCCTGTCGCCATCGACTTCTCATGCCGGCTGCATCTGCGGTCGGCGCGACAGACCTTGCTCCAGTCGCTTCCGCAAGCAGGAGAGGGCGCGGCGGAGTAAGCCCGTCTATTCCGTGATGGGAGGCTTGGCCGGGCGTCCTATGCTTTTTACCCTCTCCCGGGACCATTGGAAGATCACGTAGAGTACCGGGATCAGGAAGATCCCGACCATGGCCGCGCCCAGCATCCCACCGAATACGGCTGTGCCGACGCCGCGGCGGCTGAGCATGCCCGCGCCCTCGGCGATCACCAGGGGAACGAGGCCGGCTATGAAGGCGAAACTGGTCATCATCACCGCTCTGAAGCGTTCCTTTGCGCCTTCGACGGCTGCCTCGGAAATGCCCAGACCATGCTTGCGCCGCTCCATGGCAAACTCGACGATCAGGATGCCGTTCTTGGCAGCCAGCGCAATCAGCACCACGAGGCCGATCTGGGCGTAGAGGTTGTTGTCGAGGCCAGCGATCTTCAGCGCGAGCATTGCTCCCGCAATCCCTGCGGTGACCGACAGCAGCACGGCGACTGGAATGCTCCAGCTCTCGTAGAGCCCGACCAGAAACAGGTAGGCGAAGAGCACCGCAAGGCCAAGGATGATGGTCGTCTTGCCGCTCGCCTCGATTTCCTGCAGGGCGGTTCCGGTCCATTCGTAGCTATAGCCGGGTGGAAGCGTCTTGGCCGATACGGCATCCATCGCGGCAATCGCCTCACCCGAACTGCGGCCCGGTGCCGGACCGCCGTTGATCGTGGCGCTGGCATAGTTGTTGTAGCGAACGATCAGCTGCGGTCCGAGGATCAGGCGCGCCTGCGCAAACGCCCTGACCGGCACCATCTCGCCGCTGCTGTTGCGGACATTGATGCGATAGATGTCGTCGATGCGGGCGCGGGCCGATGCCTCGCCCTGGACGGTCACCTGCCAGGTGCGGCCGAACAGGTTGAAGTCGTTGACATAGGTGCTGCCGAGAACCGACTGGAGCGCGTTGAAGACGTCCGCGACCTGAACGCCGAGCGTCTGCACCTTTTCGCGATCGATATCGAGATAGAGCTGCGGCGTGTTGGCGCTGAAGGTCGTGTAGACGCGGTTCAGCACCGGATCCTGATTGGCTGCGAAAACGAGGCCACGGGCCGCCTGGGCAACTTCCGTAGCACTTCCGCCGCTGAGACTGAGCAGCTGATATTCAAAGCCGCTACCCGTTCCCAGCCCGATGATCGGCGGCAGGTTGTAGACGATGACATTGGCGCCTTGGATCGACTGCAACTGATTGGTGAGCTTGTTGATGAGGCCGTTGACCGACAGCGCCGGCGTCGTTCGTTCCGCGAAGGGCTTCAGCGTCATCACCAGCAGGGCCGAGTTCGATTTCACCTGGCCATCGAGCAGGCTGTAGCCGACGACGGACATGACGCCCTGAATGCCTTCGGTCTTGCGAAGTATGTCTTCCACGCCCTTCGCAGCCGCATCCGTGCGGTTGACGGATGCGCCCTCCGGCAGGATGATTTCACCGAAGATGGCGCCCTGATCCTCTGACGGAAGAAAGCCGGTCGGCGTCGTCTTGAACAGCCAGCCTGTCGCAGCGGCGAGCCCGACCAAAAGGACCAGACCGAGCACGGCGAACCGCACGAGACGCTTGACGATGGACGCATAGCCATCGCGCGCGTGGTCTATGCCTCTCAATATGTAGCCCATCGGGCCGCGGCGCGGACCGTGATGCGCCTTCAGGAACACCGCGCACAGCGCCGGTGAGAGCGAGAGCGCGTTGATCGCGGAAATCACCATCGACACCGAGACCGCCACGGCGAACTGACGGAAGAGTTCGCCGGAAATCCCGGGTATGAACGCCACCGGCACGAAGACCGATAGCAGAACCAGGGTGATGGCAACGATCGGCGCGGTAATCTCGGCCATGGCGCGCCGCGCCGCCTCGGCTGCCGAGATCGTCGGATCCTTCTCGAGATGGGCTTCGACCGCTTCGACGACGACGATCGCGTCATCGACCACGATACCGATCGCCAGAACCAGCGCCAGCAGCGACACCGTGTTTGCAGAGAAGCCGAGGGCCATCATCACGGCAAATGTGCCGATCAGCGAAACTGGCACGGCGATGAGCGGGATCAGCGTCGCGCGAACGCTGCCGAGGAAGATGAAGACGACGATGACGACGAGAACAAAGGCCTCCAGCAACGTCTTGACGACTTCGTGGATGCTTTCTTCGACGAACTTCGTGGTGTCGTAGGTGATCTTGTAGCTCACGCCATCGGGAAACGACGGCTTGAGTTTTTCAAGCAGCTGGCCGATCGCCGCAGCCGTCGCGATGGCATTGCCGCCGGGCGACTGGTAGATGCCGAGCACCGCCGCCGGTGTTCCATCCTGGCGGCCGATCTGCTCTGCTCCCTTCGGGGCAAGCTCGACACGCGCCACATCGCGGACCCGCACGAAGGAGCCATCGGGCTCGGCGCGCAGCACCACAGCTCCGAATTCGTCGGTGGTGGTGAGCCGGCCCTTGGTCTGGATCGTCAGCTGGAATTGCTGGTCGGGCAGGGCCGGTTGCGAGCCGATGCGTCCGATCGCGGCCTGTATGTTCTGGCCCTTCAGGGCGGTGACGATATCGTTCGGCGTCATGCCGTATTTGGTCAGGCGCTCCGGGGTGATCCAGATCCGCATGCTGTAGTCCCAGGGGGTCAGCAGCGAGACGTCGCCCACACCCTTGATCCGCTTCAGGCCGTCGATGATGTTGATCGTCGCGTAGTTCGAGAGGAAAAGCTGGTCGTGCTCGCCCTTCTCCGAGGTCAGCGCGATCAGCTGCATCAGGGCCGAGGACTTCTTCTTGACGCTGATGCCCTGCGAGCGCGCCTCCTGCGGCAATTGCGCCTCGGCTAGGTTCACGCGGTTCTGCACGTTGACGGTATTGATGTCGGGATCGGTGCCCACGGCGAAGCTGACGGTCAGCGTGTAGCTGCCGTCATTGCCGCTGGTCGACTTCATGTAGATCATGTTGTCGACGCCGACGACGCGTGACTCGATCGGTTGCGCGATCGATTGCTGAACCACCTCCGCGCTGGCGCCCGGATAGGTGACCGTCACCGATACCTGCGGCGGCACGATGTCGGGGAACTGGGCAATGGGAATAAGCGTGAGGGCCACAAGGCCGGCGATGGTGATGACAAGCGAAATGACGACCGCAAGCCGTGGCCGATCGATGAAAATTCCCGAGAGCATGAGCTACGACCCCGATTTGGCTTCGGTCGGCGCGACGACCTGTCCCGGACGAACCTTCTGTATCCCTTCAGTGACGACCAGATCGCCAACCTCCAGACCCTTCGTGACTGTGGCGTCGGATCCTTCCATCCGCCCCGGCACGATGTAGCGCACCTCGATCTTGTTTTCCTTGTTCACGACCAGCGTGAAAGGACCGCCCTGGTCGATCTGGATGGCCGATTGCGGCACCACCAGCGCGGATTCCGGCTTGTCGCCCTGAACGATGACGTTGACGAGCTGGCCGTCGATCAGGATGCGCTCGGGATTGGGAAAGGTCGCCCGGACGGGAACCGCGTCTGTGCCCTGGTTGACGGTCACATCGACGAAATCGATTTTTCCCGGTTGCGAATAGCGGCTGCCATCGGCGAGCTCGACCAGAACCACGGCAGCGTGGATCATGTCTCCGAGTTTGCCGGTGCTGCCGAGCTTTTCGCGAATCCCGAGTATTTCACGCTGCGATACGGAGAACGAGACGTAGATCGGATCCTGGCTGACGACGCTCGCAAGCACATTGCTCGACGGGCCTATGAAATTGCCAACGGAGTACTGGGAGCGACCGATGCGCCCGGCAATGGGCGAGCGGATATCAGTGTAGCTCAGGTTCAGCTCGGCCTGGGTAAGCGCCGCCTTGAGCTGGTCAAGCTGTCCCACCGCCTGTTGCTGCTTGGCCCGTGCCAGATCCAGCTGCGACTGTGGTGCAGCACTCCGGCTGACCAGTTCCGTCTGTCGTTTGACCTCGACTTCTGCCAGCGACAGCAGCGCCTGCGACGCTTCTATGTTCCCCTTGGCTTGGGCAACGGCCGCTTCATACTGGCCTTTTTCCATGACGAAGAGCAGGTCTCCGGCCTTCACGTCCTGCCCCTCGGTAAAGAGTTTCTTTTCGAGGAACCCATCGACGCGCGCGCGCAGATCCACCTTGTCTATCGCCTCGACGCGCCCGGTGAAGGAAACGGACGGGCGAATGTCCTTCTCCGTCACTTTCATCACCGTCACGTTGGGTGGCGGGGGCGCAGCCGTCCCGGCGTCCTGGCCGACCGCCGCCCTGGCGGTTGCAATCATGGCAAGTGCAGAGATAGTCAGAGCAAAGGTTCGAGCGACGCCATTCCCCATTGCTTCCTCCAAAATCAAGAGTTTAGCCAAGACTGCATTAGCTTCGTCTGTCTCGCGGCGACTGTCAATCGCTAGCTTTTCTCGCCTCATGGTCGCAGCGAGGCGATCGTTCCAAAAAGATAGGCGCGCCGATCGTATTGCCAGTCGATGCGAGCACGCGCCTTGAAAGAGCCTCGCAAGAGACGAGCCCGATGGCCTCGCCGATGCCACTGCGAACTTCGCGCCGGTTCGCCAAAGAAACCGCTTGCATTTGGCTCCGTTTGGGCGGTCCCATAGCTAGTTGCCACCATCGTCGATGTGGCCCAACCAGGGAGGAGTCTTCAAAATGGCAAAGGGTCAAATCAGAGGAAATCGCGAAGTACGCAAACCGAAGAAGGATAAGGCGTCAGCAAAAACCGCGCCCCATCTCGGCGCACAGGTTCGCCACGCCGCCGGCTTCGCGCCAGCGGGAAAAGTCGCCAAGTGAGTGCCGGGTCCTAGGCCCGCTGCGCACAGTGGCGGGTTGGCCCATGGGCGCGTATGGCGCACAACGATCAACCAGCGTTTTGATTTTGAAGTGGAGAATGGTGCCGCTTGCAGGACTCGAACCTGCGACCCCATCATTACGAATGATGTGCTCTACCACCTGAGCTAAAGCGGCAATCCCGAGGTGCCGAACGATGCGGCCCGCGATTTGCATGGCGCTGATACAAGCATTGGCTGGAGATTTCAAGCGCCCTGTTACGTGTTTGGCAAAAAAGAAGGACGCTGTGGAAATTCGTGCCGGTTTCGTCAGAGGGCCAGTCTGGCGCGGGCGGCCAGATACTGCTGCTCCAAGCGGTCGACCAGCGTGCCGACCGGTTCGATCGTCTTGATGGCGCCGATGCCCTGGCCGCTGCCCCAGATGTCCTTCCAGGCCTTGGCGCCGCCGACCGCCTGCTCGAAATTCATCTTCGAAGGATCTGCCTCAGGTAGGTTGTCCGGGTCGAGTCCCACGGCCTTGATGGAGGGCTTCAGGTAGTTGCCATGCACGCCGGTGAAATAGTTCGAATAGACGATGTCGTTTGCAACGCCCTCGACAATTGCCTGCTTGTAACCGTCGGCGGCGCGGGCCTCTTGCGTCGCGATGAACGGCGAGCCGATATAGGCCATGTCAGCGCCCATTGCCTGCGCCGCGAGTATGGCGCCGCCATTGGCGATCGCGCCGGCCAAAAGCAGCGGCCCGTCGAACCACTCGCGAATTTCCTGCACCAGCGCGAAGGGGGAAAGCGTTCCGGCGTGCCCGCCTGCGCCGGCGGCCACCGCGATCAGCCCGTCGGCCCCCTTGCGGATGGCGGAATTGGCGTGACGGTTGTTGATCACATCATGCAGCACGACGCCGCCATAGGAGTGCACGGCCGCATTGACCTCCGGCACCGCGCCGAGCGAGGAGATGACGATCGGCACCTTGTATTTGACGCAAAGCCCGAGATCGTGCTCCAGCCGCTTGTTTGACATGTGAACGATCTGGTTGACCGCGAAGGGAGCGGAAGGTCGCTCCGGGTGCGCTGCGTTGTGAGCCGCCAGCTCTTCGGTGATCATCGCGAGCCATTCGTCCAGCTGGCTTGCCGGGCGCGCGTTGAGCGCCGGAAAGGCGCCGACGATCCCCGCCTTGCATTGGGCAAGCGTCAGATCTGGGT
Organism: Hyphomicrobiales bacterium; assembly: GCA_900489925.1. GTDB lineage: Bacteria > Pseudomonadota > Alphaproteobacteria > Rhizobiales > Rhizobiaceae > Rhizobium. The sequence continues at coordinate 375,945 of UEHQ01000002.1, read as the reverse complement.
GTGATATGATGAACAGTGGCGATGCAACGACCGGCAGTCTGAGATTTTGCGTCAGGATCGGGGGCAGGGCCATGGGTCACCGTAGAAATTGACGTTTACGAAAACGTCAATTGAATAGCAGAGAGTTTCGCCCAGGAAAAGGCTGCTCTATCCGTTCTTCAAATATCGGCTATTGTTGTGTCCGGCGGTGCCGTCTTGCCGTTATCCCCTGCCTGCGAACCGTCGAGTGCGGTGCAAGGCTTGCGGTTTGTTGCGCTAGCGGTTACCGGATTTACCTATTGTTAAGGACTATGCCCAGTCTCAGAGTAAAGGACCGGACGTGAGCGGATTAGAAACGGCAATCAGAACGGCACTCAATAGCGCCGATCGCAACAATCCCGAAGTCCGAGCCAAGATCTATCAATCGGCGCGCCAGGCGCTGGAAGCGGGGCTGCGAAAGCAGGATATCACCGACGCGCAGGCGATAACGCATCATCGCCACCGTCTCGAGGCAACGATCCATATGATCGAGGCCGAGGAGCGGGAGCGCATTCATCCCCGCCAAGGGCCGCCTGAAGTTCCGGTGCCGCCCGTTGTCGAAGTGCCGCCGCCGGCCGCCCATCGTCCCCGCCCTGATGCCGACGGCGTCTCGATATCGGGCGAGACCCGGGAATTTGCCAGCACCGATCCGCGTTTCGAGGAAGAAGCCAGCCTTGCCGGCGTCCATGCCGAGGATGCCGACCATCTGGCGGCGGCTCCCGCTCATGAGGAGATTTTTGCTGCTGCGCCGAAGCCGGCTGCCGGTATGGATTTCCGTCCGGAGCGCGCGGCCGGTCGCCGCAAGCCGCGAAAGTTTTTCTCAAGGCTCCTCGTATGGTGCGTGCTGCTTGCCTTTGTTGGCATGGGCGCGTGGTGGGCGCATACATCAGGTCTGCTGATGAGTGCGGCCGAACGCGATACCAGCGTGGCCAATCCGCCTGCGACAACGCAGCCCGAGGACTTCGACGGCTCCGACAGCGAAGCCGCCAACGCTGGCGGCAACGCCACGCCGGTCACAATCGATCCGCAGAATTCCTTCTCCGCCGATTGGATCGAGATCTTCAAGCCGTCGGATGCGGACAAGATCACCAAGGGCGCAAAGTCCCGCACGGAGAACGTTGCGGAAAACGACGGCCCCGCCATGCGCCTGACGTCGCAGAGCGGCGACGCGGACGGCAATATTGCCATCAGCGTTCCGGCCGACGTGCTGCAGCAGTTGGCGGGCAAGTCCTCGACCATCGCCATCACGCTGCAATCGACCTCGGACGAGCCGACGCAGATCACCGTCGAATGCGATTTCCAGTCGCTTGGCGACTGCGCACGCCATCGCTTCACCGTGAACCGGGAGAAGTCCGACGTGCTGCTGCAGGTCAAGTTCGATCGCTCGCTGGCGCCGAGTTCCGCAGGCAGCTTGCTGATCAACAGCGATCTGGATGGGAAGGCGCGCGGCATCAACCTCTACGCCGTTCGCATCCTTCCCGGCCAATAGGCTATTTCAGGAAGCCCGGTCCCGAGCCGATGATCTTGTCGTCGAGCTTGCCGATGGCTTCCTTGTCCTTGCCGTCGTAGTCGATCGTCTTCAGCATGTGCCGGATGAGGTTCAGCCGCGCGCGGCGCTTGTCGTTGCCATGGATGACCGTCCAGGGCGCGAAATCCGTGTGCGTTTCCTTTAGCATGCGGTCGCGCTTCTCGCTGTAGTCGCCCCACTTCGTCAGGGCGGCGATATCCATCGATGACAGCTTCCAGACTTTCAGCGGATCATGCCGCCGGTCGTGGAAGCGCTTCAGCTGCATTTCCCGGCCGATATCGAGATAGAATTTGAAGAAGAAGATGCCTTCGTGCGCAATGGCCTTCTCGACTTGTGGTGCCTGCACGAGGAAGTCTTCATATTGTTTCGGCGTGCAGAACCCCATGACAGGCTCGACACCGGCGCGGTTATACCAGGAGCGATCGAAGAGAACGAATTCGCCCGACGTCGGAAACTGGGTGACATAGCGCTGGAAATACCATTGCCCGGCTTCCCGCTCGGTCGGTTTCGTCAAGGCGACGGCGCGCGCAAGGCGAGGGTTCATGTGGGCTGAGGAGGCGGAGATGGCCCCGCCCTTGCCAGCGGCATCGCGGCCTTCAAAGAGAGCCATCACGCGCTTGCCAGTCGCTTGCAGCCAGAACTGCACCTTGATCAATTCGATCTGCAGTTTCCGGAGGTCCTCCAGATACTCTTCTTCCTTCAGCTTCTTGTTGTAGGGAAAGCCTCCTGACTTGAGCGCTTCTTCGTCTACCCAGTCCGGTAGGACAGGATCGTCGACATCGAAAATGCGTGCCTTGCCGCGAATATCCAGTTCGACTGCTCTGCTTTCGACATCATCGGCCATGACGATCCTCCTAGGCTATGTTGTCGCAGGCGAACATATTTTCCGTTGAAAATCAAATAACTTGCCGCTTGGCGCAGAATTCTGTGTGTTGTTTGCCAATCAATGTCGATCGCTGGCCCGGGTCGAAAATATCTGTCACGAATCGCAGCTATCAGGCAAAGTTTCAGGTCAGCGAAAAGCGCGTCGGCGTTTGCGAGGGGCAGTTGGAATACGAAAGACCATGGATACGAGGCTTGCTTGAACGCGTCCGTCGCGGGCGGCTCGCCTTGCTGGTGGCGCTGGTGATTGCGTTTGTTGCGTTGGTCGCCGGCATCAATGCGTGGGCCGTGCTTGGTCTGCTACTGCTCCTGCTGATCGCGATCCTGTCACCCGCCAAGGCTGCTCCCAGGGCGCCGCTGAAGGCGCCGGTCGCAGAGGTCGAGGAGCCCGTTGGTCGAAGCCTGCTGCCGGAGGTCTCGGCGACCCTCTCGGCACTCGATGTTCCGGTCATGGTCCTGTCGGGTGACGCATCGGTCCTCTTTCAGAACCGTGCGGCCGAAAAGGCGTTTGGTGAAGTGGCGCTCGGCGCGCATATTTCTGCAAGCCTGCGTTCCCCGGGCATACTGGATATGGTGCGTGAGACGATCGCCACCAACGCGCCGAACCAGATCGAACATTCGGAGCGCCTGCCGTCCGAGCGCGTCTATATTGTCCGCAGTTCGCCGGTCGAGCTTGACGAAAGCGCGGGCGAGCCTCTGTTCGTGCTGTCGTTCCGCGACATCTCCGAAGTCCGGCGCATCGATCGTATGCGCTCGGATTTCGTTGCTAATGCCAGCCACGAACTGCGCACGCCGCTCGCCTCCCTGCGCGGATTCATCGAAACCATTCAAGGGCCTGCAAAGAGCGACTTCAAGGCACAGGAGCGGTTTCTGGGCATCATGTTCGACCAGACGACGCGCATGAGCCGCCTGGTCGACGATCTGCTTTCCCTGTCGCGGCTGGAGTTGAAGTCACACATCGCGCCGGACCAGAAGGTCGACCTTGTGCCCCTGCTCGGCCACGTCAAGGACGCGCTCTTGCCGCTGGCGAAGGATGTGGGCGTCGAGATCGCCTTGCATCTTCCCGAAGGCAAGGCGGAAGTCATGGGCGACCGTGACGAGCTCGTCCAGGTCTTTGAAAACCTGATCGAGAACGCCTGCAAATACGGTCAGGAAGGAAAGTCCGTCGATGTCTTCCTGAAGAACCAGCAGGGGGAGCCGGTGGAGGTGACTGTCGTGGACAAGGGTCCCGGAATTCCCGCCGAACACGTGCCGCGCCTGACCGAGCGTTTCTATCGCGTCAACATCGAGGATAGCCGCTCGAAAAAGGGTACGGGGCTTGGTCTTGCCATCGTCAAGCACATCCTCACGCGCCATCGTGCACGCCTGATCGTGAAGTCCGAAGTGGGCAAGGGAACGAGCTTTACCGTGCGGTTTTGACATAAAACCGCAATGCGGCTGCAGCGGTAGATATTTTTATAAAGTAAAAACAGTGACATAAGCTGTCACAAATGTTTCACCAAACTGACATAAAAGCTCTATGCATCGGGGGCTAAAGAGAGCGTGCCGCTGAACAAAACGGCGCCGCCCAGGGGCCGTTCCAGGCCACACCCATACCGCTATATGCCCGGGAGATTGATATGAACGCTTTTAAACTTACGGTCGCCGCACTTGCTGCTTCCGCCGCTTTCGCAGGCGCGGCTGTTGCTCGCGACCAGGTCCAGGTCAGTGGTTCTTCCACCGTTCTGCCTTACGCAAAGATCGTTGCCGAAACCTTCGGCGAAACCTTCAAGGACTTCAAAACGCCGGTCGTCGAATCTGGCGGCACGGGCGCTGGCCTCAAGGAATTCTGCAAGGGCGTAGGCCCTGACACGATCGACGTTGCCAACGCTTCGCGTCCGATCAACGCCAAGGAACTGGAAGCCTGCAAGGCTGCCGGCGTAACCGACATCCAGGAAGTCAAGATCGGCTACGACGGCATCGTCTTCGCAACCGACGCTTCGAACCCTGACGTTGCTTACGTTCCGGCCGACATCTACAAGGCTCTGGCTGCTCAGGTTGTTGTTGACGGCAAGCTCGTCGACAATCCTTACAAGAAGTGGTCGGAAGTAAACCCGGCTCTCCCGGCTGTTGATATCGCTGCCTACATCCCGGGCGAAAAGCACGGCACCCGCGAAGTCTTCGAACAGAACGTTCTGGCTGCTGGCTGCAAGGCTTCCGGCGCTCTCGACGTCATCAAGGCTTCGATCTCTGACGCTGCTGCCCAGACCAAGGCTTGCGTTGCAGTTCGCAAGGACGGCGCTGCTGTCGACATCGACGGCGACTACCCGGAAACGCTGGCACGCATCGCTGCCAACAAGACCGGCGTTGGCGTCTTCGGCCTGTCCTTCTATGAAAACAACGCCGACAAGCTGAAGGTTGCGACTGTCAACGGTATCGTTCCGTCGACCGAAACCATCTCCAACGGCACCTACCCGGTTTCCCGCCCGCTGTTCTTCTACGTCAAGAAGGCACACCTCGGCGTCATCCCGGGCCTGAAGGAATACGTCAACTTCTTCGTTTCCGAGCAGATGATCGGCCCTGACAGCCCGCTCGTCGAATACGGCCTCGTTGCCGCTCCGGACGCTGAGCGCGACCAGATCCGCAAGTCTGTTGAAGACGGCAAGACCATGTAATTGACTTTGCCGGCGCGACCTAGGTCGCGCCGGCATTGCCTTGTCGGTGCCTCGGCCCGGTAAGGCTGAAATTCTCCATCGTTGGAAGCCGGATCGGCCCGCCCGCCGTTCTGGTTTTTTGGGGCCAAGGGCCTGGGGACCTTATCGAATGAGTACATCCGTCATACTCTTGTGCCTCGTGGTGCTGGGCGCCGTTGCCTTCTTGGCAGCACGCAGCCGCGCTACGGCACTCGCCGGAGGCAAGTCCTCGGCATTGCATTCCAGACCCGGTTACTACGGCGCCTATGCCGCCATCTGGGCGATCCTGCCGGCGTTGATCGTCCTGTGCGCCTGGCTCGCCATCAGCCCATCCATCATCGAATCGTCCGTCCGCGGCGGATTCCCGGATGACGTCAAGGCTCAGCCTGCGGCCCAGCAGAACCTGAACTACGGCATGGTCAGCGCGATTGCGCGCGGTCTGCCGGCGTTGACGCAGGAAGAAATCGGCGCGGGTGCCAGCGATCCGGCAGGCCTTCAGGCGAAGCTCGCCGCAAAGGGTGTTCCGCTCGCCGGCGAACCGCAGCCTTACATGATCGAAGCCGCCCAGAAGCTGAACGCGGAAAGTGGCGCTAGCCGCGCCGTGATGACCGCGATCGTTCTGGTCCTGGCCGTTGCCGGCGGTTTCTACGCCCTGCGCGAAGTCGCGCCTCGCTTCCGCGCTCGCAACCGTGTCGAGCGCGTCATGCTCTGGGGCCTGCTCTTGGCTTCGTCGATCGCGATCCTCACGACCATCGGCATCGTATTGTCGATGCTGTCCGAGGCCGCCCACTTCTTCGCCGCCGTTCCGGCCGCCGACTTCTTCTTCGGCGCTGTCTGGGATCCGCGGTTTGCCGGCGCCGGCAGCTCGTCCTTCGGTCAGTTCGGCCTGATCCCGCTGCTGCTCGGCACGCTCTACATCGGTTTCGTGGCCATGCTGGTAGCGGTACCGGTCGGTCTGTTTGCCGCGATCTACATGGCGGAGTATGCGGCTCCCAAGGTTCGCTCGCTGGCCAAGCCGCTCCTCGAAGTGCTGGCCGGTATCCCGACCATCGTCTACGGCTTCTTCGCCCTCGTCACCGTTGGTCCCTTCCTGCGCGACCTCTCCTCGCAGGTGAACGGCCTTCTGACCGGCAATTACACCAACTTCATCCAGGCACAGAGCGTTCTGACCGCCGGTATCGTCATGGGCATCATGCTGATCCCTTATGTCTCGTCGCTGTCGGACGACATCATCACCGCCGTGCCGCGCGCACTGCGTGATGGTTCGCTCGGCCTCGGGGCAACGCGCTCGGAAACGATCAAGAAGGTCGTCCTCCCGGCCGCGCTCCCGGGCATCGTCGGCGCGCTGCTGATGACCGCCTCGCGCGCCATCGGCGAGACCATGATCGTCGTGCTTGCGGCCGGTGTTGCCGCCCGCATCCAGATCAACCCCTTCGAGCCGATGACGACAGTGACGGTCAAGATCGTCAACCAGCTGACAGGCGACCTTGAGTTCACCTCTCCGCAGACGCTGGTTGCCTTCGCGCTCGGCATCACGCTGTTCTTCATCACGCTTTGCCTCAACATCTACGCGCTCTACATCGTGCGCAAATACCGGGAGCAGTACGAATGACGGATATTGTTTCCCCCGCAGGCGCAATCGTCTCCAAGGCGCCCGCCCGCCGCGATATCGGCATCAAGCGCCGCTACGCCGCCGAACGTCGGTTCCAGGCCTACGGCATCGCCGCCATCTCCTTCGGCCTGATCTTCCTCGCGATCCTGCTGACCACCGTTATTCGCCAGGGCTACACGGCCTTCCAGCAGACGGCGATCACGCTGCCGATCGAGTTCAGCGAAAAGACACTGGACCCGAACAACAAGCGCGCCACCGATCCGTCTGTGCTGGTGGCCGCAAATTATCCTGTCCTGATCCGCGATGCGATGATCAAGACGCTCGGGATCAATGCCTCCAGCCGCCCTGACGTGCGCGACGCTTCGGCAATGATCTCCAAGGGCGCTCCGATCGTCCTCCGCGACATGGTGGTGGCTGATCCGTCGCTGATCGGCAAGACGGTCAATGTCACGCTGCTCGCCGACGCCAACATCGACTCTGCCAACAAGGGCCAGATCGATCTCAAGGTCGACGAGAAGAACCGCAAGGTGAACGACAAGCAGGTTGGCTGGATGCAGCAGCTCACGGCAAGCGGCACCCTGCACAAGCAGTTCAACACCGGCCTCTTCGTCAACGGCAACTCGAGCCGTCCGGAGGCAGCCGGCCTCGGCGTTGCTCTGATCGGCTCGCTCTATCTGATGCTGATCGTGCTCGTTCTTGCGCTGCCGATCGGTGTCGCCGCTTCGATCTATCTCGAAGAGTTCGCGCCGAAGAACAAGCTGACCGACCTGATCGAGGTCAACATCAACAACCTCGCGGCCGTTCCGTCGATCGTCTACGGTCTGCTCGGCCTCGCCGTCTTCATCAACTTCGCAGGCCTGCCGCGCTCCGCGTCGTTGGTCGGCGGTCTGGTGCTGACGCTGATGACGCTGCCGACCATCATCATCGCCACCCGCGCAGCGCTGCGCGCCGTGCCCCCTTCGATCCGCGCGGCCGCTCTCGGCCTCGGCGCCTCGAAGATGCAGATGGTGTTCCACCACGTCCTGCCGCTGGCAATGCCTGGCATCCTGACCGGCACCATCATCGGTCTGGCGCACGCGCTCGGCGAAACGGCACCACTGCTTTTGATCGGCATGGTCGCCTTCGTCGCCAATGCACCGGCCACCCCCATGGATCCTTCCACGGCACTGCCCGTGCAGGTCTACATGTGGGCCAACGAAGCCGAGCGCGCTTTTGTCGAGCGCACCTCCGGCGCCATCATCGTCCTGCTCCTGTTCCTGATCGTCATGAACCTCGGAGCTATCCTCCTGCGTCGTCGCTTTGAGCGCCGCTGGTAAACGGAGTAAACATCATGAACATGTTGACGGAAGCAGCAGTCGAGAAAGCGCTGGACCAGAAGATGAATACCATTCCGTATAAAATGATTGGCCAGGACGTATCGGTTTACTACGGCGAGAAGCGCGCGCTCTTCGACGTCAAGCTGAACATCCGCGAAAACACCGTGACGGCGCTCATCGGCCCGTCCGGCTGCGGCAAGTCCACGTTCCTGCGCAGCCTGAACCGCATGAACGACACGATCGACAATTGCCGCGTCACCGGCAAGATCACCCTCGATGGCGATGATATCTACGATCCGGATATCGACGTCGTCGAACTGCGCGCCCGCGTCGGCATGGTGTTCCAGAAGCCGAACCCGTTCCCGAAGTCGATCTACGAGAACGTCGCCTACGGCCCTCGCATCCATGGTCTCGCCAAGACCAAGGCCGACATGGACCAGATCGTTGAACACAGCCTGCAGCGCGCCGGCCTGTGGAACGAGGTCAAGGATCGCGTGCATGAAGGCGGCACCGGCCTCTCCGGCGGCCAGCAGCAGCGCCTTTGCATTGCTCGCGCCGTTGCGGTCAGCCCTGAAGTCATCCTGATGGACGAGCCGTGTTCCGCGCTTGACCCGATCGCCACCGCCAAGGTCGAGGAGCTCATCCACGAACTGCGCGAAAGCTACACCATCGTCATCGTCACACACTCGATGCAGCAGGCGGCGCGCGTTTCGCAGCGCACCGCCATGTTCCACCTCGGCAACCTCGTCGAGGAGAACGACACAGACAAGATGTTCACCAACCCGGATGACCCACGCACCCAGGACTACATCATGGGCCGCTTCGGTTGATCTCCGGCAACGGTAACCCTCAGGACATTCAAGGATAAGCCCTATGGCATCGACACATATCTATTCCGCTTACGATGACGACCTGAAGTTCCTGTCCCGCCGTATTTCGGAAATGGGCGGTCTTGCAGAACAGATGGTTTCAGACGCTGTCCGCGCCCTCGTGAACGGCGACACGGCGCTCGCTCAGAAGGTCATTTCCGACGACGTGATCCTCGACCATGCCGAACGCGAAATCGGCGACAAGGCGATCATCACCATCGCCCGCCGTCAGCCCATGGCTGCCGACCTGCGTGAAATCATGGGTTCGATCCGCATCGCGGCCGACCTCGAGCGCGTTGGCGACCTTGGCAAGAACACCGCAAAGCGCGTCATCGCCGTGCAGAGCAGTGGCGTTCCCCGCAAGCTCGCCCGTGGCCTCGAGCACCTCTCGGAGCTGGCGCTTGTCCAGCTCAAGGAAGTTCTCGACGTTTACACGAGCCGTGCTGCGGACCGTGCGAAGTCGATCCGTGAGCGCGACGAGGAAATCGACGCGATGTACACGTCGCTGTTTCGCGAGCTGCTCACCTACATGATGGAAGATCCGCGCAACATCACCAGCTGCACGCATCTTCTTTTCTGCGCCAAGAACATCGAGCGCATCGGCGACCACGCGACCAACATTGCCGAGACCATCTACTACATGGCCACCGGTGCCCAGCCGGAAGGCGAACGTCCGAAGGACGATACCGCCAACACCGTCGGCGCAGTCACTGAATAATCGTTCCGCGACCGCGCCCCCAGGAGACCGAAACGAATGATACCTAAAGTAGCTGTCGTTGAAGACGAAGAGGCCCTGAGCGTGCTTCTTCGCTATAACCTCGAGGCCGAAGGCTTTGAGGTCGACACCATCCTGCGCGGCGACGAGGCCGAGATCCGGCTGCAGGAGCGCACGCCAGACCTTCTCATCCTCGATTGGATGCTGCCTGGCGTGTCCGGCATCGAGCTCTGCCGGCGCCTGCGCATGCGCCCGGAAACAGAACGCCTGCCGATCATCATGCTGACGGCGCGCGGCGAGGAAAGCGAACGCGTTCGCGGCCTGTCCACCGGCGCCGACGACTACGTGGTCAAGCCGTTCTCGACACCCGAGCTGGTTGCCCGCGTCAAGGCAATGCTGCGCCGCGCCAAGCCGGAAGTTCTCTCGTCGCTCCTCAAGTGCGGCGATATCGAACTCGATCGCGAAACCCACCGCGTTCATCGCAAGAGCCGTGAAGTCCGCCTGGGGCCGACGGAATTCCGCCTGCTGGAATTCCTCATGGCCTCGCCAGGCCGTGTCTTCTCGCGTTCGCAGCTTCTGGACGGCGTCTGGGGCCACGACATCTATGTCGACGAGCGCACCGTCGACGTCCATGTCGGGCGTCTGCGCAAGGCGCTGAACTTCTCCAACATGCAGGATGTGATCCGCACCGTTCGTGGCGCCGGATACTCGATGGAAGCCTAGGCTTCCATCGTGCCGCCAGAGCGAGCCGCTGGGGGAGTTCGTCTTGCAGGCATAGGGACCGAGCCGCCGGTGTCAGGCGTCTCGCGAAACGCTCGCCACAGCGGCGGCTAGGCCCGCCGCTGGACTGCTAAGGGGTTTGGGACCATCCTTGACCAGATCGGCAGCGCCCGCCATCGACGCCTGGGCGAGGGCAACGGTCGCGGCCCCCTCGCGGTAAGCGGCATCTGCCGCCTCGGCAATGAGCGCCAGATATCCATCACGATTGCCGGCCTTGAACAGATCCCATGCCCCGGGCACGAGGCGCACCTCGAACGCCGTTTGCGTTGCCTCGGCTGCCGTGGCGAAGAGTTGCGCCGTTGGCTCCACGGTGGTTTGAACCGCGCAGAGGACGACGATCCGGCCTCCCGCCTGAACTGCCCGTTCCGCCAAAGCAGCGTCGACGCGAAGGGTGGGAACGGACACCGTGCCGTCCAATGCGTCCACCGACGGCCCAAGGGTCGAGCATGTGAGAATAACTGCATCAGCAGTTCGGCCGAGCGATCGCAACAGCGAAGCCGTTTCATGAGCAATGTCACGGGTGAGCCCACCCGACCGTTCGGCGTCTGCCAGCAAATCGGCCCGGACCGTATGGGCAAGCGTTCCCTCGGCGAGCCCGATCTCTCGTGCCGCGGCCTCGAATACAGCAATGTTGCTGTCGGCCGTATGTAGGCAGGCTATTTTCACCGCATACTCCAGTGCGCACGAACGCCGAACGGCAACACGCATCCCCCTACAGAAACGCAGCGCGCCCGGTGCGGAATGCGAGCGCTGTCCGCGTCTCGCAGTCAACAAAAAACGGGCCCGCGAAGGCCCGTTTTGCATTCCTTATCCGGCTTCCGGATCAAGCGACCCGGTTTGCAGCCTTACGGCGCTCGTTCACCGGCTGGTATGCCATGCGCTGGTGATAGGTGCAGTAAGGCGAGGAATCCGGGGATTCACAGCCGCAGAAGTGAAAGTCGTCCTTCAGCGGATCGCCGACCGGCCACTTGCAGGTGCGTTCCGTGAGCTCCGTCAGGCCAAGGCGGCGCGAGATCGGTACGACCACGTTGGCAGCAGGACGGTAGCTGACTTCTTCGATCGCATCGATGTCGATCTCTTCCTTCAGCATCGTCGCGCCCTGCTGGCGGGTGACGGTGCGGGTGGCGGTGATCCGGGATGCGTAGTTCGGAGCGCGTGGCGCGGACGTGGCGCGCTTCGGCGTTCTTGTCGCCGTCGACGTGCCGCCGGCTTTGGCCCGGCCCGGCAGGCTCAAGCGGTGAACTTTGCCAATGACGGCATTGCGGCTTACACCGCCAAGTTGTGCCGCGATCTGGCTGGCGCTCAGGCCTTCGGACCACAGCTTCTTCAGTTTTTCAACGCGCTCGTCTGTCCAGTTCATGCCCCTGTCTCCGCCTTATTAGCGTTGGTGTAGGCAGAATCCTTCACCGTTACCCCGGACGTATCCGAGGCAAGAAACGCTTGCTCGATTTTGGTGACTAGTTCCGCCGCATGCAGTCTAGTAATTGAGTTTTAACCTAGTGTGAGGCTGACTCCGTGACAAGAGTCGGTTGAATCGCGGAGAATCGAATTTCAAGTTTTCCCCAACTTGCTGGCGCGAAGAGTCATTTATGCAACATTAATTGTTGATAGATTTAGGCGCCCTGATTGCCAGCTTGACGCATGCACTAAAACCTCAGTTTTGTTGACATTGCAGTGCGAAAAGTAAATAGTGCTGCTTGCCGCCGAAAGGCGGCATTTTTAATTTTCTGGACCTGCTTTTTAGCCGGAGTCCGATGTAGCCAATGACAGGAGATCGCGCCATGGCTGAAGCCGCGCCGCTTTATGATACCTACTCTCGTGCCCCTTTGCGGTTCGAGCTAGGAGAGGGCGTGTGGCTGATCACCGAAACTGGCGAGCGATATCTTGATTTTGGCGCCGGCGTTGCCGTGACCTCGGTTGGTCATGGGCATCCTCATGTCGTCGGCGCGCTGAAGGCGCAGGCCGACAAGGTCTGGCACCTGTCCAACATCTATGAAATCCCGGGCCAGGAAACATTCGCAAAGCGCCTGACGCAGGCGACCTTCGCGGACAAGGTGTTCTTCACCAATTCCGGCGCCGAGGCACTTGAGTGCGCGATCAAGACGGCGCGCCGCTACCAGTTCTCCAAGGGTCACCCCGAGCGTTTCCATATCATCACCTTCGAAGGTGCATTCCACGGCCGGACGCTGGCGACCATCGCTGCGGGCGGACAGGAAAAGTACCTGGAAGGCTTTGGCCCCAAGGCACCGGGCTTCGACCAGGTGACGTTCGGCGATGTCGAAGCGGTGAAGGCCGCGATCACGGCGGAAACGGCAGCGATCCTGATCGAGCCCGTTCAGGGCGAGGGCGGCATCCGTCCCGCGACCACAGAATTCATGAAGGCGCTGCGCCAGATCTGCGATGAAAACGGCCTGCTGCTGATCCTCGACGAGGTTCAGAGCGGTGTCGGACGCACGGGCAAGCTTTTTGCGCATGAGTGGTCGGGTGTGACGCCTGACATTATGGCTGTTGCCAAGGGTATCGGTGGTGGCTTCCCGCTCGGCGCCTGCCTGGCGACCGCTGAAGCGGCGTCTGGTATGAAGGCCGGTACTCACGGCTCGACCTACGGCGGCAATCCGCTCGCCATGGCGGTCGGCAATGCCGTGTTGGACGTTATTCTCGAAGACGGCTTCCTGCAGCATGTGCGTGACGTTTCGCTGGTGTTCCGCCAGGGGCTCGCCTCGCTCAAGGATCGTTATCCCGACGTCATCGAGGATGTCCGTGGCGAAGGGCTGATGCTCGGCGTCAAGGCCGCCGTGCCGTCGTCTGAATTGCTGCAGGCGATCCGCGCAGCGCAACTGCTGGCTATCCCTGCCGGCGATAATGTCATTCGTCTTCTCCCGCCGCTGGTGGTCACCGCCGATGAAGCCCGAGAAGGCCTTGCCCGACTGGAGCGTGCCGCCGAAAGCGTTCGCGCTTCCAAGATCAAGAAGACGGCTTGAACGGATAGGTGCCCGGCCTGACGGCGGGCGTAATAGGTAACGACAATGGCTTCCCCCAAACACTTCCTCGATCTCTCCGCGGTATCGTCCTCCGACCTGCGGGTGATCATGAACGACGCTATTTCCCGCAAGCAGGCATTCAAGGCAGGTCAGGGCGACAAGCCGCTGGCAGGCAAGATGCTGGCGATGATCTTCGAGAAGCCCTCGACCCGCACGCGCGTCTCCTTCGACGTCGGCATGCGCCAGCTCGGCGGCGAAACGCTGTTTCTCTCCGGCACCGAAATGCAGCTCGGCCGCGCTGAAACCATCGGCGATACGGCCAAGGTCCTGTCGCGCTACGTTGATGCGATTATGATCCGCACGACGGAGCATTCCCGGCTGCTGGAGCTTGCCGAACATGCGACCGTTCCCGTGATCAACGCGCTGACGGACGACACGCATCCCTGCCAGATCATGGCCGATATCATGACCTTCGAGGAGCATCGTGGCCCGATCAAGGGCAAGACCGTTGCCTGGACCGGCGACGGCAACAACGTGCTCCATTCGCTGATCGAAGGGGCTGCCCGGTTCGGCTATCGCATGAACATGGCCGTACCCCTTGGTTCCGAGCCGAAGGATCACTATCTGAACTGGGCCCGCAATGAGGGCGCCGAAATCATGCTTGGTCACGATGCTGACCGCGCGGTTGCCGGCGTCGATTGTGTGGTGACCGATACCTGGGTCTCCATGAATCAGGAACATCGGGCCCGGGGTCACAACGTCTTCCAGCCTTATCAGGTCAATTCGGCTTTGATGGCGCAGGCCGGCAAGGATGCATTGTTCATGCATTGCCTGCCCGCCCATCGTGGTGAGGAAGTCACGGACGAGGTGATCGACGGTCCGCAATCCGTGGTCTTCGATGAAGCGGAAAACCGCCTTCATGCGCAGAAGTCGATTCTTGCTTGGTGCCTGGGCGCGATCTGAACCATACTGGATGCCACATTCGGCCGAAAAGGCCTGTGGCCGCGCGAGCGGATGGGCACCTTTGTCCGCCGCTCACAGACTAGGAGAAGACCATGGCAGAACCTGCAGCCACGCTCGGCGAGTTCGATTTCGCCGGCGATGATCACGTCGTTCCCTTTCAGGTCGAAGGCCTGGATGTGCGCGGTCGCGCCGTCCAGCTCGGCCCGATGCTCGATGCCATTCTTGAGCGCCACAATTATCCGGCGCCGGTCGCCCGGCTGCTGGCCGAAGTCATCGCGCTGACGGTGCTGCTCGGAACGTCGTTGAAGTTCGAAGGCAAATTCACGGTCCAGACCAAGAGCGACGGTCCGGTCGATCTGCTCGTCGCCGACTTCTCGACGCCGGAAAACGTGCGTGCCTATGCGCGCTTCGATCAGGGTCTTCTCGATGCGGCCATCGCGGCCGGTGAGACCGAACCTGAGCAGCTGCTTGGCAAGGGCATGCTGGCCTTCACCATCGATCAGGGCAAGTTCAGCCAGCCATACCAGGGCATCGTCGCGCTCGACGGCGCCACGCTGGAGGATATCGCCGGCACCTATTTCCGTCAGTCCGAGCAGATCCCGACGCGCGTTCGCCTTGCGGCGGCCGAGTTGTTTGATCGCGACGAGAACGGCAAGGCGCGTCACCGCTGGCGGGCAGGTGGGCTCGTCGCCCAGTTCTTGCCCGAAGCGCCGGAGCGCATGCGCCAATCCGATCTGCACGGCGGCGATGGCGACACCGGCACCAGCCAGCACCGGGAAGACGACGCCTGGGCAGAGGCTCGCTCGCTGGTCGAGACGATCCATGCCGACGAGCTGACGGATCCGCAGGTGGGAACCGAGCGGCTGCTCTTTCGCCTGTTCCACGAACGCGGCGTACGAGTCTACGAACCGCGCGCGGTTTTCGACCGCTGCTCCTGTTCGCGCGAAAAGATCAAGGGCGTACTGAAGGGCTTCTCGGCGGATGAAATCGAAGCCAGCCAGGAAGACGGCCAGATCGCGGTTACCTGCGAATTCTGCTCCACGACCTATCGCTATGAGGTCGAGGAAGTGACCGAGGCTGCCGAGTGATCAGTTCAGGACTCTGAGCAGTCCTGGAGAATCCAGGGAGAAGGCGGGGATCTCGACATCGAAGAGCTCGCCTTTTTCCGTTTCCATCTGGTAATGGCCGAACATCAGGCCCGACGGCGTATCGAGCGGGCAGCCCGACGAATACTCGTAGGTATCGCCCGGTTCCAGGCGCGGCTGTTCGCCGACCACGCCCGCTCCGGTCACCTCATCGACGATGCCGTTCTGGTCGGTAATGTTCCAATAGCGGTTGACGAGGCGAACGGTCAGATCGGAATTGTTGCTGATGACGATCCGATAGCCCCAGACATAGCGATCGTCGTCCGGGTCGGATTGCTCCTCCAGATAAAAGGGCTCCACCACCACTTCAATGTCTCGTGTCAGCGCGCGGTACATGCCTTACACCTTAGCCGCAATACGTTACTGGTATCTTATAAGAGCCCTGATACGTCAATAAACGGTACTTCGAACATCCCTTAAATGCGTCTAAACGCTCGGAATCGCGACTTTTTCGTGTGTTAAGACTAATATCTTGCCCGCCTGGCGCGAGCGACGGCAGGGTTGCCATGCCGGAAGATGGCCGGATCGAAGGCGACCCGGCCACCGTATTTGTGATCAGGCCTTCACTTTGGCGAGCGCCTGGGCGAAATCCTCGATCAGGTCGTCGCCATCCTCGATGCCTGCCGACAGGCGCAGTGTACCCGGCGAGATGCCAAGTTCGGCGCGTGCCTCATCCGTCAGGTTCTTGTGCGTCGTCGTAGCCGGATGCGTGATCAGGCTCTTGGCGTCGCCGAGGTTGTTGGAGATCTTCACGATCTCAAGCGCATTCTGCAGCGCGAACGCGGCTTCCTTGCCGCCCTTCAGTTCGAGCGCGACCAGCGTCGAGCCGCCCTTCATCTGCTTGGCGACGATATCGGCCTGCGGATGGTCCTTGCGGCCGGGATAGATGATCTTGGCGATCTGCTTCTGCTCTGCCAGGAAATCGGCGATCTTCGCCGCATTCTCGGTCTGCTGCTTGACGCGCAGCGGCAGTGTCTCCAGCCCTTTCAGCAAGGTCCACGCGGTAAAGGGCGACATCGCCGGGCCGGTGTGGCGGTAGTAGTCCTGCAGGTGCTCGGTGACCCATTCCTTGTCAGAAAGGATTACGCCGCCCAGGCTGCGGCCCTGGCCGTCGATGTGCTTGGTCGCCGAATAGACGACAACGTGGGCGCCGAGCTCCAGAGGCTTCTGGAAGAGCGGCGTCGCAAAGACGTTGTCGACGACGACCTTTGCGCCGATCTGGTTGGCAAGCTTGGCAACGCCGGCAATATCGACCACCTCGAGCGTCGGATTGGTCGGGCTCTCCAGGAAGAAGACCTTGGTATTCGGGCGGATCGCCTTTTCCCAGTTCTCGAGATAGCGTCCATCGACCAGCGTGCACTCGATGCCGTATTTCGGCGCAAGCGTCTCGACAACCCAGCGGCAGGAGCCGAACAGGGCGCGGGCGGCAACGATATGATCGCCTGCCTTGACCTGGCAGAGAATGGCGGCAGCGACGGCAGCCATGCCCGACGCCGTCGCGCGGGCTTCCTCGGCGCCTTCCATTGCGCACATGCGCTTTTCGAACATGTCGTTGGTCGGGCTGCCATAGCGGGCGTAAATGTAGCCTTCGGTCTCACCCTTGAAACGCGCTTCGGCGGCTTCCGCCGTTTCGTAGACGAAGCCCTGCGTGAGGTAGATCGCTTCGGACGTCTCGCCATACTGCGAGCGGAGCGCTCCGCCGTGGACGAGTTGGGTTGCCGGGCGCCAAGTCTTGCTCATGCCATCACCACTTTCAAACACAAAAAAACCGGCCGCAAATGCAGACCGGTTTCAACCCGGTCTATTTAGCCACTTGTTTAACGTGGCTGCAAGCCGACCGGCCAAATCACCACGGGATAAAGCTGCAATACTGCCGTTGCGTGCTTGCGTCAATTCCTCGATTTTGGTTTTGTCTGCGGCAAATTATGGATGGGGCATGATGGCTCGCGAAACAGGTATTTTGGCGGATCGCGCGATAGCGGCGCTGTTCGAAGCAGGGCGGCTCATTTCCGAGCGCGATCTGGATCATGATCAGATCCAGCCGGCGAGCCTCGATCTTCGGTTGGGTGCGAAGGCGTTCCGCGTCCGCGCGAGCTTCATGCCGGGCCCGTCGCATCTCGTTTCAGACAAGCTGGACCGTCTCAGTCTCCATGTCGTCGATCTCAGCGAAGGCGCTGTGCTCGAAACCGGTTGCGTTTATATCGTGCCGTTGATGGAGCGCCTCGACCTGCCGGCAGACATGTCCGCCTCGGCCAATCCGAAAAGCTCGACCGGCCGTCTCGACATCTTCACCCGCGTCATTACCGACTATGCGCAGGAGTTCGACAAGATCCCGGCCGGCTATTCCGGTCCGCTCTATCTCGAAATCAGCCCGCGTACCTTCCCGATCGTCGTTCGTCGCGGCTCGCGTCTGTCACAGATCCGCTTCCGCGTCGGCCAGGCCCTGCTTGGCGAGCCGCAGTTGCTGGCGCTACACGATGCCGAGACGCTGGTCGCCAGCAAGCAGCCGAACGTATCGGGCGGCGGTATCGCACTGTCGATCGACCTTGCCGGCGACAAGGAAGGCCTGATCGGCTATCGCGGTAAGCACCACACGGCCGTCGTCGACGTCGACAAGAAGGCCCAGCACGACATCTTCGACTTCTGGGAGCCGCTCTACAGCCGCGGCCGCAACGAGCTCATCCTCGATCCGGATGAATTCTATATCCTGGTGTCGCGCGAGGCGGTCCACGTGCCGCCGAACTACGCAGCCGAAATGACGCCGTTTGATCCGCTCGTCGGCGAATTCCGCGTTCACTACGCCGGCTTCTTCGACCCCGGTTTCGGCCACGCGCCCGCTGGCGGTCGTGGCAGCCGCGCGGTGCTCGAGGTGCGCAGCCACGAGGTTCCGTTCATCCTCGAAGACGGCCAGATCGTCGGTCGCCTCGTCTATGAACACATGCAGGAACAGCCATCCAGCCTCTACGGCTCCGGCCTCGGTTCCAACTACCAGGCGCAGGGCCTGAAGCTCTCCAAGCACTTCCGCCTGTGACCGCTCCACGCCCCGCTTGACAGAAAGCGCCTTCTGTTGGAAAGGTCGCGATAACGCGGGTGTAGCTCAATGGTAGAGCAGCAGCTTCCCAAGCTGAATACGAGGGTTCGATTCCCTTCACCCGCTCCAGCTATCCCCCACCATCCGGCTTTGTGGATCACCGATCGCTCCTTGGGTTTGCAAGGATGAATTCGGCGGCTGGCGCGCACTCAGGGGCGTCAGACGCTCAAGAGGCAGCGCGTGGCTTTTTGCCGGGCTTTGCCGGAGGTGGTGTGATCTTGGTCACGGGAGGCACGCCGTCGGCAAAGCAGTAGCCCGCGACCCATCCACCTGAAGCAAACAGGCCCCAGCCGCCTTCGGCATGCCATTGGCATGTGAGGAACGTCGGTCCCCATTCTGTGACGCTGACGTCGTAGACGCCCTTGCCGGCATAGCTTGCGCTCGGATTGCCCGCCAGCGTCCAGCCGGGCGGCGTTTCCACGCGCCAGGAAATGCGCTCACCCTTCCATCGGTCTTCGCGCAGTCCCCATTGCGGCGTTCGGCATTTGTTGGTCACGCTGTCGCAGGTCATTTTAACGGCTGAAACCTTGGTCGGGGCATCCTGCACCACTGTTGCGCACCCCACCAGACCAATCGCCATGGCTATTCCAGTCATCCCCCCACGAGACAGCATAGTTCGACCTCCCTCGGCACTTTGCTGTTTGCGATAGTACTACTGTTCCGCGCCCCCCGCGCTTCACCGTTAGGCTGAACATGACGCCGCAGGATACGATCGGGCAGGTGGTCACTCGCTGATCGGGCCGAAGACCGATCACTCCGATGATCCGAAATGATGATAGGCAGACGCACGGGCCGCCCTTGGTCGATTTTTTGGCAAAGATGGCTTCGATCCGCTGCTACTTATTGACGATCCTCTAATGTTTATAGTTAATTTTTAACTATTCTCCGCTAGGACGGAACCGAGACGCTGTCGACGTCGTTGTCTGCACGATCAGGAGGAGTAGCTGAATGCTTTTGAAAATCTTCACGGCCAAACGCGAAACCCCGGACTACGGCGATACGGGAACCTATGCAGACGGCTATCTGGCGCCGGAAACGGAAGGCGCCGCCAAGCGCGAGGACAAGCGCTCCTCCTACGAGCGTGATTATGGCCGTGGCCGCACGCTGGAGAACATACCGCTCGGCTTTGCTTGAGCGTAACGCGGATCAACGAAAACGGGCCCGGCANNTGCCGGGCCCGTTTTCGTTCTGGCAGGATAGAAGACGTTCGAGGACGTCTACGTCGCACGCATCTGAGCGATAAAAAAGGGCGGCTCGTTGGCCGCCCTTTTTCATTCTTGTTGGCTGATACCCGATCAGAACTCTGTCCAATCCGCATCGTTGCTGGCGCTGGAGGAGCCGCCGCCGAAGGCGCTGGCGAGCTTCTGGCCAAGCGCGCGTGCAGGCGAGGAGCTTGGTCGGGAGACGCCAGGCGTTGCGACCCGGACAGGCGCCTTGCGGGTCACGACCGGCTGCGAAGCCGCCCGCGGAGCTGCCTGGACAGGACTTGAATGGACGCTGGCAACGCCGGCCACAAAGCCGCCCGTGCCCGTCAGCTTGAACTGGTCGAGGAGGTTGGTGAGCGTTGCTGCCTCCGTTGCGAGCTTATGGCCCGCAGCGGTGCTTTCTTCGACCATGGCCGCATTCTGCTGCGTTCCCTGGTCCATCGTGTTCACGGCCGTGTTGATCTCCTGGAGCCCGGTCGATTGCTCTCTCGCGGCTTCGGCGATCGCATGGACGTGCTGATTGATCTCCTGCACCTCGTGAACGATGGCGTCGAGCGCCTGCCCGGTTTCACCGACGAGAGCGACGCCCGTCTGCACGTGATCGCCGGAGGTGGTGATGAGAGATTTGATCTCCTTGGCGGCATTCGCAGAACGTTGAGCCAGCTCACGAACTTCCTGGGCGACCACGGCAAAGCCCTTGCCGGCTTCACCGGCACGCGCAGCCTCGACGCCGGCGTTCAGCGCCAGCAGGTTGGTCTGGAAGGCGATATCGTCGATGACGCCGATGATGTTGCCGATTTCGACCGACGACTGCTCGATCTGCTGCATGGCATTGACGGCCTTGCGAACGACGTTGCCGGACTTTTCGGCGCCGGTGCGCGTCCGCGTCACGAGCTCGCGCGCTTCTTCAGCGCGTTTTGCAGCATCGCGGACCGTCGTGGTGATCTGCTCGAGCGCCGCAGCGGTTTCCTCCACGGAGGCGGCCTGCTGCTCGGTGCGCTTGGAGAGTTCATCGGCCGACGAGCGGATTTCGTTGGCGCCGGCGCTGATTGCACGGGCATTGGCGCCCACGGTCTGCATCGTCTCGTTCAGCTTGTAGATCGAGTTGTTGAAATCCTGGCGCAGGGCGTCGAGGTCGCCGACGAAGGGCGTGTTGATCTGCGAAGCAAGATCGCCGGCTGCCAGGCGGCGCAGGCCATCGCCGAGTGCGTCGACGGCGCGGGCAAGATCGGCGGCTTCGGTCGCCTTCTGGGCTTCGCGCTCGCGGCGTTCGCTGTCGCTGAGATTGCGATTGCGCTCGGCTTCGCCCTCGAGGCGGACACGTGCAATGGCACTGTCGCGGAACACAGCGACGGCTTCCGCCATCTGGCCCACTTCGTCGCGACGGTCGAGACCGTCGACCGGGCTTGCCGTCTCACCCTGGGCAAGCTTGGTCATCCGTTCGCGCAGGCGTGCCATCGGGGTCGAAATCCCGGCCTGGGCGATCCAGACGCTCAGGCCGACGGCGGCGAGGACGGCAAGGCCGATAAGGATGAAACAGAACTCGATCCGCTGGTTCACGGTAGCCGACAGCGCATCGCCGCCATCGTTGAGCAGCGACATCAAGGCATCATTGTTGGCAATGAGCTTCGGCGTGATGGCATTGAGCTGGGAGTTCAGCATGCCGACGGCAAGCTGCGCGCCGGTGGTGTCGCCGGCCTTGGCAAGATCCGTGGCCTTGTTGGAGGTGGCCTCCATCTCGTCGACGTTTGCCAGCAATTCATCGATCGCCTGCCGGCGGCTGGGAACGAGATCCACTGCTTGCTGAAGGCGCTCACGGGCCTGCGTAAACCGGTTCGGGGCGGCAAGTGCCGCGTCGAAGGCAGGCGTGCCTGCCTTCAGGCCGCCGATGACAGTCGTCTGCAGAACGGCGGCGTTGACCGAGGCGCTGGCGCGCGATGCCTGCATGGCCGCAAGGGCCTCGTGGTCGATGAAGGCGCTATAGGCCGCGTCCGCGCCACGAAATTCGGTGACGATGTAGATCAGCCCGGCGAGTGCGATCACCCCGAGAAGCGCGACAACGGATATGATTTTGGTCCGAATTTTAAGGTGTTTCAGCATGGGGTATGTCCACTCGTGGGCGGTATTGCACCGGCTTGGGGGAGGCAGTTGAGAAGCGGAGGGCGAGGTTCTGTTCGTGAGCGAACGATGCCTGTGAAGGCTCGACATGCGCATCATGCATTCGGCCGGCAGCCGTTGTCGTCGGGCCTGACTAGAATGGTAAATTGCTTAATGCCGGGCTAACAGCGAGCCGCTGTCCCCGGAATATTTTGGCCCCTTCACTTGTAGTCGCCGGTCGCTAACGATTGTGCAACTTGTGTGCGGTGTCGGAAGGCAGATGCGGTGTCTTGTCCCAGAAAAATGGCTTGAGGGGCAACTCCAGGACAGCCCGCCAGGCCGCCGCGGAGATCATCAGCCAGTAGAGCGGGATATAGGCCCAGACCCGTCCCATCCGCCGCTTCTCGTCGCGCAGCATCGCCGTTGTTCCCAAGAGCAGAAATAGGCCGTAGCTTGCCAGCATGTTGGCGATATCGAGGACAAAGAGCGCGCCGTCACTGCTGCCGAGGGACGGCAGACCCAGCATGATGTAGGTGGCCGTCGTCAGAAGAAGCGCAATGAGCCACGGATGGGCAAGCGAGGAAATCAGCATCCCGCCGATGAGCAGCTGAAAGACGATGAAGCCGCCGATGCCCATTTCCCGGGCCAGCGCGATCGGCGCACGCATCATCACCAGCCAGGTCTGCAGCCAGCCTTTGAACCAACGTGTGCGCTGGTTGAGCCAGATGCGAAAGGTCGTCGGCGCGTCTTCGTAGGTCGGGCAGGTGATGACGCCGCTCCTGTAGCCAAGCCGATGCAGCCGCATCCCGAGATCGGCGTCTTCCGTGACATTGTAGGGATCCCAGCCGCCGCAGCCCCTGAGATCGGAAAGCCGCAGATGATTGGAGGTGCCGCCCAGAGGCAGCGGCAGACGATAGCGCGCCAGCATCGGCAGCAGCATTCGAAACAGCGCCGCATATTCCAGCGCAAATGCGGCACTGATCCAGGAGGCTGAGCCGTTGGAAACGACAAGCGGCGCCTGCAGGCAGGCGACATCCGAAGGTCCGGCCAGGAATTGTGCGTAGGCGGCGCGCAACTGGTCCGGATGCGGGCGATCCTCGGCATCGTAGATCGCCACGAATTCGCCCCTGGCGCCGGCAAGCGCATAATTCAGCGCTTTCGGCTTGGTGCGCGGATGCGCGGCCGGCACGGCGACGATCTCGAACTGCGGACCAAGGTTTTGCGCGCGGAAGGCTGCGATCGTGTCATGGTCGTCCGCCTCGCACACCAGCTTGATATCGAGCTTCGACGCCGGCCAGTTCAGGCGTTTCAGCGCATCCACGAGCTGGCTCGCAATCCCCGCCTCCTTGTAGGCGGCGACGAGCACCGTGTAGACGGGCAGGCGATGGGGCGCGATGGGATACGCCGTCGGTCGATGGCGGCAGAAGAGGGCGCAGGCGCGTACCAGGATCGCCGCCATGTACAGGACCGAAATGGCGGCGTGGATAATGGTCAGCGTAAGAGCGCTGGAGGCAATGGCAAAGCCAAGCGCGCACAGGCCGGCTCCCGCCAGGAAGCCCTGTTTCCCCGAAAGAACAATGCGGGCGCTGAAGCGCGCGCCCTTGTCGAAGAGCGTGCTGATGCTCTGCCGCAATCGGCGCTCGGATCCCGACTGCCAGATCGCCGCGCGCAAGGCCGACGGCGTCGTGACGAGCATCCTGTCGGCAATATCGGGCCGCCGTTCGAATGCCTGCGCAAGCGCGGCGAGCTTTCTCGCTTCGGGAACGATCGCAAACATCGACTTGCTGGCGTAGTTCAGCCGGACCGTCTTGATTTCGACGAGCTGCGTATCGAGTGCTGTGTCATCGGCGACGAGCGAGGCATCGATGGCAGAAAGAAATGGAAGCGTCAGCCCGCGTGCGAGTGCCGCGTAATAGCTGTCGGGGTCGATCAAGCCGCTTGCCAGCAATTCCTGCTCTACGGTCGTGCCATGGTGGCGGGCCGACTGGGCCGCCTTCGCAACCGTTGGCTTCCCAATGCCGAGCTTCAGAAGAACCTCGATTTCCGCCTGGTAGGGGTCGGCTTGCGGGAGCTGCGCGGGCGGCAGAGTGCTGCCGGCCACGGGATGCCGTGGCCGTTCGCAGTCTTCGTTTCCGCCTGGCGCATATTCCCCGATACGCATGACTCTGATACACCGTTTCACAATGGCAGTGCATGCTAATCCCCGAGGTCGAAGCATAATGATGCAATCTAGACTGGCATCCCTAAATCTTAAGGGGCTTCGCAGTTTTCTCCTGTCTCTGGTGGTGGCGCTGGGTGCGTTTCCGGCGCTTGCCCAGCAGGCAACGCCATCATTGCCGCTGCTGTTCGATTCCCGCGAGCGCCTTGCCAAGCCGGATCTCTCGGCGCTTGTTCGCCTGCGTTTCCTGACGTCGATGGATTTCCCGCCGTTCAACTTCACCGATCAGAATGGCAAGCTCGCGGGCTTCAATGTCGATCTGGCACGCGAGATCTGCACAGAGCTCGAGATCGCCGACAAATGCCAGATCCAGGCACTACCCTTCGTTGATCTCAAGGATGCGCTCGGGGCGTCGCAGGGCGATGCCGTGATCGCCGGCGTGGCGGTGACTGCCGAGTTGAGGCGACAGTTTGCCTTCTCGCGGCCCTATCTCATGTTGCCGGCGCGCTTCGTCCGTAATGTGAAGGTTGCGGTCCAGGGCGACGCCGCGACGGCCCTTGCCGGCCACACGGTCGGCGTGGTCAAGGGAACGGCGCACGAAGCCATGCTGGCCTCCTATTTCCCCAAGGTGAAGGCGATGCCGTTCGACAGCAAGGACGCGCTGCTTGCCGCGCTGAAGGATGGCAAGGTCGAGGCCGCTTTCGCGGATTCGCTGCAGCTGTCCTTCTGGGTATCGTCGCCGGCCTCGGCCAAGTGCTGCGAACTGTTCGACGGTCCCTATCTCTCCGAGCAGTTCCTCGGGGAGGGCATGACCATCATGCTGCGTCAGAAGGACGATGTTCTCACGGCCGCGCTTGACCATGCGCTCGCTGCGCTCTCGCGCAGCGGACGCCTGCAGGAAATCTACCTTCGCTATTTTCCTTACGGTCTTTACTAACCCTTGCGGAACCGGGCGATGGCGCTGCGCTCTATGGCAGCGCAGGTTAGCTTGTCGAGGCCGAGCCGGTCGCGTAGCAGGCTGAGCAGGCGAAGTTCTTCCGCCTTCACCGACAGGTCCGCCGACGCGACTTCGACAGCAAGCGCATAGGCCGTGTCGTAGAGGCGTGGAGGCACGGTATCCTTGACGGTCTCCAGCACGACATCGAGCCCCTCGGGGCCGGCAAGAAGCGAGGCGCAGTCACGCGCCACCGATATCAGCCGGTCCTCGTCGAAGTCGCGAAAGACCGGCAGGAAGCCGATCAACTCGCCGATACGCTCCAGTTCGCGATCGTTCATCGTACTGTCGACGGCGGATGCCATCACCATCACGTAGATCAACGCATCATGGGCGGAAAGCGGCTTGTTCATGTCTAGATCGTTCCTCTCTAGCGAGCCTAGAGTTTAAGAACTGGTCCGGCTCATTACAAGGGATCGGCTGGTTCATCCGGTATCGGGTCGGGAACGGGGACACCCTTGCGCGGGTCCTCGCCATGCAGGCCTTTCTGATCCTGCTTCGCCTTTGTACCCGCCTCGACGAGGGCCGAACCGTCCGCCGCGTCGGCCCAGCCGGTCTCGACCAGCCACTGCGAAAGATCCTGCGTGCCGATCTTGCACGAAGTGGTGACGGTGCCGCTCCAATCGGCGCTGTCGAGATCACAGCTGACGGTCCTCAGTCTGAGGAAAAGGCGGAAGTTTGTCTTGGCAAGCATTCCGCATGGCCATTCGACGCCGCTTGGGTCGGTGCAGACCTTGTCCGCCGGGGTGGGGATGATGCCGGCAAGCTGCAGCCGCCTGTCGCCGAAGCCGAGGACGCCGGCGCTTTCCGCAACGGGCCGCGGAAGGTTCATGCCCTCTTTCTCTTCGGTCGCTTTCGGCTTTTCCGGCTCGGGTGCCGCAACACGTTCGAGAGGCTTGCCGTCTACCGCAGCCGGGTAGAACTGGCTGGCGGCGTCGATCGGTCTGGCATTCATGCTGGCTTGCGGATTGGTCGTCGGCTGCGGGGCGGGCGCCGTTGTGCCTTCGGCTTGGCCACCGTCCGGTGCTGGCTCGGATGTCTGGTGAGGATCTACCGTGCGCCCAAGCCTCTGGCTGCCCGCGCTGATAAGGCCGACAACCACCCCGATCCCCGCAACAGCTGTCAGAATTGCCGCAGGACGCATGGAAGATTTTCCTACTGGCTGGCCCAGATGATCCGGGCTATCCAATCGACATCGGAAAGCTCGATCGTCCGGTTCGGATGCTCGGGATTGAGCGACATCAGCTCGATGGAGCGTGGGCTCTGGCGCAGCAGAACCTTTGCCATTACCTCGCCTTCGCGCGTCTTGACGACGACGCGGTCGTTGCGGCGCACCTGCGCGCCGGGCTCGACGATCAGCACGTCCCCATCGCGATAGAGCGGCATCATGCTTTCGCCCTGCACCTCGAGCGCATAGACACCGGCCCTTTGCGAGGGCGCTGCCGGAAATTCCACCACGTCCCAGCCTTGCCCGGCCGGGAAGCCGCCATCGTCGAAAAAGCCGCCGGCACCCGCCTGGGCAAAGCCCAGCAATGGGATAGAGCTCCCCTGCGGTGGAAAAGCGCCGTCCGGTATGTTGGAAAATCCGTTTGCCGGCCGCATGAAGGTCATGAATTGTTCCATGCTGGAACCGGTCGCGTCGAGCACTTTCGCGATCGATTCCGTGGACGGCCAGCGCAACCGTCCGTCGGCGGACAATCGCTTGGATTTGTTGAATGAGGTCGGGTCGAGGCCGGCGCGGCGCGCAAGGCCGGAGGGCGTCAGGTCGTGCCGTTCGGCAAGCCTGTCGATCGCTCCCCAGATCTGCTCGTGTGACAGCATGTCGCCTGCTTCCATGCGCCTGCAGGCGCGGTTCCCTATCGGCTGAAATATTAGCGGCAAGCGATGCGGGAGTAAAGAGACGTGAGGAATAAAATCCTCTGTCGCGCCGTCAGGCGACCAGCGCCATGTTGATTTTGCCGAGCTGAATCACGGCCTGCGTGCGGCTGTCGACATCGAGCTTCAGCAATATCGCGGACACATGGGCCTTGATCGTCGCTTCCGATACGCCGAGTTCATAGGCGATCTGCTTGTTGAGCAGGCCTTCGGCGAGCATCGTCAACACCCGGCTCTGTTGCGGCGTCAATGTATGCAGCCGGTGGATCAGCCTGGCGACGTCAGGATCATGCTCCTGTCCATCGCGATAGTTTTCAGGCGTTGCGATATCCCCGGCAAGTACAGTCTGGATGCCGCGGCGGATATCCTCGATGCCGGATGACTTGGAAATGAAACCGGAGGCGCCGAGCTCCAGCGCCCGGTGGATGGTGGTCGTGTCGTCGGAGGCGGACACGATCACGATCGGCAGCCCGGCGAATTCCGATCGCAATGCCATTAGTCCTGAGAAACCGCTGACACCGGGCATTGCCAGGTCAAGCAACATCAGATCCGTGTCGGGGTGGTCGCCGGCCGCCTTGCGCGCCGCGGAAAAATCGCCAGCTTCGACAATTTCCTGGTGGCCGTCCATGCCTTCGACAGCCTGGCGCAGCGCATCGCGAAAAAGCGGATGATCGTCTGCGATGATTATCGTCTGCTCATGCATCGAAAACTCCCTCCCAAGAGCTCGATAACGTCTCCGTATACCGCGATCGCTCGCGAAATAGGCCTCCGTACCTATAGATTATAGCAAATCAGGTCTTTTGCGGAAGGGCGTTGCGCTGCTCTTCGCCCTGGAATTCCTTGACTATCCCCATGAAGCTGCGCATCCAGCGCTCTATGATGCCGATGGAACGGTCGATTTCCGCATCCGAGGGCAGGGCCTTGTTGACGATGCTCTTGTTCTCGAGCGCGGTGACGCGATCGGAGAGCCGGTCGAGTTCATTCTCGTAGGCGGCGCGTTCGTCGGCGGCCATCCGGCAGACGAGCGAACCGTCCTTTTCCTCGCAGAGCGACATGGCGCCAGTCTGGCGGTCGAGCCGGACGAAGTGATCACCGCTGCGTTCGAGCTGGAAGCGGGAGGTATCAGGTTCGGCGGCAAATGCCCCCAGCGGCAGCAAGAAGGCGACAAGGCCGATTGCGATATTTTTCATGGTTTCCTCCGGAAATCTCGGTGGCCGTCGCATTTTTCGCGTCGGGGCGTGGACATCGCCGCCTCTTTGCGGCAAAGCCCGGGAAAGACCAGCCATTCATGAGGCCATCATGACCCTGACACCCACGCTTTACAAGATCGTGACGGAGACGCTCTGGCAGGAGGCCCGCGAGAGCGGCGTGTTCCGAGGCGCCACCATCGACCTGACGGACGGCTTCATTCATTTCTCGACCGCAGATCAAGCCAAGCAGACAGCCGCGCTCCACTTCGCGGGTCAGGCTGGCTTGCTGCTGGTCGCAGTCGATGGTGGGAAACTGGGTGACAAGCTGGTCTTCGAGCCGTCCCGAGGCGGCGCTCTCTTTCCGCATCTTTACGCCGACCTGCCGCTTTCAGCCGTGCTTTGGGAAAAGCCGCTGCCGTTGGATAGCGCCGGCCACCACATATTTCCGGACCTTCAGCCATGATCGATCTCTTCAAGCATGCCGCCCGCAAGGGTCTCTTCCTTTTCGACCCCGAGACGGCACACGGTATGTCGATCGCGGCCCTCAAGTCCGGCCTCGTGCCCGCCTGCGCGCTGGCTGCTGATCCGCGCCTGCGCCAGACCGTTGCGGGCATCGATTTCGCCAATCCGCTCGGCATGGCGGCAGGTTACGACAAGAACGCCGAGGTTCCCGAAGCGCTGCTGAAGATCGGCTTCGGCTTTACCGAAATCGGCACGGTGACGCCCAAGCCGCAGCCGGGAAATCCACGTCCCCGCATCTTCCGTCTGGTCGAGGACGAGGGGGTCATCAACCGCCTGGGCTTCAACAACGAAGGGCATGACGCGGCCTTTGCGCGCCTCTCCCCGATCCGGGGCAATGGCATCATCGGCGTCAATATCGGTGCCAACAAGGATAGCGCCGATCGCATCGATGACTACGTGAAGGGCATCCGTCGGTTCTATTCGGTCGCGCGGTATTTCACCGCGAACATTTCCTCGCCCAACACGCCCGGGCTGCGCGACCTGCAGGCGCGCGAGAGCCTCTCCGCCCTGTTGTCGGCCGTGCTTTCCGCGCGTGACGAAGAGGCGGCGAGATCAGGCAGGAAGACGCCTGTCTTCCTGAAGATCGCGCCGGATCTCACGGAGGAGGGAATGGACGACATCGCCGCCGAAGTGCTGTCGCATGCGCTCGATGGCTTGATCGTGTCGAACACCACGCTCTCCCGCGATGGCCTCAAGGACCAGCAGCAGGCGAAGGAAGCCGGCGGCCTTTCGGGCAAGCCGGTGTTCGAGAAGTCCACGGCGGTGCTCGCGAAGATCCGCAAGCGTGTCGGTCCGGCATTGCCGATCATCGGCGTCGGCGGCGTGTCGTCGGCGGAAACGGCAATGGAAAAGATCAGGGCGGGCGCCGATCTCGTCCAGCTCTATTCCTGCATGGTCTACGAGGGACCGGGGCTTCCCGCCCAGATCGTCCGTGGCCTGTCGACGCTGCTCAACCTCGAGAAGGCTGCCTCGATCCGCGAGTTCCGCGACACGAAGATGGATTACTGGGCCGCGCGAAACGTCTGATCGGCGCGCGGCTTTACCAGCATTGCCAGGAAGAAGCCGCGAAACAGCAGGAAGCCGTTCATCGCCAGCCACAAGCCGTGATTGCCGAAAAGCGGCACGAAGATCGCAAGAGCGAGCAGATAGCCCGCAAACGACATCAGCATCCGGTTGCGCATGTCGCTTGACCACGTTGCGCCGATGAAGACGCCATCCATCAGGAAGGCGAGCGCGCCGGTAAGCCCGGTGACCGCCGCCCATGGCAGGTAGGTTTCGGCCGTCTGCTGAACCTCCGGCGAGGTAGTCAGCACCGAGATCAGCCAGGGACCGGCGATCAGGAAGAAAACGGAAATGATGGCTGCGAGGCCGAAGGACCAGATCGCCGTCAGCTTCAGTCCGCGGTCGAAGGCCGGTCGATAGCGCGCGCCGATCGCCCTTCCGGTGATCTGCTCGGCGGCGTTGGCAAGCCCGTCGAGATAATAACCCGACAACAGGAAGAAGTTCATCAGCACGGCGTTGGCCGCGAGCGTCACGGCGCCGAAGCTGGTGCCGATACGCGTCATGATCGTGAAGGCGGCAAGCAGGACGAAGGTCCGGATCAGGATGTCGCGGTTGAGGGCGAAAAGCTCGCCCAGCCGATGCCTGGAGAAGATCTCAGCGCGTTTCGGCCGGTCGGCCCGGTTGAAACCGCGCAGCACGATGAAAAGGCCGACCAGCGCGCCGACGGTTTCGCCGACCATGGTGCCCCATGCGACGCCGGCAACGCCCCAGTTGAGCCAGATCCCCAGGAAGATGGCGAGCACGATGTTGATGCCGTTGATGATCGTCTGCAGCAGCAGGCCGATGGTTCCCTGGCCGCGGCCGAGCACGAAGCCGAGAATGGCATAGTTTGCGAGCGCGGCCGGGCCGGCGAGGATGCGGATCGAGAAGTATGTGCTGGTCGCCTGCGCGACCGCGTTCTCCGGCCCCATGAGCTTGAGGCCGGCGGCAAGCAGCAGTGGCGACAGACAGAGCAGCGCCAGGCCGCAACCGACCGCCGAAATCAGCGCCCGCCAGAAGACACCCTGCTGCGCATGCTGATCGCGCCGTCCGTAGGCCTGAGCCGTCAGCCCGGTCGTCGAGGCGCGCAGGAAGTTGAAACTGCCGAGAATGAGATCGAAGAGCATGGCGCCGATCGCAAGGCCCGCGAGCGCGTCCGGCTGGCCCATATGGCCGACCACCCCGGTATCGACGAGACCGAGCAGCGGCGTCGTCATGAAACCGAGCGTCATCGGTATCGCGATGGAAAGCACCAGCCGGTGCGTCACATCGAATGCCAGCCTGTTTTCGCTGCCGTGCGTGTCCATCTCTTGAAAGGGCCTGCCTCTAAGGGGAGGCAGAATCGCCTCAGCTGGAAAGCACCATTGCCCAGTATGGCACGTTTTTGGAAGCCGGATTATGTGCCAGCGCGACGCCGAGGCCGGTGTAGCGGCCAAGCATGTTTTCGAGATGATGCGGCGAGTTGATCCAAGCCGTCACGACGGCTGGAACCGATTGCTGGCCGGCGGCGATGTTTTCGGCGGCCGGAAGCTGCACGCCGCTCGCCTTGACGCGCGGGCCGAAGCCGTCGCCGATGCCCATCACGTGCTTCATCTTGCCTGCCGCTGCCATGCGCTTGGCCTGGTACAGGGCTGCCGCGGTCGCGGCGGGATCGATGGAGAGCGGCGGCAAGCCGTTCTTGGCGCGCAGCTGGTTGACGAGCGGCAGGGCGGCAGCCGTCTGGTCTTCGCCGTCGGACGGCGTGGAGGGTGTCTGCGGCGCCGTTGCGCAGCTGGCGACGCCGGCGACAAGCGCGAGGCCTGAGAAACGCAGCAGGTTGCGACGGGAAAGATCGATGGAGCTCATGTTACCTGCGATAGTTGAAGAGGCGGATGAGGAGGAAGATCGGAATGACCACGGTGGCGCCGAGCAACAGATAATCACCGACACGGCCGAGGGCGGCAAAGCCACGATGCCAGACTTCCAGCACGAAATTGCGGAGGCCGTAGACGAAATCCAGTGGCGCCCAGCCGAACACGGCCATGATGAAGCCGACGATCAGCGACACGACCAAAAGCTTGATCAATGTACGGCCGAGCGAGTCGCCCAGAAACTTGTTCACCTGATCGGACATGCGCCATCTCCTGTTTATCCCTGAAATACGGGCGCGAATCGTTGCTCGCAAGCCTTTTTCAGAGCTGGCGCCTCTGCCTCTGAAATAGGACTTGAGTTTTTTTGTGGCCGCCGCCAAATGCGTGCCGTCCCAACAGGTCCCCATCATGCAGCCGCACCAGCTCACCTCAGGCGATGTTATCGCCGATCGCCGCGCCGATTATGCCAAGATGCTCGACGAGGGCGGCGAGCCGGATGCCGCCGCCGAGTTGATGGAGCAGGCGCTCGAGCTGGCACCCGGCTGGGCAGCCGGATGGTATCGTCTGGCAGGCTACCGTGAGAAGGCCGGAAATAAATCCGGCGCGATCGACGCATACCGTCGCACGCTCGATCTCGGCCCCGAGGATATTTTCGGCGCCGAACTCAAGCTGGCGCTTCTTGGTGATATCGCAACCCCGGACCAGCCGCCCAGCAGCTATGTCGAGCGCCTGTTCGACGACTATGCGGATCGGTTCGAAACCTCGCTGGTCGAAAAGCTGGATTACAGCGTGCCGCAAAAGCTCGCGGCGCTGATCACGTCGAAGGAGCGGCGCTACCCGCTCGCGGTCGATCTCGGCTGCGGCACCGGCTTGCTCGGGCCGGAAATACGCGACCGGGTGGCGCGTCTTGAAGGCTTCGACCTCTCGCAGAACATGCTGGCCAAGGCGGAGGAAAAGCACGTCTACGATCATCTGGCGCAAGCCGATCTGTCACTCGCGCCCAAGGCAAGCGGTCTCTTCCTGGACGCTGGCGAGCACCGCGCGGATCTGATCACTGCGGCCGATGTGCTGATGTATCTCGGCAATCTCGAAACTGTTTTCGATGCTGTCGTGGCCCTCGCGGCCCCCGGCGCCGACTTTGCCTTTTCCGTCGAGGATACCGGCGATGGCGACGGCTTCGAGCTCAAGCCTTCCCTGCGTTATGCGCATTCGGAGGCTTATGTCCGCCAGCTCTGCGAGCGCCACGGCCTGCAAGTCGTCGCGGTCACCAAAACGCCCATTCGTAAAGATGGCGCGAATGTCATTTTCGGCATTCTGTTCCTTACGCACAAAACCGCGTGAACGAACGTTTCTTGCGATCTCGCAATAGGTCAGCCTTGCTTACGTATTTCGCTTGAAAAAGCCGCGAAAGCGCCTGATAATTCAGGCCACATGCCGAAGAGCACATGCGTTTGAAAGAGCGCAAAAGCAGGCCCGGCAGCATTTCATCATTTCCATTCCGTGCCGCCCGGGCTTACTCGGGCGTTCTTGAACTCGTCTGCCGTCGGGGACTAACGACATGACACAGCTCATCAATGCCCTTGGTTTCTGGAATACGACAGCCACGCGTCACACCCCTGTGGAAGACGTGCAGGGCATCTTCTCGGGCAGCCTTATTGCCGCGCTTGGCCTCTATTTTCTGGCCAGCGCCGGTTTGCTGACCGGCAGCACGGCTGGCGTCGCCTTTCTGCTGCACTACGCTTTCGGTGTGAATTTCGGCCTGGCCTTCTTCCTGCTCAATCTGCCGTTCTTCTATCTCTCGTGGAAGCGGCTCGGCGTCTCCTTCACCGTGAAGACTTTCATTGCCATCGGGCTGACGTCGCTGCTGACGAGCCTGCAGCCAAAGGTGATGAGCATTGCCGCAATTCATCCGGCATGGGCCGCCCTGCTTGGCGGTCTGCTGCTCGGCTTCGGTCTTCTCGCGCTCTACCGTCACCGCGCCAGCCTGGGCGGCGTCGGCATTCTCGGCATCTACATGCAGGAGCGCTTCGGCATCCGCGCGGGCCTGGTTCAACTGGCCGTCGACATGTGCGTGCTTGCGGCTGCTTTCTTCGTCACCACGCCGCCGGTGGTGTTCTATTCGGTTCTCGGCGCCGTCGTCCTGAACCTCTTCCTCACCATCAATCACCGCTCCGATCGCTACATCGCGCTCTGAGTGGGTGTCCTCCCCGTTTTGCGGGGAGAACGTCGGTCGATCCCGGTAGCCTGGCTCAGGCGGCCTTGGCCGGCTTGTCGATCGGGTGCTGCGAGCGGAAGCCGACCGCCAGACGGTTCCAGACGTTGATGACGCCGATCGCGACGGTGATCTTGGTGATTTCCTCTTCGCTGAAATGCGCCTTCAGCGCTTCGAAGTCGGCATCCGGAGCGCCGGTCTCTGCGATCTTCGTGACGGCATCGACCCATCCCAGTAGGGCGCGTTCGCGGGCATCGTAGACCGGCGATTCACGCCAGACGCACATCAGGTTGATCCACTGTTCGCTGAGACCGTCGTGCCGGGCTTCCTTCACGTGCATGTCCACGCAGTAGGCACAGCCGTTGATTTGCGATGCGCGCAGCTTGATGAGGTGGATGAAGCGCCGCTCCAGGCCCGAGGTCTGGACGAATTCTTCCAGAGCGACAACAGCCTTGTAGGACTCTGGCGAAGCCTTGGCGAAATTGAAACGCGGTTGCATGGGCAGTCTCCTCTTTGTCGGGGCTCAGCGAGCCGTTCTACGTTCATGAATTTGCAGGAAGGCGCAGCTTCGTGCGGCGATGGAGCCGTCGTCGATCTCCGCCAGTTCGGCGCCGAGATCGGCAACGGTGGTCTTGGCAAGCTCGGCGCGGTAGACGCGCTCCGCCCGCAACATGGCAGCCGAGATGTTGCACGGCTTGGCAAACAAACGATCCGAGACCGGGTTCGGCCCGCGCTGACGGATCTCGTTGCAGCGGAAGGCCGGCGCCGGACCTTCGACGGCGAGCACGATATCAAGAAGCGTGATCTCCTTCGGGAGCCTCGCCAACCGATATCCGCCCTTCGGGCCGGGCACGGTGTCCAGAATGCCGGCGCCCGAAAGCGCCTGCAGATGCTTCAGCAGATAGCTCGTCGAAACGCCATGAAACTCCGCCAGCGCCGCGGCGGAAAGCACGCCGCCTTCGGACAATCCCGACAGCATCGCAACGCTGTGAATGGCCTGTTCGACGCCGTCGCCGAGTTTCATGAGACGCCTCCTCAATTCGTGGATAAAAAATATCCACGATATAAATTCTTGTCAAGGCCCATTTCCCTCGTAGCCGCGCGGAGCGGTCTTCTGCTGCCGCTGGACTTTACCTTGCGGGCTTGTGAAGCGGCGCGGATTCGGTAATGTCGTCAGGTAAGCTAAAAACCATTCCAAAAGGGAACCGCATGAAAAAGACGATTTTTGTGGCCGCCGTCGCACTGCTCGCAGCGACGCATCTGGCCTCAGCGGAGGATACCATCCGGATCGCGACCGAAGGCGCATACCCTCCCTTCAACTACGTTGAATCGGATGGCAGCCTGAAGGGTCTCGACGTCGACATGGCCAATGCGCTGTGCGAGGAGATGAAGGCGAAGTGCACGATCGTCGCCCAGGATTGGGACGGCATCATCCCCGGCCTGCTCGCCAAGAAATACGACGCGATCGTCGCCTCGATGAGCATCACCGCAGAGCGCAAGAAGCAGATCGACTTCACCAACAAGTACTATACCACCCCGCTCGCGGTGGCTGTTCCCAATGACAGCCCGCTCAAGGGCGTGAGCGTCGAGGACATGAAGGGCAAGATTGTCGGTGCCCAGGCATCGACCACCCAGGCCGACTATCTGAACGACGTCTACGCCAAGGGCGGCGCGGAAGCCAAGATGTATCCGACGCAGGACGAGGCTGTGGCCGACCTGCAGAACGGCCGCATGGACGCGCTGATCTCCGACAAGTTCGTGGTCGTGGACTGGCTGAACAAGGCTGGCAAGGATTGCTGCAAGCTGCTGGGTGACGTTCCCGGAACCGCGACCGAAGCCGGCATCGGCATCCGTCAGGGCGACACCGAACTCAAGGAACGCTTCAATAAGGCGATCGATGCGCTGGTGGCCAACGGCACCTACCAGAAGATCACCAAGAAGTACTTCCCCTTCGACATCTACTGATCGCTTGTCGATCGTGTCGTGCGGAGGCCATGGTCTCCGCACGTCTTTGACTGCAAGCTCCCAAGGCTTGGTCGGGGTGGTGGTTTGCCAGCCCACAGCCATCTAGCGCGCGACAGTTCCTCTAGCCGCGCCATTCTATTTCGCCACGTCGTGCACTACCTTTAGCTTTGTGGACCAGATCGATTCCGAAGCCAGTGTTCTCCTGCCTCAACCTTTCACCCGTTGGTTCGCGGAAAAAGGCTGGCGTCCGCGCGTCCACCAGCTCGAATTACTGGCGCGCGCCGAGGCTGGCGAAAGCACATTGCTGATTGCGCCGACCGGCGCCGGCAAGACGCTGGCGGGCTTCCTGCCGTCGCTGACCGATCTGACCCGTCGCGGCAAGATTCCGCCGGGCTCGGCCTTCACCGGCATCCACACGCTCTACATTTCGCCGTTGAAGGCACTGGCCGTCGATATCGAGCGCAACCTGATGAAGCCCGTCGATGAAATGGGCCTGCCAGTCACGGTCGAGAACCGGACCGGCGATACGCCTATCGCCAAGCGTCAGCGCCAGAAGCTCAACCCGCCGGACATTTTGCTGACAACGCCCGAGCAGGTGGCGCTGTTGCTCGCCAACCGGGAGGCGGAGCGCTTTTTCAAGGACCTGAAATACGTTGTTCTCGACGAGCTTCATTCGCTGGTCAGCTCCAAGCGCGGCCATATGCTGTCGCTCGGATTGGCACGGCTGCGACGCATTGCGCCCAATCTGCAGACGATTGGCCTTTCGGCGACGGTGGCCGAGCCGATGGACTTGCAGAAGTGGCTGGTGGCGCAGGAGCAGGGGCAGGAACGCCACGCCGCCATCGTCACCGTCGAAGGCGGCGCCAAGCCCGATATTTCGATCCTCTCGACCGAGGAACACATTCCCTGGGCGGGTCACTCGGCGCGATACGCCATCCCCGACGTCTACAAGCAGCTCATCGACCATCAGACGACGCTGCTCTTCGTCAACACCCGCAGCCAGGCGGAAATGCTCTTCCAGGAACTCTGGACGGTCAACGAGGAAAACCTGCCGATCGCGCTGCATCACGGGTCGCTCGACGTCGGTCAGCGCCGCAAGGTGGAGGCGGCGATGGCCGCCAACCGGCTGCGCGCCGTGGTCGCCACCTCGACCCTCGACCTCGGCATCGATTGGGGTGATGTCGATCTCGTCATCCATGTCGGCGCGCCTAAGGGAGCATCGCGGCTGGCCCAGCGCATCGGCCGCGCCAACCACCGGATGGACGAGCCATCCAAGGCGATCCTCGTTCCCGCCAACCGTTTCGAGGTGATGGAGTGCCAGGCAGCCCTCGACGCCAACTATCTCGGCGCGCAGGACACTCCACCGGTCGGGCGCGGCGCACTCGACGTGCTGGCCCAGCATGTGCTCGGCATGGCCTGCGCCGAACCCTTCGATATGCTGGAACTCTATGATGAGGTGGTGAGCGCCTCACCCTATGCCGATCTCGATTGGGAGACCTTCGAGCGGATCGTCGATTTCGTCGCCACCGGCGGCTATGCGCTACGCACCTACGAACGCTATGCCCGCATCCGCAAAACCAAGGAGGGACGCTGGCGCGTTTCCAATCCGCAGGTCGCGCAGCAATACCGGCTGAACCTCGGCACCATCGTCGAAAGCCCGATGCTGAACCTGAAGATGGTGAAGCGCGGGGAGGGCGGCCGCATCGGTCGCGGCGGCGCCACGCTCGGCAAGATGGAAGAATACTTCTTCGAGCAGCTTTCGCCCGGCGACACCTTCATCTTCTCCGGCAAGGTGCTGCGCTTCGAGGGGATACGCGAGAACGAGGCGCTGGCCAGTCAGGCCTATTCCAACGATCCCAAGATTCCGTCTTATGCTGGCGGCAAGTTTCCGCTCTCCACCTATCTTGCCGATCAGGTACGCTCGATGCTTGATGATCCCGACCGCTGGCACCGGCTGCCGGACCAAGTTCGCGACTGGCTGGCGATCCAGAAGGAGAAATCGATCCTACCGAAACGCGACGAGCTGCTGATCGAGACCTTTCCGCGCGGCAGCCGCTGCTACATGGTGGCCTACCCGTTCGAGGGGCGGCTGGCGCACCAGACACTCGGGATGCTCCTCACCCGCCGGCTGGAGCGCGCCGGCGCCAAGCCGCTCGGCTTCGTCGCCACCGACTACTCGCTCGGCATCTGGGGGCTCGAGGATATGGGCCGGATGATCGCGAGTGGCCGCCTCACCCTTTCCGACCTCTTCGACGAGGACATGCTGGGCGACGACCTCGAAAGCTGGCTCGACGAATCCTTTCTTTTGAAGCGCACCTTCCGCAATTGCGCCGTGATTGCGGGTTTGATCGAGCGCCGGCACCCGGGCAAGGAAAAGAGCGGCCGGCAGGTGACGGTTTCGGCCGATCTGATCTATGACGTGCTGCGTACCCATGAGCCCGACCATATCCTGCTACAGGCGACGCGCCAGGATGCGGCGACCGGGCTTTTGGACATCGGCCGGCTTGGCGATATGCTGAGACGAATCAAGGGACACATCACCCACCGCGCGCTGGAGCATATCTCGCCGCTGGCCGTGCCCGTGATGCTGGAAATCGGCAAGGAGCCGGTGCATGGCGAGGCCCACGACGCGGTGCTGGCGGAAGCAGCGGACGACCTGATCGCCGAAGCCCTGGCGTAAGAACGAGGAACAGACTGACGTGATCAACCGGCTGGCGCTGGCGCGAGAACTGAACGGAGTGGCAGCCATGCCGGGTGTTGAAACGTCCGTGCACGGGGTTGCCGCCGTCTGCGATCCGCTCGGCGCCCTCTATCTGCCCGATGCCGGCGTTCTCGTCGTTTCCGACCTGCATCTGGAAAAGGGCGCCGCCTTCGCTCGCCGCGGCATGATGCTGCCGCCCTATGACACGCTCGCCACGCTGACGGTGCTGTCGGCCGTCATCGCGCGCTACGATCCAAAGCTGGTGATCTCGCTCGGCGACAATTTCCATGACCGTATCGGCTCGGCCCACCTGCCGGAGGTTTTTAGGTCGCGCATCGTCGATATGGCGCGGGGGCGTGAATGGATCTGGATCAACGGCAATCACGACCCCGATGGGACCGTCGATCTGCCCGGCTCTTCGACCGATGAAATGCACTACGGCGGGCTGACCTTCCGGCACGAACCGAAAAGCGGCCTGCAGAGCGGCGAGATCGCCGGCCATCTGCACCCGTCCGCTACCGTGCGCCGGCGCGAAAAATCCGTTCGCCGGCCATGCTTTGCCACCGATGGCGCCCGCCTGCTGATGCCGGCTTTCGGGGTCATGAGCGGCGGCCTGGATCTTCGCCATAAGGCGATGAAGGGATTGTTCGATCAGCCGTCGCTGGTCGCCCATCTGCTCGGGCGCGATCGTATCTATTCCGTCCGGTTCGGAAATCTGGTTGGGTAGCGGCTCTGCCGGTTCGACGGGCCACAGTTGACAATTCGGCGCAGTCGGCTATTTCGAATTCGCCGAGAAATTCTAGGCCGGTTGGTTATTCCGGCGCTCGCCAAGCGCGAGAATTAGTCGCTGACGCGAACCCACGGCACCAAACCTTTGATCAAGGGTGGTGCTGTGACGTGAAAGACCCATCTTTCAGCACGCTCCACCTGGCAACGTGGAGAGAACATGACCGATCCGAAGACAATTCTGATAGCCCAGATCATGATATCCGGGATGATGGCCTTCTGCATGACAGGCTTCTTTGGCTTCCTTCATATGGGACTGACGAGCCAATGGCTGCATGAATGGTCCCATGCCTTCGTCATCGCCTGGCCCGTTGCCTTCTGCCTGTCGCTGATTGTCGGCAAGCTCTCCTTCACGATCGCGAGCCGGATAACGGGGAAATAGACTCCGACATTTTTACCGATTGGGAGCAGTCGTTCCGGTGCGCGAACGACTGCGTCTGCCTCAGTTGCAGCCCTGCAGTTGCTGCTGATAGGTGGCAGCCATGTTGGCGAACCGTTGCGCGGTCTTCTGCAGCTGTGGGTTCGATTGCCAGTCGCCGCGCATGTATCCCTTCGGGCCGGAGTAATAGGCGAGGTAGAGGCGATAGGCATCGTTCAGCGGAATGCCGGTCATCTGGCTGTTCTGTGAGTGGTACCAGCCGATGAAGTCGATCGCGTCGGCGAAATTGGTGCGTCGTGCCGCCCAGTTTCCGGTTGCCGACTGGTAGTGGTCCCAGGTCCCGTCAAGCGCCTGCGAGTAGCCGTACGCGGTGGAAGGTCTTGTCCACGGGATAAAGCCGAAGAGCTTGGTGCGGGGCGGTCGCGCATTCGGCTGGAAACCGGACTCCGTGTACATGGTCGCCATCAGGATCGGCACCGGTACGCCGTATTTTTTCTCCGTTCGCTCCGCTGCGCGCTGCCAGTTTGTAAACAGCCCGTCACGCTGATCGAAGACGGCGCAGATGTTTCGCGTTTGTCGGGGAGCTGTCGCGCAGCTGGCGACGAATGCCAGTAGCACGAGGGCGAGAAGGGTACGAATACGCATTACAGGAAGCCTCTCAATTCAGAGAGATTACTAACTTGTAAATGTTAATGGTCGGTTTTTAGAGAATGGCGAACACGTGTCCGTCTGGCGGCAAGAGTCTGGCAGGCCGCCCGATTGGCTCAATCCTTGCGGAATACGACACTGGCGCCCCAGCCGGTCAGCAGCGCGAGGAAGACGGCAAAGAGACCGTAGGCGATTGGCTGTTCATGCGCGGCGTCGGTGATTGTCTGCTCGATGCCCGTCTTGATGACCCGAAGCGGAACGGATTTTTCGGTCACGAAGGTGCCGCTCTTGAAGAGATAGGCGCGGACGGTATGCACGCCGTTCGGAATATTCGCCGGCAGTCGCAGGCTCGCCTTGAACAGGTTGGAGCTGACGAAACGCACGCCGCTCGGATCGCGGTCGTAGAGGCCGCCTTTTTCCTGCAGTCGCCTGAAGGCCTGGCGGAAGTCGCCGAGGTTGCTGGCATTGCCGACAAACCCGATCGGAGTCAGCGGAATATGGTCGATGCCGATGCCTTGGTCCGTCAGATCAAGCGGCGTGGTGATGTCGTCGAGCATTCGCGAACTCGACATCGAATAGGAATGCGGCACGGACTCGAAGGTCATCGATCGCGTGTTGATCCAGATGCCGAAGACCCGTTCCTTCCGGCGCACCGTCGCATCCTCACGCGGTCCTTCCAGCACGACGACCACATCGTACTGGCCGATCGCCAAAAGCAGGCTGTCGGTGTTGGTTACGGCGCCGAAGATCGTCAGGTCCGCGCCGTGGAAGTCGGATGTGATGGCGATTTCGCTGGTCGACGTGCCGATCTCCAGCCCCTCGGCGATCGTTTGTGTCGCCTGACCGGGCAGCATCATCTGCGCACCGACGGTTTCCGCCAGCAGCATCAGAGGAAAGAGCATGGAGAGAAGGCGAAGGCGCATCAGTGCCCGCCTTCCATGACGACGGAATAGATATCGGCCGGCGTCACCACCAGCGCAACGGCCAGACGCAGGCCGACCGCAAGCACCAGCAGGCCGAGCAAAGCACGCAATTGTTCACCGCGCAGCTTTTGCCCGACGCGCACGCCGTATTGCGCGCCGATGACGCCGGCAACCATCAGAATGAACGCGAGCACGATATCGACGGAGAAGTTCGTCGCAGCCTGGACCACGGTCGTATAGGCCGTGACGAAGATGATCTGGAACAGCGAGGTTCCCACCACGACATTCGTCGGGATGCGCAGCAGATAGATCATCGCCGGCACCATGATGAAGCCGCCGCCGACACCCATGACCGATGTCAGGATGCCGATCGCAAAGCCGAGCGCAATGATCGGAATGACGCTGAGGAAGATCTTGGATTTCTTGAACCGCATCTTCAGCGGCAGGCGATGGACCCAATGGTGATGCCCGGGCTTGCGCACCGCGGGCGGCACGTTCTTCGCCGCGCGGCGCATGGCGTTGACGCTTTCGAGCAACATCAGTCCGCCCACCGTGCCGAGGAAGACGACGTAGAGCAGCGAGATGAACAGGTCGAGCTGGCCGATCCGCCGCAGCAGCGAGAAGATCCAGATGCCGACGGTGGCGCCCGATAGACCGCCGATCAGCAGCACCGTTCCGAGCTTCACATCGAGCGTGCCGCGCCGGAAATGGGTGATCGCGCCTGATATGGACGACGCCACCACCT
This sequence comes from Hyphomicrobiales bacterium, assembly GCA_900489925.1. Lineage (GTDB taxonomy): Bacteria > Pseudomonadota > Alphaproteobacteria > Rhizobiales > Rhizobiaceae > Rhizobium. The sequence goes on along the minus strand of UEHQ01000002.1, from coordinate 334,082 downwards.
GGTTGGCGCCGGTGGCAACGGCCACCACAGGAGGAATGTTATAGAAAATCAGCAGCGGCGTGATCAGGAAGCCGCCGCCCACGCCGAACATGCCCGAGAGGAAGCCGACAGCCGCGCCCATGCCGAGAATGATGAAAATGTTCACCGACAATTCCGCGATGGGCAGATAGATTGTCACAGGCGGCCCCGAATGATGATCTGCCCCCCACGGGCAGTCTTAGTCATGCCTTTGAATTTGCCGCATGATAACTTGAAATCGTTGCCAGAGGCTTTCGATAAGCGACATGGGCTGCCCTTGATCGGCGTGCATGATCACTCCCGACCAATCAGGCTTTTTTCAGGTTTTGTGGCAGGGCTGACATCGCCGCGAGAGTTGAACAGGAAAGAGCCGATCGATAGGTTCGATCAGTTGTGCGTCGGCGGATGGGGATTGTGCTTGAGAATGTGTTTTCGGTTGTGCCTGCTGGTTGCGGCTTTCTCCGCGGTCCCGATCGCGGCATCGGCGGAATGGAAGGCCGTTGAAGAGGTAAAGCCATACTCGATTTCCGGCACATCGGGGGCTGCGCTTTACGCTTCGATCGGCGAGCGGGGGCCATCGATCGACGGCAGGGGGCGTACCATCGCCCATACGACCTTCAAGCTGACATGGACCCGGAAGTACGAGCCTCAGGCCGGCGCGTGTGTTCTGGTTTCGGCGCGGCCCAAGCTCACTATCACCTACACGCTGCCCAAGCCGGCCCAGACGCTGCCGGCACCGACACGGGTCAGCTGGGAGCGGTTCATCGCCGGCATCGCCCAGCACGAACACGTCCATGGCGATCACATCAAGGACATGGTGCGGGAAATTGAGGCCATGAGTGTCGGTCTGTCGGCCGCCGACGATGCAGACTGCCGGAAGATAAGGGTCGAGCTTACCAAGCGTCTCGGCGAACTGTCGGCGCGGCAGCGTGAGCGCAGCCGCGAATTCGATCGTGTGGAGATGAGCGAAGGCGGAAATATCCGCCAGCTCATCCTCGCGCTTGTGAACGGACCTTGACTTAGCCGCTGATCGCCGCAGCGGCTGGCGCGACATGCGGCCATACCTCCAGCGCTCCGCGGTAGATCATGTGCAGGGCGACGTAGACGATGATCGCCAGACCGATGTACGCGATCCAGCGATAGCGGTTCAGCAAACGTGCAATGAAGTTCGCCGCGATACCCATCATCGCGATCGACAGGATGAGGCCAATCACCAGGATCGTCGGATGTTCGCGGGCCGCGCCGGCAACAGCCAACACGTTGTCGAGCGACATGGATACGTCGGCAATGACGATCTGTGTCGCCGCCTGAAAGAACGTCTTCCGTGGCGCCTGGGCGCTGTCGCTGTCTCCGTCCGCGGCGTGATCTGCTTCGCCGGCGCGAAGTTCACGCCACATTTTCCAGCAGACCCAGAGCAGCAGAATCCCGCCGGCGAGCAGCAGGCCAATGATGTCGAGAAGCTGAACGGTGACGCTGGCGAGCCCGATGCGTAGCACGGTGGCTGCAAGGATGCCGACCAGAATGGCCTTCTTGCGCTGCTCCGGTGCCAGTCCCGCGGCTGCTAGTCCAATGACCACCGCATTATCGCCGGCAAGGACCAGATCGATCAGGACCACTTGCAGAAGAGCAAGCAATCCGGCGGAGGTAAAAATTTCCATGCTGCAGCATCCCTGGTGTTTGCAAACGCCATCCCCGCCCAACGCATAGATGATCGCTTGGTTGCGGATCAAGTGCCGTCAGGGCCGCTTGGGAAAGATTTGCTGCCGAGGGCGCAAAGCGCGGGCCGTCTCGCCCGCGCTCAGCGATTAGCGGTTACGAGGACTCAGGCTTTCGTCGCCGGTCCCTTGTTGCGCTCGAGCAAAGCCTTCACCGTTTCGTCGTTGATCCGGCCGCTGGGCTCCTGGCCGATCGACTTCTGGAAGCTCTTGATGGCGGCAACCGTCTTTGCGCCCAGCTGTCCATCCGGCTTGCCGGCGTCGAAGCCGTTGTTGTTCAGGATCGCCTGGATGTTGCGGATTGCCTTGGTCATGTCGACCGACGATGTCTTGGTGCCGGTGCCGGCCCATTCATCGGGGATATCGACGGTGTTCGACTTGGCGTCCTGCGGCTCCGCCTTCCAGAGATCGGCCTTGGCGCGCGCTTTTTCGAGCTGGTCGGGCTTCATTGCGTTGGCGACCTCGTCACGCTTCTGCGACGCGTCCTTGTCGCCACCCTTCGCGGCGATGGCGAACCACTTGTAGGATTCCGTCAGGTCCTGCGCGACGCCGTTGCCGCGGGCGCAGAGAATAGCGAGGTTAAACTGGCTGTCGGTGACACCGAGGTTGGCGGCCTTGGTAAACCAGTTCGCTGCCGCCGTGTAATCCTGCTGACCGAGCGCGCCGGAGGCGTAGAGAACGGCAAGATTGTGCATGGCGCTGGCGTTGCCCTGATTGGCAGCCTGCTCGTAGTACTTCTTGGCCTTGTTGATGTCGCGGTCGACGCCGGTACCCTTTTCATAAAGGTTGCCGAGGCGATATTCCGCCGGTGCAAAGCCCTTGTCCGCGGAAAGCTGGTACCAGCCCACTGCTTCCTTGGGATCCGCGGTCACGCCAGCGTGGCCATCGCTATAGCGTGCGCCGATTTCGAATAGCGCCAGCGCATCGCCGCTCTTTGCGGCATCCGCGAGCGACTTCGGCTGGACGGTGTCGGGCACAGCGATCGTCGGTGCCGAGGCCTCCAGCGCAGCGGCCTTTGGCGCGGCGTCGGCCGGCACGAAGGCCGACGCATCCTGCGGCGCACCGGACGGCGCAAGGGCGGTCGGACCATCGCCGTTCAACGGCGCGGCTTCGGTCAGATGGTCCGGGGTTGCCGGTGCTGGTGCCGGCTCGGTTGCGGCAACCGGCGCCTGCGGTGCGGCAGCGGGCTCAGCAGAAGGAGCTGTCGGTGCTGCAGCCTGGCTCTGGTCCGGCGCGGTTTCGCTGTCGGCGGGAAGCGCGCTGTTGCCGGCGTCGGTCACTGTCGCGACTTCGACCGACGGGGTCGGCTCGCCATGCGTCAGGGTGCGGGCAAGCGGGAATGCCATGATGGCGAGCAGAACGGCGCCGACAGCCAGGAGGATCGGGCGACGGAAGCGTGCAAAGGCGCCTCCCTTGCCAGCATCGGCTTGCGCAGACTTCTTGCCACTCTTCGCTACGCCGGCTTTCGAATCCGAATCCACTTCCATTGCCGCGGCCTGGGCGGCCCGGCGCGCGGCGGCGATGTAGTCCGCACGTTCGTTGTCGCTGACCGGCTTCGAGCTCGTCCGCGCCGCGTTCTGGCTGGCGCGAACGCGCTCCAGGATCTTCTTCACGTCGGGCGCGCCGGAGCCTGGCTCCAGCGGCTCGTTGGCAGCTTCAGGTGGCATCACGTCGATGGGATCGATCGAAGGGGCCGGATCGATAACGGTCCGCTCGCTCGCCTTGGCCTTCTTCGCGGGAATGAGACGCTTGCCGAGGCTTGCGAGCAGGCTACCCTTGGACGCCGGTGCAGGCGCCGCAGTCGCGGGCTTCGTTGCTGCTTCGATTGCGATCGCACTTGTCTCGGTGGCCGTCATGACCGGCGCAGCGGCAGCCTCCGTACGGGTGGGCTGCTGCACCGTGCCGCGAGTTCCGAACACGGCCGGCTTTTCTGCCTCCTCAGTGCCCGCCGGCACCAGCGAATAGGGATCGACGTTGAAGTCGACATCGGCGACCGGCATTCTCGGAGCATGCCGTGCGGCACCGCTCTCCATGTCGTCGAGCCGATCGGCGATCTGAACCAACGTTTCGTGCAGAGCCTGAAACGTCTTGTGCGTGCGCTCTTCGCTGCTGCGGCTGAGATCTTCGAGATGACGCAGATCATCGGCCAGCGCATTGAGCGCGGAGATGTCGACGCCAGCCGAGCTGCCGGCTACGCTGCCATTGCGCGCATAGGCCTGAACGACCGTCTCCGCCGCCTGGCGGGCCGCCTCGATGATGTATTCGTCGTTGGTCGCCATGTAGTCTTCGATGGCACCCATGCGGCGATCCAGATCGGCAGGCATCTCGGCGCTCGGGCGCGGCTCGCTCATCAGCGAGGAGAGGTGAGCGATCTGGTCTTCGAGATTGCGCAGAGCAGCGGTATCGGTGGCAGGCGCCGCGGTGCTCTCTTCAAGGCGCGCGGCGATGTCGCTGAGGCGGCCTTCGATCCGGCGGAACGCGCCGTCGTCGATGGGCGCCGCCACCGGCTGCAGCGGCTGGAACTCCATTTCGTCGATCCGGCGGGCCAGATAGTCCAGCCGTTGCGCAAGCGCATCGTTGACCGAGCCTGTCTCAAGCGCGTCGATCTTGCGGGAGATGTCGGCAAGCGCACCGGTCAGCTCCGGCTGCGGGGCAGCTCTCTGGCTCTGCTCGAGGAGCAGGGAAAGGTGCTGCAGCCGTTCGTCGAGGCGAGAAGTCGCTTCGGCGTTGGCGAGTTCCTCGACGCGCATCGTCAGCGCCTCGAGCCGGTCGGCGAGGTGCTCGGTCGGTGCGGCGCGGCTCGCCACGCTTTGACCCATCAGCTCGATCTGATCGGCCAGTCCGTTCAGGCGCCCTTCGAGGCGGTGGATCAGGGCCGGATCGCCAGTGTTGGCGGCGCGGCCGGAGGCGGCGATCGCCCGGCTGATTTCGTCAAGTCGGGTGTCGACAGCTGCGAACTGCTCGGACATCACGCGATCATGCGGCTGGATCATGCTGCCGAACTGTTCCATCACAGTCGCGATGGAGATCAGCTTGTCTTCCAGTGCGCGCACGGCCGGGCTCTCGCCCATGCCGCCGATGTGACGCTTGATATCGTCGAGACGGTAGGCAAGCGAGACTAGCTCTTCCTGCAGGCTCGAGGTGTCGAGGGTATGGAGCTGGTTTTCGAAGCCGTCCCAGCGGTTTTCCATGTGGCGCAGCGAGTCTTCGCGCGCCAGTCCGTCCATCAGCGACCGTAGCTCTTCGAATTCGCCACGCAGTTCCTGCGTTTCGGTGGTGCTGGAGCGGCCTGCAAGAACATTGATGCTTTCCGCGAGACGACCCATGTCGGCGCGGATGTCTTCGACGAAATGCCCGTCGGCGGCGCTTGTCTTGATCTCGCGTAGCTCGTTGCGCAACGCGTTCATTTCGCGGGTAACACCCTCGGAGATGTCACGCTTGAGATCCTGGCGCAGATTGACGAGTGCCTGCGCGATCTCGGTCATGGTGTCTTCGGAGGCGCGGCTCGCGGGTGCTGCCGGCTGCTGCATTGCCGGTGCCGGACGCTGCGGCGCGGGTGCAACCGGTCTTGCAGGCTCCTGGTAGGGTGCGTGCTCGCGGGCATAGGGTGCCGGTTCGCGAAGAACCGGGCGTTCGCGGCTGGCCTCGATCGTACGCTGACGCTGACGGATCTCGGCAAGCGGATCGGGTCGCGCCGCGGCCGCGGCCAAGGGGGCACGCTGCCCGTAGGTGTCAGGGTAGGTTTCGCGTTCGGCGACCGGGGACGGTGCGCGTGGCCGCTGATCGCGGACGCCGCTACCGATCAATCCTTCGATCCTCGCCTCAAGTCCTTCAATCGTGCGGTTCAGTGCATCGAGCGACGCCCTGTCGGAATGCCGTGGGGAATTTGATCGCGATCCGTTCATCTTCTTGCTCGCTTCGTCTGTCCGAACCCTCGTCAGGGTCGATCATTGGCTTTTCCGTCAGCGCCCGCATCACTGCGGACCAGAGAGCCCCGTCCATGAGGAAATAATCAATTAGGCTTTCCTCAACCTGTACGGAGTAGCGACATGCACAAAACGCGAGACTTGAAAAAATGAACGCAGGTCGCCAATGCTCAATCGGCACCTTTCACGAAACGTGGTAAACAACCCGTTAACCGGCGTGAGATTTCTTTAACTTCTGGTGAGTTTGAGCCGATTTTCGGACGGAAATCGGGTGTTGGGATTGCGCACACAATCCAGGCGCGCAAGACCAGCGGAGCATCTATCAGAAGCTTTCAGTCCAGGGTCGTAACTCGATTTCCTGCGACCGCGCGCTCCGGTGCTGCAGCAGGACATCCACATAGCTCTGTGCGATCGCATCGGGATCGAGCATTGCGTCCGGCTTGTCGGGGCTTTCCGGCCGCGTCTTCGAGCGGATTGCTCCGTCGATGATGAAGTGCGCGACATGGATGCCCTTGGGGCCGAGTTCACGCGCAGCACTCTGCGCCAGACCGCGAAGCGCGAATTTGCCCATCGCAAACGGCGCCGATTGAGCGAAACCCTTGATGCTGGCCGTCGCCCCGGTAAACAGGATGGCGCCTCGACCGCGTGGGACCATGCGTTTCGCCGCCTGCTGGCTCACCAGGAAACCGCCGAAAGCGCCGACGGCGAGCGCCTGTTCGACCTCGTTCGGATCGAGTTCCGTCAAGGGGCCGCGCACCCGACCGCTGGCATTGTAGACGACGAGATCAGGCTCGCCGATCTCCTCAGTCACCTCCTCGAAGAGGGCCGCCACGGAGCCCGGTTGCGCCGCGTCGGTCGCAAAGGTTTTCGCGCCCGTTTCAGCCGCCAATGCCGCCAGTTTGTCGATATTGCGCGCCGCCAGGGCCACCTTCACACCGCGCGCTGCAAGCAGACGCGCCAACGAAGCGCTGACGCCAGAACCGGCGCCGACGATGAGCGCCGTGCTGTAGGGAAAGTCTGTCATGGTCTCGTTCTCCTGATCCATTTCTCTCACACCTAGGCATCGGAGCGCTGTGGAACCAGACGCGATGCAAAAAAGACCTCAGGGGTGCCCAGGCGCGTCGATGGAATAGGCGGCAATTCTAGAAAGGTGGTTCAGCGACAATCCCGATTGAGCCGACCACTCGGCGAAAACCTGTTGTGCAAGCTGAAGATCCTTCTTGGCCGTGCCGGTTTTCGACAGCGCAGCGCCGGCGTCTCTGAGGCAGGCAAGCACATCGCCTGTCAGGATGAAGCAGTCGCGCCCGATCGCGCGCAGGAAGTACTGGCCCGCTAGGCCGCCGAGCCTGCTGCCGCGCTTGCTCAGCAGTTCGAGAAGCCCGGTATGGTTGTTGGCCGGCCATTCGGCGAAAAATATGCCGGCGCTGCCGGCCTCACTGGCCAGTTCCCGAACAAAGGCGGCATTGGCGCGGACCGCCATGATCTTCGCGCCGTTGCGGATGATCCTGCTGTCGGAGGTGAGGTCGTGCCAGTAGTCGTCGGGCGCTATGTTCAGAAAGGCCGGATCGAAACCGGAAAACGCGTCTTCGAAACCCGGCCATTTGCTGTCGATCACTTGCCGCACGAAGCCGCTATAGAAAACGCGCCGCGTCATTTCCGCAAGGATGCGGTCATCCGTCGTCGCCCGCAGCTTGTCGTGATCGGCAAGCGGCGGCAGCATCGCCTGGAGGGCTGCCGCACCGCCCTTACGCTCCTCCGCACGTTGCCGGATCACTTCGAAATCGACCACCTTCATCTGTCCTCCTCACCACTCAACGGCCATTGGTCCGCTGATCTAAGCCACGCTCTCCCGCTGAACCCTTCGAGCCTTGATCGTGTTCATCACGAAGCTCGTCTCGATCGTGTCGACGCACTTCAATCGGGCGATCTTCTCCTTGATGAAACGCTCGTAGTCCTCCAAGCCGGAGCTCATCACCTTGAGCACGTAATCGCGTGATCCGGTGACGAGATGGCACTCGAGAACTTCGTCCCACTGGCGCACGGCCTCCTCGAACATGCGGATTTCATCCTCGTGCTGGCGGCTGAGCCGGATGGAGGCGAGCGCCGTCATCGTCCAGCCATCGACGGCCGGATCGATGACCGTGGTGTATCCCTGAATGATCGAGGCCTCCTCCAGACGGCGCAACCGACGAAGACAGGCGGAGGCGGATAGACCCACGCGTTCGGCCAGTTCGTTGTTCGCGATGCGCGCATCGGCTTCCAGTTCCCGCAGGATTCGCCGGTCCGTTTCGTCTGCAATTTTCTGCGTCATCTATTTCCTCTTCCCGCAATAAATTGCTCCGATAAGCGCACAGGCGCTCCAAATAGCAAGAACTGCCTTCGCATTCTGATATAATTTTGAGGCCTCATACGTATCTCTCAACGCTGGAGACGACCATGACCGCACCGCATCCCTCCAAAACGCACATCGGCAACCATGCACTGCATCCCGAAACACAGATGCTGAACTACGGCTACGATCCGGAGCTGTCGGAAGGTGCGGTCAAACCTCCAGTGTTTCTGACATCGACCTTCGTTTTCAAATCCGCCGAGGATGGGCGAGACTTCTTCGATTATGTCTCGGGTCGGCGTGAGCCGCCGGCAGGCACCGGCGCGGGGCTTGTCTATTCCCGCTTCAATCATCCCAACAGTGAAATCGTCGAAGACCGTCTTGCCGTTTACGAGCGGACGGAAAGCTGCGTGCTGTTTTCATCAGGCATGTCGGCGATCGCCACGACGCTGCTCGCCTTTGTCCGCCCCGGCGATGCGATTCTGCATTCGCAGCCGCTCTACGGCGGGACCGAAACGCTCCTGGCGAAGACCTTCGCCAATTTGGGTGTGGCTGCCGTCGGCTTTGCCGATGGGGTCAGTGAGGCATCCGTGCAGGCAGCGGCGGAGGCGGCGATGGCCAAGGGGCGGGTGTCGCTGATCCTGATCGAAACGCCGGCCAATCCGACCAACAACCTCGTCGACGTCGCGATGATCCGCCGCGTCGCGGATGCGATCGGCCGGAAGCAGGGCCATACGCCGATCATCGCCTGTGACAACACGCTGCTCGGCCCCGTCTTCCAGCGCCCGATCGAGCATGGTGCCGACATCTCGCTCTACTCGTTGACGAAATATGTCGGAGGCCACTCGGACCTGATCGCGGGCGCGGCACTCGGCGCCAAGGCCGTGATGAAGCAGGTCAAGGCGCTGCGCGGTGCGATCGGCACGCAGCTTGATCCGCATTCCTGCTGGATGCTTGGGCGCTCGCTGGAAACGTTGCAACTGCGCATGGAGCGGGCAAACAGCAACGCCCAGGCCGTCGCGGACTACCTGCGCGCTCACCCGAAGGTCGAGACGATCCACTATCTGCCTTACCACGACCCGGCATCTCCGCTGGGGCGGACCTTTGCCGCCCAATGCACGGGTGCCGGCTCGACATTCTCATTCGATATCAAGGGTGGTCAGGCGGCGTCCTTCAAGTTCTTGAACGCGCTGCAGATATTCAAGCTCGCCGTCAGCCTCGGCGGCACGGAATCGCTGGCCAGCCATCCGGCCACAATGACCCACTCGGGCGTCCCGGCCGATGTGCGCCAGCGCATCGGTGTGTTGGAATCAACCATCCGCCTGTCGATCGGCATCGAGCACCCGGACGATCTCATAGCGGATCTCGCCCAGGCGCTGGATGTTGCATGAGGGGAGGCGGCTTAGGCCGCCGCCGTTTCCCTCACGTCGTCGAGCAGGAAATGCACGACCAGATATTTGGTCGTGTAGTGCCGTCCGCTATCGGCGACATTGTCGACACTGCCGCCATCTGCCGGGTGCCAGCGGTGATAATGCGGGTTGGTCGTGATCAGCGTGATCGCTTTGCCCTGTCGCTTTCCATCGAGCCTGTAACGCATTTCGGCCAGCGGCCAGATGCGTTCGTAGTCCTCCATCGCAATGCGAACCTTGAGCGCTTTCCGGCTGATCGCTTCGCTGCGCGATCCGTCTTCGTGCTCGATCGGAGGCAGGTCTATCGTGACCTCTTCCGCATCGTTCAGGATGGAGTTGAACTCTTCGGGCCAAGTCCGTCTCATGAAATCGCTCCTCCCAGGCTATTTCGTCAGTTAGCCAGCGAAATCTAGCGTGTCTTGCTAAAGAAGCAAACGGCCACGCACGATTTTCAAGGAATGATTTGGTATCCCGTTGGCAACGCTGGCTCGCGGTGCCTCCCGGGCTGCGGGCGGGGGCAGTGCCTTGCGCTATTGTTGCCAGCGAATGGCGATGTGCGTGCCGGAGGATCGACCGTCATGCCCGAGGGTCAATTCGGCGCCGAGTGTGGTCGCCATGGCGTTTATCAGCCTCGTGCCGAGCCCGGTTCCTTTTGGCCCACTCGTTCGGTCGTATCCGACGCCATCGTCTTCCACCGAGAGAACCGCACCATCGCCCTCCGTGCGAAGCGTGATACGGACATCGCCTGTTCCGGACGGATAGGCGTATTTCATCGCGTTCGTCACCAGTTCGATCAGGATGATGCCGAGCGCGACAGCCTTGTCCGCCGACGTGGAGACCTGACAGAGATCGGACTGTACCGAGATGCCGCGCGCGAACGCGTTGGCGCTCTGAAGCTCGGCTAGCAACGGCCCGAGGTAGACATCGAGCTGGACCTCGCCGACATTCTCCGATGTGTAGAGGCTGCGGTGGACGCCTGCGATCGCGGTGATCCGGTTCTGCGTCTCGTTCAGCGCCGTCTTGGTTTCGTCTGTCTTGGCGATCTGCATCTGCATGCGGATCATCGCGGACACGAGCGAAAGGCTGTTGGCGATGCGATGGTTCATCTCCGCAAGCAACAGCTCGGCGCGCTCCTTCGCGACGACGAGCTGGCGATCGGCCTCTTCCTTCTCGCTGCGCAGCCGCGCATTTTCCAGCGCTTGGTTCAGCGCGCTGACGAGCAGGGGAAAGAAGTCATCGGTCGCCGTCTTGACGACATAGTCGGCCGCGCCGCCCTTCAATGCCCGGATGGCTACATCCGCGTCGCTGGATCCGGTCACATAAAGAACCGGCGTCTGCTTTCCGCTTTCCGAGATCGCTTCCAGGAAGTTCAGGCCCGTCTGGTTCTCGAAGTAGTGGTCGAGAACGACGGCTTCGAACTCCTCGCTGGTAAACAGGTGCAGTCCCATCGAGATCGATGGAGCGTGAACGACTTCGAAATCACTGCGCGCAAGGACCCGCGTGGCAAGGCGGGCAAGGGCCGGATCATCATCGACATAAAGGATGCGCACAGATTTTTGCTACTCGTTAGGGGACTTGGATGACGGAAAAGAAGAGGCCGAGATTTCGGATAGCGGTCGCGAATCCATCATAATCGACTGGCTTCGTGATATACACGTTTGCACCGAGATCGTAGCATTTCTGGATCTCGCGCTCGTCGTCCGTCGTTGTCAGCACGACAACAGGCAGGCGGCGCGTATGTTCGTTGCCCTTGATCTGCGCGAGAATGTCGAGGCCCGACATGTCGGGCAGGTTGAGGTCGAGAAGCACGAGAAGGTAACGCTCCTTGCTCACCACCCCGTCGCGACTCGGGCCAAGAATGTAGTCCAGCGCGCTTTTGCCGAGCGTGAACGGCACGATCTCGTTGTTCACGCCGGCGCGGCGCACGTTCTTTTCGATGAGGCGGGCGTGCCCCTCATCGTCTTCGATCATGACAATCGTGACTTCCTGTCCCGTTGCTTTCATAGGTCCATACTCCGTACGATTTTGGTGAGGTCGGTCGGCAACGTCAGGATGAACGTGCTACCCTGCCCAAGTTCTGACTCGACTATAATATCGCCCCCCAAATTTCGGATTAACGAGCGCACATGGGCGAGCCCAATGCCTTCGCCGCGCTGATCCTGTTCCCCGGCGCGCCGAAAGAGCTCGAAAACACGCTCGAGGTCCTGCTGGCCGATGCCGCGGCCGTTGTCCTTGACCTCTACCCTGATGCGTCCCGGACCGTCCGGATAAGCATCGACGTCGAGCAGTAGCGGACGCCCTGGCATCTGGTATTTGACGGCATTGTCGAACAGGTTGCCGAATATCTGTTCGAGCGAGAAGCGATCGTTGATGATACTGCCGACGCGAACACGCGCATCCGCGGTGCCGCTCGCATCCACGATCTGATGGTGAACATTTGCCGCCGCGGTGTCGATCAGGGCCTTGAGGTCGATGCGCTCCGGTTGAAGCTTGCGGCGACCGTCCCGGGAAATCTTCAGGATCGCGTTGATGAGCGAATCCATCTTGCGGGTCGATGATCGGATAAAGCCGAGCGCTTCCGGCAGGTCTTCTTCGACTGCTTGCCGGGCCTCGTGGATTTCTTCAGGCGTCGGCGGTTTCTCGTCGGCGAGAATATAGGTCGAAACGGCTTTCATCGCGGTATCGAGTTCGCTGAGGAAGCCCATGATGTTGACAAGAGGCGCACGCAGGTCGTGCGTCACGATGTAGGCAAACTTCTGGATTTCCTGGTTGGCGCGGATCAGGTCCTGGGTGCGCTCGTTTACGCGTGCCTCCAGTCCTACATTCAGGAATTCGACTTCCTTCGTCGCCTGCGACAGGTCCCGGACGTGTTGCACGATGATCAGGATGCCGCCGCCCAGCACAAGCAGGATGGCGACCGCGCCGCCGATCGTGACCCATTGCAGGTTATTGGCGGCGGAAAGCTGTGCCTCCACGAGCACGCGCAGGCGATCATCCGTCTGCTGGAGAAAGTCGCCGAGGATTGCACGAACCTTGTCCATGAATTCCCGGCCGGCATCGTCGCGAACGATCGCGAGGGCTTCCGGCAGCTTTCCATTCTTGGTCAGCGCAACCGTCGTCGTCAGCTCGGTCATCTTGCCGTCGATGGCGGCGTTGAGCGCGTCGAGCTGCTTGGCATAGCCTGGAAGAGACGAAACGTTCTCGGTCAGAACCTTACGCCGCTCCGGCAGGTTTGCGAGTGCCTTGTTGTAGGGCTCCAGATAGGCGGGATCGGTCGACAGCAGGAAGCCGCGCTGTCCTGTCTCCGCATCCTGCACCGTCGTCAGCAGATTGACGATGGAGCTGCGGACCCGACGCAACGACGCCGTTTCATCCGAATAAGAACGGTTTGCCTGCACCAGCCACAGCGACGAGCCGACGATTCCGAGAAGGATCATCACACCAACGGCAAGCATGAGCAGGCTGGAACGAAGGAAGGCGGCTGTGGAAGTCATGAAGCGTCCAATTATGGGTATCCATGATTTCTATACATAGCCGCGGCGGAAAGATAGCACCCTCATAATATACCGTTTCAATGGATTTCCGCTCAGCGGTAGGATCGTCGCCAAGTCGAGCTTGACCATCTTGAGCATCGCTTCCGTCACGCGTTTGGCGCGGTCCCGATCCGGGTCGGCAATCATGTCGGCGGGCACGCGAGGCACGACTTGCCAGCATACGCCCCAGCGGTCTCGCAGCCAGCCGCATTGCTCTTCGGTGCCGCCATTGCCAAGAAAGCGTGTCAAGATCCGATCGATCTCTTCCTGGGTTTCGCATTGCACCAAGATCGAGAATGCGTGGTTGAACGGATCGAGCAGGCCCGCCTGCATGGCCGTGAAATCCTGCTGACCGAGCTTGAATTCGATAACAATGACGCTGCCGGGAGGGCCGCCAGGCGTTTCCGCGGGAAGCACCGTCGTTCTCCCCATGGACGAATTGGGCACCGTTGCCACATAAGATGCGACTGCTTCTGCACGTTCTTTTCGAACTAGAGATTCGAGCTGACCTTGACCATTGTTCGTCCTCCTCGCTGTTCGTTGCGAATGCATCGCAGCCACAAGACGTTCCGAGCCGGCGGATCACGACATGCGCCAGGCGAAACGGGCGCAGAAATTCGCGCACTTGAAATTTGACGTTTACGCAAACGTCAATATTTTGTAATAGAGTCTCAAATGCCGGTCTCGCCCGGTTAGCGAATTGGAGGAATTCGAACGATGCCAGTCTACAAGGCCCCGGTGAACGACACGCTCTTCGTCCTGAACGATGTGCTGGGCCTCGAGCGCTACAACAATCTGCCGGGCTTTGCCGATGCGAGCCCCGACATGATCGAGGCCATTCTGGGCGAGTCGGCGAAGGTGGCCGAGGAAGTGCTGTTCCCGCTGAATTATTCGGGCGACCAGGAAGGTTGCGTACGTAATGACGACGGGTCGGTCTCCGTGCCGAAGGGCTTCAAGGAAGCCTATGATGCCTATTGCCAGGGCGGCTGGACGGGTCTTGCCGTGCCCGAGGAATTCGGGGGGCAGGGCCTTCCCTACACGCTCCACGCTGCCGTCGGCGAGTATACCTCCGCCGCGAACATGTCGCTGATGATGTATCCCGGTCTGACGCAGGGTGCGATCGCCGCGATCTTCGTGCATGGCTCCGACGCGCAGAAGAAGACCTATCTGCCGAAGATGGTTTCCGGCGAATGGTCGGGCACGATGAACCTGACGGAACCGCATTGCGGCACCGATCTCGGCCTTTTGCGCACCAAGGCCGTGCCGCAGCCGGACGGCAGCTACAAGATTTCAGGTCAGAAGATATTCATCTCCGCCGGCGAGCACGGCATGACGGAAAATATCATCCATCTCGTGCTTGCTCGTATCGAAGGCGCGCCGGAAGGCACCAAGGGCATCTCGCTCTTCATCGTGCCGAAATTCACCGTCGCCGGCGACGGTACGGTTGGCGATCGCAATGCCGTTTCCTGCGGTGCCGTCGAGCACAAGATGGGCATTCACGGCAACGCAACCTGCGTCATGAACTATGACGACGCCACCGGCTTTCTCATCGGCGCCGAGAACAAGGGCCTCAGCGCCATGTTCGTGATGATGAACGAGGCCCGTCTCAGCGTCGGCCTGCAGGGCCTGGCGATCTCGGAAGTGGCCTATCAGAATGCCGCGAATTATGCCCGCGAGCGGATCCAGGGTCGCTCTCTCTCCGGCGCGAAGGCGCCCGAGAAAAAGGCCGATCCGATCATCGTGCATCCCGATATCCGCCGCACGCTGATGACCATTCGCGCCTTCAACGAGGCCGGTCGCGCCTTCCTGCTCTGGACTGCGCTCAAGTCCGATATCGCCCACCGCTCGGCGGACGAGAAGGAACAGCAGACGGCGGACGATATTCTCGGCCTGGTCACACCGATCCTCAAGGGTGTGATGACGGACAAGGGTTTTGATCACGCGGTCATGGCGCAGCAGGTTTTCGGTGGCCATGGCTATATCGAAGAAAACGGCATGAGCCAGTATGTACGCGATGCCCGTATCGCGATGATCTACGAAGGCGCCAACGGCATCCAGGCGCTCGATCTCGTCGGCCGCAAGCTCGGACAGAACGGCGGCCGTGCCGTCATGGCGCTCTTCAAGGAGATCGGCGATTTTTGCGAAGACAATCGCCACGACGAACAGATGGCCTTCTTCACCAAGAACCTGAAGAAGGGCTTGAACGATGTGCAGGCGGCGACCATGTGGTTCATGCAGCATGCGATGGCAAAGCCCGACAATGCCGGTGCAGGCTCGACCGACTACATGCATCTCTTCGGTCTCGTCATTCTCGGCTATATGTGGGCGAAAATGGCAAAGGCCGCCAATGATGGTCTTGCCGCCGGAGAAACCGATCGCGAAGCCTTCCTGCGCAACAAGCTGATCACGGCACGCTTCTTCATGGAGCGGATCATGCCTGAGACGGCGCTGCGCAAGGCGCGCGTCGAGACGGGTGCCGAAACGATGATGGCGCTGAGTGCCGAGGCGTTTTGAAGGTGGCGTCTTCTCTTTCCCGCGGGGAAGAGAGACGGATGCGGCATCGCCGCAGGGCAGAATTCAAGCGCTTGGCACCGCCTCTGCGCCGATAGGGAGATGAAGGTATGACCGAGGTTTTCGTTTACGATCACGTCCGCACGCCGCGCGGCCGCGGCAAGAAGGACGGTTCGCTGCATGAGGTGCCGTCGGTGCGCCTAGCGGCCAAGACGCTTGAGGCCATCCGCGACCGAAATGGTCTGGACACCTCGACCGTCGATGACATCATCATGGGCTGCGTCGATCCCGTCATGGAAGCCGGGGCGGTCATTCCGAAGGGCGCTGCCTTCGAAGCAGGCTACTCCACCAAGGCGCCGGGCATGCAGATCTCCCGCTTCTGCGCGTCCGGCCTCGATGCCGTTAACTTCGCGGCCGGCAAGATTGCCCAGGGCGCTGATGACATCGTCATTGCCGGCGGCGTCGAGAGCATGTCGCGTGTCGGCCTCGGCATGTCGGGCGGTGCATGGTTCATGGATCCCTCGGTGAACTTTCCGGCCTATTTCATGCCACAGGGCGTCTCGGCCGATCTGATCGCCACCAAATACGGCTTCAGCCGTGACGACGTTGACGCCTATGCTGTCGAAAGCCAGAAGCGTGCTGCCAACGCTTGGGAGAAGGGCTACTTCAAGAATTCCGTCATTCCGATCAAGGATCAGAACGGCCTGACGATTCTGGATCATGACGAGCACATGCGCCCCGGCACGGACATGCAGGCGCTGGCATCGCTCAACCCGTCCTTCCAGATGCCCGGCGAGATGGGCGGCTTTGAGGCCGTCGGCATCCAGGCGCACCCCGAGATCGAGCGGATCAACTATGTCCACCACGCCGGCAACTCCTCCGGCATCGTCGACGGCGCTGCTGCCGTGCTGCTCGGCTCGAAGGCGGGTGGCGAAAGCATGGGGCTGAAGCCGCGCGGCCGCATCAAGGCCTTCGCCAATATCGGCTCGGATCCAGCGCTGATGCTGACCGGTCCTGTCGACGTCACCGAGAAGCTGCTGAAGCGCACCGGCATGACGCTCGCCGATATCGATCTCTTCGAACTCAACGAGGCTTTCGCCGCCGTGGTTCTGCGCTACATGCAGTCCTTCGACATCCCGCACGACCAGATCAACGTCAATGGCGGCGCCATTGCCATGGGCCACCCACTCGGCGCCACCGGCGCTATGATCCTGGGCACAGTGCTGGACGAGCTGGAACGCCGTGATCTCAACACCGCGCTCATCACTCTCTGCATCGGTGCCGGCATGGGCACGGCCACAGTTATCGAACGCGTTTAAGGGAAGCCCAGATGGAACGCGAGGTGTACCGGCAAGAAAGGAATGAGATCGAGCGGCAGTTCGCCCAGCATAATCTGGAGAAGGACATGGCTGCGGACTATGCCGCCGCCTCAAAGAAGGGCCCCGTCGCACATGTCCGCCGGCTCAAGTCGGCAAACCGCTCGCTGGTTCTGTTTCTTGCTGTGATTGCCATCGCGTTTGCGGCTCTTGTCGCCGTCTACTGACGAAAACGAATTTGAGGGAAGAGGAAATCCCATCATGAGCACCTATAAGAACTTCACCGTCGAGACCGACGCAGACGGCATCGCACTCGTTACCTGGGACATGCCCGGCAAATCCATGAACGTTTTCACCGCCGACGTGATGGACGAACTCAACGCCATCATCGACCAGACGGTGGCCGATAGTGCCGTCAAGGGCGTGGTCATCACCTCGGGCAAGTCTTCCTTCTCTGGCGGGGCCGATCTGTCGATGATCAAATCGATGTTCACCTTCTACAACGAGGAGAAGGTCAAGGACCCGGCGAACGCCGCGCAGAAACTCTTCGATCTCGTCGGCCGCATGACCGGCCTGTTTCGCAAGCTGGAAACCTGCGGCAAACCCTGGGTCTCGGCGATCAACGGCACCTGCATGGGTGGCGCGCTTGAGATGTCGCTTGCCTGCCACGGTCGCGTCGCCTCCAATGCCAAATCGGTCAAGATCGCGCTCCCCGAGGTCAAGGTCGGCATATTCCCGGGCGCCGGCGGCACGCAGCGCGTCTCCCGCCTGGCGGACGCTCAATCCGCTCTGCAGATGATGACGACGGGCCAGTCGCTGACGGCTGCGCGCGCCAAGGCGATGAACCTGATCCATCAGGTGGTCGAGCCGGATCAGTTGATCCCAGCCGCCAAGCAGATGATCAAGGATGGCCTAAAGCCCGTCGCACCGTGGGACGAAAAAGGCTTCAAGGCGCCAGGCGGCGGCATCTGGACACCGGCCGCCGCCCAGCTATGGCCGGCCGCACCCGCGATCCTGCGCCGCGAAACCGCGGGCAATTATCCCGGCGCGCTCGCTATCCTGAAATGCGTCTATGAGGGCCTGCAGGTTCCCTTCGATACGGCGCTGAAGATCGAGCAGCGCTATTTCACTCAGGTGCTGCAGACCACCGAAGCATTCTCGATGATCCGTTCCCTCTTCATCTCCATGCAGGAGCTTGGCAAAGGGGCCCGCCGCCCCGCCGGCATCGCAAAGACGGAGCTGAAGAAGGTGGGTGTCGTCGGCGCCGGTTTCATGGGGGCGTCGATCGCCTACGTGACCGCCGCCGCCGGCATTCCCGTCACCCTGATCGACCGCGATGTGGAGGCGGCCGCTAAGGGCAAGTCAGTCTCCGAGGGATTGGTGAAGGATTCGATCAGTAAGGGACGTCTTACGCAGGATGAGGGCGCGGCCCTTCTCTCGCGCATTGCGCCATCCGCCGACTATGCCGATCTCAAGGATGCCACTCTTGTCATCGAAGCGGTCTTTGAGGATCGCGATGTGAAGAAGGCGGTCATCGAGGCCGTCGAAGCGGTGCTGCCCGAGGGCGCCATCTTTGCGTCCAACACCTCGACGCTGCCGATCTCCGGCCTCGCGAAAAATTCGAAGCGGCCGGTCGATTTCATCGGCGTCCATTTCTTCTCGCCGGTCGAAAAGATGATGCTGACGGAAGTGATCCTCGGCAAGGAGACCGGTGACAAGGCGCTGGCTGTGGCGCTGGATTATGTCGCCGCGATCAAGAAGACGCCGATCGTCGTCAACGACACGCGCGGCTTCTTCGTCAACCGTTGCGTCTTCCGCTACATCCATGAAGCCTATGACATGCTGATCGAAGGCGTGCCGGCGGCGATGATCGAAAACGCTGCCAAGATGGCCGGTATGCCGGTTGGTCCGCTGTCGCTGAACGACGAGGTGGCGATCGATCTCAGCCAGAAGATCCTGAAGGCGACTGTCGCCGATCTCGGCGAGGCGGCTGTGGATCCTCGGCACCTGACGCTGATCAACAAGCTGGTCGATGATCTCGACCGCCGTGGCCGCAAGAACGGCAAGGGTTTCTATGACTATCCGGCAAAGCCTGCCAAGAAGTCGCTCTGGCCCGAACTCAAGACCTTCTATCCGCAAAAGAAGGCGGAGGACGTCGATGTCGTCCTTCTCAAGCATCGCTTGCTGGTGACGATCGCGCTGGAAGCCGCGCGGACCATCGAGGAGGGCATCGTTACCGATCCTCGCGAAGCCGATGTCGGCTCCATCCTCGGTTTCGGCTTTGCCCCCTATACGGGCGGCGTGCTGTCCTACATCGACGGCATGGGCGTGAAAACCTTCGTCGCGCTCTGCGAAAAGTTGGCCGCGGCTTACGGAGATCATTTCAAGCCGACAGCGCTGCTGCAGGAGATGGCGGCAACGAACGAGACCTTCTACACTAGATTCGACCCCTACGCGGGAGAGCAGAAGGCGGCCTGACCGTCACGCCACGATGGAGAGCGGGCCGCGACGGGCCCGCTTTCTCCGTTGTGGATCGAATGCCTTGTGAAATTCGAAAGGGGAGGGAGGCGGATAGACGCAAGGCGCCTTGCAACGAACACAATTGCCGGGTACAAGCCCACCATCGATCTTGCTAGATGAACTTTGTAGCGGACATTCGTGTCGTTACTGGCGAACTTCCTCCAAAATCGGTTTCATCGCACATCGGTTCCGGCTGATTTGCATCTTTAGTGTACGATTTGAAAAGGATATCGTCATGAGCACAGGTACCGTTAAGTGGTTCAACGCAACCAAGGGCTACGGCTTCATTCAGCCGGATGACGGCTCGGCGGACGTTTTCGTTCACATCTCTGCTGTTGAGCGCGCTGGCATGCGCGAACTCAAGGACGGCCAGAAGCTGTCTTACGAGCTCGTTGCTGACAAGCGTTCGGGCAAGATGTCGGCTGACCGCCTGCAGGCTGCCTAAGCCTTAAAGAATATCATCTCCGGATCGTGACCACGGATGTACTGGCNNTTTTTTCTTTTCAGGGGACAGCGTTCCCCCGCCGCTATTCCTTCTCCCGCATATCAGGCCGCAGCACGCGCCGCCCTTGAACGCTCGGCGCGCAGGCCGAGAAGGCCGGCACCGGTCACGAGCACGATCGCCGTTGCGTAGATGTCGGTGGTCAGCTGGTAGCCGAGCGATTTTGCCAGGAAGCCGGCAAGGATCGCCGGCAGGCTGAACGCGAGATAGCTCTGGATATAGAAGGCGGAAAGCAGCTCGGCGCGTTCGTCGGGCTTGGCGAGCGGCATGATCGTGCCGATCGCACCCAGGAAATTGGTACCGAAGCCCATTCCGGTCAGCACCGTGCCGGCAAGCAGCAGCGGAACGCTGGCAAGATGCACGCCGGCGACCACGGTCAGCATGCCGAGGATGGTCGCGAGCGTTCCGAAGCCAAGGTTCGAATCGGCCGACTTGCCGCGCCTGAGATAGACGGCCGCGGCGCCCGAGACCATCAGCGCGGTGACCACAGAGCCACCTGTCAGCGGCGCATGATTGCCTGTGGTATTGACCACCAGCGAGGGCACCAGCGACAGATAGAAGCCGCCAAGCGTCCAGTTCGCGATGTTGATCGGTGTCACCAACGCGAGCGATCGCTTCACCTGCGGAGGGATTGCTATCCGTGGCTTCAGCGAACCCCAGACGCCCGGCCGCTGGCCGCCGGTTTCTCCGGTCGCCCATATGGCGATCGCCTGTACGACGAAGGCAGCGAGCAGGATCGCGTAGACGAGATGCAGAGGAAACGGCCCGTATTGAATGAGCGCGCTGGTGCCGAAAGCGCCGATCGCCATGCCGGAGAGCGGCGCAATGGAGTTGACGAGCTGGCCCTTGGGACGATCGACGTCGACGAGCGCCGCGCCGATGGACGCGCCGGCAATGCCGGTCGCCAGTCCCTGCACGATCCTTGCTGCGATCAGCCATCCCGGTCCGCTTGCGGCGACGAACAACGTCATGGCGACGATCTCCAGCAGCAGCGCCGAAAAGATCACCGGTTTGCGGCCGAGATGATCTGAGATCGAGCCCGCGATCAGCAAGGCGAGCAGCAGTGCAAAGGCATAGACTGCAAAGATCACCGTGATCAGAACCGGAGAAACGACAAAATTCTCCTGGTAGATCCGATAGAGCGGCGTCGGCGCGGCCGACGCCCCGAAGAAGGTGGCAAGGGTGATCGCGTGAAAGCGGATCGGATTGGACTTGGTCTCTATGGATTCGCCGGCTCCGCGCATATATAAGCTCCTTAAAGCTAAGTCGTTGCGTTAGTCCATGTAGGTCGGGCGCGGGCTAAAAGCAAATAAGTTGCGTTAATGGATCGCTCAATCTTTTTGAACCATGGCGCGCATCGAAGAGATCGGGTTGGGTTGGAATGGCGGTAAAGGAAAATCTTCGTCCCGGCGGTCGTAGCGCCCGGGTGCAGGCGTCGGTCCACAAGGCCGTGCGTGCGTTGTTGCAATCGATGGAGCGTACGGACGTGACCATCCCGCTGATTGCGAGCGAGGCAGGTGTCACGCCCTCGACGATCTATCGCCGCTGGGGCGATCTCCAGGAGCTGCTCGCTGACGTCGCGGTCGAGCGCCTGCGCCCTGATATGCAGCCGGTCGACACCGGCAGTGCCAAGGGTGATCTGGAGGCATGGGCCGAACAATATGCCGAGGAAATGTCGTCAGGCATCGGCCGTGAGATGGTCCGCGATGTATTGGCTGCGCAAGACAATTCCAATGCCTGCAAGTGCTACGCCTTCACCCGCGAGCAGATGGAGCTGATCGGCGATCGCGCTCAGGGGCGCGGCGAGGGCTTCCCTCCTGTGGATGCGGTGATGGATCGCGTCGTGGCGCCGATCATCTATCGGATACTGTTCGGCGATGCGCCGTCGACCGATCACGTGCGCGGCCTCGTGGCGGATGTGATGAGCAGCGAAGCTGTCGTTGCTACTCCGCCGCTGCCCGTTTCTGCGCGGAAATCTGGGTGATATAGGCGCGCAGTGCGGCGGGCCGAACAGGCTTGTGCTGAATGCTGATGCCGTGGCGCTCCGCCTCGGCGCGAACCTCCGGCGTGCGGTCCGCGGTCACGATCAGACCGGGGATGTAGGACATGAACTGCTCCCGGGCAGCGAGGATCGCCGCAACCCCGGTCCCGTCGCCCAGATGGTAGTCGGCGATGACAAGGTCCGGGGCCTGTTGGCGGAAATCAAGCTGGGCGATCGCGGCCAGCGAATCCGCGCATTGCACATCGCAACCCCAGCCGCCAAGGAGCAGCTGCATTCCCTCGAGAATATGCGGTTCGTTGTCGATACAAAGAATCCTCAAGCCCTTGAGGTTCTGCGCGGACCGTTCGGCGGGTGGGGCAGGGGTGGATGGTTCGACCTGCCGCGAGACGTCGCGTGGCATGACGATGCGGAAGTCTGTCCCCTTGCCGTGGGTCGAGTGCAGCTCGACGGGATGGCTGAGCACGCGCGCGATGCGGTCGACGATCGATAGCCCGAGCCCCAGGCCCGATGCGGTCTTGGCGCCTTCGTCGAGCCGTGCGAACTCCTTGAAGACGGTCCGGAATTTCGACGGCGGGATGCCGATACCGGAATCCATCACCTGAATGACGACCTGGTTTCCGCGTCGGCGTGCGCCGACCAGCACCTTGCCTGATATCGTGTATTTGATGGCGTTGGATACGAGGTTCTGCACCAGCCGCCGCAACAGGTTCGGGTCGGAGCGGACCCGAAGCGAGGTCGGCATCACCACCAGCTTCAGTTTCTTCTCGCGTGCGATCGGCGCGAAATCGGTTTGGATGCGCTCCAGCAGATCCGAGAGCGGCACGGACGCAAGGCGCGGACGCATTGCGCCGGTATCCAGCCGGGAAATGTCGAGAACGGCCCCGAGAATGCTTTCGACCGACTCCAGCGCCGAATCGATGTTGCGCACGATCGCGCTGCTTTCGGATTGTCCTATTCGCTCCACGAGCGCGGATGAGTAAAGCCGCGCGGCATTGAGCGGCTGCAGGATGTCGTGGCCGGCGGCAGCGAAGAAACGTGTCTTGCCGAGATTGGCATCGTCGGCCGCTGCCCGCGCCTCGCCGAGTTCGTGATTGACGCGGGTAAGCTCGGCGGTCCGCTCGGCCACCCGCTGTTCCAGCGTTTCGTTGGCCTGCTTCAACGCCTTGTCCGCGGCCACGCGTTGCGTGATATCGGTGAACGTCGCAACGATGCCTTTGTCGGGCATGGCGTTGGAGCGCACTTCGATGATCCGCTCCCCGCCAGCCAGAACCAATGCGAACGGTTTGTCCAGCGCGAGGAAATGCCGCACCGTCTGGCTGTGATCGCCACCGGGAAGGTCGCCCCGTTCGCTGAGGATCGCGACGATCTCGGAGAGCGGGAAGCCCACCTGTCCGGCAGCTTCGGGAAGATCCAGCAATTGCCGGAACCGGCGGTTCCAGATTGTCAGGTGGTTCGAGCTGTCGAACACGGCAATCCCCTGATCCATCTGCGAAAGAGCCGTCTGCAGCATGTCCTGGTTATACTGCAGCGCTTCGCTCGCCTGATCGAGCAGCCACGCCGTATCGGCGGAGGCGTCCTCGACCTTCTGCAGGATCAGCGACAGCACGAGACGGGCCGAAGACGAGCCGATGGCGCTGCCGAGCAGCTGCTCGGTGAAATGGATCAGGGCCATGTCCGCAGGCTGCTCGTCATCGAGTTTGCGCCCCGAGCTCTGCTGGTACGTCTGAAAGGAACGCTCCATCCGCTCCTCGCCGAGATAGCGGGATATCGTCGCTTTAAGATCGCCGACACTGATCCGGGTCTTCCAGCCGCGTGTTGCAAACTGCGAGCGGGATTGCCGCTTGATGAAGATGCCCGCCTGGATACGCTCGAGCGGTCTGGCGTTGCGGGTGACCGAGCCGATGACGAAGAAGGCGGTGTTGACGAGCAGGCTCATGACAGTCGCATTGACGAGCGGGTCGGCGTCGGGAGCCGTAAAGACAGTCGTGCCGGGGAAGATGAAGCCGAGCACGGCGCTGGCGACCGACGAATAGTCAGGTCCGCCGAGCGACGGCAGAAACAGCAGATAGACCCAGATGACGAAACCCGAGGTGAGCCCGAGGATGGCGCCGCGCGCATTGGCACGCCGCCAGATCAGCCCGCCGAAGAGCGATGGCGCCATCTGCACTATGGCCGCGAATGAGAGAAGACCAATGGAGGCAAGCCCGGTCGTGCTGTCGGTGGAGCGGTAGTAGGCATAGCCAAGCAGGAGAACGGCAAATATGGCGCTACGTCTGATGTTGAGCAGCGTCTTTGCGAAATCGTCCCGCTGCCCGGCGCGCCCGGCAAGTTTTCGGTGCAGGAAAATCGGCATGATGATGTCGTTCGACACCATGATCGAGAGGGCAACCGAGGCGACGATCACCATCGCCGTCGCGGCGGAGAAGCCGCCGATAAAGGTGATCAGCGAGACCACCGGCATCTGTCCGACGATCGGCAGGGACAGCATGTAGAGATCGGCATTGCCGCTGCCGCCGAACGTCAGCAATCCGCCGATGGCAACCGGAAGCACAAAGATATTGATGGCAACGAGATAGAGCGGAAACAGTAGCCCGGCGAGACGCAGTTCCTTCGGCGTGCGGTTTTCCACGACCGTCACATGGAATTGCCGGGGCAGCATGATGATCGCGAACGCCGAGAGCAGTGTCAGCGTAATCCACCGGCTGAGCGGCGTCTGGTAGCTCAGGGCGGACTGAACGAGTGCGTTGTCGGCGGCCTTCTGCCAGAGATCGGTGGGGCCGTCGAACAGGAACCAGATGACGCAGACGCCGGCGGTGAGAAAGGCGACGAGCTTGACCACCGACTCCATCGCGACCGCAAGGATCAGTCCATCCTGGTGCTCTGTGGCGTCGGTGTGGCGCGTGCCGAACATGATGGCGAAGCAGGCCAGCACCAGGGTTACGAGCAATGGCAGATCGAGGAAGTAAAGATTGCCGCTACCGATCCCGTAGTCGGAGGGATTGAGCATCGCGCTCACCGTGCTCGACACCGACTTGAGCTGCAACGCGATGTAGGGAATGGCGCCGACGAGGGAGATCAGGGCAACGATCGTCGCGACGGTTGAAT
The DNA here is from genome assembly GCA_900489925.1 of Hyphomicrobiales bacterium. Classification (GTDB taxonomy): domain Bacteria; phylum Pseudomonadota; class Alphaproteobacteria; order Rhizobiales; family Rhizobiaceae; genus Rhizobium. Next base: position 309,196 of record UEHQ01000002.1, on the reverse strand, counting down.
TCTTGCCGTACCGGGCGGCAATGAAATCCGCCACCGACGTCAGCTTCTCGGCCTTCGCCAGGTCGATGATCCGGCGCAGCACCGGCATGCCGAGGGTGAAGACGAGGATCGGGCCGATGTAGATGCCGGTGAATTCCAGCCCTCGCTGCGCCGCCAGTCCGACGCCGCCGAAATAGGTCCATGAGGTGCAGTAGATCGCCAGACTGAGCGCATAGACGATCGGCCGGCCGCCTTGCGGGACGCCGAAACGCCTGCGCCGGCGATCGCCATGGCTTGCCACGGCAAAAAGCAGCAGCAGGTAGCCGAACGCGGATGCAAGTATGACCCAGCCTGGCAGCATTGACCCTCCGCCGGCGCCACATGCGCCGGTTCTCCCGGACGGTTCGAGACTACGGCAATTCACGGGCTTTGAACATCGGGCCGGCTCTAGGCCTTAAGTCAAAGGCGCACGACCCATAACGATATTTGTAATTAGCAATTGAATATTTGTTTCGAACATGTAGCTAATAAAAACAATGGCATGTCAGTGGACTGCATCAAAGGGAGACAGATCGCATGCTCAACGAGTTCAAAGCATTTATCGCCCGCGGCAATGTCATGGACCTTGCCGTTGGTGTGATTATCGGTGGTGCCTTTGGCGGCATCGTGAAATCGCTGGTCGATGACGTCATCATGCCGATCGTTGGTGCCATCTTTGGTGGTTTCGACTTTTCCAACTACTTCATTGGCCTCTCGTCAAACGTCAACGCACCGACGCTCGCAGCCGCTCGCCAGCAGGGTGCCGTTCTCGCTTACGGCAGCTTCATCACCGTTCTCATCAACTTCATGATCCTTGCCTGGATCATCTTCCTGATGGTCAAGGGCGTGAACACGCTTCAGAAGCAGGTCGAAAAGCAGAAGAAGGCAGTACCGGCCGAAGCCCCTGCAACGCCTGCCGACGTCGCGCTTCTCACCGAAATTCGCGACCTGCTGGCCAAGCGCCCGTCAGTCTGATCGAGACTGGCCCCTTTGGTATCGCGGGGGCCAACTCATCAAAGAAATCGACATTGCATCACGGATTGTCATGGGATTTGCCTTCGTAATTATTCTATGAAGGCAAAAACCGGAGTGATGCATGTCGATCGTAAGCAGCCTTAGCCCGCGCGCCGTCTCTGCGCCTGAAAGCGGGATCGTTGAAGTCGTCAACTATGCGCGTGGCCGAGAAGGCCTATTGCCTTTGTGGGTCGGCGAGGGGGACCTGCCAAGCCCCGATTTCGTCAACAAGGCCGCGATGGATGCGCTTGTCGCCGGCGAGACCTTCTACACCTACCAGCGCGGTATCCCTGAGCTTCGCCAGGCCCTTTCTGATTACTATGCCCGCAATTTCGCGGTTGACCTTCCGGTCGACCATTTCTTTGTGACCGGTTCCGGCATGCAGGCGATCCAGATCGCCGTGCAGGCGCTGACGTCCCCGGGCGACGAACTTGTTTATCTGACTCCGGCTTGGCCCAATATTGCTGCGGCGCTCGAAATTGCAGGCGCCCGTTCGGTCGGCGTGCAGCTGCAATTCGAGGGCGGCAAATGGGCAGTCGATCTTGATCGCATCGCAGCGGCAATCACCCCGAAAACCAAGGCACTCTTCATCAACACCCCGTCCAACCCGACGGGTTGGACCGCGACGAAGGACGATCTGACCGCCATTCTCGGGCTGGCGCGCAAGCATGGTCTCTGGATCATGGCCGACGAGATCTATGCTCGTTACTACTTCCCCGGCGGTCGCGCGCCCTCGTTCCTCGATGTCATGGAAACCGACGACAAGATCATGTTCGTCAATTCCTTCTCGAAGAACTGGTCGATGACCGGCTGGCGCGTGGGTTGGATCGTGGCGCCGCCGCAGACCGGGCAGGTGATTGAAAACCTCATCCAGTATTCGACGTCGGGCGTCGCCCAGTTCATGCAGAGGGGCGCCGTCGCTGCCTTGAATGATGGCGAGGCTTTCGTGCAGGCCAACATCGAAAAGGCAAAGCGCTCGCGCGACATTCTCTGCGACGCCCTCATTGCGACCAATCGCGTGCAAACGCTCAAGCCGGATGGTGCGCTTTATGCGTTCCTGAAGATTGATGGCGTCACCGACAGCCGCAAGGCTGCGATCGATATCGTCGACAAGACCGGCGTCGGCCTGGCCCCCGGCGCGGCGTTCGGTGCCGGCGGCGAGCTGTTTCTCCGTGCCTGCTTCCTGCGCGATCCCGCGCAAATACAGACGGCGGCCGACCGCCTTTGCGACTACATTCTCAAGCTTTGACGGAGTGACCGAGGGCTCGTTTTCTCGAGCCCTTGGCCCCAAATTGGCACATCGATAAAATTGTAGAGAACGCCGAAATCCCGCTCTAACCACATCGCCAAACTTACCCGCCTCAAAGCCGTCCGGCGCTCTTTTAATAAGAAAATCGGAAAGGAAACTGGCGTCAATTGCGTCCGTGCAATGAAGGCAGGGAATGTAGGCGATGGCAATTTTGGTCACCGGCGGCGCCGGATACATCGGCAGCCATATGGTGTGGACGCTACTGGACGCCGGCGAGGAAGTCGTCGTTCTCGACCGTTTGTCGACAGGTTTCCGCTGGGCCGTTGCTCCCCAGGCGCGCTTCTATCTCGGTGACGTCGCGGACCGCCGGATTCTCAACACCATCTTCATTGAAAACGATATCGAAGCCATTATCCATTTCGCGGGATCGGCCGTCGTGCCGGCGTCCGTCGCGGATCCGCTCTCCTATTACGACAACAACTCGGGCAAGACCCGTGAGTTGATGAGTGCTGCGATCGAGGCTGGCGTTCGCCACTTCGTCTTTTCATCGACAGCTGCCGTCTACGGCCCGCAGAAGACATCCGCTCCCGTCAAGGAAGACGCGTCTCTCAATCCCGAGAATCCTTATGGCCAGTCGAAGCTGATGACTGAGTTCATGTTGCGCGACGCCGCCGCCGCCTATGACTTCGACTATGTCGCCCTCCGCTATTTCAACGTCGCCGGTGCGGACCCTGAGGGCCGTGCTGGCCAGTCGACCGCTGGCGCCACGCACCTGATCAAGGTTGCCTGCGAAGCCGCCCTCGGGCGGCGCGACAGCGTGCATGTCTACGGTATCGATTATCCCACGCATGACGGGACGGGTGTGCGCGACTACATCCATGTCGGCGATCTCGCGGCAGCACATCTGAAGGCCCTGCAGCACCTGCGTCGTGGGCGCGGCTCGCTCGTTGCGAATTGCGGCTACGGGGCCGGCTACTCCGTCCTCGACGTGCTGAACATGGTCACCCGCCTGCACGGCCAGTCTTTCAAGATCCACATGGCGCCGCGACGCCCCGGCGATGCGGCAAGCGTCGTTGCCGATGCGACGCTTGCGCACCGCGTGCTGGATTGGAGGCCGCAATACGATTCCCTGGAAACGATTGTCCGTAGCGCGCTGGATTGGGAACTCTTGCTGATGAACAGGAGCGTGGACGACCTGCAGAGTGTTCATCGCGCGCTTGCCGCGGCGGGCTTCTAACGCGGCATTTACCATGCGTCCGCTCGGCAGCCGATCTGACGCTACGTGAGTAGGAAATAATCAAGCTTTCTCTGGCTGGCATGGGCCAAGGGAAAAGGAAATCATGAACAGCTTTCTCGCGTCGCTCCGTCTGCAAAAGGATGATCCGGACTTCCTGAAGTCGCAGTACAAGGCTCTCGCGTCGCAGATCCCTATTCTCTACGTCCTTCTGATCATCAACGCGCTCGCCGTCGCGATAACCCATATCGGGACGGCCCCTGTCTGGCTGTCGCTCTACATCCCGATCGGCCTGTCCGTTACCTGCCTCCTCAGGCTTTGCTGGTGGGAAATTCACGGCAGGGACGAGGTGACGGCTGAGCGGGCGATGACGCTCATGCGCATTACTATTGTCGCAGCCGCCGTCCTGACCTGCGCCTTCGGTGCCTGGGCTGTTGCCCTTTATCAATATGGCAATGCCTACCAGCAGGGACAGATCGCCTATTTTCTGGTGGTCACCGGTATCTCCTCGGTGTTCTGCCTCATGCATCTGCCGCTGGCGGCGGCACTGACCACAGTCATCACGTTCGGGACGATGATCGTCACGTTCGTGTTCTCCGGCAACCCGGTGTTTGTTGCCACGGCGACGAGCGGCGCTTTCCTGGTGGTGCCGTTTCTGCGGGTCACCAACAGCTACTACCAGAATTTCGTGCGTCTCGTGCGGCTGACGGAAGAACTGCAGAAGAAGCAGGCGGAGGCGCAGGAACTCAACCTTGTAAACAGCCGCAACGCGCTGCACGATCAGCTGACCGGCCTTGCCAATCGCCGCAGCTTCTTCCTGTCGCTCGAAGAACGGCTGCGGGCCGGATCGGATGCGCCGCCTGTCTTGGGGATTATCGACCTTGATGGCTTCAAGCCGGTCAACGACGTCTTCGGCCATGCGGCGGGTGATCTCGTTCTCAAGGAAACCGCGCGTCGTTTCATGGCTCTGATTGGCGATGACGGTGTCGTCGCCCGATTGGGCGGGGACGAATTCGGCATCATATTCCCGGATGACCTTGCCGTTTCGACGATCGCCGATGTCGCCCACGCGCTCTGCAGCGCGGTCCGCGAACCGTTCGAGATTCCGGACGGATCGGTTCGAGTGTCCGGTTCCTGCGGCATCGTCCAGCTCGCCTCCGGGGACCATACGGCTGAAGAGCTCTACGAGAAGGCCGATTTCGCGCTCTATCAGGTGAAGAGCAAACACAATGGCGGCGTGGAGTTCTTCTCGCCGGAGCATGAGACGATCCTGTCGCAGCGGCACATGATCGAACTGGAATTGCAGGCGGGGAGTTTCGCGGACGAGCTGTCGTTGGAATACCAGCCTATCATCGAGCTCAAGACGGGTGTTGTCGTGGGTTACGAGGCTCTGGCGCGCTGGGACAGCGCCCGGTTTGGCCGGATCAGCCCCGCCGCCTTCATTCCTGCAGCGGAGCGCACGGCTCTTATCGGCCGAATGACGCGTGTTCTGCTGGGACAGGCACTCGACGCGCTTTCCTTGATGCCATCACGCCTGCGTCTGTCGTTCAATCTCTCGGCGCGGGACATTTGCGATCATGAGACCGCAATGACGTTGTTGGCCATGATCCACCGCTCGGGGGTGGATGCCCGGCGCATCGAGTTCGAGATCACCGAAACGGCCCTGCTGTCGGATTTCGCCACGGCCGACCGCGTCGTCAGTCTGTTTCGCGCCGCTGGCGTCACCATCGCGCTGGATGATTTCGGAACCGGTTACTCCAGCCTCAGTCACGTACATCGGCTGGCCTTCGACAAGCTGAAGATCGACAAGAGCTTCGTGATGAATCTCGATCGTGACACGCGTTGCCTGAACATCACGCGTTCGGTTGCGAATCTATGCCAGAATCTCGGCATCGCGTCGGTAGCGGAAGGTGTCGAAAGCGGGGAGGTTGCTGAGGGGCTGCGATCCATGGGCGTCCGGCTGGCGCAAGGCTATTATTTTTCTCGGCCATTACCGCTCTCCGCAGCCATAGACTATGCGATCGAACGCGATAAATTCGCAATGACGCAACAGCCGCTGTACGCCTGATTCCAGGAGCAGCACGGCGTCACATACAGGTGGCAGGGAGACCGGAATGCAGGGTGGTATCGAGCAGCGCGACGTCATCCTGAAACGCCATGCCTCCGCCGGCATCATTCGCCTGAACAGACCGCGCGCTTTGAACAGTCTCACCCTCGACATGGTCAGGATGGTCAGCGCCGCACTCGACGAGTTCGCCGCCGATGCCGGTATTGCCACCGTGATCGTCATGGGAGAGGGAGAGCGTGGCTTCTGTGCCGGCGGCGATATCCGCGTGCTGCACGAGAGCGGCCGTGGCGGCACCGATCTTGCCGAGACTTTCTGGCGCGAGGAGTTTCGCCTCAATCACCGCATCTCGACCTATCCTAAGCCCTATGTCGCGTTGATGGACGGGATCACCATGGGCGGCGGCGTTGGCCTGTCCTCGCACGCGAGCCATCGCGTCGTGACCGAGCGCACACGCTTTGCAATGCCGGAAACCGGCATAGGCTACTTTCCCGATGTCGGGGCGACTTGGTTGCTCCCGCGTGCGCCTGGTGAAACGGGCATATGGATGGGCTTGACCGGCTCGAATGTCGCGCCGGCGGATGTCATTCGAGCGGGGCTTGCCGATTTCCAGATTGCGTCGTTCCAGCTGACCGAGCTTGTCGATACGCTTGCCGAATTGCCCCGCGGCGCCGGTCCGCGGGACGTCGATGCCGTGCTCAAGAATCTGTCCTCGGATCCCGGCGTAGGGCCGCTGCGCCGAAATGCAGATATGATCCACCGCACCTTTCGGTTTGGGACGATGGAAGAGATCATCGCAGCGCTCGAAGCAGAAGACGGAGATTTCGCCGAGGAGACATTGCGTACGCTGCACAGCCGTTCGCCGACGAGTCTCAAATTGACGTTGCGTCTCCTCCGGCTGGGCGGGCAGAGCCGCAATCTGGCCGAATGCCTTGCTCGTGAGCTCGGTGCCTGTTTGCAGATATTGAAATCGCCTGATTTCTACGAAGGGATCCGTGCTGCGATCATCGATAAGGACCGGGATCCGAAATGGCTTCCGTCCACGCTTGAGACCGTCGGAGCCTCCTCGATCGACGCCTTCTTGAGGCCGGCCGAACCGCCACTGGCGGTCTCGGGCACCCATGCCTGACCCGGACCATGCGGGCCTGGCCTACATCGGATAGTCCGGAATGACGTCACGGCGCGTGAGCTTCAGTGTGCGATCCGGCTGCAGAATGTAGGTCTCAAGCATCTTCGTTCCCGAGGAATCGTAGAGCGAGTTGTAGATGACGCTGCCGGGTGGCGATTTCGTCAGCTTGGTGCGTGGCTGTCCATTATAGGTGATGCTGCCGGGGATGGGCTTCACCTCCGCCGTCTCGGCCGTGGTGCAGCCCACGAGCGCAGCAGTCGACACCGTTGCCAGTATAAAATTCTTCATTGCCAAGATCCCAGCCAGTTCAAACATTTATATGGCGCGAGATCGGTAGCGCGCCAAGAGGCGAAGGTCACGCCAGCCACAACTATCGCTGAAATGGACCAGCCCGGAGGCCAGGAAGCGCAATGCTGCGGGGGTGAGGTGGCGGCCTGTCACTGACGCCGGGTCCTTCGGTAGGATTATGTTAACATCATCTAAAATGCAGATACTTCGGCCACTCGAAAGTAGTAGCAAGTCGGTGGAACTAAACTTGGCATCCGCTAGTTAACACTGCGATCAAAACGCAGGAGAAGCAGATGAAACGCCTTCTTCGATTGGGAATGCCCGCATTTGCATTGGCCATGGGTGCTTTTGTTCTACCTGCATCCGCGTCGCTGGAGTTCAGCGGCGACTATTCGGCGCTGCGGCAGGACGACGTTTTGTTGGTCCAGTACGCGGGAGCAACAGAGTGCACCCAGACGAGCACGCATTTCGTGCCCTCGTTTATTCGCGCTCTCGACGGAACTATCATCGGCGTTGGCTATCTGGAAGTAGAAGGCACGGCGTCCGGCTGCTGAGAGCGTTAAGCGATGTTTACCAAGACCGTACGCTGGGGGAGCGGGCGTTTTCTTGCGCTCCTCTGGCCGAGACTGGGCCAAGTTGAACTTCAACTAAGTCCTTGGTTTGCGCAGTAAAACCGACGAGGCTCGTCTGCTTTTTAGAGCAGAGGGTGACGAGCCTCTGACCATCATCATGATGGCTGACGCTGTTCTATTGAGATACAGGCTGGCGTGACAACGACTTTCGCCGCGCGCCCACGGCAAGCTCCGTCGAGGGTTAAGCAAAAATAAACTATCGCCTTGTTTCGGTACACTTTTCCCGAAAAACGAGCTCAATGGATGCTGAGTTTGGCTTCCTCTGCGGCCGCGACGAATTCGGCACGGGCTTCCTCCAGGCTCTTGCGCCCGTCGAGGGCTGCACGACACGTGCTTCTTGCCTTGAGATAACGAAGGCCGCGCGCGTTTGGCCAGAGATCCGAAAGGCATTTCAGCGCATCGAGCGGACCGGAGACTGTGCGGGCGTCGTCAGTGGTTTCGAAACCTACGAGGATCGGCTCATTCCATTTTTCATTGGCCATCGGCAAATTCCTCCGTTGTGCGTCGCATCCGCTCGGCCCTCCTGCGAAGCGGCATGCCGATGTATTTTAGTGATAAATCAGAAACCCGCAAACGGGAAAACATGTGCTTTCGGATGCAGCCCCTGAGATCCTCCGGAAAGCTGATCGACACTGCGGCGCTCATTGCAGCCTCGCCCCATGAGCCGGCAAGCCGCGATAGTCCAACGGCTGGTGTTTCGGGCAATACCAATGCGTGACCGCCTCTCGATCCTCGTAGCCGTAGCATCCCCATTCTCGGCAGCGCAGCCCGTTGGCATCCACATGGTCGCAGAAATGCTCGACATGAATATTGGCGCCCGGCGCACTCGTGTGATTTTCAATGCTCATCGCGATGCCTCAGCTCAATCTCAGGCTACGGCGGAAAAAGGCCCCGCGGTGTCGGCGGGGCAGTTGTTATCCGGATCCTCCAGAACGCCTACGCACCCTTGTCTGTTCCAAGCACGAAAGTAATCCCTCGCGCCGCGTCCACGAGAATGCGCAACTGTTGCTCGTCCCTGACGCCCTGTTGATAGAGCTCGACGGTGATGGCGGCTATTCGATCGCTTTCCTCCGCTGAGACGTCGACTCCGAGATCACCGCAAACTGCCTGGAACACCTTGTGGCAAATCCTGAGATCGCTGGAATGAAGGGGCTGCTCGTGACGGCTGTAGGTTCTGCGGGACATGGCATATCCTCCTCCTTGGAGAACACCAAACGGAGACGCCACGCCCGCTGCGGGCGTTTCAAGTCAGCGTTTTGGAAGGGCTGCGCCTTAAGAGCGACCAGAGTCAGGCGCTATCTGCATCGACAACGCGAGATCACCGATGCGGTTCCACGCCGGTCATCAATTCTTTCGAGATGGCGACACAGTGCGCGCCCGCCAGCGCGAGCCAAAGGCCATCCTCGCTGTAGTCCATTTGTCTAAGTTTAACGCCTGTGAGGAGTTTTGTATTTTTGCTCGACGTCATGGGCGCTCAACACGTGAACAGAACTAGCCCACGTACTGATTGAGTTCGATGGCTGACGGGGTTGGATTTGTCGAAGAATCTTGATCGATACTACAATCTGGACTGGATGCGCGGTGTTGCGGCCATATTGGTCGTCGTCTATCACTACGGCTCTACCGGCCAGCCCATCCTGGCTGAACATGGCTTCATCGCGGTCGATTTCTTCTTCGTCTTGAGCGGCTTCGTTATCGACCGGACCTACTCGGCGCGTTTCGGTGCGGGGTTGTCGTCTTTCCAATTCATGACCGAGCGGTTCTGCCGGCTTTATCCACTCTTCATCCTGGGTCTCGCGCTCGGCTTTGCAAAAGCGCTCGGCGCTGTCTGGATCGGAAGTCACGATGGGCTTTTGAACCCGGTCGGTTCGCTGATGTTCAATGCGTTGTTTCTTCCATCTCCCGTCAGCGAATCCGTTATATTTCCGCTAAACGGCCCGGCGTGGTCCCTGTTTCTGGAGTTTTGGGTCAACGTTCTATTCGCGATTGTCCTCGCCCGGCTGGCGGTACGTTCTCTCCTGGCGGTCGTGCTCGTTTCAGCCATCGGCTTCATATCAAGCAGCATGGCCGTCGGCGGTTTGAACGTCGGGTGGGATTGGGGCAGCCTGACGGGTGGGATGTTCCGCATCCTCTTTGCATTTCCCCTTGGCATGATCATCAGCCGAATGGCGCAGTGGAACAAAGTGAACTCCCATGCGTCGCTGGTGCCGGTGGCCATCCTGATATGCGTGATGTCACTCAGTTCGTGGCCGGGCCAGCTTCCGTTCGATCTGACGATCGCGATACTCGTTGCGCCGGCGATTGTCGTTCTCGGCACCAGATACGAGGTCCCGCGCTATCTGGAAAAAACGGCATCCGTCTTTGGCGAAATCTCATATCCCATGTACATCCTGCACTACCCGCTGTTGTTCGTGTTCGTGCCGGTGGTGCACAAACTGGGGATCAATGACGATCTGGCGATGGTAACATTCGTCGCAGGAATGTTTGCCTTAAGCTTGGCCTTGAGCCGGGCATACGACCGCCCGTCGCGGAAATGGCTGATGTCGCGGATTAAGATCAGATCCCAGCAGCCGGCCTAGAGCGCGCCAGAGACGTCTTTCGCTGTCGAGCCGCTATCTGCAGACGAAGAACGTCGAATACCCGCCAACCACGACGACCGCGCCGTATCGCATGTTGGGTTGAAGCATGTTTGCGTTATGCCCCGGCGAAATCCGCCACCGGGAAAAAAGCTGCTGTGCACTCTGATGTCCGAAGCCGACGTTTTCCGAACAGACGCCAGTCAGTCCCGCAGCCTTGGCCTGAGCCAATCGCTGGCGAAAGCCATCATGGTTCATGCTTCCATGAGCGGCCTGTTCGCGGCTATGCTGTAGGGCGAGCGCTTTCACCGTGCGGTTCTCGGCAAGGCGCGAAAGACCGTGGCTTGTTCGATAGGAATTGATCAGCGTTAGCGTCTCAGGACCGAAGTCGCCCGACACGGCGGACTGCGCGGTCTCTGCATATCCCGAAATAATGACAGCAAGTGCGGTTGCCAGCAGAACTTTCATCATAGGATTTCCCCAGCGGCTATGCTCCCTCTCGTACTACAGCGAGCGACGATCTCACAGCATTAGGGTGCGCCTTTTCACCTATTGGCCATACTTTGTAGCCGACCGTTGCGGGGAAACTGCAGTCTCTTGGGGACAAAGGCGCGGCAACGCGATTTCGCCGGGCGTGAACGCTGCTGGCGGGTTGTCTTAAGTGCGTCGGAGAAAACTGGTGCTGCCGAGTGGGATTGAACCACCGACCTCACCCTTACCAAGGGTGTGCTCTACCACTGAGCTACGGCAGCGAGGACCAGACGCGCAACCGAACCGGCTGCATTGCGTGAACGGGGCGGCTATTGCCATAGGTTTGAGGTGAGCGCAAGCCGCAATTTCCATCTTTGTGCAGATTAAGCTGGCCACTTTTGAAATGGCGCGAATTCGGGTAAGCCATGAAACATGAGTGAAGACACTGAAAACGCCCAGAAGGGCCGCAAAGCCGCGATCGAACAGCAGGCGAAATTGCGCCGTGATCGCGCAGCCGAAAAACTTCGGGAAAATCTTTCTCGTCGCAAACAACAGACTCGCGCGCGCCGATCGGGCCAGGCGGATGAGACAAATGGCCTGCCTGCCGCAAAAATGGACGAATCGTAATGTTCGCTCCGCGACGAATTGAAGCGTTCGCTAATTTCGTCTAAACACCCGCATCCTTTTAAAAGACAGCCTTTCAGAAAGGCGGGCATCGCCCGTAAGCGCCCATGGATCGTATTAGAATTGTCGGCGGTAATGAGCTTAACGGCATCATTCCGATTTCCGGCGCAAAGAATGCCGCCCTACCGCTGATGATTGCCTCGCTGCTGACCAGCGATACCCTGACGCTCGAAAACGTTCCGCATCTGGCCGATGTCGAGCTTCTGATGCGCATCCTCGGCAATCATGGCGTCGACGTTGCCGTCAACGGCCGCCGCGAGCGCCAGGAAGACGCCTACTCGCGCACCATCCACTTCACCTGCCGCACGATCGTCGACACGACCGCTCCCTATGAGCTGGTGTCGAAGATGCGTGCCTCCTTCTGGGTCATCGGCCCGCTCCTGGCGCGCGAAGGCCAGTGCCGCGTCTCCCTGCCGGGCGGCTGCGCCATCGGCACGCGTCCGGTCGATCTGTTCCTCGACGGCCTGACCGCGCTCGGTGCGAACCTTGAAATTGACAGTGGCTACATCAACGCGACGGCGCCGAAGGGTGGCCTGATCGGCGCGCGCTATACCTTCCCGAAGGTATCGGTCGGCGCGACGCACGTGATGATGATGGCGGCGACACTTGCCCGCGGCACGACCGTCATCGGCAATGCCGCTCGCGAGCCCGAGGTCGTCGATCTCGCCAACTGCCTGATCGCCATGGGCGCAAAGATCACCGGCGCCGGCACCTCGACGATTACTATCGAGGGCGTGACCTCGCTCTCCGGCGCGCGCCACCGCGTGCTTCCTGATCGCATCGAAACCGGCACCTACGCGATGGCCGTTGCCATGGCTGGCGGCGACGTCGTCCTGGAAAACACCGATGTCGCTCTGCTCGATACCGCGCTTGAGACCCTGCGTCGCGCCGGTGCGGAGATCTCGCCGACCAACAACGGCATGCGCGTTCGCCGCAACGGCGCCGGCATTCGCCCGGTCGATATCGTCACCGACCCGTTCCCGGGCTTCCCGACCGATCTGCAGGCGCAGTTCATGGCGCTGATGACGCGCTCGACCGGCATTTCGCATGTCACCGAGACGATCTTCGAAAACCGCTTCATGCACGTGCAGGAACTGGCCCGTCTCGGCGCCAAGATCTCGCTCTCCGGTCAGACCGCGAAGATCGAAGGTGTGCCGCGTCTCAAGGGCGCGCCGGTGATGGCGACGGACCTTCGCGCTTCCGTCTCTCTCGTCATCGCCGGCCTCGCTGCCGAAGGCGAGACGATGGTGTCGCGCGTCTATCACCTCGATCGCGGCTTCGAGCGGCTGGAAGAAAAGCTCACCCGCTGCGGCGCGATCGTCGAACGCGTCAGCGAATAAGGAAAGGGGCGATCATTCGCCCCTTATCCTGCTTGCACCCCTTATGCCGGTTGCGCATTGCGTTGCCGCGTCTTATGTCCGTTGTCTGAGGCGCCGCCATTCTGGCGGCGTATTGGCGATGGGATATGCCTGCATGACCGACCTGAAGCTGCTTGCGCTTGATAACGAAGACTTGGCCGTCATCTCCGCGCATTTGCAGGATAGTGTCTTCAAGGTCGCCGATATCGCGTGGTCCCCGCGTGAGGCTCAGTTTTCGATTGCCGCCAACCGCTTCGTCTGGGAAGACGCCGCGCGCAAGCGCAAGGGTTTCGAACGCCGCCGGGCCGCACTTGTCTTCAAGCGCGTGCTCGCCGTTCGCTCCGTCGGCGTCGATCGCAACAAGCGCGAAGACGTCCTGTCGCTGCTTGCCATTCGCTTCGAGCAGAAAGGCGAGGTGCCGGACGGATTGGTGGAGCTCGCTCTTGCCGGTGGCGCGACGATTGAGCTCGATGTCGAATGCATCGAAGTTCAGCTTGCGGATATCGGTGGGGCATGGGAAACCGCCTCCAAGCCGCGCCATCCGGGTGCGTGATCAAAGCCTCTGCGTTCATTGAATATCGAGAAGGAATATCGGCCTTGGCAATCTGGTTGGATCAGACATCGGGGGATTTCGAACAGCGTTTCGCGGCTTTCCTGACGACCAAGCGCGAAGTATCGGAAGACGTCAACACGATCGTCCGCGCCATTATCGATGACGTGCGTGCCCGGGGCGATGTCGCGCTCGCCGAATATTCGAAGAAGTTCGACGGGATCGATTACGCCGTCACGCCGATGCGCGTGTCCGAGGCCGAGATCGATGCCGCTGTGGCCGAAGTGCCGGCCGAGGTGCTGGGCGCGCTCAAGGTTGCAGCCGTGCGCATTGAATCGCATCACCGCCGGCAACTCCCGAAAGACGACATCTATGAGGACGACCTTGGGGTCGGGCTCGGATCGCGCTGGACGGCGATCGAGGCCGTCGGCCTTTATGTGCCGGGCGGCACGGCGAGTTACCCGAGTTCGGTGCTGATGAATGCGGTCCCCGCCAAGGTCGCTGGCGTCGATCGCATCGTGATCGCGGTGCCGGCGACGGGTGGCGCGGTCAACCCGGCCGTGCTTGCTGCCGCAAAGATCGCCGGTGTGACGGAGATCTACCGCGTCGGCGGCGCCCAGGCGGTTGCCGCACTTGCCTATGGCACGGAGACGATCGCGCCGGTTGCCAAGATCACCGGTCCGGGCAATGCCTTCGTCGCAGCCGCCAAGCGTCAGGTCTTCGGCACGGTCGGTATCGACATGATCGCCGGACCATCGGAAGTGCTGGTGATTGCTGACAAAGACAACAATGCAGACTGGATCGCAGCCGATCTTCTGGCGCAGGCGGAGCATGACGCCAGTGCGCAGTCGATCCTGGCAACCGACGATGCCGAGTTCGGAAAGGCTGTCGAAGCCTGTGTCGAGCGTCAGTTGAAGACGCTCAACCGCTCCGAGACGGCCGCAGCGAGCTGGCGGGACTTCGGCGCCGTCATCCTCGTGAAGAACTTGCAGGATGCGATTCCGCTCGCAAACCGTATCGCCGCCGAGCACCTTGAGCTTGCCGTTGCCGATCCGGATGCGCTGCTCTCGGGCATCAGGAACGCTGGCGCTATCTTCATCGGCGCCCACACTCCGGAGGTTATCGGCGATTACGTCGGCGGATCGAACCACGTGCTGCCGACAGCACGCTCCGCTCGCTTTTCGTCCGGTCTCGGTGTGCTCGACTTCGTCAAGCGGACGTCGATCCTGCGTCTCGGCCCCGAGCAGCTTCGCACTCTTGGCCCGGCGGCGATTGCGCTTGCCGTGTCCGAAGGTCTCGATGCCCATGCGCGGTCCGTGGCAATCCGGCTGAACCTGGAGAGGTGAGGGATGGCAAACGGCGCCTTCCGGCTTTGCGACGTCGTACTGGACGACACCATCGGCCGATCGACGCCCGATGTCGAGCATGAGCGCGCCGTTGCGATCTTCGATCTCATCGAGGAAAACAGCTTCACTCCGATCGGACATGGCGGTGGGCCCTATCGGCTGAATATCTCGTTGGTCGAGTCCAAGCTTGTGTTCGCCATCACCACGGATGGCGGCGATCCCGTCGCCACGCATATTCTGTCGCTCACGCCGTTTCGCCGGATCGTGAAGGACTACTTCCTGATCTGCGAAAGCTATTACGAGGCCATCCGTTCCGCGTCGCCCAGTCGGATCGAGGCGATCGACATGGGGCGCCGGGGCATCCACAACGAGGGCTCGCAAACACTGAAGGACCGGCTGAACGGCAAGATCGATGTCGATTTCGATACGGCACGCCGGCTTTTCACGCTCGTCTGCGTTCTCTATTGGCGCGGATGATCGCCATGGAAACGGTGATCGGCCAGAACGAGGAACGGCAGCTGGGAGCCATCCTCTTCATGTGCGGGCTCAATGCCATCCGCTCGCCAATGGCCGAGGTCATTGCCCGCAGCATGCTGCCGGCGAATATCTATGTCAGGTCCGCCGGCGTTCGTGCGGGCGAGCGCGATCCTTTCGTGGATGCGGTGCTGGATGAGATCGGCTTGTCTCTTGGCCGTCATCACCCGAAAACGCTTGAGGAACTGGAAGACGATTATTTCGACCTCATCATCACGCTTTCCCCGCAGGCCCATCACGCCGCGCTGGAGCTGACCCGTGCCAATGCCGTCGACGTGGTCTACTGGCCGACCATGGACCCGACGGTGGTTCAGGGAACGCGCGAGCAGATTCTCGATGCCTATCGGGGGGTGCGCAATCACCTGAGCGACATGATCGAGACCCGATTGGCGAGAAGAAGCGGCATTGCCGCGCAATCCGCATGAAACAAATGATAGAAACCCGATCAATTAGGTTCACAAACCTCCGTTGATTGTGTAGTTTCCGCCCAAATTTTGAGATGGCCGCTGCCGTCACATCAACCGACAGGAAGAAAACCCTTATATGCCTAAAGAAGAAGTCCTCGAATTTCCGGGAATCGTGACCGAACTTCTGCCGAATGCGACATTCCGCGTGAAGCTCGAGAACGAACACGAGATCATCGCCCACACGGCCGGCCGCATGCGCAAGAACCGCATCCGCGTCCTGGCGGGTGACAAGGTTCTTGTGGAAATGACGCCTTACGACCTGACCAAGGGCCGTATCACCTACCGCTTTAAGTAGGCTTGATCTGAAGCTCGAAAGGCTGTTGCTCCCGTCTTGCCGGTTGTCGAGGTTCCATGGCGCTGAAATATAAGCTCATTCTGGCTTCCGGCTCTCCCCGCCGTGTCGACCTCCTCAATCAGGCAGGTATCGAGCCTTCGCGCCTGATGCCGATGGACATCGATGAGGCGCCGAAGAAGTCCGAGCATCCGCGCTCGCTGGCGCGTCGCCTTTCGACGGAAAAGGCCGAGGCAGCGCTTGCCGCCATCAAGGGCGACATGACCTGGAAGGGCAGCTATATCCTCGCTGCCGATACCGTTGTCGCCGTCGGCCGCCGTATCCTCGGCAAGGCCGAATTCGCCGACGAAGCGTCTGCCTCGCTTTACCTTCTCTCCGGCCGCAGTCATTGGGTCTATACGGGCGTCTGTCTCGTGACGCCCGACCGCAAGGTTCGCCAGAAGATCGTTGAAACGAAGGTGCGCTTCAAGCGTTTGTCCGGTTTCGAGATTGAAAACTACCTGGCCTCCGGCCAGTGGCGTGGCAAGGCCGGTGCTTATGGCATCCAGGGTCTGGCCGGCACCTTCGTACAGAAGATGGTCGGCTCCTACACCAACGTCGTCGGCCTGCCGCTTTATGAAACCATTCTGCTTCTGACCGGCGAGGGCTTTGACGTCCACAGCCGGTGGCCCGAAGGCTGAGCCGACGGGCACAAACCCGAAGGACCGATCATGTCTGAAGAAAAGAGCACCGGTGCCAAGATCGAGCCACTACGCAAGGCGCGGCCGTGCCCGGAGTGCGGCAAGCCCTCGCATCGCGAACACTATCCCTTTTGCTCGAACCGCTGTCGCGAACTCGATCTTTCGCGCTGGTTGACGGGCTCCTACGCGATCCCCGTTGCCGACGATGAGGCCAAGGCGGAGTACCCCGACGAGGAATGAGCCGGTTTTCCACGGCGGGAAGCCATTAAATTTGCTCATGAATTTGGAAAATTCACAGGCCTGTCAAAAAACTCGCATTTGACGCTTGCCATGGCCGAACAAGATGTTATAACCCCGCTCGCTTCCGGGGGAAAACCAAGCCCCTGCAGATCTCGCTAGCGAGAAATGTATCGAAGCAGGTAAGCCCAGATAGCTCAGTTGGTAGAGCAGCGGATTGAAAATCCGCGTGTCCGTGGTTCAAATCCGCGTCTGGGCACCACTCCTTCCTCGTGAAATTCGAAACGTTACCTCGGCGCTGCACAGCCCGCAGCTTGAAGCCGTTTGCCGTGTCCTGTCTTATCCGCGAATCGGCTAAACTGAGTTAGGGAAAGACACGCGGAGGGGCATGATGAAGACTGGATTGAGGTTCACATTCTCGATGGTTGTCGCGGTCGGTCTATCGACGGTCGCGTGCGGTGCGGCTCAGCTTCCATCCTATTGGCGCAAGAGCATGACGAACGACCCGGCGACCAACTATTTTGTCGCCCAATCGCTGAAACCGCTGGCCAGCAGTGATGCTCAGGCCTTGCGGGTCGTCAAGCTCGCCGGCATCGCCGGGGAGCAGTGCAAGGGCTCTGCTGTCAACAGGAAGGCTCTG
This sequence comes from Hyphomicrobiales bacterium, assembly GCA_900489925.1. Taxonomy (GTDB): domain Bacteria; phylum Pseudomonadota; class Alphaproteobacteria; order Rhizobiales; family Rhizobiaceae; genus Rhizobium. Next base: position 291,732 of record UEHQ01000002.1, on the reverse strand, counting down.
CAAGCCTATAAGACCAAGGTGGGCTACGCTAAGATCAAGGGCAAGGCCTATGACGATGCGGCCTTCCTTGCCGACGACAGCTTCAAATATTTCGACTACGGAGCGCTGGCGCATCTCTGTGCGGGAACCGACTACCTGTTCGGACCGGACGGGCATCTCGCCCCTGGCGTGGTGAGGCCTGGCAAGGGGCTGCCGAAGGCTTCCTACGACCCGAGGAATCCCTATGTCCGGGTGTCGCCGCTGATGAAGAAGCCGCTTTGACATAGGCTGTGGCTTGATCCGCCATGGCAACGCCATCTGCTGACGCCGGTGGCGCAATCATGATATGCAGCGGTCCGGAGCGGGACGTTTCGATTCCGCATTCACGGTTGAGCAAGAAAAGCAAAGCGACATGGCCAAGAAAGAAAAACTCGAGCACTCCGAACTCGCTGGCGAGTTCACCGAAGACGATGTGACGGTGCTTGTCGATATCTTTCGGCCGGCCGGAACCAATGGCGACTGGAAGATGGAGGTCATCACCCAGGATGAGGACCTGATCGAGTGGGAGGAGACATTCCCGACCGATCGCGAGGCGTTCGACGAGTTTCTCGCCACAGTCGCACGCGATGGAATACGTACGTTCCTCGACGACACCGATCCGTCGGTCCATTGACAGCCTCTTTCGTATTTGCGCCATTCGGTCGCAAATAGGCCGTGAAATGTCGCCGCTGGGGCACCCAGAACATGAGATGAAACTAAAGTACGCGACTTCGAAAGAATAGCGCGCGTAAAACGCGCCGGGAACAGCACATATGAAAGCGTCGGAGTACAGAGCCGCAGTCGCGGTCCTCGGACTGACTATGGCTGCCATAGAAGAACTCTTCGGAGTGGATCAGTTGACGAGTCGTCGATGGGCTTCGGGTGAGCAGGCGGTGCCGCGCGCCGTGGCGCTGTGCCTGTTGCTGATGGTATCGACCGCGACATCGGTCAGTCAGGCGCGAATCCTTGCTGATGGCGTGGATACCGAACTCGCGAAATCAGCGTAGCGCCGTCGTCGTCAACAGCAGTTCGCCCAAGCTCTAGCCTAAGCTGTTTTCAGCATCTTCTTCAGAACGTCGAGCAGGGCTGCTGAATCATCGTTGGCGACACAGACCTGCAGGCGGTCTTCAGCAAGATACAGGATCGCCTCAAGACTTTCCCGCTCGCTCCAGCCCGAGGCGACCGATGCGGCGACAAGGTCCTGGAATGCAAACTGCATTGCGTCCTGGCAACGAATATCCCGGTCGGGATCGTCGGCGGTGACGAACGGTTTGTAGATGTCCCTCATTTCGCTTCTCCGCGAATATGCTGAACGATGAGGGTAGGTCACAGAGTTTAAGAAAGTGCTGATGAGCCACCCTGTTCTGTCCGGAGGCAATGACAGCTTTGGGCCTTGACCGACGTCGCAAGGATTGTCCGGTATCGTTCCAGTATTCAGCCAGAAATGCGAGTGATGTTGGCTCTTCTAAATTAGAGGCGTCGGTGATAGTACTCCTCGGGGGAAATGGAGGGGAATATCGATGCCACGTGTTTCGCAGCTATACTTCAAGACCGCAGTAATTTTTCTGATCGTCGGTATCGGCATGGGGCTGAACATGGCGATCTCGCAAGATCACAGCGTCATTGGCGCTCATGCACACTGTAATCTCTTGGGGTGGGTGACGATGGCGCTCTTCGGCGGCTATCATGCGCTCAATCCCCGCAAGGCTGAGCGGCGCATCGCGATCATCCAGTACTGTGTCTACACCGCGGGCGTGACGCTCATGGTGCCGTCGCTATATCTGATGCTGCTCGGCAATGCGGCGATGGAGCCAATCGTCGGCATTGCATCGGTGATCACCCTCGTGGGCGTCCTGCTCTTCGCCTTCATCATTTTCTCGAGCGAGGAAACGGTGGTCACGCCACGGGCGCAGCCCTATCGCTGAAATCTCACCTGATCTGCCGGTGCTCGCACGGTCGAGCACCGCTGATCGGCGTCAGTGCACGATCTGAATGCGGATCTGTTCTCTTGTCGCGTAAGTGTGGCAGTCGCTCAGGGCGTCGCCGACAAAGATCACGTCACCGTCGGAATCGAACAGGCCCCAGCAGGGTTCATCGTCAACGTAGACCTCACGGACATAGCCGAACGGCTCTGCGTCAAGAAGGACGTTGGGTGCAACAGCAACAGCTTCAAGTGCTCGCATGGATGGCTCCAATGAGTCGGTTCTGTATTAGTGCAGACTCATATTGCCCTGCGAAGCTGGAGCAGGGCTATCCTGAGAAATAGGGATAGGGAACTGGGATTGACGATCCGCACCTAGGCCGGCGCGAATCGCTGTCGGCGTGTATTTCTGTCGCGCGCACAACTTCGCAAGCCGCCGCGATCTCGTTGCGTGTCGTGCGCGAAGTCCCTATCTAGAGTGGCCGTACTCATCAAAGGAATCGTCCATGGCCGATCTCAAGGCTCGTCCCCGTCCCGTTGGCTCCACTGCCGTTCTTGGCCGCACCGGTTTTCCTCATGTCACCACAGCCACCAAGGGTGAGCTCGATATCGTGACTGGCCCCTCTCAGCCCGGGTTCAACCCGCTGGACCTCCTCTATTCGTCCCTGTCCGCCTGCCTCGTCCTGAGTGCGCGCATGGCTGCAAGCCAGCTTGGCGTCCTCGACAAGATCACGCTGATCACTGCCGATGTGACCGGCGAGAAGGCCACGGAAGGGCTTTCGCGGGTGCAGAAGTTCAACATCGCCTTCTCCATCCAGGGTGATATCGACGAGGAGACTCGTCTTAAGATCGCTCATGCGGCTGAAGACGAAATCTGCACCGTCAGCAACACGATCCGTGGCAATCCCGAGTTTTCCACCGTTATCTCCGGCTGATCGATGCCTTTTTGTCGCGACGACGCAGAAAACTGTAGGGCGCTATCGGTTTTGCCTGCGTTTGTCGCTCCTCGGCTATTCTCCCGCTGAGACATCTGCTAACCGGCTGCGAAATGCCGCCGGGTGCAATGGGAGCGGCGCGGAAAGCATCGGAAAACATGTCACAGGCCTCCAGCGTCGCCGTCCAGTCCTCGCCGTCAAACCGCTTTGCGCTTGCCGCCCTGATCTCGGGAGGGGCGGCGATCGGTGGCTCGCCCATCTTCGTGCGCCTGTCGGAAGTCGGCCCGATGGCAACGGCCTTCTGGCGCGTCGCCCTCGCGCTGATCCCGATCTTGGCGTTCTCGCTCGCCAAGCGTAAGGATGCGGGGCCAAAGCCCGAGAGGCTCTCCGACTATGGCCTTCTCATCCTGCCGGGCGTCATTCTGGCCATGGATCTCGCGGCCTGGCACCTGTCGATCACCATGACCTCCGTGGCCAATGCGACGCTGCTTGCCAATCTCGCTCCCGTCTTTGTCACCGTCATCGGCCTTCTGTTCTTTGGCGCGGCCGTTACACGCGTCTTCGTGCTCGGCCTCGCACTCGCGCTCGCCGGTGTTGTCATCCTCAAGGGTGGACCAGCCGCGCTGGGCAGCGGCGACCTCAAAGGCGACGGTGTGGCGGTGGTCGCGGCCATATTCTATGCGGGATACATTCTGGCGATCGGAAAGCTGCGCAGCCGCTTCGATACGACCCGCATCATGCTCTGGAGCACGGGCGCGGCGGCCGTCTGCGTCTTCCCGCTCGGCTTCTTCTTTGAAGATCACATGCTACCGGCGACGGCCTATGGCTGGGCAATCGTTTTCGGGCTGGCTTTCGTCAGTCACGCCAGCGGGCAGGTGGCGATCGCCTATGCGCTTGCCTATCTGCCGGCGGCATTCTCGTCGCTCACGCTCTTGCTGCAGCCTGTCGTGGCCGCGATCCTGGCCTGGGTCGTGCTGAGCGAGCCGATCGGGCCGATGCAGGCTCTGGGCGGGATGGTGGTTCTCGCCGGGATCATGGTCGCCCGGCGAGGCTGATCGGGATCAGGCGACGGCGGCCTGCTCGACCCGGCGTGCATCGAGAATGGTGAGCGCGTCGTCGACGGTCGCTGCGAGCGCTGCCTTGGCGCCGTTACACGTGCCCCAGGCCTCGATAAAGCCGCTCGTCTTCCCATAGCTATTGTCGAGCACGCAGTGGTCGGCGCCGATGAGAACCGACATGATGTGCCCGTGCATGCGGTCGGTAATGACCTGTCGCGCGGAGCTCAGCAGTTCCACGCCGCGATCGAAGCGCTGCTGCGCCCGCTCGCGATAGGCAAGTTCGGTCATCCGTGCCCGCCCGCCGATACGACCGGTCATCAGGCCCTTCAGGATCGCGGCGTGCTTCGTCTGCCGTTGGAAGTCGGCGGGATCGTCGGTCCAGTCGGACTTCACCGTGCCGGGACGCAGCGTTGCGGCCGTGAGATCCTGCGCACTGCCGACTTCGACGTCGTCGCGAAGGTTCAGCAGAAGTTCGTGTTGCGGCGTGCCGAGCTTTACCGGACCGATGCAGAACGCCATGTCGGGGCACATGCGGACTTCGCATTGGAACCACAGGCGCGCGAATTCGAAGCTCCGCTTGTCGCGGACGAGCAGCGTGAAGTTGCCGTGCTTTTCGATCGCGCGGGCCATGCTGTCGATGTTTTCCTGCGACCGGAACTGGATCGTCTGCGGCATCTGCACGATCGGGCGGCCGCGATATTCGCTGAGCAGCCGTTCGCGGAACGGGCTGTAGTGTGGCCACACGTCGCCGAAATTGCCGCCACCGTTGATGAAGATGCGCCCGTGCCCGATCGCGGCATTCATGCGATCGCCGTCGAAGGTCGACATTTCGCTGACGTAGGATGGCCGCGTGCGATGTCGATCGAAGTAGGCGAGCGCGCCGAGCCAGATGGCGCTGTCGCCGATGTTCGTGTGGTTCGGGAAGTTGAGCAGCGCGAAGCGTTCGGAAGGATCGAAAAGGTCGGCGTGGCAGGCAGTGATCAGCCCCTGCAGGCGGTTGATCGTCGCATTGTTCGATTCAGGCACGGAAGGCTCCTTGTGTCGGTGACAAGAGGTCTGCATGGGACGCGCTCATGTGCTCTGCGCGTCGGCCTGTCGGCGGGACGGCAGCAGCGAAAGCGCGAGTGCGATGTAGGGGCGAATGGCCGACCGGCCGAATGTCGGCAGAAAGGCAGCGTAGATGACGGCGCCAAGGCCGATGCTGAGCGCCAGCGACAGCCAGCGGTTTGCAACGTGGGCGACGATGATAGGATGCGCAAACCAGACGCAGACCGCCATCAGGGCCGCACCGCAGAAGGGCACGGCAACTGCCTTGAAGGTGCTCTTCGCGTCGATATTGGCATACTTGCTCAGAACATACTGCTGGTAAGGCATCGTCAGCCATGCCCGCAACGTGTAACCGGCGGCCACGGCGACGACACCGTAAGGCACGAGCAGCCAGGTGAGCACCAGCGTCGCGGCAAGCTGAAGCGCCGCGACCGAAAGGATCGATTCCGCCCGGTTGACGGCCGACAGCGCCGAAGATGCAAAGAAGTTCATGACGAACGGCACCGACATCAGAACCAGCACCGTGGCGATATCGCCGGCATTGCCCCACTTGTCGCCGAAGAGCAGCGCGATCATGTCGTTGGACAGCGCGCCAAAGCCGAGAAGCAGGGGAATGGTGCCGAGAGCAGCCGCGCCGACGATCTTGTTGTAGGCATTACGGAAAGCCACGCGGTCATTCTGCAGCCGTGACAGTGTCACCAGGGCGACGCTTCCGATCGGTGCGAGGACGGCCTGTCCGATGAGTTCGATCAGCCTCCAGGCGATGCGATAGCGGCCGACTTCGACCGGGCCGTACCAGCGCGAGATGAAGATGTCCTGGACGCGTGCGAGGAGCATCCACATCAGCTGCGTCACGACCAGGCTGATGCTGAAGAGGAATACCGAGCGAAACAGCGGGACGTTGAAGCGGAACTTCGGCATCCAGGGATAGGAGACCCAGCCGAGCAGAACGGTAACGACCGCGTTGACGGCCGTCTGCGCGACAAGCGCCCACACACCCCAGCCGAGCAAAGCACAAACAACAGCCGTCGCGCCGGAAAGCATGCTGGCGGCAATTGCCTGACCTGCTAGGCTCTTGTGGCCGAACTCGCGCGCCAGGCGCGCATTGTGGATCACCGCGAGCGAGGAAACCGGCAGCAATGGTGCCAGCCAGCGCAGGATGCCTGCAACCGACGGATCGCGGACGAGATCGCCATAGTAGGGCGCGAATACAAAGACAACGGCGGCGACGATGGCGCTGAAGGCGATGGTCGCCCAGAACGCGGTGTCGGCCAGTTCCTCGTCGAGATCGAGCTGGCGTGTGATCGCGTCACCTAGGCCGGCGTAGGCAAGGACGCGCCCGATCTCGACGAACAGGCTTGCCAATGCGAAGGTCCCGAAATCGCCGGGACCGAGAATGCGCGCAAGAACGACAAAGATCACGAAGGTCGCGACCGTACTCCAGGCAACCCGGATGACCGACCAGAGGACGGAGAGCGCGGTTTTCTTCTTCAGGTCGGCGTGGGCAATTGCCGTATCTGCCATTCATTGTCCAATCGAATAGGCGCGGAAAAGCGCGCATTGATCCCGTGGGGAACGGGGTCGATTAAGCGGGTCGCTGTGTCTTCTGGCCGCGCCAGTAGGCGAGCATGCCGGTGAGGTTGTCACGAAGCTGGCTGCGATAGGTCAATCCCAGCTCGTCGCTGAGCTTGCGCCGGCCCATGGCCTCAAGAACCGCCTGGCGGATATCCCAGCGCAGCATGCCGCGCATGTTGGAGCGGCGATCGAAAAGATATTTGGCGTATAGCGCGCCGTTGCCGAACGCGTAGCCGCTCTGCAGCTTCTTCACGTCGCCAAGCTCGCGGCGGCCATGAAAGTGCTTCACGGCGAAATCCGGCAGATACTCGACGCGGACACCGGCGTTGAAGGCGCGATGCACATAGTCGGTGTCCTCGCCCGAACGAAACGGGGAGCCCGCCCCAAAACGGATATCGAAAAGCCCGACCTTGTCGATCAATGTACGAGGGAAGGCCATGTTGGCGCCGTGGATGAAGCCGCCGGCGTGAAGGTCGCTGGTGAGCGTTGCAGGCTCAAGTTCCGTCTTGATTGTCACCGGAAGGTCGCGCGCGTCGCCAAGCTCGATCCGGCCACCCCTCATGATCGGCCCGGTGTCTCCGGCAAAGAGGGCCGCGACCGTGCTGAAATAATCGGGAAAGAGTTCGCAGTCGTCGTCGGTGAAGGCAAGGGTGCGACCCACGGCGGCTTTCATTCCGGTGTTGCGCGCGACGGCAAGGCCAGGCGTCGCCTCATAGACGAGATTGGTCTTCAACGGCGCGTTTGCTGCCCATTGGCGCACGACATCGGAGGTTCCGTCACTGGAACCATTGTCGACGAAGACCAGTTCCAGCCTCAAATAGCTTGCCTGGCGGGCAGCAGCAGAAACGGCATCCAGGCAGTTCGTCAGTCCATATGCCCGATTTCTCGATGAGATGATCAGGCTGATATCCACGGGCTGAGGAGGCATTCAATTTCCCCTTCTGCGATCGATGTTGAAGCGAGGATAGGGCGCGTATCCGGCTTCGGCAAGGCACATTTTGCGTTGCAACAAAACAGTACAGATGGTTGAAAAACCAAAAGAATGTGGTCATTTCTTGTTTGAAGGATCTGGCAAGAAAGTTCAATGATATATGATGTGAATAAATCTCATGATTGAATTCTGTTGTGTAGCATAATGTGATCACAAAGAATGGAATCACTACTTTGAAAATAAAACTTTCGGATTGAGTTTGCGGAAAATACCGCAATTTCATTTAATGAAAGATCATAAAGTAATAAATTTCATAATTTTTTCTTTGGTGATGGTTTGGCCGCGGCGACGTTGCATGGGTTTACCCGTTTGGCGTTTTGCTGCAAAGCAGCGCAGATCGTATTTCGCGGCAGACACGCAATCGCCACCATCCGAATGGCCCGCCCACGGCTTCAATATTTGCCGATCCGCACCCAAATTCGCACTGTCGTCATACTAGAATAAAGACGACGACTCGCCTCGCAGCGAGAACGTTAAAGGAGGTTTGACGTTTCACGGATACGCTCTTGGCCGAATCACACACGGGTGTCTGCCTTGAGGACGTCGCTTCAGCCCATGCTTTCAATCGTCGCGCCCTGCCACAACGAAGAGGAAGGCCTGGCGGAATTCTGCCGTCGTGCCGTGTCAGCGGCTGATAGCGTCGCTGGCGGGGCCTTCGAGATCATCCTTGTCGATGATGGTTCGACGGACGGCACCTGGGACGTGATCGCCAGCTTGGCCAGAACGATACCTCAGATCTTGGGCGTGCGGCTTCTGCGCAACCACGGCCACCAGCTTGCGGCAACCGCCGGTCTATCCGCCTCGCGAGGCGAGCGGGTCCTTCTCATCGACGCCGATCTTCAGGATCCTCCTGAATTGTTGCTGATGATGATGCCGGTCATGGATCGCGGCGCGGATGTTGTTTACGCGCAGCGGACGCGGCGAGAGGGCGAGACATGGTTCAAGCTGGCCACGGCATCGGTCTTCTATCGCCTTTTGTCGCGCCTCGCCTCGGTGACCATCCCGCGCGATACCGGGGATTTTCGCCTCATGAACCGTCGCGTGGTCGATATTCTCCTGTCCATGCCGGAGCGTGACCGGTTCATTCGCGGCATGGTCAGCTGGATTGGCGGGCGTCAGGTTGCCCTGCCTTACGAGCGGGACGCACGTTTCGCGGGTGGCAGTAAGTATCCGCTGGGCAAGATGATCGGTCTCGCAATGGACGCCATCACCAGCTTTTCGACAACGCCGCTTCGTATCAGCACCTGGCTCGGTATTGCGACGGCGGGTGTCGCCATGATGCTTTTTGCCTATACCCTCGTTCGCTGGGTCGCCGGAGAAACGATCGTCGGTTGGTCCAGCATCATGGCTGCGATCACGGCCTTTAGCGCCATCCAGCTGATCTGTATCGGCATCATTGGCGAATATCTGGGTCGCCTCGTCCAGGAGAGCAAGCGGCGGCCTATGTTCATGATCGAGACGATGGTACGCGGCGATGCATCTGCCGAGCTCGAGACTACCTTCGCCGACATGACGGCAAAGGAGAGGCGCGAAGCCCTGGCCGCGGCATTCCCGGATCGGGCGTCGTCCGGGTTTGCGGTTGGCAAGCCCAGGTGATGGATCAAGTGGCGCACAAACCCGAGCCGGTCGCCAGCGACAACGCTCCTGTGGTCAGTCAGAACTCCACTCCTTTCATCGTCGCCTATATCGCGTTTGTCGCGCTGCTTGTGGCGGCGTTCAAGTTTCCCCCGCTGCTCGATTACCCCAATCACTACGCGCGCATCTGGCTGCTTTCGGGAGGCATCTCGGAACAACCGTTCCCGCAGATCTACTCGATTGACTGGAACCGCACGTTCACCAACGTCGGCATCGATCTGCTGGCCTACTGGATCGGGCCGATCGTCGGCCCGTCGTTGCTTGCACGGTCCTTGCTCTTCCTGGCAATCATATTGCCGCCGCTGGGCGCAATCGCTTTGCACCGTCGTCTGTTCGGCCACGCCTTCTACTGGCAGATCGCCATCCTCTATCTGTCGTGGTGCTCGACGATGGTCGGAGGGTTTCTCAACTTTCAGATCGGCCTCGGCCTGGCGCTGCTTCTTGCGTGCGTTGATGAACGCCTGCAGGCCGGAAATCCATTCGTGCTCTTTGCATGGCGAATGTTCGTGTCTCTGCTGCTGACCGTCACGCACATCTTCTCGCTCGGCTTCTACATTGCGCTTGTCTGTGGCCTGGAGTTTTCCTGGAGCTTTGCAATCGTGCGCTCCGGGAGGGCCCTGGCGCGGCTTGCGGTGCGTCTAGCCGCCGTTTTCACTGCCTGTGCGCTTCCGGCCGTCGCGCTCTTCTTGAACACGTCGCATTTGCCTGGTGTCGAAGGAGCCGGGCTTCAAGCGATCTGGAACGACAGCGTCCCGGCGTTGTTCATCAATATCATATCTGCCATCTCGACCTACGCACCGACAGTGGATCTGAGCTTCATCACCGTCGCCACCATCGTGATCGTTTTTGCGCGTGTCGGTGCTTCGCAGTCCGGAAAGCAGGGGATCCATGCCGGTCTTGCCATAAGCGCTTCGGGACTATTGATCCTTGCCTGTATATCGCCGCTTCATGCACTCGGAACCGGATGGATCAGCTGGCGCTTTCCCATCATGGCGGCGCTGGTTGCGGCAGTCATGATGTGTCCCTTCGCAGTGCTAAATCGCCGACAGGCAATGTGGCTCTTGGTAGCGTTGGGCATCGTCGTTTTTGGCAGGACGGGATGGATCGGCTTCAACTGGTGGCATGGCCAGAAGGATGTTGCAGCCATCGAGAGCGTGATTGCGTCCGTTCCGCCGGGATCGGCGATCATGCCGCTGAAGCGTGAGCCCGATCCGGCGCATATGCCGCGCAATTCGCGCTATTATTTCTGGCAGGAAGACACCTTCCGGCACCTGCCGACCCTGGCCGTGCCGCTGTCGCATGCTTTCGTTCCGACGGTCTTCACGGCCATCGGCAAGCAGCCGTTGCGCGTATTGCCTCCATGGTCTGAGATCTCCGTGCCCGAGGGAAATTTGTTGTCTCTCAGCGTGTTGATTTGCCCTGCCGTGATGGCGCGCGATATGGCCTATACGCCCTATCTCCGGGACTGGCGAAATCGCTTCGACTTCGTCCTCGTCGTCAACACGGATACGCCCGACCGATATATCGGAGACGTGGTGCCCGCCGGGCTGAAGCTCGTCAACGACGGCGGCTTTGCAAAGCTCTATGCGATCGACAAAAACCCGCCTGCTGGCGAGCCGGTGCCCGCCGGATGTCCGGCGAGCCTCACCGGCGCAGAATAGTCAGCGCTCTTCTTCCGTCAGCCACTTGCGGATCACTGGGATATCGTCGTCCCCGAGATCGTGACCGGTCGGGATCACACTCGAATCAACCGTTGCGCCGGCGCTCTTGAGCCGTGCCTCGAGGTCACCCGCATATTTTCCATAGGCATCCGTCTTGCCGCTGATGACGAGCAGATCGGTTCCTGTGAGATCGGCATGCGGAAACGTGCTCAGCACCGGCATGGAGCGCAGCAGCACGGCTTTGTGAACGAGGTTCGGGTGAAGGTAGAGAAGCGAGTTCAGGAGGTTCGCGCCGTTGGAGTATCCGACATAGACGAGCTTCTTCGGGTCCAGCCCGTAGGACTTGACGGCGCCGTCGATGAAGGCGGCAAAGGCTTCAGCCTCGCTCTTGATGTCCTGCTGGTCGAAGGAGAAAGGCGTGATGCGCTTGTACCAGCGCGGGATGCCTTCTTCGGTCGCGCGTCCGCGCACACCGAGCAGCGTTGCGCGCGGCGCGACCTTATGCAGGAGCGGCATGAGCGTCGTTTCGTTCCCGCCCGATCCGTGCAGCAGTATCAGTACGCTGCCGTCAGGATCCGGCGGGGTATAGAAGCGATGGACGAACGGCAGGTCGCGATAGTTGACGCGCGGCTCGCCGGGCATCGAAAACTGCGGCAGGACGACCTTGAGATCCTTGAGATCGGTGATGGCATCCTTCGGGACGAAGAGCTTTGTGCCAAGTGTCGCTGTCGGCTCGTCGACGCTCATGCCGGGTTTGTCGGTGGCAAGTTCAATCAGGGTGCCGCCCGGCTCGCGAACGTAGAGCGAGCGAAAGTACTTTCGATCATGAAGGTTGGCGGCCGGTGCGTCGGTGGTCTCCAGGGCCTCGTAAACCCCTAGCAGGGCCTCGTCGTCGGCTGCCCGGAAGGCGACATGGTCGAATGTGCCGGTACCCGGCGCGCCGGACCAGAAACCCTTGGCGTTGCGGACATCGATGATATCTCCGGATTCGGAGACAAGGCGGTCGATGTTGCCGCGATTGGCCTGGAAGCGATAGCCGAAGTGGCTTTCCACGAAGCCCCGGCTTTCCTCCGGCTTTTCCGTCAGCATTGTCGCGCCGCGGATGCGCTGGACGGCATGTGCAATCGGCACGCCGGCGCCGTCCCAGACAGAAGGCGATCGGAGATCCCGGGTTCCGGCGAGCTTGACGATGATATTGTCAGGGTCCTTCAGCCGCAGCACCGGTTCGCCGAACTCTTCCGCGGGGCCTTCGGCGCGAACACCGAAGCTCATCGACCGCGTCAGCCAATAGCCGATGCTGGCCGGATCGATGGCAAGAGAGAGCTCGTTGACCTGACCGTAACCGGCTCTGCCGGGAGATCCGTCCTCCCAGACCAGAAAGGTCACCAGCGAGCCCGGAGTGCCCTCCTTGTCGCCGTAGAACAGGTGGAGCTGCGTCGCGTCCTCGAACCCGGCGGTCTGCTTGACCAGCCTCATGCCGAGGAAGCCGGCATAGAAATCGACGTTTGCCTGAACCTTCCGGGTGACGAGAGTGATGTGATGAATGCCAGATACCATCGAATGCAGCCCGGATTGAAAGGGGGAAATAAAGAGCGCCAGAATGAGAGAAAAGGTCGGGATCATGCCGTTGTCGGTGATTCTTGCCTGAATTGTCCTGCGCAAAGAACTAGGGCATCACCGCGCGGCTGCAAAGTCAGACTGCTCAAACCGTCGATCGCCATTGCCAGTTGGGCCAGCGTCGGTGGCTTCACCATGTAGGCGAGGGCACCGAGGGCCTTGGCCTGGCGCATGTCGTCCTCGTCACTCGACGTGCTGAGAATGCAGACCGGAATCGTGTTCAATTGCTGGTCGTCTGACAGCGCACGTAGCAGCTCGAAGCCATCCATGATCGGCATGTTGATGTCGAGCAGCATAAGATCGATCGCCGGCGCGCCGCTAGCTGAACGTTCCGCCAACATCCGCATGGCGTCACGGCCGTTCGATGCGACATGAAGGTTGAAGCTCACCTTCTCGCGCCTCATCAGCTTGATCTTTAGGATCTGTACATCTGCCGGGCTGTCTTCGACCAGCAGAACCTCCGCCACCCGTGCCATGCCGTCGCTGCCCGGCTTAGGCGATGTGGCTTCCGCTCCAGCGGTCTCCTCGCCTGACGTAATTGCCGCCGTCGGCGCAAGCGGCAGTTCGATCACAAATCTGGCGCCGCCGTCCTCGCCGTCTTCGCACCATATGGCCCCGCCGTGCAGTTGCACGATGCGCTTGCTGATCGCGAGCCCCAGCCCGGTGCCATCGACGCTCCGATCGACGAGGCGCTTGAATGGCTGGAAAATGAGGTCGCGATGTTCAGGAGCGATGCCTGGCCCGTTATCCTCAACGACAAGGCGACAGAGACCACCGTCACGTTCAGCATAGATCCGAACCTCGGGTACTGCGGCGTCACAATGGTGAACGGCATTCAAGATGAGATTTTGCATAAGCTGGACGAGCAATGTCGCGTCGCCCATGACCTCGGGCAGGGGGGACCGGACAATACGCGCTTGGCGGCTGCTGATCAGTTCGCGCAGGTTGCTTTCCGCCTGCGCAAGCACAGCCTGCAAGGCCACGGGCTTTGCTTCGAACTCGCCAGACGCCTCGAGCTTGGTGAAGCGCGAGACCTTGACGATCAGCTCCTCCATATGGTCGGCGGCATTGAGGACATAGGCGAGAAGCTCCTGATCTTCGGACCCGAGCGCTTTGGAGCCTTGCAGGAGCTTGCTGAAGGACTTGATCGTTCGCAGCGGTTCCTTGAGATCGTGTGCCATGGCACGCGTGAAAATCTCCAGGGATTGCCGCTTCTGTTCCAGCTGCGCTTCCAACTCGCCATGCATGATGGCGCTCTGGACACACCGATGTAGAGCCTCCGACGACAGCATGTCCTTGGTAAGATAGTCGCGAGCGCCGCGCTTCATCACCTCGACCGCCACGGTCTCGCTGCCCTGACCGGTAAGCATGATGACGTTGGCCTTCGGATCGCTCTCTAGGATGTCTTCGAGAACGCCGAGCCCATCGCGGCCCGGCAGGGAGAAATCGAGAAGAATGCAGTTCGGCCGTTTTGCCGCGTTCATGGCCAGACCATCGCTGCCATTGTCGGCTTCGAAAACAGTGTAGCGCGCGCCTGTCGCACGCGACAGCATGCGACGATAGACCTCCCGGTCGTCGATATTGTCGTCAATGATCAGTATCGAGCTTTCGTCGCTCACCGCGGCTATCCCTCTACCGGCAGGATGGCGATCTCGAACCAGTATTCCTTCAGGCGCTGGATGGCCGCAAACAGACCGTCGAGATCGACCGGCTTCTGCACATAGGTATTTGCCCCCAGCGCGTAGCAGCCTTCGATGTCGCGTTCGTCGTCCGACGTGGTGAGGATGACGACGGGGATCTTGCGCCAGTTGGCATTCGACTTGATTGCCTCAAGCGTCTTGCGCCCGTCGAGACCAGGCATGTTGAGATCGAGCAGGATAAGCCCCGGCCGGGTCGGCGTTTTCTCGAGGATATCGAGCGCTTCGTGGCCGGAAGCCGCCCACTGCACCGGATTTTTCAGGTTGGCGCGCTTGAAGGCGCGAATGGTCGCCTCGAAATCGTCCTCGCTGTCCTCGACGATAAGGATCGGCTGTGTCTCACGCTGTGGCATGGTGGTCTCCGCGTTTGTGACCCAATGTAAAATAGAACGTCGTCCCCTGGCCGACTTCGGAATCAAGCCAGACGTCGCCGCGGTGTCGCGCGATGATCTTGCGAACAAATGTCAGACCGGCGCCCGTACCGTCGTCGGAATCGTCGGACTTTTCCAGCCGCTTGAAGATCCGGAAGATGTCTTCGTAAAACTCTTGCGGGATTCCCTTGCCATTGTCCCGGACGAAAAACACGTTTCGGGTGATCTTGCCACTCTTGTCGGCGAACCGATCGAGATGGCCGATTGTCACCAGCGGCGCGGCCTTGTCGTTGTACTTGACGCCGTTGGTGATCAGATTCCGGTAGACCTCCGTCAGCCGCAGCGCATCGCAGGTCACTGCCGGAAGCGGCTCCTCGATCACCACGCTCGCCTTTCGTTCCTCAAGGTATAGCTCCATCGTGGAAACCACATCCTTGACGATCGACGTGACGTCGGTGCGTTTGACCGCCAGCTGCTGTCGCCCGATCCTGGAGAAATAGAGCAGGTCATTGACCAGCTTCTCCATCCGCTGGCTGAGCCGAACGATACGGTTGAGACGCCGCACGCCATCTTCATCGAGCTGATCTTCGTAGTCTTCGAGCAGGAAGCGGGAATGATTGTGCATTCCGCGAAGCGGTTCCTTCAGATCGTGCGAGGCAATGTAGGCGAATTCGTCGAGATCGGCGTTGCTGCGTTCCAGGTCAGCGGTATAGGCCTGGAGCTGACCGACCATCTTCTTCAGCTGTGCCTCATGAGCCAGCCGAAGCGTGACATCACGCAGAATGGCCACGAACGTAACGGCGGAGCCTGTCGTGAACGTGCTGACGGACAGGTCGAGATGAAACAGCGATCCGTCCTTTTTCCGGCCTGAAACCGTCCGCGTGATTTCGATGACATGCTGCTTGCGTGTGCGACCATACCGCCTGAGATACCTGTCGTAGGCGGAATGGTAGGGCTCGGGCATGAGCATCTTGACGTTCTGGTCAAGAGCCTCCGAGGCCGTAAAGCCGAACATTGCCTCTGCTGCCGGATTGAACAGCGATATCACGCCCCGTTCGTCGGTCGCGACCATCGCATTCGGGGTGTTTTGGGTGATGGCGTCGAAGCGCGTACGCTCCGCACTCAGATTGAGGCTGTTGCGGTGGAAATGGAAGACGAAGATGGCAATGAGCCACAAGGTCGCGACTGTGATCGCGCGGCTCGATGCCTCCTCCCAATAGCTGCTACCCGGATGATTGCCGGCGAGAAAGCCGAGCAGGATCAGAGCGGAGCAGGCGAAGGCAAGGGAGAACGGCGCCGTCTGGGTTCCGAACCATAGCGAGGTCAGGATAAGCGGCAGATAGAGCATGCCGTTTGCCAGGCCGAATGGCGTGTAAAGGTCGACCAGCAGGCCGGCAAGGCAGATCGCGGCGGGAACCCAGATGGGCACCTGGCCCTTGCTTTCCGGCTGCAGCCAGCGGGAACGCGCGACCATGGCAAGCCCAAGGAACACGACGCCGATTGCGGTATGAACCGCCATCCCGATACCGAAGCCCCACCGGTATCCCTGCTCGGTATGCGTGACATAGCCGGCAAGAGCAGTCAGCCCAAGCCCGACCACGAGATAACCCACCAGCTCCAGCATGAATTGCGGCTTGGCATCGTCTGCTGGTGGCGCAAGCGCCAGTGATATGGTGGCGACGAAAAAGATGATGGCTGTGTTCGATGCCATGCTGCCGCCAATTCGCGCGGCAAAGGCGGGATCGACGAACAGACCGGCAAGAAAATGCTCGATAATCTGAACGTGGCCGCCGAGGAAGGCCACTTCGATCAGCCGCACCGCCGTCATCGCGGCGGCGAGGGAGAATACGAGGAACGTCGCTGTCCTGGCTCGTGAGCTTGCCAAAGTGGAGCAGATCAGCCCGGCACCGGACAGCGTAAAGCAACACGCCGTGGTCAGCGCCATCGCCGATGTGCCGGGCACGAACGAGAGGATGGACGCGATCTGCCAGATCCAAGCGGCTAGGTCGACCAGGCCAAGCATGAGAAGCAGGAAACCGATGATCGCGACGGTCAGGCGATACCGCTCCTGGTGCCGAGGCACAACTCTAGTTCGGCCCCCTGTCGTCTCTGACACTGCTGGTTCTCCCGTCTCGCGGGCTCATCTATTTCCGGAACTGTAAAATATTCAATACGGATCGCCGAAGATAAACGACTTTTGCAACCTCGCCGGAGGCGCCCAGGGCCGATTTTCCTGATACGAAGGAGGCTGATGGCGCAATGCCCGCAACGGTGGGCTGGGAACAGGTAAGATGCCGCTAGTATTCTATGTCGATGACAGCAGGGACGACCTGTTTTACGCCGACTACATCAGCAAGAAGCAGCGGCCGAACATCGACCTGCAATGCTTCCCCGATACTCGCTCTGCCCTTCGAGCACTGGAAGACCTGCAGACCGCGGCAGGCACGCTGCCGGACGCGCTTGTGGTCGATCTCTATATGCCGCTGGACAGCGGTCTGGAACTGATTTCGCAATTGCGGTCCGACCAGCGATTTTCCGGCATCAGACTCGGTGTCTGCACGGGGTCCGACGCCCTGGAAGATCGCGAGCGCGCCATGGCGGCTGGAGCGGATTTCTATACCGGAAAGCCCATCGATCTGGGCGCGATCGTCAACGGTGCCCAATGATTGACAGGACACCGGCGTTCTCTAATTTGGGACTGAAAGAGGTGGTTTGAAAGGGTCGAGAGAGCCGATTGACCCACGTTTGCCGCCACAAACTTAGCCAACCCCTTGGCTGTGGATACCGTCGGCTCTCTCCGATACCAGCTGGGGTACCGCTTTCCGCATGCAAGGGGTACTGAATGCGGAAAGTTGCAAGACCAGGTAGAGATTGACCTGCGACATCGACCCCGTCTGCGATGCGCGTTTCAACTCTTCCATCGTTAGTCTCGTCGGTGCTATTAACTGTCCCGGTTTGAAACGTGTATCCCCAGATCTTGGGATGACATGGCCAAGTATCGCGAAGATTGATCAAGGAATCGGAATGAATAGCGCGATGGCAGTTCCCTTTCATGCAGGTCCGGAGTTGGCCCGCGCAATCAACCGGACCGATTTCTTTCGTCTCCTGAAGGCTGCCGCCCATCACTATCAGTTCGAAACCTTCGCGCTTGCCCGCATTTCCGAAACCTCGCCTCCGTTCGGTGCGCGCGAGATCGTCATCACCAATGTCGCGGAGCGGCGCCTCAGCCTGTTCGTCTTCGCGTTGGGCAGGGCGCTTGGACTCGTCAAGGCCAAGGCCGCGCAGTTCCTAGCGACGCCGCTTAGCGGCCGGGGAACGCCCAGCGGCAATGCCGAATATCCAACCGAACTCGTTCTCAACGAGTTCGACAGCAACACCTTCCTGCTGGTGCCTCTCTTCACGCCGGAAGGCCGGCGTTTTTGCGTGACCTTCAGCGGCGGACGTCACGAGCCGTCGCAAAGCGAGATCGCCGAGATCATGCTCGACACCATGCGGATCTTCGACCGGTTCTACGAGGAGATTCTCGCTCAGGAGATGTCCGGTCGCCTGACGCAGCGTGAGGGCGAAGTCGTGAAATGGACGAGCGAGGGTAAGACCTCGGCAGAGATTGCGATCATTCTTGGGCTGTCCGAGCACACGATCAATTCTCACATCGCCGCCGCTGCGCGCAAACTCGACGCCGTGAACCGCGTGCACATGGTGGCGATCGCATTGCGCATGGGGCTTGTTTCGTGACTGATGAGGATAGAATGGCAGTGGACGCCGGCAGAAAAAGTGTCGTCAAGGTTCTCTTCGTCGACGACGAATTCATCGAATTTCGATCCTTGAAGAAAACGGTCGCGGAGCTGAGCGAGCCGCAGGTCGACATGGACTACGCACAGTCGATCGCCGACGCGTTGTCGAAGCTTGCCGATACTAGGTTTGACCTGATCCTGCTCGACAACCGCCTCCTGCCGAACGCGGATTTTCGTGAGACCGTGCCGAAGCTTCGCGGCAGCGGATACACGGGTCCGATCGGTGTCGTGTCGATGGACGTCTCGGACGAGTATTTCCAGCAGTTCCAGGACTACGGGGTGGATTTTCGGATCGGCAAGGACGAGATCGACGCGGATACCGTGCAATACATCATTCGCGAATATGTCGACTATCGGGTGCCTGACATCTGGAAGGACGACTACAACAGGTGAGGTCGCATCACGATGCCGGAAGCACGATAGTGAACCGGCTCCCGTCGTCGCCAGAGCGGTCGAGATGGATGCTGCCCCCGAGCGCGGCCAGGAGGTCGCGCGCTGCAGTCAGGCCGAGCCCCACGCCGGTGCGATTGTCTGCCTGCGGTGTTTTCCAGAAGGCGTCGAAGATGCTGGCCTGATAGCCGGGCTCGATCCCGGGGCCATCGTCGGTGACATGGATTTTCGAGGCGCCGGCATCTTGCTCGGCCTCGATCGTCACGTGGCGAACCGGGCTCTGGTTGTGCACCAGCGCGTTCGACATAACGTTCCGCAGCACCAGTCCGACGATCGTGGTATCGGTTCGGATCGTCGGCAGCGTATCTGCTTTGAGGGTCGCGCTATATCCCTCGGCTTCTGCGCTGAGTTCGGCCCATATGTCCCGGACGATAGCGTCCAGGTCAACGTCGGTGATGATTATCGCGGGCGAACCGGCGGCAAAGCCCATCAATGCCTTGGTCAGTCGCTGGGCTGTCTGGGCTTTATCGCGAATGGTCTTCAGACTCTGGAGGTGCTCGCCGTCGATCGTCTCGCCGAGATCTTCCAGCAGAATCTCCGCATACATTGAAATGTGGCGCAGGGGGGATTGCAGATCGTGGGACGCGATGGCGAGGAAGCGTCTGATACGCGCTTCGTCCGCACCGTGTTCTGCCGGCAATTCGGATGACATGCTGTAGAATCTCCAACCCCAAGGCGGCGGAGAATAGAAAGCGGGCGCCGGCTCTGCAACCGGCGCCCGTATTAATTTCGTTTCGTCAACGTCCTATCAGCTGGCCGACTTGCGGGGCTCGCTGGTCTCGGGAGCAAGGATTTCCTGCTTGGCGTCGGAAGGTGCTGCCGCCTTGGCGTGGCGGCGGCGCCAGTCGCCGAGGAAGAGCAGGATCGGTGCTGCGATGAAGATCGACGACGCACCGGCGACGAGGATGCCGAATACCATCGGGATCGCGAAGCTCGAGACCGCGCTGCCGCCCCAGATTGCCATCGGCAACAGGGCGAGGAACGCTGTCGCGTTGGTGTAGAGGCTTCGGGCCAGCGTCTCGTTGATCGACCGGTCGATGATCTCGCGCAGCGGCATCGACTTGTAGAGGCGCATGTTTTCACGCATGCGGTCATAGACGACGACCTTGTCGTTCACCGAGTAGCCGACCAGCGTCAGGATCGCGGCGATGGCGGTGAGGTTGAAGTCCAGTCCGGTCAACGCGAAGAAGCCGATAGCCTTGGTGACGTCGAGGATCAGCGTGACGATCGCGCCGACAGCGAACGGCCATTCGAAGCGTGCCCAGATGTAGGCAAGCATCGCCAAGCTTGCAATGACGACCGACAGGATGCCGGCCCAGGCAAGCTCACCACTGACTTTCGGACCGATGACGTCGGTGCCGGTCACGGTTGCCGATGGATCGATCTTGATGATCTCCGCCTTCAGCTTCTCAACTGCTGCCGTCTGGGCTTCTTCTCCACCTTCCTGGCGCTGCGCACGCACGGCCATGGTGTTGTTATCGCCGTAGGACTGCAGGGAGACTTCACCGAGACCAAGGCTGTTCAGGCCTTCACGGAAGTGGCCGAGATCGGCGGCCTCCTGGGTCTTCACCGACATCTGGATACCACCACGGAAGTCGACGCCGTAGTTGAGGCCCGGATGGATGAAGAGAATGACGGAGGCGATCGACAGAAGCGCGGAAACCGTCACGCCGAAGAAGCGAGCCTTCATGAACTGGATGTGGCGGCCGTAAGGGTTGAACATCATCGGGATCAGCGGCTTGATGTTCAGGACCTTGAGTTTGCGACGACGGGTGATCTCGATCATCGTGACGCGAACGAAGGCAACCGAAGTGAACATCGAGATGATCAGGCCGAGCGCCATGGTGACCGCGAAGCCGCGAACCGGGCCGGTGCCGAACCAGAACAGGATCGCCGCTGCGATCAGCGCCGTCATGTTGCCGTCGATAATCGTCGAGTAAGCGCGGCGGAAGCCGGTGTCGATGGCGGCAAAGGCGCTCTTGCCCTTGCGCGTTTCTTCGCGGATGCGCTCGTTGATGAGAACGTTCGCGTCAACCGCAAGGCCGATACCGAGAACGACACCCGCGATACCTGGCAGCGTCAGCGTTGCGCCGACGAGCGTAAGCGCCGAGAAGGTCAGGATCGTGTGGATGAGCAGCGCGAAGTTCGCGAGGAAGCCCCAGGTGCCGTACAGGATGAAGATGAAGGCCGCGACGAGCACGAAGCCGACGAGACCCGAATAGATACCCATGCGGATCGCGTCCGCGCCGAGGTCGGCACCAACGGTACGCTCTTCGATGACGGTCAGCTTGGCGGGCAGAGCGCCGGCGCGCAGCATGGCGGCAAGCGTCGTTGCGCTGTCAGCCGAGAAGCTGCCGGAGATCTGGCCGGAGCCACCGGTGATCGGTTCGCGGATAACAGGGGCGCTCAGCACCTTGTCGTCGAGAACGATGGCAAACGGGTTGCCGACGTTCTGGCGGGTGATGTCGGCGAAGCGGGTTGCGCCGGCGCTGTCGAAGCGGAAGCTAACAACAGGCTCATGCGTGTTCGGGTCGAAGCTGACGCGGGCATCCGAGAGGCGGTCGCCCGAGATCTCGACGCGATCGAGAACCGGATAGCTGTTGCCCTGCTCGTCCTTGAGCATCGTCACGCCCGGTCCCGGCTGGTTGTTCGGAGCGAGCATGTGGAAGGACATCTTCGCGGTCGAACCGAGAAGCTGGCGAAGGCGGGACGGATCCTGTGCGCCCGGAAGCTGCACGAGAACGCGGTTTCCGCCGATACGCTGGATCGTCGGTTCGGCAACGCCGACTTGGTCAACGCGCTGACGGATGACTTCAAGGCTCTGCTGAACGGCCGAGTCGACGTTGGCAGCGATACCGGCAGGCGAGAACGCGACAAGAATATTGCCGCCATTGGTCGTCACCGAGAGATCGGACTGGCCGGCGCTGAGGCCGGTGGCGATCGCATTGCCGAGGGTCTTGAGCTGCGTGACAGCTTCGTCGCTCTGGGCCGGATCGGTCAGGGTCACGACGATCTGGTTCTGGTTGCGGACGACAGACTTCGTCTGGATGTTCTTTTCACGAAGCACGCGGCGGGCATCCTGAAGGAGCGACTGCAGGCGCTCGCGGGTCAGGTCAGCTTCATCCACTTCGAGAACGAGGTGCGAGCCGCCACGCAGGTCGAGACCAAGCGAGACCTGGCTGTGCGGCAGCCACGAGGGCAGGCGCTCGAGGGTGGATTGCGGCAGTGCATTCGGCAAAGCAATCAGAATGCCGAGGAGAATGATCACCGTATAGGTGAACACCAGCCATGGTGAATTGCGCATATTGTTGTTTATCCTTGATAACGCTTGTGCCGGCACTTTTAGCGCAGGCGGCGTGTCTTAAAAGCAATGGAGAGCGCATAAGGCGCGCTTTGTCAGGCCGCCGCTACAGGTGGCCCGTGCGAGTCGTAGGACTTCGCGTCGCGCGCATTCAGCGCTGCCTGGAAAGGCGCGGCCAGTGGCAGGCTGCCACTCCGCGCAAGCTCAAGGGGAGGGAGGGCAACAAAGGCCGCATCGCCGGAATCGTAAGCCGACGACTTCGACGCGATCTTGCGATCAGCCGTCAGGATGCCGCGCACAGCGTCGCGCGCGCTCATCTGCTGCGGCTGGTTGTCCTTGCTGGAAGACGAAAATGCGTTCGGTCCGCGGGCCGGGCCGATGACGAAGTTGCCACCGAAGAGCAGACCGAGATAGGCGAAGATCGCAACCGCAAGAGAAACGGCAACACGACCGGTCATGCGGCGCGCGGCGAGCCTCATCTCGTAATCGTCATGATTTTCGATCTCGAACCGGCTCAACGGCGCAAAATTCTCTCGTTCTTTTTCTGGAGAAGGCGTTTCCTCGCGCCGGATTGTACCAGCCTCGGCCTCGACTTCATAGGGTGCACTGTCATGATGCACTTGGGACAGGCGGTCAAGCGCGCCAGTCGCGATTTCCCGCTCGCCCATGGAAAACGGGTCCGGTGTCCGGGTGCATCCGCATCCGAACGGGTAGAAACGAAGCGATATGCCAGCTATCCGCCGGACTTAAGGCAGCTTGGTGGCACCTTGTAGGCGTAAATGGTCTTGCCGCGATAATAGCCGTCGCTCGGCTGCCAGGATTTGACAGCCACAGGCTCGGTCACGCATTTGAACGGGCGCGTTGTCACAAGCAGGACATCCTCGGCAATGTCAGCAGGCATTTCAAATGTCTGTTCGTAGTAATTGTCGGGAGCCCCTGCCTGCGGTCGCGCGTAGATGCGCAGCGGCTGGTCGCGCAGCGTGTGGAACATGTCGGCAAGCATGTCGCGGCTGTCGCTGACGATGATCGTCGTGCCGGACTGGCGTGCAAGGTCACCAGCCTCGCGGCTGATCTCGCTGCGCCCCAGGTAGCGTTTCATCACTTCCGCCCCATTGGGCAGCACGAGCTGATGAGCGAACACGGTTGCCAGCGGGAAAAGAATGCTGACGACGCCGTTGATGCCGAGCGAGATCCGCAATCCCTTCGGCCATTCGCGATTGAGCAGCCAGACAGCGAGGATCGTTCCGGCGACATAGGCCGTGACGGCCCAATTGGCGTAGGCCTTGGCGATCAGCGCCTGGAACGTGATAAGAAGCACGACCGGCACCGAAAGCCAGATCAACTGCTTCTCGAATGCGCCGCTCTTCCCCTTGAGGCTCCGGTACACCGCCCAGAGGATGGCAAAGAACACGATCGGGCCGACGACGCCGAACTGTGCCAGGAAGAACTCAACGCCGCCCCGGAAATCGATGGCCATCGTGCTCCAATGCGCGATACTGGTCGTGTGCTTCACCGTCGTGGCGTCATGCGTGACGTTCCACCACAGGTTCGGAGACGCCACGACGATGGCGGCAGCTGCCGAGATGAAGAAGTCTCGCCAGCCGATGCGCGCCGACGGCAGCAGCAAAAGCGCCACCAAGCCACCCGGGACCACGAAGAGAATGGCGTATTTCGAAAGGAAGGCGCAACCGAAGGCGACGCCCATCGCAAGCGCGAGCGCGACCGAGCGTTGCCTGGTCAGGCCGAAATAGGCAAACAGCGCGATAGCAAGGAAGAACAGCAGCACGACGTCGGTCGAGAAGAATACCGAAGACAGCGCAACGCCGGGCAGGGTGATGTATGTGGCGGCAGTCCAGCCTTCGACCTCAGGGCCGACGAACCGCTTTGCGATCTTCATCAGCACCAGCGCCGTTGCCATATGGATCAGCGGACCACAGAGACGGATCCAGAAAATGGCGGACGATCCCGCCATTTCGGTCATCGCATGAATGACCCAGGCAATCATCGGCGGTTTCGAATAGTAGCCGAAGTCGAAATTCTGAGACCAGAGCCAGTATTGCGCTTCATCGACGAACAGATCGGTGGTGTCGAAGTGAAGCATCACGATGCGCCACAGGGTAAAACCGAAGACGATGAACAGACCTGTTCGCGCGGACATATTCTGGAATTCCGTTAAGCTGAGCGGGTCTTCATGAGGCTTTGCCACAGCTGCGACCCAAAGGGAGGCACTGTCGCTACAACTCTTTTATGACCGAAATTCAAAGGACGCGAAGGGACATGGCGCCGCGGGCGGCCTCGATACGATCGAGAAGAGTAACTGCCGCAAGCACTGCAACGGCAAGCAGGCAGGAGCCCAGTCCAAGAACAATCATTGCTCAATCCTTTTGACGTCATGTCGCGATTTGGCGGGGATATAGCACAAAGCTTGCTTCGAACTTGTAGCAGCCGTGCAACGCAAGCCCAGTAATTCATAGATGGTTATTCGCGTTGTCCCGAAAGCGCGTATTCATAAAATGTGCATTAACCTTCACGCAAGGAATTAACCATAAACATTGCACTACACGTCGGAATGGGAAGAGTAGCTCGTCCCCACCAGGCATGAAGCCGAACCGCCGTACCGGGTCGATCCGGTATCAATCTCTCAAGCAGCTTTGCACGAATGCACTGATCGGGAGGCTTCAGCCGCCGGCGATTGCCGGTTTTGCTGTCGCCCCGCAGCAAGCCTGTAGTGCAGACAAGAATTTCAGCCGGGCAGCCGCCCGGACCGTGGTTGGGGACAGGCGTTGGGGCAGGAATTGCCATCGGATCAGGCTCGAGGGGCACAGGCAGGCAGCCTGCGCGACCGCCTGCGTTTTGCCGGCCTCGATGCCGACCAGTGCGAGATGGTCCGACGCCACCGGCCAGAGCTCCAGGAACACCTGACGTCCGGCCTTCGCGATCTCTTCCAGCGCTTCCAGTCGTTCCCCGATGCCGCCCGCAACTTCGAAAGCGAACGACAGGTCGAGCGCCTGCATGATCTGCAGGCATCCCATTGGGATGTCTTGACGGATGCGCGCTTCGACAGCTTGTACGCCGAGCGCGTCAAGGTGCTATCGGATTCCGAAAGCAAGATGGGCCTCGACCCGCGCTGGCACGTTGCTGGCCACGGTGTCGTGCTCGAGCATGTCATTGCCGGCCTCGCGAGCGAGCTCGCAGGACGACCGTTCCTGCCGAGCGCCAAACGCCGCTCCCGCGAAATCGCCGAGCTGATGACGGCGATCATCCGATTGGTCATGGTGGATGTCGAGATTGCCGTGTCGCTGCGCTTCAATGCGTTGCGCGCCGCACAGCAGCGTCAGCTCGCCGACCAGCGCAGCAGCGACAAGGCTGAAGTCGCTCGAATGTTTGCCGATGTAATCCGTGGTCTTGCCGCGCGCGATCTGACGGTTCGTGCAGCGGTCGGGCAGGAGAGTGCACATCGCGACATCGGCGAAGCCCTGAACGGCGCTCTTGACGTTCTGCAGTCCGAATTCGTTGCCATCGGCGAACGCACGGCAACGGCGGAAACCTCCGTCCAGACGCTGGGCGAGGAGAACCGCCGGTTTGCGGGCAACGCCTCGGATCAGGCCGAACAGCTGCTGCATTCCGCCACCGCTCTCGCAGATCTCTCCGAGCGTGTCCGCCTCGGGGCAGCAGGAAGCCGTGCCGCCGAGCAGACCGCCGCCGCCACCCGTGCCGCCGCCGAGCAAAGCGGCGAGGTCGTTGGCCGTGCGATCACGGCGATGGCCGACATCGAAAAGTCCGCCGAACGCATCGGACAGATCATTGGCGCGATCGACGAGATCGCTTTCCAGACGAACCTGCTTGCCCTCAACGCCGGTATCGAGGCGGCGCGCGCCGGCGATTCCGGTCGTGGCTTCGCCGTCGTCGCGCAGGAAGTCCGCGCGCTTGCTCAGCGCTCGGCCGACGCCGCGCGTGAAATCAAGACATTGGTGAGCACGACCAAATCGCAGGTGGACGCCGGCGTTCAGATGGTCGGTCGCACGCAGGATTCGATCGGCAGCATCGTCCGCCAGGTTACCGAAATCAACGCCGCCATCGCCACCGTCGCAAGCCAGGCAGGCGAGCACGCGACGGGTCTCGATGCCGTGACCGCCGACGTGAAAGGGCTGGGCGCGCAGGTCGCCGGGAGCGCGACAGCCGCCAGGCAGTCCGCCGCCGGTGCGGATCATCTGCACACCGTCATCGTCGAACTCGGCCAGACCATCAGGGAATTTCGCATTGCCCGCCGGAACGCCGAGGAAGACCGCCGGCCGGCGCCAGCTTTTGCGACATCCTACTCCATTCAAGCCGCACCCGCGCAGGCACCTGTCGAAGAAGACGAGAGCGATTTCGGCTTCGGTCAGCCTCTGGCGAGCCTCGGAGGTGGGCGGAATGTTTACTAACCCTATGAGATATGACGGCGGCTCACATTCGCTGGGCGCAAACGAGGGAACAAGGAAAAGCTGATGGCAGCAAAGAAAACCGGGAAGGCGCTGAGTTTGGCGGCCGTCCTCGATCTGAACGAGGCGACCGCTCTGCGCGACAAGCTTCTGGGGATGCGGGGCAACGACGTTTCGATCGATGCCTCCGCTGTGGAACGGGTCGGCGCGCTCAGCGCACAGGTTCTGATGGCTGCGGCCAAGACCTGGGACCAGGACAAACTGGCGTTCACCTTCACCAAGGTTTCGGACGCGTTTCAGAAAACCATGCAGTTGATTGGTGTCGACATCCACCATCTGCTCGCCAAGGAGATCCGGCAATGAAGAAGAAAGTGCTTACCGTGGATGACTCACGGACGATTCGGAACATGCTTCTCGTGACCCTCAACAATGCGGGCTTCGAGACGATCCAGGCGGA
Organism: Hyphomicrobiales bacterium; assembly: GCA_900489925.1. Classification (GTDB taxonomy): domain Bacteria; phylum Pseudomonadota; class Alphaproteobacteria; order Rhizobiales; family Rhizobiaceae; genus Rhizobium. Next base: position 264,783 of record UEHQ01000002.1, on the reverse strand, counting down.
AGACGGCATCGAAGGCCTTGAGGTTCTGGAAGAATCCAACCCGGACGTCATCGTCACCGACATCAACATGCCGCGTCTCGACGGTTTCGGCTTCATCGAAGGTGTTCGCCGCAACGACAAGTATCGCGCGATCCCGATCCTGGTCCTGACGACCGAAAGCGACGCGGAAAAGAAGAACCGCGCACGCCAGGCCGGCGCAACCGGCTGGATCGTCAAGCCTTTCGACCCTGCCAAGCTGATCGATGCCATTGAGCGCGTAACCGCTTAACCCCAGGATTTTTCCTTATGGATATGAACGAAATCAAAGAGATCTTTTTCCAGGAGTGCGAGGAGCAGCTCGCTGAACTGGAATCCGGTCTTCTGAAAATGAATGATGGCGATCGCGACCCGGAAACCGTCAACGCGGTGTTCCGTGCCGTCCACTCGATCAAGGGCGGCGCTGGCGCCTTCGGTCTGGACGATCTCGTTGCCTTCGCCCACGTCTTCGAGACCACACTTGATTGCGTTCGTTCCAACAAGCTTGAGCCGACGCAGGATGTCCTGAAGGTCATGCTGAAGTCGGCCGACGTGCTGGCGGATCTCACCAACGCTGCCCGAGATGGCGGCAGCGTCGATGAAAGCCGCAGCCGTGGTCTGGTCAAGGAGCTGGAAGCACTGGCAAACGGCGAGCTGCCGTCTGCTGCTGCGGAAGCTCCTGCCGCCAAGCCGGCACCTGTCGCCGCACCGGTGGCTGCTGCCCCGGCAGCAAAGCCGACGGATGAGAGCGGCTTCCAGCCTATTCCTTTCTCCTTCGACGATTTCGGCGACGAGGAAGCATCTGCATCGGAAACACCGTCTTATAAGATCATCTTCAAGCCGCGCTCGGATCTCTATTCAAAGGGCAACGACGCCACCTTGCTGCTGCGCGATCTGAGCCGTCTTGGCGAAATGCGCGTCAACTGCAATGCCGATGCGCTGCCCGGCCTGGACGAAATCGATCCGGAAGCCGCATACTTCCATTGGAACATCACGCTTACGACGGACAAGGGCGAAGACGCCATCCGTTCGGTTTTCGAATTTGCCGAATGGGATTGCGAACTGGAAGTCGCTGCCGCTGAAGCCGAAGCTGGCGCTTCTGCAGCCGAAGAGCTGCCGATGATCCCGGTTCCCTTCGACCTGTCGATCCTCGATGATAGCGCTGCTGAAGCCCCGGCCGAGGAGCCGAAGGCGGATGCCGCTGCAGCCGTCGCTGCCGCTGAAACTGCCTCGAACGTTGCGCAGATGGCTGCCGCCGCTGCCCGCGTCGAGAAGAAGGAAACCGCGGCAAGCGCTGCTGCCGCTGCCCAGAACAACGCGGCCGCCGCAGCCGCTAGCGCCGGCCAGACGATCCGTGTCGACCTCGATCGCGTCGATCGCCTGATCAACCTTGTTGGCGAGCTTGTCATCAACCAGGCGATGCTGTCGCAGAGCGTCATCGAGAACGACACGACCGGCACATCCTCGATCAACATGGGCCTCGAAGAGCTGCAGCAGCTCACCCGCGAGATCCAGGACTCGGTCATGGCGATCCGCGCGCAGCCGGTGAAGCCGGTCTTCCAGCGCATGTCGCGTATCGTTCGCGAAATCGCCGACATGACGGGCAAGTCGATCCGCCTGATCACGGAAGGTGAAAACACCGAAGTCGACAAGACGGTTATCGACAAGCTTGCCGAGCCGCTGACCCACATGATCCGCAATGCCGTCGACCACGGCATCGAGACCCCAGAAAAGCGCGCCGCCAACGGCAAGAACACCGAAGGCACCGTTCGCCTCACCGCGAAGCATCGCTCCGGTCGCATCCTGATCGAGCTGGCCGACGACGGCGCCGGTATCAACCGCGAGAAGGTGAAGCAGAAGGCGATCGCCAACGAGCTGATCCCGGCCGATGCCAACCTGACCGATGAGGAAATCGACAACCTGATCTTCCTGCCGGGCTTCTCTACGGCTGACAAGATCTCCGACATTTCTGGACGCGGCGTTGGCATGGACGTCGTCAAGCGCTCGATCCAGGCGCTCGGCGGTCGTATCAACATCACGTCGCGGCCGGGGCAGGGCTCTGTCTTTACAATGAGCCTGCCGCTGACGCTCGCCGTTCTCGACGGCATGGTCGTCACCGTTGCCGGCCAGACCCTGGTCGTGCCGCTGACGGCGATCGTCGAAACGCTCCAGCCGGAAGCGTCCGCGATCCACTCCTTCGGCGCCAGCCATCGTCTGATCTCGATCCGAAACAGCTTCTGCCCGCTGGTCGATGTCGGTCGGATCCTGAACTTCCGTGCCACCCAGGCCAACCCGGTCGAAGGTGTCGCTCTCCTCGTCGAATCCGAAGGCGGCGGACAGCGCGCCCTCATGGTCGATGCGATCCAGGGCCAGCGCCAGGTCGTCATCAAGAGCCTTGAGGCGAACTACACCCACGTCCCGGGTATCGCTGCCGCGACCATCCTCGGCGATGGGCGAGTGGCGCTCATTCTTGACGTCGATGCCGTCGTGGGTGCGTCCCGCGGGCAGGCATTGAGGCAGGAAGTATCGTTGGCAGCAGTGGGATAAGATAATGTCGTATGCCGTGAAAAGTCTGAACGAAAGGGATCGCGAGCTGATCGCGTTCCGCGTCGGGGATCAGGAGTTTTGCGTGAATGTCATGTCGGTGCGCGAGATTCGCGGCTGGACGCCGGCAACGGCGATGCCGCACTCGCCCCCCTACATGAAGGGTGTCATCAACCTGCGCGGTGCAGTGTTGCCGATCATCGATCTGTCGGCGCGTCTCGGCATGAAGCCGGCCGTGACCACCCCGCGCCACGTCATCATCGTGGCTCAGGTGCACAGCAAGGTCGTCGGTCTGCTGGTCGATGCCGTGTCCGATATTCTGACCATCGCCGAAGACAGCATCCAGCCGACTCCGGAGATCGCGTCCGAGCTGCAGCGCCAGTTCGCTCGCGGTGTTCTGGCGATCGACAAGCGGATGATCTGCCTACTCGAACTCGAAGCCATCTTCCCTGAAACGGAAAGCGAAGCTGCATGAATGTCCTGAGTGCAAAAGACATGAGGCAGGGGAACCCCGATGAGGTTCTGGCGAACGGCGAATACCCGTTGACGCGCCGCGACCTCACGGAAATCGCCGCGATGATCTACTCGGATGCGGGGATTTTCCTGAACGAGACCAAGGCATCGCTGGTCTACTCGCGTCTTTCGAAGCACATCCGCAATCTCGGCCTCTCGGGCTTCCGGGAGTATTGCGCGCTGGTGTCGTCGCCGGCGGGGGCTGCTCCGCGCCGTGAGATGCTGTCGCATCTGACGACGAATTTCACGCGCTTCTTCCGCGAGAACCACCACTTCGAGCACCTGCGTGATCATGTTCTGCCGGAGTTGTTGCAGCGTGCCAAGATGGGCGGCCGCGTCCGTATCTGGTCAGCCGCCTCGTCCGACGGGCAGGAGCCTTATTCGATCGCGCTGACCGTGCTGGCAATGATGCCGAACATCGCCGATTACGACTTCAAGATCCTGGCGACCGACATCGATCCGAAGATCCTGGCCATCGCTCGCGCCGGTGCCTACGACGAAAACGCGCTGGAAACCGTGTCGCCCGCGATGCGCAAGCAGTGGTTCAGCGAAGTCGAGGTCCAGGGGCGCCGCAAGTTCCAGGTCGACGACCGGGTCAAGCGCCTCATTACCTATAACGAGCTGAACCTGATGGCCCAGTGGCCGTTCAAGGGCAAGTTCGACGTCATCTTCTGCCGCAACGTCGTCATCTATTTCGACGAGCCGACCCAGATGAAGATCTGGTCGCGCTTTGCCGAGCTGCTGCCCGAGGGGGGGCATCTGTATATCGGTCACTCGGAGCGTGTCTCCGGCGATGCCAAGAATGTCTTCGACAACATCGGCATCACCACCTACCGCTACACGACCAAGGGCGTCGGGAGGAAGGCATGAGCGCGCCGGCCAGAGTTCTCGTCGTCGACGATTCGGCGACCATGCGGGGGCTGATCACCGCTGTTCTGAGCGCCGACCCCGAGGTCAGCGTCATCGGCCAGGCGGGCGATGCGCTCGAGGCACGCGAGGCGATCAAGAAGCTCAATCCCGATGTCGTGACGCTCGACATCGAGATGCCCAACATGAACGGCCTCGATTTTCTCGACAAGATCATGCGGCTGCGCCCCATGCCTGTCATCATGGTCTCGACGCTGACGCATCGCGGTGCCGATGCCTCGCTGGCGGCGCTCGAGATCGGCGCTTTCGACTGCGTCGGCAAGCCACTGCCCGGTGATGCGCGACCCTTTGGCGATCTCGCCGAGAAGGTGAAGGCGGCCGCGCGTTCGCAGCGGCGCCAGTACACCCAGCCGGCTCCTGCCGCGCCGCCACCGGCCGTCGCCGATTTCCGTGTCGGTCGCAAGATCGTTGCCATCGGCTCGTCCACCGGCGGGGTCGAAGCGTTGATAGCAGTGCTGCAGAAGTTTCCGGCCAATTGCCCGCCGACGGTCATTACGCAGCATATGCCGCCGACCTTCACCAAGAGCTTTGCCGAGCGGCTCAATCGCCTCTGCGCACCGGTGGTGCAGGAAGCGACCGATGGTGCTCGTCTGGAGATCGGGAAGATCTACCTGGCACCCGGCGGTGAACGTCACCTGCAGGTCACGAACGCCTCTGCACCAGCCTGCCGGCTGGTCGAGCGCGATCCGGTAAACGGCCACCGGCCGTCCGTCGACGTGCTGTTTGATTCGGTCGCCGAACTTGCCGGCCGCAACGCCGTCGGTGTCATCCTGACCGGAATGGGACGTGATGGCGCCGCCGGTCTCCTGAAAATGCGCCATGCCGGCGCACGCACTCTCGGACAGAACGAGAAGACCTGCGTGGTGTATGGCATGCCGCGTGTCGCCTACGAACTCGGAGCCGTGGAACATCAGCTGCCGCTGAACGCCATCGGCGAAGAAATCTTGAAAATGACTGCCGCCCGAAAGGAAGGAACTGACTAATGTCGATTGCAGAGAAAATTAAGGTCCTGATCGTTGACGATCAGGTAACGAGCCGGTTGCTGCTGAGCGACGCGCTGACCCAGCTCGGCTTCAAGCAGATCACCTCGGCCGGCGACGGCGAGCAGGGCATGAAGATCATGGCTGCCCAGCCCCACCACCTGGTCATCTCGGACTTCAACATGCCGAAGATGGACGGCCTCGGCCTGCTGCAGGCTGTTCGCAGCAATCCGGCGACTAAGAAGGCTGCCTTCATCATCCTCACCGCCCAGGGCGACCGCGCCTTGGTGACGAAGGCTGCGGCATTGGGCGCCAACAACGTTCTCGCCAAGCCGTTCACCATCGAAAAGATGAAGGCGGCTATCGAGGCCGTATTTGGAGCATTGAAATGAATGTCGAGGTTGCGGCCCGCCGCGTTCACATCATCCAGGGCGAATGGAAGGTCCTGAATGATCCGAACGCGGTCTTGACGACCATACTTGGCTCGTGCGTGGCTGCATGTCTGAGGGATCCTGTGGCAGGCATCGGAGGAATGAATCACTTCCTGCTGCCCGGTACTGGAAATACGCCCATGACCGGTGGCGATGCCACCCGCTATGGCGTTCATCTGATGGAACTGCTGATCAACGGCCTCTTGAAGCAGGGCGCGCGCCGCGACCGCCTGGAGGCCAAGATCTTCGGCGGGGCAAAGACGATCTCGACATTCTCCAATGTCGGCGAGCAGAATGCCCAGTTCGCCGTGCAGTTCCTGAAGGACGAAGGCATCCCCGTCGTCGGTTCGAGCACCGGTGGCGACCACGGCCGCAAGCTTGAATTCTGGCCGGTTTCCGGGCGCGCACGGCAATACCCCCTGACTGGCGCGGAAACGCAGAGGACTGTCGCTCTGGAACAGCGGCCGGTTACTCCGCAGAAGCCCGTCGAAACTAGCATTGAATTTTTCTGAGGCGAGGATTGTGAATGACCCTGACTACCGTTGTGGAGCCGTCGTCGCCGGTGGAAGCGCTGCCTGAAATTCTGACCCGTGTCGTCGCGGAACTGCATGACGTCGCCTACCTCATCGAGCGCATCGAGCCCCAGCTTCTCGAACTGGGCGGCGGTGCCGCGCTTCTGAACTCGCCCGAAAGCATGAAGGTGATGCAGGGGATCGACCTCGCCGTACAGAAAACGCGCGGTCTGGCCGAATTCATCGACAACATCACCAATGAAATCTCCCATGACTGGACCGTTGACGTGGCAACGGCACTCAGCCTCGTGAAGCTCAGTGAAATGCAGCGTGCGCTTCGCGGCAGCATACATCCGGCCCATTCGCAGCCGCTCGCCAAGGCCGCCGGCGACTTCGATTTTTTCTGACCGGCACCAATCTCGCACCTTCGTAGGAAACGCTCGCACAAGTTTCGGCTCGTATTGTCGAATGAGGCAATAAGCCTGCTATGTCTGTGACGATCGTGCGAGAACAGAATGAATCTGTTAAATCAATTACTTCAGGTTATTAAGAACTTTAGTTCGCTAGGGCGGAATCGCCTGTTGGCGTTAGCCGGTGTGGGTGTCGTTTCCATTGCTCTCGTGCTCGGCGCGGCGCTCATGGTCAATAAACCCGCGCAAGAATCGCTTTATGTCGGCCTTGATGCGCCCGATCTCAACCAGATTAGTATCGCTCTCGCCGAAGCAAACATCGCCTTTCAGGTCGGCACTGACGGAACCAGCATCACCGTTCCCGCTGGCATGACCGGAAAGGCACGTCTCCTGCTCGCCGAACGTGGCCTGCCGAACAGCGCCAACGCAGGCTATGAGCTTTTTGACAATGTCGGCTCGCTGGGCCTGACCTCGTTCATGCAGGAAGTCACCCGCGTTCGCGCACTCGAAGGTGAGATTGGCCGCACGATCCAGTCCATCTCAGGCATCAATGCAGCGCGCGTTCACATCGTCATGCCCGAGACCGGCAACTTCCGCCGCGCCGAGCAGAAGCCGACGGCCTCCGTCATGATCCGCGCGAGCGCCTCGACAGGCCGCAACGCCGCAACCTCCATCCGTCACCTTGTCGCCTCGGCCGTCCCCGGCCTTGATGTCGGCGACGTGACCATTCTCGATTCCGCCGGCCAGCTGCTCGCTTCGGGCGACGAAGCGGGCAACAGTTCGTTGAACCGCTCGCTCAGCATCGTCCAGAACGTACAGGACGAGGTCGAATCCAACATCGACAAGGCTCTTGCGCCGTTCCTCGGCATGGACAACTTCCGCTCCAGCGTCACGGCGGACCTGAATACCGACAGTCAGCAGATCCAGGAGACGGTCTACGATCCTGAATCGAAGGTGGAACGCTCGGTTCGCACGACCAAGGAAGCGTCCCAGTCGCAGCAGAAGCAGTCCGACAACGCCACGACGGTCGAACAGAACATTCCTCAGGCGGCGCCTGATTCCGGCGGCAACAATGGTCCGGAATCGCAGGACAAGTCCGACAAGAAGGAAGAGCAGACCAACTACGAGATCAACAGCAAGACGACCGCGACCACGCGCAACAGCTACAAAGTCGACAAGCTGTCGGTTGCCGTTGTCGTCAACAAGGGCCGTATCGCCAAGATGGTCGGCGAGCCGGTCGACCAGGCAAAGATCGACGCCTATCTCGCGGAGATGCAGAAGATCGTTTCCTCGTCTGCCGGCATCAACACCGCCCGCGGTGACGTTGTTACCGTCACGGCGATGGAGTTCCTGGACAACCAGCTTCTCGAAGACACCGGCTCCGGCGTTCGCGTCATGGATATGCTGAGCAGAAACCTCGCTGGCATCATCAATTCGCTTGCCTTCGTTGCGGTCGCCTTCCTGGTGGTCTGGATGGGTCTCCGTCCGATGGTCCGCAGCATGACCGGCGGCGCGGCGATCGGTGGCGATACCTCGCCCGAAAGCGCCGGCCTGGAACTGCCCGACTTCGCACCGGCTGTCGGTGCTGGCGGTGGCGGCGCTCTCATGGAAGGCTTCGGATCCGATTTCGGCTTCGACAGCACCGAGGACCTGCTCAGCCTGGGCGACGACGACGGCAACTTCAATCGCCGCGTCAAGGAAGGCCCGGAACGCAAGCTGGCCCGAATGGTGGAAATCAACGAAGAACGCGCAGCAAAAATTCTTCGAAAATGGGCGGTCGAAAACGCCGCATAAAGGAAAGGCCGGGAAACCGGCCTTTTTCTTTTGTGGTGATTTTCTCTGGCTGATTGTCGCTATCTCGCGTTTGACGCGAACCGTATTGCCACAACGGGCAGAATCATCTTAATTTTAGCATTCATTGAAGAGATAGAATCAGCGTGCGAATCGGCGCACGAAATGCGGATAATGTAAATCCCAAGAACTCGGAGGTGGTGAATTTCCTCCGTTGTCGTAATCTTGGATGATTCGCGGCTAGGGTGTATTTCTTTAGAAGACGCCGCGGATCGGTCGTAATTCCTCAGCCGCAGGATTTGTCAATGGACATGCACATATTGCAGGCTCTCAAGAGCGATACACACAAGGGAAACTTTGTGGGCATCGCCTCGGCAAACCTGTCATCGCGCGAGGAATTGATCAGCCAGCTTTGCGAGATTTCAAGCACGGGCAGGTTGCAGCCAGGGCTTCGCGCCCTGACGGACTACGTAGGAGCGTCGCACTATCTTCTTGCCCGCGCTGACCTGGTGCAGGAAGCTGGACTCGACTTCGTCGTGTCGTCGGACTGGCCGTTCGATCTGGTAACCAATCTGGCCGGGACCTTCGTTGGCGGCTTTGCAAGGGCCACCGAGCTCGAGAAGTGCATGCAGCTCTTCCAGCCGCATTTCGCGCAGCTGCCCGATAATGCTGACGTACCGGACGGTGCCAGCCGGCAATATTGTTCGCTGATGTTCAATCTCGGCCGCTCGCGCCTTGCCTTGATGTTCCTCTTCGACGACGGCTTCATCCTGTCTCAGGAACGGCTGAGAGATGTGGGCCTGCTGACGGCCTACTTCACCAGCTTCCTGAACTGTGGCGGCTCCAAATCGGATCGTGATTTCGAACTCACCGACCGCGAACTCGAATGTCTCTTCTGGATTGCCGAAGGCAAGACCAGTGATGAAATTGCGATGATCCTTGGCATCTCCCGCAATACCATCAACAACTACATCACCAGCGTCATGCGCAAGACAGCAACCAAAACTCGTTCCGAAGCGATAGCGTTCGCGGTTCGAAACAATCTCGTTTAGAGGAACGGCGCAATGGCACATCCAACGGGCAGGTCGCTGGGAAATTCCGATACCGGGCGTCCAATGCGTACCAACAAGGTAAGCAGCCGATCGGATCTGTTTCCTCGCCTGGTTGCCATGCAGAAGCTGGCTGACGCGCAGAACTTTGCGGTTTACCGAATCAGCGGCGCCGGCTTGCCGGCGAAGCAGCGGCTCGTCTGCGAGCTGGAGAACTGGGGCCCATCGAATGCGGGTTTCAGCAAGGCCTTCGTGGACGCCCACGGCGAAGCACTCCTGGACCATCTCGAGAAGTCCATGCTGCCGCTCGCCTGGGCTGGTGGGCACGATCGCGCGCTGCCTGGCCCCGCTGGTATCGTTCCGTTCATGGCGAAGCTGCAGGACGGCCTGGTGCCGTTTTCCGGCATGGCCTTTCCGGTGCGCCTGGGCGCGATCGGAAACGGCTTCGTCATCTTCACCGGAGACGATCTCGATCCGCCAGGTGACGTGATTGTCGAACTCCACGGCCGTGCGTGCCATGTACTGATCGACCTCCTGTCGCTCGACGAAAGGCGTGTCGCTGCAGCCGAAGCGCTCAGCGAACGCGAAATCGCCTGCCTGCAGCTGGCCGGTGACGGTCGGATCAGTGACGAGATCGCGGAAAAACTCGGCCTGTCGGTCCATACTGTGAATGCCTATCTCGGCTCGGCCACGATCAAGCTGGATTCGGTCAACCGAATCCAGGCCATCGCGAAGGCGATCCGCCTCGGCTACATCAGCTGAAGAATTGACGGCTTAGCTTGCCAGGGCCTGGAGCGGGTCGACGTTGAACCGCGCCGCATGCAAGCTGCGTTCCAGGAAAGCGGTGTTTTCGTCGGGATCGTTTGAGGGGTTCTCAAAGGCGATGTGGTTGATCTCAATGCCGGCGTGCTCTGCTGCCAGTGTCAGCTGGGCATAGACAGTGACGCCCTGTGGCTTGATTTCGAGATCGATCACCACTTCCGGCTTGCCACCCCACTCCAGCGTATAGCTGCCGCCATGGCCGAAGTTGACCGTGCCGGGGTGGAAAAACATTTCGGCGGCCGAAGAGACGAGATCGGAAAGATTGCCGTAATACTCAAAGCGCAGGATCGAGATCAGGTCGGAAGCGTCCAGAAGTCGGAGCTCAGTGGCGACCGGGCTGATTGCTTCAGCTAGAATTTTTTCACGCTGGGCAGAGTATGGGCATTTTTTCATTCGGTTATCGTACCCGTTGGTTCTTGGCTTGCGTCGCGTAAACCCGATGAATGAGTTCGGCGACGGCCTTGTAGAATGCTGACGGGATGACACTATCCACCGAGACTTGCGCAAACATGGAGCGCGCAAGCGGCGGATCTTCGAAAACGGGAATTCCGCTCGACTCCGCGATCTCTCTGATTTTCAACGCAATTAGGTCCTGCCCCTTGGCAACGACGATAGGCGCATCGTTTTCTTCACGGACGTAGCGAAGCGCGACGGCATAGTGGGTCGGGTTTGCAATGACCAGGGTGGCGCGCGGTACGTTGGCGATCATGCGGCGACGGGCGCGATCGCGCATGAGGGATCGCTGGCGGCTTTTGACGAAGGGGTCGCCCTGCGACTGCTTGTTTTCTTCCTTGATTTCATGCCGGGTCATCTTCAGTTCGCTGAAATAGTGATAGCGCGTCCAGAAGAAGTCGGCGATTGCCACCACCGCCGTCGCGATCAGCACCACGATGGTGATCTTCTGCATCGCGGACATCATGCGCGTAAAGATCGTCGCCGGGTCGGAGAACATGGCGTCGATGGCGCCGAAATATTCGCTCTTCAGGACGAAGAACATCACGATGCCGACAATCAGGATCTTGATTAGCGATTTGCCGAACTCGATCAGGCCAGGCAGGCTGAAGATGCGCGACCATCCCTTGGCCGGCGAAATGCGCGAAAACTGCGGACGAATGCGCTCGAGCACAGGTACCGGAAGGTTCTGCGCGATCGATGCTATGAGGCCGAATGTCATGAACAGGATCATTGCCGGCGCGAGCAGCGCGGCCGCCACCCAGCCAAGATGGACGAACAGCGAGAGAACGTCGGGTCCCGTCTCGATCTTCCATTGATCGGGCTGCTCGAAAATGTCCTTGAGCGCATCGCCGACCCGACCGAGACCGCTCGGCAGAAAGAAGATCAGGTAGACGTAGGTCGCAAGGACCGTCGCAAAAAGCGGCAACTCGCGAGAGAAGGGCAGGTTACCTTTTTCGGCAGCGTCGCTCTTCTTTTTCGCGGTAGGGGCTTCTGTTTTGCTGTCCTTGTCATCATCAGCCAAGGTCGCGGCCCTCCATCAAAAGGAAACGGCCGCACTGGAGCGCGGCCGTCTTCAAGGTTAGCTGTCGGGGTTGCCGCGATCAATCGCTTCAACCGACCCCAGTCGATCTGTACACAGCTACGGCGTCTTAGGCTGCCGCTGCGCCGTCGCCTTCGGTCTCCTTGAGCTGGATCTGGCCCGAATTCGAAAGACGAATCGCTTCCTGGGCAATCGCGCGGCGCGCAATCGCGATCTCGCGCGGGTTGATGCCGACGGTGCCGCTCTGCAGGTCCGATTCGATCATGCGCCGCTGGCGAGGGCTGATCGATGCAAGAACCGCTTCGCGCATCTCGGCAGACGAGCCACGCAGGGCCATGGTGAGGATGTCCGCAGAGATGTCGTTCAGCAGCATGACGCGGCTGCGCTGCGGCATGAGCATGAGATCGTCGAAGAGGAAGATTTTCGGACGGACCTTGTTGACCGATTCGCGGCTGATCGATTCGAGCGAGGTGAGCAGGGTATCGACCTGCGGCTTGTCCATCTCGTTCATCAGTTCCGCGACCTTCGTCGAGCCGACCGAGTTCTTCTCGGCATCGATCTCTGCAAGCAGAGTCATGACCTGCTTTTCGATGATCTGCGCTGCCTTCGGGCTGACGGACTTCAGGTTGACGGTACGGTTCATGATGTCGGCGCGTCGGCCGTCCGGGATCTGCATCAGCACCTTGGCGCCGAAGGAAGACGGCATCATGGACAGGATGTAGGCCACGGTCTGCGGATGTTCGCGCATCAGGAACTTGCCGATGAATGCAGGGTCGCCTTCGCCGAGGCGGTCCCAGATCGACGTCTCGTATGCCTGGAAGGTCGTGCGTCGGCCGAGCAGGCTGTCCACTTCGTCGGGGGTCAAGCCCTCTTCGAGAATGCTCTCGATCGCCTTGGCATTGTCCATCAGGCCGGCGCCTTCGGTGAACAGGTCCTCGAACTCGGCAACGAGTCCCAGCAGTTCATCCGGTGGAATGGCGCGCAGCGATTGTGCTGATCCGATGATCGTCTGCAGTTCGGCCTGCGTGAAATACTTCAGCAGGCGGCCAGCGACCCCTTTCCCCATCGCAAGGAGAACAGCAGCCGCTTTTTCAGCCTCGGTCAACGGTTTCCCGGCTAGAGCGCCGCCGAAATCGTCAAAGTCCATCATGGTCTAACCTCTCCGTCCCTGCAGCGGGATCAGGCTTTTTTAGTGCTCATTACTTCGATCAGCTTGACCCCAAAGCGGGTGTCGTCGTTTTCCAGTACGGTGATTTCACCGCGCGCGATCTTGCGGCCGTTCACCATGATCTCGACGGGTTCGCCGATCTTCTTGTCGAGTGCGATCGTGGCGCCCTCGTTCAGGTTCATCAGGCCCGAAACCTGCATGCGGCTGCTGCCGAGCATGATCTGGACGTCGATCGGAATGTCCATGATCAGCTCGAGATTCGACTGCATGGCGCTGCCGAGCGGTGCCGGCTCGGAAGCCGTTGCGCCGAACGACGTGTCGCTGCCGAAGTCGCCACCGCCGAAATCGGAGGAGCTACCGAAGTCACCACCGCCGAAGGAGGTGTCGCTGTCCAGGTCGCCGCCGAAGGCGGAGAGATCTGTGCCGGGAGCATCGCCGCCGAAGTCCGGCATGCCGCCATCTGCGTCGGTCTTCAGAACGCCGCGCAGGTCGTCGATAGCCTGATCGAGTTCAGCCTCGTTGCCCGGGAGCTCGAGGGAAAGATCGTCGGTTTGCTTTGTCTTCTTCGTCGCCATGAAATCACTATTCCAGTTGAAACTTGCCTCAACCTGCCGTGCGGCAGGGGACAGGAAATGCGCTAATTCATTAAGTGGCGGATGAGCTCGTCATCCGAATTGATCGTGTCCTTGACCCGGACGGTATAATTCTCGCCCGAGCGCCCGAACTCGCACACATACAGTTCCTTGCTGTTGGCACTGACATCGACGCGGACGTCGCCGCTGTCATGGAACGGAATGACATCGCCTGCCGCCAGCTTGGAGATGGTCCGAAGCGTGAGGTCCTGCAGCCGGATCTTGGCCTCCAGGGTGACCTGCGAACGCCGGACCTGCTCGGAAAGCTGGTCGGTCCATTCGGAAGACTTCGGCGACTGATTCTTTGCGCGAGGCGCGGTAACAGTCGTCTTCAGCAGCGCGGCCTGCGGTACGATCAGCGCGAAGTCCGCCGTGATGCCGGACAGCGTGATCGACATGTTGATCGTGGCTGCAAATTCGTCCGGCTTGTCGTCCGCCGGCTTCGACCGTGTCTCGATTGCGTGCGGCGGCTCAAGCGTCGGTTCGAAGCCGCCAGGCGCGTTGACCGCGGAGCGGAACACATCGGCAATCTTGTCGAACACCGTAACGGCAAGTTCGAGCTCGATCGCCGAAAGCAGGCGGTCGGCCGGCTGCTCGACCGTCTCGGGCGACGCGCCCAGCAGGTGCTCCATCAAGGTAATGATGAAGCCGTTGCCACAGGCCATGGTCACATTCCGCGACCAGTTGCGCAGCTCTGCATTGACCAGGGTGACGCTTTCGCCGAGGTCGGCGACTAGGTCGTTCTTGTAGCCGCTGTGGCAGCCGAGATAGTCGACCTGAACCTCGAGGCCCGTCTCGCTCTTGATGACGTCAGGCAGGAATTCCCGATAGACATCGCCGAACGCGCTGCAGATCTTCTCGACCGTCGCCTTGTCGCCGAGCCTTCCGGTCAGCTTTGCAAGCAGGCTGTCGTCCATGACTGGTTTCTGGAGTGGAGCATTCATGTGCTTTTACGCCGCCTTGTTCTCGCCGCCCGGGTTCATCATTTCCTGCTCGACGGCATCGATCGACGGACGCTCGTAGGCGGAGATCGTCTTGCGACCGTATTCGAGAGCGACCTGAGGTACCGAGCCGTTCATGTAGGCAAGCAGGGTCTGCTTGACGATGACATAGAGGCGGTGCTGCTTGGTGCGTACGATCTTGATCTGGGAGACGATCGGCGAGCAGACGCAGTAGGAAAGCAGAATGCCGAGGAAGGTACCGACGAGCGCTGAACCGATCAGGTGACCGAGAACCTCGGGAGAGTCGTTGATGTGCGCCATGGCCTTGATAACGCCGAGAACGGCGGCGACGATACCGATCGCCGGGAAGGCGTCACCCATGGTCTGGATGGCGTGGTAAGGCTTCATCTTGTCGTGAAGAATCGTGTTGATCTCTTCGTCCATCAGCGCCTCGATCTCGTGCGAGCGGGCATTGCCGATGATGATCAGGCGGACGTAGTCGCAGATGAACGCGGTCAGCTCTTTGTTCTTGAGGATCGTCGGAGCGGACTGGAAGATCGAGGATTCGGCCGGATTGTCGATATGCGCTTCGATTTCGTTGCGCGACTTCGTGCGCAGGTCGCGCATGAGCGAATAGAGAACGCCGAGCGTATCGAGGTAGTTACGTTCCTTCGGAACCGAATGCTTGAACGCTTCGCCGAGCGCCTTGCCCGAGTCCTTCACCACCTTCATCGGGTTACCCATGATGAAGCTGCCCAGGCCGGCGCCGCCGATGATGACGAGCTCAAAGGGCTGCCAAAGTGCGTCGACGTGCCCGCCCATCGCCATGAAGCTGCCGACGATGCAGCCGCAGGTAATCACAAATCCGATAATGATGTTCATCGTCAGTCCAAACCTGATCGTTATTTTCAACGGAAGGGATAGGATTGCTGGCTTGCGTGAGGCTGATGGTTGCGCCTGCGGAACAAGCTTTTTGGATGCCAGCTTCGCGCAAGGATTTGATGAAAGGTTGTAGGTGACGAATGGGCGTCCGCGCCCGTTTCTGAGATGCCGCCTCAGCGAAACCCGTGGTCGAACCGACTGCAAACACACGGATTTCGTACCGTTCATCGCCAATGCCAGGAGCCTACCAAGATGCAATCCGGTCTTTATGTTTCGTTGTCTTCGCAAATGGCACTGGAGCGTCGTCTCGACACCATCGCGGACAACATGGCGAACGTGAACACCACCGGCTTCCGCGGCACTGAGGTGAAATTCAACCAGATGCTTGGTGAGACCGGTAACAAGGTCAACGCAAAGATCGCCTACGTATCCCAGGGCAACGACTACCTGTCGGGCGACAATGGCGAGCTGGAGCACACCGGCAACATGCTCGACTTCGCAATCAAGGGGGACGCCTGGTTCTCGCTCGACACGCCAGCCGGAAAGGTTCTGACCAAGGACGGTCGCTTCACGCTGAAGGATAGTGGTGAGCTGGTCTCGGTTCGTGGTTATCCGGTTCTCGATGCAGGCGGTGCGCCGATCCAGCTCAACAAGGCTGGCGGTGAGCCCAAGGTTGGCTCCGATGGCTTGATCTACCAGGATGGCAAGCAGGCCGGCTCGCTCGGCCTGTTCGAAGCCGACATCAGCAAGGGCTACCTGCGCTACGAGAACAGCGGCATCATGACCACGGAAACGCCACGGTCCGTGACCGACCGTTTCAACGTCGGCGTCCAGCAGGGCTATCTCGAAAATTCCAATGTGAACGCCATGCGGGAAATCACCCAGCTGATCGAAGTCAACCGCGCCTTCGAGAGCATGACGTCGCTCACCAAGGACAGCGAAGATTCCTTCAACGAAGCGATCAAGACGCTCGGTGGCAGCCGCTAAGCGGGAGGTTGACGCATGTCTCACGCACCGCTTGCCGCAGACGCACTTTCGCCGAAGCTCGCGCATCTTGCCGGCCTCGTCGAACGCTATTCCAATCCAGATTTTCTGGTCGCCCCGGGCGGCCATGTTCAGACCATCGCGGCCGGCCACTACACTGTGACCGGCCTGTCGCGGCATGTGCGGCTGGGCGAATTCGTCGCCCACAAATCACCGACCGGCGTTCATCTCGGAGAGGTCGTTCGCGTCGAACCGGAGCTGACCTATGTCTGCCCGATTGAGCCGGGCGAGCCGATCGGCATCCACGACACCGTGATCCGCAAGGGCGCGTTCCGGATATCTCCTTCGGACAGCTGGTGTGGGCGCACCATCAATTCCCTGTGCGAGCCGATCGATGGACTGGGGCCAGTCGTCGAGGGGCTTGGACGTCGCTCGATTTCCAATACGGCGCCGCCGTCGATGACGCGCCAGCGCGTCGAAAAGGGCTTCAAGACCGGCGTGCGCGCGATCGATATCTTCGCGCCGCTCTGCCTTGGGCAGCGCCTCGGCATCTTCGCGGGTTCGGGCGTCGGCAAATCGACATTGCTGTCGATGCTCGCGCGTGCCGAAGCCTTCGACAAGGTGGTGATTGCTCTCGTCGGCGAACGCGGTCGCGAAGTGCGCGAATTCATCGAAGACACACTCGGCCCGCACATGAAGAAGTCGATCGCCGTCGTTGCGACGAGCGATGAGAGCCCGATGCTGCGCAAGATGGCGCCGTTGACGGCGGTGACCATCGCCGAACACTTCCGTGACCAGGGCGACAACGTTCTGCTGATCATCGACAGTGTTACTCGCTTTGCCCATGCCATCCGCGAAGTCGCGACCGCGTCGGGCGAGCCGCCAATTGCGCGTGGCTATCCGGCGTCGGTCTTTACCGAACTGCCGCGGCTGCTGGAGCGTGCGGGGCCCGGGCCCGAGGGAACCGGAACGATCACTGCGATCATTTCCATCCTCGTCGATGGCGACAACCACAACGACCCGATCGCCGACTCCACGCGTGGCATTCTCGACGGCCATATTGTTCTGCAGCGCAGCCTTGCGGAGGAGGGGCGTTATCCGCCCATCGATCCCCTGGCATCGATCTCGCGTCTGGCAAGAAAGGCGTGGACGCCGGACCAGGAGAAGCTGGTATCGCGGCTGAAGACGCTGGTGCACCGTTTTGAAGAAACGCGGGACCTGCGACTGATCGGCGGTTACCGCCCAGGCGCTGATCCGGATCTGGACATGGCGGTGAAGCAGGTACCAGTTATTTACGATGTTTTGAAACAGTCGCCGGGTGATGCCGAATCACTGGACGCTTTCGCCGATCTGGCCGGCGCCTTGAAAGCCGCCGCCGGCAATCAGCCCGGCATTCGAAGATAGGAAGGCGTTAAGTGAACGATTTCGACGATGACGAGAAGATCGCACCGCTGAAGCCGGAAGGACCGCGCAGAGCGACTCTTCTCGACCGCGGCATGACGATTACCGGCCTTGTGCTGGCCGGCGCTGCCGCGTTCTTCCCATGGTACGTCTTTTTCAACGAAGACAAGTTCGGCATCAACGTCGCGCAGGGAGATCGCACGCGCGAGCTGCCGGATTGGCCGGCGCGCAACGTCTTCAGCGTTTCTCCGCTTGCGATGGCCAACAAGAACCCGGTCGACAAGAAGCCGGAGCTGCCGGTGGATCCGTTGACGACGGCGACCGTCTCCAGCATCGGCAAGGAAGACGACAAGGGATTGCCGGCAGAAGATCAGCCCTTCCCCGGCAAGGCGGGCTTCCGGCTTCTGCATGTCGCAAACGGTCGGGCCCTCATCGAGGACAGTTCCGGCATGTACGTCGTGCGCGTCGGTTCGATCTTGCCCGACGAAAGCCGTCTGGCGACGCTTGAGCAGCGCGATGGAAAATGGGTCATCGTGACATCCAAGGGCGAGGTCTACGCTCACAACTAGACGCATGCGCAATTAGTTTCGACAGGCCCTTCCGGCAACGGTGGGGCCTTATTTGTTTGCGCTGAGAACCAAGTGCCGGACCCAACGCGGCAACCGCATTCTCCGTAAGTCTGACGCAAGATTACCTCCGTAGGTTCGAGGCAGTAAACACGGAGAGTTCCTATGCAACCGATTCAACTTTTCGACTTGGCCTCGCGGCAGGCGGAATGGCTGACGATTCGTCAGGAGGTTGTTGCCGGCAATATCGCGAACGCGAATACGCCGAAATATCGCGCCCAGGACATCACGCCCTTTCAGGCCGTTCTCGATAAGTCCGACGTGACGATGGTTCGCACCAATCCGGCGCACCTTACCGGCAACGATCTGAGCACCAAGAGCGATATCGACGTCAAGGACGCCGCACTCGATCAGGAAATCGGCATTCAGGAGTCCGGCAACTCTGTCGGTCTTGCTGAGGAACTGTCCAAGTCCGGCGAAATCAAGCGCCAGTACGAGCTGAACACATCGCTGGTCAGCTCCTTCAATCGGATGATGCTTATGACGGTGAAGAGCTAAAATCATGGATCCTTTGTCAGCAGCCATGAAAATCGCCGGATCCGGTCTTGAAGCGCAATCGACGCGCCTCCGCATCGTTTCCGAAAACATTGCCAACGCACGCTCGACAGGTGATACGCCCGGTGCGGACCCTTATCGCCGCAAGACGATCACCTTCGGTGAAGAGGTCGACCGCGCGACCGGCGTCAAAACCGTCAACGTCAAGAAGTACGGCGTCGATGAATCGAAATTCACGACCGAATACGACCCGAGCAATCCTGCGGCGGACGAAAAGGGCGTCGTGAAGCTGCCCAACGTCAACATGCTGGTCGAGATGGCCGACATGCGCGAAGCGAACCGCTCCTATGACGCGAACCTACAGACCATCAAGCAGTCCCGTGACCTGATCTCGTCGACGATCGACCTTCTGAAGAGCCAATAATGATCAACTCTGTAAACAATATCAGCTCCCTGTCGGTTACGCGCGATCTCGCCGGCGTCGATCTCGGAAAATCCACCAACTCCGCTGCCGAAAGCGCTGCGAGCGACGGTGGCTTTGCGGCCGTTCTGAACAACGTGGCAACCGGTGCGGTCAACACCATCAAGAACGCCGAAAGCATGTCTTTCGCCGGCATCAAGGGCACAGCGACGACCCGCGAAGTTGTCGACGCCGTCATGCAGGCGCAGCAGACCCTACAAACGGCAATTGCCATTCGCGACAAGGTCGTTTCGGCCTTTCTCGAAGTCACCAAGATGCAGATGTAATTGATTTAAGGACGAAGCTATGAGAGCGCTAGCCATTGCTGCAACGGGCATGGATGCCCAGCAGACCAATCTTGAAGTCATCGCCAACAACATCGCGAACATCAACACGACCGGCTTCAAGCGCGCGCGCGCTGAATTCACGGACCTTCTCTATCAGACAGAACGTGCCAAGGGCGTTTCCAACCGCGCCAACCAGGCGATCGTTCCGGAAGGCGCCAACATCGGTCTCGGTGTTCAGACATCGGCGGTTCGTAACCTGCACATCCAGGGTGAACTCGCGCAGACCGGTAACGACCTCGACGTCGCATTGGTCGGTCGCGGTTTCTTCCAGATCGAGGCGCCGGACGGCACGACCCTCTACACGCGCGCCGGCGCATTCAACAAGAACGAAACCGGCCAGATCGTGACGGTTGACGGCTACACCGTCGCTCCCACCATCACCATTCCGACGGGCTCGACCGAACTGACGATCAACCGCTCCGGCGAGGTGACGGCGAAGCTCCCAGGCGCGACCACGGCGACCACGCTCGGTCAGCTGCAGATCGCCGATTTCGTCAACGAAGCCGGTCTCCAGCCGCTTGGCGACAACCTCTACGCCGAAACGCCAGCCTCCGGCCAGCCGGTCGTCGGCACCCCGGATGAAGAAGGCTACGGCTATCTGAAGCAGAGCTACCTGGAATCCTCGAACGTCGATCCGGTGAAGGAAATCACCGAACTGATCTCGGCCCAGCGCGCTTACGAAATGAACTCCAAGGTCATCACCACTGCAGATGAGATGGCCTCCATCGTCAGCAAGAACCTGAAGTAACAGGGAAGGGTCGAAACATGACGTTTTGCCGGGTAGGAAAAAGTCTCGGATGGGCGAGAGCCGTTGCGATCGCAGCGATCGTTCTTTCGGCGCCGGCGGCGCTGGCCTCCGGAAGGGGCTACGCCGTCGTGCCGACGACGACCATCTACCCTGGCGAAACCGTTTCGGGAGATCAGCTGCAGGAGGTCGAGGTTACCAACCCCAATCTCCAGGGCGATTATGCAAAGTCCATCGGACAGGTGGAAGGCATGATCTCCAAGCGTACGCTCCTGCCGGGTCGCACGATCTCCGTGTCTGCGCTCCGCGAGCCCTACACCGTGACACGCGGCTCTTCGGCCCGCCTCATCTTCACGCTTGGCGCAATGACGATTTCCGCGGCCGGATCTCCGCTTGAGGACGGCATGACGGGTCAGATGATCCGTGTTCGCAATATGGACTCTGGTGTGATCGTCAGCGGCACGGTGCTCGCCGACGGCACCATACACGTGGCAGCAAAATGAAAATAATACTTCGTCTTTTCATCGCGCTTGCTTTCCTTGCGCCGAATTTCGCGGCTGTTTCGCCGGCGTCGGCGATGACGTCGCGCATCAAGGATATCGCCTCGCTGCAGGCCGGCCGCGACAACCAGTTGATCGGCTACGGTCTCATCGTGGGCCTTCAGGGCACCGGCGACGGATTCCGTGCCTCGCCGTTTACCGAGCAGTCCATGCGCGCGATGCTGCAGAACCTCGGTATTTCGACGCAAGGTGGTCAGTCCAACGCCAAGAATACCGCGGCCGTCATGGTCACGGCAAATCTGCCGCCCTTTGCAAGTCCCGGTAGCCGCATCGACGTCAGCGTCAGTTCGCTGGGCGATGCCACGTCGCTGCGCGGCGGTACGCTTGTCATGACTTCGCTCTCGGGTGCCGACGGCCAGATCTATGCGGTCGCTCAGGGATCCGTCGTAGTTTCCGGCTTCACCGCGCAGGGCCAGGCGTCGAGCGTGACCGAAGGCGTTACGACCGCTGGCCGCGTGCCGGGCGGTGCGATCATCGAACGTGAATTGCCGTCCCGCTTCAAGGATTCGGTCAATCTGGTGCTGCAGCTGCGCAACCCCGACTTTTCGACGGCGGTACGCATTGCCGATGTCGTTAACGGCTACGCTTCCGCGCGCTTCGGCGGCCCGGTCGCCGAAGCCAAGGACGCGCAGGAAGTCATCGTCCAGAAGCCACGATCGGCTGATCTCACCCGCCTGATGGCCGATCTCGAGAACCTGGTGGTCGAAACGGACACGCCTGCGAAGGTCGTCGTCAACGAGCGGACGGGAACGATCGTTATCGGTGCGGATGTTCGCGTGTCGCCGGTTGCCGTCAGCTATGGTACGCTGACCGTGCAGGTGACGGAGACGCCGCAGATCATCCAGCCAGAACCGTTCTCGCGTGGGGTGACGGCCGTACAGCCGCAGACGGATATCGCGGCGCAGAAGACGGGCGGCAAAGTCGCGCTGCTCGACGGTCCTGATCTCAAAACGCTGGTGTCCGGCCTCAACAACATCGGCGTCAAGCCGGACGGCATCATCGCCATCCTGCAAGGCATCAAATCGGCCGGCGCGCTGCAAGCGGAGCTTGTCCTGCAATGATCAAGTTGAATGCCAGCATGACTGTTTCCGAATTGCTGCGGCGGCTGGCGCTGCCCGCTGCTGGCGTCGTCCTGCTGACGATCCCCGGCGCCTTCGCGCAGGAAGCGCGCACGCCTGTTGGCGCCGAGCTGACGTCCGAGGAAGAAATCAAGCAGTTCTGCACGAACATTGCCGATCCGGCGCGCGACCAGCGCTATCTCCTGCAGAAGCAGGAGCTGGACAAGCTGCGTGCCGATGTCGACAGCCGCATCGCCGAGATGCAGAAGCGGCGTGAGGAATACCAGGACTGGCTGAAACGCCGCGACGATTTCCTCAAGCAGGCCGAGGCCGGCCTGACCGACATTTACAAGAAGATGAAGCCGGACGCTGCTGCTTCGCAGCTTCAGGAGATGAGGGTCGAGGTCGCGGCGGCTGTCGTCATGCGGCTGAACCCCGCGCAATCCAGCCTGATTCTGAACGAGATGGATCCGAAGAAGGCGGCGGTCATCGCCAACATCATCGCCAGCGCGTCCGATCCAAATACGTCGAAGGACCCCACATGAAGAAGCGTTTTCCGGTCGCGATTGCCGCCGTTGCCATCTTGGCCGGCTGCCAGTCCCCTCAGGCGATCAACGAGATCGGCCGCGCACCTGCCATGAGCCCGATCGGCAGCGGTCTCGCCTACGGACAGACGCCGCAGATGGCGATGTATCCCAAGCAGCCGCGCCAGGTTGCTCAGGGCTATTCGCTCTGGAGCGACTCCCAGGCAGCACTCTTCAAGGATGCGCGCGCGTTGAATGTCGGCGACATTCTGACGGTCGATATCCAGATCAACGACAAGGCGAAGTTCGAGAACGACACCAGCCGCAGCCGCACCAACTCGAGCGGCCTCAACTGGGATGTCGCCGCTAACGTCATGGGCTGGAATCCGTCGTCGAAGACCGACGTGACCTATGGTTCCGACACCAGCACTGACGGCAAGGGCAAGATCGACCGGTCCGAAACCCTGAAACTCATGGTCGCGGCCGTCGTCACCGGCATTCTCGAGAACGGCAACCTTGTGATCAGCGGCTCTCAGGAAGTTCGCGTCAACCAGGAAATCCGCATTCTAAACGTTGCTGGTATCGTGCGTCCGCAGGACGTCAACGCCGACAACCAGATTTCCTACGAGAAGATTGCTGAAGCGCGCATCTCCTACGGCGGTCGTGGTCGCCTGATGGAAGTGCAGCAGCCGCCACGCGGCCAGCAGGCCGTCGATCTCTTCTCGCCGCTCTAAGGCAGGCTGAATACCATGGCAGACTCAGAGGCCCCCGAAGGCCAGTCGAAAAAGAAATCAGCCGCGATGATGACCGTGATTGGTCTCGCCGTCCTGACGCTGCTCGGCGGCGGCGGCGGCTGGGTCGTCGGCGGAATGGTCGCACCCAGCATCAAGGGTGCCGCACAGGAGCAGGAGGCCGTGCAGGCCAAGGATGAGGCGGCCAAGAAGAAGGAAGCCGAAGCAGGTCTGCCCCACATCTCGACGGAAGCCAACAACGTCGTGCAGCTCGAGCCGATCACTTCGAACTTGGCTTATCCCTCGGAAAATTGGGTTCGACTGGAAGTGGCGCTGCTTTTCAACGGCCCGCCTGACGTAAAGATCGCCGAGGATATCCATCAGGATATCCTGGCCTATATCCGCACCGTTTCGCTCCAGCAGATTGAGGGTGCGCGCGGCTTCGAATATCTTCGGGATGACATCCAGGAACGTGTTGACCTTCGCGCGCAGGGACGCGTATCGAAGATCATGTTCAGGACCTTCGTCATCGAATGATTCGACTCATAGTGCTTTTCACTGCCATGATGGCGGTACCCGAGCTGGCGCATGCCCAGCAATTGCCGACGAACCTGTTGAACCTTCCGGTCGACGGCTCTGTCGCTGCTTGGATCATCCGGACCTTCGGTTTGCTCACCGTTCTGTCGGTTGCGCCGGGTATCCTGATCATGGTGACGAGCTTTCCGCGCTTCGTGATCGCCTTTTCGATCCTGCGCAGCGGCATGGGCCTGTCATCGACACCCTCCAACATGATCCTGCTGTCGCTCTCGCTGTTCATGACCTTCTATGTCATGCAGCCGACCTTCGATCAGGCCTGGCAGACCGGCGTTCAGCCGCTGCTGACCAACCAGATCAACGAGCAGCAGGCGGTCGAGCGGATCGCCGAGCCTTTCCGAACCTTCATGACCCACAACACGCGCGACAAGGATCTGGCGCTCTTCGTCGATCTCGCCCGTGAGCGTGGCCAGACGGTCGATACCGGCGAGAAGATCGACTACCGCGTGCTTGTTCCGGCCTTCATGATTTCGGAAATCCGCCGCGGCTTCGAAATCGGCTTCCTCGTCGTGCTTCCGTTCCTGGTCATCGACCTGATCGTCGCAACCATCACCATGGCAATGGGCATGATGATGCTGCCGCCGACATCGATTTCGTTGCCCTTCAAGATCCTGTTCTTCGTCCTGATCGATGGCTGGAACCTGCTCGTCGGCAGCCTGGTGCGCTCGTTCCACTGACCGCAGCCGCAAGACAATAAAGTCAACGACAATCGAACATTAAAAACGCCAGCCGCGGGAACCGCAGGCTGGCGTGACGTTGTTTGGCTCGTGAACCGTCGTCAGACGGGCGAATGCAGGAACGCCGGCATCGAAGCGCCCTCGGATTGCTTGGCCAAGAAGAGGCGGGCGGTGTCGAGTGCCTCGCGGATCGTTACGTCCATGTCGAGATAGCGGTAGGTGCCAAGCCGCCCAACGAAGGTCACCGACGCTTCCTGCTCTGCGCGAGCCACATACTCGGCGAGCTGTTCTTTGTCCTTGACCAGCCGGACCGGGTAGTAGGGGATGTCCTGCGGGCCGCACTCGCGGGAGAACTCTCTGTAGCAGACAGAGCCGGCATGCTCTTCCCAAGGAGAGAAGTGCTTGTGCTCAGTGATGCGGGTAAACGGCACGGCGACGTCACCATAATTCATGACGGCACAGCCCTGGTAATCGCCGTCATAGGTGAAGCGTTCGAAGTCGAGCGTGCGGTAGGCGAGGCGACCGAGCTCGAAATCAAAATAGCCGTCAAGCGGGCCCGAATAGAAGACGTGACTGGACGCCGGCGCTTCGGCGCGGTGGAATTGAGTGCCGAGCGTTACCGTGATGTTCGGATGATCGAGGATCCGCTCGATCATGTCGGTGTAGCCGGTTTCCGGCATGCCCTGGTATTTGTGGAAGAAGTAGTTGTCGTCGTAGTTGAAGCGCACAGGCAGGCGCTTCAGGATGGAGGCCGGCAAGTCGGTCGGCGAGCAACCCCATTGCTTCTCCGTGTATCCCTTGAAGAAGGCATGGTAGAGATCCTGGCCGACGAAGCGCAACGCCTGCTCTTCGAATGTCTGCGGATCGGCGATCGATTTGTCGGCCTTTTCCTCGATGAAGGTGCGGGCCTCATCCGGCCGGAAGTTCTTGCCAAAGAACTGGTTGATCGTGTGCAGATTGACCGGCAGCGAATAAACCTTCTCGCTGCTCGTCGTCTTGACGCGGTTCTTGTACGGCATGAACGTCTGGAAGCTGTTCACATATTCCCAGACTTCCTTGTCGTCGGTATGGAAGATATGCGGACCGTAGACATGGACCATGACGCCGGTTTCGCTGTCGCGTTCCGTGTGGCAATTGCCGGCAACGTGGTCGCGGACGTCGATGATCTCGACCTGATGGCCTGCCAGTGCAAGCTCCCGCCCAATGACCGCGCCCGAAAGCCCGGCGCCCACAATGACAATTCTTTCGTCCGCGCTCATTGAAGATCAGTCCTATTCATACGTCGTCAGGCAGGCGGTGGTGGGAATGGCCCTGGTAAGCCATTCGAGGCGATTTGGCCGAACGATGTCGTTCGATCCCCCGCTCAGGCGGTCGGCTTCTGCCAGAGGCGACGGTCGTAGGCGATCGGCGAATAATCGTGCAGCTGGGCAAGCTTCTTCTGGTAGCGCTTGCGGTAGCTCTGCTCGTCTTCGAACTCGATGTTCTCCAGCACCGCTTCCGCGCCGATTTCATAGTAGACATCGAGATTGCTGAGATCAGGAACGGGCGTTTCGCCGCGTTCGCATTCGCCCTGCATTTGCCAGAAGAGTTCTTCCAGCCGCCGAGCCAGTGCTGGGATATCGCGCAAAACGCTGGTCTCGCGCTTGCGGGCGATCGACTCTCTTACTGCCAGGAGGCTCTTGCGGTCGCGCTCGAAGCCGATGGCCCGGGCAACATAGTCTTCCGGCGAGGTGCAAAGCATTTCGGGGACGCCGGCCGCGGCGACGATGCTGCCGCAGAAGCGGGCTGCAAAGGTCTTGCCCGGCATGGTGAGGACTGGCAGGCCAGAGGTGATCGCGTCCGCTGCCGTCGAGTGAGCGCCATAAGGGAAGGTGTCGAGGAACAGATCGGCGACGCCGATGCGGGCGATATGCTCCGGGTTCGTTGCCTTCGGCGCGAAAATGAGCCGGTCGGGCGAAACGCCGCTGCGCTCGGCTGTTTCCCGCAGACGCTGATTGACGTCCTC
Source organism: Hyphomicrobiales bacterium (assembly GCA_900489925.1). GTDB lineage: Bacteria > Pseudomonadota > Alphaproteobacteria > Rhizobiales > Rhizobiaceae > Rhizobium. The sequence goes on along the minus strand of UEHQ01000002.1, from coordinate 238,464 downwards.
GTCGCCGGTCAGCAGCCAAAGCACACTGCCTGGCGTCTCGGAGAGGATTGCCATCCAGCGGGCGAAGCAGTTGGCAGTGATCTTCTGCATGCCATTGAAGCTGGCGTAGACGAAGGCATCTTCGGGCAGGCCCACATCCGCGCGGCTCGGGCGAGCGGCAATCGGCCGCTTGCGGTCGAGCGGCTGGTCGCAGGCAATATACAGGACCTTTTCGGAGTAATAGATCTCGCTCCCCTGCGGGATCATGTGCTCGTCCGAGATCAGGTACTGATGGAACGGGCTGCCCATCGAACCGGGATAGCCGCAGAAGCTGACGATCACAGGCGCTGGGCGATAGGCGAAAATCTTCGTGCGGGCGTCCTTGGTGTAGCCGTTCACGTCGATCAGGATATCGATCTCGTCAGCGATGATCTGAGATGCGGCCGCAACGTCATCGAGGCCATGAAGATCACGCCAGCAGTGGACTGCGGCCTTGATGCGCTCCTGCGTCCTGTCGGCCTTGCGAACGTTGCCGCAATAATAGGCGAAGACCTCGACGCTGTTTTTGTCGTGCAACTCCAGAACCTCGCAGAGAGCGAAGCCCACGGCATGGTCTCGCAGATCCGATGACAGGTAGCCGACGCGCAGGCGCTGGCCCGTTCCCGACTTTTGCTTCGGTGATCTGCGAGGAAACTGGCTGAGATCAGGCCGGTTGCCGATCAGCGTCTTGTTGTAACGATATGCCTTCGCCAGCTGGAACATCGGATCATCCGAATAGCAGCTCAGGGTCAAGGACGACATTGCATCGACCATCTTGCGGGCAGGGGCGTGGTTTGACGGTGCAAGCACCGGCCATTTGCACTGCCTCTGGCGTAGCGACGCCCAGTGCTGGCCCGCTTCTGGCAGCTCGGGACGCAACTCGAACGCCTGCAGCAAGGCGGCTTCCGCCTCGCCCAGTTTTCCCGCCCCTTCAAGGACGCGGCCGATGTTCTGCAAGATCATGTGCCGGTGCCCGATCGTCTCGGCGTCGACCTGTTTCGTGGCCTCGGCATATTGCCACCATTGCTCCACTGCCTGGCCGATCAGGCCGGAGTCTTCGAGCGCACGACCGAGGTTGATGTGGCCGGGGGCGAATTGCGGGTTGATCTTCAAACAGGCCCGCAGCGCCTGCACTGCGCCCGCGCGGTCGCCCAACTGGCTGAGCGTGACGGCGTAATTGAAGTAGGCGAGATGCACAGTGGGATTACTGTCGTTGAACGCGACCCAGGTCTTGTAGAGGTCCGCGGCAGCAGCTTGCTGGCCGGCCGCGTTGAGCGCCTCAGCCACGCTGAGCAGGTCCATGAGGCTCAATCGCTGGTTCCGCGCGAGATCGAGTGCGCTGGGGGTAGCTGCGTCGTTTGAAGAAGAGGCTTGGTTGACGGTCATGACATCCTGCGGAAAGGCGACGAGTGGTCGACGGTAGAAACGGCGGACTATGGGCCGTTCATTAGCTATCGAAGATAACTTGCCTGTAGCTGGATGTGTTTTGGGCCGTTCCCGGCCAGCCCGGGGCCGGCCAAGAGGCGTCCAAATGTCTTGCGGCGCGAATTGCTTCGCGCCGCAAGACATACGTTCACAGCAATGTTGTAAGTCGCCGTCGGATGGCTATGGGTTCAGGGGAACCTAAAGCACCCTATCTGTGAGAGTGCTTCATCCTGTAGGTTGCCAGCGCAATCGCCGGATTGATGCGATAGACCCTGTCGAAGTCCTCGTCTGTGAAGTTCTGGTAGGAATGCGAGACGTATTCCCGGAAGATGGCACGGAGATCCTGCCGTATCTGTCGGTTTGCCCATTCCAGCAAGCCTGCCTTGAAGACAATGAAGATGGGATAGTATTTCGCCCTGAAGATCGGATTGTCTTCGAACAGCTTCTCGGCGTCTTTCAGCGCCGTGAACATTTCGAGACGGCGTTCGTCGAAGGTGTTCGTGTGCTGTTCTCGACCCGGCACGAGGCGGTGTATTGACAGGCTGGTGTTGATTGCGAGGAAGCGACCGGCTTTCATATAGGCCGCCCAATGTGGCAGAATATCCTCGTTTATCCGGGCTGCCGAAAAGCGCCAGTTTGTCCGCCGGACGAACGATGTCCTGAGAATCTTGTTCCACGGATAATTGATCGTCACGAGAAACTGTGCGGCGGCATCGAGTTCGATAACCGCTGTTTCCCGGTCGCCGAGGACGTCATCCCAGATGTTCTTGTCGATAGGCGGCATATCGCCTGCGACGCCGTCCGCCTGCCTCAGTACCGAATACCTGAACGCCGCGACTTCGATGTCGGTATTGTCCATCAAGGCCAGAACGGTATCGATGGCTCCCTCGACCAGCAGGTCGTCGGCATCATGAAAGAGGCAATACTCGCTGTCGATGGTCGCCAGCGCCCTGTTGCGGGCAACGCCCGGGCCGGTGTTTGTTTCGCTGCGCATCAGCCGTATGTTGGAATGTTGCGCCGCGTACTGCTCGACGATCTCGCAGGTATTGTCCGCCGAGGCGTCGTCGACGACGACGATATCCATGTCGGTTTTGTTACGAAGAACGCTATCGAGAGTCTGGCCGATGAGATTGGCCATGTTGAAGGCCGGAATAATGATCGATATTTTTGCCATGATAGATGCTGATTGTCCTCTTGGAGCATCCTGCCTTCAAAATGCGTCCAGCTTACGGCGCGGCTGGCGCCGCTCCGTAAGCTGTCGATTTTCCGTTAGACGGCGGCGGCTTTAGACCGCCTTGTAGGCGTTGATGACCGCTTCGACCTGTCCGGAATCCATTGCCTGGATCTGCTGGGACGAGAGCGCATCGAGGTGTGCGCTGTCAAGATGGCCGAGAGCCTCGGAGGACAGACCCGAGATTGCCTTGACGCTGATCGCGGTGATTTCGTCCGTCGAGAAGAGCGCGAGTTCGTCGCTGCTCAGCGTCGCGACCTGTGCGGAGCTGAGGCCGGCGATCTGATCGGAAGTCAGGGCTTCGATCTGGTCGGTCGACATGGCAGCGAACTGCTCCGAGGAGAAGGCCGCGACCTGTACCTTGGTCAGGGCGGCGACGCCTTCGGTGCTCAGCTTGCTGACATCCAGCCCGGCAAGAGCCTTGGTGCTGATGGCAGCGATCTCGTCGGAAGAGAAGGTGGCGAGGCTTTCAGAAGACAGCGAGTTGAGCTGTCCCGAAGACAGACCAGCGATCTGCGTCTTGTTCAGGGCTGTTGCATTGTCGGAGCTGAGGTTTGCAAGAGCATCGGTGCCAAGACCAGCGATGGCCTTTGCGCTGATGGCGGCGATCTCGTCCGTCGAGAAGAGCGCGAGCTCGTCGCTGCTCAGCGTCGCGACCTGTGCGGAGCTGAGGCCGGCGATCTGACCGGAGGTCAGGGCCTGGATCTGGTCGGTCGAGAGCGCTGCGAACTGCTCCGAGGAGAAGGCCGCGACCTGTGTGTTGCTCAGGGCGGCAACGCCTTCGGTGCTCAGCTTGCTGACATCCAGCCCGGCAAGAGCCTTGGTGCTGATTGCCTTGATCTCGTCGGAGGAGAAGGTGGCGAGGCTTTCAGAAGACAGCGAGTTGAGCTGTCCCGAAGACAGACCAGCGATCTGCGTCTTGTTCAGGGCCGTTGCATTGTCGGAGCTGAGGTTTGCAAGGGCGTCTGTGCCAAGGCCAGCGATGGCCTTGGCACTGATGGCGGCGATCTCGTCCGTCGAGAAGAGTGCGAGCTCGTCGCTGCTCAGCGTTGCGACCTGTGCGGAGCTGAGGCCGGCGACCTGATCCGAATTCAGGGCCTGGATCTGGTCGGTGGATAGCGCGGCGAACTGCTCCGAGGAGAGCGCTGCGACCTGCGTCCGCGACAGGGCGGCAACACCTTCGGTGTTCAGCTTGCTGACATCGAGACCCGCGAGAGCCTTGGTGCTGATTGCCTTGATCTCGTCGGAAGAGAAGGTGGCGAGGCTTTCGGAAGACAGCGAGTTCAGCTGTCCCGAAGACAGACCAGCGATCTGCGTCTTGTTCAGGGCCGTTGCATTGTCGGAGCTGAGGTTTGCAAGGGCTTCTGTGCCAAGACCGGCGATTGCCTTTGCGCTGATAGCTGCGATCTCGTCCGTCGAGAAGAGCGCGACCTCGTCGCTGCTCAGCGTCGCGACCTGTGCGGAGCTGAGGCCGGCGACCTGATCCGAATTCAGGGCCTGGATCTGGTCGGTCGAGAGCGCGGCAAACTGCTCAGAGGAGAGGGCTGCGACCTGCGTCCGCGACAGGGCGGCAACACCGTCAGTGCTCAGCTTGCTGACATCGAGGCCTGCGAGAGCCTTGGTGCTGATTGCCTTGATTTCGTCGGAGGAGAAGGTGGCGAGGCTTTCAGAAGACAGCGAGTTGACCTGCGTCGAGGACAGACCTGCGACCTGTGTCTTCGTCAGAGCCGTGGCGTTGTCGGAGCTCAGGTTTGCAAGAGCTTCGGTACCAAGACCGGCGATTGCCTTTGCGCTGATGGCGGCGATCTCGTCGGTCGAGAAGAGCGCAACCTCATCGCTGCTCAGCGTTGCGACCTGTGCGGAGCTGAGGCCGGCGATCTGATCCGAGTTCAGGGCCTGGATCTGGTCGGTGGACAGGGCAGCGAACTGGGTCGACGACAGGGCTGCGACCTGCGTCCGCGACAGAGCGGCAACACCATCGGTGCTCAGCTTGCTGACATCGAGACCGGCGAGAGCCTTGGTGCTGATGGCCTTGATCTCGTCGGAGGAGAAGGTGGCGAGGCTTTCAGAAGACAGCGAGTTGACCTGCGTCGAGGACAGGCCTGCGATCTGGGTTTTGGTCAGGGCCGTGGCGTTGTCCGAGTTGAGGTTCGCTAGGGCTTCGGTGCCAAGACCGGCGATTGCCTTTGCGCTGATGGCAGCAATCTCGTCCGTCGAGAAGAGCGCGAGTTCATCGCTGCTCAGCGTCGCGACCTGTGCAGAGCTGAGACCGGCGATCTGATCCGAATTCAGGGCTTGGATCTGGTCGGTCGACAGGGTGGCGAACTGGGTCGACGAGAGGGCAGCGACCTGTGTCTTGCTCAGGGCGGCAACACCTTCGGTGTTCAGCTTGCTGACATCCAGGCCGGCAAGAGCCTTGGTGCTGATGGCTTTGATCTCGTCAGACGAGAAAGTAGCGAGGCTTTCAGAAGACAGCGAGCTGAGCTGTCCCGAAGACAGACCAGCGATCTGCGTCTTGGTCAGCGCCGTTGCGTTGTCGGAGCTGAGGTTTGCAAGGGCTTCGGTGCCCAGACCGGCGATTGCCTTTGCGCTGATGGCGGCAATCTCGTCCGTCGAGAAGAGCGCGAGCTCGTCGCTGCTCAGTGTTGCAACCTGTGCGGAGCTGAGGCCGGCGATCTGATCCGAATTCAGGGCTTGGATCTGGTCGGTCGACAGGGTGGCGAACTGGGTCGACGAGAGGGCCGCGACCTGTGCCTTGCTCAGGGCGGCGACGCTTTCGGTGTTCAGCTTGCTGACGTCGAGGCCGGCAAGAGCCTTGGTGCTGATGGCCTTGATCTCGTCGGAGGAGAAGGTGGCAAGGCTTTCAGAAGACAGCGAGCTGAGCTGTCCCGAAGACAGACCAGCGATCTGCGTCTTGGTCAGCGCCGTTGCGTTGTCGGAGCTGAGGTTTGCAAGGGCTTCGGTGCCCAGACCGGCGATTGCCTTTGCGCTGATGGCGGCAATCTCGTCCGTCGAGAAGAGCGCGAGCTCGTCGCTGCTCAGCGTTGCAACCTGTGCGGAGCTGAGGCCGGCGATCTGATCCGAATTCAGGGCTTGGATCTGGTCGGTCGACAGGGCGGCGAACTGGGTCGAGGAGAGCGCTGCAACCTGCGCCTTGGTCAGGGAGGCAACACCTTCAGTGCTCAGCTTGCTGACATCGAGGCCAGCGAGAGCCTTGGTGCTGATGGCGGCGATCTCGTCGGAGGTGAAGGTGGCGAGATCGCCGGAGGAGAGCGAGTTAAGCTGTCCCGAGGAAAGACCCGCGATCTGCGTCTTCGTCAGAGCCGCGGCGTTTTCGGTGCTGAGGCCTGCAAGGGCGTCGGTGCCAAGGCCGGCGAGCGCCTTTGCGCTGATGGCGGCGATCTCATCGGTGGAGAAGAGCGCGAGTTCGTCGCTGCTCAGCGTCGCGACCTGTGCGGAGCTGAGCCCCGCGATCTGATCCGAAGTCAGGGCTTGAATCTGTCCCGTCGACAGGCCGGCGAACTGGCTGGTGTACAGCGCCGTAACCTGGGCCGCGGAGAAGCTGTTGATCTGGGCAGAATCCAGGACCTCGATCTGAGACAGCGTCAAGCCTTTGACGGCAGTAACCGAGATGGCGCGCAGGTCTTCGGAGCTGAAAAGAGCGAGATTGTCGGTGCTGAGGGCAGCGATCTGCGACGAGCTCAGCGCCTTGATCTGGGCGCTGCCCAGAGCATTCACATCATCCGACGTCAGGCCAGCAATTGTGGAGGTAGAAAGCTTGGATATCTGTACGGCGGATAGTGAAGAAAGAATCGAAGTCATGAACGTGTCCTTGATACCGGTTAGCGGAGCACGCCTATCTGCCGCCAGACACCGCCATTCCTGGCAACGATCCGACTTCCGCAAATAAAGCGAAATGGTGGGGAACATGGCTCATGTGAACCTGCGCTGGAAAAGGCATCATGCAATACGAGCCGGAGAAAAGGGCCCGGATTTTCCGCGCTAGCTTGTGCGAGTGCCGCCTGACAATTTTCGCGACTTGGACGCCATAGCAGGCGAACGATTAAAGCCGAGTTAATATCGACGGCAGTACCTTTATTTCTTAAATATCATGCATTGTAAAAATTTATAAAGTATAAAATGTAGAAATTATTCATGATCTGATCGGCAGTCGAAATAGGGCGCAGCCACATATTGGCGTATCTCGGACAAGTAGCGCCGGCAGTTTGATCGCGACGAGAGTGATAAAACCGGCATCGGACTGGTTGGCTTTGGCGTATCGCGGGGCGATATAGCCTATGCTCTCAATCTTTTCGTAAAGATCGCAGTTCCATTTGAGAACAAGAGTATCGGAAATACCTGCGAAGGTCCCCGACCAATTGTTGACGACCCAGGCAGTTAAGCACCCGGCCATCGGCAGATCATAAATGTGTTGCGCGTAACAAGAACGCGGCCCGGAGGCGTTTGCCTTACCGTTGGCGTCGCACTCAAGATCTGCAACGCCAACGGGCTTGGAACGAATCAGATGGCGGTCACCGCAGCACGCCGAACTGTTCTCTTGGCGTGTCTTCCACGGACATCAGCTCGATACGCGGCGCCCGCGCCGGTACATCGATATGGTCGGGCGCGAGGCCAGCCTTGGCCCGATCCGCCATCATTTCGTAGGCGTCTTCGAGGTGAGCTGTGAAGCGATCAGCGTCGAAAAGCGGGTAGAGGAACCGGTTGGCTTCAAGTCTGGCCTTATAACCCTGGACGGTTTCACGATCATTGGCGAGTGCGACCGCCATGTCCTCGTAGCCGGCGGTATCCGCCGCCACGAGTTCGGGGAGGCCCACCGCATTCAACAGGCTCTCGCTGACGCGTGAGGCAAAGTTAGTGCCCTTCTTGGTCAGGACCGGCAGCGCCGCCCAAAGCTCTTCGGACGACGTCGTGTGGCCGTTATAGGGCCATGTGTCGAGCGCGAGGTCGGCGGTCGCAAGTCTGCTGATGTGGTTGGCATACTTGTCGCGCTGGCAGAAGATGACGCGGCTGGCCGCGATGCCGCGTTGACGGAAACGCAGCGAGAGGTGGGCCTTGCTCTTCTCCGACGTGACCATCAGCCACAAGACGCTGTCCGGTGCACGCTTCAGGATGTTGCACCAGGCGTCGACGACGGTCGACGTGACCTTGCGGTTGGCGTTGAAGGAGGCAAAGACGAACTTGTCTTCCGGCAATCCAAGCTGGCTGCGCGTGACAGGACTCGGAGCTGGTCTGTGAACCGGATCGTTCGGCTGGTAGGTGTCTGGCAAGCGCACGAATTTTTCGTGGTAGTGCTGCTTTGCAATCTCGGGCAGCACGTAGCGGTCACCGATGACATAGTCGACGTCCATGCAGACGGTACTGCCGGGGTAACCGAGCCAGGAAACCTGGATGGGTGCCGCGTCATGGTTGAGCACGTCATAGCGGCTGTCGGAGGTAGGGCCCTTGAGATCGACGAAGATGTCGATGCCGTCGCGCCGCATCAGCGCGCCAATCTCGCTGCTCGACATTCCGCCGACTTCCACGACCCGACCCCAGCGGGAGCGGTCAGCCGTGTTGCGCGCCAGCTGGTCGGCCGGTGTGTGGCAATAGAGTGTAATCTCGAACCGCTCGCGGTCGTGCTGTTCCAGCACGCGCTGCAGAAGCTTCATCGTCGCGTGGCCGTCCCAGTAGTCGGAGGACAGGTAGCCGACGCGCAGCTTCGTGGACCAGCTGTGGGCGCGAGCGTGGCGCGCTTTGGTCTGCTCTTCGGTGATCGCCGCCTTGCCCGCGACCGCAAGCTTGTTGAGCGCCTCGTCTTCGCACCATTGCAGATTGTAGAAGGCGCTCTCGTGCCGGAAGAACGCGAGATTGCCCTGTGCGACCAGCGCATCGATCATCGGCTGATACTTGTCGGTCGCTTCGAAATCGCAGGTTTCGCGGCTGATGATGAGATAGAGCAGGCGCAGCGCGACGATCTGCGGGAAGCGACTGAAGAGCGCGCGAATGAGCTCGTCGTTGCTTCGGTCGTGCGGGTCGTTGCTCAGGAGGAAGAGTGAAAGCTTCACATGCTCCGGATTGTCGCTCTCGGCGAGCACCTTTCTGAAGGGGCTGAGCAGATCCATGCGTCCGCGCTTCAGATAGATCGACGTCAGGATGAATGCGATGTCGCGGTCTTGAGGGGTCTTGGTCATCAGCCGCAGCGCGAGAAGCAACGCTTCGTCTTCGTTTCCGCACTCGAAATGCAGCATCGCCGCACGGCGCACATGCTCGATGCCGGCCTTGCCTTCGAGATTGCCCGCCAGCGCAAATGCCTTGGCCGCGTCTTCCTTCATCCCCAGTTGCAGGAGATTCTTGGCGATCAGGGCATAGGTCTTTGCGTCCTTCTGTTCGCTGAGGAGTACATTCAGCGTTTCCAGGGACTGCAGAAAACGACCGCCTTGGTAATCTTTCGATGCGGTGGCGAATGAGACTTTGCTGTTCAAGACGAACTCCGTGGAGAAAACCGTGGCAATGCTGCGCGCTGGCTTTCATCATTGCCCGAGCCCTTTTGGAGACCGTTCAGCGCTGAACGCAGCTTCGCTCATGCCACATTGCCCGACGAACCTTGCATGAAACCGGTGGTGCGCAAGGGCGCAAGCTGCTGTTAACCATCGCACTGTTTCCGCTCGATATTTCGCCGCGGCGTTAAGTAGTTCGCAAGCATTGCCTGCGACATTCACCCTCACATGACGGGTTTGGTTCCAAGGAAAAACGGACCGAGGGGCATGAGGCTGTTCCGTCATCACCGGTATTCAAGTCCGGTAATGTCCTCCTTTTGTATCTAGTTTTGGGGACAACCATGACAAGCATTAACACCAACAACTCCGCAATGGCAGCTCTCCAGACGCTGCGGAATGTCAACAGCAACCTGTCCAAGACGCAGAACCACGTTTCGTCTGGCCTGCGTGTTGAAAAGGCTTCCGACAACGCTGCGTACTGGTCGATCGCAACCACGATGAAGTCCGACAACGGCGCTCTGTCTGCCGTGTCCGACGCTCTCGGCATGGGTGCTGCCAAGGTTGACACCGCTTACACCGCCGTCGACAGCTCGATCGACGTCGTAAATTCGATCAAGGCCAAGCTCGTAGCCGCTACCGAAGAAGGCGTCGACAAGGACAAGGTTCAGGACGAAATCACCCAGCTGCAGGACCAGCTGAAGAGCATTGCAAGCTCGGCTTCGTTCAACGGCCAGAACTGGGTCCAGAACACGATCGGCACCACGATGAGCGTTGTCTCCTCGTTCGTCCGTGACTCCTCGGGTGGCATCTCGGTCAACACGACGCAGTACGTTTCCACAGCGAGCGACCTGCTGCTCGACGACACCGGCACTGACGGTATCCTCGGTGCATCCGGTTCTGCTTCGAGCCAGTCGATCGTTGGCTTCTCCATTGGCAGCAGCACGACCAAGGGTGACATCGACAACCTGCTGACGGACGTCGAATCTGCCCTGAGCAGCATGACGGCTCTCGGCTCGAAGCTCGGCTCGATCTCGACCCGCATCGACCTGCAGTCGAACTTCGTTTCTTCGCTCAGCGACGCAATCGACACCGGCGTTGGTCGCCTCGTCGACGCCGACATGGAAGAAGAATCCTCCAAGTTGAGCGCCCTGCAGACGCAGCAGCAGCTGGCTATCCAGTCGCTCTCGATCGCCAACTCCTCTTCGCAGAACATCCTCTCGCTGTTCCGCTAAGACCAGCGCTAGTCGAAAAACAAAGCTTTTTGCGGCCGGGTATCCCCCGGCCGCAAATGTTTTAACAAGCAGTTAATGTTTTCGCCGCTAACCCACGGATTTTTTTACAAATTTTCTTATCCAATTTAGTAATTCTTAACCATGTTGCGGTCATATGTCCCCATCGAAACGGTGAGTTGACCCGCAAGAAACGAAGGCGGTCAACAGGCATGAAGCTGAGCGCCGTTCCCGGTCAAGATCCGGATGTCCCTGTCTACATATTGCCGAACAAGGGGCACTTTACATGACGAGCATTCTTACCAACAATTCCGCAATGGCAGCTCTCCAGACGCTGCGGAACGTCAACAGCAGCCTGTCCACGACGCAGAACCACGTTTCGTCCGGTCTGCGCGTTGAGAAGGCCAAGGACAATGCTGCCTACTGGTCGATCGCGACCACGATGAAGTCCGACAACGGCGCTCTGTCTGCCGTTTCCGACGCTCTCGGCATGGGCGCTGCCAAGGTTGACACCGCTTACACCGCTGTTCAGAGCGCTATCGACGTCGTCAGCGAAATCAAGGCCAAGCTCGTAGCTGCTACTGAAGAAGGCGTTGACAAGGACAAGGTCCAGGACGAAATCACTCAGCTGCAGGACCAGCTGAAGAGCATTGCAAGCTCGGCTTCGTTCAACGGCCAGAACTGGGTCCAGAACACGATCGGCACCACGATGAGCGTTGTCTCCTCGTTCGTTCGTGACTCCTCTGGTGGTATCGCGGTCAACACCACTGAATACGTTTCGACGGCAAGCGACCTGCTGCTCGATGACACCGGTTCGGACGGTATCCTCGGCGCTTCCGGTTCGGCTTCCAGCAACTCGATCGTTGGCTTCACCATCGGCGCAAGCAGCACCAAGGGCGACATCGACAACCTCCTGACGGACGTTGAAACCGCTCTGACCAGCATGACGGCTCTCGGCTCGAAGCTCGGCTCGATCTCGACCCGCATCGACCTGCAGACCAACTTCGTTTCTTCGCTCAGCGACGCAATCGACTCGGGCGTTGGCCGCCTCGTCGACGCCGACATGGAAGAAGAATCCTCCAAGTTGAGCGCCCTGCAGACGCAGCAGCAGCTGGCAGTCCAGTCGCTCTCGATCGCTAACTCTTCTTCGCAGAACATCCTCACGCTGTTCCGCTAATAGCAGGCGCCCCAGGCGCTCAGCACAGACATCCGCCGGTTCGCCGGCGGTCAAAAAGAAAGCCGCTCTCGACCGAGGGCGGCTTTTTTATTTTGGCCGTTAACGCATCGTTAACCAAACTCATGTTTTCTGCCGTCAACGAAACGGTATGTTAACCAAGCTTAAGAAGCGGTTAGCAGGCATGACGCTGATGTCCGTTGCCGGTGGCGGTCCGGAATGTCCCTTTTATAAATTTGCCAACAAGGGGCGACTTTTTCATGACAAGCATTTTGACCAACGTGGCGGCAATGTCCGCACTCCAGACCCTGCGCAGCATCAGCGGCAGCCTAGAGGATACGCAGAACCGGGTTTCGTCCGGCTACCGCGTCGCAGAGGCCAAGGACAATGCTGCCTACTGGTCGATCGCGACCACGATGCGCTCGGACAACAAGGCCCTTTCGGCTGTCTCCGACGCGCTCGGTCTGGGTGCGGCCAAGGTTGACACAGCCTATTCGGCGATGGACAGCGCCATCGACATCGTCTCCGAGATCAAGGCGAAGCTTGTCGCCGCGACCGAGAACGGTGTCGACAAGACCAAGATCCAGGACGAAATCTCGCAGCTCCAGCAGCAGCTGTTGAGCGTTGCGCAGTCCGCGTCTTTCTCCGGTGAAAACTGGGTCGCCGGCAACACCACCAAGAGCGTCGTCTCCTCGTTCGTCCGTGACTCCAACGGCCAGGTCTCCGTGCAGACGACGCAGTACGTGCTGGACGACGCCTCGGACGGCAACGTACTCTTCGGCGTGGACTCCACCGGCGGCATCGATACGTCCACCGGCATCATCGGAACGTCGACCGGAACGATCGGTTCTATCTTCGAGATGGATATCACCTCCTTCACTCCGGATGATATCAACGATGCATTGACCGCTGTGGAAGGTGGCCTCAGCGCGCTCACCAAGGCGGCTTCCCAGCTCGGCTCGATCTCGACCCGCATCGACCTTCAGGAAAGCTTCGTCTCCAGCTTGAGCGACTCGATCGACTCCGGCGTGGGCCGCCTCGTCGACGCGGACATGGAAGAAGAATCGTCCAAGCTCACCGCTCTGCAGACCCAGCAGCAGCTGGCAATCCAGTCGCTCTCGATCGCGAACTCCAGCGCTCAGAACGTCCTTACCCTGTTCAAGGGCTAAGGCCGGCAAAGCCACGCGCAGGCGCTTCCGGCGCCGCCCAGACCGTGAGAGAGCCGTATCCGTCGATACGGCTTTCTCTTTGTTTTTGAAACGAGATTTAAGGTTGCGCGAGGCTTGCGCGACAGTTTTACGACCCTTGCACAACCAACAGGCCTTGGTTACCTTCCCTTAACAATTGATTTGTTTCAGCGACAACCGGCCACGAGCTGGGGCATGACGCCAAGTCGGTCGCTACCGGTAGTCCGGTCTGTCCCGTTCCCTACCTCAGAGCCCGAACATGACCTATAAAATCACGAGCGCCGCCCAGGTAAACGCCCTTGCCGCATTGCGTATCATCAACAAGGATGCCGCGACCGCGCAGCAACAGGTCTCATCGGGCTATCGCGTGGAAACGGCAGCCGACAACGCGACCTATTGGTCTTTTGCGAGCGTGCTCCGTTCCGACAGCAGCTCGTTGACGAATATTCACGACGCGCTCGGCGTCGGCGCATCTAAGGTTGACACGGCCTATACCGCAATGGACAGCCTGATCGACCAGCTCGGCGATATCAGGGCGACGCTTGTAACCGCGCAGGAAAGCGGCGTCGACAAGGACAAGCTCAACACCTCGCTGACCGAGATGAAGACGCAGATCCAGACGACCGTGCAGACAACCAGCATCGCCGGCGAAAACTGGCTGTATAATCAGGACCCCACTCCGCCGACCTCGCGATCGGTGATCGGCGGGTTTACGCGCGGCGCGAACGGCGAATATCAGGCGCAGATGATCAGCTTTCCGGCCAGCCAGACAGTGATGGTCGATACCGTCGACCCGAGCCGTGGCCTGCTCACAAAGGCGACTGACGTGCTGAACGCAGACGGTACCTCGACAGGGCGCAGCTACTATCTGCTCGGCGCCGGTTCCGCGACATCGACAGGCACCGAGATCAAGCTGGACAGCACGACGACGCCGGAAGAAATCGCTGACATGCTGTCGGCTGTCGATACGATGCTCTCCACGCTGACGACGACGGCTGCCGGCCTCGGCACGATGAGCGCCCGGATCAGCGATCGCATCGACTATACCGCGAACCTCTCTGACTTGATCGACAAGGGCGTCGGCTCCCTGGTCGATACGGACATGGACGAAGCATCGACCCGTCAGAAGGCTTTGGAAACGCAGCAGCAGATGGGTGTGCAGGCGATCTCCATTCTGAACACGGCGGCCAGCAAAGTTCTGATTCTGCTGCAGTGATTGCATGATGCGCTTGCCGCGCACCTTTCCGCCGGTGTGCTTCATTTTCGCACAAGTTTGACTTTCTACGGTCGAACCATGAGGGCGTCGTGTGAAGCGGCGCCGGAAGAGTTGGCTGGTGCAAATTGAGGCAGGGCATGTTGCAGGTGTCTGCAGATACGAGGTGGTTTCGGTGAGTGCGCAGCTTTCTCGTTATCTGAAAGACTTTGGCGAGCCCGTCGTGGTGGCGCCCGTCGTCGAAGTGAACGATTTTTCGGACGACTTCGGCGACTTTCCCGAGACGCCCGCCGCGCCGGTGGTCGACGTCGAGGCGGAGCGCCATGATGCACATGCGCAAGGTTACGCCGAGGCGACAGCCGCGCTGACGGAAAAATACGAGTCCGAAGCGCAGACGGTCGCGCTGGTGCACCAGCGTGAGATCGAGGAGCTTCGCGAGCGCTACGAAACCGAGCTTGCGGCGCATATCGCTGCCCGCATCGAGGCGATTTCCGCCGAGATGGCCGATCTCGTCAGCGCGACGGTGGCAAAGGCGCTCGCGCCCGTGATGACGGACGTTCTGTCGCAAAGGGCCGCGGTTGAACTCGCGGCAACACTACGGCAGGCGCTGCAAGAGGGTGATGCCGGAACGATCACGGTGCGGGGACCGACCCACCTGTTCGATGTTCTGAAGAACCAGCTTGGCGAGAAGGCAGGCCTTCTGCGTCATCAAGAAACGGCCGATATCGATTTGACGGTTGAATTCGGCGACGCGGTGCTTGTGACCCGCATGTCTGCCTGGACGGCGAGCCTGAAGAAAGTTCTGGAATGAGTGACAGCGAGAACCATCACCACGGCAAGAACGAAATCATCATCGTCAAGCGACATGGTGGTGGCGATCACGATGGCGCTCACGGTGGCGCCTGGAAGATTGCGTATGCCGACTTCATGACGGCAATGATGGCCTTCTTCCTCGTCATGTGGCTGGTCAACGCCGCCAACGAGGAGACCAAGGCGTCCGTCGCGACCTATTTCAATCCGATCAAGCTCGCCGACGAGAAGCCGACGCAGAAGGGCCTGAAGAAGCCGGTCGATCAGGCCGACGGCGAAGAAAAGCAGGACAAGTCGAAGGAAAAAGAGGATCAACCCAACAAGGGCGCCGCCGCGGCGACCGGGGAAGATCAGACCTCCACCTCGGGCGACCAGACGAACTATTCGGAAGCGGACTTCTTCGAGAACCCGTATTCGGTTCTGGCCGAGATCGCCCAGGAAGTCGGCCAGCAGGCCAACGTCAGCGCCAAGGGCGAGGGCGGTGCCGCCGATTCCGGACCGGCCACCGGCGCCGATGGCGGCGAGGCGTATCGCGATCCCTTCGATCCCGACTTCTGGACGAAGCAGGTTCAGGTATCCAGCGCAAACAAGCAGCAGCCAGCGGCAAGCGACACGGCAGCCGACACGCCTGTCGACAATACCGAATTCGCCAAGGCGGAGCTGCAGAAGCCGGATGAGTTGACCAAGGCGGAAAACCAGGAAGCCAAGTCCGGCGAAGCCCCAAAGGCGACTGCCGACAAGGCAAGCGACAAGGACGGCATCGAGAGCCAACCCACGCCGGAAATCAAGAAGGTGATGGAAGAGAAGCAGGCCCAGGACCTGCAGAAGGAAATCGCCCAGCAGATCAGCGGTGTTGCCGGCAAACTCGCCGAAGGCCTCACGGTAACGCCTGCGGAGGGCGGGTTGCTGGTCAGCATTTCCGACCAGAACGACGATTCCATGTTCAACGTCGGCTCGGCCGTTCCGCGCAAGGAAATGGTCCTGGCGATGGAGAAGATCGGCGAGATCCTGAAGGGACGGCCGGGTACGGTCGTCATCCGCGGCCATACCGATGGACGCCAGTACAAGGGCGAGAACGGGAACTGGCGCTTGTCCATGGATCGCGCGCAGGCAGCCTATTACATGGTCGTGCATGGCGGCCTCGACGAGAAGCGCATCTCGCAGGTTTCAGGCTTTGCCGATCGCAAGCTCAAGGACAGCGCCGATCCCTTCAATGCGTCCAACCGGCGTATCGAAATCCTCGTCCAGGCGGATCAGGGGTAATTGATGGCTCGTCGGCAGCGTCGTGATCTTCTTCTTTTGCTGATCGGTCTCGCGATGGCTGCGCCTGGCGCAGTCCGCGCCGAGGAGCAGGAAGACCTCGTTCCCTACAAGATGCTGCGGTCGCTGCAGTTCGTGCAGGATTCCGTCGTGCTCGGCGATCATTCCGCCGCTGAGATGCAGCGCTTTATGCTCGGCACCATCGACAAGCGGCTGCGGTCGGTCGATCCATCGGTGTTCGATGATGACCGGAACGTTGACGCTGCCCTGATTTACGCAATGAGCGGCGGCAATCCGCAAACGCTGGAGTATCTCGTCTCGCGCGATGTGAACGGCTATTTCGACAATCGCGTAACTGACGTCCTGCGTAAGTACCTGAGCGGCAAGGGTCTGCTGGTTGCCAAGACGCTGGTCGATACCGCCAATGAATACAAGGACAAGAAGATCGGTCCTTATCTTGCGTTGGTCGGCGGCAACGTGACGATCGCCAAGAGCCCTGCCGAAGCGCTGAAACTCTACGATCAGGCTCGCCTCAACGCGCCGGGAACCATTGTAGAAGAGGCGGCGTTGCGCCGCTCCGTGGCGATCTGCGTTGATGCGGGCATGCTCGACAAGGGCCTGGAATACTCCCAGCGCTATGTCCGTCGCTTCCTGCACTCGCCTTATGCCAGCCAGTTCGCGGATCTTTTCGTGAAACTGCTGGTCGAGCATGACCACGAGGTCAAGCCGGACGACGTCGTCGACATTCTGTCGTTCATGGACGAACCCCGGCAGCGGGAAATCTATCTCAGGATCGCACGGGCGGCTGCCATTACCGGCAAGGGCAAGCTCGCCCAGATGGCCGCGGGCAAGGCGCAATCGCTTTCCGGCGATTCCGGCAATGCCTTCGGCGCCCTGGCGGACTTCTATGGCGGAATGGCTGGAATTCCGACCGACAAGATCGACAGCGCGGCCAAGAGCATCAGCACGATTCCGGACGCTGACCTGTCGCCACGCGATAAGGCCTTACGGGCTGCCGCCAAGGCTGTGGCGGACCAGGTTCTTCGCGAACCGGACTCTGCAAGCCTGACGCAAGCCTCGACCCCTAAATCTAGTGACCAAGAAATTACTTCTGAGCAGGCTGCCGCAAATAATGCGGCGGAGGAGGGGATGGTACCAAATACCACGCCCGAGCCTGCTGTCGGAGCCGCGGCGCAAGTACCGGTAGCCGATGCGGGGGGGCAACAGGATGCTGACCCTTCATTTAGTTCGTTTGTCACGTCAAGCCGATCGAAGTTGGATGAGATCGATGGCCTGTTGAACAAAGAAAGCTATTGATGATGGATATTAACGTTTCAGCGGGCGCGCCCGCTACGGATGCTGTCGCAGTTGCAAAGTCCGGTCGTCAAGCAGGTAAGGGCGATGCAAGCGGCAATGGGGGATTTGCCGACGTCCTGAACAAGGCCAACGGCTCTAGCCGCCAGGGTGCTTGCGATCAGTCGGATGGCGCGGCCACGAGCGCAAGCACCGCTGCGCCGACCGCCCCCCACAAGACGACCGCGAAACCGATCGTGGATGTCAGCGATGCCTCCCTGGTAGCCCAGGTTGAAGCAGACGTCAGCGCCACCGACGAGGTCATCCAGAAAACGGCTGATGTCGACCTCAAGAACGTCCGCAAGAAGATCAGTGGCAAGACGTCGGATGCCGACGCCGACAAGGTTGACGATGAACTGGCGGCTCATGCCACCAAGAACCAGAAGCCGTCGAAGACAGACAAGACGGAGACGACCGCAGACGTCGCCAGTGACGGCACCGCTGCCTCCGATGTGCTGAGCCTTCTCAAGCAGGCGCCTGTCGACACCTCTTCGGCTGCGGCCGCGGCGGCAGCCCTGGCAGCGCAGAAACAGGTCGGCAACGCGGGTCCAGATCCCAAGGACAAGTCCTCCGGCAACGGCAAATCGACGAACGATGCCGTTTCCGACGTAGCGAGCGCTCTGACAGCGCGGAGCACGGGCGAAACGGACGTCGAGATGCCGGCCACCGAGGCGACCGACAGCAGCAACGGCCAGACCTTCAGGCTGACCCGTGCCGATGGCCGCAGCGTCTCGATGGACGTTCACCTGGGCAACGACAAGGACACGACGGCGAGCGGCAAGGCAGACGTCGAGTCGGTGACCATCCTCGATTCCCGTCGTTATATCGGCCTCGCGCAGAACACCAACTCCGCAGCCGTCACCGCCGCCATTTCAGGGGACTCTGAGTGGGCGCATGCGATGCAGGCAAGTTCGGCGCTGTCGAACGCTGCCGAGTGGACGAGCACCGGCAAGGTGGTCAACACGCTCAAGATCCAGATGAACCCGATCGACCTCGGCCTTGTGACCGCCACGATGCGTCTCCAGGGCGATGCGCTCAACGTCGATCTCAAGGTGGAGACAGGGGCGGCCTACAGGCAGCTCAAGGAAGACCACAGCAAGATCCTCGAGTCTCTGCGTAGCCAGGGCTATACGGTCGACAACATCACGATCAGCATGGCTCCGGTCGCGACGTCAGATACGAGTAACCAGACCAGCACGCAGGGGCAGTCGCAGCAGCAGGCCTTCGCCCAGAACCAGGGCGGCGAGGCGCGCGAACGTCAGAACCAATCGGGACAGCGAAACGCTGGAGGCTTCAATGTTGAAACCGGTGTTGAGAGCGCTTCTTCTGGGAACGCTGGTAGCAGCGGCACAGGCGACGTTTACCTCTAGCGCGCAGGCCGCTGACGGCGCGTGTGAACAGGAGATCCAGTCGGCCGCACTGAAATACGGCATCCCCGAGGGCATCCTCTATTCCGTCGGATTGACGGAGACGGGACGGAAGGGATCGCTCTACCCCTACGCGCTGAACATCGAGGGCAAGCCGGTCTTCCCGCCGTCCGAGCGGGATGCCTTGCGGCAGTTCGATGTCGCCCGTCACGCCGGCGCGAAGCTCATCGATATCGGCTGCATGCAGATCAACCAGTACTACCACGGTGAGAATTTCCGCTCGCCGGAGGAGATGTTTGACCCGCGCCGGAACGTGGAATACGCCGCGAAATTCCTGCGCAACCTGCACGACCGCCACGAAACGTGGACGATGGCCGTCGCCCGATATCATGCCGGTCCGAACAACGACCCGGCACAGAAGCAATATGTTTGCAGAGTCATTGCGAATCTGGTCGCGACCGGGTACGGCAAGTGGACTCCCAATGCGAGCAATTTTTGCCGCGGCTGACTCAATCAAAAAGAGCAAAAATAGAACAAAACAGAAATGTGTCATATTGTGGCAGGAATCTGTCTCAATGTGGCAAGGCAAGTCACGATTTATATTTCGTTAACTTTTCCACGAAATAATTGTATGCATAAATCTGAGGACCCACTAGATGTAGGTCAAATCGGGACCCAATTCTTAATCAATTATTAATTTCTGCCTGTAAGTTCCTACAGCTTGTCCCAGAATCGTGCGATTCGTACCCATAGATCATCGATGTGCCACAAGTGATTCGGAGGCGGACGAATGATCGTAGTGGTTGATGAGCGTGAGCTCGTGAAGGATGGTTACACTTCATTATTTGGTCGGGAAGGCATCCCTTCAACGGGGTTCGATCCTGGCGAATTCGGGGAATGGGTTCAGACTGCGGCGGACGCGGATATCGCAGCTGTCGAAGCGTTCCTGATTGGACAGGGGCAGCAGGCTTACGAGCTGCCGCGCGCGATCCGTGATCGCACGCAGGCTCCGGTGATTGCGGTCAGCGACCAGCCCTCCCTGGAAAACACCCTTGCACTTTTTGATTGTGGCGTCGACGATGTCGTCCGCAAGCCGGTGCATCCCCGAGAAATTCTTGCGCGTGCAGCCGCTATCCGGCGCCGCCTCAAGGCAATTTCCAGCCATACGGACATCGGCGCGATCCGCGTCTTCTCCGACGGCCGCGACCCGGAAATCAACGGAGAGGTCTTCGCGCTTCCCCGTCGTGAGCGTCGCATCCTGGAATACTTGATTGCAAACCGTGGTCGTCGCGTCACGAAGACGCAAATCTTCAACGCGATCTACGGGATCTTCGACGAAGAAGTCGAAGAAAACGTCGTTGAAAGCCACATCTCCAAGCTGCGCAAGAAGCTGCGCAAGAAGCTTGGCGTTGATCCGGTCGATTCGAAGCGGTTCCTCGGCTATTGCATTGATTGGGAATAGTTTTTTCAGATGGGCCTGATGGGTTCGGCTTGCCTGGAATTGCTTTCGGCAGATGCGCCAACTCCATACAGCTTCACGCAAGGCCCACCAAATACTCTCAAGCCTACTAAGGGAATCGAGGTTTTCAGATGAGCATTTTTGGCAGCATGAAGACGGCCGTGTCCGGTATGAGCGCTCAGGCGAACCGGCTCAGCACCGTCGCGGACAACATCGCGAACGTGAACACGACCGGCTACAAGGCAGTCTCGACTGCTTTCTCCTCGCTGGTCCTGCCTTCCACGTCCGGTAACTACAATTCTGGTGGCGTTCAGACCTCGGTTCGCCAGGCTGTTTCCGAGCAGGGCGACATCTCCTACACGACGTCGAACTACAATCTGGCGATCTCCGGCGACGGCTTCTTCATCGTCCAGGGCGGCGATGGCGTTCCGGTTCTGACCCGCGCAGGTGACTTCTCCGTCGACTCGAGCGGCAACCTGGTCAACAGCGCCGGCTTCACGCTGATGGGTTACTCCTACAGCGCCGGTACTCCTGCTGTTGTCGTCAACGGCTTCGATGGCCTCGTTCCGATCAATGTCGCGCAGTCTGGTCTGACCGCTGTTGCATCGACCTCGGCTTACTTCACGGGTAACCTGAACTCGAACGCGACGGTCGTCTCGGATCCGACCACGCTGCCGAGCGCCAACGACGCGACGACCTTGACCAGCGACACCAAGAAGATGTCGCTCGTGGCCTACGACAAGGTCGGCAACACGGTTCAGTACGACTACTACTACACCAAGACCGGTGTCACCACTGACGCAAGCGGCGCCGTCACGGGCAGCACCTGGGAAGTCGCGGTTTACCGCAAGGATGATGCGACGACCGGCGGCACGACCTCCTTCCCATACGCCGATCCGCCAGGCGCAGTCAGCGTTGCCACGCTGAACTTCGACGCCAGCGGTCAGCTCACCAGCTCGACGGGTACCGATATCGTCGATCCGATCACGGCGCAGACGATCTCGATGGACTACTCCGGCTTTACGCAGCTGGCATCCGATTTCGCCGCAACAGGCGCATCGGACGGCCAGGCGGCAAGCACGGTCAACTCCGTCAGCATCGGCAAGGACGGCACCGTCACGGTTTCCTATTCGAACGGTACCACGAAGTCGCTCTATCAGATCCCGCTCGCAAACGTCGCCAGCCCGGACAACCTGACCCTGCTCAGCGGCAACGTCTACAGCGCCAACGGCGCGTCCGGCGTGACCGTTACCGGCTTCCCGCAGAGCAACGGCCTTGGCTACATCCAGTCGGGTGCGCTTGAGAGCTCGAACGTCGACCTCGCCGGCGAACTGACCGAGATGATTGAATCACAGCGCAGCTACACGGCTAATTCCAAGGTGTTCCAGACTGGTTCTGACATCATGGATGTCCTCGTGAATCTGAAGAGATAACAAGGGAATACCGTAGTCCATGTCGCTTTCATCCGCACTCAACAGCGTACAGAGCATATTCAACAATACCGGCATTCAGAGCAGTGTCGTATCGACGAATATCTCGAACTCCGGGAACTCGGACTATGTGCGCCGTCAGGCGTCGGTCACGACATCGCTGAACGGCGCGCAGGTCGTCAAGATCGACCGTGCCCAGGAAGATGCGCTGCTGAAGCAGTATCTGAAGAGCAACTCTCAGGACACCGCGCAGCAGACCCTGCTGAGCGGTCTCGAAGACCTGAAGTCGCTGATGGGCGGCAACGACTACGAAACGTCCCCTGCAACCTACCTTTCGGCATTTCGGGACGCGCTGCAGACTTTCAGCGCGTCTCCGAGCAGCACGACCGCCGCGCAGGCAGCAGTCACCGCTGCAACGGATGTCGCCAATTCGCTGAACAACGCTTCGGCCTCCGTTCAGAAGATCCGCGCCGACGCCGACAGCCAGATCGCGACCGATGTTGCTTCACTGAACAGCCTGCTGGCGCAGTTCCAGACGGCCAACGACGCGGTCAAGCAGGCGACCGCGACGGGTACGGATACCTCCGCTGCGCTCGATGAGCGTGACAAGGTCCTGAAGCAGATTTCCTCCATCATCGGCGTTAACGCGGTCACCCGCGACAACAACGACATGGCGCTCTACACAACGGACGGAACGACCCTTTTTGAAACGACGGCGCGCAGCGTCACGTTCCAGTCCACCAATACATACGTGGCTGGCATGTCCGGCAATGCCGTCTATATCGACGGCGTGGCGCTGAAGGCCGGCGACGGCTCGAGCACGACGGCGCAGGGCAGCATCCAGGCTGAACTCCAGATCCGCGACGAGATTGCGCCGACCTTCCAGTCGCAACTCGACGAAATTGCGAAGACCCTCGTTTCGATGTTCTCGGAGACGGATGGTACGACGACCGCGCCTGGCCTCTTCGTCTGGACGACGTCGACGGGCGCAGTCGGCGGAACGCCGACGACCGGTAACGTGATCGACGGCATCTCGGCCACCATTTCGGTGAACACGAGCGTCATCACGAGCCAGGGCGGCGATCCGATGAAGCTTCGCGATGGATCGATCAGCGGCCTGACCAATCTGAATACGGACGGCAGCAGCGGCTTCTCTTCGAACCTCGATGCGCTCTACTCCGCACTCGGAACCGCTCAGAGCTTCTCGTCCGACGCCGGCATTTCGTCGAACGTCAACCTGATGACCTACGCGACGAACTCGATCGGCTGGCTTGAGCAGTATCGCAGCGACGCGACGACCGCTTCGGAAAACACTTCCGCCGCGCTGTCCCGCTCGAACGAAGCTTATTCCAACGAAACGGGCGTCAACCTCGACGAAGAACTGACGCTGCTGCTCGACATCGAGCAGTCCTACAAAGCTGCCACGAAGATACTGAACGCCATCGACGAGATGTTGAAGTCGTTGCTGGATATAGCGAGTTAAGCCATGAAGAGCTCATTCATTTCTAGTTCGGCAATTCAGAATGCCATGCGGTTGACGATCCGTCAGTCGCAGCAGCAGCTGGTCACCTCCTCCCTCGAGGCGACAACGGGCGTTTATGCCGACATTGGTGTCTCGCTGGGCTCCGGCGCCGCAAAGAGCGTCAACTTCACGAGCGAAATCAGTCGTATTGCCGCGCTGAAAAGCAGCAACTCGGTCGTTAACATGCGCCTGGAATCCTCCCAGCTCGGCCTCACGAGCATGAAGGACGCCGGTGACGCGCTGGTCTCCAAGCTGACGGCGCTGCAGGGCAGCCAGGACGCGACCAGCATTACCGTTGCGATCCAATCCGCGAACGATGCATTGTCCTCTCTGATGGATACCGCCAACACGATGGTCAACGGCGAATATCTGTTTGCTGGCGTCAACACGGATGTCCAGCCGCTGACGAACAAGTCGGCGGCCGCATCCAGCGATATCACGACGGCGCTGACCAGCTATGCCACCGGACTTGGAAAGACCGTTGACCAGCTCACCGGCACGGAGATGGACGACTTCATCACCAATACCGTCGAGCCGATGTTCTCCGAGGCCAACTGGACCGATCCGACGAACGGCTGGTCGAGCGCTTCGAGCCAGGACATGACGAGCCGCATCAGCAGCTCCGAGGTCATCACGTCATCGACCAACGCTAACTCCGAGGGCATGCGCTACTTCGCGATGGCGTCCGTGATGACGTCTGCCTTGTTCAGCATGAACCTCGGTGCAGACGCACTCAGCTCGGTCACCTCGAAGGCGATCGGTTACGCTGCGCAGGCGACGAGCGGCATCGTCACGCAGGCCAGCCAGCTCGGTCTGTCGCAGGAGCGCGTCGAGAAGGCAAACGACGCCCTCGATGCACAGTCGAACATCATCCAGAACAAGCTCGTCGATCTTCAGGGCGTGGATACCTCCGAAGCATCGACACTCGTCAACACCCTCCAGACGCAGCTGGAGACCGCCTACACGATCGTATCGAAAATCCAGCAGTTGAGCCTCGTGAATTACCTTTGATGATCAAAGGGCTTAGTACAAAGAAGGATGCATGAATGTATCAGTTCTCTTACGCCGAGGTCATGCAGGACTCGGTGGCCGATGCGAAGGAGCGGGAACGTCAGGTTCTCGACCGGTCGATCGAGCTGCTGTCCGTTGCGCGGGACAGAGGGAAATATAGTCGGGAGGCGATCGATGCATTGTTCTACACCCGCCGAATTTGGGTGAGCTTTATCGAGGACCTCAAGCATCCCGACAACCAGCTTGAAGTACAGCTGCGCGCCAATCTTATCTCCATCGCGATCTGGATTTTGAAAGAGTGCGATCGGATCAGGCGGCGGCTATCGACGAATTACCAAGGCATTATTGACGTTACCACCATCATCAGGGATGGACTTAAATGAAAAGTACACTTCGAATCTCTCTTAAGGCCGGGGAAAAGATCTTCATCAATGGTGCTGTTCTGCGCGTTGACCGCAAGGTCGCGCTGGAATTCCTGAATGATGTAACGTTCCTTCTTGAAAACCATGTTCTCCAGCCTGAGGACGCCACCACGCCTCTGCGCCAGCTCTACTTCATCGCGCAGATGATCCTCATCAATCCTGAGGGCAAGGAACAGTCGACGGCGATGTTCCGCAAGTCGGTGACGATGCTCTTGACCTGCTTCAGGAACGAGGAAGTCCTTGCCGAGCTGAAGCGCATCGATGGCCTTGTCTCGACCGGCCGCGCTTTTGATGCCCTCAAGGCGATCCGCGGGCTGTATGCCATCGAGGATAACATCCTGAACAACCACGAAATGCCGACGACCATGGTCGAGCAGATTCGCAAGGAGATCGCACCATGGCGGTAGACGCAACAGGCTCGGCCACGTCGACGACCTCTACGACGTCGACGGCCGCAAAGTCTGCAACGCTCAACTACGACAACTTCCTGCAGCTGCTCATCGCCCAGATGAAGAACCAGGATCCCACGGATCCGGTCGATGCCAGCGAGCAGATGTCGCAGCTGGCAAGCTTCTCCCAGGTGGAGCAGACGATCCAGACGAACACCAAGCTGGACAGCCTGCTGGCAAGCTCAAGCCTGACGCAGGGCAGCAGCTACATCGGGAAATACATGACCAGCGCCGACGGCACCGTCAAAGGCACGATCGCTTCGGTCAAGGTTTATTCCGACGGCATCGTTGCTACGACGACGGATGGGGGTAATATCCTCGTACAGGCGGGAATCACTCTGTCTGATTCCGCACCGGCAGACACGTCGACGTCGAGCTGAGCTGCAAACGACTGAACACAACGGTCCGGCCCGCATGGGGACGGACCGAAAGGCGATATGAGGTTGCCTGAGTATGAATGAAGCTGATGCACTCGATCTGTTCCAGGCGGCGATCTGGACGGTACTTGTTTCTGCCGGCCCCGCCGTTGCCGCGGCAATGATCGTGGGCCTTGTCATCGCGCTGATCCAGGCGCTGACGCAGGTGCAGGAAGCGACGCTCACCTTCGTTCCCAAGATCGTTGCCGTGCTGGTTACCATCGGCATCTCCGCACCCTTCGTCGGATCGCAGATTTCGATCTTCACGAACCTGGTGTTTTCGCGCATTCAATCCGGCTTCTGAGCCACCTTCGCGCAAGCTTCGCCATTTAATTCTCGATCCGAATTGGTGGGCATCATGCCCGCACCTCTCATGAAGAGACGGAATCGAAATGGCGCAACCTCCTGCACTTCCCCTCCCGAAAGCCGGACCTAGCCTCCGCGATATCGGATTTGCCCTCGGCATCATCCTGATTATCTGCGTGCTCTTCCTGCCGATCCCGCCGTTTCTGATCGACATGGGCCTGGCCTTCTCGATCGCGTTCTCGGTGCTGATCCTGATGGTCTCGCTCTGGATCCAGAAGCCTCTCGATTTCTCGTCATTCCCGACCATCCTGCTGATCGCGACCATGACGCGATTGTCGCTCAACATTGCGACGACGCGCGTCATCCTTTCGCACGGCAACGAAGGACATAACGCCGCCGGCGGCGTGATCGCGGGCTTTGCAAGCCTCGTGATGTCCGGCGACTTCGTCATCGGTCTGATCGTCTTTCTGATCCTGATCACGATCAACTTCATCGTCATCACCAAGGGTGCGACGCGTATCGCGGAAGTCGGCGCGCGTTTCACCCTCGACGCCATCCCCGGCAAGCAGATGTCGATCGACGCTGACCTCTCGGCTGGCATCATCGACGAGAAGGAAGCCCAGCGCCGCCGCAAGGAACTCGAGGAAGAAAGCTCCTTCTTCGGTGCCATGGACGGTGCGTCCAAGTTCGTGCGAGGCGACGCGATCGCCGGCCTGCTGATCACCTGCATCAACGTCTTCGGCGGCATCATCATCGGCTACTTCCGCCATGGCATGCCGATCGGCGAAGCAGCCGACGTTTTCGTCAAGCTCTCCGTCGGTGACGGTCTCGTCTCGCAGATGCCGGCCCTTATCGTTTCGCTCGCAGCCGGCCTTCTCGTGTCACGCGGCGGCAACACCGGCTCGACCGACAAGGCCGTCGTCGATCAGCTGAGCGGCTATCCGCGCGCTCTGTCGGTCTCGGCTGTCCTCATGGTTATCCTTGGCCTGATGCCCGGCCTGCCGTTCCTGCCTTTCATGGTCCTTGGCGGCCTGCTCGCCTTCGGCAGCTGGTTCATCCCGCGTCAGGCGGAAGCCGAAAACAAGATCCGCCGCGAACAGGAAGAAAAGAGCGTCGTCCAGAACAAGGAACTGGAGAAGGACTCCGTCAAGTCGGTGCTGCGCACGTCCGAGATCGAACTCGCGCTCGGCAAGATGGTCTCCACCCGCCTGCTCGGGGCTCACCAGGAACTCGCCTTCCGTGTCGGCAAGATGCGCAAGAAGTTCGCGACGCAGTACGGCTTCGTCGTTCCCGAGATCAAGGTCACCGACGACATCGCGATTTCCGAGAAGTCCTACCAGATCCGTATTCACGGCACGACGGTTGCCTCGAACGCGCTGCGTGTCGGCGAAGTGCTTGTCGTGACCGGTTCCGGTCGTAAGCCGCGGATTCCGGGCGACGAGATTCGTGAACCCGCGTTCGGCATGCCTGCCGTGTCCGTGCTCGAGGCCTTTACCGAGGATCTCAAGCGCGAAGGCTTCCAGCCGATCGACAACGTCTCCGTCGTCCTGACGCACATGAGCGAAGTCATTCGCAACAACCTGCCGGCGCTGCTGTCCTACAAGGACGTCAAGGTTCTGATCGATCGGCTCGATCCTGAGTACAAGAAGCTCGCCGACGAAATCTGCTCCTCGCATATGTCCTATTCCGGCCTGCAGGCGGTCTTGAAGCTGCTGCTTGCCGAGCGCGTCTCGATCCGCAATTTGCATCTCATTCTCGAAGCCGTCGCCGAACTGGCGCCGCATGTGCGCAAGACGGAGCAGATCGTCGAGCACGTTCGCGTGCGCATGGCCCAGCAGCTTTGCGGCGACCTTGCCGACAACGGCGTGCTGCGCGTCCTGCGACTCGGCAGCAAGTGGGATCTCGCCTTCCACCAGGCGCTGAAGCGCGACAACAAGGGCGAAGTGGTCGAATTCGATATCGATCCGCGGCTCTTGGAGGAGTTCAGCGAAGAGGCGACGACAGTTATCCGTGAATTCATGGACCGGGGCCTGCCTTTCGCCCTTGTAACGTCGCCGGAAACACGATCCTATGTGCGCATGATCATCGAACGGCTGTTCGCAACGCTCCCCGTCCTGTCGCATGTGGAGCTCGCCAAGGGCATCGAGATAAAAATTCTGGGCTCTATTTCATGATAACTGACCCGCAAGGGACCGTGCTGGCGCTTTTCCTGGTTTTCTGCAGGATCGGCGGCTGCATCCTGGCGATGCCTGGCTTTTCGTCGGCTCGCGTTCCCATGATCTTGCGGGTTTTCATCGGTGCGGCTCTGTCGCTTGCGATCATGCCGGTGCTCTGGGATACGGTCTATCCCGCCGTACACACCTCAAGCGCCACCTACATCGGCTTCATCTTCAGCGAAGCGCTGATCGGTGTGATGTTCGGCATGCTTGCGCGCCTCTATACGCTCGGTCTGCAATTTGCGGCCAGCATCATGGGCATGATGGTCGGTTATACCCAGCCGAGCGCCGGCGACATTTTCGAAGATACGGCGGAAAGCGCGCTTTCAGGCTTCGTCACCTTCGCAGGCATGATGATCCTGTTCATGATGGATTTCCATCACATCGTCTTTCGGGCGTTGATCGATTCGTACACATCGATGCCTTTCGGCGGCCTCATCCAGATGCGCGCTACGCTGATATCGTTCACGGATACGCTGTCGTCCACGACCTTCATCATGTTGCGGCTCTGCAGTCCGTTCCTGATCTATGGCCTGTTGTTCAACATCGCCATCGGCTTCATCAACAAGCTGGCGCCGCAGATTCCTGTCTACTTCATCTCGACGCCGTACCTGCTCATGGGCGGGTTGTTCCTGTTCTATTTCTCCGTGGCGGCGCTGATCAGCCAATTCGGCCAGTCGTTCGCCAGCGTCTTTGTCGGCAGGTAGGGGCCATGGCGGAAAAAACACGCTCGCAAAAACTCAAGCGGTTGGTCGCGGTACAGCGTCATCTCGAACAGATGGCGGAGTATGATCTTGCCGAAACCAGCCGCCAGCGCGCTGAGGTCAATAACCAGATCGACAACGTCGTCCTGGCGCTTGGCTCGATGGATCCCGTGCACCACGCATTCTCCCAGAGTTATGCGGATCGGTTCAACCGATTGGGCATCAAGGACAAGCAGCTGAACGGCATGCAGGAAGTCCACGAAATGCGCGTCCGGCAGGAGCGCGCGAAGGGCGACCGCCTCGAGGACAACATGCGCGAGGCGCTCGACGGCGAACGGCGAGAGTCCGACGACAACGCGGTATATGATCTCATCGATCAAAAATTCGGTACACCAGCCTCCAGCAAGCTTCAAAAATCATAATCGTCACGATCTTAAATCAAGAGGATTGTGACTTGGCTATTTCACCTCCGAGTGATCTGGTCCTGGATGTTGTCAAAGCTGCCGACCCGCTCGAGGTCCAGGCGGCCCAGGAAAAACTGAAGGCGAACCAGGCGGCGTTTGCGGCCAACAGCCTTGCCGAAGCAGGCAATGGCTTTACGTCGGCGGTCGACGTACTCGATCGCGCGACGGGCAAGACCGGTCTCGGCGACACCAAGAACCGCGCCAAGACGGAAGAAATTCCGCAGACCTATCGCAAGTTCGAAGCGATGGTCCTGCAGAACTTCATCAAGAACATGCTGCCCAGCGACAGCGAAGACGTCTACGGCAAAGGCGCCACCGGAGATATCTGGAAGGGCATGATGGCCGAGCAGCTCGGCAACGAGATCTCCAAGGGCGAAGGCATCGGCGTCGCCAAGCAACTCTATCACGATGCGCTGAAGAAGCAGGAAGGCCGGGTCGTCAACGCCTCCGCCGACCAGAACGATCGCAGTGTTGCGCTCAGCATGGTCGACGAATTCCAGCGCAAGACTTTCGGTACACCCACTGCGGACAACAAGTCCGCCAACGACGCCTAAGAAAATCGAGGAAAAGACATGGAAATAATCTCGAACGAATACCGCATCAAATCGGTTCTTGGACGCCTGGAAATGATCATCGAGAACGAGAACACGCGCATCGGCAACGATCCGCAGTTCGATCTCAAGGTATCGAATGCACACAAGAGCCGTTGCCTTTACGAGCTCTCGATGCTGTTCCGCGATACCGATCCCAAGGAATTGGCCGCTTCGCACCTCGACCAGCTGCACGGCCTGAAGAAGAAGCTCGTGCTGAACGCACGCCGCGTCGAGGCTCATCTGGAAGCCGTGCGCACGGTTGCCGACCTGCTGAAGAACGCCGTCCAGGACGCGGATGCCGACGGCACCTACTCGCAAGAGCAATTCGTAGCGCGTGATGCCTGATGATTAAGCTTGTTCTCACAGGTGTCTGGGTCTGCGCGGTTACGCTGGCATCGGTCTATTTTTCGGTGCACCTGGCGACGGCCCCTGCGCCGGCGCCGGATGAGTCCAAGCAGAGCCAGCTTGAGCTTGTGAAGGGCGAGAGTATCACCGTCCCCATCGTCCATGACGGTGCGGTTTCGGGCTACTTCCTGGGAAAAGTCTCGTTCATGATCAACAAGGATCTGGTCAAGAACGCCTCGTTGCCGCTGACCGAAATGACCACCGATGAGCTGTTCACGCTGCTCGTCGGCAACAAGATGGTCGACGTAGCGAACATGAAGGCGTTTGATCCGCAGGCTTTCCGCGACATGATCAAGAAGGACCTGAACCAGCATCTCGGCGGCGAATATATCGAGCAGGTGATGCTGGAGCAGCTCGACTACCTATCGAAGGAAGACGTCAAGGCCAGCGAAACGGGCCAGCAGAAGAAGACCGGTAAGCCGGTCAACGTCGTTGCTCCCCAGGCGGTCAAGGACCCCGCCACGGAATAGTGGCAATGGCTTTTCCCATGAACGGCGCCTCTGGCGCCGTTTTGCGTTTCTGCCTTTCTCGCATGGTTAACACTTCCTTGAATAACGCCAGCGAATTCAATGGGTTTTCCTAAAGGTTGTTTGAATTTCCGTTGCTATAAGCTCCCTTGATGGGCTGACGTGTGCGCTTCTGGCGTGGACTCACACAATCCCAGGCGGACGCGCTCGGGAGCTT
Organism: Hyphomicrobiales bacterium; assembly: GCA_900489925.1. Taxonomy (GTDB): domain Bacteria; phylum Pseudomonadota; class Alphaproteobacteria; order Rhizobiales; family Rhizobiaceae; genus Rhizobium. The sequence goes on along the minus strand of UEHQ01000002.1, from coordinate 207,619 downwards.
CCCGGCGTGGATCAAGTCCTTTGTTGCGCGGGAAGCTGAACGCATGAAGCACTATCGTCAGGATGCAGGCATGAATCTGATTGCGAACTTCGCCGTCCTGTCGTCGCGTCGCACGATTTTCGATCTGCCGGTTTGCGACCTTGGATGGGATGACGCGCTGGTCTTCATCAACGAGTTGATCTCGATGCCGGTCGGACAGACGTCGATTTCATTCGTGAATGCCCACAATATTCTGATGACGTTGCGCGACAGCGAGTATCGCGCCATTCTCGCGCAGAACCTCGTGCTCCCCGATGGCATCGGTCTCAACATCGCATCGCAGATCGAGCACGGTTCTCCGTTCCCGGCCAACCTGAACGGGACGGATTTCGTCCCGGCGTTGCTGACGTTCATGGAACAGCCACGTCGTATCGGGTTGATCGGCGGTCGGCGCGAGGTCGTCGAAGCCGCCGCTGCAAACTTCCACCGCCATGCGCCCTGGCACGAGTTTGTGGTCGTCTCTGACGGCTTCTTCGATAAGGACAACCCTGTCGCCATTACCAGCGAGCTTGATCGCCAGAAGTTCGACATCATCATCGTCGGCATGGGTACGCCGCTCCAGGAAAAATGGGCGGCACGGCATATTCGCGCGGATCACGCCCGTCTGGTTCTCACGGTCGGTGCCCTGTTCGATTTCGTCTCCGGCAGCATTCCGCGCGCCCCGAAGGCTGTGCGGATGATGCGCATGGAGTGGGCCTATCGGCTGATGCAGGAGCCGACCCGTCTGTGGCGCCGATATGTCCTCGGCATTCCGCTCTTCCTGTACTTTGTCCTGCAGTACCGCTTCACCCGTCGCGGTCGCATCCTCGGGCAATCGTCGACCTATCGCCGCTGATCGCCGGTTAACCATTTCTTTGCCAAGAATGTTTAAGGTCGATTAACCATCCGCAATCGCGGCTGGGGATCGATCGTTCTACGCATGAGATCTGGCGATGCGCGACCACCATTCGAAACGGCTGCATCTTTCAAACGCGGTGGCATCCCGCGAGCAGGGACATGGGAGCGCGCCGGCCTTTGAAGACAAGGGTTGGCCGGTCGCCTCTCCGGAGGCGGAGTTGCTTCGCGTCATCGAGAAGACATTGCAGGCCCAACGCGAACAAGAGGAGCTTGCGGCCGATCAACAGCCGCTGGTCAGCCGAATCGAGACCATCCTGGGTAAGCGCATCGAAGCGGCAAATGATGCCGGCACAACGGCCGAGCCGCTCACTGTCGACCCACCAGCCGTCATTCACGAAACGCAAGCGATCGACCTTCGACCAGCCGCCGGCGCGCGGCCGAAGGCAACCGGGCGTTCGGCTTATGCGAGGTCGTGTGCGATCGTCGGCCTTCTCTGTGCCGCAGGTGCTGCCGGCGGTGCGCTGATGCCGGTCGAGCCATCTCGGTATCAGGCCGACGCCGTCTTCAAGGTCGACGCGCCCGCTGATACGCGCATGGTGTTCGCCCGGTCAGCCGAGAATGCACTCCTGTCCCGCCGGGCGATCGCCGCTGCTGTGACTGCGCTGCAGCTCGAGCGCGATCCGGAATTCGCCGGCTCCGGTTCGGATGCGCTGACCGTGGCGGTCGACCTCCTCTCTGCCAGTGGTGCCGCCGCCGATCCGCTCTCGCGCGCCGAGGCATCGCTCGCCGCCGCCGTTCAAGCCACGACGGATGCGGCCGGACAAACGATCGGTTTCAAAGTCGTCACAGACTCTGCCGCCAAGTCCTCGAAGATCGCGGCTTACTTCGCATCGACGATCGCGCGGCCCGTCAATGTCAACCACACAGATGACGGTGCGCTGAAGAAGGCAAACGACGAGGCACAGCAGGCACTTGCTTCCTTTACGCAGAGCAGCGGCGAAGGCAACGTCAAGGTCGCCGTCAGCCTGCAACAGCAGATTGCCGATGCCGATGCCGAGCTCAAGGCGGCGGACCAACGGATGCTGGACGCCAAGGGCAGGGCGGATCGCCTCGGTGCCGCCAAACTGGGCGATGTCCTGGCCGGTGCATTGCCGCCTGAAACCATGTCGCCCTCGCTCGAAGGACAGCGCAGCAAGTATGCGCTTGCAAAAGGCGCGCTGGCTCAACTCTCCGCAAGCTTGGGCCCAAGGCATCCACGGCTGCTGGCTCAGCAGGCCGAGGTGGATGGGCTGACGACGGCGATCACGGCTGAGCTTGGCCGCTTGCAGCGGGACGCCGGCAACGACGCGAAATCCGCGGCAGCGGCAAAGCGAGCCCTGAACGATCATCGCAACACGCTGATCGCACAGAGCCGCGATACCGGCGTCGACGTCGCGAAATTGACCGAACTGCGCGACAAGGCCAACGCCGCCCGCACGCGGATGGAAGACAATATTCAGACAGGTGGCCTCCCGTCCGAGGCCGGGCACCTCTCGCTTGCCGGAGCGCCGCAGATCACCGCGGTTTCATCCGGCCGCGGCCCCTGGACGGCGCCTGTTCTTGGCGCCCTGGCTGGCCTAGTCTTCGGCATCGCCGCGACCTGGCGGCAGGCAAAGAACAAGCCGACGGCGAAGCTGAGTACCGACGCTGTCGTTGCCGAACCATATCTCGACATGCCGGCACCAAGCCTGGAAACCGGCACTCCTGAAGAAATAGAGGTCCTCCGCACGGAGCTCTCGGTCATGCGGGAAAAGCTGAAATCCTACGCTGCGGCATCGTGAATTCCGTCTTGGCTGCGGCACGATTGTTCTTGCATTTGTCGTTTTAAGCAGGATAGGGCGTGGACAGGCAAATAGCGCTGAACGCCACCGGCTAAGATGAGCGAAAGCAAGGGCAGGAGACAGTCTTGACGACAGTAATCGACGGTAAACAGGTCGCGGCTTCCGTAATTGAAACGGTCAAGGCGTCCGCATCGGCCCTTCACAAGCAAAGTGGCGTCCAGACGGGGCTTGCAGTCGTGATCGTCGGTGACGATCCGGCCAGCCACGCCTATGTCAATTCCAAGAGCAAGATGGCCAAGGAATGCGGCTTCAAGTCGATACAGCATACCTTGCCGGTCGAAACGACCCAGGAGGAACTGGCGGCGCTCGTTGCGACACTCAACGCCGATCCGTCGATTCACGGCATCCTTGTCCAGTTGCCGCTGCCGAAGCACCTGAAATCTGAGCCGATCATCCAGTCGATCCTGCCGGAGAAGGACGTGGACGGCTTGCATGTCGTCAACGCCGGCAAGCTTGCGACCGGCGATCTGGAAACCGGTCTTGTGTCCTGCACGCCCGCTGGTGCCATGGTTTTCGTGCGTCGCACGCATGGCGAAGATCTGTCGGGCCTGAATGCCGTCGTGATCGGCCGCTCGAACCTTTTCGGCAAGCCGATGGCGCAGCTTCTGCTGAACGCGAACGCCACCGTAACCGTTGCCCATTCCCGCACCAAGGACTTGCCGGCGGTTTGCCGCAACGCCGACATTCTGGTGGCCGCCGTCGGTCGCCCCGAAATGGTCAAGGTGGATTGGGTAAAGCCCGGTGCAACGGTCATCGATGTCGGCATCAATCGCATTCCAGCGCCTGAAAAGGGCGAGGGCAAGACCCGCCTGGTCGGCGATGTCGCATTCGACGAGGCTGCAAGGGTCGCGGACGTCATCACTCCCGTTCCCGGTGGCGTCGGGCCGATGACGATCGCGATGCTGATGGCCAATACCGTCGTTGCGGCTCACCGTTCAGCCGGTCAGACGCCACCCAAGTTCTGATCCTGCCGAGGGACAGGGCCCGTCGAGGCCCTGACGATCAGCTCGGTTTTCCAAAGCTCCTGCTCGGGGTAGGGGGCATCCTGCTTCACCGTTGCGATCAGTCGCTGGGCAATCCGTATGCCGGCGGCGCGCAGCGATGAGCGCGTGGTGGTCAACGGCACCGAGAAGTTTTCCGGCCTCAGATGCGGCAGCACGTCATCGTGCGCGATCAGCGAAATGTCTTCCCCGAGCTTCAGCCCTGCCTGATTGACGGCGCGAATGGCGCCGAGCGCCAGAACTGTGCTTGAACAGAGGATTGCTGTCGGACGATCCGGCAATTGCAGAAAGCGTTCGGTTGCGAATTGCCCGTGCTCGTCGGTCATCGTCGTGTGGCTGGCGCAATCTTCGGGAAGGTCGAGGCCTCGCTCGGCGAGCGCCGCCACCAGGCCGTTCTTGCGACGGATGGCAAAATCGAGATGTGCCGGGCCGTTCAGAAGTGCGAACCGCGTGTGTCCGAGCTGGAGCAGCAGCCGCGCGGCGTCATAGAAGGCGCCCTCGTTGTCGATGTCGAGATAAGGGTAATCGGGCTCGGAGCCGAAGGAGCGCCCGTGTACCAGAAACGGCATGGAAAGCGACTTCAACATCGGCAGGCGTGGATCGTGGCCGCGCATATAGGCGACGAACAGGGCATCGACGTTGCCGCTGATGGCCAGTCGTCGCAAGGCGCCGACCTCGTCATTGGGGTCAGCCGGCATGATGACGAAGTGAAAATCGTGCCGAACCGCCTCCTCCCCGAGCCCGGTCAGAAACTCGCCGAAATGAACGTCGGAATAGTGGTCGGGTGCGGTTGGCATGACAAGCCCGATCGAGCCGGCCTTGCCGGTCGCGAGCCGCTGGGCAGCCTTGTTGGGCCTGTAGCCTGTTTCCTTCACCGCCTGCAGCACGCGTTCGCGCGTCGCCTCGTTGACTTCGGGATAACCGTTCAACGCACGGCTCACCGTCGTCTGCGACAGACCGAGCAATTCTGATAGCTGTTTGAGGTTCACGTGTTATGCTTCCTCCTACTCGCTTTGGGTGTCATGCTCTCCCAAATGCATCCAAAGCGCTTTTAATTATGTAGCAGTTGCGCCGCTTGACTCAAGAAAAATCGCGCCATATTCCGATGCAAGCATTGCTGCGCTGCGATAATTGGGCGTGATAAGGCAGTTTTTGCGAAATGGCTTGACTCTTTTCCGCCGACGGTGAAATGAGTGAGGTGTCAAAGCGCTTTGGAATTATATTCGAATAGTTGCAGGGCGTGATTAGGATTGTGATGGGAGGTTGATCACATGAAAAAGTCATTCTTGGTGAGCGTCGCCGTTGCGGCGCTTTTTGCCGGTGCCGCTTCCGCTGCTGATTTGAAGTTCGCGCCGGGCGAAGATTCGAAGTTCAACTGGAAGAGCTACGACGAGTTCAAGGCCGCTCACGCCGATCTCAAGGGCGAGCAGCTGACGATCTTCGGACCGTGGCGCGGCGAAGACGAAGCATTCTTCCGCAGCATCCTCGCCTATTTCACCGAAGCGACCGGCATCGATGCCAAGTACTCGTCTTCGGAAAACTACGAGCAGCAGATCGTCATCGATACGCAGGCCGGCTCGCCGCCGAACATCGCGATCCTGCCGCAGCCCGGCCTTCTCGCCGATCTCGCCAGCAAGGGCTTCCTGACCCCGCTCGGCGATGAGAATTCCAAGTGGATCAAAGATAACTACGGCGCCGGCGACAGCTGGGTCGGCTACGGCACCTACAAGGGCAAGGATGGCAAGGAAGCCTTCTATGCATTCCCTTACAAAGCCGACGTGAAGTCGCTTGTCTGGTATGTCCCTGAGAACTTCAAGGAAGCGGGCTACAAGGTCCCGACCACGATGGAAGAGCTGCACGCCCTGACGGATCAGATCGTCAAGGACGGCGGCGTTCCGTGGTGCATCGGTCTCGGTTCGGGCGGCGCGACTGGCTGGCCGGCAACCGACTGGATCGAAGATATCATGCTGCGCACGCAGAAGCCTGATGTTTACGACAAGTGGACGACCAATGAAGTGAAGTTCACCGATCCGGCCGTTGTTGCCGCGATTGAGGAGTTCGGTAAGTTCGCCAAGAACGAGAAGTATGTCGACGGTGGCGTTGCCGCTGTTGCAGCGACCGACTTCCGCGACAGCCCGAAGGGTCTCTTCGGCGTGCCGCCGAAGTGCTACCTGCACCACCAGGCATCGTTCATTCCGTCCTTCTTCCCTGAAGGCACGAAGCTCGGTCAGGATGCTGACTTCTTCTACATGCCGACCTACGCGTCGCATGCGGATCTGGGCAAGCCGGTTCTCGGCGCAGGCACGCTGGTCACGATCGCCAAGGATTCCAAGTCTGCTCGTGCCTTCGTCGACTTCCTGAAGACGCCGATCGCCCATGAAGTCTGGATGGCCCAGTCGAGCTTCCTGACGCCATACAAGGGTGTCAACACGGCTGCTTACGCCAATGACCAGATGAAGAAGGAAGGCGAGATCCTGACGACCGCCACCACATTCCGCTTCGACGGTTCCGACCTGATGCCGGGCAAGATCGGTGCGGGTGCATTCTGGACCGGCATGGTCGATTTCGTTGGTGGCAAGTCTGCTGAAGACACCGCCAAGGAAATCCAGAGCGCCTGGGATGGCATCAAGTAACATCGCCTGAATATCCATGCCGCCGGTTTCGGCGGCATGGTCGCAATGCCTGGCCGGGTGCTCTCATAAGCTCCGGCCATCGCCGCCTTATGTGCCAAGTCATTCGCAAGCGCACTGGCGGTTTAGCCCTGAGATAGACAAGGGTAGCAGGGGAGGGACGAATGCTATCGCAGATAGTTTCCGCTTTGGGGGTTGTGGTCGTCGCGGTTTTCGCATGCTCGGCCTATTTCTATTTCTCGAACAAGATCCTGGATCTGGCGCTTCCCGTGAAGGATGGCGACATCCGCACGGCGTCGCAGAACCTGAACCGCCGTTCGGTGATCCGCCCGTGGCTGTTCCTGTTTCCGGCGCTCTTCCTGCTGGTCGTCTATCTGGTCTATCCCGTCGTCGCGACGCTGATCCTGTCCTTTTATGATCGCGCCGGCGCCGAGTTCGTCGGTCTCGCCAACTACAAGTGGGCCGTGAACGACCGTGAGTTCCGCCAGTCGATCTTCAACAACATTCTCTGGCTGGCGGTCGTGCCGGCGGCCTGCACCTTCTTCGGCCTTGTCATCGCCGTCATGACCGACCGCATCTGGTGGGGCAACATCGCCAAGAGCATTGTCTTCATGCCGATGGCGATCTCTTTCGTCGGTGCCTCGGTCATCTGGAAGTTCATCTACGAATACCGCGGCGGCAACGACACGCAGATCGGCCTTCTGAACGCGATCGTCCAGCTGTTCGGTGGCACCCCGCAGGTGTGGATCTCGGTGCCTTTCTGGAACAACTTCTTCCTGATGATCATCCTCATCTGGATCCAGACCGGCTTTGCCATGGTCATCCTGTCCGCGGCCCTGCGCGGCATCCCGGAGGAGACGATCGAGGCTGCCGTCATCGATGGCGCCAACGGTTGGCAGATCTTCTGGCGCATCATGGTGCCGCAGGTGTGGGGTACGATCGCCGTCGTCTGGACGACGATCACCATCCTCGTGCTGAAGGTCTTCGACATCGTGCTCACGATGACGAACGGGCAGTGGAATTCGATGGTGCTCGCGAACCTGATGTTCAACTGGCTGTTCAGGGGCGGCGGCGACAGCGGACGAAGCGCTGTCATCGCGCTGATCATCATGCTGGCTGTGACGCCGATCATGGTCTGGAACGTTCGCCGTGCGAACCGCGAGCTGGGAGGCCATTGAGATGACCCTGTCAGGCAGTTTCTTCAAGATTGGTCCAGCCCGTCTTTTCGTTCACTTCGCGGTGCTCGTCATCGTCATCATCTGGCTGATACCGACGCTCGGCATCTTCGTCAGTGCCTTGCGAGACAAGGACCAGCTCGTTTCCTCGGGTTGGTGGACGGCATTCGCCGGCTCCTCCCGCACGGTCGCGTCGCGCCTTGGCCAACCGGACCAGCAGAAGCAGGACGGTGCCGTCTACGTCATTTCAGGCAATGTTCTGGAAGGGCAACAGGGTCGCTCGATCCGCGCCTTCGGCACGCGTGTCCAACAGCCGTCCGCTTACAAGGCCGGCGAGACAGCTGATCTCGGCGACGGCCTCTCGCTCACAGTCAACGAGGACGGCAGCTATCGCTATACCAAACCCGCCGCCTTCGGTCCGGATGACGGTGGCCGACGCGTCTACATTTCAGTTGCCACGCCGCCGGAATTCACGTTGCAGAACTACCGGAACGTTCTCACCAGCGAAGGCATCGGGCAGTCCTTTATCAACTCGCTCACGGTTACGATCCCGGCAACGATTGTTCCGATCCTGATCGCTGCCTTTGCCGCCTACGCATTGAGCTGGATGGAGTTCCCAGGCCGTGCTCTGCTGATCGCGCTTGTGGTCGGACTGATTGTCGTGCCGCTGCAGATGTCGCTTATCCCACTTCTGCGCCTCTACAATCACGTCGGGATGCTGCTTGATGCGCCGTCCAAGACCTATCCCGGCATCTGGCTTGCGCACACCGCTTTCGGCATGCCGCTCGCCATCTATCTGCTCCGCTCCTATATCGCGGGGCTGCCAAGGGAGATCATCGAGTCCGCGCGCGTCGACGGCGCGAGCGACTTCGAAATCTTCACCCGTATCGTACTGCCCTTGTCCTTCCCGGCGCTCGCGTCCTTCGCGATCTTCCAGTTCCTTTGGGTATGGAACGACCTGCTTGTCGCCATGGTCTTCCTCGGCACCGACAGGGACCACCTCGTGCTAACAGGAGCCTTGAATGCGCTCCTCGGGTCGCGCGGCGGCAACTGGGAAATCCTGACGGCCTCGGCATTCGTCACCATCATCGTACCGCTGCTCGTCTTCTTCGCCTTGCAGCGCTATCTGGTGCGTGGCCTGCTCTCGGGCTCGGTCAAGGGCGGCTAGAAATCCCAAGACGAAATCCAACAGGACCAAACGAGCATGGCATCTCAATCCATTTTGACGGCGGACAAGGACTGGTGGCGTGGCGCGGTAATCTATCAGATCTACCCGCGCTCCTTCCAGGATTCGAACGGCGACGGCATCGGCGACCTGAAGGGCATCACCGCCCGCCTGCCGCACGTGGCGTCGCTTGGCGCGGACGCGATCTGGATCTCGCCCTTCTTCACGTCGCCGATGCGCGATTTCGGCTATGACGTCTCCGACTACGAGAACGTCGACGCCATCTTCGGCACGCTGGTGGATTTCGACACGATGATTGCCGAGGCGCATCGCCTCGGCATTCGCGTGATGATCGACCTTGTCATCTCGCACAGCTCGGATCAGCACCCATGGTTCGTGGAGAGCCGATCCAGCCGGACCAACGCCAAGGCGGATTGGTACGTTTGGGCGGATTCCAAGCCGGACGGCACGCCGCCAAACAACTGGCTGTCGATCTTCGGCGGCTCCGCATGGGCGTGGGATCCGACGCGCATGCAATATTACATGCACAACTTCCTGACCTCGCAGCCGGACATGAACCTGCATAATCCCGAGGTGCAGGATCGCCTGCTCGACGTCGTGCGCTTCTGGCTGAAGCGTGGCGTCGATGGCTTTCGTCTCGACACCATCAACTTCTATTTCCACGACAAGCAGCTGCGCGACAATCCGGCGCTCGCGCCTGAGCGGCGCAACGCATCGACCGCGCCGGCCGTTAACCCCTACAATTTCCAGGAACACGTCTACGACAAGAACCGTCCTGAGAACATCGAGTTCCTGAAGCGGTTCCGCGCCGTGCTTGAGGAGTTTCCGGCGATCGCCGCCGTGGGCGAAGTCGGCGACAGCCAGCGCGGCCTGGAGATCGTTGGCGAGTACACATCGGGCAACGACAAGATGCACATGTGCTACGCCTTCGAGTTCCTGGCGCCGGATCCGCTGTCGCCGGAACGCGTCGAGGAGGTCATGGAGGACTTCTCCGCCGCCGCGCCGGATGGCTGGGCCTGCTGGGCGTTTTCCAACCACGACGTCATGCGCCACGTCAGCCGCTGGGGCTCGCTGGTCGCCGACCGCGAAGCCTTCGCCAAGCAATATGCCTCATTGCTGATGACGCTGCGCGGCTCCGTCTGCATCTACCAGGGCGAGGAACTGGGGCTGACGGAAGCCGATCTGGCCTACGAGGATCTGCAGGATCCCTACGGCATCCAGTTCTGGCCGGAGTTCAAGGGCCGTGATGGTTGCCGCACGCCGATGGTCTGGGACAGCCAGGTCGCCCAGGGCGGGTTCTCGACCGTCAAGCCGTGGTTGCCGGTGCCGGTCGAACATATTCTGCGCGCTGTCAGCGTTCAGCAGGGCGACGAGAATTCGGTGCTGGAGCACTATCGGCGGTTCCTTGCCTTCCGCAAGCAATACCCGGCCTTCGCCAAGGGCGAGATCGAGTTCGCCGAGCCGCAGGACGACGTGCTGATCTTCATCCGCGAACATGGAAACGAGAAGCTGCTCTGCGTCTTCAACATGAGCCCTGTCGAAAGCAACGTTGTTTTGCCGGCAGGCGATTGGCAAGCGTTGACGGGTCATGGTTTCGTCAGCAATAACTATGGCGACAAGATCGATATTCCGGCTTGGGGTGCGTATTTCGCTCGCCTTGCCTAAGGGACTCTGGAGGAGGAACTAGATGACTGGACTGACGCTCAAGGACATTCGCAAATCCTATGGTTCCGTGGACGTGCTCCACGGGATCGACCTGGATATCAAGGAAGGCGAATTCGTAGTCTTCGTCGGTCCGTCGGGCTGCGGCAAGTCTACGCTGCTGCGAATGATCGCCGGCCTCGAGAACATCACGGGCGGCGACATGTACATCGATGGCCAGCTGGTCAACGACGTTCCGCCCTCCAAGCGCGGCATCGCCATGGTCTTCCAGTCCTATGCGCTTTACCCGCACATGACTGTTTACGACAACATGGCCTTCGGCATGAAGATCGCCGGTGAGAATAAGCAGGAAATCGACCGTCGCGTTCGCGCGGCAGCCGAGAGCCTGCAGCTCACCAAGTATCTCGATCGCCTCCCGAAGGCGCTCTCCGGCGGTCAGCGCCAGCGCGTGGCCATCGGTCGCGCCATCTGCCGCAATCCGAAGGTCTTCCTCTTCGATGAGCCCTTGTCGAACCTCGACGCGGCGCTGCGCGTCGCCACGCGTATCGAGATCGCGCGTCTCAACGAGCAGATGGCCGATACGACGATGATTTACGTCACCCACGACCAGGTCGAGGCGATGACGCTTGCCGACCGCATCGTGGTTCTGTCGGCGGGCAACATCGAGCAGGTCGGTGCACCGCTTGAGCTCTACGAGCGCCCGGCCAATCTCTTCGTCGCCAAGTTCATCGGCTCGCCAGCCATGAACGTCATCCCGGCAACGATCACCGAAGCCGGTGGTACAACGACGGTCACGCTGACGGGCGGCAAGTCGGTAACCCTCGATATCCCGACCGCCGCCTCCGAAAAGGGCAAGACGGCCAGCTTCGGTGTCCGTCCCGAGGACCTGCGCATCGCCGGCCCGACGGACGACTATCTCTTCGAAGGCGAAGTCTCGATCGTCGAAGCCCTCGGAGAAGTCACCCTGCTCTACATCGAAGGCCTCGTTCAGGGCGAGCCGATCATCGTCAAGCTGCCGGGCATCTATGATGTGAAGCGCGGCCAGAAGATGCATTTTTCGGCTGATCGCTCGAAGCTGCATCTCTTCGATGCCGACGGTCGTACCTACCGTAAATAATCCACCAGCCATTTTTGGGCCGTTGATCAAAAACGGCCCAAATTGGAACGGCTCTCACCTTCTGTTAAAGGTTCGATTGGTAAGATTCCCCCATTGCATTTCTAGGGGACGACGGCCATGGCTGCATCCAATCAGCTTCCCGGACATTTTCTGAACAAGGAAGAATCCTTCATGTACGACCGCGAAGTGCGGTTCAAGATGGAGGACACGATGAACGCTGCCCGTATCGAGTATACGGAGAAGGGCGTTCTCAACATGGCGTCCCGGCGTTGCGATATCATCCGGATTTCCAAGAGCAGCGCGGTCCTTGCGATCCTGACGCAGTTCAATCTTCCGAGGCAGTTCTACCTCGATCTCCCAGACGCGCGCATCACCAAGATCGGCTGCATGCTGACGCGGGTGAACGCGAACAACACGGTCGAAGTCCGCTTCCTGCGCATGTTGACCGACAAGGAACTCAACAAGATCTTTGTCTACAGCAGCCACCCCGCCCACCGCGATCGCGTGCTTGATATCAGGGGCTGACGATCGTCCCCTTCGAGCTAGCCATTAGATGACAAAACCCGCGAGACAGCCTCGCGGGTTTTTCGTTTTCGGGACCGTTCGGGCCGCCGCGTCCTCAGTGGAAGAGGACGCTTGCACCGCGGTCGGAAGCGCCGACAGCGCGTCGGAAGGGCGCAAACAGTTCGCGACCCATGCCGAACTCGTTGTCGGACAGATCGGCGACCACCGATTCCCGCTCGGCCAGATCGGCTGCGTCCACCAGGACTTCAAGCGTGCCCGCGATGGCATCGAGACGGATGATGTCGCCGTCCTTGATGCGTGCGATCGGTCCGCCATCGACAGCTTCCGGCGTGACGTGGATGGCTGCCGGTACCTTGCCCGATGCGCCGGACATGCGGCCATCGGTGAGAAGGGCAACCCGGAAGCCGCGATCCTGCAGCACGCCGAGCGGCGGCGTCAGCTTGTGCAGTTCCGGCATGCCATTGGCCTTCGGGCCTTGGAAGCGGACGACAGCGACGAAATCCTTGTTCAGCTTGCCTTCCTTGAAGGCATCCTGCAGCTCCTGCTGGCTATGGAAGACGATAGCCGGGGCTTCGATGATGTGGCGGTCGGCCTTGACCGCGGAGATCTTGATGACCGCCTTGCCGACATTGCCGCGCAGCATCTTCAGGCCGCCATTGGCCTGGAACGGCGTTTCGATGTTGGCGAGAACCTTCGGGTCCACGCTCTTTTCGGGCGACGGTTCGCGAACGATGCCGCCATCCTCGCCGAGGCGCGGATCGATCGTGTAGGCCTGCAATCCGTGGCCGAAGACCGTGCGGACGTCTTCGTGAACGAGGCCGTGCTTCAACAGTTCCTTGATCAGGAAGCCCATGCCGCCGGCGGCATGGAAGTGGTTCACGTCGGCAAGGCCGTTCGGGTAGACGCGCGCCAGCAACGGCACGACCTCGGACAGCTCGGCGATATCCTGCCAGGTCAGTTGGATGCCGGCCGCGCGGGCCATCGCTACAAGATGGAGGGTGTGGTTCGTCGAGCCGCCGGTGGCATGCAGGCCGACCACGCCGTTGACGATCGAACGCTCGTCGATCATCTCGCCGGCTGGCGTGTATTCGTTGCCCTGTGCGGTGATGGCGAGCGCACGCTTGGCGGCTTCGCGCGTGAAGGCTTCGCGCAGCGGCGTACCCGGATTGATGAACGACGACCCGGGCATATGGAAGCCCATGATCTCCATCAGCATCTGGTTGGAGTTGGCGGTGCCGTAGAAGGTGCAGGTGCCGGGGCCATGGTAGGACTTGGATTCCGCTTCCAGCAGCTCCGCGCGACCAACCTTGCCTTCCGCGTAGAGCTGGCGGACACGCGACTTCTCGTCATTCGGCAGGCCAGATGTCATCGGTCCTGCCGGAACGAAGATGGCGGGCAGGTGTCCGAAGGAGAGCGCTGCAATCACCAGGCCGGGAACGATCTTGTCGCAGACGCCGAGGTACAGTGCCGCGTCGAACATGTTGTGCGACAGGCCGACGCCAGCGGCCATCGCGATCAGGTCGCGCGAGAAGAGCGAAAGCTCCATGCCGGGCTGACCCTGGGTAACACCGTCGCACATGGCAGGCACGGCGCCCGCCACCTGGGCGATACCGCCTGCTTCCGCCGCCGCCTGGCGGATGATCGCCGGATAGGTTTCGAAAGGCTGGTGGGCCGAGAGCATGTCATTGTAGGAGGTGATGATGCCGAGATTGGCCACGCGGTCGCCCGCGAGCGCTTCCTTCTCGGCGGGGGAACAGACGGCAAATCCGTGGGCGAGGTTCGCGCAGCCGAGTATCGAGCGGCTCACGCCCTTGGAAGCTGCGTTGCGCAGGCGTTCGAGATAGACGCCGCGGGTCGGTTTGGAGCGTTCGACAATACGTGCGGTAATCGCAGCAATGCGTGAATGAGCGGACATGGGAGATCCTGCCTTTGTCTGGTCTTCAATGTGTCTGTTCGCCGGCTCCGTGCCTGGCTGCTTACGGAGCCCAGTAGATATCGACCGGCGAAGCGGCGCGGCGCAGAATGGCGCGGATCGGCATGTCTGCCTCGTCGCCGTTGCCTTCTGCCTTCGTCAGGACGTCTTTCTTGCTCTCGCCTTCGATATGAAGCACGAGCAGCCTGGCGTCCTGCAGGCTTGAAAAGGTGAAGGTCAGGCGAGGCTCGCCCGCACCTTCCGCGTCCATGGTAATGATGCCGCGCGGGGTCTTTGGATCAAGTGCCACGGCAAGATTGTTCCCGCCGGGGAAGAATGATGCCGTATGGCCATCGCCGCCCATGCCGAGAATGGCTACGTCGAACGGATTTCCGATCGCCTGTGTCGCGGTGGTCGCGAGCTTGGCGGCGTCCTCGACGGAACCGGCGGCCTGATACAGCGGTTGGAAGACCGCTGCGGTCGCCTTGTTCTGAAGCAGGTTGGTTGCCACCAGCAGGTGGTTCGAGCGCGGATTGTCTGCGGGCACGAAGCGCTCGTCGACGAGCGTGATCGTGACCTTGCTCCAGTCTAGGTCTCGCGTCGACAGCTCCTGGAAGAAGAGTTTCGGCGTCGAGCCGCCGGAAACGGCGATGCTCGCCGTCCCCCGTGATGCAATGGCCGTCGAAAGCGATGCGGCGACCTTGTCTGCGAGGTTGCGCGCCAGTTCGGCGGCATTGGCAAAAGTGTGCATCGTCGCTGCCATCGCTCTCTACCTTAAATGTCGTCGTGCCAAGTGCGGCCGTCACGCTCGATGAGCGCGATCGACTGGCTGGGACCCCAGGTGCCGGCGGTGTAGCCCTGAACCTTCTGGCCGGTCGATTCCCATCCCTTGAGGATCGGGTCGACCCACTGCCATGCCGCTTCCACTTCATCTCGACGCATGAACAGCGTCTGGTTAGAGCGGATCACGTCCATCAGCAGACGCTCGTAGGCGTCGGGATTGCGCACCGAGAAGGCTTCGGCGAAGCTCATGTCGAGCGAAACGTTGCGCAGGCGCATGCCGCCCGGGCCTGGGTCCTTGATCATCAGCGACTGCTTGACGCCTTCATCAGGCTGCAGGCGGATGATCAACTGGTTCTGGTTGATGCGGCCGGCCGACTGGTCGAAGACCGAGTGCGGGATCGGCTTGAAGGTGATGACGATCTCCGACATGCGGCCGGCAAGGCGCTTGCCGGTACGGATGTAGAAGGGAACGCCAGCCCAACGCCAGTTGCCGATCTCGGCCTTGATCGCCACGAAGGTTTCGGTGTTGGAAACGCCGCCTTCGAGCTCTTCAAGGTAGCCCTTGACCGGGCCGTTGCTGGAAGCGCCGGCGCGATACTGGCCGCGGACCGTGTTCAGCTCGACATTCGAGGCATTGATCGGCTTCAGCGCGCGCAGCACCTTGAGCTTCTCGTCGCGTACGGCTTCGGAATCCATCGAGGAGGGGACTTCCATCGCCACGAGGCAGACGAGCTGCATGATATGGTTCTGCACCATGTCGCGCAGGGCGCCGGCCGTGTCGTAGTAGCCCGCGCGGCCTTCGAGGCCGACGGATTCTGCGACCGTGATCTGCACATGGTCGATGTGATTGGCATTCCACAGCGGCTCATAGAGCGCGTTGGCAAAGCGCAGCGCCATCAGGTTCTGCACCGTTTCCTTGCCGAGATAGTGGTCGATGCGGAAGATCTGCTCTTCCTTGAAGACCCTGCCGATCGTGTCGTTCAGCTGAAGGGCGGAATCGAGATCGCGGCCGATCGGCTTTTCGACGACGATGCGCGTCGTCTTCGTAATCAGCTTGTGGTCATGAATCTTCTGCGAGATATCGCCGAAGATGCCCGGTGCCACAGCCAGGTAGAAGGCGCGAACGCGTTCCTTGCCCTCGTCGAGAAGCTTCTTGAGCTGGTCCCAGCCGGCATCGGAACGGGCATCGACAGGCACGTAGTACAGCCGCTCGCAGAACTTCGCGACCTCTGCCTCGTCATACTCGCCCTTCTTCAGATGCTCCTTCAGGGCATCCTGTGCGAACTTCCGATATTCTTCATGGGTCAGCGGGCTTCTGGAGGCGCCGATGATGCGGGTCGGCTCGGTGAACTGGCCCTCGATCTGCCGATGATACAGCGCCGGAAGCAACTTGCGCTCGGCGAGGTCGCCGCTGCCGCCGAAGACGACATAATCGAAGGGTTCAACGGGAATGATTTGACTGCTCATGAGGATGTCTCTCAATCATGCTTGGTACTGGCTCTTTAATCTAATCGATTTAAAAAAGCCAGTGTGCGCTGCAATGAATCTGTCGGAAACCGGTTTTAGATCGAATTGCAGCGCGAGGAAATGCGCAATCTGACTAAAACTTGTCGCGGAGCGCGTACCACGAGAGCGCCAGGAAAAGCAGCGGCGCACGCATGGCGGCACCGCCCGGGAAAGCAGGGACATTGAGCGATTTGAAGAGCTCCAGATCCGCCGTTTTGCCGAGCACCGTTTCCGCGTAAAGTTTGCCGCAATAGTTTGAGAGCATGACGCCGTGGCCGGAATACCCGCCGATGGAGATCACGCCCGGCATGACCTCGCGAACGAAAGGCTGGCGCGGCAGCGTGATGCCGACGGATCCGCCCCAGGCGTGGGTAATCTCGATATCCTTGAGTTCGGGATAGATCTCCGCGATCTGCCGCCGGATGTGCCGTGTTATGTCGCGAGGGTTGTCGGATGTATAGGCCTCACGACCTCCGAACAGCAAGCGCCCGTCCTTGGATTTGCGGAAGTAGCGGACGACGAACCGCGAATCGGCAACGGCTTCACCGCCAGCCAGTACCTTGGGATGATCGCCCAAAGGCACCGTGGCGCCTATGAACGAGCGGATCGGCATCACATGGCTGGCCGTGACCGGCTCCAGATTGTCGATGTAGCCGTTGCAGGCGATCAGCGCCTTGTCGGCAACGATCCGACCGCGCGGCGTATCGATCGTCACCTTGCCGTTCGCCTGGTGGATCGCCGTGGCCTTGGTCGTCTCGTAGATCCGCGCGCCGGCATTTGCCGCGACGCGCGCGAGACCGACGAGCAGTTTCAGCGGATGGATGTGGCCGGTGCCGGTGTCGCGCACGCCACAGAAGTAGCGTTTCGACCCCAGGCGCTCCTGGGTCTCCTGCCTGTCCATGAAGCGAACATGCGGATAGTCGTAGCGCAGCGCCGCGATTTCCGCATTTTCCTGGTAGGACTTTGTGTAGCTCTCCTTGTGCGACACATTCATCTGCCCCGGCATGAAATCGATTTCGATCTGATGTTCGGTGGCGAAATCCAGCAGATGCCGCTTTGCGGCCTCCGCCAGATTGAAGAGCGCCTTGGAGCGCTCGTAACCGATCGTTTCCTCCAGCTCTTCCGGCCATGCACGCTGGCCGGTGCCGAGTTGTCCGCCGTTGCGACCGGACGCGCCGTCGCCAAAGCGCGATCCTTCGATGAGGGCGACCGAAACACCCGCCTTGGCAAGGTTATAGGCCGCCTGCAGCCCGGTGTACCCGCCACCGACGATCGCGACGTCGCACGTCGTCGATCCATCGAGCGCAGGATAGGTAGGGCGTTCGCCAACAGTCGCCTGATACCAGGAGATGCCGGGCGCAATGGGGCTCTGCCATGTCTCTTGCGATGTCATGACGGCCTCCTCACACGTTCAGCAGAAGGAACTCGCGCTCCCATGGGCTGATCACCTGCATGAAGGTCTCGAATTCTCCACGCTTGACGCCCGCGTAGATGCCGATGAACTCCTTGCCGAACACCTCTTCGAAGGCCGGCTCGTCTTCCATGAGCGCCACGGCTTCAAGAAGGCCGCGTGGCAGTTCGATCGACCCTTCGTTTGCCGTGTCTTCCGTCGGCGCGGTCGGCTCGATCTCTTTCATGATGCCAAGCAGGCCGCAAGCGAGCGAAGCCGCCAGCGCCAGATAGGGGTTGGCGTCGGAGCTTGGCAGACGGTTTTCGACACGCCGCGCCTGTGGATCCGAAACGGGCACGCGGAAGGCCGTGGTCCGGTTGTCGTAGCCCCACGCATTGTTGACAGGGCAGGACATCTCCGGCGTCAGGCGACGGTAGGAGTTCACATAGGGCGCCAGCATGCACAGCGCATTCGGGACATACTTCTGCATGCCGCCGATGAAGTGGAAGAATTCGCGCGACGGCGATCCATCCGGCTTCGAGAAAATGTTCTTCCCGGTCGCCTCATCGACCACAGACTGGTGGATGTGCATGGCGGATCCAGGCTGTCCCTGCATCGGCTTTGCCATGAAGGTCGCGTAGATGTCGTGCTTCATCGCCGCTTCACGGATCGTCCGCTTGAACAAGAAGACCTGGTCGGCAAGTTCGATCGGGTTGCCGTGGCGCAGGTTGATTTCCAGCTGCGCCGGTCCCTCTTCGTGGATCAGGGTGTCGATCTCGAGGCCCTGCTTCTCGGAGAAGTGATAGATGTCGTCGATCAGTTCGTCGAACTCGTTGATGCCGGCGATGGAATAACCCTGGCCGCCAAGGATCGAACGGCCGGAGCGGCCCTTCGGCGGATGCAGCGGATAGTCCGGGTCGTCGTTCTTGGCGACCAGATAGAATTCGATCTCGGGCGCCACGATCGGCTTCCAGCCGCGGTCATGATAGAGCTTCATCACCCGCTTGAGGACGTTGCGCGGCGTGTAGCCGACTTCTTCGCCGTCGGCGCTGACGATATCGCAGATCACCTGCGCCGTCGGATCGGTTTCCCACGGAACAACCGAAAGCGTCGAAAGATCGGGAACGAGCTTGAGGTCGCTGTCGCGCGGCTCGTAGCGGAAGCTTTCGGTCTCGTCCGGATATTCGCCGGAAATCGTGTGGCGGTAGATTGCGGAGGGCAGGGCAAGCGAGGTGTTCGAGGTGAACTTCGAACTTGGCATCATCTTGCCGCGCGGCACGCCGGCGAGGTCCGGCGTAATGCATTCGATATCTTCGATGCCGCGTGCCCGCAGAAACTGCGCTGCTTCCTTCCAGTTGGCCACGCCGCGCAGAGACCCGGGGTCCGGGGGTGTTTTCTTCGAGGCAGGCACGTTTCTGGCAGGCTTCAGCGTCGTCTTTTTTGGGGACATGGCACACCGGTTTGTGTTGATCTCGCGTGTATCATAACCAGAGTTTGGCAATTGGCGAGGGGGCCAAGGCGTTGACTTTCGCCCTTTGATGGAAAAAAGAGACGCTTTCGACAAGGGAACCGAGTTTGCAGCGGAAAAGCGATGTAGTTGTCATCGGCGCGGGCGCCGCCGGCATGATGTGTGCCATTCGCGCTGCACAGCGTGGCCGTTCGGTCATCGTGCTGGACCATGCGCGAGCGCCCGGCGAGAAAATCCGCATCTCAGGCGGTGGCCGCTGCAACTTCACCAACATCCATGCCGGGCCGAAGAGCTTCCTCTCTGGCAATCCGCATTTCTGCAAATCGGCGCTGGCGCGTTTCACGCCCTCCGACTTCATCGCCATGGTCGATCGGCACAAGATCACCTGGCACGAAAAGACGCTTGGCCAATTGTTTTGCGACGAGAGCGCCAAGGACATCATTCGCATGCTGCTCGACGAAATGCAGGCGGCGGGCGCGGTGCTGCACCTCGGGACGGAGATCGGCAATGTCGAGAAGACCGATACCGGCTTTCGTGTCGTGACATCGGAAGGCGCATATGAATGCCAGTCGCTGGTCATTGCCACCGGCGGCAAGTCGATCCCGAAGATGGGTGCGACCGGCTTCGCCTATCGCATCGCCGAGCAATTCGGTCTGGCTCTGGTCGAGACCCGTCCCGGTCTCGTGCCCTTGACGCTGGATCCGCTGCTGCTCGAGAGCCTGTCTGCGCTATCTGGCATTTCGGCGCCTGCGGAGATTCGCCACGGCAAGACGGCGTTTCGCGAGGCGCTGCTGTTTACTCACCGCGGCGTCAGTGGTCCGGCGATCCTGCAGATTTCATCCTATTGGCGCGAGGGCGACGAGATCACCGTCGATATCGAGCCTGACATTGATCTGCTGGCGCATCTGAAGGCGGCGAAACAGGCAAACGGCCGACAATCGGCGCAAACAGCGCTTGGCGATGTTCTGCCGAAGCGGCTCGCGCAATATCTGGCTGAACGGACGGGCGTAACCGGCAATATGGCCGACCTCTCGGACAAGGTGCTGATACGGCTGGCCGAGGCCGCGCAGAACTGGAAGATCAAGCCGTCCGGCTCCGAGGGCTATCGCACCGCGGAGGTCACGCTCGGCGGCATCGACACGTCAGCGCTCGATTCTCGCAGCATGCAGGCAAAGGGTGTGCCGGGTCTCCATTTCATTGGAGAATGTGTCGATGTGACGGGTTGGCTCGGAGGCTACAATTTCCAATGGGCCTGGGCTTCCGGCTTTGCCGCAGGTGAATCCTTGTAGGGACAAAACGACTGAAGAGGATTCAATAGTTCTTAAGGGGGGTGCGCCATCCTGCCTCAATGACGAGCTGAAAAGAGCTTCCTAAATAAAGCTTTACCAGCAAAGCATTTTGTTGGATTGTTATGTCAGAGAGAAGTGAGGTTCTGCAATGAACAGGAACACACGACGCGCCCGCGCCATCGCAATCGCCCAGGCAAAGCCGGACACCAGGCTTGTCGCACTCCGCTACTTCGTCCTCGCTGCCAGCGCGTCTGCGGCGATGATCGCACTTCTGGTCGAGCGCTTTCTCTAGGCTGATCTACAGCCGGGTGTTGCAACGACGCCAGCCGCGCTGAGCGCCTATATCGGCACGTAAATCGATTTGAATGCCGGTTTCCGCTACATACGCTTATCCGAAAATTAACATATCCTCTGCAACAGTTGGTAGATGATTTATGGGCGCTTCCGCCTTGTGCGCGAAGTGAACAGGCAATGAATGCCGTCCGGGCGTAAGCCTGAGATTCCCATTGTTCCAAAAAAGCAGCTCGATGCACTCGGCCGGCGCCTTCGGGGGTCGGTGGGAGGAGTGGTGTATGGAAGGCCGGAACCGCCATGTTGATTGATAAGATTCTTTCCCGCTTCAGGATCAAGACCAAAGTCCTGATTTTTGTTCTACCCTTTGTTGTCAGCATTTCAGCGGTGGGCCTGACCGGCCTCTATGCCTCGGGTCTGCTGCAGGGCCGGATGGAAATCTCCAACAGCGTTCTTCAATCGCTGAGCGGTTTCAAGGATCTTTACAGCTCCATGGACGACTTCCTGCGCACGACGAGCCAGGATGCGCGCGACAAGCTGCAGAGCGATATCGCCACCCAGCAGAACACGCTGACCGCGACATTGAAGCAGATCGGCGAGAATGCCGGCCGCGACAATCTCGAGGCCGCTGCCAGCGGCACGACCGGTATCTCCGACACGGTGGGCAAGCTCTGGACCCTGCATGAGCAGGAACTGGCGTTGCGCAAGTCGATGGACGATGCGCAGAAGGTGATGATAACCAGCCGCTTCAACGTGAACTACGATGCACAGCAGCTTGAAGAGAACATCCGCAAGGACGAGGGCAATGCCACAGCAACGCTTCGCGCCGCCGACCGGCTGCTGAAGGGTGGCGATACGCTTGCCACCGTCATGGGCGACTTCAGCAAGGCGCAGGCACCGGCTGACAAGCTGAAGGTCGTGACCGATGCGATCCCGACCATTGCCAAGGCCCAGCGCCTGATCGAGATCTCGGTTCCGCAGAACCAGAAGAGCATGACCCAATCGCTGTCGCAGACCATCAGCGACGTGAAGGCGCAGGCGACGGCTGCCGATGCCGGCACGGATGAGGCGATCGCCAATCTCGGCCGCCTTGTTTCCCGCTTCCGCCAGATGTCCACCTACACCCAGCTCACCGCAACGCAGATGATGCGCGAAGCCACCACGACCTTCGTGGAGCTCGATAGCCGCATCGCGCAGACAAACTCGGTTCTTGAAGACACGCGGCGCCTCGAAAGCGCGATCTACTCCCTGCAGCTCGTGCTTGGCGAATTTGCGGCCAAGCCCAGCAAGGACAATCGCGTTCGCCTGCATCAGGAAATCGCGACGCTCGGCACCAACCTGAATACGCTGCTCGCCAGCGCCAAGGGGATGAACTTCGCGGAAGACATCGTTGCCGCGATGTCGCCGGCGCTGGCCTCCATGGATAAGGACGCGCAGAGCCTCGTCAATACCATCGACCAGCGTGTGGCCGACTACGCTTCGGCGCGTCAGCAGCTTGACACCGTCTGGGGTCAGCTGACTGCATTTGCCGAACTGCAGAAGCAGACCGCGGGCGCCGAACGCACGCAGGCAAACGGCATCTCCGTCCTGACCACCGCGCTTGGCATCCTGCTTTCGGTTGTCGGCGGTATTGCTCTCGTCCTGACGCTGCAGCGCCCGATCGGCCAGATCACCGCCGCCATGCGCCGCATCGCCGATGGTGCGCTCGACACCAACATCTCCGGCGAGCAGCGCTACGACGAAATCGGCGACATGGCCCGCGCGCTCGGCATCTTCAAGGAAAACGCGATCTCGAAGATTCGCATCGAGGAGCAGAGCGAAGAAGAGCGTGCCGCTGCCGAGCACGAGCGCCAGCGCAACGATGCCGACAAGCGCGAAATGGATCGCCAGATCGAATTCGCCGTCAATGCCTTGGCGTCGGGCCTCGAGCGCATGTCGCAAGGCGATATCTCGACGACCATCGACACGCCGTTCATCGGCCGCCTCGAACAGCTTCGCCAGGATTTCAACGGCTCGATGCTGCGCCTGCAGGCTTCGATGAGCCAGATCCGCGACAACGTCGAGATGATCCAGGGCAATGGCAACCAGATGGCGCAATCCGCCGAAGATCTTGCCAAGCGAACCGAACAGCAGGCCGCTTCGCTGGAAGAAACGGCAGCCGCGGTCGATCAGATCACGGTCACGGTCCGCTCGTCGGCCGAGCGCGCCAAGGATGCCGACCAGATCGTTCGCCAGGCCAAGCGCAGCGCGGATGACTCTGCAACCGTCGTCAGCAACGCCATCGACGCGATGGGCCGCATCGAAGATGCCTCGCGCCAGATCGAGCAGATCATCGGCGTCATCGATGAGATCGCTTTCCAGACCAACCTTCTGGCACTCAATGCCGGCATCGAAGCGGCACGCGCCGGCGAGGCAGGCAAGGGGTTCGCGGTCGTTGCAATGGAAGTGCGCGAGCTCGCGCAGCGCTCCGCTGCCGCCGCGCAGGAAATCAAGGGCCTTATCAACAAGTCGACGACCGAAGTCAGCTCCGGTTCGCAGTTCGTCCAGGAAACGGGAACGGTCCTTGCGAAGATCAGCACCCAGATCGTGACCATCAGCCAGCACGTCGAGATGATCGCGCGCGCCAGCCACGATCAGTCGAGCGCGCTGCAGGAAGTCAACGCGACAGTCAACCAGATGGACCAGATGACACAGCAGAACGCGGCAATGGTCGAAGAGACAACCGCTGCCAGCCGCGCGCTCGCGAACGAGGCAGATTCTCTTCTCAGCCTGGTTCGCCAGTTCAAGATCGATGGCGACACGCACGGCACGATTTATCGCGCCGCTTGATCGGACCAGCTCACAAACGACAAGATGGCCCCGGATTCCGGGGCCATTTTCGTTTGGCGCCTAGTTTGCAAGTGTCTCAATCAATGATTGTGCAATGATGGGTAAGCGCGAAATTTTAATCCGCCCAATGGTTGCGGATTATCGGTAGGGCGTTGGTTTATGCGGAAAACCCTGAGATCTCGAATAATTGACGATCGTCAACTTGGTGAAAATTTTCATTAAATCTTTTGCTCTAGCGTCGGGCGGTTGTATTCTCAGGGGATTGGCATGCTTCGGCTCTTTACGGCTTCCATTGTTCGACAGATTGTCGTGATTACACTTGCGCTGCTGGGCATCAGCACCGCCGCGATCGTGTGTGTGACCTATTACAATCTGAGCGACTACGTGATGACGAGCGCGGTTTCCGACGCCCGCGACGCGAGCCGCACAATGGCCGTCCTCTACGGCGCCGGCGACCCGACGGCACAGGTCGCCATTCGCGACAACGCACTCGAGGGCATCACCGAAGACAAGCTCCCGCAGTTTGCCGATCACGCGCTTGTCGACCGCACCGCGCAGTCGATCGCTGGCGTTGCCACGATCTTCGAGCGTCAGGGCGGCGATTATGTGCGCGTTTCGACCAATGTGAAGAAAGAGAACGGCGACCGCGCCGTCGGCACAAAGCTTGCGGCAGATCATCCCGCGCAGGTCGCGCTGGCAAAGGGCAGCGCCTACTACGGCCCCGCCGACCTCTTTGGGCACAAGTTCATGACCGGCTATTTCCCGATCAAGAGCGCGGCAGGCTCGACGGTTGGCATTCTCTTTATCGGCATCCCGATGGAGCTCTACTACAACAGCCTGCAGCAGCTGCTGGCGCTTGTGGTCGGCGTCGGAATAGCCGTGTTGCTGATCGTCGGCGTTGTCGCCTATTTCGCGATCCGCGCGACCGTACGGCCCCTTGAGGCGCTGACCGCTTCCATCCACACGATTTCATCCGGAAATCTCGATGCACCGATTCCCTGCGTCGAAAAGCAGAACGAATTCGGCGCCATCGGCCGCGCCTTGGCATTGTTCCGCGACGGCGCGCGTGCCCGCCTGCAGCTCGAAACGCAGGCCGCGGAGCAGCGAGCCCTGACCGACGCGGAGCGCGCCCGCAACGATGTCGAAAAGCGCACGCTGGACGGACAGATCGACTTCGCCGTCAACCAGCTCGCCGCCGGTCTCGGTCGCCTTGCTCAAGGCGATGTCTCCGAAACGATCGAGACGCCATTTGTCGGACGTCTGGAGCAGCTTCGCGTCGATTTCAACACCTCGCTTGTCCGCCTGCAGGATACGCTGTCGCGGATCCGCGACAACGCAACGACGATCCACCGCAACTCCGGCGCGATGCTGTCATCGGCAGACGAGCTCTCGAAGCGCACGGAAGCGCAGGCCGCCAATCTGGAGGAGACGGCGGCTGCGGTCGAGGAAATCACCGTCACGGTTCGCTCGTCGGCCGAGCGCGCCCGCGAAGCCAACAACGCGGTGGTTGCCACAAAGAAGACGGCCGATGGCTCCGGCGTTGTCGTCGGCGATACGGTCGCGGCCATGGCGCGGATCGAGGACGCTTCGAAGCAGATCGAGCAGATCATCGAAGTGATCGACGATATCGCGTTCCAGACCAATCTGCTTGCCTTGAACGCCGGCATCGAAGCGGCACGCGCCGGCGAGGCGGGCAAGGGATTTGCCGTCGTCGCGCAGGAGGTTCGGGAACTGGCGCAGCGCTCGGCTGATGCCGCTCGCGAAATCAAGGGCCTTATCGAGAAGTCGACTCGCGAGGTCTCGGCCGGCTCCGGGCTCGTTCAGAAGACCGGGGCGGTGCTCGCTTCGATCAGCCAGGAGATCATCGCGATCAGCCAGCATGTGGCGACGATCGCCACGGCCAGCCAGGACCAATCCGCCGCGCTGCAGGAGGTCAACGGATCCGTCAACGCGATGGACCAGATGACTCAGAAAAACGCTGCAATGGTCGAGGAGACCACCGAGGCAAGCCGTCAGCTCGCCGACGAGGCGGACGCGCTCATGTCGCTGATCCGGCAATTCCGCATCGATGCTGCTCCATCCGCCGCGCGCCGGCCCTTGCGGACTGCTGCCTGACGGCATGACCAGTATCTGATGGCGGGGAGGGCGCACGCAAGCCGCGGCCTCTCCATGCAGCAAGGCGCATCGATAGCAATGCGTTGGCGATGCGTTCGATGCGCGAGGTTCCGACAGTTCGGTAGAACTCATTTTCCGCAAGTGCGGAGCGACGATTGTCCTGGACTTGTTGCTGTCTCAGAAGCTGCGCAATGGCCATATGCTCGATCATCGTGATGTCCTTTCATGGCAATGACGACATCAGCTTAGATATGCGCCAAAATATGCTTCATAAACGGGAAAAATCCCGCTATGTTTTGCATCCATGAAAAACGTGCAATGGGACTCCTTTCAGCTCTTCCTGCAGGTCGCCCGCCTCGGAGGGCTGACCGGAGCCAGTGCATCGAGCGGTCTTAGTCCCGCCACGATCGGCCGTCGGATGCTGGATCTCGAGCATGAGATCGGGCGGATGCTGTTCCAGCGCAGCCAGACCGGCTATCGATTGACGCAGGATGGCCAGGCGCTACTCGATCATTTGCAGGACATGGAAGCGGCGGCCCACAAGGTCGATGCATGGCGGGATGAGCGGACGACTGGTGCGACCGTGAGGATCACCGCCGGCACTTGGGTTGCCTGGCTGCTGACCGAAAATTTCGCGGCGATCCGCAAACCGGGCGATGGTTTTGCCGTCTCGCTCACGATCGGCGAGGCAAGGGCAAACCTTAATTACCGGGAAAGCGATATCGGCATTCGCGCCTTCGAGCCCGAAGAAAGCAATCTCGCGGCGCGGCTGATCGGTGAGGTTGCCTACGCGGTTTATGTCAGACGCAATGCCGAAGAAGGTGACGAACGCTGGATCGCCGTTCACGAGGACGATGCGATCTCCAACTATCTCCGCTGGCCGCATCATCATGCTCAGCCGTCGATCGTCGCCACCGTCAATCGGCCGCGCTCCCTGCCGGAACTGGTGCGGGCGGGCGCGGGTAAGGCCGTGCTGCCTTGCTTCGTCGGGGATCTCGATCCGGATCTGCAGCGGCTTGGCGACGAATTGCCTGAGCTGCGCCATCGCCAGTGGATCGTCATGAACAATGAGGATCGCCACCGGCCGGAAATAAGAACCGTTGCCGACCGGATGACGAAACTTCTGAAAAGCTACGGCGACCTTTTCGCCGGCAAACGCTCAAGCCGCAGCTGAGCGGGTGGCGACTGGAGGCCGCCACCGGTATTGTTCAGTTGCGACCCGCAACGATAACTGGGATCAGCAGATCGCCCCAGTTCCCGTCGCCGCCGTGGTGGCGTGCGGAGCGGACCAGTTCGACCGAAACCCCGGCGTCGACCGCTTTCATGACCGACAGGTTCAGGCGGTGCAGGTCGTTTGCGAGCATGCGGATCATGCTCTGCTGGTCCTGGGTCATGCTGGTCGATTGTTCTTCGGCGCGTTCCTTGACGCGAGCAAGCGTAGGCATGGCATTCTCCTCCGTGGGTTCGGTCATTCTGCTGCGGGTTTGAACTGTGCATGCTCGGTCGATTCCTTCATCGCCGTGGTCGACGAACGACCGCCGGTGATGGCCATCGAAACCGCGTCGAAGTAGCCGGTGCCGACCTCGCGCTGATGCTTGGTAGCGGTGTAGCCGTTGATCTCCGCGGCAAACTCGGCCTGCTGCAGCTCCGAATAGGCGGCCATCTGCCGGTCCTTGTAGCCGCGGGCAAGCTCGTACATGCCGAAGTTCAACTGGTGGAAACCCGCCAGCGTGATGAACTGGAACTTGTAGCCCATCGCACCGAGTTCGCGCTGGAACTTCGCGATCGTTGCATCGTCGAGGTTCTTTTTCCAGTTGAACGACGGCGAGCAGTTGTAAGCCAGCAGCTTGCCGGGGTGTACCTTGTGCACGCCTTCGGCAAAACGCCGTGCCTGCTCCAGATCGGGCTTCGATGTCTCGCACCAGATCAGGTCACAATGGGGCGCATAGGCAACGGCACGCGCAATGCACGGCTCGAGCCCGCTGTGGACATGGTAGAAGCCCTCGACCGTCCGTCCGGCCTCGTAATCGACGAAGGGCTGGTCGCGCTCATCGATATCGGAGGTCAGCAGCTTTGCCGCTTCCGCGTCGGTCCGTGCGATGACGAGTGTCGGGACGCCCATGACGTCGGCGGCGAGGCGAGCTGCATCGAGGTTGCGGATGTGCGCAGCGGTCGGGATCAAGACCTTGCCGCCGAGGTGTCCACACTTCTTTTCCGACGCCAGCTGGTCCTCGAAGTGAACGCCGGCCGCACCTGCCTCGATATAGGCCTTCATGATCTCGAAGGCGTTGAGCGGGCCGCCGAAGCCGGCCTCGGCATCCGCGACGATCGGCGCGAACCACGTCTCGACCGACAGGCCGTTCTCCTCGGACGTTTCGATCTGGTCGGCGCGCTGGAGCGTGCGGTTGATACGCTTGGCAAGCTCTGGGCCGGCATTGGCCGGATAGAGCGATTGATCCGGATACATGGCGGACGCCGTGTTGGAATCGGCCGCGACCTGCCAGCCGGACAGATAGATCGCCTTCAACCCGGCGCGGACCATCTGCATGGCCTGGTTCCCGGAGAGCGCGCCCAGCGCGTTGACGAAGTCGTCCTGATGCAGCAGCTGCCACAGGCGGTTCGCGCCCATTTCAGCCAGCGAGTAGCGAAGCTCCACGGATCCGCGCAGCCGTTTGACATCTTCTGCCGAATAGGGGCGCTCGATACCGTCGAAACGACCTGCGGGGATGTTTCGGTGAAGCTTGTCAAAGTCTGTCATTTCTTCCTCCTTGCCGATAATCTTGCCGAACTGGCTGATTGACAGGATTTACAAAATTCACGGAGAAGGCCAGAATTATATGGAAGTGTTGGTCTGGAAACGGGTCGAGATGCAAAGAACTTGACAAGGGATGGCGTTAAAATTGTCAAATCCTGTAAAAATCTGTCCGGCTGAAACCTGTAAAGAATTGTCACATGGTTGAGCGCAAGATATTTGCCGGTCCACGGGTCCGGCGCATTCGAAACGGCCTCGGCGTCACGCAGACGGCGATGGCGGAGGCGCTGGAGATCTCGCCCTCATACCTCAACCTGATCGAGCGCAACCAGCGCCCGCTGACAGTGCAGCTGCTGCTCAAGCTATCCGCGGTCTACAGGGTCGATCTCGAAGAGCTGCGGCATGAAAGTGGCGGCAGCCTTGCACAGCTGAAGGAGATCTTCGCCGATCCCCTGCTGGTCGGCGAGCTGCCGGGGGATCAGGAGTTGGTGGAGGTGGCGGAGGCCGCACCCAATGCCGCAAGCGGCATGGTGAAGCTCTATCGCGCCTACAGGGAACAGGCTGCGCGCCTCTCCGACCTGACGTCTCTGACAATCGGCGAGGGTAATGCGCCCCTGGCCGGTGCCCGTCTGCCGGCCGACGAGGTCCGCGATGTCTTCGAGCGACGCTCTGCCTACTTCCCGCGGATCGAAGCGGAGGCGGAGGCTTTCTCGTCGCGGTTCGCCGATATGCGCGATCTGCCTTTCGCCTTCCGTGAATGGCTGCGAGCGGAGCGCGGCATTGGCGTGCGCATCTTGCCGGTTCACGTGATGCCCGATCTCCGCCGTCGCTTTGACCGGCATTCGATGCGTCTCTTTGTTTCAGAACGGTTGTCGGCGCCTGATCAGGCACATGAAATTGCAATCGAGGTTGCCTCCCTTGCTCTGCGAGACGCGATCCTGGCCGAGCTTGAAGCACTGCCGCTGACCACGCCTGAAGCAAAGAGGATCGCTCGCTTCGAGCTCAGCCGCTATGCCGCACTGGCGATTGCCATGCCTTATGCGGCGTTTTTGGCGGCGGCTCAGAATGCTCGCTACGACATCGATATTCTGCGTGCGCGGTTCGGCGCGTCCTTCGCGCAGGCGGCGACGCGGCTGACGATGCTGCAGCGGCCGGATGCCGCGGCAATCCCGTTCTTCCTCATGGAGATCGATGCCGCCGGCAATCGTCTGCGCCGGGCGGGGGCTCTCGGCTTTCCGCACAGCGGTTTCGGCGGGGGCTGTCCCAAGCTCAATATCCACGTCGCCCTTCTGCAGCCCGGGCAGATTCTGGCCGAGATGATCGAGATGCCGGGTGGCGCGAACTATCTGACCATTTCACGCACGCTGGAAGGCCCCAACGCGCCCTTCGGCGAGCGGGTGAGACGGACCGCGCTGCTGATCGGTTGCGAGGGAGGTCTCGGGCAGGCAACAGCCTATGGTCGGATCGCAGCGGCCCAGCCCGCGGTTGCGGTCGGATCGGCATGCCGTTTGTGCGAACGCCGCGGCTGCCTGTCGCGAGCCGAGCCGCCGGTGACGCGTCCTTTGGGTTTGGACGAGATGGTCGCCGGTATCAGCAGCTTTGATTTTCAATGACTGTGAAATCATCGAGAGTGCTGGATTTAGCGCTTGTGGGCTCCGAAAATCCTTTCTAGTCTGCATCGAAAACCAGAGGGAAGGCATCGCTGAACAGATGCCAGAACAAAAAGCAGGAGATAGCATGAGGTCAACAATCGCAGGACTGGCAGCCGCCGTGGCCATGGCTGCAATTTCCGCGTCGCCATCCTTTGCGGAGGACCGCGTCGTCAACGTCTACAACTGGTCCGATTATATCGACAGCTCGATCCTTGAAGACTTCACCAAGGAAACGGGCATCAAGGTCGTCTACGACACCTTCGATTCCAACGAGACGCTCGAGACGAAATTGCTTGCCGGCGGCACCGGCTACGATGTCGTCGTTCCGAGCGCCGACTTCCTGCAGCGCCAGATCCAGGCTGGCGTCTTCCAGAAGCTCGACAAGTCCAAGCTGCCGAACCTCTCCAACATGTGGGATATGGTCCAGCAGCGCACCGCCATGTACGACCCCGGCAACGAATATGCCGTGGACTACATGTGGGGCACCAACGGCATCGGCTACAACAAGAAGAAGATTGCCGAGATCCTCGGGCCCGATGCGAAGGAGCCGGGCCTGGAAGCGATCTTCGATCCGGCGGTCGCGGCAAAGTTCAAGGACTGCGGCATCTATGTCCTCGATGCACCGAAGGACGTTCTACCGTCGGCCCTGACCTACATCGGGCTTGACCCGAATTCGAGCAAGCCGGCCGATCTGCAGAAGGCCGGGGAACTGCTGGAAAAGGTGCGTCCTTTCGTTCGCAAGTTCCATTCCTCGGAATACATCAACGCTCTGGCCAACGGCGATATCTGCATCGCGTTCGGTTATTCCGGCGATATCTTCCAGGCCGCGAACCGTGCGACCGAAGCCAAGAACGGCGTGGAAATCGGCTATTCCATTCCGTCGCAGGGTGCACAGATGTGGTTCGACATGATGGCGATTCCGGCGGACGCCAAGCACGTCGCCGAGGCGCATGAGTTCCTGAACTACATGATGAAGCCGGAAGTCATCGCGAAAGCCAGCAACTACGTCTTCTATGCAAACGGCAACAAGGCGTCGCAGGAGTTCATCGACAAGGAAGTCCTCGAAGACCCGTCGGTCTATCCGAGCGAGGACGTGATGAAGAAGCTCTATAGCGTCACCCCATGGGATCCGAAAACGCAACGCACTGCGACCAGGGTCTGGACGAAAGTCGTCACTGGCCAGTAATGAAAATCAGGCCCGGTCGGCAACGCCCGGGCCTTTTCTTGCGCCGATCGTAGGGGACCGTCGGCTTCCAAAAAATGATATTTCGGGGACCATTATGAAGTCACTTGGCAATATTCGCCGTTCCTTTGCGCCGTGGACGGATCCCGCCTCAAAGCCTTTCATTGCATTCAAGAACGTCACGAAACGGTTCGGTGATTTCACCGCAGTCGATGATCTGTCGCTGAATATCTATCACAGGGAGTTCTTTGCACTGCTTGGTGCCTCCGGCTGCGGCAAGTCCACCCTGCTGCGCATGCTGGCTGGTTTCGAGCAGCCGACGTCCGGCGAGATCATTCTCGACGGAACCGACCTTGCCGGCACGCCGCCCTACAAGCGTCCGGTCAACATGATGTTCCAGTCCTACGCCCTTTTCCCGCACATGACGGTCGAGAAGAATGTCGCCTTCGGCCTGCGCCAGGATGGCATGCCGAAGGACGAGATCGCCGAGCGCGTGTCGCAGATGCTGAAGATGGTGAAGCTCGAAAAGTTTGCG
The DNA here is from genome assembly GCA_900489925.1 of Hyphomicrobiales bacterium. GTDB lineage: Bacteria > Pseudomonadota > Alphaproteobacteria > Rhizobiales > Rhizobiaceae > Rhizobium. The sequence goes on along the minus strand of UEHQ01000002.1, from coordinate 175,862 downwards.
GCCCGCAAGCCGAACCAGCTTTCTGGTGGCCAGCGCCAGCGCGTGGCGCTTGCCCGCTCGCTTGCCAAGCGGCCGAAGGTGCTTCTGCTAGACGAACCGCTCGGCGCGCTCGACAAGAAGCTGCGCGAGGAAACCCAGTTCGAACTGATGGATCTCCAGCAGAACCTGGGCCTGACCTTCGTGGTCGTCACCCACGACCAGGAAGAGGCAATGACCATGGCCGACCGCATCGCGGTCATGAGCCACGGCAAGGTCATTCAGGTCGCGACGCCGGCGGAAATCTATGAAGCGCCCAATTCGCGTTTCGTCGCCGACTTCATTGGTGACGTGAACATCTTCGATGGGAAGGTTGCTTCTCTCAATGACAGCACGGTTGAGATCGGTGTCGACAACGACTTCTCGATCAAGGTCGTCACGCCTGAGAAGCCAGTAATGGGCTCTCCCGTCGGTTTCGCCATCCGTCCGGAAAAGCTGAAGGTCAGCCGCACGCCGCCCGCCAATCCAAAGGTCAACGCCGCTTCAGGCGAGCTCTGGGATATCGGCTATCTCGGTGACATGACCGTCTTTCACATCAAGCTCAAGAACGGCAAGGTGGTGAAGGCCTCGTCGCTGAACGCCCAGCGCTCGGTCGACGACCCCTTCACCTACGATCAGGATGTCTGGGTTTCCTTCGCCGATGATGCCGGCGTCCTGCTGAAGGATTGATCATGGGCAAAATCGGATCCGCGATCTACAACCGCCTCGTCATCATCATCCCTTACGCTTGGCTGCTGCTATTCTTCCTCGCGCCGTTCTTCATCGTCTTCCGCATTTCGCTGTCGACCACCGCGATCGCCATGCCGCCCTACGAGCCGGTATTCGCGCTGTCGGATGACTGGGCCGGATTCTGGGAGAAGGTTTCGAGCTTCTCCTTCGACAATTTCAGCTATCTGATCGACGATCCGCTCTATGTGAACTCGTATATATCGAGCCTGATCATTGCGGCCGTCTCGACCTTCCTGACGCTGCTGATCGCCTATCCGGTCGCCTACGGCATGGCGCAGGCGCCGCGGTCGATCCGGCCGACGCTGCTGATGCTCGTCATCCTGCCTTTCTGGACAAGCTTCCTGATCCGCGTCTACGCCTGGATTGCGATCCTGAAGCCCGAGGGGCTGCTTAACCAGCTGCTCCAGTCGCTGCACGTGATCGATAGTCCGCTGATCATCCTGAACACCAACATCGCGGTCTATATCGGCATCATCTATTCCTACCTGCCCTTCATGGTGCTGCCGCTTTATTCGTCCCTGGAGAAGATGGACGGCACCCTCATCGAGGCCGCGCAGGACCTGGGCTGCACGCCGATCACCGCCTTCTGGCGCGTGACCTTCCCGCTATCGATCCCTGGTGTCGTGGCAGGCTGCATGCTCGTCTTCATCCCTGCTGTCGGCGAGTTCGTTATCCCCGACCTGCTGGGTGGTTCCGAGACGCTGATGATCGGCAAGACGCTCTGGAGCGAGTTCAATTCCAACCGCGACTGGCCGGTTTCGTCCGCTGTGGCAACGATCCTGCTGCTGATCCTGGTGATCCCGATCGTCTTCTTCCAGAATGTGCAAGCCAAAGCCGACGAGCAGGGGAAGTAGACCATGCTGAAATGGACCCGCTTCAATATCGTCTCGATTACGCTCGGCTTTGCATTTCTGTACCTGCCGATCGTCCTGCTCGTGATCTTCTCCTTCAACGAGTCGAAGCTCGTCACCGTATGGGGCGGGTTTTCGACACGGTGGTACGCCTCGCTGCTTCAGAACCAGGCGCTGCTGGATGCCGCATGGGTAACGATCCGCGTCGGCCTGCTTTCCGCCACGGCGGCGACGATCCTCGGCACGATGGCGGCGCTGACCCTGGTACGCTATTCCCGCTTTCGCGGCCGCATGCTGTTTTCGGGGATGGTCTACGCACCGCTCGTCATGCCCGATGTCATCACCGGCCTGTCGCTGCTGTTGCTCTTCGTGGCAATCGGGCTTGACCGCGGTTTCTGGACGATCACCCTGGCGCACACCACGCTGACCATGTGCTTCGTGGCCGTTGTCGTGCAATCGCGCCTGTTGAGTTTCGATCGCTCGATCGAAGAGGCGGCGCAGGATCTCGGGTCTCCTCCTGTCCGGACCTTCTTCGAGATCACCTTGCCGATCATCGCGCCAGCGGTCTTCTCCGGCTGGATCCTGGCGTTCACGCTGTCACTGGACGACCTGGTGATTGCAAGCTTCACCTCGGGGCCGGGCGCCACGACCTTGCCGATGAAGATCTACAGCCAGGTGCGCCTTGGCGTCACGCCCGAGATCAACGCGGTCTGCACCATCCTGATCGGCATTGTCACGGTCGGCGTTATCTGCGCCTCCACGATCACCAAGCGCCGCGAATTGCAGCGCGAGCGCGACGAGCGTGCTGCGGCAAACGCCGCCTAGCTATTGCTGCGCCGGAGCCGGGGATAGAACCGGGTCCGGCCACGAGCCTCCGACGAAAAATCGCAAGGGGGGAGCGCTGCCTTCCTGTGCCGGATCGATGGGACTCATTGTGCCCGAGAGAGCAAGCCCCCCGGATTGATAGGGGATGACGCCCGACAGCGTCAGCGCTTCTCGCGCTCCCTCGATGCGTGCCCCGCGAACATTCGCCGCGCCGTTATCGATGTCGGCCGCGATGTCCAGACGGTCGAACGCGAAGGCGCGATGCGATACGGCGCTCAACGAGAAGAAATCCGCGCTCGCGGCCTCCTTGCGGATAGCCTCGGCATCGAAGCCGGGGATGGAGCCGGAAAGGGCGTGGAAGGACACGGTGCCGCTGACATTGTCGCGGTTCGCTTTCCAGAGCGGCTGCGAAGTCTGCAGCGACATGTCGAGCGAACCGGTTGTGAGCGGCAGCGGCCCCTTGAGTTGCAGTCGCTCGACTAGGCCGGCAAAGTCGGCCCCACGGATCGAAAGCTGCAATTTGCCGCCGCCGTCGAAGTCGCCGCGCGTGGCTTCGAGATGGGCCGTGAGCGAGCCACCTTCGAACTGGCTGTCGCCGATCTCGAATTTGGCTTCGTAGCTGGAAACAATGATGCTCGCGCCGACGCTCGAAAGTTCGAACGGTTCGATCTGCGCCTGCTTGGCGGAAAACCGCAAATCGACATCGAGATGCTGCAGCGGTCCACCCTCCGGCGGCCCACGTTCTTCCCCGGCCTCCAGTCGCAGGGCGAAGGCGTCGAACAACGATTTGAAATTCATCTGATCGAAGGCCAGCGTCCCGCCGAGTTTCGGGCGTTTGCCAGGCGTAAAGGTAATGTCCATGACGCCTATGGCATTGGTACCGTTGATGCCGAGGCTCGTATTGTTGAAGCGGAAGCCGCTGCCGATCGAGGCGACATCGCTGGCGATCGACAGCGACTTCAGGGTCGGAACGCCGGGCAGCGAGCGGCCCATCCATGCAAGCAGGCTCGGCAGATCGGGAACATTGAGCGCGACGTTGCCTGTGAGATCGAAGAGATGCGAGATGTTCGCGACCCCGTCAAACCGCGCCGTGAGCAGGTTGGAGGCCAGCGAGGCGCTGAATGGTGCACTCTTGCCGCCGAATAGCAGCAGGGGGCTGCGGGAGGAGAAGTCGAGCTTGAGATCCTGTCCGCTGGTACGAGCGATCAGCACCGCGCTGATCGGCCTGGACAATTTGCGCCAGTTGACGTCCGCCGTCACACCCTCGAAATGGTAAGTCTTCCCGCTTGCGACATCGGCAACGTTCAGCGTGCCGTCTTCGACCGTGATGGTGCCGATTTCCGCGTCCAGACCCCTGTCGAGAACCTGCTTGCCGCCCTCTTCGCGGACCCTTGATATGGCTCGTGCCATGAGTCCTTCGTTAGTCCAGTCGATCACGCCGCTGGTCTCGCGGGTCAACTGAAGCGTTGGACGCAGCAGGTGGAATTCATGGAACCTCGCCTTCCCACGGATGGCGTCGATCAGGTTGAACTCGGCAGAGAGGCTCTCGATCGTTCCGAGCAGCTTCTTTTCCCCCTGCTTTTGCCGAACCGAGATCTGGTTCAGCGTTATGCGTGGCGTGGGCCAGAATTCAACGATTGGGCGACCGCCGATCTCGGCGCTGTACCCCGTCCACTTAGACAGCGCTTCCTCGATGCCCGAGCGAACCAGACTGGTGGAAATGAGGTAGGGGCCGGCGATTCGCAGCGCCACGAAGAGCGCCAGCGTTGCAAGCAGCGCAATCGTTGCGAATTTTGCTGCGTTGGGCAGCCAGCGGGAAATCGGTCTGATTTTTTTGCGCCATTGAGGCTGTCGAGACGTAGTCATCAGTTTCGCCCGTGTTTCGGCCGGTGCCCGTTAATGCACTGAAATGCCGGATATATCAAATGCAGGGTCGTTGCAAACTCATACCTCCGAACGACTTCTCACCACCTCCATAAGGCGCTATGCCTTCATATATAGACCTTTAGCAGGAGGTGTTCGGATGCGTGACAACAAGCCGCTGTGGGTGCCGTCGCAAGGCTTGATCGAGGCGAGCCCCATGTACGCGTTCATGCAGGCATGCAATCGCGACCACCGGCTTGCAATGGCAAGTTACCCCGACCTGCATGCGTGGTCCGTATCCGAGCGCGAGGCGTTCTGGACGTCCGTCTGGGATTTTTGCGAGGTCAAAGGCGAGCGCGGTCCTCGTAAGCTGGTCAACGGCGACGTCATGCTCGCGGCGCGCTTCTTTCCCGACGCCACATTGAACTTCGCCGAAAACCTGCTGTCACGGCAGGGCGGCGACGATGCCATCATCTTCCGGGGCGAGGATAAGGTGAGCGACCGGTGGAGCTGGGATCGTCTGCGCGACCTCGTCTCCAGGCTCCAGCAGGCGCTGCGCGGGCGCGGCATTGGCCCCGGAGACCGTATCGCGGCCATGATGCCGAACATACCGGAGACAGTGGCCTTCATGCTGGCAGCCGCCTCGATCGGGGCGATTTGGTCATCCTGCTCGCCCGATTTTGGCGAACAGGGTGTTCTCGATCGTTTCGGTCAGATCGAGCCCAAGCTTTTCGTTGCCTGCGATGCCTATTGGTATGGCGGCAAGCTGCAGGACGTCGGCCCGAAGGTCGCATCGGTGACGAAGCGCCTCGGATGTCCAGCCGTCGTGGTCCACTATGCCGGCAATGCTCCGGCGGTCGCAGGCTATGCGCCAGGTGCCACCACACTCGATGATTTCATCGCGCCCTTTTCAGCGCGTCCGCTCGAGTTCACCCGGCTCCCTTTCTCGCATCCTCTCTACATCCTGTTCTCGTCGGGAACGACCGGTGTCCCCAAGTGCATCGTCCACTCGGCCGGTGGCACCTTGCTGCAGCATCTGAAGGAACACCGCCTGCATTGCGGCCTGCAGGCCGGCGACCGCCTGTTCTATTTCACGACCTGCGGCTGGATGATGTGGAACTGGCTGGTGAGCGGGCTCGCCGCGGGCGTCACCATATGCCTCTATGATGGCTCGCCCTTCGCCCCGGATGGAAACGTCCTCTTCGACTACGCGCAGGATGAAAAGTTTACGGTCTTCGGCACGTCCGCGAAGTATATCGACGCAGTCCGCAAGAGCGGCCTGACGCCGCGGACATCCCACGGCCTTTCCAGCTTGCGGTTGATGACCTCGACCGGCTCCCCGCTGTCTCCCGAGGGCTTCACCTTCGTTTACGAGGGCATCAAGGAAGACCTGCAGCTCGCTTCCATCTCCGGCGGCACCGATATCGTCTCCTGCTTCGTGCTTGGTAATCCGATGCAACCGGTGTGGCGCGGTGAGATCCAGGGGCCGGGCCTCGGGCTTGCCATGGACGTGTGGGACGACGAGGGCAAGTCTGTCCGGCAGGAGAAGGGCGAGCTTGTCTGCACCAAGGCTTTTCCGGCGATGCCGATCATGTTCTGGAACGATCCTGAGGGCTCGAAGTATCGCGCCGCCTATTTCGAGCGGTTTGATAACGTGTGGTGTCACGGCGACTTTGCCGAGTGGACGGAGCATGACGGTATCATCATCCACGGTCGCTCGGATGCAACGCTGAACCCCGGTGGCGTGCGTATCGGGACCGCCGAGATCTATAACCAGGTCGAGCAGATGGAGGAGGTCGCCGAAGCCCTCTGTATCGGCCAAGACTGGGAAGACGATGTGCGCGTCGTCCTCTTTTTGCGGCTCGCACCTGGGGTAGCGCTGACAGACGATCTGGTGAAGGCCGTCAAGACGCGCATCCGCACCGGTGCGTCTCCGCGCCATGTGCCTGCCAAGATCATCGCCGTCTCCGACATTCCGCGAACCAAATCCGGCAAGATTGTCGAGCTCGCTGTGCGTGAAGTCGTGCACGGAAGGCCGGTGAAGAACAAGGAAGCGCTTGCCAACCCCGAGGCGCTCGATCTCTATGAGGGGCTCGCCGAGCTGCGGGTCTAAGCGCTTAAACTCTTAGCGAAACTACAACCTTTTACCTTCAAGAGCTTATGGGGCGTGGTAACCTTCCGTTAGGAAACCTGCTTCAAAGGTAAATCCAACTTGGGGCTGCATATGAACGAGGCAGCTTGGAGCTCTTGCTCCCGCAACATGATGTTAGATCGACTAAGCCCTTGTTGAACAGCACCCAACTCTTAGGCAGCCTCCCTGGCTGCCTTTTTTCGTTTTAGCCGGCCAGCACGCGCTGGGATGGGAAGGCGATCTCGACGAGAGTGCCTTCATTGGGCGCAGAGCTGATCGCGAAAATCGCGCGATTGGCGTCGACCATTGCCTTGGTGAGCGGCAGGCCCAGTCCGGTTCCTTCGCCGCGGTGGCGTGATTGCGTCGACACCTGACGGAACGGCTTCATCGCCTGGTCGAGTTCCGAGCGCGTCATCCCCACCCCCGTATCGCGGATCCGCAGGACAACGCTGCCATTGGCCTCGTAGGATGTCGAGACGACGATCTGGCCACCAGCGGGTGTGAAGCGGATCGAGTTCGACAACACGTTAAGGGCGATCTGCTTGATAGAACGCAGGTCTGCAACGACGTCCGGAACAGCCTGCGACAGAGCGGTGCGGATGATCACCCGCTGTCCGTTCGCCTGCGGCTGGAGAAGTGCGACGGCTTCCGAGACCGCTTCGTTGAGGCCAACGGCCGCGAAGTCCAGATCCATCTCGCCGGCTTCTATCTTCGAAATGTCGAGCAGGTCGTTGACGATATCCAGGACATGGCGGCCGGATCGACCGATGTCGTTGGCGTATTCGACGTAGCGGGGGTTTCCGATCGGCCCGAAACGCTCGCCAGCCATCATGTCGGAGAAGCCGATGATCGCATTCAGCGGCGTGCGGATTTCGTGGCTGACGCGGGCGAGGAAATCGGTCTTGTGATCGTTTGCGGTCTCCGCCGCGCTCTTTGCGCTGCGCAACTCGTCCTCTGTGCGCTTCCACTGGGTGATATCGCGGATGACGGCACAGTAGCCGCTGGACGAGGTGAGTCGGCCCATGGTCATGAACAGCGGCACGAAGCCTCCGGCAGCCTCGCGGCCGATCACTTCGCGACCGTCGTTGAGGACGCTGGCGACGCCGTGGCCGGAGAGCCCGCTCAGGTAATCGAGCACGGCTCGCTGGCTTTCATGCGCAAACAGCATCACGAAGGGTTTGCCGCGCGTTTCCTCTTCATCATAGTTGAAGAGTGCGCTTGCCGAGCGATTCATCGAGCGGATGTCGCCCTCCGCACCGATCACGACGACGCCGTCGGTCGCGGTTTCCAGGATGGAGCGCAGTTCTTCCACTTCTACCTGAAGCTTGGCGACCTTTTCGATCATCCGATCAGCCGATCGGCCCTCGGGCGGTGCGACATGGCGGGCGCGTACCGAGGCGTCGTTGGTCACGGGCATGAGCGCCAGCATCAGGGCGCTGGACTCCTCCCAGCGGATGGATTGAAGCCGCGCCGTGACCGGAACGAGATCGTCGTCGGCGGTGACGAGCATCATCTTTCCGGAGCGGTTACCCTGTTCCTCGAGTTCATGACGCTGAAGCAGCGCGTCAATGCCGCCGGTATCTTCCAGATCTTCCAGCGAGGAATAGCCGGTCAGCCTGAGGAATTCGGGGTTGGCATGCAGAAGGTTGTCGCCTGCATGGATGAGCACGGCAACCGGAAGCTGGTCGACCGTCGCTGGAGACAGGCCATCGAGCATCTTTACCCGCGGAGGGATGAAGCTCGTGAGCATATCCATCTGGCTGACGGTTTCCTCGAGACCTTCCGTGACGTCGCTATCGTCGTCGGAATCGACCGCGACTTCCGCTGGCGTTTCCTCTTCCAGATCCTGTTCAGCCGGCATGGCGTCGATCTGGTCGTCGGCGATCTCCTCGGCCTGTGTCTCATCGGGCAGAGCCGCATCGATCTCCGCCTCGTCGGCATCTGTCTCCGGCGCGCGGACGCCGAATGCTTCGAGGCGCTTCGCGATCTCGCGGAAGTTTGCCTGCTCGGCGGACGTCAGCGTGGAGCCGACACCATGCAGCTGAACGATCTTGTCCGTCAGCCGGCGGTTCGGGGTTTCGGCGATCCGCAATGCCGGAGGTTCAGCGCGGGCAGGGGGCTCGCTTGGAGCGGGTGCGGCGGGCTCGTCTGCCGCTTCACCAAGTACGACGACCGGGTCGGAGCCGTCGAGAGGCGATTCCTCTGCCACGTCGATGTTGGCCTCGGGCGCCACGGCGGGCTCTTCCGGCTCCGCTGGGGCAAGCTCGGGGGAGACAGGGCTCTTCTCGATCGTCTCTTCCGGTTGATCCGCCTCTACAGTGTCTTCGACAATGTCATGCGGGCCGAAAGTGAGGCCAAGGGCAAGCGGATCCTCTGCCGCGTCCGACAGGCGGACGACGCCGAAGCCGCGAAAACCGTCGAACTCTCGGCTTCTCGTGTATGTCGGCAATGCCGCCAGATCCACGGGCACTGCAAGGCTCGTGCCTTCGATCGGCCAATGGATGGTCTTCCCCGACCATGTATCGCGGCGTGCCAGAGCCTCCGAGATCTTGCCATCGGGGTCGAGGTTGAACAGCGCTGCAATATCGCTGAACGCCACGCCTATGATGCTGGCGGCCTGCGGCCCGACGGCCTCCGCGAACTCGCCGGACACCTCGCTGAAGCGCCCTTGAGCATCGATCTTCCAGACGAACCGGGTCGCGCGGCTATTGGGATTGAAGACGAATGAATTGGTGTTCGCTGTGACCGGTTCCGGAGCGGCGGAGGGCGCAGCCTGCGGCTCGACCTCATGCGTCTTTGCAGCCTCGGTTTCGAGAACAGGCGCCAGCTCTTCCTCTACCTGGTCGTCAAGATCTGTCGCAGCGGGATCCGAGCTCTCCTCTACGCTTGCCTCGTCAACCACCGGCTCGGGTGCAGAGGCCGCTACGGTGTCTGTTTCGATGATGGTTTCGGTCTCGTCCTCGTCGATGGTTTCCTCGCCGACATCCTCCGCCGCCTCGACGGTCTCGTCGATGTCTTCCCGCAAAGGCTCGGCTTCGTCGGCCTCTACGGCGACGGTGGCGTCCTCGCCGGAAAGTTCTTCGCCGGCAGTCGAGCTTGTGTCTTCCGCCTCATCGGGAGTTTCCTCCAACTCCTCGATTGCTGCGACCGCATTGATGACTTCGCTGAAGTTGGAGGCCGGAACGGCATCCTTATGGTTAACGGCGGCTGTGGACAATTCGGGCTCAGCGGCGGGCGGATCTACCGGATCAAGGTGGCCTAGCACCGTCTCGACGGCAAAAAGGAGATTGAGGGCAGGGTCGTCACTGAGTCGCCCGACGGCGGCAGGAAGGTGCCCCTTGCCCGTGGCGACAGGCCGCTTCACCAGTCGATGAGCATGCTCGCCGGCCAGTGCGGTCAAAGATCTGGCCGTTTGGCGCGAAACATCCAGCGATGCAAAGCCGGGGGATGCCGCGATGATCTCGCCATCGCCGCCGATCACCGCCATATGCGTATCGGGATCATCGAGCCCGCGTAGCATGTGCTCGGCCGATTCCTTGGTGGACAGCGGCTTGGCGGAAACCGGAAGGGAAAGCAGGATCGCCCGCTCGCCGGAGGACAGAACGATCAGCTCAGCCGCAGCCTGCACCGGCACGCGTTGAAAGCCCTGCGTGATGCGCACCATGAAATTGCGATTGTCGCCGACCACGGCAAGCTGCCGCGCCGTCGTTTCAAGCTGGCGAAAGGTGATGCTGGTGCGGTCGATACCTTGATCAAGCAGGTCATAGACGGCGGATTGTCCGAAAAGTTCAGCGCCCGCCCCGTTCGCCCACAGGGGACGAGCGAGGTCCGCGGAAAACAGTACCAGTGCTTCGCCATGCGCAAAGCGCTCACGCACGCGGGGGTGCACGGCGATATCGATGAAGGGGTACTGGACGGCTGGCATGGTCGAACCTTTAGTCGTCGGTCATTCTCGGGAATTAACAGTCTATTAATAACGACAGGCTGGAAAGGGGTCCAGAAGACGCAGCGGGTTTCACCTGAGAAGGTTAACGCCTTGTGCGTCGCACAAAGATGTTGCACTGCACAATGAAATGTCCTATATGATGATCATCTAACAATTGGGGCCCGTAAGCATGCCCAGGCAAAAGGAGCGCAAGTTCGTGGCTAACAAGATCGATGACGTATTTTCCATTTCTTCCTTCGACCCGGCGAAGTTCAGCGAGACCTTCCGCGACTTCACCGAGAAGAGCGCCCAGCAGTCCCGCGATGCCTACGCCAAAATGAAGGCAGCTGGCGAGGAAGCTGGCAAGACCCTCGAAGCCACCGTGCAGACCGCACAGGCCGGCGCTGCTGAAATCGGCCACAAGGCTATCGAAGTTCTGCGTACCAACACCGAGAACTCGCTGTCGCATCTCGATGCGCTGCTTTCGGTCAAGTCCGTTGCCGAACTGGTCGAACTCCAGACGGCATTCCTGCGCAAGCAGGCAGAACTGACGATCGAGCAGGCCAAGTCGATCCAGGAAACCTCCAAGCAGGTTGCCGAAAAGCTTGCAAAGCCGTCGAAGGAAGCAGCCGAAAAGGTCATGGCTTCGTTCAAGGTGGCCTGATTTTCCAAGCGATAGGCAAAAAGGCTGGACCATTTGTCCGGCCTTTTTGTATATTGAAGGGAGATAGGGCTTGAATTAATTTTGAAGTCCTCGTATGTGGGGCCCGTCGCGTCGGACGCGACTTGTGCGGTTGTAGCTCAGTTGGTTAGAGCGCAGGTTTGTGGCACCTGAGGTCGGAGGTTCGAGACCCCCCAACCGTACCATTCCCTCTTATTCGAGTTCGTATGCATCAGCCCGGTAGTCGCTACCGGGGGCACGCATCTTTCGCCGAACGAATCGGATGGACATCGAAATGCGTGTGCGAGCCTAGCCTTGCCGGCGCGAACTTATGGATAAGTCGACCTTCCGGCCTTGGAAAGACGGCATTTCACAGCCGCGAGTTGCATCAATCGTGCGACGGCGTGAGGTTATGTGACTTGATCGACATATTGCGTTGCAAAACGTGATCGAGAGTGCCATTTTCCGCCCGGGGGTTAATTCAGAGTGATATTTAGAAGGAGACTTAAATGTCCATTTCGCTTAATAGTCTGGATAAATCCAAAGCAATGGTCGTGCCTGTTATCGATGTTGCCGCAGCTGTGAAGACAGCTCGGGAGTCGGTAGGATATAGCGTTGACGATCTTGCAGTCACCTGCGGCCTTGTCGTTGGCGAGATCCAGGATATTGAAAGCGGCGATGACGCCGATCCAGCCAAATTGAAGCGCATTGCTGCTGCGTTGCAGATGCCGTTGGCGTCACTGGTCGCAATGTAATTCAAATCTCGGGACCGGGCGGGCTATTTGCCCGGCTGGTCCTGTGCCCCACGGCTCCAAGCCTGGGCACGATAGCCCAAACGGGCCACGCCGGGCGATCGGCTAAAATTGTCACCTTCCTCCTTCCGTTTCCTGATCCGCCTATGATGGAACCGCCGTCGTCTCGGTACGTTTCCTTTCGACAGGAGACCGAGCATGTCCAAGACACTTTTATACGGCGCAACAAAGGTCGATGAATCGAACAGCGCTTACGCCGCGGCGGCCAGCCTCGAACAGTTTCAATGGAAAAACCGCGTCTTCGTGATCTTCAGCGATGACGACAATTCGCGTGCGGCGCGCCAGGAAAACCAGCTGCTCGCCGATCGCGATGGTCTGACAGAACGTGACATCGTGCTTCTCAAGGTGGCCGGCCATTCGGTACGGCTCCTGTTCGGCGCGGGCGAGGGGCTCGACGCCGACGCGATCCTTCAGGATCTCGGCGGTCCGCAGGCAGGAGAGTTTGCGGCGGTGCTCGTCGGAAAGGACGGGACCGCAAAGCTGAATGCCAGCGAGCCCATCACCAACGCGGAATTATTCGCGATCATCGACAGCATGCCGATGCGCGCAACGGAAACGCTGACGCAGGATCGATAGAGATCCCGTGCTCGGTGCTAAAGAAACGTGTGCCGCTCCGCCTGGACGAGCTCTTGCAGAAAGTCGACGACGGTTCGCACCCGAACCAGATCACGTGCGCTCTCGTGATAGGTCGTCCAGTAGGCCCGCTGGATGGAGACCTCGGGTAGGATGCGCGCAAGTTCCGGATATTGCCGCGCGATGTAGTCGTGCAGGATGCCGACGCCGGCGCCGGAGCGAACGGCCTCGGTCTGGCCGATGGCAGTCGAAATCTCGAACGAGGCATCCCAGCTTCGCATCACTGCCGACGAAAAATTGAGCGAGGCCGTGAAGATCAAATCTTCCACGTAGCCGATACGCGGGTGGCCTTTCAAAGCGTCGACGTCGTTCGGCGCTCCGTGTCTGGCGAGGTAGTCCCGCGAGGCATAGAGGCCAAGCGTATAGTCTGTCAGCTTTGAGGAAACGAGGCGACCTTGCTCCGGCCGCTCGAGGGTGATGGCGATATCGGCCTCGCGCTGCGAAAGCGAAAAGGAGCGCGGTACCGGCACGAGCTGGATCTTCAGCTCCGGATGGCGCTCGATCAGCCTGCCCATGCGCGGCGCGAGGAAGGAAACGCCGAATCCGTCCGGTGCGCCCACGCGAACCGTTCCGGCGATCGCGGTATCGGTGCGGCCGAGATTGGCCTGGGCGGCAAGCATCTCCGTTTCCATCCGCTCGGCCGAAGCGAGGAAGATCTCGCCTTCGGTCGTCAGTTCACAGCCGTTCGTCCGTCTGACGAAAAGCCGCGTCTTCAGTGCCTCCTCCAGCGATGTCAGCCGCCGCGACAGCGTTGCGTGATTGAGCGCCAGCCGTTTCGAGGCCGCAAGGATTTGCCCGGTGCGGGCGACGGCGAGGAAGATGCGGACATCGTCCCAGTTCATGGCTTGCCGGCCATTGCGATCGGATCGACATCAATGAGTGTCAGTGCCGTCACCATTCCAGCGGTTCCGTTCTTGTATTTGAGGAAATGCGGCGTCAGCAGATGCGCCTCATAAGCCTGGCGATCCGCATAGACCTCGAGGATACGGATCTTGTGCGGGCTATCTTTGATCGACACGGCGTTCAGGGAAAGAACGCCTTCCTCCCGGGCAACGGACGCTTCGATTTCTTCAGCCAGCAGCGCGCGGTAGGCTTGGAGTTGTTCCGGATCGATTTCGATCTCGGCGATTCTGACAACAGGTTTTCCGTTCACTTGAGGTCACCCCCTCTTAATTCTGGCTCGCGCACCATATAGCCAACATGGAACTGCGGCACAGCCAGTAGCTTCGATTTTTGCACAACGGTTCCTTATATCAGTTCATTGATTTGTGTAAATTGAAGTGCGATTGTGCGGCATCCAAGAAACGAAGAGGAGGCACATCCATGCGTGAGATCGGTCATTTTATCGGCGGCAAGCATGTCGCTGGCACCAGCGGTCGCTCGAGCAACGTTTTCAACCCGGCAACCGGCGAAGTGCAGGCGACGGTCGCCTTGGCCAGCAACGCGGAACTCCGCGCCGCGGTCGAGAACGCCAAAGCCGCTCAGCCGAAGTGGGCTGCCACCAACCCGCAGCGCCGCGCTCGCGTGTTCTTCAAGTTCGTTGAACTTCTGAACAAGCACATGGATGAGCTCGCGGTCCTCCTGTCGAGCGAACACGGCAAGACGGTCGAAGACTCCAAGGGCGATATCGTTCGCGGCCTTGAAGTCTGCGAATTCGTCTGCGGCATTCCGCACCTGCAGAAGGGCGAATTCACCGAAGGCGCCGGCCCGGCAATCGACATGTACTCGATGCGCCAGGCTGTCGGCATCGGCGCCGGCATCACCCCGTTCAACTTCCCGGCCATGATCCCGATGTGGATGTTCGCCCCGGCGATCGCCTGCGGCAACGCCTTCATCCTGAAGCCGTCGGAGCGCGACCCGTCCGTTCCGATGCGCCTTGCCGAACTGATGATCGAAGCCGGCCTGCCGGCAGGCATCCTCAACGTCGTCAACGGCGACAAGGCTGCCGTCGACGCGATCCTCACCGATCCCGATATCGGCGCCGTCTCCTTCGTCGGCTCGACCCCGATCGCCCGCTATGTCTATGGCACCGCTGCGATGAACGGCAAGCGCGCACAGTGCTTCGGCGGCGCCAAGAACCACATGATCATCATGCCGGATGCCGACATGGACCAGGCCGTCAACGCTCTGATGGGCGCCGGCTATGGCTCTGCCGGCGAGCGCTGCATGGCGATCTCGGTCGCCGTTCCGGTTGGCGAAGAAACGGCCAACCGTCTCGTCGAGAAGCTGACGCCGAAGATCGAGGCGCTCCGCATCGGCCCTTACACCGACGACAAGGCCGATCTCGGCCCGCTCGTCACCAAGGAAGCTCAGGCCCGCGTGAGCGGCTTGATCGACAAGGGTGTTGAAGAAGGCGCCAAGCTCGTCGTCGACGGCCGCGGCTTCAAGCTGCAGGGCTACGAAGGCGGCTACTTCGTCGGTGGCACGCTGTTCGACAACGTCACGCCTGACATGGAGATCTACAAGACCGAGATCTTCGGACCAGTTCTCTCGGTCGTCCGTGCGAAGAACTACGAAGAAGCCCTCGACCTGCCGATGAAGCACGAGTACGGCAACGGCGTTGCGATCTACACCCGCGACGGTGATGCCGCCCGCGACTTCGCTTCCCGCATCAACATCGGCATGATCGGCATCAACGTTCCGATCCCGGTTCCGCTGGCCTACCACTCCTTCGGCGGCTGGAAGGCTTCGAGCTTCGGCGACCTCAACCAGCACGGCTCGGACTCGATCAAGTTCTGGACCAAGACAAAGACGATCACCGCTCGTTGGCCGTCGGGCATCAAGGACGGCGCCGAATTCGTCATGCCGACGATGAAGTAAGGCTTTCAGTTCAGGCATTTGGCGACGGGCTCCCTCACGGGGGCCCTTTGTCGTTCACGCGTGCGGCGAGTCGCCGCATAAACGTGATTGTAAATTTCATATTTGGAATTGTTCAAAACTAGCAAAGCCACTATATAGACGTCCTACAAGAACGATTCTGGAGATCGGCATGCGTTTGACCAAGCAGACCAACTATGCAGTTCGCATGTTGATGTACTGTGCTGCCAATGACGGGCATCTGAGCCGCATCCCGGAGATCGCCAAGGCCTATGGTGTTTCCGAACTGTTTCTCTTCAAGATCCTGCAGCCGCTGAACAAGGCCGGTCTGGTCGAGACCGTTCGCGGCCGCAACGGTGGCGTTCGCCTGGGCAAGCCCGCCAAGGACATCAGTCTCTTTGATGTGGTCCGTGTGACGGAAGACAGCTTCGCGATGGCCGAGTGCTTCGAGGACGATGGCATGGTCGAGTGCCCGCTGATCGACAGTTGCGGCCTGAACTCGGCACTTCGCAAGGCGCTGAACGCTTTCTTCGACGTGCTGACGCAGTATTCCATCGACGATCTCGTCAAGGCGCGTCCGCAGATCAATTTCCTGCTTGGCCTGACCGGCGAGCAGGCACCGCGCAAGTCGGCTGTGGCAGTCCCTGCCGCCTGACGCTTGAAATCCTGAACTGAAAACAACCGCAGCCGCCTTGGGTGTCTGCGGTTGTTTTGTTTCTGCCATATAGTGGGCTGAACTCGCGGTAAGCTTGTGCCCGAAAACGCGTCCGCGGCGCGAAATTATACCAAAAGCGACAAAAACTGGGTTTATCCAGTGCGAATCTTTCCAAATGCGGCCTATTTTCGGCGGAAAATTACTAAAGTTGACCCGATGGAAAAATTTTCCACTGGGGTCGTTGATTTCAGCAAATAAATATCGTTCCATCTGCCGTCGATCCGGGTGCCTATCCGGGATCTCAAAACTTATAAAAGAACAAACCTGGGAAACGAAATCATGAAAAAGATGTCTGTCCTCTTGGCAGCGACCGTCTTGGCTTCTGCCATGGCGTCGACGGCTTGGTCGAAAACGCTTGTCTATTGCTCCGAGGGATCGCCGGAAGGCTTCGATCCGGGCATCTACACGGCAGGTACGACGTTCGATGCTTCGTCGCGCACGGTTTACAGCCGCCTCGTCGAGTTCAAGCATGGCAAGACCGAAGTCGAGCCGGGCCTCGCTGAGAGCTGGACCGTTTCTGACGACGGCACGCAGTACACTTTCAAGCTGCGCCCGGGCGTCAAGTTCCAGACCACCGACTTCTTCACGCCGACCCGCGACCTGAACGCTGACGACGTCGTCTTCTCGTTCGAGCGCCAGCTGAAGGCAGATAGCCCGTGGGCCAAGTACGTTGCCGGCGTTTCCTACGAATACGCTGCCGGTATGGGCTTCCCCGAGCTGATCAAGTCGGTCGAAAAGGTCGATGACCTGACCGTCAAGTTCACGCTGAACCATCCGGAAGCACCGTTTGTTGCCGACCTCGCAATGGACTTCGCCTCTGTCGTTTCCAAGGAATATGCCGACAAGCTCCAGGCTGACGGCAAGATGGAACAGATGAACCAGATGCCGCTCGGCACCGGTCCGTTCACCTTCGTTGCCTACCAGCCGGATGCCGTCATCCGCTACAAGGCCAACGAAACCTACTTCAAGGGCAAGGAAAAGATCGACGATCTCGTTTTCGCGATCACGCCTGATGCATCTGTCCGCGCGCAGAAGCTCAAGGCCGGCGAATGCCACATCATGCCTTACCCGAACGCAGCAGACGTCAAGGACCTCAAGGCCGACTCCAGCCTCAAGGTTCTGGAACAGCCGGGCCTGAACGTCTCCTACCTCGCCTACAACACGCAGCAGGCGCCGTTCGACAAGCCTGAAGTGCGCAAGGCGCTCAACATGGCGATCAACAAGCAGGCGATCGTCGATGCCGTCTTCCAGGGCGCTGGCCAGGTTGCCAAGAACCCGATTCCGCCGACGATGTGGTCCTACAACGACGCCGTCAAGGACGATGCCTACAATCCAGACGAAGCCAAGAAGATGCTCGAAGCCGCTGGCGTCAAGGATCTCTCGATGAAGATCTGGGCAATGCCGGTATCCCGTCCTTATATGCTCAACGCACGTCGCGCCGCCGAGCTGATGCAGGCTGACCTTGCGAAGGTCGGCGTCAAGGTCGACATCGTCACGCACGAATGGGCCGAATACCTGAAGCTCTCCAAGGACGTTAAGCGCGACGGTGCTGCGATCCTCGGCTGGACGGGTGACAACGGTGATCCGGACAACTTCCTCGACACGCTGCTCGGCTGCGAAGCTGTCGGCGGCAACAACCGCGCTCAGTGGTGCAACAAGGAATTCGACGACCTCGTGAAGAAGGCGAAGAAGACCGCTGACGTTGCAGAGCGCACGAAGCTCTACGAAGAAGCACAGGTCGTCTTCAAGAAGGAAGCACCCTGGGCAACCATCGACCACTCGACGGAATTCGTGCCGATGAGCGCCAAGGTTTCCGGCTACGTGCAGGATCCGGTCGGCGTTCACCGCTTCGACGGCGTTGATATCGCCGAATAACCAAAACTATGCAAAGATGCCCGGCAACTCCGGGCTTGGCCGGCGGTCAGGTTTGATACCTGACCGCCGGAACATTATGGACATATGCCAATGTTGCGATTTCTCATCGGACGCCTTGCGGTCCTGATCCCAACCTTCGTCGGCGTCTCCCTCATCGCCTTCGCGTTCATCCGTCTGCTGCCCGGTGACCCGGTCATGCTGATGTCGGGCGAGCGCGTCATGGCTCCGGAGCGCCACGCACAGATCATGCACGACCTCGGTCTCGACCGTCCTGTGTACGTGCAGTATCTCGATTACCTCGGCAACGTGGTGCAGGGGGACCTCGGTTCCTCGATCGTCACCAAGCGTCCCGTGCTGCAGGAATTCGGATCGCTGTTCCCGGCGACGCTTGAGCTCTCGCTCTGCGCCATCATTTTCGCCATCGTGCTCGGCATCCCTGCGGGTGTCTTTGCTGCGGTCAAGCGCGGAACCTGGTTCGACCAGAGTGTCATGGGCGCGGCGCTGGTCGGCTATTCGATGCCGATCTTCTGGTGGGGCCTGCTGCTCATCGTTCTCTTCTCCAATACGCTGCATTGGACGCCGGTTTCCGGCCGTATCTCGCTGATGTATTTCTTCAAGCCCGTCACCGGCTTCATGCTGATCGACAGCTTGTTGTCCGGTCAGGCCGGAGCGTTCAAGTCGGCCTTCGTGTCGCTGATCCTGCCGACGATCGTGCTGGGCACGATCCCGCTCGCCGTCATCGCGCGCCAGACGCGCTCGGCCATGCTCGAAGTGCTCGGCGAAGACTATGTTCGTACCGCTCGCTCCAAGGGTCTGACACCGTTCCGCGTCGTCGGCGTCCATGCGCTGCGCAACGCGATGATCCCCGTCGTCACCTCGATCGGCTTGCAGGTCGGCGTCCTCCTCGGCGGCGCCATTCTGACGGAAACGATCTTCTCCTGGCCGGGTATCGGCAAGTGGATGGTCGATGCGGTGTTCAAGCGTGACTATACCGTCGTTCAGGGTGGATTGCTGCTGATTGCCGGCATCATCATGCTCGTCAATCTGATCGTCGACCTCATGTACGGTCTCATCAACCCACGCATCAGGCACTAGGAGCGGCTCATGAGCACGGCAACCACAAAGTCTGCCACACCCTCCGCTCTGTCGGAGTTCTGGTACTATTTTTCCCGCAACAAAGGCGCGGTCATCGGCCTTTTCGTCTTCATCATCGTCCTGTTGATGGCGATCTTCGCGCCATTGATCGCGCCGCACGATCCGAACGTGCCGTCCGGCATGCAACGCCTGCCGCCGGCGTGGTCGGAAGGTGGCAATAGCTCGTTCCTGCTCGGCACCGATGCCGTCGGTCGTGACATGCTGTCCCGCCTGATCTTCGGCACGCGCTTCTCGCTGTTCATCGGCCTCGTCGTCGCTTCGCTGTCGGCCGTCGCCGGCGTGCTGCTCGGTCTCATCGCCGGCTATTTCCGCGGCCGCACCGATACGATCATCATGCGCGTCATGGACATCATCCTGGCCTTCCCGTCGCTGCTCCTGGCTCTCGTGCTGGTCGCCGTTCTCGGCCCGGGCCTCTTGAACGCCATGATCGCGATCTCGATCGTCAACCAGCCGCATTTCGTCCGCCTGACCCGCGCCGCCGTTATCAGTGAGCGCGAGAAGGAATATGTCGTGGCCTCCCGCGTTGCCGGCGCCGGCACGCTTCGCCTGATGTTCAAGACGATCCTGCCGAACTGCCTGGCTCCGCTGATCGTCCAGGCAACGCTCGCCTTCTCGGCGGCGATCCTCGACGCGGCTGCTCTCGGCTTCCTCGGCATGGGCGCACAGCCCCCGACATCCGAGTGGGGCACGATGCTTGCCGATGCACGCGAATTCTTCCAGAGCTCGCCGTCGCTCGTTACTTTCCCGGGTCTTTGCATCCTCATCACCGTTCTCGCCATCAATCTGATGGGCGACGGTCTGCGCGATGCGCTCGATCCCAAACTGAAGAGGTCCTGATATGGCACTTCTCGAAATCGAAAACCTCGTCGTCGAGTTCCAGACCTCGACCGGTGCGTTTCGCGCCGTCGATGGTGTCTCGCTCAAGGTTCACGCCGGCGAAGTCCTGGCCATCGTTGGCGAGTCCGGCTCCGGAAAATCGGTCTCCATGCTCGCCGCGATGGGCCTCCTGCCGTGGACGGCAAAGGTAACCGCCGACAAGATGGTCTTCGACGGCCGCAATCTGCTTGGCATGTCCGCGCGCGAGCGGCGCAACATCATCGGCAAGGACATGTCGATGATCTTCCAGGAGCCCATCGCGAGCCTCAATCCCTGCTTTACCGTCGGCTTCCAGATCGAAGAGGTCCTGAGAATCCACATGGGCATGGACAAGGCCGCGCGGCGCAAGCGCGCTGTCGAGCTGTTCGAGGCAGTCGGGATTCCCAATCCTGCCGAACGCCTCGGTCACTTCCCGCATCAGATGTCGGGCGGCCAGTGCCAGCGCGTTATGATCGCCATCGCGATTGCCTGCAATCCGAAGCTTCTCATCGCCGACGAACCGACGACCGCGCTCGACGTCACCATTCAGAAACAGATCCTCGATCTCCTGATGCGCCTGCAGACGGAGCACGGCATGGGCCTCATCATGATCACGCACAACATGGGCGTGGTTGCCGAGACCGCCGATCGGGTGATCGTCCAGTACAAGGGTCGCAAGATGGAGGAGGCCGACGTGCTCTCGCTCTTTGAAGCGCCGAAAAGCGACTATACCCGCGCGCTGCTCGCCGCCTTGCCAGACAATGCGACAGGCGACCGCCTGCCGACGATCGGCGAGCTTTTCAATCCAGACAAGACTGTGCAGGGAGCGGCCCAATGACGCCAGTTCTCGAAGGCAAGAATATCGTCCGCAACTACTATCTGCCGGGCGGTCTCTTCAAGAAAGAGAAGACCGTGCACGCCGTCAAGGGCGTGAGCTTCAAGGTCGAGCAGGGCAAGACGCTGGCAATCGTCGGCGAAAGCGGCTGCGGCAAGTCCACACTGGCCCGCATCATCACCATGATCGATCCGGCAAGCGGCGGCGACCTGTTCATCGACGGCAAGAAGGTGGATATCGCTGCCGGCGACCTGACGCCCGAGATGCGCCGCAAGGTGCAGATCGTCTTCCAGAATCCCTACGGTTCGCTGAACCCGCGCAAGAAGATCGGCGATATCCTGATGGAGCCGCTGATCATCAACACCGAGACGCCACCCGCCGAACGGCGTGAACTGGCGATGGCGATGCTCAAGAAGGTCGGGCTGCAGGACGTCCACTTCAATCGCTACCCGCACATGTTCTCCGGTGGCCAGCGCCAGCGCATCGCGATCGCGCGCGCCCTGATGCTGAAGCCGCGGCTTCTCGTGCTCGACGAGCCCGTTTCGGCGCTCGACCTGTCAGTGCAAGCACAGGTGCTGAACCTGCTCGCCGACCTGCAGGACGAGCTGAACCTCACCTACGTCTTCATCAGCCACGACCTCTCGGTCGTTCGCTACATGGCAGACGACGTGATGGTCATGTACTACGGCGAGGCTGTGGAATACGGCACGCGTGACCAGGTGTTCAGCGACCCGCAGCACAGCTACACCAAGACCCTGTTCGCCGCCACGCCGCGCGCCGATGTCGAAACCATCCGCGCACGGCTTGCACGCAAGAACCCAGCGGCGGCTGCGTCCTGACAAGACCCGCCGGCGCTGGAACAAACGTTGCCGCGCCGTCGGTAGTTATGCTCAGCTTTGATGAGGCGGCAGGGATGACCTGCCGTCTTTTCTATGTCGACGAGGTCCACTTGCGCTCCTGCTCTGGCCTCGCGGTTGCGGGTGCGCTAAATCGGTCGCGTCGAAAAACGCGGGAAGAATCAGTCCATGAGCCAGGATCGTGCATCGCCGTTTGCGCTTATCGTTATGGGCGTCAGCGGCAGTGGCAAGACGTCCGTTGCCGAATCCCTTGCTGCCAAGCTCGGTCTGGACTTTATCGAAGGCGATGTGCTGCACCCGGCCGCCAACGTTGAAAAGATGTCGAAGGGCATACCGCTGACTGACGAGGATCGGACGCCCTGGCTCGATATCATCGGCGAAACCATGAAGGCGAAACTCGATCGCGGCGAGGGTATCCTGGTTTCCTGTTCGGCGTTAAAGCGAAGCTATCGCGACCGTCTGCGCGCTGCCGCCGGAGGCAAGCTCATCTTCGTCTACCTGCATGGTTCGAAGGAACTGCTCACCGCGCGTATGGGCGCGCGCAAGGGCCACTTCATGCCGCTCTCGCTTCTGGAAAGCCAGCTGGCGACGCTGGAGGTGCCGACAGGCGAGCCGGGGGTCGTTACCGTCGATATCGGCGACACGATTGAAGGCATCGTCAGCGCCGCGCTCCACGATCTCTCGTCGCTGGGCGTCGCCTAGCGACCGGCCAGATACCCCGCTTGCGAGCGCGCAGCGATTACGGATCGAACCGTTCCGGCGAATAGGCCGAGATATCGATAAGTGGCGCTTCTCCCGTGATCAGTTCCGCCAGCACGCGGCCGGTGACCGGCCCGAGCGTCAGGCCGTGATGCGCGTGGCCAAAGGCGAACCACAGCCCTTCATGCCGTGGCGCCTTGCCGATGATCGGCATCATGTCGGGCGTGCAGGGGCGGGCGCCCATCCAGGGTTCCGGATCAAGCCGCTCGCCGAGCGGGAAGACCGTGCGCGCCACCGCTTCGGCGCGGTCAAGCTGGACGGGTGTCTTCGGCGCATCCATGGCAGCAAATTCCGCGCCCGTGGTCAGGCGAATGCCACGGCTCATCGGTGCCAGGAAATAGCCCTTTTCCGCATCGAGCGTCCAGTTGTTGAGGGTGGCGTTGTCCTGGGTGGCGTAGTGCATGTGGTAGCCACGCTTGACGCCCAGCGGGAAGGAGTAGCCGAGCCGGCGGGTCGCGGTCGCTGCCCATGGTCCCAGCGCCAGAACCGCTTCGTCGGCCTCCAGCGATCCATCGGTGGTTGCTACCTTCCAGCCGGCGCCGTAGCGGCCGAGTGAATTGGCATCGCCGGTCGCAAACTGGCCGCCCAGGCTTTCGAAATAGCTCCGATAGGCTGCTGTCAGCCCGTGTGGATCAAGAACGGACCAGGGATCCCGCCAGCGCAGACCGCCTGCGAAATCTCCCCGGATATCGGGCTCGAGCCGCGCAACGTCGACGGTGCTGAGAGGTTCGTGGCTGACGCCGAACTCCCGCTGCAGGCGTTCTGCCTCGGCAAACTCCGCATCCCGTCTGCCGGCTGTCCTGAAAATCTCCATCCAGCCGTTCTTGCGGATCAGGTGCTGGGCATGCGAAGCCTCGATCAGGTCGTTGTGCTCCGAAATCGAGTGTTCGATCAGCGGTGCGTAGGCCCTCGAGATCATTTCGTGGCGCTTGGTATTGGAATTCCACCAATAGCGGGCGAGAAAGGCCAGCTGACCGGGAAGCGCCTTGAGGTGGTAGTGCGCGTCGATGCGGTTGTTGAACGCATAGCGCACAAGCAGACCGAGCTGCTGCGGGAAGCCGTAGGGCACCACGCCCTCGCGCTGGATCAGGCCGGCGTTGCCGAAAGATGTCTCGTTGCCGGGCGCCTTCCGGTCGACAAGGGTCACCCGACGCCCACGCCGCTGCAGGTGGATCGCCGTCGAAACGCCAACGATTCCCGCGCCCACCACCATCACATTCTTCGTCATTCTCGCGCCCAGCCAAGCTTGTTTCTGGCAGCGAAAATGCCCCTAGGATCGGCGTTGCGCAAACGAAAAATTGCGTTTTATTTCAAAATCATTGCGTCCTTCAGCGCGGCGTTTTCCGCCTTGATGCGAACATGCAACATGATGGCATTGAGGATGGAAAAAAGCGCCGCGTAGCCGACCAGCCCAAAGGCCAGCGGCAGCGCCGCGATCTCGCCGACGACGACGGCATAGTTGGGATGGGCCATGAACCGATAGGGGCCGACGCTGACCAGCGGTCGGCCCGGCATCACCACGATACGGGTCGTCCAACGATCTCCCATCGTTGCGACCACCCAGAGGCGCGCGATCTGCAGAAGCAGGAATATGCCGAGCCAGACAATCTGAACGGGTCGCCCGATTGCCAGAAGCCAGAGGCCCGCAATCCAGCAGCCGTGCAGGAGAACGAGGTAGGGATAATGCTCAGCACCCACCTCGCGGCCACCTTCCGCGAACAGCGCCTTGGTATTGCGGCGCGCCAGCGCGAGCTCCGCAAGGCGCTGCAGCGTCACGAAGCTCAGAAGCGCGATCGAGACCCACATCAGGCGACCTTCCGCAGGGTAACGCAGCTTGCCGCGAAGCCGGGTCCCATTGCCAGCATGGCGCTGCGGTTCGGCAATCCCGCCCTGATGACACGCTCGAGGACGAACAGTACGGTCGGCGATGACATGTTGCCATATTCCGCGAGCACGGCCCGTTCGTGGTCGAGCGTGCCCGGTGTCAGTGTCAGCGCGCGTTCCAGCGCCGTCAGCACCCTCGTTCCGCCGGGATGGCAGATGAAGCGATCGATATCGCCATGGGACAGTCCGTTGCGCTTGAGAATCCCATCCAGCGCGGGCCGGAGTTCGGCTTCCGCAAACTGCGGCAGGGATTGTGCGAGCACGACGCCAAAGCCGGTGTCGTCGATCTTCCAGCCCATGATCCCGAGGGTGTTGGGAAAAAGGTGCTCGCCCGTCGATTCCACCTCGGCCAGGCCGGATGGCGCGACGCGCAACACGCAGGCGCCTGCGCCGTCACCGAAAAGCGCCGTCGCGATGATATTGGCGCGGGTCAGTTCATCCAGCCGAAACGCCAGCGTGCAGAGTTCCAGGGAGACGAATAGCACCGTTGCCCCCGGCCTGCTTCTGGCGATCCGGGAGGCGATGGCAAAGCCGGAAACGCCTGCCGCACAGCCAAGTCCAAACACGGGGATGCGTTCGACGTCCGGCCGGAAACCCATGCTTTCAGCGAGTTGGGCATCAAGGCTCGGCGTGGTGATGCCAGTGGACGATACGGTCACGATGCAATCGACCTCGCTTCCCCGCATGCCTGCCTTCTTCAATGCGTTTGTGGCGGTCTCGGCAAAGAGGTGGCGCGCAACCTCGGCGTAGGCGTCCATCCGATCCTGCCAGCCATGCGGCTCGACAAACCATTGGAGCGGACGGGCCGCATGGCGTTGCTTGATGCCGGCGTTTTCGAAGACGCTTGCAAGGTGCGAGAAATCGGCAAGCCTGTCGGAGAACAGCCGTGCGGATGTCTCCGCGGCTTCTGTCTGCGTGATGATATGCTCGGGTGCGGCAACCGCGAGGCTGAGTAGTTTTACTGTATCGGTCAACGGAATGCTCCTTCTCGCCCCGGCGAGTAGGCAGCAAACACCTCAAGCCTGCGTTTATTCGCCGGCGGTGGTCACAACCTAGTGATCTCAAAAGATGGGGCGATCGCTGAATAAAACGACCTTGTGCGGTGTTCATCGCCCGCAACGTCATTTTTCAGGGAGATTTTCGATGACGACCATGCCTGTTCGAATTGCGTCGGTTCTGCTCGGTGGATGCATTGCCGCGTTCGCATTTTCCGCACCGGTCTATGCTGCTGGCAGCAGCGATAGCGAAACGATGCCTGTTTGCAAAAAGGGAGAGGTCTACGACAAGAAGACGCAGAAATGCGTCAAGCAACATAGTGCCAACGTCACCGACGAAAACCGCACCGACTATGCCTACGCGCTTGCCAAGGCTGGCCGTTACGATGAGGCATTGGCCATGCTCGATACGCTCAAGGACCAGAACACCGCCGAGGCACTCAACTATCGCGGCTACGCGACCCGCAAGCTCGGACGCACCGACGAAGGCATCTCTTACTATCTGAAGTCGGTGCAGCTCGATCCGCAATACGCCAAGGTGCGCGAATATCTCGGCGAAGCTTATGTCGTCAAAGGTCGCCTCGACCTGGCCAAAGAGCAGTTGAACACCATCAAGACGATCTGCGGCACGGGTTGCGAGGAGTATCAGGACCTCGACGAAGCGATCGCCGATCCGTCGAAAATCTAGGCTGGCGTAGCGTGCCTGTGTGCGCTGAATAGGGATAATCCAATGCCAGTCGCCTATACCACATTTCCTGCCTATAGTCGGGCAACACAGAACGCGCCGGTCGGGCCGGCGCGTTCTGTGGCAGCAACCGTGGCGGAGGCGGTCATCGCAAGCGAAGCGGATATCAGGAGCGGGCTGACGGACAACCTGTCCCGGCTCTGGCGCTATGGGCTGGTTTTATCGCATCGTCGCGATGTCGCCGACGATCTGGTGCAGCAGACCTGCCTGCGCGCCCTTGAGCGGTCGTCGCAGTTCGAAGCGGGCACGCGCCTGGATCGCTGGCTGTTTTCGATCCTGCATTCAATCTGGCTGAATGAAATTCGCTCCCGGCGAGTGCGTCAGGGGCAGGGTTTCGTCGATGCCGACGAGGCGCTGGTTCTCGACGGCGTTCGCGAGACGGAAGCGCATGTCATGGCGAATCAGGTGTTGCGGCTCGTCAATGCGCTTCCGGATGCTCAGCGCGCAGCCGTGTTTCTGGCCTATGTGGAGGGGCTGTCCTACAAAGAGGTTGCTGGCATACTGGATATTCCGATTGGTACCGTGATGAGCCGCCTTGCTGCCGCCCGCGCAAAGCTCTCCGGCAATCTCCTGGGGGAGGGCGCAAGATGAACGACGACAACAAGCTTCCCTCCGACGAACAGCTGACAGCATATATCGACGGCGAATTGCCACCCGACGAAACCGCACGGATCGGTCTTCTTCTCGAAACGGACGCGCGCGTGGCCGCACGGCTCGAGTTCTTGTCGCGCAGCAGTCTTCCCTTCGAACAGGCTTTCGAGCCGCTGCTTGCCGCCGCGCCCAAGGCAAAGCTTGAAGCAATGCTTGCCTCGGTAGCCTCGGCTGAACCATCAGTACCGGTTCGCCCAACCCGTCGCGGCCTTCTCGCTGCTCTTGCTGCCTGCGTGGTTGCCGGCGTCGTGGCCGACCGGGCATTCATCGGGCTCGGCAGGCGCCTTGCGGTCAAGGATGAGAGCAATGAATGGCGTGCTGCCGTTGCGGAATACATCGCGCTTTACACACCCGATACACTGGCCGGGCCTGTGCCCACCGCGCAGACCCAGGCCGCGCAACTCTCCATCCTCGAAGAGAAACTTGACCTTCGCTTGCC
Source organism: Hyphomicrobiales bacterium (assembly GCA_900489925.1). Classification (GTDB taxonomy): domain Bacteria; phylum Pseudomonadota; class Alphaproteobacteria; order Rhizobiales; family Rhizobiaceae; genus Rhizobium. The sequence continues at coordinate 148,814 of UEHQ01000002.1, read as the reverse complement.
GGCAGAGGCGATTTCGATCGAAGGCGCCGATTTCAAACGTGCGCTCGTTCTGCAGTATGATGATGCGCCGTTGGCGCAGATCGCGTATCTTGATCCGCAGACCGGACCCATGGCGCTGTGCATCGTTCGGTCGGCCGACGGCGCTAAACCTGCCGAGGTCGAGGCACGCAAGGGCATGAACGTCGTCTATTGGGCGAGCCCGTCGCACGCGTTCATGCTGATCGGACATGCGTCTGCCGACCGAATGCGGACGGTCGCGGATGGCATCATGGCAAGGTTGGAGGCCTAGCGCAGAAGCAGCCAATAATCTTGCGTCTTGGGGTGGAACCAAAACGCCGTATAATGCGTTGACCGGTTAGCGAGCCGATCACGCATTTGTCCCGTTTCATCCCAACCGGCTGCGGGAGTACATTATGCAGAAGAGCGAATGCGACGTGTTCGATCTCTTTTCGGAGATTTATACGAGCGCCGCGCAAGAAGAAATAAGCCTTCAGGAATACCTGCTAGCATGCCGTGATGACAAGAGAATGTATGCAACGGCACAAGAACGGATGGTCGAAGCGATCGGCGATCCAACCTTCATAGACACAAGTGCAGACGAACGTTTAGGGCGAATTTTCTCAAATCGAACCGTGAAGATCTATCCTTCCTTTGCCGATTTCTACGGCATGGAGGACACGATCGAACGTATTGTCGGGTATTTCCGGTATGCCGCGCAGGGCCTGGAAGAACGCAAGCAGATCCTCTATCTGCTCGGCCCGGTCGGCGGCGGCAAGTCGTCGCTAGCCGAACGGCTGAAGAGGTTGATGGAGCGGATGCCCATCTACACGCTTGCCGTCGATGGCAAGATCAGCCCTGTGTTCGAATCCCCCCTCGGCCTCTTTCATCCCGAGCGGATGGCGGATCTTCTCGAGGACAAATACGGGATTGCCAGACGGCGGCTGACAGGCCTGATATCGCCGTGGGCCACCAAGCGACTGGACGAGATCGGCGGCGATATTTCGAAATTCAGTGTCGTCAAACTGACGCCGTCGCGATTGCGGCAGATCGCGATTGCCAAGACGGAGCCCGGCGACGAGAACAATCAGGACGTTTCTGCCCTGGTCGGCAAGGTCGACATTCGCCAGCTGGAAAACTTCAGCCAGGCGGATCCGGATGCCTACTCCTACAGCGGTGGTTTGAACCGGACCACGCAGGGCCTTCTGGAATTCGTGGAAATGTTCAAGGCGCCGATCAAGGTGCTGCACCCCCTGCTGACCGCCACCCAGGAAGGCAGCTACAACGGCACGGAGAACTTCGGTGCGTTTCCCTATCAGGGAACCGTCGTCGCCCACTCCAACGAGTCCGAGTGGCAGCAGTTCAAGAACAACAAGAACAACGAGGCCTTTCTCGACCGCATCCTGGTGGTGAAGGTGCCTTATTGCCTGCGCGTCACCGAGGAGCGGCTCATCTATGAAAAGCTGCTTCGCGAAAGCGAGCTGGCCAAGAGCCCCTGCGCGCCTGAAGTGCTGGAAAACTTGAGCCGGTTTACCGTCTCCACGCGGCTTTCCCCGCACGAAAACTCGCCCCTTTACACAAAGATGCGGGTCTATGACGGGGAGAACCTGAAGGACACGGATCCGAAGGCGAAGTCGGTCCAGGAATATCGCGATGCCGCCGGTGTCGATGAGGGCATGACGGGCATCAGCACGCGCTTTGCGTTCAAGGTGCTGTCCGAGACCTTCAACTACGATACCAAGGAAGTCGCTGCGGACTCCGTGCACCTCATGTACATCATGGAACAGGCGATCCGGCGGGAGCAGTTCCCGAAGGAGACCGAAGCGCGCTATCTCGATTTCATCAAATCGGAACTCGCAGCGCGCTATGCCGAGTTCATCGGTCACGAGATCCAGAAGGCCTATCTCGAATCCTATAGCGAGTACGGACAGAACCTGTTCGACCGGTACATCGCCTATGCGGACGCCTGGCTCGAGGATCAGGACTTCAAGGACTACGATACCGGCCAGATCCTCAACCGCGAGATTCTAGACAGCGAGCTGTCGCAGATCGAGAAGCCGGCCGGCATCGCCAATCCCAAGGATTTCCGCAACGAGGTCGTCAAGTTCACCTTGCGAGCCCGCGCGCGGAACAACGGGCGCAATCCCTCCTGGACCAGCTATGAAAAGCTCAGGGAGGTCATCGAGAAGCGCATGTTCGGTCAGGTCGAAGACCTGCTTCCGGTCATCAGCTTCGGCTCGAAGAAGGACAGCGCGACTGAGAAGCAGCACGCCGAATTTGTCCAGCGAATGACCGAGCGCGGATATACCGTACGGCAGGTGCGGCGGCTCGTCGACTGGTACATGCGGGTCAACAAGGCCGGCTGATGCCAGAGCGGGGGGTTGGCAATGCCGAATTTCATCGACCGTCGGCTCAATCCGAAGGACAAGAGCCTCGGTAACCGTCAGCGCTTTCTGAAACGCGCCCGCGAAGAACTCAAGCGGGCGATCGCCGATCAGGTCAAGTCCGACCGCATCGCGGATGTCGGATCGGCCCATGGCGTGCCAATGCCCAAGCGCGGTGCTGATGAGCCCACGTTCAGGCAGGCGTCCGGCACCGGCGACCGCGAATACATCCTGCCCGGAAACCGCGAATATATGGCGGGCGACCGCCTTCCGCGACCGGAAGGAGGCGGAGGTGGTGGCGGCAGTGCCGGTAGTGGCGGCGGCGGTAGCGATGACGATTTCCAGTTCGTGCTGTCGCGTGACGAGGTCCTCGACCTGTTCTTCGAGGATCTTGAGCTACCCGACATGGTCAAGCTCAATCTGAAGGAAACGGTCATCTACAAGGCGCGCCGCGTCGGGTTCACCACCGCCGGCACACCGACGAACATCAATGTCGGCCGCACGATGCGAAACAGCTTTGGTCGACGCATGGCTCTGGGCCGACCGAGCGATAGCGAAATGCAGGCGCTGGCAGACGAGATAGCCGCGCTTGAGAACGATCCCAACAACTCTCGGCAAAGCGCGCACCAACTCAAGGTGCTGCGAGAGCAACTGGATCTTCTGGAGCGGCGTCGCCGGCGCATCGCTTATGTCGATCCAGTCGACGTACGGTTCAATCGCTTCGAGCGGCAACCCTTGCCGAATGCCAGTGCCGTCATGTTCTGCCTGATGGACGTTTCGGCATCGATGGGCGAGCGGGAGAAGGACCTCGCCAAGCGCTTCTTCGTGCTGCTGCATCTGTTTCTCAAACGCCGCTACGAGCGGATTGACATCGTCTTCATCCGCCACACGGATGAAGCGCGGGAAGTGGACGAGGAGACGTTCTTCTACAGCAAGCAGAGCGGTGGCACGGTGGTTTCCACCGCGCTTGAGGAGATGCTGCGGATCATCGACGAACGCTACCCGGCGGAAATGTGGAACATCTACGCCGCGCAGGCCTCGGATGGCGACAATACCAGCGGCGATTCCGAGCGCTGCGCAGCGCTCCTGCGCGAGCGGGTGATGCGCCTTTGCCAGTATTACGCCTATGTCGAAATCATCGACGAACGGGAGACGGAGATATTCGGGACGACTGACAACGGAACGTCGCTCTGGCGGGCCTACCGCGCCGTCGATGGTGAAATTCCGAACTTCCAGATGGCGCGGATCGCACGGCCCGCGAACATCTACCCCGTGTTCCGCCGGCTCTTCACACGGCAGCCGGCCGTGCGTGCGCGCGGCTGAAGGGATGGTCGAGATGGCGAAACGCCCGGCCTCCAATCTGCTGTTCGATGGATCGGACTGGAATTTTGCGACACTGTCGCGGGCCTACGAGGCCATCGAGAAGATTGCCCTCGAGGAAATGGGGCTCGACATCTACCCGAACCAGCTCGAGATCATTTCCTCGGAACAGATGCTGGACGCCTACTCGTCGGTCGGCATGCCGCTCATGTACCAGCACTGGTCCTTCGGTAAACGCTTCGTCCACGAGGATCATTACTATCGAAAGGGCGCCCGCGGCCTCGCCTATGAGATCGTGATCAACTCGAACCCCTGCATTACCTATCTGATGGAAGAAAACACGATGGCCATGCAGACGCTGGTCACGGCGCATGCTTCCTTCGGCCACAATCATTTTTTCAAGAACAACTACCTGTTCCGCCAATGGACGGATGCCGGCGCGATCTTGAGCTATCTCGACTTCGCCAAGAAATACATCGCCAAATGCGAAGAGCGGCACGGACTGGATGCCGTGGAGGCGATACTGGATTCCGCCCATGCGCTGATGGACCACGGCGTGTTCCGCTATCGTCGTCCGCCGCGCCTTTCCTCCGAAAAGGTCAGGGAGCGCGCGCGCGAAAGGCTGGAATACGAGGAGCAGACCTATAGCGATCTCTGGCGCACGCTGCCGCTTGCGGTGGAAAATCGCGATCGTGAGGAGGCCGAGCGCGATGCCTCCGAACGTAAGAAGGTTCTCAACCTGCCGGAAGAAAACCTGCTGTACTTCCTGGAGAAACACAGCCTGATCCTCGACCCGTGGCAAAGGGAACTCCTGCGGATCGTTCGTGTGATCGCGCAGTATTTCTATCCGCAACGCCAGACAAAGGTCATGAACGAGGGCTGTGCGACCTACGTCCATTACACCATCATCAACCGGCTCTTCGACCAAGGCAGGATCAGCGAAGGCGCGATGCTGGAATTGCTGCGTAGCCATTCCAACGTGGTGTTTCAGCCGGCGTTCGACGATCCCCGCTTCCCGGGCATCAATCCTTACGCGCTTGGTTTCGCGATGATGCAGGATATCGAGCGCATCTGCACGGAGCCGACGGAGGAGGATCGCGAATGGTTCCCCTCGATGGCCGGCAATGGCGACCCGATGGGGACCCTGCGGGACGCATGGGCGAACCACCGCGACGAATCCTTCATCCTCCAGTATCTAAGTCCGGAATTGATGCGCAAGTTCCGCCTGTTTCTGTTGTCGGATCGCTCGGCGGACAAGTATTGCGAGGTCTCCTCGATCCACAACGAGCGCGGCTATTCCTCAGTCAGGGCCGCACTGGCGCGCAGCTATGATGTCGCTGCCCGGCAGCCGGATATCCAGGTGGTCGACGTCGATCTGCTCGGGGATCGGCAACTACGGCTGCAGCACAGCGTGAAAAACGGCATCCTGCTCGAAGAGGGCTCTCGCGATGCCACCCTCGCGCACATCCGCCATCTCTGGGGCTACGATGTCAGCCTCGTCGGCATCGACGCGACGACCGGCGGCGTTCTCTACGAATGCTCGACGGTCAAGCTCACGGGTTAGACGCCTTCGACAACCGGGGATGTTCTTTCTTTCCAAAGCGTCTTCACCGCAGCCGGCCGGAAGGCTACAGCAGTGTATCGCTCATGAGCTGGATAGGACCTGTTAAAATGGCAGACACCGTTGTTGATCGCTTCCTTCGTTATGTCGTCATCGACACGCAATCGGATCCTGCCTCGTCGGCACAGCCATCGACGGAAAAACAGAAGAATCTCGGCCGTTTGCTTGTCCAGGAGTTGTTGGACATCGGCCTCTCCGACGCCCATCTCGACGAGCACGGCTATGTCTATGCGACCATCCCGTCAAACACCGACAAGCCGGTCCCGGTGATCTGCTTCTGCTCGCACATGGACACTGCACCGGATTTCACCGGCACGAACGTCAAGCCGCAGATCGTCAGGGAATATGCCGGCGGCGATATCCGGCTCTCAGGCGATACCGAGCAGGTTATCCGCGTCAGCGAACACACGGCCCTCAAGGACCAGATCGGCAACGACATCATCACCACCGACGGCACGACGCTGCTCGGGGCCGACGACAAGGCCGGTCTTGCCGAGATCATGACGGCCGCGCAGTTTCTGGTCGATAATCCGGACATTCGCCACGGGACGATCAAGATCCTTTTTACCCCGGACGAGGAAATCGGCCGTGGTGTCGACAAGGTCGACCTGGCAAAGCTCGGCGCGGAGTTCGGCTATACGATGGATGGCGCGACGGCCGGCCATATCGAGGACGAGACATTCTCGGCGGACGGCGTGGAGATCACCATCCAGGGCGTTGCCATGCATCCTGGTTTTGCCAAGGACAAGATGGAAAACGCCATCAAGATCGCCGGTGCCATCATCGACCGGCTGCCCAGGGATGCGGCCCCGGAGACCACGGATGGTCGCCAGGGCTTTCTTCATCCGACGGGTGTGACAGGCTCGATGGAAAAGGCGGTCCTCAGCCTGATCGTGCGCGACTTCGACGATGCCGGGCTTGCACAGAAGGAAGCGTTGCTCGAGGAGATCGTGGTCAAGGTCATGGAAGCCTTTCCCGGCTCCTCCTACCGCTTCGAGGTCAAGCAGCAGTATCGCAACATGAAGGTCGTTCTCCAGAACCATCCCGAAGTCGCCGACAATGCCGTGGAGGCGATCAGGCGCGCCGGCATGACGCCCGTACGCGGCAGCATTCGCGGCGGCACCGATGGATCCCGTCTCTCCTTCATGGGGCTGCCATGCCCCAATATCTTTGCCGGGGGCCATGCTTTCCACTCACCGCTCGAATGGGTGAGCCGCCAGGACATGGAAAAGGCAGTCCAGACGATCGTCGAACTCGCGAAGGTCTGGGAAGAGCGCGCCTGACAGCGCGCTCGATTGTCGAAAGGTCGGCTGATCAGCCGCGCAGGCCCGGGGCTTCCTGGCCTGTGCGCTCGACATATTCCGTGTAGCCGCCGCCGTACTGGTGGATGCCGTCAGGCGTCAGTTCCAATACGCGATTGGACAAGGCGGCGAGGAAGTGTCGATCGTGCGAAACGAACAGCATGGTGCCCTCGTATTCGGAGAGCGCCTTGATCAGCATTTCCTTCGTGTCGAGATCCAGGTGGTTGGTCGGCTCGTCCAGAACCAGAAGGTTTGGCGGGTCGAACAGCATCTTCGCCATGACGAGACGTGCCTTCTCGCCACCCGAGAGGACACGGCACTTCTTTTCGACGTCATCGCCGGAAAAGCCGAAGCAGCCTGCGAGAGCGCGTAGCGGCGCCTGGCCGGCCTGCGGGAAGGAATCTTCCAGCCACTCCAGAACCGTGCGATCGCCGTCGAGCAGATCCATGGCATGCTGGGCGAAGTAGCCCATCTTGACGCTGGCGCCGAGCGCGACGCTACCCTGATCGGGCTCCGTCGATCCGGCGACCAGCTTCAGCAGCGTTGACTTGCCAGCACCGTTGATGCCCATGATGCACCAGCGCTCCTTGCGGCGAACCATGAAATCCAGGCCTTCGTAGATGGTCCGGCTGCCGTACTTCTTGTGAACGTTCTTGAGATTGATCACGTCTTCGCCGGAGCGGGGGGCGGGCAGGAACTCAAACGCGACGGTCTGGCGGCGCTTCGGCGGCTCGACGCGATCGATCTTCTCCAGCTTCTTCACGCGGCTCTGCACCTGCGACGCGTGGGAGGCACGCGCCTTGAAGCGTTCGATGAACTTGATTTCCTTGGCGAGCATCGCCTGCTGGCGCTCGAACTGAGCCTGCTGCTGCTTCTCGTTCTGTGCACGCTGCTGCTCGTAGAAGCCGTAGTCGCCGGAATAGCTGTTCAGCGAGCCGGCATCGATCTCGATGATCTTGCTGACAATGCGGTTCATGAACTCGCGGTCGTGCGAGGTCATCAGCAGCGCGCCGTCGTAGGTCTTCAGGAATTCCTCGAGCCAGATCAGGCTTTCCAGGTCCAGGTGGTTGCTCGGTTCGTCGAGGAGCATGACATCGGGGCGCATCAGGAGAATGCGGGCCAGAGCCACACGCATCTTCCAGCCGCCGGAAAGTCCGCCGACGTCGCCGTCCATCATTTCCTGCGTGAAGCTGAGACCGGCCAGCACTTCGCGGGCGCGACCTTCGAGGGCGTAGCCGTCGAGCTCCTCATAGCGGGCCTGAACTTCGCCGTAGCGCTCGATGATCCGGTCCATCTCGTCGAGTTTGTCGGGGTCGACCATCTCCGCCTCGAGCTCGCGCAGTTCGGCGGCAACGACGCTCACCGGGCCGGCGCCCTCCATGACCTCGGCCACGGCGCTGCGGCCTTCCATTTCGCCGACGTCCTGGTTGAAGTAGCCGATCGTCACGCCCTTTTCGGCGGAGACCTGACCTTCGTCCGGCTGCTCCTGTCCGGTGATCATGCGGAAGAGCGTGGTCTTGCCGGCGCCGTTCGGTCCGACGAGACCGATCTTTTCACCCTTGTTGAGCGCCGCCGACGCTTCGATGAACAGGATACGGTGGCTGTTCTGCTTGCTTATGTTTTCGATGCGGATCATATGCGGATGTGGTCCAAAAAAGTTGTTGCCGGCCTGTGGCTGGCGTTTAGCTGGTGACACGCAAGGCGTGTCGGCGGCAGCGCCGAAGCGACGCTTGCCGGGGATGACGATCATGCTTCGGAACAGACAGTGCCCGCCATGACGCGACCGCGCGAAACCGAGATCGCTCATAAGGCATTGAAATTCCGGTGTTTGAGAGACCGCTTAGGAAGGGCCATCTCTCGTTGTCTTGTGAGCGCGCGCGAATAATTCCTGCCGGTACGGTGGTTCCTGAGGTGCACGCCGTCGTTCGCAGGCGTTCCTGCCAAGGATTGCGGTCACAGTCAACGGGGTGAACGCCGACATCCGCGCTACGCGAAGGCGTGGCGGGGTCACGGCCGCTCGCCAATACTGACAACCTTCGCGGTCTTTGGCTTCAGTTCGTATCGCCGGAGTTGCCAAATGCCCGCGAATGTCGGAAGCTTGCCTGCCCGTAAGGATCGGGCACACCCCGCCAGCCGGAACGAGTTGCAGAGCATGACGACAGTGTCGCCTTCCATGGAGCCTGCCAGCATCTGTTTGGGATGCTGGGATCAGATGCGCGTCCCGATCCCAATTCGCGGTCTGCTGGCGCTTCCGTTTCGTGCGTTCGGCGTCACCCGCAGCAAGATGAACCCGAATATCTGCACGATATGCGAGCGCTCTTTCCGGTACGTCAAGAAGAAGCGCCACGTTTCCGCCAACGCGACCATTCTCTTTGCTGACATAAGGGGGTTCACGGTTCTGTCCGAGCGCATCGATCCGGTGGAACTGAGCGCGATTGTCAGTCTGTTCCACGATCGCTGCGCACAGGCGATATGGGCTCACCACGGCATCGTCAACAAGCAGATGGGTGACGGCCTGATGGCGATCTTCAATTTTCCGATCACCATCAAGGATCACGCAAGCGCAGCGGTCCGGGCCGCGCTCGATATCCAGCGCCAGTGCGCTGTCGCACTTGATCGCCTGGGGTCGGACATCGGGAGCTTGCCGGAACATACGCTCGGCGTGGGCATCGGCATCCATAGCGGAGATGTGGAAATCGGCGAGTTCTCGAGCTTTCGCAGCGATTTCACGGCGATCGGCGGTGCCGTCAACCTGGCTGCCCGGCTGGAATCCCAGGCCGCCGCCGGCGAAATTCTGGTATCCGCCACCACGGCTGCGCAAGCGACCGGTCTCGTCAGCGGGATGGAAACGCGTCTACTCTCTTTGAAGGGTATAGAACTGCCCGTCGAAACGCGCGTTCTGCGCGATCGTCCATGATGTTCTTGGCTTGAGAGTAGAGCATCGATCGAGGTGTGCGATTTCGCGGTCTACCCCAGAAAAGCAACTTGATAAATTTCGGGTTTTGGCAAACAAATCGCCATCTTCAATTATTTAAACCTAAGGACAAAGCCATGACGCTTGCGATTAATGATATTGCGCCGGATTTTGAAGCCGAAACCACGGATGGCAAGATCCGCTTTCATGATTGGGTCGGCGATTCCTGGGCGGTGATGTTCTCCCACCCGAAGGATTTCACGCCCGTCTGCACGACCGAACTCGGCTACATGGCCCGGATCAAGCCGGAGTTCGACAAGCGTGGCGTCAAGATCATCGGCCTGTCCGTCGATCCGCTCGACCGCCATGCCGGCTGGGCCAGCGACATCGAGGAAACGCAGGGCCACGCGCCGAACTTCCCGATGATCGCCGATATCGATTATAACGTCTCCAAGCTCTACGGCATGCTTCCGGCTCCCGTTTCCGGCGACCCGACGAAGCGCACGCCTGCCGATAACCAGACCGTTCGCAACGTCTTCGTCGTCGGTCCGGATAAGAAGATCAAGCTCATCCTGATCTATCCGATGACGACCGGCCGCAACTTCGATGAGGTGCTGCGCGTCATCGATTCCCTCCAGCTCACCGCCAAGCACCGCGTTGCGACCCCGGTGAACTGGAAGAATGGCGAAGATGTCATCATTGCTGGCTCGGTCGGTGACGAAGAAGCAAAGACGATCTATCCGGACGGATGGAAGGCGCCGAAGCCCTATATCCGTATCGTGCCGCAGCCCAAGGGCTGATATTCCAGACGGCGAGAATGCAGTTGAGGCGACCTTCCCCCGGGGAGGTCGCCTTTTTCGTGGCGTCGCGGCGGCGATCAGCTCGCGTATGATTTCTTCGACAGCCAGGTCTTCAGCACGCTGCGAAGAGGGCGATCGAAATGCCGCTCGACAAGAAGCGCGATCCACACGGCCGCTGCGAGCACGACCGGACCGGCCCAGGGAGCATACGCACCGATCTCCACTCCCGTGATCCGGTGGGTAAGGCCTTCGATCCCCATGAAGACAGGCGCATGAACCGCGTAGAGCGGAAAGGACAGACGCCCAAGCCATATGGACGTGTCCTTCAGCCTTCCCGTCGGAGAGGCGTTGACGCTGGCGATCATGATTACCGGGAACACGATGAAGATCATGAGCATGGCGTAAGGCATCGAGAGTGGACTGGTCTGCGAGACCGGCGCTGTAAGGGCAAGCACGACGGCCCCGAAGATGGCGATCGTGGCCTTGTCGCCGAGAGGCCCGACGAGCGCGCGCAAATCGTTCAAGTGCCGATACACCAGCACGCCGACGCTGAATGACAATCCGATGCGCGCCATGCCGGCCCACAGCAGGTCCTGCTGGAAGCCGATATCCGCACGGCCATGAGCGATGGTCGCCCAGGTGAAGGCCGCACCGCTGACGGCTGCAGTGGCCCAGACAAAGGCGTTGCGGGCGCGGCAAAGGAAGACGCCATAGATGAAACTCATCACCAGTTCGGACAGCAGGGACCACGCCGGCGGGTTGAGGGGATAAAGATTTGTCGTCGGATCGGGATTGGGCAGGAAGAGCACTGCCAGTGTCAGCGCCTGGGATAATGACGGCGGTGAGATCTCTTCCCGGAAAACAAACACGAAAAATCCGAAGAGCGTCCCGACCATGTAAAGAGGGTAGATCCTTGCCAGCCGCAGCGCGAAGAACGACCGCGCCGTGAGGTAGCCCGATTGCAGGCGCTGCTCATAGCTCGCTGCCAGCACGAAGCCGCTCAACAGGAAGAAGATATCGACGGCGAGATAACTGGACGGACTGGTAACCGGCCGGAAGGCGGGGATCATATGGCGGGCCGCGACAAGGAGCGCAGCTATCCCTCTGATGCCCTCTAGCGCGTAGAAGTAGTCTCGATGGCTGCTTCTCGTCATTAAAACCGCCTCATACTGCCTGCCGAAGCAATACTGCGCGAAGGGTGCAGGATAACCTGACTTGGGTGCAGTGCGATAGTGGAGAAACGGGATTGGCGCAGAACAGATTCGTTTTGCGCTGGTGCATGCCTTTTATATTGCTGATATAAAACAGTATTTCTTACAGCGGCAGTGCGAAAAGACTTGAAGAAAATTGCGCTGATGCGCGCGGCTTTCTGGGGAAACGGCGATAGGCGCTGCTGCCCACTCAATCATTTCGACCCAAATCGCAGGTGCCGGAAGACGCCGTTGCTGCGTATGTGCTCCACATAGTCCCTGTAGATCGGATCCCGCAACAGGTGTCGTTCTTCGGTCTTTGCGCGCATGAAATAGATGAAATTGATGATCAGCAGGCCGGCACAAAGCCTGATCGCCGTCCAGGGATTGGAATCCGGCGGGAGGAAGGGAATGCTGACCAGCCACCAGGAGATGTTCTTGGAAATGTAGGCCGGATGCTTCGTCCAGCGATAGGGCCCGTTGGTAATGATGCCGCGGTTCGTCAGGTTGGAAAACCGGATGCCGAAGCACACGGCCGCCCAGGCGTAAAAGCTCAGGCAGACAATGATCATCAGGGCCCAAAGGGAGTAGAGGATCGGCTGGTCGGACAGCCATACGCCCCATGGCCGGTCGTGCCCGTAGCTGAGGTAGCTTGAGTAGAGGATGCTGTAGAAGGGTTGGTAGCAGACGACCGCCACGAGCCAGCCGACGAGGGTCGGCTCCACGCTCCTGATCTGCGTTCCCAGCAGGCGAAACGTCATGATGTATCCGGTCGCCGAGACCGTGAGGTCGATGAAGAAAAAAGCGAGATAGAGCAGATCGTAACTTCCGCCCACGAATGCCCGATAGGACGAGGAGAAGAAGGGGGAGAGGTCGAACTCGCGAAGATCGGAGATCTGCCCGCAAAGATAGACGAACATCAGCGGAAAGAAGAAGCCCTTCACCAGCCAGCCCAGGAGATAGTTTATCTCGACGAACGAGAGTGCACGGGGCCGGGAAAAGAGGCGGTTTCCCAACTTCCACAGAGTGTCCTTCGGCTCTTCCTGCACCATGTCAGCAAAAGCCAGATAAGGAACCGAAAGAATCACGAGCGGCAGAAAGCTGTTTTGCCAGAGCCAGTTGAACGGGGCATAGAAATCGCCGCGATAGATCGGAAAGGCGTGGTAGCAAAATGCCAGCACCGCCAGGATGACCCAAAGGGCAAGCACCTTTCGCAGCACGCGTTGCGGGCTGAAATCACGCCTGGAAAAGCTCATTCCCGAGCGCTGGGGGCTGCGGTTGACGAAGAGTTCGACCACCGCGCAAGGGATTGCAAGGGAAAGGATGATCTCAATGCAGGCTAGGGCAGGACTGTCGCTGCGGCGTTGAACGAAGACGAGAAAACACCCGATCGCCAGCCCCGCCAGAACAGCAAACGTCATGAGCGGACTGCTGATGGATGGAAGTACGGGCCTTCTCTTTTCCATATCGGACGTCACCCAGCCGAGGTTTTCGAAAGCCTCTCAGACACTCTGATCCGGCCTCACGCATTTCCCATTCGCGATCCACACCGCCGTTGCCATCGGCAGCATATTCAACCGCGGGCCACGATTTAAGCTATATCTTTGATCTACATAAGGAAGCGCTGAAAAGCGGCTGATGTACCCACAAAGGATAAAGTCTGGGAGGATATGCCGGCTTTCCGGATGGGTAATCGGCTAGGTCCCGCGGACTTGTCCGCTATGGAATCGGGAGCACGGGCCCTGACACACCAAGCCGATCTCGGTATAGTCTGAAAGCGCGCTGAGATAACTGGGAGAGATTGGCTGGGGAACCTGGATTCTCACATGATTTCAATGACTTAGAGAAATCACCTTTGTTTTCCTTATCTTTTCCCATCGCGAGCGACCGTGGATGCCACCTTTGTGCCCTGGCTTTGGGCATCAGTCAACAGGACGGTCGAACGGCAATAATTTCCGCTTACTCGGCGGAAATTATGCGGCAGAATAGAGGACGTTGGAAAGTGAAGACGGGAAAACAGATCCCATCGTGACACGCCTTTCAATCAGCGAGCGAACCTTTTTCGTATTCCTCGTCTGACACCTTCTCCATCCATGTGACCGAACTTCCGTTCAGCGCCTCGGCCACGGCGAAGTGCGCCATCGCTTCGGTACTTGACGCTCCATGCCAGTGCCGGACGTTAGGTGGAATCCAGACGACGTCGCCCGGATCGACTTGTTGGACTGCCTCTCCTTCCTTTTGCACCCAGCCACGGCCACTCACGATGAACAGCGTCTGTCCCAACGGATGGGTGTGCCATGCTGTGCGGGCACCTGCCGAAAAGGACACGGTTGCTCCGCCCGCCCGTGCAGGCGCGTCGGTCTGGTAGAGGCCGGAGATCTCAACCTTACCCGTGAAGTACTGCTCCGGACCAGGCGTCGCGCTGCTTCCCGCTGGGGTGATATTGATGTCTGACGGCGACGTGGTCATCGATTTTTCCTTCCTGTTTGCGAAAACCTGCTTAAGCACGGGCACGGCCGACATGGCTCGGGGCCAGCCCGCGTAGAAGGCGATATGGCTCAGGACTTCGGATGCCTCACCGGCAGTCAGCCCGTTGTCCATGGCTCGGTTGGCGTGGAAGGGCAGTTGTTCGGGCTGCCCGATCGCGATCAGCGCCGACATGGTCACCAGGCTGCGGTCGCGTGCCGAGAGATCCGGGCGCTGCCACAGATCGCCGAACAGCACGCGATTGGTGAGATCGGCAAGTGCGGCCGCTGTCGGCGCTATCGTGGTGTTGACGGTTTCACTGCGCGCAGCCTCGGCCGCGGCTTCCAGCTCCACGCACGCAGCCCCACTGTTGCCGACAGGTCCTATCTGTCGAGCATCAAAGAACTTCTTCGTCTCCTCGACCGCGGAGATGGCATTCGGCCAGCCGGAATAGAAGGCGAGCTGGGTGATGAGCTCGCCGATCTCCGCAGGCTTTACTCCGTTGTCGAGGGCGCGGCCGACATGTGCCGCGATCTGCGCCGTTTTCCCGGTAGAAACGATTGCCGAGACCGTGACGAGGCTGCGGTCGCGCGGGGCGAGTTCCTTTCGTTCCCAGACCTCGCCGAACAGGAACTCGTCCGTGAAGCGGCCGAGGCCGGGTGCGACGTCGTATACAGCCGGCGGAGCTATCCTGCGGCGTTCTCCCTGGGCATCGACGCCTGTCGCGGCGATCGCCGAGATTGCGATGGATGCGGCGATATTCTTCATCTTCAAATCCTTCTCAAGTAGTACAGCGTCCTCGCAGCCACCGGCTCGACGACGTCCGGCGAAGCGGGCTTATGTCAGATGCTGTCCGAAGAAGTCGGCCATCCGGTCGAATGGTATCTTGTCCATCCGGTCGTAGAGGTCTGTGTGGCTCGCACCGGGGATGATCATAAGCTCCTTCGGCTCCGCTGCCGCAGCGAATGCGGTTTCCGCGAAGTAGAGGGAATGCGCCTTCTCGCCATGGACGAACAGGATCGGTCGTGGCGAGATTTCAGCAATGTAGGTCAGGATCGGCATGTTCATGAACGAAAGCGGGGTTGTCTGCGACCAGGCATTGCCAGAGTTGACGGCGCGGGCGTGATAGCCGCGCGGCGTCATGTAATAGTCGTGGTAGTCGACGAGGAACTGCGCTTCGCCTTCCTTGAGCTCGTTGTAAGGGGGCTGATAGGCAGGGGCGCCTTTCTCCGCATCGGTCCAGCGCTGCCGGCTCATTTGATCCAGCGCTTTCGTCCTCTGCTCGAGCGTCACGCTGTCGTTGTAGCCCTTCGACATGACGCGGGTCATGTCGTACATGGTGCTCGCGACGACGGCCTTGACCCGCTTGTCGACAGCCACGGCATTGAGTGCCATGCCGCCCCAGCCGCAGATGCCGATCATGCCGATGCGCTCGCGGTCGACGAAGGACTGAAGGCCGATGAAGTCGACGGCTGCGCTGAAGTCCTCGGTGTTGACGTCGGGTGAGGCGATGTTGCGGGGCTCGCCGCCGCTTTCACCGGTAAAGGATCCGTCGAATGCGAGGGTCGCGAAACCACGCTCGGCCATCGTTTGGGCATAGAGACCGGAAGACTGCTCCTTCACGGCGCCGAACGGGCCGCCGACGACGACTGCTGCGAGCCTGCCGCTTCCCCGTTCTTTCGGAAGATAAAGATCGCCCGACAGCGTGACGCCATACCGGTTCTTGAACGAGACCTTCTGGTGGTCGACCCTGTCGCTCTTCGGGAACACCTTGTCCCACGAGCTCGTCTGTGCGAACGTCGGCGTTGAGGCAGCCACTGGAATGACGCCGAGTGCTGCGACGGCGACGCCTGTCGCCTTCATAAGGCTCCGCCGGCCGGCGTCGAATCCTTCGGTATTGTCGGTCTTCCTGTTCATCCGTGATCTCCTTGGATAGAAGTTTTGTCTTACTGGATGCGTTCGATGCGCAGCGGGAATTTCCCCCGGACGTGCAGCGCCTCGTAGCCCTCGTCGAAGTGGCCGAGGCGCACGAGGCCCGGATGCTTGTAATCGGCGTAGAACATCGCCAGATTGCCCCAGGGCATGTAGTAGCAGAGGTCGTAAGGCCGCTCGTTCGAGAACGACCCGTGCCCGTCCACCGTCAGTTTGCGGGGCAAGTAGGCGATCTTCTCGTTGGAGCCGAAGTCGTCGATCTCCAACTGCAGTGGCAGCATCGAAACGAAGTCGCGTGCCGACGGGTTGTCGTAGAGGGTCGCGGTCATCGTGTGCGTGTCGAATATCAATCTGATCTTCACGTCGGTGCGCTCCTGATCGTCAGGGCCGTTTTGGCTGAACACTCTTGTCGGTAAGATTGCGGCTGCCGCCGCCGAGACGAGAAGGCCGCGGCGGGTCGGACCTATGCGCGACACGCTCATCGGGACCTCCTGGTGGCACGCCATGTGGCAATGGACATAATCGACGAGCCGAGCAGAAGCACGGCGGCGAGCGTGAAAGTCGAGCGCCAGCCGAGCGTGTCGAAGAGCAGGCCGCCGAGGGATGCGCCAGCCGTGATCGCAAGCTGGATAACAGCCACCTGCAGGCCGCCGCCCGCTTCCGCGTCGTCGGGAAGTGCCCGGCTCAACCATGTGCCCCAGCCGACCGGAGCGGCGGTTCCGAGGAAACCCCATCCTATCAGGGACAGGATCACGGCGAGTTTCATCTCGCCAAAACCGATCATCGCGACAGCGATGCAGGCCATCAGCAGCGGAATGGCGACGAGAATGATGAACAGTCGGCGGGACAGAAGCTTTCCGATGACCCATGTGCCGACCGCTCCGGCCAGACCCATCACCAGAAGGGCGATGGAAAGGGTTTCGATGTCCAGTCTGGTGACCGTTTCCAGGAACGGCCTCAGATAGGTGAAGAGCGCGAACTGACCCATAAACAGGAGAAGGATCGCCGCCATGCCGAGCGCGACGGGTAGCCGTCCAAGAAGCCGGAACACGTTTCCTGATGCTTCTCCACGTGGCGAAAGGCTGGGCAGGCTTATCCACTGCCAGATAAGAGCGAGCAGCGCGATCGGTACGACAAGGAAGAAGGCGCCGCGCCAGCCGATGTAGGCGCCGAGAAGGCTGCCAAGCGGAGCCGAAATCGTCGCGGCGATGGCATTGCCGGCGTTCAGCAGCGCGAGCGCCTTTGGTACCTGATCCCTGTCGACGAGGCGCATCACGATCGACGTCGACATCGACCAGAAGCCGCCGATCGAGATGCCGAGCAGCGCTCGGCCGAGCATCAGGACCGAGTAGGACGGTGCGATGGTGACGAGGATGCCAGACAACATCAGTAGCGCGGTCAAGGCCAGCACGAGCAGGCGCCGGTCAAGTCGACCTGCCAGGGTGGCGATGGACAGGCTCGTTATCACCGCGAAGATCCCGGAGATCGAAATCGCCTGACCCGTATTTCCTTCCGAAACGCCTAGGTCGAGAGCGATAGGGGTCAGCAGGCTGACAGGCATGAACTCCGACGCGATCAGCACGAACACGCACAGGGTCATGGATAGAACGGCCCCCCATGCCGACGGTTTCCGTTCGATGTTGTCTAAGGTGAGCGTCATGGCTTTGTCTTGGACCTTCACTGTTCAACGTTGCGCTGAAGATAGTGCTCATCTACTTTTCGGATTAGACGGACCAATCCGCATGGACCTATCGATTTTCAACATGAATAGGATGCGCAGATGCAACGCGAGGACATGAAGGACTTGTTGTGGTTCCTGGAGGTTGCGAAGGAAGGGAGCTTTACCAAGGCAGCCGCAAACCTTGCGACGTCTCAGTCTACCCTCAGTCATACAATCAAGCAGTTGGAGGCCCGCCTAGGCGTCCGTCTTCTTACAAGAACGACCCGCAGCGTCGCGACGACGGACGCTGGAGAACGCCTGTTCAGATCGATCTTACCTCGGTTTGAAGGCATTGAAGCGGATCTTGGAGATCTGGTCGCATTCCGCGAGAAGCCCTCCGGCACCGTCAGGTTGACCTTGTCCGATCATGCTCTGCGGACAACCGTATGGCCAAAGTTATCTGTCGTTCTCGACAAATATCCCGACGTCAAGGTGGAGCTCTACGCCGACAATGGAATGCGCAACATCGTGGAAGAACGCTTCGATGCCGGAGTTCGCCTTGGGGAAAACGTCGACAAGGATATGATCGCCGTCCGGATCGGTCCTGATTGGCGGCTCCGCGCAGTCGCTTCACCAAAATACTTCGCCAGACGCGGGCGTCCTCAGGCGCCTCAGGATCTAGTGGGTCACGTCTGCATCAACATGCGGCAGGCGACGCTCGGCGGCTTCTACGCATGGGAGTTCGAAAAAGACGGCCGGGAACTGCGGGTGAGGGTGGATGGCCAGTTAAGTTTCAACTCCTCGATTTCGCAGCTAGAGGCCGCGGTCTCAGGCTTCGGCATCGCCTACGTTCCTGACAACCTTGTGGAGGAGCATATTGCCGATGGCCGTTTGCAAGCTGTCTTAGATGACTGGAGCCACCCATTCACCGGCTACCATCTCTACTATCCCAGCAGACGTCAGATGTCGCCTGCCATGGCGGTAATTGTGGACGCTCTTCGGCAGCGTGGATCAAATTGAGTTGAGCGAATTTCACGTTCCGACCGGATACAAAGGTCCCCAGCCAATTTTCCTAGCCGCCTTCGAGCAAGACGGATGGCCAACGGAACTGCGGCGGAGATTGCCCAACTTATTGAGAAGACGTCACTTTTCCGTGCGGGAGATAGTAGCCAGTTTGGATCGAAAAATCAGTCAAAAACGACTTGCCTGGGGACCTTGGATTCTCACATGATTTCAATAGCTTATCGGAAAAGCCTTGAAATTCCCTCTGTTTTCCTGTCGCGAGCGACCGTGGATGCCACCTATGTGCCCTGGCATTGGGCCTCAGTCAATATGGGTGTGGAGCGGAAATAATTTCCGCTGTTAAGGTACCAACTTCCCTCTAGCGATCACCGCGCGTTTGTCCGCCTTGCGTCCCGTATCTGCCTTTATCATGCGATGTATCATCTCGAGATGAACAGCCCATGCAACCTCCAGCTTCCTGGTGTGCGACGGCAACCCCGAACGAGGCATTGGAAATTCGGTCTGAAAGATTCTGCGTCGAGGTCCTACTCGGGACCCAATCATGGCAAGGCTTTGAAGTCCGACCTTTGATTGCCTTTAACTAGGTTCTGCAGTCCCTGAGGCGCGATCACCTCAACCTTGTCGCCCCATTGATAGAGATGCCACGTCATCTCGAGCCATCCCGATGCCTTGAACCGCACCAAAAGGCTCCCGTCATCCTGGCGTTCCAGCACCTGCCGCGGGTGGAAGCGGAAGCCAGCAGCGCGCTCAGCGGCCTCTGGTGCAAATCGCCAAATGACCTCTCCGAATTGTTCCGGATCCTGCCATACACCAAACGCCTGCGCGGCGTAGTCTCCGATAGTGAACCCTTCTTGCAGCGAGAAGCTTTCATTCAGGGTTTGCGCGTCGTGAATGAGGTCGATGCGGAAGTTGCGCACCTCGTCCGCTTTGGCCGGATCGCGAGCAGCGAGGTAGGTTCGGTGGCCCAGCAGCACTCCATGTGGTTCCAGGATACGTGTCGCGTCGTCCTTATTGTAGCGCACCCGCAGGCGGAAGGGGCCGCGAAGAGCTTCAATGATCGCATCAAGGATGTCGGGGGCCAAGCTAACGCGTGGCCCAGGTCGCATTACCTGCCCCATGGCCGTTAGAACCGCCTCGGCATCGGCTTCTACCCTCGCTCGCGCCGGGACCCGCGCTAACATTCCCTCACGTAGGTCGTGCAGCGCGCGGGAGTGGCGTAGTCGACCCTCAGCCTCGGCGGTACGAGCAGCGATCTCTAACGCTTCAACGCCAGTTTCATGCCGCAGTTGAAGCCGGGTGAGGCCGGAATCGATTAGCCGCCAGCGCCGTTTACGGTCCGGCCCATCCTCTGCCTCCACGTTGCCGAAGGTTCCCTCAAGTGCTTCGGTCATGCGCTGGGCTGTGCGATGGGACACACTAAACTCCGCGCAGATATCTTCGAGGCTGATGCCGCCCCGCCGCGCCGCTGCCATCTGCGCGAGGCGTACTAGATCCTGTGCCTTGGAAAATGACATACGCACCGTCAGCCTGTCAGAATTTGTCACCCTCGCACGTTATAACGGTTTCTGCGTCCTGTCGAGGCGATTGCCAGAAGAGGCACATGACCCGCGGCGTGGCAGGCCTACGAGGAGAGCTCTGAAAGGAAAAGGAATGCGCGGACGTGTTATCAGGATCGAACGGATTTCCTCTCGCCGCGGCGCGGTGGAGGAACCTTCCGTCACTTCCAAAGGCTATCAGCTAGCCGACCCGGCGCATGGCAAGCACCGGCATCATGCCGACAATGCGACCTATGTGAAGACGCTGGACGAGGCGGCGGTGCTAATCGAGCGCGGCTTTGCTCTTCGCATGAGCGCGAAAGGCAAACCTGCGTCGCTGATCGCGCCGAAAAGCCTGCGGATCGTCCGGGACGCGGCACCTGCCGGCTAGCAAGAGAAGCTTTTCCGGCACTGCCCATCAATTCAACCAGGTGCGGTGTCTGACGCGAATTGACACCCACGGCGTTTATTTACGAAGCTGCGATCCGGCGAGACGATTCTTCTTCGGGTTGCTCTTATTCAAGATTCTAGGGCGACCATGAGAGACATTGGCGGCACTATCTTTTTTTCGGCGACCGACCTGATGCGGTTCATGGGCTGCGCTCATGCGACCACACTCGACCTGATGCGGCTGCGCGGCGAGGGGCCGGAACCTGGTGAGGACAGCGAAGATGCGGCCCTGCTGCAGAAACAGGGCGATGCACACGAAGCAGCGCACTTAGAAAGGCTTAAAGCCTCGGGCCGGGCGGTGGTCGAGATCCCGCGTGGTGATCTGGCCGCGGATGCCGATGCCACTCGAGATGCCTTGGCGCAAGGGGCCGAGGTCGTGTTCCAGGGAGCGTTCCTGTCAGGCAACTGGGGCGGATGGTCGGATTTCCTGATGCGGGTGGATCGCCCTTCGACGCTTGGTCCTTTTAGCTACGAGGTGGCAGACACCAAGCTGAAACGTCGACCGCATCCAAAGCACGTGCTGCAACTCGTCCTCTATTCTGACCTGTTGATCGAGATTCAGGGTGTGGCGCCAGAATTCGCATATGTCGAATTGGGCACCGGCGAACGCGCCACGCTGCGACTCACTGACTACGCCCATTACGCACGGGCCGCACGGGCGCGGCTTGAGAGGTTCGTGGCTGACCCGCAACCGACACGGCCGATTCCTTGCGCCGATTGCGGCCTTTGTCGTTGGGCGGGTCATTGCGAAAGCGTTTGGCAGGCCGAGGACAGCCTGTTCAATGTCGCCAACATCAACCGTGGGCAGGTGAAGAAGCTGGAGGCTGCGGGCACTGCGACAATGGAGGCACTGGCTGGACTCGACCAACCCGTGCGAGGCATGGCCGAAGGAACCCGCCTTCGTCTAGTGACGCAAGCCCGGTTGCAGCAGGCCAGAAAGTCGGGCGGACCAACCTTCGAATTGCGCGCCCCGGAACCGGGCAAGGGCTTTGACTTGCTGCCTGAGCCGCAGTCAGGCGATCTTTTCTATGACATAGAGGGCGACCCGCATTTTGACGGTGGGCTCGAGTATCTGCACGGAACTTGGCACGACGGGCAGTTTCGGGCCTTTTGGGCGCATGATCACGCCGCTGAGGCACGGGCGCTGGAGGATCTTCTGACCTTCTTCCGCGCGCGGTTGGAGGAATACCCGCAGGCCCGAATCTATCACTACGCTGCTTATGAGATTACCGCGCTTCGGCGACTGACTACGAAATACGGGATCGGCGAGGCCTTGCTCGATCGCCTGCTGCGCGAGCGGCGCTTTGTTGACCTATTCGCCGTGGTGCGGGGCGGGCTTATCGGATCAGAGCAGAACTATTCTATCAAGTCGATGGAGGCGTTTTACGGCCGCAAGCGTGAGGGCGAGGTCAAGACGGCGGGCGGGTCGGTTGTCGCTTACGAGAATTGGCGCGAGACGGGCGACCAGCACATCCTGGATGAGATCGAGGATTACAACCGTATCGACTGTATCTCGACCGAAGAGTTGCGCGACTGGTTGGTGAGCATCCGGCCGCCAGGCCCGTGGCCGCAGCCTCGCCAGGACGCAGTACCGAAAGAGACTGAGGAGGACGCTGAGACGCAAGAGTTGCGCGCCACTCTTGCGTCAGCGGGTTTACCCGAGGATCGGCAGGCGATGCTATTCAACCTCGGCCTGTTCCACGGGCGCGAGACCAAGCCCGCGCAATGGGCGGTGTTCGATTCAGCGGCCAAGGATGAGGAAGACCTGATCGACGACCTCGATGCGCTTGCGGGGCTTGAGGCGATCGGCCCGGTGGCGCCTGTCAAGCGTTCCTTCGCGCGGAGCTACCGCTTTCCGCCGCAGGAGACCAAGTTGCGCGGCGGAAAGCGCGCCACCGTGCCGGTCTTCGACGGCCCGCCCGTCTCGGTTATTATCGAGGAGATGGACCGCAGGACGCGGCAAATCACGGTTAAGGCCGGGCCGGGCAAGAATCATCTTCTGACTGACCGGCTGACGTTGCACCCCGATTGGCCACTGGACACCAAGGTGATTGCCACGGCTTTGCGCGACGTGATCGCCGATCAGTGCGGCCCGCGCGCCTATCGTGCTGTCGATGACCTGCTGTCCCGTGCGGCTCCCCGCCTCACTAGCGGCCCGTTGCAGTTCGTTGCCGATCCGGTAGCAGGTACCATCGCCGCCGTTGGCGCGATGGACGGGACCGTGCTTCCGATCCAAGGACCGCCGGGGACCGGCAAGACCTATGTCACCGCCCGAGCGATCCTGTCGCTGGTGAAAAAGGGTGCGCGTGTTGGTGTCACTTCGAACAGTCATGAGGCGATCCGCAACGTGCTGATGGGCTGTCTCAACGCCCTGGAAGGCGCGGATCTGCCGATCACGCTGGATCTCGTCCACAAGACCTCGGGCGAAGAGGATAGCTACCCCGACAACTGCCTCGTTCGTCGCACCAACAGCAATGAAGATGCTGCTGCTGGTAGGCATGTGGTTGGTGCCACTGCTTGGTTTTTTGCCCGTGACGAAAACGTGCAGGCCTTCGACTGGCTCTTCGTGGACGAGGCCGGACAGGTCGGCCTAGCGAACATGGCCGCGATGAGCCGGGCGGCGCACAACATCGTGCTGGTGGGTGACCCACGCCAACTGCCACAAGTCATCCAAGGCGCGCATCCGGAACCCGCAAACCTCTCCTGCCTCGACTGGATGCTGGGCGAACACCTCACCATGCCGGTGGACCAGGGCATCTTCCTGCCCGTCTCGCGTCGGATGCACCCGAAAGTCTGCCGCTTTGTCTCGGATCAGGTCTATGAGGGGCGGCTAGAAAGCCACCCCGACACTATGCATCAGGCCGTTCGAGGCACTCCAATCCCCAAGGCGGGTGCATTCTGGGTGCCAGTGCCCCACGAGGGCAATGCGCAGATTGCTGCCGAGGAGGTCGCCGCTATCGCAGCCGCAGCAGCCGACCTGTTGAAGGGCGCATGGACCGACAAGGATGGCACCTCGCGTCCCCTGCGCGCAAGCGATATCATCGTCGTCGCTCCCTACAACGCGCAGGTCAACGCGCTGCGCGACGCACTACCGGAATCAATCCGTGTCGGCACGGTGGACAAGTTCCAGGGACAGGAGGCGCCGGTCTGCCTTGTGTCGATGACTGCATCGTCGGCCGAGGAAACTGCGCGTGGAATGGAGTTTCTATTTTCGTTGAGCCGGATCAACGTGGCCGTGTCCCGTGCGAAGGGATTGGCGCTGGTCTTCGGCGCGCCGCGTCTGCGCGAGGCGAAATGCGGGACGGTCGAGCAGATGCGGCTTGTGAACACGTTGTGTGCTTTGGAGACCCTTATATGACCCTGCTCGCCCAAGATCGACGGCTCATTCTTTACGACCGGGAGGGCGTTCCATACCGCCCTGTTCGAGATGGCGGAACAGGAAGCTCGATCTTCAAGATCAAACCAGAGGGCGCAAGCAATCGGGCAGAAGATGCCGTCCACACTGAGGATTGGTTGGTGGTAACGCGCGCGATGTTGATCGATGGCCTTGCTGCCCGGTGCAAGGCCCTGTCGGGTGGACCGGTCAACTACCTTAAATTTGGCGCTCAGAAACTCGTCCGATACGAACTCGATCCCGAGATCGCGCAAGCATTGGGCATACCGGCACAGGGCAACATTGATGAGCCGTTAACTGATTTCTCACGCGCTGCCATCGAAGCCGCGATGGACGCATTCGACTCATATCGAAGCGCTGGCGCTCATGCGGAAATATTCAAAAGCTTCGGCGAACCTCGCGACTATTGGGTGCGCTCTACGCGTCAGCGAAAGAACCGCATCTACCCGACAAAGCCTATTGCCGGCTTTATCTTGAAGAAGACCGAGTTGAACGGTGGCTGGGGACAAAAATCCGATGCCGCTGCCCGCCTTCACAACGCAGGCTACATCATCGTCGATCAGAATGACCTGCCGCAGCATGTCTCCGATCAATATGAGCATCTGATGCGGGGGGCGGATCGCATTCGGCTTGTGGCATTGAACTATTATATCGAACCTGCGCGCGAGAAAGTTGAGAGCCAGGTATCAGTCCGTGCCTCGGACATGGCGCGCGATCTCGTCGCGACAAACGCATTTCCCGCGATCTGCAGCGCGTTGGGAGGGCAGAAGCTGAAGGACATGGCCCAGGTTCCCTGGGTGACCAACACCACCCCCAATCCCAGCAGCGCGACTGTTTTCACCTATCATCTGACCTCACATGAAAAGGCCGAAACCGTGACCGAGACGACCAGCACTCAGGCGATCAGAACAACCAACCTGATCCTCTACGGCCCGCCGGGTACTGGTAAGACCTACCACACCGCCTGGGAGGCCGTCCGGGTATGCTTGGGCGACGTCGAAGCGAGACCGTTCCTAGGTAACGACAAACGCGATGCGCTGATGGCCGAGTATCGCCGCTTGGTGGATGACGGGCGCATCGAGTTCGTCACGTTCCACCAGTCGATGTCCTACGAGGAGTTTGTCGAGGGCCTGAGACCCACGACTGGGCGATCTCGGGATCCCGAAGTGCCGCAGGAAGAAGAAGTCTCCTCGGGTTTCCGGCTCGAGCCTCAGGACGGCATTTTCAAACGGATCAGCGAGCGAGCGGCAAATGATCGCGGCGACGCAGAGGCTGGGGGGCTGGACCGAACGCGCAGGATCTATCGCCTCGGCCTCACCGGCGAGGATTGGCGGGCGAATTTGCAGAGGGCCCTCAAGGATAATGAAATTGCCTGGAGTTTCGGTGGCGACACGGATTGGTCCGCCCCGGAATATGAGGAGTTGGAAGCGATCAAACAACGTCGGAAGGAGGATGATGCTTCGGTCAAGGGCAATCATGCAACGGTCTACGGAACATGGCTGGTGCGTTCGGGCGCGGCCGATGGAGCGTATGTCATTCTCACGATCGGTAGGAACAAAGTCGTCGCATTCGGACGCTTTACCGGCGACTATCGGTTCACACCAGCAACGGAAGGGGCGGCAGCAAGACACACGCGGCCGGTGGACTGGATATGGACTGATCCGGCAGGGATAGACCGAGCCATATTCTACGAGACGCCCTTTATTTCATTTCATCCGATGTATCCGCTGGAGCGGGATCTGATAAATTGGCAGGCGCTGGAGACCGCTGTTTTGGGTGTGGAGGCAGAGCCGACCAATCCCCGTCCGTACGTCCTCATCATCGATGAGGTGAACAGGGCGAACATCTCAAAGGTGTTCGGAGAGCTGATCACGCTCCTTGAGCATGATAAGCGGCTTGGAATGGATAATGAAATCCGGCTGACCTTGCCTTATTCGAAGAAGCGCTTCGGTGTGCCGCCCAACCTGCACATCGTCGCCACAATGAACACGGCCGAC
The DNA here is from genome assembly GCA_900489925.1 of Hyphomicrobiales bacterium. GTDB lineage: Bacteria > Pseudomonadota > Alphaproteobacteria > Rhizobiales > Rhizobiaceae > Rhizobium. The sequence goes on along the minus strand of UEHQ01000002.1, from coordinate 122,830 downwards.
AGGTCAATCGCGCTTCTGGACACTGCGCTTCGACGCCGGTTCGCGTTCCGCGAGCTTATGCCAGATCCTCATGTGCTGCCAACTGATGTTGAAGGAATCAATCCGCAGAAGCTTCTGCGCACGATCAACGAACGGATTGAGTATCTGTTCGACCGTGAACATCAGATCGGTCATGCCTATCTCACCGGCTGCGATACCCGCGCCAAGATCGCAGCGGCGATGCGATACAAGGTGATTCCCTTGCTTGCCGAGTATTTTTACGAGGATTGGTCGAAGGTTGCCGCAGTCCTCGGCGATGCGACGCAGGACAACCCGCAGTTCTTGGTGCGAGATGTCATCACCGCGCCACCGGGGTTGGACTCTGACACGTTAACTGGCGTTCGGTATCGCTGGCGCGTCCGTCCTGAGATCCAAGGCGATAACGATGGTGGCTTTGACTTCAGGGAGTTCGAAGCCGGATGACCGCCTTCAGCGTGCTGGAATACCGGTCGCTCCCCCGCGGTGACAGGCCCGGCTGCATCCCGGACAGGTTGGCTGATCGACTCGCCGCAGTTGCCAAGACCTCGATGTTTGCTGGACGGGGCGAAGGTGGCGTACTCGAGGACCGTCGGCATGAGTTGCACGCCCGCGGTGTGGTCGGTGTTCTCGCGGCCGAGGATTGCAGCCTGGAGATCCTTCCAAAGATCGACGTGCCCGCCGCAGACGGCTCGATCGAAGAGCGGAGCGAAATCCGCAAGCGTCTTGTCCACATGCTCGCCGTTGCGTTGGACATAAAGATCGAGACCGGGCGCTTGTCGGAACTGGACTGGCAGCACGATACGCTTCTCGAAATCCTGATCCGAATATTTTGTGACAAGCTCACTGAAGCCGTCCGTCGAGGCATCCCGCGCAAATATATCGGCCAAGAGGACGACTTACCCTCGTTGCGCGGGACGCTTGACGTGTCCCGTCAATTCACCCACCATGCGGTCAACCCCAGCCGCCTTGCATGCCGATTTGACGAGCTGTCCACCGACATCGCTTTGAACCGCATTATGAAGGCCGCACTTGCCCATCTTTCCAAGCTTTCGCGCAGCACGTCCAATCTGCAGCGGCTTCGGGAACTGGCATTTGTCTATGCGGACATTTCGGCTGTTCCGGCGCCCGCTCTGCGTTGGGACGAGGTCGTGATCGACCGAACCAACCGCGGTTGGCGGGATCTGGTCGGGATGGCGAGGATGTTCCTTCGCAACCAATTCCAGACGACGAGCGCCGGGGTTAGCCAGGGAACAGCGCTTCTGTTCGAAATGAACACGCTTTTCGAGGAGTACGTCGGACGACTGGTCGCGCGCGCGCTCGCAGGCACAGAGTATCGCGTCAGCCTGCAAGGCGGGCGAGAATATTGCCTGACGGCTCAAGACAGCGGCCGTCAGGTTTTTCAGACCAAACCTGACATTCTGATCCACCGTGGCAGCCAGATTGTACAAGTGATAGACACCAAGTGGAAACGGATTTCCTCTCGGATCGATGATCCCAAACAGGGTGTTTCCCAATCCGACGTTTACCAGATCATGGCCTACGCCCACCTTTACAAAGCACCTCGCTTGACGCTGCTCTACCCCCACCACACAGGGCTCTCGGGGGGCGATGGCATCCAAGGGCAGTTTTGGATTACGGGACAGGCGACGGCACTTGAAACGGCGAGCATCGATGTGGCACTCGGCACTGACAACGATATCGCAGCACGCCTAAAGCAAATGATTGTTCCCTAAATTGGGGAACATCTCTCTCGCATTCGCCTGCTTGGCCGAACGGTCGCAATCCTACGGTTTGTGGCCAATAGTGCACGGTCTGGTGGCAGCCCCAAGTCGGGCATCCATTGCAAGCGATCCGACGCCCGTTACTGGCGCGACGCGGGCCACAGAATGATCGTCGCTGAAATAGGGTCCCCAGTCAGCTTTCGTTCTGCTACGGTAGCGTTTCGATCCAAGGAAATCACAGAACGGTTTGCCGCGAATTTTCAGTAATTAGCTGCAAAGACTATGCTTTTCGTCTTGAGGATTGGTGAGCAAAAGGCGGGAGATAAGGGTCCAAAACTAGCGTGCCTGGGGACCTTGGATTCTCACATGATTTCAATGACTTAAAAGAAAAGCCTTGAAATTCCCTCTGTTTTCCTGCCGCGAGCGACCGTGGATGCCACCTTTGTGCCCTGGCTTTGGGCATCAGTCAACTGGACGGTCGATCGGCAATAATTTCCGCTTTCGAACCTGAAGTTTGCCGTGAGGCGGCCATTAAGCGCCCGGCAGCTTTGCGCCTTGATGTCCGTCATACACGCCGTAGGGAAGCGCGCCTGAAAGCAGACTTTCCGACCGCGCGTCTGCTATGCGCAGATTGAAGACGTGCCGCTACGCCTGCTGAAGGACTCGTTTCAGCACGGTTTATTTAGGTCCTCCAGAGCTGGGTTCGTGTATCGTGAAAGCTGCTTGGTCCTCAGAGAGGTGCGAGTTGTGCGCCCCTTTAACGCAGCTTAGTCGGCTTGCTGCTTGATTTTGTGCGTGATGTCTTCCACTTGAAACAGTTGACACCACTCGACTTCAAAATCGTCTATATTGAAAACCGCCACATTGTAGCCGTCCTCACCGAACGCGCTTTTGTACGCCACGCCGTCGTAACCGAGGGAGCGGAACAACTCAGCGAGGATCTGTGTGGGAGCGTACTCCGCTGCGTCGTCGGACCTATCTGCCGGCGTTGAAAATGCCCTGTCGATATCCGACCAAACTGCTTTCTCCAACTCCGCGCGTTCTGGCTCTTTGAAGTATATGAACTGCTTTTCGGCGAGAATGCTGCAGTCGATCAGCTTCAGTTCGCGCATACATTTCAAAACGGCGACAGTCACGTAAGCGCCGATCGCAGGTCTGACTTCCGATACTGCCGTGGCGTCGTCTGTCGCCATATAGAGACAGGGTATGCCACGGGTGTTCACGCGCCCGTCGCTGGCCCGATCACGCAAAGGCATCATGCGGGTCTTGTTGGCCGCACACTCGATGTCGTCGATGTAGATGTCTTCATCGTCGTCACCGGTTTGATATATCGGCCTCAGGCCATGTGCCACTTGAGCGCGCCTTAACCTCGTGCCCACGTTAACGATATTCTCTCGGGTATGACACGTCGCAGCGACAGCTTGCAGAAATTCTTCCGTCTCCGGAGAGCGAATGAAACGATGCGACTTCACGACTTCGTGTCGGAAATGATGGTAATCACGATGCGACTTGAAAGTTCGAGCCAAACGCTCTTCAGTCACGACTCCACTCCCCATAATCGTCAATCACTACGTCAGCACTAGATGCTCAACTGGTCCGGGAACATGCTCAAGAAGGTTTGCCTGACAACGCGCGCTTCGTATGCCGACATTTCTTTCGACAGCTATGGCATCAGCCCGCCGCAACCGGTTCTCTCTCTTTGAGAAGTCTCGCGCCAAGCGAATCATCCATCGCTCTCCAGAGGTTGACCACGACGTCGCTGTCGAGCTCTGACGGGGTCAATCCGAGTATCTTCTTAACTTCGACCCGCACCCGCGCGACAAATGGCAAAAATTTCTCTGTCCTCGGCGACGTGGGTAGAACGGCCTCGATTGTGTCCAACGACCACAGAACCGTCGCCCAGCATTCCAGGAAGTCCGCAGGCATCGAATTGTATTCGCGGGCGATCATGAGACGTCGGACGGGAGGCCTTTTTCCGCAGAAGAACGACGAGATCACTCTGAATGCCATACGAGGCCAGCCGCGGTCGTCCGTGGAAGGCTCAAGACCGTTCGGCAGATGAGTCGTCCTAGCTTTGTGAAGGAGCATCATCAACCAGAAGCGGACACGAAGAACGTCGGGCGCACCAAGCGGCTCGTCCCCTGCCGTCACTCGCTCGACATAAAGGCCGACCATCTTCTCGTACTGCTTGGCGTCAACCCAGATCTCATGAGCGGGGCTATCTTCCTCTTCTTCTTCCTTCATTTCGGCCCGCCGCGTGGCGGCTTCCGTCAGGGCGTCCTCGTTCTCGTCCCCGAGATCCATCCAGTCTTCGTCGTCTTCGGCCTCATCTTCGTGAACGAGGACGCGCGACTGGCCGACGAGTTCGTTCATGAACTGGCGGATACGGTCGGAATGTTTGCCCGACAACGCGTTCTGGCGCTGGTCGGAACGAGCGTCCGGAACACGCGTCCTCATGAACTCGTCGTAGCTCAGAAAGCGCGTCTCCTGCTGCTTCGCCTCGGTGCGGGGACCGTGGGAGGCGCGGGACGACGCGACCGATGCGGTCGAAATCTCGTTGAGGTCTGCCCGTGCGAGCTCGTCGGCCGCCTGATGCATCCAGAGCTCGAAGTCAGCGTGCGCGTCGAAGATCTCGATCGCCTTCGCAACGGATCCGGTCGCTATCTCCCGGCGCCGGCTTCTTAGCAACGACCGCTGGATGACGTAGGCTCTGCTGGAGACGAACTTGCCGGATTCGACAGTCACGAAGCTTATCGCGCTCCTGCGTTCGGCCGTGATCCGGAACGTCACGTTAGAGCGTTCGGATCCGAGCGCGTAGGCGATAGTGTCGATCAATTGGGTGTTTCCGTCCAGCAGGCGAATGACTCCCGCGCTCGGCACCTCGCTCGGAACCATCCATGTGAGCACGTCGCCTTCCATTTCGAAGAATCCGGGCCGCCGAGAAGATATATCTTCGAGCGGAATGGGTGGAGACCGCCCGGCCTCGATCAGATCATCAGGGTCGAGCGGGTCTTGTTCTAGTATCTCCTCCAGACCAAGGGCCTTCGCGGCCGCTCCCGCTGGGAGCCTTCGATAGATGCAGGCCTCAGCATTTCTTTTCGAAGGTCCGAGTAAGCCGAGCGCGGCCGTCGTGCAGTTGGCGCTTCCGACTAGCACATGATCATGTTCCGCGGTGCTCGCAACGCAGACCTTCGCATGGGCAAACCGGCCGGCGAGCTTGCGGGGCAGATTTCTGAACTCCACCTCGGCCGGTCGTTCCGCTTCGACAGGAAACCCTACGTTCTCGGCATCCAGCAAAACGGAGATTCTGTCCGCCCGGAGCTGCTGCTGGAGGAACTCGAGCGCAGACAAGTTTTCGTCCCAGTATGGGCTGACGACGACGAGGCTCTCGACTGCGACGTCACCGACGAGGTCGAGGAATCGCCGCCCGATCCCGTCGTCGGCACCGTTGGTCAGGAACGCGATGAGCGTCCCATCATCGAGCGTCGCCGTCCCCGCCTCGCCTCCGCCGCGCAGCCAGGGCGTTCTGTCCTTGATCCAGTCTATGGCGTCGACCGCAGAGCGAGATCTCTCCTTGACCAGGCCTTCCAGGTAGGCCCAGGCAGCTCGTAAGATGTCACGTTCGGGACCGGGTTCGTCGCCGCATTCGATTTCGATGACGGCTTCGGCGTTGCCTGCAAGGCCGGCAGCGGTGATGTTCGCCGACCCGACGAAAAGGCGACCGCCTTTGCGACCGAGCTGCAGAACGACCTTCGGGTGGAACAGACCGTCGGCAACTGGTGGTGAAGTTAGCGCGTAGTCACGACCCAACTGCGACGGAAGGTGGGAACCGTCCGACAGCGACATGGAGGCCATGCGCTCGTCCGCGAGGACGAGGATGTTCGTCGCACCACTCGCCACGAGCTGGGGGAGCATAACCTCTTCCAAGGCCGAGAATTCGACGGCGAACGTCGTCACGACGGCTGAATGATACGGGCGTCCCCCGCTCCGACGCGCCATTCGCTCGAGGTACTTCACGCCGCCCCTCCGAGCAGTTTTGCGGCACGTTCCGTGAGGCCGTCGTCATCGACCAGTCCGACGTCCACGAGGAATTGGATGGCGGGGTTGAGCCGTGGAGTCGTGGCGACCGGCGCGTATCCATTGCGGCGACGGAGCCGTCCGTCGCGAACTTCGAACAGAAACGTGTAGTCCTTCTGTCTCCGGAGCTTCTGCATCGCGACCCAGCTATGTCTAAGGACCACCCGCTCGATGACATATGCCGAAATCAGGTCGCGAACGGGCTCATCCGCCCGGCTTGAGAACCAGTTCATCTCCGTCACGATGGACCTTGCATTGCCTGAGATGGGAAGCTCCCGCCGCATCACTTCGCTCAGACGTTCGTCCGATGCCATCCGCTCGAACAGCGCGGCGAGCGTCGAAATCGCGTCCCAGGCCTTTGCTTCCGGAGTTCCACGTCGTCCTGTCAAGTTCGACCACCTACCGCGATAGTCGAATGCCTCGTTTCCTAGCCTATGCTGAAAAGCGGACCACCGTTCGTCGGCGCTCTCACCCGACCCGAGCCGTTCCCAGATCTCTCCGCGGATTTCGGCGAGCGTCAAACCTGCATCCTGCTCTCCCATGAGAGCGAGAGCCCATTCCAGAAAGGCCGCTGCGGCGATCTGCATGAAATCGTGGCAGTGGTAAGCTTCCCACCGAACGCGCTGCCGGTCCAGATCGTCGTCACCGAACGTGGGCGTCGAGAACAGATGCCACCGGACGGTCATCGGATCCGGGCGGCCGGCCATAGCCTTCGATGTCGCTAGGACGAGCTTAAGGGACGCCGTGCGACTCAGGTCACCTGTCGTCGCTTCGGCTCCTGTCATGAAAAGGAGCTGGTCGTAGATCGCCAGCTCGTCCGAATTTTCGAGAATCTGCGAGGGGAGGATCGGCCAGAGCTCGTCCAAGATCGAGGGCGTGACCTTTGCCGACTTGATGCACTCGATCAGAAGCGCCTCGACCTCGTCTCCAATCGCCTCTCGAAAGGCCTGGGCCGCGGCCAGTCCGAGGCCGTTGCTTGCCCGCTGGATACCATGGTCTCCCTCGACGAAAAGTCCGAGTTCCACCATCTGCGAATAGTAGGCGCCGCCGAAGACGCCCAACGACTGCCGGAGGTAGCGAGTCACGTTCGTATCGTTGGAGGCGGCCTGCGTGAAATCGATCTCAGACTCCTCAAGCGAGAGCCTCCGGTCCGCCCACTCGACACCGCCAACACCACCCTCGCCTCCATGATAGGACGCGACGAGCGCGAAAAGAGCTTCGGCGCGCCGGACCCAGGAGCGCCATTCGGCAAAGTCTGTGGATCCCTTTTCGCGCGCGTAAGCGTCGCTTACCCAGCAATAAAGGCCGTAGTAGCGGATGCGCAAAGTGACGTTGCTGATGCCTGGAACTAGAGACTGATAAAGCGCGACGCCGGCATTCTGCATCCCGAGAGGATCGAGTCCACGCTTGTCGATCCGCTCCGTCCACTCAGGCTCAGCTACCATTCAAGTCTCACCGGCATCGATTCACAAATAGCGCTATAGGACGGGAAGATCTAAGAGTTGGCAATATTGATTTTAGCCCGGCATGAAGCGTCGAAAACTTCCCGCGGCCATCACTCTGGCGGAGGGTTAAAAATAGATGTCCAGTTCGGCGCGATAAGATGGTCTGACGATGAATAGATTATATTCTCGCAATCCTGCGTCGCTCCGCCAACTTGTTGATGTATCCGCGTGCGGAGGCCGTCCATCAGCATTTTGCCGTGGCTATGCTCGAAGGCTACGGGGACAAGGCCGTTTGGAGGCACGAAGTTGGCAATTGCTGGCGGATCCGCAGGCATGCCGCACTGTGCCCATTCGGGTTTTCCGCGCTTGCGCGTGCTCTCGTAGACCGTCGTTCGGATTTGGCCGCGCGCGGTGTGGGCGGCGGCGACAAGTTGGTCACGCTTGAAGGCTGTGACGTGGGAGATTGCAGCGTCGACCACCTCCGGCGCAAGCTGTGGAAACTTGGCCTTGAGGTGCTCGGCTTGGGCGAAGGAATGTTCAACGTCGTTGAGAGGCGTGAACACCTCCGTGACGCGTGTGACGCCATTCCGCAGCCGCTCGGCGTCCGCAGTCGCGATCTCAAAGTCCATCTCCGGTTGAGTGCGGAAGTCGCGGTCGCGATGGAGGATGATCCGCGCGTCGGGTCTCATGTCAGTGATCATGCTGGCGAGCAGGCGGGCGGCTGGCAGATTGCCGCATCCGTTGTAGGAGATGACGGCGAGGTTTTGTGGAGCCCCGTTGGCTAGCGCCAGCGCGGTGACTGGTTTGGTGCGCTTGTCCTCGGTCATCAGGAGGACGGGACGCGCGGGGTCGAAGGCGTCGGCGCCGGCCGAAAGCGCACCGAGGGTCATGAGTATGGGAATCGCAGGCCGCTGGGCTTCGTCGACGGGCACCTGGACGCCCTCGCTCATCCAGACGACGGCAGCGTCGGCGTCATACATCAGGCGCTGGATTAGCTGCGGGGAGTGACTGGCGAATAGGATGCGCGTTTGTGTCTCTGCGGCGACACCGCGCAACGCCTCGTAGAGCCGCGACTGGCTGTCGGCGTGAAGATGGGCATCCGGCTCGTCGAGTAGCAGGAGCGGGGGCGCGTAGAAGCAAGCGTAGGCGATGATCTGGATAACCTGCAGCATGCCCGTCGAAGCCATGTCGATCGTCACTCGGGAATCCGTCCCCTCGACTTCGACCTTCACATACCGATCGCGGTGCTGGTCATGCGCCACGACGACGCGCGCACCAGGATAGCAGTGGTCAAGGAGGGTAGAAAAAGTCTTCCAACCGCTGTCAGGAAGCGCCCCGATGTTGCGTGTGTGCGTCCACGAGGCCCGAGCCATCTCGTCCAAATCACGGGTAAATAGGTGGTCGAGCACGGTACGAAGGTACAGGTTCGCATCACCGTGCATGACAGCAGCATCCATCGCGCCCTTCGTGTGCCACTCCTCGCGCATCGGTATGCCGGAAAGGCCCGGTGTCAGGATCGAAAACGGTCGGTCGGGATCTGCGAGCACGGCTGCAAAGTCGTCGTCGCCGGTGCGGTTGATCGCGATGTTAGCGTTCTTTCCGCGCCTTACCTCAATCGTCATCTCTTTTGCGGCGTCCGTGTCGAGATCCACGCCGCTATAGGTAATGGAAAAGCCAAGGTTCTGCGTTGCCGGATCACCCCGGCGCAGATCCAAGAGACGTTCGGTAGGCCGAAAAAGGACTGCGTCGTTCGACACTGTGGCGGCGAAGTCGGGCGTGCCGTCACCACGCAGCCTACGCAACGCCGCCTGTAGGATAGACACCCCGAGCTGCGCTGCTTGCAACGCGCTGCTCTTGCCGCTGGTGTTCCCGCCGACAAGTGCCGTGACGGGCTTCAGATTTATAGTGAGCTCTTCAATCCGCTTGAAATGCCTCACCGTGATTTGGTCGAGCCGAACCTGCATGTATCCCCCACCACTATAGGCTGCAGTCCATAAAAAGGGGTCACCACGAAAAGTGCAACGTCAATCGCATTGGGTCCACAGGACGATCGCCACGGTCAATCTCGTCATCGGACCCGAACGAATGACTGCTTCCCAACATAGCGCACTCAAACCGGTCAATTCGCTTGCGGCCCCTCAGCGGAGATTATTTCCGCTTTCACCTCCTGTAGAGCATTGTATGCGCGAAGTGATACGCGGAATGCGTCATTCGCCGCCTAGCGACACTGAAGTAGGGTGGTATTTTCCACAATGCGACGATTGGAAAGCCAATTGTGCTTTCAATACTTGCTGTTTATCGTAAAAAAATCTTGTCGTTCAAATAGTTGGGCATCTTGATGAAAGCGTTTGAATTTGATCACCAATTGATAGCTGCCTATGAGCACTTCTCGCGTTCCTTCAGCGCGATTCGGGCGCCTGACCTGAAATCCGAGATCGACGCGCAGTACGACGCCGGAAAGTTCTGGCCTGATGCCCTCCTATCACTCAACCCGCGCTTTATGGCTGGGCCGACGGTCGATGAACTCGTCGCCACAGGTGACCTTGATGAGGGCACGGGCAAGGTTTTCCGGTTCGGAGCGACACCCCTTCGCTTCCATCGTCACCAAGCCGAAGCAATTGCGAAGGCGAAACAGGGCAAGAGCTACGTTGTCACGACCGGCACAGGTTCGGGGAAATCCCTGTGCTTCTTTGTGCCAGTTGTCGACGCAATTATCCGTGCTCGTCGCGCAGGAAAACCTCGGCGGACATCTGCAATCATCGTCTATCCGATGAACGCCCTGGCTAATAGCCAGATGAAGGAAATTGACAAGTTCATCGCTGGTTCTGGTTTACCTGATAATTTCAGGCCGGTGGTAAAGCGTTACACTGGTCAGGAAAGCCGAGAAGAACGCGAGCGCATTGCCGCCAACCCGCCAGATATTCTCCTGACAAACTACATGATGGCCGAATTGCTGCTGACGCGGCAGGACGATCTGGACTCGCAGGTAATCGCAAACGCATCCGGCCTCGAGTTCATAATTCTCGACGAACTGCACACCTACCGCGGACGCCAGGGAGCCGATGTTGCAGTCCTGGTTCGGCGTCTGCGTGATCGATGCTCTCCTGACAAAGAGCCGATCTGCATCGGCACCTCGGCAACGATGGCATCCGAGGGATCGGATGAGAGCCGCGCACTCGCTGTCGCGAAGGTCGCATCACGACTGTTTGGCACCGAGATTGGCCCGGATGCAGTCATCGACGAGTCCTTGCAGCGTGCCACCGATGACGCCTTGAAAACTGAGCATGTCGTTGGCGCCTTGAGCAAGGTCTTAACGCAGCCCCTCCCGGACGCACTCGACGACGAGGCCCTGAAGCACCACGCGCTCTCGGTATGGGCGGAGCTGGAACTCGGATTGGACGACGGGCTCGAACTCCGCAGAAAAAGGCCGATCCCGTTCGAACAGGCTGTCGAAAAGCTGTCGCTGGCCACTGGGGTCGAAGCCGAAACCTGCCGCGACTATCTCGAAACGTTCCTGACCCGGACAAGTCTGCCTGAGAATGAGCGCGGCGGCACAAAGGATGGTGCTTTTCTCGCCTTCAAGCTCCATCGCTTCATCTCCGGCGCAGGCGAAGTATTTACGACACTCACAGCCCGACCCCGGCGGATTCTTCTCGAGGGGCAGCTTGAGGATCCGGATGCGCCTGGCAACCGCCTTTATCCGACGCGTTTTTGCAGAAGCTGTGGCCAAGAATACCATGTCGTGACGAAGGTCGAGGATGATGGGGATTTGCGTTTTCTTCCCCGAAGCATTGATGACACCCCGCTCGATACTGAGGACGACGAGGTTGCCGGCTATCTCTGCCCAGTAAATGTCGACGATAATGACTTTCAGTTCACCGGGGAGCTTGAGGGCTACCCTGAGAGTTGGCGGGAGGACAAGAATGGCATCGAGCGGCTGAGAGGCTATCGTAAGAAGCGCACCCCTATATCATATGCGGTGGGTGCAGACGGCCGCCATGGAGCGGGCGGCAATGATTTCTGGTTCATCCCCGGGAAGTTTGCCTTCTGCCTTTGCTGTCATGATGAGCCCACGCAAGGCATGCGTGAACGCAGCAAGCTTGCCGGGCTCTCTGGCGAAGGGCGGAGTTCTGCGACAACGCTGCTCGTGGCCAGTGCCCTGGAGTGGATGAACAAACCGGGCAGCGGCGTGCCTGAGACGAAGCGCAAACTGCTGGGCTTTACAGACAACCGTCAGGATGCCGCACTGCAGTCAGGTCATTTCAACGACTTCTTGTTCGTAAGTCTGTTGCGCGGAGCCATTCTTCACGCGGTGATCTCCGCTGGCTCAGAAGGCCTTGCAGAAGACGAGTTCGGCCTTCAGGTAGTGAAGGCGCTTGGTTTCACCGCAGCCAACAAGGAGGCTCGGCAGCATTGGCTTCTGGACGCGAATGTTGGCGCCATTATCCGTGAAGACGCACAGCGTTCGCTCGCTAAAGTGCTCGCCCATCGTGTCTGGACGGACCTACGCCGTGGATGGCGCTTCACCAACCCCAGCCTGTCTGTTCTCAATCTGATCGATGTTAATTTCCTCGGCCTTGAGGAACTTTCTGAAGATCGCGAGCGCTTCATGGCCATCCATCCAGCTCTTGGCGATCTCGGCATCGATCAGCGGCAGGCTATTCTCAAGGCTATATTGTCTGCGATGCTCGAAGGCCTGGCTGTTCAGACCGAGGCCTTAGACCTGACCGTCCTCGATGGTGTGGCTCAGAAATCCCGTATGCTGCTTCAAGCCCCATGGGCAATTGACCAGAAGGAGAACCCGAGAGCACGCTCTTCCCTGGTCCTGCGCGGGGGCAGCAAGAATGTGGTCACGCTTCGCGAAGAACAAACTCTTCTCCGGGCTGGCCCCAATTCCAGAATCGCAAGGTTCCTGAACCGGAAGTCCGTCCTAGGCGCGAAGCTGAACAAGGATGAGTATTACGAGTTCATGGAGGGAGTGCTTGCCTTCCTGAGCGATGAAGGGCTGCTTGTGCCCGTCGAGCTCGATGGTGACGTGACAGGCTGGCGCCTGTCACCATCCGCGGTCCGGCTTATCCCCGGGCCCGCGCTTTCTGATGAAAGCCAGCGCGGCAACCGATACTTCCATGACCTTTACACCGCGATCGCGAACGACTTTGGCGATGGGCGCAGTTCCTACTGGGGCCTGGAGGGCCGTGAACATACGGCGCAGGTATCGCAGAAACAGCGCGAATGGCGTGAATGGCGGTTCCGGTTCGAACAGGATGATATGCAACATCTCGCGACCTCGGAGTACCGCACGGAAATTCGAGCAACCGGCGAAACCGACCGGTTTTTGCCAGCGCTATTCTGCTCCCCGACGATGGAACTCGGCGTCGACATTTCCGCATTGAACGCCGTGTATCTCCGCAACGTACCGCCCACGCCAGCGAATTATGCACAACGCGCTGGACGTGCCGGACGGTCTGGGCAGGCCGCGGTTGTCGTGACGTACTGCGCTTCGGGATCTCCGCATGACCAGTATTTCTTCGAACGGCGCAATGATATGGTGGCCGGTGTTGTTCGGCCGCCCGCGCTTGACATCACGAATGAGGAACTTGTCCGGTCGCACCTTCATGCGGTTTGGCTGGCGGAAGCGAAATTGGCGCTTTCCCCAGATATTCCTGAAATCCTGGACCTTCACGGCGATAAATTCCCGCTGAAGGACGAGGTTCTGGCGGTAATTTCGAAGTCTACTCTTGTCTCTCAGGCGCGCGGTCCGATGGCGCGAGTTCTGAAACAGATTCTGGCGTCCGATGGTGGCAAGACCCCAATCTGGATGGAAGATCCGGACGAGTTCGTTCTTCACACGGCCATGAACGCGCCGAAGGCATTTGATCGGGCATTTGACCGTTGGCGTGAGCTCTACAGCTCCGCAAGAACGCAGTTGGCCGAGGCGAACAAGCGCTCGGAGATCACTGGGCTCTCGGGAGCGGACCGACGCAAGATCAAGGCCGCGCAGATGCAAGCTCAGGATCAAATCGCAATCCTCGAACAAGGCAAGGCCTCGAATGGATCCGATTTCTATTCGTATCGGTATCTTGCGACGGAAGGCTTCCTGCCTGGGTACAATTTCCCACGCCTACCGCTGTACGCGTTTGTACCCGGTGAAGGGAAAACCGGCACATTCCTGTCCAGGGCCCGTTTTCTGGCCATTTCCGAGTTCGGGCCGCGCAGTCTGATATACCATGAAGGCCGTGCCTACCGGGTTATGAAGGCCAAGCTGCCCCCCGAGGTACGCCAAGGCGATGGATCCGAATTGGCGACCAAGGACATCTACATTTGCTCCAACTGTGGTGCGTCCCACGAAGGCGAAGTGGAGCGTTGTCACGGGTGCGACAATCACATGGCTGGGGAGGTCCCCATCAAGAAGACGCTTCGTATCGACAATGTCGAAGCGGCGCCGACTGAGCGCATTACGGCAAACGATGAAGAACGGGTACGGCAGGGCTTTGATATCCAGACCGTGTTCTCCTGGCCGAAAAAGGATGGCCAAGTCCAGGTGAGCAACGCCAAGTTCGTCTGCGAAGAATCGTCGCTCCTGTCACTTCAATACGCCAATAGCGCCGAAATCAGCCGCTTGAACAAGGGCCTGAAGCGTCGAAGGGATCAGACCGTCTTCGGCTTCCACATCGATCCCAGATCCGGTTACTGGGCGAAGTCCGACGGCGAGGATGGTGACACGGATGTGCCGCCGGATGTGGTGAAACCGGTCCGAATAGTGCCAATCGTTCGCGACCGAAAGAATGCCTTGCTGCTCCGCTTTGAAAGGCCAGAACAATACGAGCCGGAAACGATCGCAACGGTCCAACATGCATTGCTGCGTGGGATAGAGGTGGTCTTCCAGCTCGAGGAAGGTGAAATCCTGAGTGAGCCGTTGCCCGCGAGAGATAACAGGCGAGCAATTCTCACCTATGAGGCGACCGAAGGCGGAGCCGGCGTGCTTACGCGCCTGATTGACGACGGAAAAGCAATCAATGAGGTCGCCAAGACGGCGCTCGGCTTGATGCATTTCGAAAATGTAGATGCTGCGATTGCGGCGGGGGATGCAGATCTGCTGCAGGAGAAAGAGGATGGGAGCTGCGTGCGTGGCTGCTATCGCTGCCTTCTCTCCTACTTCAATCAGCCAGACCACGAGCTGATCAATCGCGCGAGCCCACAAGTTGCGCAGTTCCTAATCGATCTGAGTCGCGGGGAGATTTCCCGAGCGGCAAAGGCAGCACCAGGCGCAGTGGTATCGCCTTGGCTTGAGGCGTTCGGAGCCGCTGGCATTCCTCAGATCGATACAATGCCCGCACGTTTCGGAGGCATTGAGTTCGAGTTTGCGTGGCGTGCAAGTATGGTTGCTGCGTCGACCAAAGAGCTGACATCGGAAGCTGAGGCGGATGCGATGAGCAAGGGCTGGGTTGTATACAGCTTGCCCGAAGTTTCGTCCGAAGGGCTACCAGACGGTTTCATCAAGAATTTTGCAGGTTGATATGACACTGAATTTTACTCCTGGCGACCTAATCAAAGCACGCGGCCGGGAATGGGTAGCTTTGCCGACACCCGGGGAGGGGCTCCTCGCTCTACGCCCTCTTTCAGGTAACGAAAACGACATCGTCGTTCTCGCACCGGATCTTGAGCTGACGCCTGTCGAAGCTGCTCGCTTTGACCTGCCGGACGATGCTCGCCCGACAGTCCAGTCAAAGGCGGCACTCCTTGCAGATTCGCTCCGGTTGACCCTTCGTCGCGGCGCCGGTCCGTTCCGCTCGGCTGCGCAGCTCGCTTTCGAGCCGCGCAGCTACCAGCTTGTCCCACTGTTGATGGCTTTGCGTCTTCAGGTGCCCCGGCTCCTGATTGCCGACGACGTCGGCATCGGCAAAACGATCGAGGCGGGTCTGATTCTTCGCGAACTCATGGACCGTGGTGAGGTCGACGCCTTCTCTGTGTTATGCCCTCCTCATCTCGTTGATCAGTGGATCATCGAACTGAAGGATAGGTTCGGGATCGACGCTGTTGCCGTCACCTCCGGGACGGCTGCGCGCCTGGAGCGAAATCTACCGTTGGCGCAGACCTTGTTCGATGCTTACCCCTTCACAGTCGTCAGTCTCGACTACATCAAGGCCGAAAAGCGTCGCGATGGTTTTGCCAGGGCGTGCCCAGACTTCGTGATCGTAGATGAAGCCCATGCCTGCGTTGGGACCCATAAAGGCAGGCAGCAGCGCTTTGACTTGCTGCAAGGCCTTTCACGCGATCCCGAGCGTCGGCTGATCCTGCTGACAGCAACGCCGCATTCCGGGGATGAAGAAGCTTTCGCCCGGCTCCTGTCGTTGATCGACCGGGAGTTCGGTACCGTGAACTTTGATGACCCAAAGTACCGAGAGCGCCTTGCCAGACAATTCGTTCAGCGGCGACGCGTCGATCTCGTCGAGGGGGCATGGGACGAAAACCGTGCCTTCCCCAAGCACGAGACCACCGAATACTCGTACCGTCTGAACGACGAACATCGAGCATTTCATGAGGCCGTCCTCGATTATTGCTTCGCTGTCGTCTCTCGGGTGGGAGATACGCAGAAGGATCGCCGTCTTGCCTTCTGGGGCACGCTGGCACTGATGCGCTGTGTCGGGTCATCTCCTGCTGCGGCAATGAGTGCGCTGCGAAATCGTGCGTCTAACGAAGATGAACGCCTCGAGCCGCAGATCTATGACGAGGATGGTGACGATGAAGACGCTGTCGACATCGAGCCAAACACCGTCTTCTCCAGCGATCCCGCGCTCCAGGGCCTGCTTGAAAAAGCCAGCACACTTCTTTCAGCGGATGATCCCAAGCTGAACGCCCTCATCAAGGCCCTCAAACCTTTGATCAAGGAGGGCGCGAACCCTGTCGTTTTCTGCCGATACCTCGCGACGGCGGAACATGTGAAGGAAGGGCTCCGCAAAGCCTTCCCGAAGCTGAACGTGCAAGCAGTGACGGGAGAGCTGACACCGGACGAACGCCGCGATCGCGTTGCCGAAATGGCGGCCGCGAATGCCGACGCCGATGACCAGCGCATTCTCGTTGCTACCGACTGCCTGTCGGAGGGTATCAACCTTCAGCAACTGTTCGACACGGTGATCCATTATGATCTCTCCTGGAATCCGACACGCCATCAACAGCGTGAAGGCCGTGTGGATCGCTTCGGCCAGCCTGCCGAGCTCGTGCGGTCGATCATGATGTTTTCGCCCGATAGCGCGATCGACGGCGCCGTGCTCGACGTGATTCTCCGTAAAGCAGAGGAAATCCGAAAGGCGACTGGCGTCACTGTTCCTCTACCAGATGAGCGCGGACCGGTCACCGATGCGCTGATGGCCGCGATGATGCTTCGTCGCGGTGGCGGGGTCCAACAGCAGCTCACCCTCGACCTGCAACTGACCAACGGCATCCAAGTGATGGAAACCCGGTGGCGAGATGCAAGCGAAAACGAAAAGCGGTCGCGTGCTCGATTTGCGCAGAATGCGATGAAGCCGAGTGAGGTCGCCCCGGAATGGGAGAAGGTCAAATCTCTGCTCGGGTCACCGGATGAGACGCTTGAATTTGTCGAGCGGGCCATGTCGCGGTTTGGAGTTCCACTGGAAAAGAAGAAGTCCTTGCAGCTTGCACATGTCCATGCTCTTCAGCCCAGTCTGAAGGAAACGTTGGAACAACGTGGCCTCAAGGGATCCATCAAGCTTGCACTGCAGGAGCCGGCGCCGTCAGGGACATCCCTCCTGACCAGAACACATCCGCTGACGTCCTCCCTGGCGGAAAGCCTTCTCGAGGCCTCGCTGGATAGTGAAGCGCTGCCGGACCTGGGCATTGGTCGTGTCGGTGCCTGGCCAAGTGCCGCCGTCTCCCAGATGACACGCGTTGCGCTCCTGCGCATTCGCTACAAGCTAACGGTTCATGCAAGACGCGAACGCCTTTTGCTGGCGGAAGAGGCAGCACTCGTTGCCCTCGAGAGCAACACCGTCATTGCTTTCGGCAGCAAGGCGCGCGAATTGCTCGCCTTTCCTGCGACCGCGGATCTCGCACTGGTTGCCCGTGATCGCATGATCAACACGGCACGGGCGGCACTCCCGGATCTCCTCGCCGGTCCGATTGCCGAGTTTGTGCGAAAGCGCGCGACGGAACTGGTTGAAGACCACGCGCGTTTGCGTGCCGCCGCTGGTTCGGCGTCTCGTGTCAGTGTCGAGCCGATCATTCCGCCTGATGTCATTGGCCTCTTCGTGCTTGTTCCGGGGGAGGTGTAATCATGGCGCGCAAAACCATCACCGACATGTCGGCATGGCCATCGCTGAGCCTCGAAGGCAACCTGATCGCTCCTGCAATGATCGCCAAGATCGATCAGCGCCAGGCTCCGGAACAGTCCCCCGAAGACTATTCGGTTCGCAAGGGTCTGCAGATCCGTGAGGAAATCGCGACAGCTTTTCGTGTGGGGCAATCCCATTTCGACGCCTTCGCGAAGATCGAGCATCCATCGGCTGCCGCGGCGACACGCTTCATCTCCGGTTTCTTTAAGGAAACTTTCGGGTTTGCCGACCTCGGTGCCGCATCGGCGCCGATTGCGTTGTCGGCCTCTGGTCGCCTGCCCATCGTGGTTGTCCCGCCGCAGGAGCAACTTGACCGACGCAGCCCGACGCTCTCGATGGACCGGTCTCGCTCCCCGGCCTTTGCCCTTCAGGACTACCTTAACGACAGTGACGATGCCCTATGGGGCATCGTGACCAACGGCATGCAGTTACGCCTGATGCGCGACAATGCCTCGCTGACAAGACCCGCTTACATTGAAGCGGATCTCGCCCAGATGTTCACGAACGAAGACATAGCATCCTTCGCCGTGCTCTGGCTTTTGATCCACCGCTCCCGCTTCGGCGCAGCCGACGCCCCCGCAATTGATTGCGCCCTAGAACGCTGGCGCGACGCTGGCTCCAAGGAAGGGGAAGCAGCGCGTGATCGCTTGGCAGATCAGGTCAAGGATGCCCTCAAGCTCCTGGGCTCCGGCTTCCTCGAGGCCAATCCCGATCTTGCGGCCAAACTGCACTCCGGAGAAGTGAACCTCACCGAATGGTTCAACGAGCTGTTGCGCCTCGTCTACCGCCTGATCTTCCTCATGGTGGCCGAAGATCGCAACCTGCTCCACCCGGACAAGGCAAAGCCCGAGGCCCGCAGTCTTTACGCCGATGGCTATTCGCTGCAGTCGCTGCGCAAGCAGTGCTATCGCGCTGCCACCTGGGACAAACACCATGACCGCTACGAGGGCGTAAAGGTCGTTTTCCGCGCCCTGACGGGTGGCCAGCCGGCCCTCGCTCTTCCAGCTCTCGGCGGCCTGTTTGACGAAGACCGGCTACCTCATCTCGAAACCGCTCGGCTGCGCAACCGCGCCTTCATGGAGGCGCTCTACCGCCTCTCCTGGCTCGCAGACAAAAACGGCATGGTGCCGGTCAACTGGCGCGCGATGGAAACCGAGGAATTGGGCTCCGTCTACGAATCCCTTCTCGAACTGCAGCCGCAACTCGGCGAAGATGGCAAGACGCTTGTCTTCGCCTCCGAGGCGGCCGAGCAGAAGGGCAACCAGCGCAAGACCACCGGCTCTTACTACACACCCGACAGCCTGGTTCAGGCGCTGCTCGACACCGCTCTCGATCCCGTCCTCGACAAGACCGAGGCCGAGGCGGACGATCCCGCAAAGGCGCTACTGAAACTGTCAGTCATCGACCCTGCCTGCGGCTCGGGGCACTTCCTGCTGGCCGCCGCCCGCCGCATCGCCACGCGGCTCGCGCGCATCCGGGCCGAGGGAACGCCCTCGCTCGCCGACTTCCGCCATGCGCTGCGTGATGTCGCGCGCTGCTGCATCCACGGGGTGGACCGCAACCCGATGGCTGTGGAGCTGACCAAGGTCGCGCTCTGGATCGAGACGGTGGACCCCGGCCTTCCCCTCGGCTTCTTCGATGCGCAGATCCGCTGCGGCGATGCGCTGCTCGGTGTCCTCGATCTGAAGGTACTAGAGGACGGAATCCCCGATGCCGCTTACAAGCCGCTGGCGGGCGACGACAAGGATACGGCTCGCTACTACCTGCAGGCCAACCGCGCCGCGGCCACGGGTCAAGGCGGGTTCGACTTCGGCACCGGTCAAGCCTCGATGCCCGCGATGAGGCCGCTGGCGCTGGACTTCTCGGGTTTCCGCGACCTGCCCGAGGATACGGTTGAGCAGATCGGTACCAAGGCCAAACGGTTCAAGGAACTACGGAGGGGCCAGACCTTCGTCCGCGCCAAGGCGGCCGCGGACCTCTACGTCTCGGCCTTCCTGCTACCCAAAGTCGGCGGGGCACCGGCGGGCGCCTCGGCCCGCACCGTGCCGACGACCGAGGAACTGTGGATGGCGCTCAATCAGGGCAAGATGCGGCAGGCTATGATGGACGCTCCCAAGGCCGCACGTCGTGCGAGGGCGTTCCACTGGCCCCTAGAGTTCCCTGACGTAATGGAAAGTGGCGGGTTCGATGTCGTTCTGGGTAACCCACCTTGGGATACGATGAGCCCGGATTACAAGGAATTCTTCTCGGTCTACGATCCGAACATCCGACATATGTCGCCCGACGAACAGGAGGAGGCCTACGCGCGGTTGCTGAAGAATACGGTTCTCGCTGCCCGTTGGGAACAGCACTGCGCGGATCTTTACGCCGCCGTCCACTTCATCAAATCGAGCGGTCGGTATCGGCTTTTCGCCGAAGGCAATCTGGGCAAGGGGGATTTCAACGTCTACCGCATGTTTGTTGAAACAGCACTTGCCGCCGCACGAAAAGGCCGCGTCGCCGCGCAGTTCGTGCCCGAAGGCCTCTACAACGGGGCGAATGCGACGGCGATCCGGCGGGAACTTTTCACGGCCTTCCGCCTAGAGCATCTTGCCGGCTTCGAGAACACCAAAGGCATTTGGTTCGACAAGATCGATACCCGCATGAAGTTCTGCCTATATGTCGCGTGGAAAGGCGGCGGCACAGAAGAGTTCAACGCAGCCTTTCGGGTCAATTCTAAGGAAAAGCTGCAGGAGCTCATGACCGGTGGCGGGCTGCGCATTCCGGTTGCTGTCGTCGAAGAGTTCTCGCCGGATGCCGTCGCGGTCATGGAATTTGCAGCGCAGTCCGAAATCGACATTTGCGCCCGAATGTATGCCCTTTACCCGAAGTTTGGGACGGGCGTGGAAGGGCTGCCCTACCGCCACTACATGCGCGAAGTAGACATGGGCACTGACCGCGGCCTCTTCTCGGAGGCCACTCAAGGTTTGCCCGTATTCGAAGGCCGGATGATCGACGCCTATGACTATCGCGCCAAGGGTTATGTCTCTGGTAGGGGGCGGTCGGCCGAGTGGCAAGACTATCCATTTGGGTCGGCGGATAAGCGTATTCAGCCGCAGTGGCGGATCATCGAGGATCAAATCCCCGAAAAGCTGGGTGATCGGGTCCATCGCTATCGCGTCGGGTTTGGCGATGTAGCCAGCCCGACGAACCAGCGAGCGCTTGTAGCCGCGTTGCTACCGAAGAACTCGGTGAGTGGACACAAGGTACCGACGATAGAGTTTGCAAACGGTTCGCGAAACGACATGCTGCTCTGGCTTGGCGTTGCTAACTCGCTGGTCATGGATTTCTTGGTTCGGAAGAAAGTCTCGCTGACGATGTCCTATACGATTATGGACAGCCTGCCTTTCCCTCGTGATTTCGAAAAGTCGCCATCATCCGCCGCGATTTCGCGTCGTGTCTGTGCGCTCTGTGCCGTCGGTGACGAGATGGAGGACTTCAGAGTGCAGGCGGTGAAGGCAGGTATCTTGGTAGCACCGGATGCTGTTGTTGATTCCCCCGATCAGCGTGCCGTGCTGGCCGCCGAAATCGATGCCCTCGTTGCACGCGACGTATTCGGGCTGACGAAGCAGGAGATGCTTTACATCCTTGATCCGGACAACATACTTGGCTCGGACTGTGGGGTAGAAACCTTCAAGGCTCTGCGGAATGCTGAACTTCGTGAATTCAAGGAGTTCCGAACTCAGCGGTTGATCGAGGAGGCATGGGATCGGCTAGAGCGAGACGGAAGTGATGCCACTCTTGGTACGGCCGAAGCGATATTTGCTCCTGCGCAGCCGATCGAGCTTCCGCCACTAGGGCAGTTCCCGGATGCCGTATGGGCTTGGCCGCAGAATATTAATGAGCGTGACCGCGTGCGCGCCCAGCTTCGTGCCACTGTAGGTATTTTGCCAGTGCCTTCCGACGTCCGTCGCGTCCGCCTGGCCGCGTTGGCCTGTTTGCAACCCGGTCTGCTTGATGGGTTCCTTTCGGAAGCGGATCGTCGTGAATGGCAACGGCTTATGGCACACCGCGCAGGCTTGACCCAGCTCGTCCCACCGACAAATGCAGCGTGGGGTGCAGCATTTAATGAGCTCATCTCATCAGCCGTACTTGATGTGTCGAACGATGGCGCCCGCTGGGGTGCGGGCAAAAGGCTCGATCGGTCTACCCTGAATGCCAACGATCCTACTATCGGTCGTGCACTTTTCGCTTGGTCACGGCTCAGAGGCATTAATCTCGATCAGGGGCTGGCGCAGGTTCCAGCCGTAATCCTGCCATTCATCCGGGAGGGACGTCTTGCAGCCTGATCTGTTTCAACCGGCTGAGATTGAGTTCATTTTGCCGGAAGGTCTGCAAGGACCACGCTTGTGGGTTCGACGCATAGCGCTCTGGCAGGATCCTGGTACTTTGCTCCGGGACATTCCGCTTCGGCGAGGGGTCAATATCGTCTGGTCGCCCGATCTATCGACGAACGGGACCGGTGCGACGCCTCATGGCAGTGGAAAGACGACGTTCTGCCGCCTTATTCGATACTGCTTGGGTGAGCGGCACTTTTCAAATGAAGAACAGCGTCCGCTAATGCATCAAAAGCTGCCCAATGGATTTGTTGGGGCAGAGATCATCATCGATGGTGAATGCTGGGTGGTGACCCGTCCTATCGGCATGAACCTTCCGTCACGCGCCTCTTGCGCCGAGAGCATCGAGGAGACGTTTGACCAGCTTTTGGTCCGCACCGAGCCTCCAACCATCGCGCCAGTGATCTCGGATCGGTTTTGCGCTCGCTATCGAGATCAGGTGCCCGACAACTTGAAGGCAGATCAGGTTTGGGACGTGTTGCTCGCATGGCTCACCCGCGATCAGGAGTGCCGGCTGGATGATGTGTTTGACTGGCGTTCCAAGCGGTCCGGTTCGGGATCACCTGCACAAGAGCTGTCTCTGGAAACAAAGCTGACGGTCGTGCGCCTCGCGATCGGTGCGCTCTCCGGTGAAGAAATCAAGGCGACTACCGAGGCCAGAGAACTTACGCGTGAGCGAGACGTACTGCGCGAGAAGCTTGGCCATCTCGACTGGTTTCAAAGTCAACGGTTTTCTGAGCTATGCGAAAGCCTCTCCTTCCCCAAGAGCCGTGATCCGACCGAGGAAATAGTTCGCAAGGAGCTCATCGACAAGGCAAATGAAGAGCTTGCGAAGGCCATAGGTACCGAGCATGCCAAGGGTCAGAGACCAAGCGATGGGCTGCGCGAGAAACGCCAAATCCTGCAGTCCGAACGGAACAAAAGCAGTGACGAGAGGGCTGAGAGAAAGGCCCTGTTACATAGCCTTCCTAGTCAGATTGCAGCCGCGCGCGCTGAACAGGGAACCGAGCAAGCGAGGCTGGAAACCGGCGTCATTGTCCGCTGTGCAATTTGCCATGTCAGCATAGATGAAGTGACGGCCAACGGATGTGGTATCTCTTTGGAGCGTTGCGACCTCGACCAGGTGCGGTCGCGAATTGAGCGGACCGAGCAACAGGTAACTGAGCTGGAGCGCCAGAAGCGCGCTTTGCCGGGAGAAATCGACGAACTCGACCAAGAGATTGCTCGACTGGACCGAGAGATCGCCCAGATTGATAATTCATTTGCCCAGCTCGAACATCAAATGTCGGCCACGAATAAGGCAGTCAATCGAGCGAGCGAATTGGTGAGAGAGGCAACTTGGTTTGACCTTCAGTTAAAGGATCGTGTTGGGATAGCTCAACGCCTAGCCCTCATCGACAAGAGACTAGAAGGGGCACGGCAAAAGACGGCGTTGGAGCGAGATCGTGCAGCGGCAGCAATAGGTGATCTAGCAACAGTTTTTCGGCAACTTGTCGCTACACTGATGCCTAAGGGCTGTTCTGGCAAAATGAAGCTCGATGGCAACGGCCTTCATCCGGAGATTTCATTAGAACGCGGCGCGGGACTCTCAACTGCCGCTGTGGAGTCGTTCAAGATCGTAGCCTTCGATCTCGCTGCCATGATCCTTTCTGTGAATGGCAAGGCCGACATGCCGTCACTTCTTATCCACGACAGTCCACGCGAAGCAGACCTCGACGCTGGCATCTACGCCAACCTTTTTGATTTTGCACTCAGTTTGGAGAAAAAGGGAAGTCCGCCACCATTCCAGTACATCGTCACGACAACTACGGCGCCCTCGCAACACACGCTTGAGCATCAAGCATTGCGGCTCCAACTCTCATCCACGCCTGCTGAAGCCCGACTATTCGCGATGGACTTCTGATGATCGAGGCGCCCCAATCCTTCGTCACCCAACAGGAATGCGACAAGGTCACGTATCAAAATGGCTTTCGCCGAAGACACGACGAGATCGACGGCTGGCGGCATTACACTTCGACAAGCGCACAGGGTTC
Organism: Hyphomicrobiales bacterium; assembly: GCA_900489925.1. Taxonomy (GTDB): domain Bacteria; phylum Pseudomonadota; class Alphaproteobacteria; order Rhizobiales; family Rhizobiaceae; genus Rhizobium. The sequence goes on along the minus strand of UEHQ01000002.1, from coordinate 98,811 downwards.
GCTCTGGCTCGCACGCGACGACATTGGTGGCTGGCTCCTCGCGATTGATCACCCCGGCGTCGTCGCAGAGATCGGCCTGGAACCGGTCGATGCCGCGGGACCGGGCCGCGCGCGCTTTCGGTTCGCCGACTTGGTTTTGCTATATGCGGCGATGCCGCGTGTTTACGAGCTCGCGGTGAGCCTTCCGGATGCGCCGCTGCAGGAGTTCCTTCATCAGACCAACGGCATGCCCAGGTCGACTGAGGCAGAGCGACTCGTGGTGCAGCGGGTTGGGCAAAACATTTTCCGTGAGCGACTGATGACATACTGGCAGGGGTGCTGTCCTTTGACGGGTATTGCTGACAAGGCACTTCTTCGTGCCTCCCACATCAAGCCTTGGAAAGACTGCGACAGCGATGCCGAGCGGCTTGATGTCCATAATGGCCTGCTGTTGTCAGCTCTCTGGGATGCCGCATTCGATAGCGGTCTCGTGAGTTTCGATGATGCCGGCAAGCCGCTCTTCTCGTCCGCGCTTAGCCCCGATGGGAAGGCATTGCTCCGTTGGGACAAACAGCTTCCGCTGAGCGATAAACATCGAGAGAAACTGGCGTGGCATCGAGCGGCGTTTTCGCATGCGGTAGGATAGCCAATTCGATGCGCCTGAGGGCGTCGTGCATCTGAGCCGTCGTCCTGGGCTTTTTGGGTCATGCCGAAGCGCCGGCCAAACCGCTGGCGGCACAAGCGGAAATAATTTCCGCTGCCTCACCCCTTGAACACCTGCTCGCGATGATATTGCAGGAACTGGGAGTGCGGCCTTTCGTCAGCCCGTGTCGGCACAAGCAGGCGCCGCTCCGGATTGATGAGCCGAGTGATGGTGTCGGGTACGCCGTCGCACGCGATCAGTAAGTGGTGGTCATCATCAACTGAGATCAGCCCACGGTCGAACATCCAATGCACTGTGCCTGAGAGTGCGAGGCCGTTTCGCACGCTGTCAGGCCCACCGCCCGCCACCGGGCGAATGTGAGCAGCCTGGACTTCCGATCGTCCGCCGCCGTTGATAAGCTTGAGGCCAGTGACTGCGCAGGTATCTTGGTAGGCAGTCTTGATGGCCGCGGAGAATGCCCGATCCCGGAAGGGGCGTTGAAGCACCTGGGTGACGATGCGGCGGTCGATGCTGTCGGCCTCGTAGGGCATCTGCGGGTCGTCACCAAATCCGACGCGCGCTTCCTCCGCCGGATCCGGCACTGGCCGTTCGCGGTCACGCTTCCCGAGGACATGGGCGAAGCCGGCAGCGAGGATCAGATCATACTCGGCGTCGGAAATGTTCCGCACCGCTCGCCCGAATGCTCCCTTGTTCGTCGAGCCGTCCTCCTTGCGCAAGCCGCTCTCGTAGTAATGTTCCGTCTCCTTGAACGGGACGGCATGATCGAATGGCAGAAAGTCCTCGATCAGCGCGTAGTAGTGATCGGGTTTCGATGGGTCTGGGATGACGTCGGCAATTCGTGCCGTCGCGAAATACGCCTGCTTGCCACCGGATTTCATCAGATCGCCACTCGGACGCCTGGGCTCATAATAGACGATCCAATCCCGGCGAGCGGCTTCGACCTGACGTAGGTAAGTGCGCGGGAAGTGATACCGCTGCTCCGGCAGGTCGTCGTAGGTCGGGTCGATCTTCGTGGTGAGTATGGCCTTCGCCATCGGATGGAAGTGCTCTCTGACTGCAAAATAGAACTCTGTTGAACTTGCTACCAGGTGGAAGGCTGACGTGAAAGTGCCCGAGCGAGTATCCCCTTCGGCCCCAATTGCATCGCGTGAATGCACGTATTAATTGTTCGCGTTGCTTGGGCCATCGGCAAGCAAGATTCCTAAAATTATCGACGAAATCTGCCAAATTCAAAGAAGTATAAGTATTAATTTCAACAATTTACTTGGTTACATTTATTTACAAAAACCTTAGATTGGTAGCTTGGCGGTTGTGTGCTTGAGATAATAGAGGGGTAAAGGCGGTTATGCTTTTACGACCATCCCTCTTACATGGAGATAAACATGACCAAGACTGCCAACGCATCCGCTCTCCCGTCCGCCGCCCGCACGTTCTACGAAGTCAACGCTGTCGCAGAAGATATCAAGAGCCAGCTCGAAGAGACGGCCATGTTCCTCATCAGCGTTTCCCGCCGTTCGACCGAAGAGACCTTCACGCTCGGTGAGCGTCTTGAGCGCGCAGCCGCGCTGCTCCCGGAAGGAACCTTGGAAAAGTGGGCGCTGGAACGCTGCGGCTATACGGCGCGCCACGTCCGGACCCAGCGCGCGGTGTTTCGCAACTTGGATGCATACCGGGATATTCTGGTGGAACTGGCCGTGGGTCCCACGGTCCTTGGGAAGTTGAGTGCAGCGGAGCCCGAGCAGATCGAGCAGGCTATCGGCTTTGCTGCGCAGAACGGCAAACTCAGGGTGCAGGACGTCACGGCGATTATGGCCGGCTCGAAAAACGAGGCAGAGGCACGGCCGGAGGTCGATCCGTATGATGTTGGCGGCATTGATGGGCTCAAAGCGATCATCGCAATGAAGATCCGGGATGGCGTCAAATCGTTCGTCGGACATATCGAGGAGATCCGCGCGCACGTCAGTGAGGCGTTGCCGAAGAAGAACATCGTCAAGAAGACCCTCGCTGAAAAGACACATCTGACGGCGCGCCTTGCCCACAAGGAACTGGAAAGTCTGGCGCAGTTCGTCAGGCCCTATCCAACCGCCGCATATGTGATCTCAAATATTGCGCTGCCGGGCAAGACTGGTTGGGCCGCGGTCAGCGCGCTGCTCTACAAGATGGGCAGCGAAACGACCTGGCCGGACAAAGGCGAGCTTCGGACCTGGTTGGAAAGGGAAGTCGTGCCGATCCTGGAATGGGCGACCTCCAAATCAAGCACCCCGGCCTGGCCTCGCGGTGAAACCAGTGACATGCCGAGCGCGAATGTTCCGGACGAGGTTCGTACGGATGGCCCGATTTCTGCGAATGACTGCGGCATCCCTGATTCGGTGGCCGCGAGCGTCTCCTCGGTGGAAGAAAGAATGGGATCCATCGCTGCGGCTTTTGGAGCCACTGCCACGATCGAGGCGCCCAAGTCCAAGCGCACATCGGACGTTGACGTTCCTTCCGTCGCTGAAGCACTTGCCCAGCCTGAAAAGCGCCTGACCCGCCATGACATGGTTAAGCAGATCAAGTCAGAGTGGAGCGCCGCGAAAAAATCGGCAACATCACCAAACGCCGCGGCGTGATACGCTTAGCCCAAGACCCATGCTCGGAATCCCGGGCCTTCCCCCAAACTTCAAAGGGCCGCATGTCGGCCCTTTTCCTTTTGATTGCCGGTGGCGAGTCAAAACCCGCTTCCGGGCAATGTCGATCAACTAGCGGGTTCGTGGGTCTCGCGCTTTGTGAGCTCGCCGTTAACCTTGTACCGGCTTCGTTCTCTTTTTTACTCTCGGGTCCTTGAGCCCGGCTCCCGGTCCTGCCAGGTTGGGGTCGTTCGGAAGACCGGACACGAAACGGCCCAAGCCAGTGTTTGCACCACTGACAAGGGCCTAACCCTCAGCCTTCGCGAAAAGGAATCGGGCTATGACCACGCATACTCTCTCTGTCCCCGCCGGGGAAGTTCTCCGTTCGACCGCAGCAGCGGCGACCATGTTCTCGCAGCGCTCGTTCGGCCTCGGGGCACGGAGCATCAGCGAACCGGCAGCCCTGCGCCGCCATCCGCACATCGTTCGCTTCGCCGAAGTCGAGGCCGATCTCGACCTACTGATCGACCGCGCCATCGCGGCCATCGCCGACGGCGAACCGATCGAGGATGAAATCCTCGGCCATTACGTTCACATCGCCTCGCTTGTGCGCGCCGTGTCGTTCCGGGAAGGCAAGCTCTTGGAGCAGGCGGTCGAGCGGCTGGCGAAAGCCAATCCTGATATCACGGTGCTGACGCAGTCGCTGAAACTGCCGCTGGTCAAGGCGGCGCTCGAAGCCGTGACCGGTAACAATTGGTCGAACCTCGATGGTGTGAAGCTCGATTGCGAGACGCCGGCCAAAGGCAGCTACACGCCCGACCTCATCCTTGTGAACCGCGTGCGGCACACGGCCTATATCCTCGACTTGAAACGTTCGCTCGCCTCCTATGGCGATACCAGCAGGCTTGAGGAACTGAAGCTGAAGATGATGGCATCGGCGATGGTCCTGCCGGACTGGCTCTATAAGAATCACAAGCGCCTGATGGTCGACACGGTCGAGGTTGCCATTGTCGATGGCGCCAGCCGTCCGAGCGATCATGCGACCGGCATCTGGGCCCTGTCCGAGATCGACGATCTTCTGGAAATCGATGGTGTCGCCGCCTGCATGGCTGAGTTGCGCCTGCGCTTCGGTCGCCGCGTGCAGCAGCTTCTCGAGGCAGAAGCCCGTAAGGCACTGGGTGTGGTGGCAATGGCCATCTCGGATACGGCGCCTGCCGCTGCCATCGTCACAAACCCGCTGACCGCTCTGAACGGCCCGGCCCGCACTTACGAAGAAGAGCGGGAGATGGCTGCGGAGGAAGAGGATGATGGTCGCTACGATCTCGGCTGCTTCGATGATCAGGACGACGAGCCGGAACCGGTCCGCATTCGCGTTGGCTTTGCCCGCCGTCCTCGTCGGTACTGATTAGCCGCTGGTGCAACGGCACTGATCGCGGCCGCGCCGAGCGCGTGGCCGGCTTCCCCGTCTTTCCATTCCGAAAACGCTGGATGCCCATGGCTCCGGCGAGGAGACAGTCATGTCCATCGATACCCACAGCCCGTCTGTGGCCGGCTTCGTCTGCGAAGCGGTCACAACCGATACCATCGCGTCGCCCTGCCTTCGCAGCAGGCTCGCGAATATCCCTCCTGTACAATCCGATGACCTGGATCGCGGTTCGAGCTATCACGACGACCCCGCCGTTCTGATCGGCCTGGCACTCGCCGTCGTTCGGCAAGGCCCTTTGCTGGATGGCCTTGTTCCTGAGCCTCTGATGCTGCGGTTGCGTGCAGTTGCTGACGGCGGCAATGCGGCATGCCGCCTGCTGCTCGACTGGCTGCGGAGCCGCAACCGACATCTCGATCGGTCCCGGAACGAACACCTGAGCCTGTCTGTCTCGACCGGTTCGTCGGCTGACGCGCATCCGCCGCGTCGTTCGCCGCGCGAGCGTGTGTTGGCGACGATCCCGAAGCCCGGTGTCATTGACGGGCGGCGGCGTGGTCGGACGCGTCGGCGCGATCCGGTGCAGGACGCCCACACGGCAATTATTGCCGCGGAGACGGGAGGTCGGATCGATGGATAAGCTCGCTCGTCTGTTTGTTCGCCGTCTTCGGCATCTTGCGCGCCGCGAGGCGCGCCGGATCGCTCTGCGCAACGGTCTGCTGGAAAGCAAGATCGTCGATGTCGATGGTCATCTCGCCTGCCGTTACAGCCCGACGTTCGACACGACACGACTGACCGGCGATCCAATCCGTGACGATACCTGGTTCCGGCGGAATTTTGGTGACTGGCTTGTCGCACCGAAGGAAACCGGCAATCCGACGCCGGGTTCCGGTGGCGATGGTGTCGTGACCGCCGGGATCATTCATCCGCAGTTCGCCTCGCAACTCGTGGCCCTCCCTCGGGCGCGTCGCGGCACAATCGCGGAAGAGGGGGCGCTGGGCAATGGTATGGATCGGCGCACCTATGCCGTCGGCCTGGTGGATCGGGCAACGGCTGTGCCACTGGTCAGTCACATCGTTGCTGCCCTGGTTCTGGCGTGCGCGGTGCGCAGTAGCGGACGGTCGCTTCAGGAGATCGTTTATACGCTGACCCGTGTGACACCGGTCGTCACCCTCCATGCGCCGCTCGATGGCTTTGAGCGGGAAGTACTGCGGCTGCTGGAAAACTCCCGGCTGGTGCCCGGCGGCCCATTCGCAATCATCGAGTCGGATCACATGTTCAATGACGATCACTTCGATTTCCTCGAAGCTGAGACACGCAGGCGTCTGATGACCTTCTCGGGCGCGGGCGTGCATCGTGTCACGGGCAATGCCCTGCGCCGGCGCATGCTCAGCGCGCTGTCCCGCGACCTGTCCGTCCTCGCCATCGCGGAGAAACGATCGGACATTCCCTCGCTGCTGCAGATCTCCGCCGACCTGTCGCTGGAAACGGGAAAGCTCGACCGCAGGTTCGTTGCCGATCTGGTGGATGTGCTTTACCCGGACGAGGCAATCGAGAAGCTGGGCCTGCCGTCGGATTCCGATGCGCGCTGGCTGTCGCTCGAGGATCTGGTCCTTGCGTTTCGCCCTGGACGGCATGTTCGCGACGTGCTGCATGTTCTTGCAGTGCTCATTGAGCGCAATCGCGGAGACTTCGAGGAAGAGGATGGCGGTGAGGGTGGCGACAACGCATTCGGATCGGGATCGTCCAGCAGCTCCACCGAGAAGCGCCAAGGCTCGGACGAGAAGTCGAAGCCGACCGACACCGAAAACAGCGGCCGCTGGAAAAAGGACAAGCCTTCGGGCGCCGAAGTGCTTCAGCCGGAACCTTTGCCGACAAAGGATGCGCCTGGCCATAAACTGCCCGTGACTGTCGAAACCCTCTCCGGATACGGAAAGGCAAAGGACTGGGCGCTCGATCTGAAGCAGGATCTGGACGACTTCCGGGCGAGCATCCTCGCTTGGTCGGAGATGAGCACCAAGCTGCTGCTGTCCGGTCCGCCTGGTACCGGCAAGACCACCTTTGCCCGGGCGCTGTGCAACAGCCTGCAAATCCCGCTGGTCGTCACATCCGTATCGACCTGGTTGCAGGGCGGTCATCTCAACGACGTGATCGACAGGATGAGCAAGACATTTGTCGAGGCGCGGGCCATGGCGCCGGCGATCCTGTTCATCGACGAGATCGACGGTATCGGCAAAAGGCAGCCGGCCGAGCGGGAATATGCCGACTATTGGAATACCGTCGTCAACAAGGCGCTGGAACTGCTTGATGGCGCCGTCAGGAACGAGGGCCTGATCATCGTCGGCGCCACCAACCGGCCCGACCATATCGACGAGGCCATCAAGCGCTCCGGACGGTTGGAGACCCGTATCGAAATCCCGAAACCTGACGTGCCGACACTCGTCGAAATCCTTGCCTATCATCTCGGTGACGATGCTGCGTCACTGGTTGATTCCGAGCAGGGAACCCGCGTGTCAGATGCCGGTGATGGATTCTCGCTGAGGAAGATCGTCGCCGACTATCTGGAGGAAGACGCAGAAGAGCAATGGAAGGGAGCCAGTCGATGACCGAGCCACAGAACACCAACGCGTCGGAAATGTCGGCGGCCGCGCAAGAATGCAACTCCTCCGATGCGATCCTGCGGCGTCTCGCCACGCGCGCGATGGGACTAACGGGTGCGGATATCGAGCGCATCGTCCGGGAGGCGCGATTGAAGGCGCGCCGCGGCAAGCGCGCGATCCGCTATGAGGACATCGAAGTCGGCATCCGCGGTAATCGCCCGCCCGTGCCCTATAATCTGCGCTGGCGCTTCGCCTTCCACGAGGCAGGTCACGCGGTCGTTCATCATGCGCTCGATCTCGGACCTGTTCGCGGTCTCAATATCGATACCGGCGAGGGCGGCTACAATCTGGTCGGCTTCCACGTCTGGGCTACCTATACCCGTGACTGGTACGAAAATATGCTCACCATGCTGATGGCCGGGCGGGCCGCCGAGCAAATGATGCTCAAGCGTGTCTCGAGCGGATCCGCGGGCGCCGACGACAGCGATCTGGCGCGGGCCACGCGGCTTGCCTTCGACATGGAGCGAACCCTTGGGTTCGGGGCCGAGCATCCGCTGCTCTATCGCCCGCATCGCGATCCGGGTGCGGTGTTCGACCGTGATCCCGAACTGGCCGTTCGTGTTCATGCTCGGCTGGAAGTCGCAATCGATCGGGCAGGGACGATCCTCAGAAGGCGTAGGTCGACATTCAATGCCCTTGCCAAGGCGCTGTTCGAAGCTCAGGCAATGGATCAGACGGCAGTCAGTCACATCCTGGCAGACGGTGATCTGCCGCCCTAAAGCTGATAGTCATGCGGCCGATGAGGAGAAGCGGAGTGCAGAATGAGTGTCGCGGTTGTCGCCCATTGCGATTGGAGCATGGAGCAGAAAAAGCGCTGGATGGCAGTGGCCATCAAGCGTGGCGGACAATGGCATGTTCAGCCTCCGGAACTCGTCGGTGACACGTCGAGCCTTTTCGGCCGGCTTCAGCGCAGCGCCGTCGATCCTGGCGCGCTTCTGATCGGCTTCGACTTCCCAATCGGCCTGCCGGAATCCTATGCGCGAGCAGCCGGTATCGGTTCATTCCGGGAGGCACTAACATCGTTCGGCTCCGGGATTTGGTCGGATTGGTACAAGGTCGCTGATCATCGCGACCATATCTCGCTGCAACGCCCGTTCTATCCCGTGCGCCCTGGTGGCACGGCGCGTGCCCATCTGTTCGATGCCCTTGGGATTTCTGACGCGTCATCGCTCCTGCGTCTCTGCGAACGGGCGACCGCCGATCGGCAGGCCGCCTGCATGTTGTTCTGGACGCTTGGCGGCAATCAAGTCGGCAAAGGCGCGATCTCTGGATGGCGGGAAATCATCGTGCCGAGGCTGGAGGGGATTGGACTTTGGCCGTTCGATGGAAGCCTGGCTGAGCTCGCCTACAGAAAGCCAGTCATCATTTCAGAAACTTATCCTGGCGACGTATACGGTCAGATCGGCATGCCACGAAGCGGCTGGAGCAAGCGGCGTCAGGCAGACCGGACACGGATGGGACAGAGTATATTGCCTTGGCTTGCAGCGCGGCCGAACCTCGATACCGGTCTGCTTCAGCCATTCATTAACGATGGCTTCGGCTCGGACAAGGCCGGCGAGGATCGTTTCGATGCTGTGGTCGGATTGTTGGGGATGCTCGATGTAGTCGATGGCCGGCGGGCTGAAGGCATTCCGGCAATCGATGCCGTGCGCAAATGGGAGGGCTGGATCCTCGGACACCATCGCGATGATGTGGCGTGACTTGATATGATGTACGACACGTTGTTGGCAACGCACATCAAGTCTTCGGCAACTTGAAACAAATTGCGCTCATTTGATTCGGAACTCGAATACGACGATTCACCAACGCCGTTCGCGGTCGAGCGGGTCGTCTTGACGTGAGATAACGTGCCCGCAAGTCGAAACAAATTGCGGTCATTTGATTCATGGTTCTGCGCCGCCGATTCAAAGTCCGAAATTTCCGATTCAGCCGGGCAAGGCTTGCGCCGGCAGGCCGGTCCCCTGACCATTGAAGAGGTCGAGGATCGGGAGGAGCATTATGAACCAGAAGGCAGCAAGGCAGCGACAGAAGGCACTTCGCGATGCCAACAGAAGGGCGAAGCGGCCTGACAGAGATGACGTGGCTCGGGTGGCGCTGTTCTGGCTGATCCGGCGGGCGATCGACAAGGGTCAGCAAGTGGAGCTTGAGAAGTTCCAGAACAAGATCGTCACGATGCTGACAGATCAGGGTTTCGATGAGCGCGAATCCGACGCAGTGTTCGACGATCTGGTCTACAAGTATCGCGCGGGCGGCTCCCCCTTTCGCAGGAAAATCCACCTGATCTATCCCAGCGGCCCCGACCAGGAGGCCTGAGCGCGTCCGTGTCCACTTGGTCTGTTGTTACCGGATCTGCATGCTTGACGAGGCTGATCAACGCCTAACGGCGTTCGATGGAATAATGACCTCTCCCCCCATTACTTCCTAAAACGCCGTTTGATTCTGAATCGGATTTCTGGAGCAATAGACGGCTCCAATCCTTCGTTAATCCACTTCGCTTAGCTCGGCCGGCCCTCGCAGAGGGTCCGAGTAACGAACATGATGAAGTGAAATGACCAAGCTAACTGCAATCAAAGCCTTCCAACGTAAGATCGACGCCTATTGCGAACTGCGTCTCTCGACCATCTTCTCCGGCGACGAAGCCGAAGCCCTCAAGGCCTATATGCGGCGACTTATCGAGCGAAGGTGCGGGCCGCCCCGGACGGAGGGCCGCACAGAATGGAATGTGGTTGCCCGCATGACCGGGATCGACGCTCGATCGCTTGCATCGCATCACCGTTTGATCGACCCCGGGTTTGATGCCATCGTCCGGTGGGGCAGGGACGGTGAGAAAACTCCCGGAGAGACGAAAGTACGCTCTCGCAAGCCCAGAGGCTCGACGGGGACAAACAAGGTCGGCGCCGAGAATGGGAAATTGACAATCAATTCCACGCCCCCCGAGACCGCGCGATCTCAGGTTGCCTCCGTGGTGCATAAGCCTGGCGTGAAAGTCGAGTTTCCGGAACCTCTGTTTCGCGAGTGGGATGACCCCGCCGATTTCGCCGAAGCACTTCAGCTCCACATGCATCGCCACGGTGAGACCTACTGGGTTCTCTATCGATCGGTCGTACGGGCTGACGAGCCCATGGACAAGAATACGCTGCTGAGTTGGATCGAAGGCCGGCGCGTGCCGCGAAGCACAGACAGCTTCGATGTGCTTGGTCGTATCGAGCGCCGTTACCTTCTCCCGGAAGGCTACTTCAAAGCGAAGCTGCCGCATCAGTCGCGATCGGCGTCCGGGTTCAATCTATCGGGTATCGAGCCTGCGGAACGACGCAGGATCGCGTGGCATCTACCAAATGACTTCAATTCGCTTCCGTTCGCCAAGCGCGAGGAGATTCTGGATTGGGTCCGTCGCGTGATCATCAGCGGGTCGACGGATTACCGCAAATTTCAGGCTGCCGCGGCGAAGCAGCGCTACGCCATCCGCTTTCCCGGCGTATCCTACGGCGGACGTGCGCCAAGCGATGGAAAGATCACTGTACCGGCGAACTACGAGGAAACGTGGATCGAGGATCCCGATCTGCTGTCGGGCGTCATCGATGCGCCACCAGCGCTTGCCATGGAAATGGCCGACCTCGTCCGCTTCAAAACATCGGCACTGACATCGATCGGCTTTCAGCGCAACGGTGTCTGGGGCGAGGAAACCGCCTCGCAGAAGATCGAGCATCTCGGCCTGATGTTTGGCGCACTTGCGGCGTCAAAGGCGGGAGAGATCAAGGGATATGGGGTGCCGCTGCGTCAACTGACCTTCGGGCTGCTTATCTTTCCGGGTGTCTGGGATTGGTATCTGCAATGGCGCGAAAGCCGCCGGGGCTTCTATACGGCGTGGGAAGTCGATATGCTGCGGATCGCCCTGGCAATCACCAAGGAAGGCACCGGATGGCTTCGACAGCATCGGGAACTCCTAGCGCGTGTCCAGCCTATCGCCGGTCTCGTCTCGCAGAATGAGATCGACTACGCCCGTGAGGATTGGCACGGAGCCTGCGAGGATTTCCACAAACACGCAGCCCACCGGGTCAAAGAGATCCAGCGTATCGCCCGTGTCCATCGCGATCCCTTCGAACCGATCATGCCGGTCCTCGAAGCTGACAGTCCGGTCGGCGAATATCGGAAGATCACCGAGGAGATCATCAGGCTGATGCCTGATGAGGAGCGCTATCCGCGTCCGGCCGCGGAAGCAGTTCGCTCGTTCCTAATGCTCCGCCTGGGACTGCATCTCGGACTTCGCCAGAAAAACCTTCGGCAATTGATGCTGTGCCCACGCGGACAGATGCCGCGACCGGAACGCGTGCTCGAAAAACTCAAGCGCGGTGAGCTCCGCTGGAGTGACCGTGACGATGGCTGGGAAGTGTTGATTCCGGCGGTGGCATTCAAGAACGCCCATTCGTCGTTCTTCGGAGACAGACCATTTCGGCTGCTGCTGCCCAATTTGCTCGACCTCTATCGCCACATCGATGACTATGTCGACCGTCATCGCGCGGTCCTTCTCAAAGGCGTAGCCGATCCCGGAACATTCTTTGTGAAGACCGTCAAGACGACAAGCACCGATGCAGCATACGACGTCACCACCTTTTACGAGGCATGGCGGCTCACCATCCAACGCTATGGAATCTACAATCCATACACCGGGCGAGGAGCGATCAAGGGCCTGCTGCCCCATGGCCCGCATAACGTCCGGGATGTTCTGGCGACCCATATCCTGAAGCAGACAGGCTCATACGAACAGGCGAGCTACGCCATCCAGGATACGGCGGACATGGTCGCCAAGCACTACGGCCGTTTCCTTCCACAGGACAAGGCGGCACTGGCCGCACGCATTCTCAATCAGGTTTGGGAAGCCGCCTAGTTCTGAGCAAGCCAAGGCGGAAATCATTTCCGCCCTGGTCGCTTCACTTCTTGCCTTCACGTGCCCATGGCGGCGGTTGCTTGTTCTCGATCCATGGGAGGAGTTGCAAAGGCTTCCGTTCGACGATCGAAGTGATGATAGGGTAGTGCCGCAAGGCACTCCGCATCAGGGGAAGACCCGCCGGATTGGTGTATCGCGTGTTGGTTTCGCTGCCTTCGCTCAGCCGGCCGGAGATGTCGTCGATAACTTCAGTCGGGACGCCGGCCTGTTTCAGGGTGTCCGCCATACCATGGCGAAGGGCATGAATGGATCGCTCCCACATTTTTTCCCCAAGGGCGCCGCGCATGACGGGGATGAAGGTATCGTAGAAACGATTGCCCGGATCGTTCTCCGTCTTATCCGAGAAAAGATCCGGGAAGAGCGCTTCGTATCCAAGTCCCTTGATCGCATGATAGTAGTCGAGGAAGCCCAATCGAACCATTTCGTCGGGCATGGGTAGCAGTCGTTTTGATTGTGCGGTCTTCAACCGCCTAATGCCATTCGTCCGAAGGAGGATGACATACCCGTCCTCGTCCTTTGCAATGTCGTCGACGGCAAGTCCGGCAAACTCTTTACGCCTTGGTCCCAGATAGGTGAACAGGATCGGCAGATAGTAGAGCGAATCATGGAAGACATGCTTGCCTGGTTTCCTCCGTTTTCCCCGCAGATGATCCTGCGAGCCCGTGTAGATCGGACTTGAGAAAATCGGAGCGATGTCTTGAGGCTTCGGTTTGTACTGCTGGTGACGGATGTCTCCTGCTTTGGGCTTTCTCGGGCGCAGACCTTCAAAGGTCCAGTTTTCGATTTCGAACCCGTGGCCTTTCAGATGCTTCAGGAAGTGCTGCAGGTTTCCGAAGTGCTTGCGAATTGTAGTGGAGGCCAGACCAACCTTCGCCTTGGTTCCCGCGGCGTCAGCCGCCTTGCGCAGTTTCTCGCCCTCCGCTCGAAGTTCCGGCGCTGACATGACGCGCATCTTGCTGCTTCGGCCCCAGTCTGTCGGAATGTCGTTGAAGTGCTGCCGCAGCAGGCCGATGTGATACTGCTCGATCTGTCCAGAATGCTCCACACCGTGTTCCATGAGCACCGATTTGAACATCCGAACCAGCGCCATCGCATCGCGGCCCGTTTCCGTTGTCCATTCTTCGCCCATGTTTGCGATGAGCTTCTCGCATGCTTGCTCGAAATCTGCGACGGCTACGACCCTATGGCTTGCGCCTTGAGTTTCAGCCACTGCCGTTTTGGCGTTCGGCGGCACGCGCGGTGAGAGGTCGAGGTAGGCGATTTCCTCTGGCTGCGGGATACCGGTTGCAGTCGGTGCCGGCTTGCTCTCCTTGGTCAGGATCATCGAGGAAGCGGCAACAGGTTCGACCTCGACGGGCTTCTCCTCGACCACGGACTTGTTTGCTCTGCCGCCACCTGTGAATTCGCTTAAGGTCCGGTCGACGAGTTCGTGTCGATCGTCGATGTCAAGCAGGGCTGCGGCACGGCCTTCGAACATTTTCGACATCGCCCGTTCGCGATTGACGGCGGTGTCGGCAATATCGAACTGATAGATCAACCGCCGGATGCCGTCCTCGAAGCCGGCGCTGCGTGCAATCGTAAGCTCGGCGAGATAGTTTGCCCGGATCGCGTCAACATGCGAGGCAGGCACGCCGTTCTTGAGCAGGTAGGTGACCCCGGGGCAGTCGCCTTCGAGGCTGAGGTCCGAGCGGGTCCCAAACTTCGAGAGGAGCTGGCAGGCCCAGCCTGCCTCGAGATCGAGTTCCATCTCGACGACGTCGCCGCCCCGCCCATTGCGCTTGGCCATCGTACTGATGTCATCGAGCCTCTCAAGCTCTTGGTCCCGCACGTGCTCTAACAGGATCTGGAGCTGCTTCTTCGTGGTCATCACGTCCTTCGAATTCATCTTCAGTTCCGCCAGCCGCGTATTGAGCTTCCGGCCGATGATCTGAGCCTTTCTATGGTCGGAACAATGAAGGCTGAGTGAAAGGCGGCTGCCTGGGCGGCAATGGATGAAGACGGAGGGGATGCGTGCCCGCCAGTAGAAGATGTTTCCGCGGCGGATCAGATTCTCGACCTCGTGGCGCACGGCCATGATGAGTGCCCTGTCTTTCCCCGAGGGTTTGTCCACCGCGCGCGATGGGCGTGGGCATCACCTGTGGGCTACAGTTCTGGGCATCAGGTCGCCAATGATGCCAAAACGCTATCCGGCACGACTGGAAAATCAAGGAATTAAGGGATTTTAGAGAGAATTGGCTGGGGAACCTGGACTCGAACCAAGATTAACGGAGTCAGAGTCCGTCGTTCTACCATTGAACTATTCCCCAGCAGTCGCTGCCGAAGCGTGGCTTGGCTGCTGTGCGGCGCTTATAACCAAAAGCTCGGGAATTGCAAATACCGTTTTGAAAAAAATTACGCTGCCGTTTTTGGGGCCTCGATCGGTCCTTTCCGGAGCGCTGATAAAAAGAATTTGGTGATTCCGCCCGGCACTGATATTCTTGCCGCAACGCAAAAATCGAATGAGCGCCAGCTGCATACCTTCTGGAATTGCGCGGCGCGGTGGATAACGAACGTGGAAGACCCCGAAGGCGGCGCAAAGTCGCAACTAGACGGGGCGTCGGCGGCAAGGCGCAAGGATGGCAAAAAGTCCAGGCGCCGCAAGGGCAAACATGGCGGGCACTCCCGCAATGTAGGCCAGGCTGCTACGCATGTCTCCTCCGGCAATGCAGGAGAGACAGCGCGCCCAATGGAAGACGGCGCCGGAAATCCGGCTCGCAAGCGCAAGCGTCGGCGGCGTGGATCCGGCGGATCTGCCGAGAGCGCCAATCAGAATCGAACACCGGTTGAGAAAAGCGCGGCTCCGGAAGCGGCTGCGCATCCACAGGGCGAATCGGCGTCGGGCCGGCGCAATCGCCGCAAGAATCGCGGCAAGCGCGGTTTGCAGGGTCGCCCGCTCGCTCCTACCAAGTCCGTCGGCCATGCCGCTCCGCATGCCCAGCAATCCGCGACCGTGGCACGCAGCACGCCCACTGATCAGCGTGGCGGCGAGAACGACACGCGATCGTCCCGCCAGCCCGAGCGCGAATCGCGCGGCCAGGGTGGCGAGCACGCGTGGCCGGACGAACTCTATGCCGCGCTGGACCTCGGCACCAACAATTGCCGCCTGTTGATCGCGCAACCGACGCGGCCCGGACAGTTCCGCGTCGTTGATGCGTTTTCGCGGATCGTGCGCCTGGGCGAGGGGCTTGCCGCAAGCGGTCGGCTGTCCGATGAGGCGATGGATCGTGCGGTCGACGCCCTGAGGGTGTGTGCCTCCAAGCTCAAGAACCGCGAAATCCGTCGCATGCGGCTGATCGCCACCGAAGCGTGCCGTCAGGCGACCAACGGCGCGCAGTTCCTGGAGCGCGTGGTTGCGGAAACCGGACTGGAGCTCGAAATCATCGATCGCGAGACGGAAGCGCGGCTTGCCGTATCGGGATGCTCGTCGCTCGTCAGCCGCGAGACCCGTTCCGTGGTTCTCTTCGATATCGGTGGCGGTTCGTCGGAAATCGCGGTGATCCGCATCGGCGAAAGCAGATTCAACCGGCTGGCCAATCATATCACGCACTGGACCTCGTTGCCCGTGGGCGTCGTCACGCTTTCGGAGCGGCACGGCGGTCGCGATGTCACGCCTGAAGCCTTCGAGGGCATGGTCGTCGAGGTCGAGGGGATGCTGTCGAGCTTCGATTGCCCTGAGATCGAAATCGGGCACTCAGGCGATTTCCACCTGATCGGCACCTCTGGAACGGTCACGACGCTTGCCGGCGTCCATCTCGATCTGCCGCGCTATGATCGCCGCAAGGTCGACGGCATCTGGCTGTCGGATGACGAGGTGTCGGCGATGCAGGCAAAGCTGCTCTCGTGGGATTTCGCCAGCAGGGCGGCCAATCCCTGCATTGGCCCGGATCGGGCCGATCTCGTATTGGCAGGATGCGCAATCCTTGAGGCCATCCGCCGTCGTTGGCCGAGCCCGCGCATGCGCGTTGCCGATCGAGGCTTGAGGGAAGGCCTCCTCACAGACATGATGGCGGATGACGGCGTCTGGCGGCGCCACCGCAACCGCCGCGGCCAGCGCGGCAAATAGGGGACAGGCATGACCAAGCCAACGATTGCGGGCAACCGCACCGGCCGCAAGCTCGGCCAGCGCGTCAAGAACAAGAAGATGAAGGCGTCGTCCCGACAGTGGCTGCAGCGCCATATCAACGATCCCTATGTGCAGCGCGCGCAGCTCGAGGGCTATCGCGCCCGCGCGGCCTTCAAGCTGCTTGAGATCGATGAGAAGCATGGAATCCTGAAGGGTGCGCGACGGATCATCGATCTGGGTGCTGCGCCGGGCAGCTGGTCGCAGATCGCCGCCAAGGTGACCGGATCGACGGACGAGGATGTGCGCGTTGCCGCGATCGACTTCCTCGAGATGGCGCAGCTCCCTGGTGTGAAGATCCTGCAGCTCGACTTCCTGGATCCCACGGCCCCCGATCAGCTGATGGAAGCGGTCGGCGGCACGCCGGACCTCGTCATCTCGGACATGGCCGCGCCCACGACCGGTCATCATCGCACCGATCACCTTCGAACCATGCACCTCTGCGAGGTTGCAGCACACTTCGCGATCGAGGTGCTCGGCGAGGGCGGGCACTTCCTTGCCAAGACTTTCCAGGGCGGCACCGAGAAGGAGCTGCTCAACATGCTCAAGCAGCATTTCAAGCAGGTCGTCCACGTCAAGCCGGCTTCGTCTCGGGCGGAATCGGTCGAGATGTTCCTGCTCGCGAAGGGATTCAAGGGTCGCAAGGCGGCAATTGACGTTACGGAAGCTTGATCTTTCGGTCGTTCTGGGTCGAATATAGAGCTCCCCAGGACTGAAATGACCGCGGATATCTATGCTGCTTTACGTCACTCTCGGAACGAACGACATCGATCGAGCCCGACGCTTTTATGACGTCGTGCTCCCGCTTCTCGGCTACAAGCTCCAGCGCTTTTCGGAAGAGGAGATCGGCTATGCCGCCGATGGCGACAGCCGTTGCCGGCTGTGGATCGTCACCCCCTTCAATCGCCGGCGGGCATCGAATGGCAACGGCTCGATGGTGGCGCTTGCCGCTGAAAGTCGGGCGGATGTCGATGCCTTCTATGCCGCCGCCATCGCCGCGGGCGGCATCGATGAGGGCAAGCCGGGGCTGAGGCCGTTTCATGCCAGCTTCTACGCCGCCTACGTCCGCGATCTGGATGGCAACAAGCTCAGCGCGGTTTGCGAGCGGCCGGAATAACTATTTTACCGCCTGCTGCTCAGCCTCGACGCCTGCCGGTGTCAGAGCCTTGGCGCGATGGCCGGAGACCAGCGCGCCGGCGTTCTTGTCCATGCGGATGAACGGGAGAGTGGCGACCACGGTCAGCAGTGCGATCACGTAGAAGGCGATGTGGAAATCCACCACCTGCAATTCCTCGCCGCGTAGGTAGATCGACGTCTCGAGGATCGCTGCGGCAACAGCAACACCAAGAGCCAGGCTGATCTGCTGCATGACCGAACTCATCGATGTCGCCTGGCTCGCCTGTGCATCGTCGATGTCTGCATAGGCAAGCGCGTTGACGCCGGTGAAGAAGAAGGAGCGGGAGAAGCCGCCGATCAGCAGGATGCCGATGATGACGAGATGCGGCGTTTCCGGTGTAAAGAAACCCGTCGTCACAGTCACGAGCGTCGTCACACCCGCGGCCGTCAGCAGGGTCGTCCGGAAGCCCACCGCCGCGAAAACGCGTCGCGCCATGAACTTCGTGGTGATCGCGCCGATCGCGCCGGCAAAGGTGATGAGCCCCGATTGAAAGGGCGTCAGCCCGAAGCCGAGCTGCAGCATCAGCGGTGTCAGGAAAGGCATCGCGCCGATGCAGATGCGAAAGAGTGTTCCGCCCGTGGTCGACGCCCTGAATGTCGGGTTGCGGAACAGTTTGAGATTGAGGATCGGCGCCGGGTGGCGCCGCGCATGGCGCACGTACAGCGCACCGCAAACCAGCCCAATCGCCGTTGCCGCGATGCCGATGATGGGCGGGAGCGCAGGCAGGCTCACCACCGACAGGCCGAACACGACGCCAGCTGCGGCAAACGAGGTCAATATGAAGCCGGTGACGTCAAGCTTCGGGGGCGCCGTGGCTTCGACCTCTGGAAGAAAGATCGTGGCGAGCCAAACACCGACAATGCCGACCGGCACGTTGATGAGGAAGATCCAGTGCCAGGTGAAATAGGTGGTGATGAAGCCGCCGAGCGGCGGCCCAGCAAGCGGTCCGACCAGCGCCGGGATCGTCAGCAGCGCCATGGCCGAGACGAGATCGCTTCGCTTCGTCGTGCGCAGCAGCACCAGACGCCCCACCGGTGTCATCATCGCGCCGCCCATGCCCTGCAGGAAACGGGCGCAGACGAATTCGATAAGCCCTGACGATGCCGCGCAAAAGATCGAGCCGACGACGAACACGCAAATCGCCAGCCGGAAGATACGCTTGGCGCCGAACCTGTCCGCCATCCAGCCGCTGATCGGAATGAAGACCGCCAGCGACACCATGTAGGAGGTCAGCGCAAGTTTCAGCGTGATCGGCCCGACATGCAGATCGTTGGCGATTGCTGGCAGGGCGGTCGAGATGACGGTGGAGTCCATCTGCTCCATGAACAGAGCGACGGCGAGGATCAACGGAACGATGCGGTTCATGCGCGACAGCCTTGAATGTCTGGCGAAGGCGGCTTGGAAGGCCAGTGCTCTGTATTCCTCGTACGTATCTCTGCCAACCCCTCAATCGGCTTTGAAAACACGTTTGCATCACGTCTGCGTGAGACTGCTTGTTCAGCAAATTCAACGGTCAAGATTGACATATGTTTGTATCGGGCAATTGCCAGATGAAGGCGGTCGGCTCGGCATGGGGGCTGTGCGGCGAAGGTGCCGTGCGTTATTGGAAGGATGGGATATGGCAACGTCGACGGGGATAAGACGGCGCGCGTTCTGTGCTGCGGGCATTGGCCTGCTGGCGGCGCCGGCGATTTTGAGACAGACGGCCGCAATGGCTGCAAGTGGAGATAAGACAAAGATGGATGCGACGACGCAGCCTCAGTTCAACAGATTCAAACTCGGCTCCTTCAACTTCACCGTCATCAAGGACGGCGCGAGCGTGGCCGAGAAGCCGTATGAAACCTTCGGGACCAACCAGAAGCCGGAAACGGTTCAGGAGTTGCTTGCAAAGAACTTCCTGCCGACCGACAAGTTCGTCAACGCCTATGCGCCGACGGTGATCGACACCGGCTCCGATGTCATCCTGGTCGATACCGGATTCGGCGAGGGTGGCCGGGCGCGGGGCGCCGGCCTGCTTCGCGATGGGCTGAAGGCTGCCGGCTATTCGCCGGATGATATCACCGTCGTGGCGCTGACCCATCTGCATGGCGATCACATTGGCGGGCTCATGGAAGCCGGAGCGCCGGCGTTCAAGAACGCCCGTTATGTTGCCGGCAAGACCGAATATGACTTCTGGACGGACAAGGCGCGCGAAGGCACGCCTGCTGAAGGCGGCCACAAGGCGGTGCTCGCGAACGTGGTTCCCTTTGCCGAGAAGATGACGTTCATCGGGGAAGGCGACACGGTCGCTGGCGGCATCACCGCCATGCTGGCGCCGGGGCACACGCCCGGCCACATGATTTTCCATGTGGAGTCCGACGGCAAGCGCCTGGTCGCGACCGGCGATACCGCCAACCACTACGTTCTTTCGCTGCAAAGGCCCGAGTGGGAGGTTCGCTTCGACATGGACAAGGCGCAGGCCGCGGCCACCCGCAAGAAGGTGTTCGACATGATCGCGGCCGACAAGGTTGCCTTCCTAGGATACCATATGCCGTTTCCGGCCGTCGGCTTTGTCGAGACCTACGACACCGGTTACCGCTTCGTGCCGAAGACCTATCAGTTCGACCTCTGAGCACGCTGCATGGCAGCCATACCAAGCCCGGCAGCCGCGCCGGGCTTTTTACTATTCCCTTCCTGTCATAGACGTGTTACCAGCCCTCGCCAACTTCCAAAGCAAACCTTGCACATCGCCGGTGCGGACGACTCGTTCCGGGTGAGGCAGCATTTTTCGTAATTGAGGAAATTGGCCATGGCTCGCATCATAGAAACGCCAACCGGGTTGGACGCACTCACCTTCGATGACGTGCTCCTGCAGCCCGGTCACTCCGAGGTTCTTCCGGGCCAGACAAGCGTGGCGACGCGCATTGCCCCCGATTTCGAGCTGAACATCCCGATCATCTCTTCTGCCATGGATACGGTCACGGAAAGCCGCCTTGCAATCGCCATGGCGCAGGCAGGCGGTCTCGGCGTTATCCATAAGAACCTGACGCCGATCGAGCAGGCCGAGCAGGTCCGTCAGGTCAAGAAGTTCGAAAGCGGCATGGTCGTCAATCCGGTGACGATCGGTCCCGATGCGACCTTGGCCGATGCGCTCGCGCTGATGAAGATGCACAGCATCTCCGGCATTCCCGTTGTTGAAAAGTCCGGCCGCCTCGTCGGCATCCTTACCAACCGCGACGTTCGCTTCGCCTCCGATCCGAAGCAGAAGATCTACGAACTGATGACGCGCGAAAACCTCGTGACCGTCAAGGAAAGCGTCAACCAGCAGGAAGCCAAGCGCCTGCTGCACGCGCACCGCATCGAGAAGCTGCTGGTCGTTGACGGCGAAGGCCGTTGCGTCGGTCTCATCACCGTCAAGGATATTGAAAAGTCGCAGCTCAACCCGAATGCGTCGAAGGATGCACAGGGCCGTCTCCGCGCTGCTGCCGCAGTTGGCGTCGGTGACGATGGTTTCGAGCGCGCCGAGCGCCTGATCGAAGCCGGCGTCGATCTTCTGGTCGTCGATACCGCGCATGGCCATTCGCAGGGCGTTCTGAATGCCGTCGGCCGCGTCAAGAAGCTCTCCAATTCTGTCCGCGTCATGGCTGGCAACGTCGCGACGTCGGAAGGCACCAAGGCGCTGATCGATGCCGGCGCGGATGCCGTCAAGGTCGGTATCGGCCCTGGCTCGATCTGCACGACGCGCATCGTCGCCGGTGTCGGCGTTCCCCAGCTCGCCGCCATCATGTCGGCCGTCGAGGCCGCCCGCGCGCAGGATATTCCCGTCATTGCCGATGGCGGCATCAAGTTCTCCGGTGACGTCGCCAAGGCAATTGCCTCCGGCGCCTCTGCCGTGATGATCGGCTCGCTGCTCGCCGGCACCGACGAAAGCCCGGGCGAAGTCTATCTCTACCAGGGCCGCTCCTTCAAAGCCTATCGCGGCATGGGCTCCGTCGGCGCCATGGCGCGCGGCTCTGCTGACCGCTACTTCCAGGCAGAAGTGCGCGATACGCTGAAGCTCGTGCCGGAAGGCATCGAAGGTCAGGTTCCCTACAAGGGTCCTGTCTCCGGCGTGCTCCACCAGCTCGCAGGCGGCCTCAAGGCAGCCATGGGCTATGTCGGCGGCAAGGACCTCAAGGAGTTCCAGGAACGCGCGACCTTCGTGCGCATCTCCGGCGCCGGCCTGCGGGAAAGCCATCCGCATGATGTGACCATCACCCGCGAGAGCCCCAACTATCCGGGCTCCGGCAGCTGAGCATGAATTCGGGCAGCCGTATTCCGCTCTGGATCATCGCGCTGCTCGCGGCCCTCTGCCTGGGCGTGCTTGCATGGACGACATTTGGATTTGTCATTCCGTTCAAGCATGAGACCGGGCAGGCGGTCCTCGATACCTATTTTGCCGGCTACGACGCGCTCACGGTCGGCAAGATGCAACGACTGCTCGACCAGAACGAGGTCGCCGACAAGCTTCTGCGGGCGATGTACTGGGGTCCGGAGATCGTATTCCCGGCCCTGTTGACGGCTCTGCTGTTGCTGATCCTCATGCGGCTTGAGGTTGGCGGTTCCTATTTCGGCCGATCGATCCATCCCTCCCTCGCGAAGCTCGTCTACGTCCTACCCTTCGTCTACGGCATTGCCGACTATGGCGAGAACATCTCCAGCCTTGTCGCGTTCGGCGACAGCAGCTGGGTAGATCTGGCCGCACAGGTTCTGCCCTGGATGACTCGGGTAAAATTCGCGGGCCTGGCGATCTGCCTGATCGTCATCGTCCGTTTCGCCATCGTCCGCATGATGCCGCCCACTGATCGGGACGCCGGTTAGGGATCTGGCGGTACGTCATTCCTGACGGGCATGTGACTGGCACCGCCCGGCCTTTTCCTCTACAGCTCTGAAATCAAAGCAGAAGCAGCAAGGAGAAGACCATATGAGCGGCATGACAGGCTATGAAATGTTCTGGCCAATCATTGCCCATGTGGCGCTGGTTTACGCGCTCTATGGGCTGCTCAGCTACCGCCGGCAGCAGATGGTCCGGGCCGGCAAGGTCCAGATATCCGATTACCGTGAAAACCGCAGCGAGCCGCCCGAAAGCCTGTTCGTCAAGAACTGCATTGCCAACCAGTTCGAGCTGCCGGTGTTGTTCTATGTCTGCTGCATTCTGCTCTACATCACTGAAGCCGACAATCTCATCGCGGTGATCCTGGCATGGGTCTTTGTTGCTCTGCGCTACGCTCAGGCCTTCGTGCATGTCACGAGCAACCGGATCCGTTACCGCAGCCCGCTCTTTGCCGCCGGCTATGTCGTTCTGGGCATCATGTGGGGCTGGCTTGCCGTCTGGATGGCGTTCCCGAACGGGTGAATCCGGAGTAACGCAGTTTTGTTTCGGCGTTTTCGGCCTCCGTCCTATGTTTCTTCCCAGGCAAGGACCTTGGGTAGGGAAAGAGGAGCTCGACATGGACAAGCCGGAGATCACGCAGGCAATGATCAATGCCTACGACGAATACACGCATCTGACGCTTGATCGGCGCAACTTCATGGACAAGCTGGCAAAGCTTGCAGGGTCTGCAAGTGCTGCTGCGGTGATCGCGCCGATGCTGGCCGCCAACAAAGCCAGCGCCGAGGTGATCTCCGCCACCGACGATCGCCTGACGGCCAAGGATGTGACCTATCCCGGCAGCGGCGGCGAAATGAAAGGCTACCTCGTCGAACCGAAGAATGCCTCTGGCAAACTCGGCGCGGTCATCGTCATTCACGAAAACCGCGGCCTCAATCCGCATATCAAGGACGTCGCGCGGCGTGTGGCGCTGGAAGGGTTCGTGGCACTGGCGCCCGATTTCTTGTCGCTGCAGGGCGGCACGCCTGAAGACGAGGACAAGGCCCGCGACATGTTCAGCAAGCTTGATCCGAATGCCACCGTCGCCAACGCCGAGGCCACTGTGGCCTACCTGTCGAAGCTTGATGGAACCAACGGCAAGGTCGGCGTCGTCGGCTTCTGCTGGGGTGGCGGTGTCGTCAACCGGCTCGCGACAAAGTCGCCCGAGTTGAAGGCTGGCGTCGCCTATTACGGCATGCAGCCGGCAGCGGCGGACGTACCGAACATCAAGGCGGCTCTGATGTTGCACTATGCCGGCCTGGATGATCGCACCAATGCCGGCATCGATGCCTACAAGAAGGCACTCGAGGCATCAGGCAAGGACTTCCAGATCTTTGTCTATGAGGGCGCCAACCATGCCTTTAACAACGACACGTCGGCGGCGCGCTACGACAAGAAGGCTGCCGATCTCGCCTGGGGCAGAACGATCGAGTTTCTGAAGAAGAACCTTTCCTGACCCGGCGGCCACGCTGTAGCCGGCACACGTCAAGCCGGTCATTCGGACGACGAATCAGGTGCGCGCGTCGCTCTTGAGACACAGCACGGCTGCAAAGCCGACATGTTCAGCATTTCAGTGCAATGCGGCCGCGCAAAACCATCGCCAAAAACGACCAAATCGGGGTGTATCGCCCCGATTTGTTTATGCTTTTCGAAATCGTTAAAATTCGATGCTTCTCGTTTACCCACCATGAAGACCTGCATGCCATATCGGCCAACGCGCCGGTTGGAGCGATCTTCCGCGCGGTAAAAAAACGCTGGTTGGGGAACGACATGAACGTCGAAAATTTTGATCGCATCGGCCTCCGCAGGAAGCCAAAACAGGAACGCAGCATCCAGAGGCTGGACCTCATTTTATCCGCTGCGGCAGGGCTGATCGCCGAAAAGGGTGTCAGCGCCATGCGCATGACGGAACTCGCAATTGCTGCCAAGGTACCGATCGGCTCGGTGTATCAGTATTTCCCGGAAAAGGCCGCGATCGTCAAAGCGCTGTTCGACCGGCACGCGTCTACCATCCAGGCCAGAATTTCCGACGCCTTTTCAAAGGTTGATTCAGTCGATGACGCGCTCGACGTGCTCGCGACGACCATCGACTGGCACTATGACGAGTATCGCAACGACGCTGCCTACCTCGGGATCTGGATGGGAACAGAGACCGACCAGGATCTCCTGCGCCTGAACATCGAGCATTCCACGCGCATTGCCGATATCTTCCACAACGCGGTGCGCCGCATCGCGCCGGAATTGACGACTGTCGATATGGAAGCCCGCGCCTACCTTTTCAGCCATCTGATCGGCGCATCCATTCGCCTCGCGGTCGTCAGCGAGGCGTCGCTTGCCAAGCGCATTCTGGAAGAATGGAAGGGCGTGATCCGCTCTTCCTTCTTCTCGGCTGTTCCCGCCTGATAATTACCAGCTCGGGACTGCGTTGGCGACCTTGAGCCGGGGTTCTACCCGGCCGTAGGCGTTCTTCAGGTCCGCATCGAGCGTTTCCTCGATAACCGCTGGCGTGATGTTGTCGAGGCAGGCGCTGATATGCGCCGTGATCGCGTTCATCAGCGAGATCGAAACGCCGGGCCGCTTCATGATGCCGATCTGAACCGGGGGCAGGGCGGGGAAACCGTCTGCCTGGCTCAGCACCTTCATGCCGGTGCGCAGCGCCGATTCCGGCATGACGGAGACGGCCATGCCGGCAAGAACCGCAGCCGCGATAACCGTGCAGGACCAGCTGGTGAAGAGGATCTGGTGTTCGCGGCCGACCGCATCGAGCGCCGAGCAGGCAAGCTGACGCCACTGACAGTCGCGTCGTCCGACGGCGAGCGGAACTGGCGCGTCGTCACGGATCGGGTGGTTCGCCGAGCCGACCCAGCAAAGCGGCTCCGTTCGTACCACGTCCGACATGCGTTCGCGCGGGTTGTGCGTCACGAGTGCAACGTCGAGCTCGCCGCGCGTGATGCGCTCGGCAAGATCCACGGAGGGTTCGCAGACGATGTAGATCTCGACATTCGGGTGCGTCTTGGCGAAGCGGCCGATGATCTCCGGCATATAGCGGTCGGCGTAGTCGTCCGGCGTTCCGATGCGCAGCGTTCCCTCGAGACGATTGTCGTCGAAGGCCGCGATGGCCTCGTTGTTGAGGCGGATCATGCGCCGGGCATAGTTCAGCAGCTTTTCGCCTTCCGACGTCAGCCGGTTGCCGCGGCCGTCCTTGATGAACAGCTGTTTGCCGATGCGCTCCTCGAGGCGTCGCATCTGCATGGAGACGGCGGACTGCGTCTTGTAGACGCGATCGGCGGCCTTCGTGAAGCTGCCGGAATCCACGATGGCGATGAAGGTCTGCAACTGGTCAATATCAAGAGGCGCGGACATGAGCTCACCTATAACGATCTCTGATGATAATCATTAGAAACATTCGTTGGACTGATCAATAGCCGTTTGGCATCTTGAACGTGCAAATCAATCACAGCGAAGGACCGGCGCCCTGCCTGTCCGCTCCGATTTCAACTTGCTTCTTCCCGTTTGACCTCGCGGGAAGGGTGGGTTGTTGCGCGCCAACGAAAGGATCGTCCCATGCGCACGACAGACCGGATACTTGAACTCGACTGCAACCAGGCCAGCATGACGTTTGTACAGCGTCTTGGCTATGCTTTTGCACCGTTGGCATCCGTACTGCGCGTGTTCCGCAACCGTATGGAGCTCAATCGCCTGCATGAGCTCGACGACAATCAGTTGAAGGATATCGGCCTGTCCCGGGCTGATCTGACCTCGGCGTTTCTTACGTCGACCTTCTTCGAGGATCCGTCGGATCACTTGACGCGTTCGGCGCGCAATCGCGCACGCAATTCGATGTTCCGGTCCCACGAGGAGTAGGGCCGGCCCCAGTTTTCCCCGCAGGGTGATAGCCAATAGCCCTGCTTCTTACCCGGTGCCGGCCCCAAGCCGTCTCCGGGTTTTTTTATGCCTTGGGAGGGGAAGCGGGCGGCGCCTTCGGCATATAGGTTTCGAAGATTGCTTCCATACTCTTCTGGTAGCTCTTCTGCACTTCCAGGCCGCTGTCGAACATGGTGTTCAGCATGTCCATGTAGCTTTCCGTTTCGGCCTTGGCCTTCGCCTTGGGAGGCTCCGCCGCCGGCGGCGCCACCGGCTTTCCAAGATTGCCCATCATCTCCTGAAAGGCCTTGGCGAAGGGGTTGTCGAGGAACGGGTTGATGGCTGGCTTCTCAGGCTCCGGCTTTGGCACGCTGAACATCAGCTGCATGGCCTGCGTGAACGGATTATCGAAGATGCTCGGCTCGGGAGCTGGTTTTTCCCGCGGCGCAAAGCCGGTGCTCTGCAGCCACTGCTGAATGCTCTCCCCCATCGCCGTGTTGACGAAGGGGTTTACCGGCGCATTCATCTGTCCCATCGATTGCTTGAACAGTCCGCCCATCAACGTGCCGGCCATAACAGGCAGCATCTGCTTGTAGATTTCCTGCCCGATGCCGGTCATCTGTGCCGCCTGCGCCGCGACCGCGCGCGACACCTCTTTCGAGCCGAACAGTTGCGCAAGGATGTTGTTGCCGTCAGAGATCCCCTGCGGCGTGAAGGCCCTGCTCATGTCCTCGAAGTACCGGGCGTAGTTTCCCGACGCGACCGCCTGCATCAACCCCATGAAATCGTAGGGGTTGCTGGTGCTGCGTTTCAACCCGGCCGAAAATGCCGGCATCAGCGCGGCCATGGCTTTCGTTGCCTGTTCCTGTGCAAGGTTGAACTGCCGGGAGACCGCGTCCATCGCCGCGCCGTTCTGCGCCTGCATCATCATGTCGAAGAGTGGCAGCATGGAAATCCCTTTCCCGGTTTGCGACGCATAATCGCGCCACTATAGCCGGAAAAAGGGATGCGCAAACGGCTTTTTACAACCGCTTAGTATTGATACTCGTCGAAGACAGGTTCCACCGAGCCATTCCAGCGGCCGTGGTACAGCGCCAGCAGATCCTCGGCCAACGTCGCCTTCTTGGCCATGACTTCGTCGAGCGGCGAGAGGAAGATGGTTTCGTCCTGACCTTCCTTGTTGAGCTTGCCGCGCGCCTTCAGGCCGGCCTTCGAAACGGCGATCACTTCGCGGGCCGTTTCGTAGAGATCATGGCCACGGAACTTGGCCTTCAGACCCTGAACCGGAACCGCATTGCGAAGTGCCTGGACTTCATCGAACGTCCAGTCCTTGGTCAGGATGTCGGCCGCATCAAGCGCCGCCTCATCATAAAGCAGCCCGACCCAGAAGGCCGGCAGCGCGCAGATCCGCCGCCACGGTCCGCCATCGGCGCCGCGCATTTCGAGGAAGCGCTTCAGCCGAACATCGGGGAACAGCGTCGAGAGGTGGTTCGTCCAGTCGCCCATCGTCGGCTCCCAGGCCGCGACTTCGCCCTTCAGGGCACCGTTCATGAACTGACGGAACGTGACATGCGTACAGTCGTGGTAGCGTCCGTCGCGTACGATGAAGTACATCGGCACGTCGAGAGCCCACTCGACATAGTCATGAAAACCGAAGTCGTCGCGGAAGGTGAAGTCGAGAAGACCGGAGCGGTTGTTGTCGGTGTCGCGCCAGATATCGCCGCGCCAAGACACGAGGCCGTTCAGCTTGCTTTCGGTAAAGGGGGAAGAGGCAAACAGCGCCGTCGCCAGCGACTGCAGCTTCATCGAGACGCGCATCTTCTTGCGCATGTCGGCCTCGGACGAGAAGTCCAGGTTCACCTGGATCGTGCAGGTCCGGTACATCATGTCGAGACCCTTGCTGCCGACCTTCGGCATGTAGCGGGTCATGATCTCGTAGCGGGACTTCGGCATCACCGGCGTTTCGGCAAGCGTCCATTTCGGGCTACCGCCAATGCCGAGAAAACGGATGCCCATCGGCTCGGCGATCTCGCGCAGCGTTGCCAGATGCTGGTTCGATTCCTTGCAGGTCTCGTGAATGGTTTCCAGAGGTGCGCCGGACAGCTCGAACTGGCCGCCTGGTTCGATCGAAATCGCGCCCATGCCCTTCGGCTCGGCCAAGCCGATGATGTTGTCGCCGTCGAGAATTGGGTCCCAGCCGCTTTTCGCCTGCAGTCCCTTCAACAGGCCGGAAATGCTGCTCTCGCCAAAATAAGGCACCGGGCTGTTGTCGGCACGGAAGAAGGCGAACTTCTCATGCTCGGTGCCGATGCGAAATGCGTCCGTCGGCTTGTTCCCAGCCGCGAGGTAATCGGTCAGCTCCTGAACCGAAGAGAGCGGCGTCTGGTCGGTAGTGTCACGAGCCATTCAAGTAACCTGTATCTGGGGAACGTCCGGGGGAAACGGACATGGAAGGGTGATTAGGACCGCTCGCAAGTATGTTGCAAGTGAATTTGTTTCAACGGGCGATCAAAAAAATAGCAGCGGTGTTGCTTAATAGGTTTTTGCCCATCAATTCCAGTCGCCGATAGCGGCCTGGATGACGGCCATCGCCGCCACGGCAGCGGTGTCCGCACGCAGGATTCGCGGGCCAAGCGGGATGGCGGTGACGAAATCGAGACTGCGCAGCCGCGTACGCTCTTCCTCGGAGAAACCGCCCTCCGGACCGACCAGCAGCGCAAGCTTCCGTTCCGTAATTTTGGACAGCAGGGGCAGCGGGTTTTGCCCGGCATCGCCCTCGTCGCAGTAGATGATCCGCCGCTCGGCCGGCCACCCGTCCAGCAGGTCGAACAACCGTATCGGCTCGGCGACACCGGGAATGCCGAGGATGCCGCATTGCTCTGCGGCTTCGATAACGTTGGCCTTGAGCTTGTCGAGGTTGGTGATCTTGCCTTGCACATGCTGGGTCATCACCGGCTGCAGCACGCCGGCACCCATCTCGACGGCCTTCTGCACGAGATAATCGAGCCGTCCGACCTTCAGCGGGGCAAAGAGATAGTGCAGGTCCGAGGGCGCAGGTTGTGGCCGCGTCTGTTCTTCGGGGACGACCAGGATGCGCTTGCGGCTCGGAAAAGACAGGCGGGCCCTCCATTCGCCATCACGCCCGTTGAACACCAGGATCTCGGCGCCGTCGGTCATGCGCAGCACGTTGGCGAGATAGTTGAACTGATCGGCTGTTGCTTCCGCCGCGCCGCCAAGCGAGAGCGGCGCGTCGACGAACAGGCGTTGCATCCGGAAATTTGCGCGCATCAAGAACCCCTGCTTAGACAAAGAGCGCGAACATAACCCAATAGATCATGGCCGCAAGCGCAGCCGACGCCGGCACCGTAATGACCCAGGCGGCAATGATCGTCATGAAATGCGAACGGCGAACGAGGTAGCGGCGACGAACCTCGTGCGTATTCGGGTCCGCGGGCTCCTCGACGGTCCAGACCTCCGCCTTTCGGCGAATATACTCGACCCGGCGCTTGGAATGGCGCGTATACCATTCGCGGAAGAAGCCGACGCCGAAGACGGAGCCGACGGCGATATGGGTGGTACTCACCGGCAGTCCGAGCCACGATGCAACGATGACGGTGGTCGCGGTCGAAAGCGCCACGCAATAGGCCCGCATCGGGTTAAGCTTGGTGATCTGTTCACCGACGAGCCTGATCAGGCGCGGACCGAACAGCAGCAGGCCGACCGACATGCCGAACGCGCCGATAAGCATGACCCAGAGCGGCGGGGCAGTGGCTTCCCCAAGCTGGTGGCCCATCAATACGCGCACGATGGCAGACAGCGGGCCGACCGCATTTGAAACGTCGTTTGCGCCATGCGCGAAGGACAACAAAGCCGCAGAGCCGATCAGTGGCAGCTGGAAGAGCACACGAAGCGAACTGTTGCGGTTTTCCAGCCCCCGAGCACGACGCCGCACCAGCGGTCGCGCGATGATCCAGGCGATGAAGCCTACCGCCATGCCCAGTAGCAGGATCCTTAGCGAGGAGAATGAGCCCGGCGTCTCAAGCTGGAGGATCATGTAGGCCGTGAAGCTGCCGACCATCAGGGCGATCAGTACAGGCACCCATCGCGTCGCGGCGGCAATCTTGTCCTCGCGATAGATGATGAACGTCTTGACCAGGAAAAGCATGCCGGCGGCGATGATCCCGCCGATCAGAGGTGATGTCACCCAGCTGGAAGTGATCTCGATCATGACCCGCCAGTTCACAGGCCCGGGGCCAACAGCGCCGATACCGGCCCCGATCACCGCGCCGACAATCGAGTGGGTGGTCGAGACAGGCGCGTTCATCCAGGTCGCGAGGTTGATCCACAAGGCGGCTGCCATCAGCGCGGCCATCATGATCCAGGCCAAGAGACCGGCTGGGACCTGCACGGCGTCGATGATGCTGGACGATATCGTCTTAACGACCTCGCCGCCCGCGATCGTTGCACCCAAGACCTCGAAGATTGCCGCGATGACCAGCGCCTGGCCCATCGTCATGGCGCGCGCGCCGACGGCCGCGCCCACGTTGTTGGTCACGTCGTTCGCGCCGATGTTCAAGGCCATATAGGCAGCAAGAGCTGCTGCGGCGATCACGAGCACCGCGCCCGGACGGTCAAAGACGTAGACCCCGGCAAACAGCATAGCGAGACCAAGGAAGACCACCCCGATCCCCGGTGCTATCAGTTTGCGAGAAACATACTTCGATGCGTCCTCGACGTGCGTCAGCCTGTCGAGGTCCTTGTCGAGCGTTCTTTTGGTGAGGACGGGGGGGCGGTCTGGCATGCTGTTCCTTGTGGCTGAATCCTGCTTTAGCGCCCCGGCGTTCGCAGGCGCAAGATCGCGGGATTCATTCCGCCGGAATTTGCGTCAGCGCCCTTTCGGCATGCTGTTCCGTCATGCGGCGCTTAAACAGGAGGAACAGATCGCGCAGCTCGGGTTCATTCACGCGCGTCGCCGCTTCGTCGCAGGAAACCCACTCCACGCGCCGCTCGCCCTTTTCCTTGAAGTTCTTGGCGACGGTCGAAACCTGAAGCGCATAAACCTGGACCTTGCAGATCACTTTCAGGCCGTTCTTAAGAACCTTGGGATAATGGTAGCATCCGAGCGTATCGCTCTCGACGGTCCCGCGGACACCAGCTTCTTCGTAGGCTTCCCGCGCTGCCACTTCATAGGAGGTGCGCCCATCCATGGGCCAGCCCTTGGGGATCACCCAGCGGCCAGTGTCGCGGCTCGTCAGCAACAGGACCTCGAGCGCCTTCGTCTTCTCGTTCGTCCGATAGCAGAGCGCAGCATATTGCTGGCGCGGTGGGCGCCGGAACATCAGCTGTACGTCAGAGGCCAGTCGGGCAAGAAGAGTCAACGGTCGGGTCACCTTTATCGTTCGTTTCGTGGTCGCTTACACAATATCCAGTCTGGAGCTTGCGCGATCCATGTGTTTCGTTGCATGCGCGGCAGCTTTGATACTTACCATTAGAGCGTTTCGTTTCGGTTTCGATTTGAGAAAACCGTCATGAATTGCTCTGATCGCGTCATGCTGCAAGAATTAATATGGGCCTGTGTCTTGTCGCAATCAACGACGTTGTCAGGCCGTGCACCGTTAAGTCGAGACTATGGCATTTATACAGCGACTTTTCGTTAAATTCGATTGCCGGCTAATGTTAGACCGGCCGAATCCACAGCATTTTCAGGCTATGGGTGAAACGGGGAGGCAGATTTTCTGCGCCGGCCGCAGAAATATGTCCGTGTCCCTCCGCCGCGGCTCCGTCTAACAATGCGACAAACGCGAAGGGACCTGGAGCATGACAAGTAGCGCAACACGAATTGACTGGATTGGCCGCAGCTGCCGGCTGCTGCAAGCAACGGCCGCCGAGTTTCGTAATACAAGGCCCTTCGAGGGACTGACAATCGGCACCGGCATCCATCTTGAGCCGAAAACCGTGGCGCTTCTGATGACCTTGCGGGCCGGTGGAGCGCGTCTCGTCTGCACAGGCAACCTCAACAGCACCCAGCCCGCGACGGTCGAGTTTCTGCGAGCCCAAGGAGTGACGGTCTTCGCAACGCAGACGACCGACCCGGTCGCTCATCACCAGAGCCTCGAGGCAGTCGTCGCCGAAAAACCGGATCTGCTTCTCGACAACGGCGGCGATCTCTTTGCCATCGCCGCGCAACGTCCATACGCCAGCCTTCTCGGCGGTACGGAGGAGACGACGTCCGGTCGCACGCGCCTGCTGCCGATGCGCGAACAGTTGAACATGCCGATTCTGGTGATCAACGACAGCCCGATCAAGCAATTCGCCGAGAACAGGCACGCCGTCGGCCAAAGCCTGTTCGAAAGCTACATGCGCTTCACCAACCGCTCGACCAACGGCAAGCGCGTTACCGTCTTTGGCTATGGCGCCTGCGGCAAGGGCACGGCTTCCTGTTTTCGCAACGCCTTCTCCCAGGTCAGTGTCGTCGATATCGATCCGGTCACGTCGCTCGAAGCGCATCTTGATGGCTTTATGACGCCGTTGCGCGACCAGGCGATCCGCTCGGCGGACGTGCTGATTACTGTGACGGGTCACCCCGACATCGTCACCGCGCGCGACCTTCCGCTGATCAAGGATGGCGCGATCCTGATGAACGGCGGGCACTTCCCGAATGAGATCGACGTCGCCGCGTTCCGTGAACACGAGGACGTGGTGGAGATCAGCCGCTACGAGGCCGATGGCATCGAAACGCTGCATCTCAAGGACGGTCGTCTGATCCACGTTCTCGGCGGCGGCCACATGGCCAATCTTGCCGGCCCGCGCCCCTTGGGCAATTCCGTGGAATCGATGGACCTCGGCTTTACCCTGCAGGTTCGGTGCCTCGAGCGGGTCGCCAAACGAGCAGTCGGCCCAGAGGCTTGCGTTGTTCCGGTGCCAGCCGATATCGACGCCATGGTGGCATCCGCCTATCTCGATCTGGCGCGCTAGGAGCGCTCAGCGCTCCCAGTAGGGAACCGGTCCATAAAGGTCGGCCAGATAGTCGATGAACAGCCGCACCTTCGCAGGCAGGAACTGCCGGCTCGGATAAACAGCCGATAGGGTCACGTTGCGCGACCCCTCGTAAGCGGGCAGAACCTGGACGAGATGCCCGCTTTTCAGCTCTTCGCCGATATCCCAGGTGGAACGCAGCGCGATACCGAGCCCGGCAATGACGGCTTCACGAATGACCTCGCTCGAATTGGTGACGAGCAGCCCCTCCGGTCGCATCGAGAGCGCGCCATCCGGCCCTTCCAGTCGCCACACATCATTGTTGTGTGCCGGAAGGCAGCGATGGTGCTTCAGGTCCTCGATCGTTTGCGGCGTGCCGTTGGCGGAGAGATAGGCGGGGGAGGCGCACAGCAACCGGCGCACCGGAGCAAGCCGTCGCGCGACGAGGCTGGAATCCGTCAATTCGGCGATCCGGATCGCCAGATCGAAGCCGCCACCGACGATATCGCTGAACTCGTCGCTGAGCACGAGGTTGATCGCCAGCGCCGGGTGCATGTCCATGAACGCCTTCAGATGCGCCGCGATATGCATGCGCCCGAACGATGTCGGGGCTGAGACCTTGAGCGTGCCATGCATCTGCGCCGAGCGTCCGGAGATATAGAACTCCGCTTCCTCCAGCCCTGCGAGAATGCCGAGCACGCGATCATAGAATCCTTGTCCCGCTTCGGTCAGCGAGATCTGCCGTGTCGTGCGCTGCAAGAGCCGTGTGCCGAGCCTGTCTTCCAGCCTCTTGATGCGCTTGGAAACGACGGCTGGCGAGAAGCCAAGCGCACGTCCGGCAAGCGACATGCTGCCGGTCGCCGCGACCTTGGCGAAGATTTCGAGATCACCCAGATTTGTCATGTTGCCCTGATATTTTCTTCTTTTGGCATAAGTGCTTAGCATTTGCGCCGCATTCGGGAAAGTGCTAAGCCGAACCTGTTCGCAGCTCGGCGTCGACGCCTTGTTTTGCGAAGGGAGAGAGCCATGTCCGACGCCATTTCGTTTCTCGCCCCGCGCGACGATGTTCTTGCGCGCCGCCGACAGATCGTCACCGATCTGATCGATCTGCTGCCGCCGGAATGCCTCGTCCACGAAGCCCGCGAGCTTGTGCCGTTCGAGACAGATGCATTCGTGTCCTATCGTCGCGTGCCGCTAGCCGTCGCGCTGCCGCGCAGCACGGCCGAAGTCGTTGCCGTGATGAAATACTGCCATCGCTATGGCGTGCCCGTCGTGCCGCGCGGGGCAGGGACGTCGCTCTCGGGTGGCGCGATCCCGCAGGAGGACGCGGTCGTCGTCTGTGTGTCGAAGATGAACCGCATTCTCGATATCGACCTGCCGAACCGGGCGGCCGTCGTTCAGGCAGGCGTCACCAATCTGAACATTTCAGAAGCGGTTTCCGCCGATGGTTTCTTTTATGCGCCGGACCCGAGTTCACAGCTCGCCTGCACTATCGGCGGCAATATCGGGATGAATTCGGGCGGTGCCCACTGTCTGAAGTACGGCGTGACGACCAACAATCTGCTCGGCGTGAAGATGGTTCTCGTCGACGGAACGGTCATCGATCTGGGTGGCAAGGGACTGGATGCGGCCGGCTACGACCTGCTTGGCCTCGTCTGCGGTCATGAAGGCCAGCTGGGCATCGTCACAGAGGCGACGGTCCGCTTGATCGCCAAGCCGGAAGGCGCGCGCCCCGTCCTGTTCGGCTTCGAGACGTCCGAGGAAGCGGGCTCGTGCGTGGCCGATGTCATTGCGTCGGGCATCATTCCCGTCGCCATCGAATTCATGGACAAGCCCGCCATCGAGATTTGCGAGGCCTTCGCGAAGGCCGGCTATCCGTTGGATGTGGGCGCGCTTCTGATCGTCGAGGTGGAGGGGTCCGAGGCGGAGATGGACGACATGCTGGCAAGCATCGTCGAGATCGCCCGCAAGCATGGCGTGAAGACCGTTCGCGAATGCCAATCGGCAACCGAGGCGGCCCTGATCTGGAAGGGTCGGAAATCCGCCTTCGGCGCCACCGGCCGGATCGCCGACTATATCTGCATGGACGGCACCGTGCCGCTCAGCCAGCTCTCCTACGTGCTGAAGAAGACGTCCGAAATCATCGACCGCTATGGCCTCAGGGTAGCCAACGTGTTTCATGCTGGCGATGGCAACATGCATCCGCTCATCCTCTTCAATGCCAACGACCCTGATGACGCCGCGCGTGCCGAGGCCGCCGGAATGGAGATACTGAAGCTCTGTGTCGATGCGGGAGGCTGCCTCACCGGGGAGCACGGCGTCGGGATCGAAAAACGCGACCTGATGCGCCATCAGTATTCGGATGCGGATCTTGCACAGCAGATGGCAGCCCGCGCCGCCTTTGATCCGGACTGGATTCTCAATCCGTCCAAGGTCTTCCCGCTCGACGGACGTTCGGTGGCATGATCGACCTGTTTCCGACGACTGAAGAAGATGCCGCCGATATCATTCGTGCCCACGCAGCGGCGGGAACAGCGCTGGCGATCTGCGGTGGCAATACGCGCGCCGGCTTTGGCAACGCGGTCACTGCGGCGAGCCGCCTGCGCTCGACGAACATTGCCGGGATCGTCGCCTATAATCCTGGGGAAATGGTGCTGACGGCCAAGGCGGGGACACCGCTCTCCGAAATCAAGGCTGCTCTGTCTGAGCACGGCCAGATGATGGCGTTCGAGCCGATGGATCACCGGCCGCTGATGGGCACGACGGGAGAACCGACGATCGGCGGGGTCTTCGCAGCCAATGTATCCGGGCCGCGCCGCCTTGTTGCGGGCGCCGCGCGCGACAGTCTGCTCGGCGTCCGCTTCGTCAACGGCAGCGGGGAGGCGATCAAGGCCGGGGGGCGGGTGATGAAAAACGTGACTGGCCTCGATCTGGTCAAGCTGATGGCCGGCTCGCATGGCACGCTCGGCTTCCTCACGGAAGTCACGTTCCGCGTGCCGCCGAAGCCGAAGACCGAGGAGACTATCCTCGTTGCGGACCTCAATGACGCGGAGGCCGCCAATGCCATGGCTGCGGCAATGGCGCTGCCTGTCGAAGTGTCGGCCGCAGCGCATTTGCCGATGACGGTAACCTGGAAATTCCTCGACGGAACGCTGCCGGCCGGCGAGGCGACCGCGCTGCGCATCGAAGGCCTTGCCGGATCGGTGGAAGCAAGGGCCGACAAGCTCGCTGACGCGATGGCGGCCTTTGGAACGGTTTTGCGCTTGGGAAGCAATGACAGCGCGCAGTTGTGGCGGGAGATCCGCGACGTCCTGCCTTATGCGGACGGAACGCCGCGGCCGGTCTGGCGGGTGTCGGTGGCGCCAAGCATCGGCCACCAGCTCGTCGCCGCGCTCCGCCTCGAGACGGGCGTGGATGCTTTCTATGACTGGCAGGGTGGTCTTGTCTGGATGCGGATGGAGGCAGATGCCGAGGCAGACTTGGTGCGTCGCTTCATCAAGGCGCTCGGCGGCGGCCATGCGACCCTGGTCCGGGCGCCGGCGGCGATGCGTGGCGCAACCGCGGCCTTCCAGCCTCAGCCGGAGCCGGTGGAATTGCTTTCCGCACGATTAAAGGCGAAGTTCGACCCCGCAGGCATCTTCAATCCGGGGAAGCTTGCAGGAAACTAGACGATGCAGACTAATTTTACCCCCGCCCAGCTTGAAGACCCACATGTAGCCGAATCCGAGAAGATCCTCCGCAAATGCGTGCATTGCGGGTTCTGCACGGCCACCTGTCCCACCTACGTCACGCTCGGCAACGAGCTCGACAGTCCGCGCGGCCGTATCTATCTCATCAAGGACATGCTGGAAAACGACCGGCCGGCGGATGCCGAAGTGGTCACCCATATAGACCGCTGTCTGTCCTGCCTCGCCTGCACGACCACCTGTCCCTCGGGTGTCGACTATATGCATCTTGTCGATCATGCGCGCGCCCATATCGAAAAGACCTACCAGCGCCCGTTCATGAACCGCCTGACCCGTGGCATTCTCGCCGCCGTTCTGCCATATCCCGGTCGCTTCCGTCTGGCGCTGCGGCTCGCGCGCATCGGCCGGCCCCTTGCCGGGCTGCTGCGTCGCAATCCGGCGCTCAAGCCGTTTGCCGCAATGCTGACGCTGGCTCCGCGCCGAATACCGGCGCGTTCCGCTTATGCCGTATCGGGAAGCGTGCAGCCCGTCGCCGAGAAGCGCGGGCGGGTCGCAATCCTGTCGGGCTGCGCGCAGCCTGTTCTCGATCCGGCGATCAACGATGCGGCGATCCGATTGCTGACACGCCTTGGCGTCGAGGTCGTGTTGCCGCGCGGAGAAGTCTGCTGCGGTTCGCTCGTGCACCATATGGGGCGCGAAGAGCAGGCGCTGGCGAGCGCCCGCGCCAATATCGACGTCTGGACCCGCGAGATCGAAGCCGGCGGGCTCGATGCCATCATCATCACGGCGTCGGGATGCGGAACGACCATCAAGGACTACGGCCACATGCTGCGGCTGGACAAGGCCTATGCCGAGAAGGCTGCCCACGTTTCCGCACTGGCCAAGGACATTACCGAATACCTCGCGACGCTCGATCTTCCCAAGCAGATGCCAAGGGCATTGGCGGTCACCTATCACTCCGCCTGTTCGATGCAGCATGGGCAGAAAATCACGATGGCGCCGAAACTCCTGCTGAAAGCGGCTGGCTTCACCGTCCGTGATCCGGCGGAAGGTCATCTCTGTTGCGGCTCTGCCGGTACCTACAACATCCTGCAGTCCGACATCTCCGACGCGCTCAAGGCCCGAAAGGTCAAGAACATCGAGGCGACGAGGCCAGATGTCATCGCCACGGGCAATATCGGCTGCATGACGCAGATCGCCACTGGTACGGCGACCCCGATCCTGCATACAGTCCAATTGCTTGACTGGGCCTACGGCGGCGACCTACCCGAAAAATTAAGACATCTGCCACTAGGTTAGCGCTGCCGATTGCCGGCAGTCTCGGGAGTTCAGAATGCGTCGTACCATCCTCGCGCTAACGGTTCTTTGCGGAGCCACACAGGCCGCTCATGCCGACAGCCGTTTCTTCTGTTCCGCCGACGACAAGGACGTACGGTTCACGATCGAGAGCGGTTTCGAAGCGAAAGAGGGCCACAGGCTCAATCATTTCCGCGGCGCCATCATGATCAAGAGCGCGGACGTCTCACCGGTGTTCAAGAAGGTCGTGTTCAACTCGGACCAGTTCACACAGAACTGGTCGCATGCAGGCGAACTGCGTCTCGCGATGTTCTATGACGGCGGCGACGAAACCGGTGGACAGACGCTTGATCTCGTCATCGCTGCCGATCAGCACGGCAAGTCGGCCGCGGCATTTTCCGGAACCTATGAGCTGGTGATCGAGGGTGCGGCGAAACCCTTCACCGCGAGCAGCAAGATAAGCTGCGGATCGAAGTAGGCGGCCGGCAACCCAGCCGCCACACTTCCCGTCAATTGGCGTGATCAGCCACCGAAGATGGTGCGCAGAATATCGACGCCCCGGTCGTCAAAGCTGACTTCGCCCTGCTTGTCGCCCGGGCCGACGACGATGACCTTCGTGCCGACAGAGGCGCGCTCGTAGAGATCGATCACATCTTCGTTCATCATGCGGATGCAGCCCGACGACATGTTCAGGCCGATCGACCACGGCTGGTTGGTGCCGTGAATTCGGAACTGGGTATCCTGGCCGCCACGATAGAGATACATGGCGCGCGCGCCGAGCGGGTTGTCCTCGCCGCCTTCCTGGAAGGCCGGGATGATGTGACCCTTGGCAGCTTCGCGCTGGCGCATCTCGGCCGGCGGTGTCCAGCTCGGCCATTCAGCCTTGCGCGCGATCTTGACGACGCCCGACCAGCCGAACCCCTCGCGCCCGACGCCAATACCGTAGCGTGTCGCGCGGTTCTTGCCTTCGACGTAGTAAAGATACTTGTGATTGGTATCGATGATGATGGTGCCGGGGGCCTCATCGGTCACCAGGCGAACGCGCTGGCGCTTGAATTGCGGCTTCACGGTCTTCGGCATTTGGGTGACGCGAACCACCGGAGCGCCATCGTGGGCAGGCATGTTCGGCTGGGCGAGTACAGAGGCAGGCAGGACAGACAACATCAGTCCGGCGGCTGTGAAAGCCGTCGTCAGTTTCATCATATGTGATTCCCCTTCGAAGCAAAAATCGGAGCGAAGCTAGCCGAACTTCGATCCGATTCAAAGTCTTGTGCGCCGGCTGCAGCAATTTCCGCCCATGGTTGCGGTTAATAGTGAAAGCCGGCAGGTATTGGGGCGTCGTTACATGACGATGACGCGCGTTCCCACTTTGACGCGTTCGTAAAGGTCAGTAACATCTTCGTTTCGGAGTCTGATGCAACCGGATGACACGGCGCTTCCGATCGTCCACGGGGCATTCGTGCCATGAATACGGTAAAGAGTGGACCCCAGATACATGGCGCGCGCACCGAGCGGATTTTCCGGGCCGCCATCCATTCTTGCCGGCAGGTAGTGTCCCTTGGCGGCTTCGCGGCTGATCATTTCAGACGGCGGCGTCCAGTCCGGCCATTCCGACTTGCGGGTGATCTTGTGAGCGCCGGCCCATTCGAAGCCGGGCTTGCCGACGCCGACGCCATAGCGACGCGCCTTTCCGCCTTCCATCACGAGGTAGAGGAAGCGGTTGTTCGTGTCGATGACAATGGTCCCCGGGTTCTCTTTCGTCTGGTAGTCGACCACCTGCGGCAGATACTGAGGTTCGATCGGGTGGCGGATAACCGGTACGCCGGGATTGATCGCGGAGACCGGCTGGGCAACAGCGCGGGGAGCGACACGCGGCGCAAACAGTCCGCGCTGCTGGTAGACGACCGGCCGCTGGTAGACGACGGGACGCACCTTGCCGCCGCCGAGCTGCATGATCCATGGAGCGGCGAGGTCGGGGCTCAACACGACCGGCGGACGTGTGGCGTAGCGGTCGTCACCGAGCGCAGCGGTGGAAAAGACGCCGAGCAACGCCGCGGCGATCAAAAGGGACTTCATCATCGGACTTACTCTCTACAAATGGCCGAAAATGTAC
This sequence comes from Hyphomicrobiales bacterium, assembly GCA_900489925.1. Lineage (GTDB taxonomy): Bacteria > Pseudomonadota > Alphaproteobacteria > Rhizobiales > Rhizobiaceae > Rhizobium. Next base: position 58,379 of record UEHQ01000002.1, on the reverse strand, counting down.
TGGCGGCACGCGCCACCTGTCGCCAGCCTGCCACCGCGCCCGCCAGCGAATGGTAAATTCGATTTCATTAAATGGCGACGAAACGGATAAACTTTTCGTCAGGGTTATCGTTCGGTTTGGAAAGAGGGTTTGCAAATGGTAAAGCCGGATTCGCAGCTGAAAACGAAGCGGACCCATGAGCGAAACAGGCATCATCATCGGTGAAGACGGCAAGCACCGCTGTCACTGGCACGCCAACCTGCCGGACTACATGCGCTACCACGACGAAGAGTGGGGGCGCCCCGTCACGAACGACATTCGGCTGTTCGAAAAGATCTGCCTCGAAGGCTTCCAGTCGGGCCTCTCCTGGTTGACGATCCTGCGCAAGCGCGAAAACTTCCGCGCTGCCTTCGCCGGCTTCGATTTCGAAAAAGTCGCACTGTTCGATGATGCGGACATCGAGCGCTGCCTTGGCGACACCGGCATCGTGCGCCACCGCGGCAAGATCGTCTCGACGATCAACAACGCCAAGCGGGCAATCGAGCTCCGCCAGGAGTTCGGCTCGCTCGCCAAATACTTCTGGAGCTTCGAGCCCGGTCACAACGAGCGCCCCGGCGTGGTCGACCGCGCGACGATCATGGCGAACCCGACGACGCCGACATCCGTCGTCATTTCCAAGAATCTGAAAAAGCGCGGCTGGACCTTTGTCGGTCCGACCACAGTTTATGCCTTCATGCAGGCAATGGGTCTCGTCAACGATCATTTCGAAGGTTGCTTCTGCCGCGCCGAGGTAGAGGCGATGCGCGACGCATTGGTACGTCCATGAGAAAGCTGATGGCGATCGCCGCGTTGGGTGCACTGCTGGCTTCGCCCGCGCTAGCGCAGTCGCCCGAGCTCCAGCCGGGCGAGCGGTTGGAAAAGCTGCAGTTTCCCGGCGCGACGATGGAGCTCAAGGGCTGGACGAAATTCGGCAACAGCCGTGTCTACACGCTGCCGGTCAAGGTCGGGCAGCACGTGAAGATAAGCTTCACCACGAAAAGCAAGTTTGCTTTCCTGGCGATCTTCGATCTGGCAACGCCGGATGACGAGGCGATCTTCGGCACGGACGAGGACGGCGACACTTACACCACGACGGCGAAGACCAATACCACCTGGCTGCTCCGGCCCTATTACTCCAAGGCGTCGCCGCGCCGCGGTCTTGGGGCGCCCTACAGCATCTTGGTCGAACCGCAGGCCGCCGCGCAGCCGGCATCGCCACAAGCCACTCCGGCGCCTGCCGACGACAAGAAGCCATCGCCGTTGTTTCCGCCGCGGCAATGAGGGCCAGAGCTCACTTGAGCGTCTCGATCAGGTTCCGCAATTCTCCGAGATGCTCGATCTTGCGGAAGCGCGGTGCCTCCGTGGGTTCTTCGACATGCTCGAGCACCCATGTCAGTTCGTGCGGAACGAACACGCCGTAGCTGCCGGCAGCGATCGCCGGCACGATGTCGGACTTCAGCGAATTGCCCACCATCATCGCCCGTTCCGGGCCGCCGCCGACCTTCGAGAAGATGCGCCGGTAAGTAACGGCTGTCTTGTCCGAGACGATTTCGACCGCGTGAAAATAGTCGCCAAGCCCCGATTGCGCGAGCTTCCGTTCCTGATCGAAGAGATCGCCCTTGGTGATCATCACGAGCAGATAGTGTTCGGCAAGGGCCTCCAGCGTATTGCGAACATGCGGCAGCGTTTCGACGGGATGAGACAGGAGATCGCGGCCGGTATCGAGGATACGGGCAATCACCGCGGCCGGAACCTTGCCGTCCGTGATCTCGATCGCCGTCTCGACCATCGACAGCGTGAAGCCCTTGATGCCGAAACCGTAGTAGCGGAGATTGCGCTTCTCCGCCTCCAACAACCGCTCTGAAATCTTCGGCCCTTCGGCAAAGTCCGCCAGCATCTCGGTGAAATGCGCTTCGGTCAGCCGGTAATACTGTTCGTTCTGCCAGAGTGTATCGTCGGCGTCGAAGCCGATCGTCGTCAGCGTACGGGTGGTCATGGGCGCACCGTAGGAAATCCAGATAAACAATTTATGAGCCGGCGACGCCGAAACAAGGGAGCGCCTATTGATAGACGACCGCACCGATGAAACGCGGTCGTGCGAAAGCCGTCTCGGCAAAGGTCATCGATCCGAATCCGAGAATGGATGACATGGTCGTGTAGCTTGCCACACCTTCGATGTAGATGACGGAATCGCCGTCTGTCAGCTGCGGCAGGGTATTGGTGTCGAGAACCTGCGGCTTCAGCAGCGCGACCGTTCCGCTTTCGTTTTTCCAATCGAGTTTGTAGGCGCCGCCGGTCTTCTTGATGCTCGATATACGCAGCGCGTTCGGGGCAGTGCTGCTCTGCTGCAAATGGGTAAAGACCCCATAGATATTGCTGATGAATGTGCTGTTGATCGATGTCTGCCTGGAAATGACGTCGGCGACGATGCCGTTCGCCTGAACGATACCTTGGTAAGTGCGGTAGATGTCGAAGGTCGTGATGCTCGCCAGGAAGAAGAAGATCATCACAGGTGCAATCAGGGCAAACTCGACTGCGGAGGCGCCCGAGCGCTCGCGGAGCATTCTGGAAAGAGAAGGTTTGCGCATCAAATCGGCTCATTCACAAAGGCAAAGCTGGACGTCAGGCGGATGCCGCCGGTCGCGTCCTTGGGGAAGCTGAGGCCCATTCCCAGACCCGGTATCAGCGGGTTAACGACATAGCAGGCTCGGGTGAAGATGATCTGCGACGGCTGTCCGGCAGTGTAAGTGGTCACAGGATCGATAGCGAGCGAGCGGTCGACGCAGGGCGTTGCATTCGTCGGGAAATCGGTGGCGCTGCTGATCGGCGTGAACTCGACCCGGATGGATTTGACGCAATCGCTGAGGATGATCGCTTCGCTGCAAACCGCCGCCTTGAACTGGGCATAGGTTAGCTTCGCACCGTTGATCTGCAGCGCGCGCGAAGTGCGGCTGACCGCCCTGTCGAGCATGATCGATTGCGTCATGATCCAGCCGGCTTCGAAGATGGAGAATACCAGCGCAAAGACGATTGGTGCCAGGATCGCGAATTCGATTGCGGCCGCTCCATTGCGTTCGCCCAGGATTTGTCGCATCCGGGCCGATACCACTGCATGCTTCATTGCGTCAGCCTCAATTTCCGGATCGAGGTTGAAATCGACTTGAAGGCGTCACCGATGCCGGTGCCGGACGCTTGGTAGAAATGGGCAGCGCTGGTGGCGCAGTTTTTCATGCCGTTGATTGCGGTGGTGTCGTTGCCCAGCTCGAATCCGATCGTGAAGATCGTGATGCCCTTGGCTTTTGCGGTCGTGCAGATCTTGCTGAGATAGGAAGCCGTGTCGCCGGCCATCGTATAGTTGCTGGGGCTCAGGTCCGGCGAGCGGTTATAATCGTTGGGCCGGTATTGCGCCGTAATCAGGCCATCGGTCATCAGGACGAGAACCTTCATCGTGTCTGCGTCGCTGAAGCTCGCAGGCCGGTTTGCGAAGGTCGATGACATCTGGCCACTGGCGATTGCCGCCTGGACGATGGACGATGCGGCGGGGTTGAGCAGCATGTAGCCCCACTGCATGGCATTCTGCGTTCCCGTGCCGTCGTAGAGGGCCAGCGAACCCAGCCTGCTCTTCAGATAGGCCGCGTCGTTGGAGAAATAGGTGATGGCATCCTCTTCGCCTGGGCACCACCACCACTTCTTCTGCTTGTCCGTTGTGTTGTAGTTCCAGTTGGTAAAGGTCGGAAGCTGCGAGCGATCCTTGAAGGTCGGGATGCCCTCGCTTCCGTAGCCGCTATTGTCGAGTTCGAAGCAGGAGCCCTTGTAGTTCGGGTCGTTCTTCGGGATCTGCACGTTGAGCCGCTTGCCGCCAAGCTTGTCGAACACTGCAGCCCCGACGTTCACGTGGCCGGCATAGGGAATGATGCTGACGGTCGTATAGCTCTTCGTATCCTCGGTCAGGATCTGGTCGATGAACTGTTGCGAGGCGGTCTTCAGATTTGTGATCTTGCTGCCGGTCATCGAGCCGGACATGTCGAGCATGAGCGACAGCTCGATGTTCTGCTTCGCCTCTTCGGCGCTGGAAACCGTCTGGACCGTCAGTGTCTTGACGCCGGCAAGATGGAGAAAGGCAGTGCCGATCGTGTAGCTCGCGTGTGCGGTTATCTTGCGGGAGTTAAGGGCGGTTGTTTCGCTGAAGTCGACCGCCACGTCTTTGGCGTAGCTCAGATTGTTCATGTAGCTTTTGAGGACATCGCCGGTTTTCTGCTTCTGCGACAGAGAGGCGGCGGCGAGAACGCCGCGGTCTAGCCCATCTTGCATTTCCACACGCACGGCTTCGTAGCGGGCCAGATCCACGCCGGCGCCTCCAGCCACGATCAATGGCACCAGCAGCAGCGCGAAAATCATGGCGACGTTGCCGCGTTCATTTCGCAGCAACGAGGCCGCGGTACGATGAAGTTTCCCCATAACCCTTCCCCACGTTTGGCAAAGAGTTATCGATGATCAATTAGCATCTGGTGAACAAAAGCTGGAAAATCCTGCAAATACAATCACAAAGAGAATTTACGTCAGCTGCAATCGTCTCCTCGCGACGCTGGTCGACGCGTTAAAATTTCTTGCCCATCGTTGAAACCCGTCGGCATCGCCTTAATTTGTAGTCGTCTCATCCGCGCAGCCAGTGAGGGCGCGCACCATTCCGCACAGGTCACCAATATCAAGGGTTCATGACTCCGCCGGCGTCCGCCGGGCGGCTACCACAAGGAAGTGTCCGATCATGCGTTACAATCAACTTGGAAATACCGGGCTGTTCGTCTCCGAGATCTGCCTGGGGACGATGACATTCGGGGCAGCAGACGAAGGCAGTATGTGGGGTTCGATTGCCGATGTCGACCAGGCCGCTGCCGACCGGATCGTCGAACGGTCCCTTGCCGCCGGCGTCAACTTCATCGACACCGCCGACGTCTATTCCTCGGGCGAATCCGAACGGTTGCTTGGCCAGGCCCTGAAAAACCTCGGCGTGCCGCGCAAGGATGTTGTCATCGCCACCAAGGTTTATGGCGTCATGGGCGACAAGCCGAATGATCGCGGTGCCTCCCGCGGCCATATCATGGACTCGGTCGAGGCCAGCCTTGAACGCCTGCAGACGGATCACATCGATCTCTACCAGATCCATGCCACCGATCCGGTGACGCCGATCGACGAGACGCTTCGTGCGCTCGACGACCTCGTGTCGCGCGGTCTTGTCCGCTACATCGGCGTCTCGAACTGGCAGGCTTGGCGTATTGCCAAGGCGCTCGGTATTTCCGAACGGCGCGGTTTTGCCCGCTTCGAGACCGTCCAGGCATACTACTCGATTGCCGGTCGCGATCTCGAACGCGATATCGTGCCGCTGATGAACGAGGAGAAGCTCGGGCTGATGGTGTGGTCGCCTCTTGCCGGCGGACTTCTTTCCGGCAAGTACGGTCCGGGCGCGCCTGGCAACGGCGAGGGGCGCCGCGCGACCTTCGATTTCCCGCCGGTCGATAAGGACAAGGCCTGGGCCTGCGTTGCCGTCATGCGCGAGATCGCTGCGAAGCATGGCGTAAGCGTCGCGACGGTGGCGCTGGCCTACATTCTCGCCAAGCCGTTTGTCACCACGGTCATCATCGGCGCCAAGCGCGTCGAGCAGCTCGACCAGAACCTTGCTGCCGTCGGCCTGAAGCTCGATGAGAACGATCTGAAGAAGCTTGATGAGGTGAGTGAACTCGCACCCGAATATCCGGGCTGGATGCTCGCCCGCCAGGGTGCCGGTCGCCGGCCCGCGCCGTTCGAACCGAAGGCATGAAGGGAAAGACGCCGGAGCTGAGCTCCGGCGTCCGCCGCTGTTACTTGCCGTGGACCTTCAGCCAAGCCTGCATCTCGGCAATCTCGGCCTCCTGGGCCTTGATGACGGCTTCCGCTAGTTTGCGGATTTCAGGGTCCTTGCCGTACTGCAACTCGACCTCGGCCATGTCGATCGCCCCTTGATGGTGCGGGATCATGCCCCGGACGAAATCGGCATCGGCATCGCCGCTATACTTGATCATCATGTCCTTGTGCATCTTGGCATTGGCCTCGGCAAACGCATGGCTTGATGCGCTGTGGTTGCCCATCGGCTTGCTCATGTCCATCGACATGTCTTCCGCAAGGAGGGGCGAGGCCGAAACCACAAGGCTTGCGGCAATTACGAGCATTTTCATAGACATGGGATATCCTTCCTGTGTCTGGCAATGGAATTTCGGAATGCGGCGCGAAGCCGCGAAATGCGGTCGAAAATCGGATTGTCAGGCTGTTCGGGGAGGCGGTGCCAAAGGCGCCGGTCGTGCCCCCGGAAGGGCAAGCGCAATATCAGGGGAGGGGTAGGAAAACACCTGCTTGCCATCGGCATGGACGGCCGCGTCAGGTGGCACGACAAGGCACGCGGAACAGAACGGCATATGCACCATGCCGCCCGCCGGGCACGGATCTGTCGCCCGCGTGTCGGCCTTCGCCGTATCGCCCATGCCCGCCATATGCTGGTGCTGCGCACTGGCATGCACATCGGCACTCGCGACCAGGTTCATCGAGGCGCACATCGGGCATCCCGCCCATGCGGACATCGTCCCATAGGCGAACCAGGCAAGCATCATTGTCGCGATGGCCATTAAGCGCATGGGCTGAAGATAGGCAAACCCGCCGCGGCTGCCAAGATGGCGACACACATTATCGAAGCTTGGCCGCCTTGCGTAACGCATCGTTGATCCGCCCTTGCCATCCTTTGCCAGTCGCCTTGAAGGCATCGATCACGTCAGGATCGAGCCTGAGCGAAATCTGCCGCTTCGGCTGCTCCACTGCCGGGCGACCGCGCGACCGCCTGATGCTCTCGGCAAGCTCGGGAAAGGCCTCTGCGAAGGGACGGGCGTTTTTGAAGTCCTCTTCGGTCCATTCGGGGTTGTCGCTGACCTCATCCCAATCGTCCTTGGAGTAGCCGCGCCCTTCCTTGAATTCGATCTGCAGCTCAGTCTTCTTCGCTGTCATTCAGCAACCTCCTCTCGCTCTTGCGCGCCGGGCGCATGGAGATGATGGAAATGCCCTCCGAACTCAGCACCGCAAGACTACGGCGATGGAGCCATCGGCAAAACGGCCGATCGCCATCAATCGAAAAAAGACCTCGTCGAGATCTGCGAAGTCGAGGCCGTGCTTGTCGAGGTTCGCCAGCCTTTTCGACTCGTCCCAAACGATCTTCATCGATACGATATCGCTAAATAAAAGTGATACAATAAATCTTTGTTTGCACCACGATGACCTGCAACTCAGTAGGCCGCAATCACCTGATGGATCACCTGGTAATCCTGGCTTTCCTCGCCGATCGGCACCACCGGCCAGGCCCAAGCCGCCCGCGCCTCCGGCACCGCGACCCCGTGCACGAGGTCGCTCTCTTCGTGGGTCTTTCCGTTGCGGTCGATCACCGCATAGGAGACATCGGTGACAAGGCAGCTCTTGAACGGCATGCGGGACAACCCTGAGAGATGCGCCGCGATCAGCTGTTCCGCCGTATCGGCAGGCATCCGCTCCCGCTCCGCCTCGAACCGCCGCTGCACCCCGCGCCCGATCTGCGAGAGCAGATTGGCCGAAACCACGAAGTCGAGATAGGGCACGTTGCGAAGGAAGCCGAGCGGCTCCGGCGCCTTGCCGGCGGCAAGCTCGTCATAGCCCGAGAGATCGCTCTCGATCAGCCGGACGTTGCGATAGATCTTGCTTCGCATCTTCATCCTCACCGTCGCGACATGCACGAGATCGATCAGAACGACAGTATCGAAGCTGGCCGCCAGTTCGCGGATCGGCACATCGCGCAAGAGCCCGGACCCCAGCACCACGGCCGTCCGCCGCTGCTTGCAACCTGCCATCGCCGAAAGGATCGCCCGCCTCGTGTTCTCCTCATGCTCCGCCCACTGCCGGCTGCAGCGGTTGGCGCGGGACCAGAGATTGACGGAGTAGCGGATATATTTGCGGTGCGCCTTCTGCGTCCGCCAAGCGGTCGCGGCGTAGAGAAGTGCTTCAGCGATCATCGTATAGCTCCGCCATTCGATCCATTCTCTCTCGTTCAATCGATTCTGTGCTCCGGATCAAGGGCCTTCGCCCTTGCCGCATCCGGCCCTTTCCGCTAGGAAACCGCCACTGTCACACTGAGCGGAAGACGTTGGAAATGAACGACAAGCAGAAGAAACCACAAAAGCTCAAGGCCAGACTTCCCCGCGGCTTCGTCGATCGTTCGGCGACCGATATCCGCGCCGTCAATGAGATGACCGCGAAGATCCGCGAAGTCTACGAGCATTATGGTTTCGATCCTGTCGAAACGCCGCTGTTCGAATACACCGATGCGCTCGGCAAGTTCCTGCCCGACGCCGACCGGCCGAACGAAGGCGTCTTCTCGCTGCAGGATGACGACGAGCAGTGGATGTCGCTGCGCTACGACCTGACGGCGCCGCTCGCCCGCCATGTCGCGGAAAACTTCAACGAGATCCAGCTACCCTATCGCACCTATCGCGCCGGCTATGTCTTCCGCAACGAGAAGCCCGGCCCTGGCCGCTTCCGCCAGTTCATGCAGTTCGACGCCGATACCGTCGGCGCGCCCGGCGTGCAGGCCGATGCCGAAATGTGCATGATGATGTCGGACACGCTGGAGGCCCTCGGCATCAAGCGAGGCGACTATGTCATCCGCGTCAACAACCGCAAGGTTCTCGACGGCGTTCTGGAAGCGATCGGCCTCGGCGGCGACGACAAGGCTGCGCAGCGTCTCAACGTGTTGCGTGCCATCGACAAGCTCGACAAGTTCGGTCCCGAGGGCGTGGCCCTCTTGCTCGGCCCGGGCCGCAAGGATGAGTCCGGCGATTTCACCAAGGGCGCCGGCCTCGACCAGAGCCAGATCGACAAGGTTCTCTTCTTCGTCGGCATCAAGGATTATGCGGAAAGCGCTGCCCAGCTGGCGGAACTCGTCGCGGGCACCTCCAAGGGTGCTGAGGGCGTCGAGGAACTGAACTTTATCGGCAGCCTCGTCGCTGGCGCCGGCTACCAGTCCGACCGCATCAAGATCGATCCCTCCGTTGTCCGCGGTCTCGAATACTACACCGGCCCGGTCTACGAAGCCGAACTGCTGTTCGACGTCACAAACGAGAAGGGCGAAAAGGTCGTCTTCGGTTCCGTCGGCGGCGGCGGTCGCTATGATGGTCTGGTCTCCCGCTTCATGGGCCAGCCGGTTCCGGCGACCGGCTTCTCAATCGGCGTCTCGCGCCTGATGACGGCGCTGAAGAACCTCGGCAAGCTCGGTCAGAGCGAAGTCGTCGAACCCGTCCTCGTCACCGTCATGGATGGCGATGTCGAGGCCATGGGCCGCTATCAGCGCATCACCCAGGAACTCCGCCAGGCCGGAATCCGCGCCGAAATGTACCAGGGCAACTGGAAGAAGTTCGGCAATCAGCTGAAGTACGCCGATCGCCGCGGTTGCCCCGTCGCCATCATCCAGGGTGGCGATGAGCGCGCCGAGGGCGTCGTGCAGATCAAGGACCTGATCGAGGGCAAGCGCCTCTCCGGCGAGATTGAGGACAATGCCTCGTGGCGCGAAGCCCGCGTTGCGCAGGAAACGGTCAAGGAGGCCGATCTCGTCGCCAAGGTGAAGGAAATCCTGGCGGCTCAGGCGGAAGACCGGAAGAGGGCGGGCTGAGATGGCCCTGATCAACATGCCGGATTTCTCCGGCGAACTCCTTTCGGAGTTTTCGGCGCGCCGGACGGAGCGGGTGGATACGCCCGTCATCCAGCCGGCCGAGCCGTTCCTCGATATTGCCGGCGAAGACCTGCGCCGCCGTATCTTCATGACGGAAAGCGAGACCGGCGCCAGCCTTTGCCTGCGCCCGGAATTCACCATCCCCGTCTGCCTTCAGCATATCGAAACCGCGACCGGCACGCCCAAGCGCTATTCCTATCTCGGTGAGGTCTTTCGCCAGCGCCGTGACGGCAGCAGCGAGTTCTACCAGGCCGGGATCGAAGATCTCGGTGACATCAATATCGCGAGCGCGGATGCGCGCGCGATCAGCGATGCCGCCGGTATCCTTGCACGCCTGTTGCCCGGGAAGCGCCTTGCAATCACCATTGGCGACCAGGCGGTGTTCGAAGCCGTCGTTCAGGCGCTGGGCCTCCCGCTCGGCTGGCAGAAGCGCCTGATCCACGCTTTCGGAAACATGATCCGGCTCGAGGCCTTGCTTGCAAGCCTGGTCAGCCCGCAATTCGTCACCGGTCTGGACGACGACATCGCCCGTCTGATCGGCGCCGGCGACGAGGCGGCTCTCGTGGCGCATATCGACGCAACGATGCAACAGACCGGCTACTCCACAAACGCCAGCCGTTCGCCGCAGGAAATCGCGCGCCGGCTGACGGAGAAGCTGATCCTCTCGGAAACGCGCCTCGACGACGCGGCGTTTCGCGTGCTGGAAGAATTCCTGTCGCTGGACGTGCCTTTGATCAACGCGTCTGCCGCGCTGTCCGGCTTCGCGGACGCCGCGGGGCTGAAGCTCGGCAACGCGCTCTCCCGCTTCGACGGACGGGTGGCTGCGCTTGCGAACGCCGGCATCGATCTTTCCATGATCAGCTATCGCGCCGCCTTCGGCCGTCCGCTGGATTACTATACCGGCCTAGTCTTCGAGATCGGCGTCGAGGGCTCTGAAGCTGTTCTGGCCGGCGGCGGTCGTTTCGACAAACTGATGAGTTTCCTGGGCGCGAAGGATCGCATTCCGGCCGTCGGCTTTTCCCTCTGGCTTGACCGCATCGCAACCGAGAGGGCTGCCTGATGACGATTACCATCGCGCTTCCCTCCAAGGGCCGAATGAAGGAAGACGCCTCGGCGATCTTCGAACGCGCCGGCCTGAAAATTACCGCCGTTGGCAATGATCGCTCCTATCGTGGCCGCGTCGAGGGCTGGGACGACATCGAAGTCGCCTTCCTGTCGGCATCCGAAATCTCTCGCGAGCTCGGCAATGGCACCGTCGATTTCGGTGTCACCGGCGAGGATCTGGTTCGGGAAGGCCTGGCCGAGGCCGACAAGCGCGTCGAAGTCTGCGCCCGCCTGGGCTTTGGTCACGCCGATGTCGTCGTCGCCGTTCCCGAGATCTGGCTTGATGTCGATACCATGGCCGACCTTGGCGATGTGGCCGCGGATTTCCGCGCCCGCCACGGCCGGCGTCTCGCGATCGCCACCAAGTACTGGCGCCTGACGCAGCAGTTCTTCTCGAGCCAGCATGGCATTCAGCTCTATCGCATCGTCGAAAGCCTCGGCGCCACCGAAGGCGCTCCGGCGTCTGGCTCCGCCGATATCATCGTTGATATCACCTCGACCGGCTCGACGCTGCGGGCAAACCATCTGAAGGTTCTCTCCGACGGCGTCATCCTGCGCTCCGAGGCGTGCCTCGTGCGCGCCCGGAAGGAGAACCATGCCGACGTGCCTTCCGTCGCACGGCTGGTCGAAGCCGTTCGCGCGGCCTTGTGATGGCGGGCGAGGACGAGAACATCATCGCGCTCTATGAGCGTCATGCCCTCGCATTCGATGATCTTCGCGGTCGCAACCTGTTCGAAAAGCCTTGGCTGGACCGGTTCACGGCGCTCGTCCCGCCGCGCGGCGATATTCTCGACCTCGGCTGCGGTGCCGGCGAGCCGATTGCCGCAAGCCTGATCCGCGACGGCTTTCGTGTGACGGGTGTTGATGCGTCGGAAACGCTGATCGGTCTTTGCCGCGAGCGCTTTCCCAACCGGGCATGGTTCGTCGCCGACATGCGGCAGTTCTCGCTGCCGGCGAAGTATGATGGCATTCTGGCCTGGCACAGCTTCTTCCACCTGAACCAAGACGATCAGCGCGCGATGTTTCCGCGCTTCGCAGCCCTTTCGGCGCCCGGCGCGGCGCTGATGTTCACGGCGGGCCACTTCGATGGGGTGGCGATGGGCGAGTTCGGCGGTGAGCCGCTCTATCACGCGAGCCTCTCGACCGAGGAATATACCGCACTGCTCGAAGAAAACGGCTTCGCGGTTGTTGCCCATGTCGTGCAGGATCCGCAATGCGGCGGCGCGACCGTCTGGCTGGCGAAGCGGATTTCCTAACCGCTCCCGGCGCGCAGCACTTTTCTTCAGCGAGCAAACGAAAAACCCGCTGTCTTGCGACAGCGGGTGGAGCATGCTTGGGAGAATGCGATATTCGCTTAGGCGGCTGCCGTGACGGCACCGCGGCGGGCGTCGATCGAGTAGAGGCCTGGGCCGAAGGTGGCGAGCAGGATGTAAGCGCCCGCCAGCGTGAAGTTCTTCATCAGCATGATGCCGTTCAGTGCGTTGATCCAGCCAAGGGCTGCATCCGGCCAGCCGGGAACGGCAACGGTCCCAGAGTGGAAGACGAGGCCGGTGAATGCGCAGAAGAGAGCCAGTGCCCAGCCGACGATCTTCGTCTGGAAGCCGACGAGAACGGCAATACCGGTGACGAGTTCGAATGCGCCAGCGAGATAGGCAAGCGCGGTTGCAGCAGGCAGGCCGGCGCCGGTGATCATGCCGGCAGTGCCGGACGGATCGGTGAGCTTGCCGAAGCCGGAATAGATGAACATGAACGAGAGCAGGATGCGTGCGACGAGAATGACGGTGTTCTGGGTATTCGACATGGAACTGTCTCCGGTTGAATGAGCTGAGATCCTGTGCCCCGGCACGTTGTTGATCTCGGATGACACGTTGTCGCCTTTTTTTGCTGTCGTGAAAAGATAGACGGAAGGGGACGCTTTGTTCTATAATATTGAACGATCAAGGGTCGTATCCGTGGCTTGTCACGGTCCGTAACAGTCTTCTATGTTCGCTCCCGAACATGGAGACTGATAATGACAGACCTTTCTGCTTTTCCCATTACGACGCGTTGGCCGGCAAAAAATCCCGATATCATTCAACTCTATTCGCTGCCGACGCCGAATGGCGTGAAGATCTCGATCGCTCTCGAAGAACTCGCGCTGCCCTATGAAGCACATCTGATTTCCTTCGGGACGAACGACCAGAAATCCCCCGAATTCGTATCGCTCAATCCGAACGGCCGCATTCCAGCGATCATCGATCCCAATGGTCCGGATGGAAAGCCGATCGGCCTTTTCGAGTCCGGTGCAATTCTGCTTTATCTCGCGGAGAAGACCGGCAAGCTCATTCCTGCCGATGCGGCGGGCCGCTACGAAACCATCCAGTGGGTCTTTTTCCAGATGGCGGGCATCGGCCCGATGTTCGGCCAGTTCGGTCATTTCTACAAGTTCGCGGCCGATAAGGTAGCCAACAATTCCTACCCGATGGAGCGTTATCGCGATGAATCCAAGCGCCTTCTGTCGGTGCTGGAAGAAAGGTTGCAGGGTCGCCAATGGATCATGGGCGACAGCTACACCATCGCTGATATCGCGACTTTCCCGTGGCTTCGTGGCGCGGATATCTTCTATGGAGGCCGGGAGGTTCTCGACTACGCCAGTTTCCCCGCGACGATGGCATGGCTGGAGCGCTGCATCGCACGTCCTGCCAGCGAGAAGGGACTGAACATACCGCCGCGCCCTTGAAGTTCGCGCACTCAAACCAGAAAAGCCGGTCCCTCGCGGGGCCGGCTTTTTAGTTCGCGGTTTAATGACCCTTACTGGCGGCGGACAACCGGCTCGTCGGTATTGGTCTTGAAGCGAGGAAAGATGAAAACGCCCAGCATGCTGCCGCTGTAGGCTTCCTCGTAGCCATTCGACTCTCCCATGCAGAAGAGCGGCTGACGGTATCCATTCGGCATGATGATGGTCGTGGAGAAACAGAAGGACGAGGAGCGTGTCGCCGCCTGTTCGAATATCTCCAGGATACGGTGGTGGTCGTTGGCGTCGTAGCACCGCATAAGGCTCAGAAGGCCGCATTCCGGCGCTATCAGGCCGTGAAGCTTGGCACTTCGTTCCTTCAAGCGGATCACGCCGCTGGAAAAGTCTCCGACCCAGGTCTCCGAAATGGAGTATTGCGCCAGAAGATCGTGTTCGTGATTATCGTTATCCAGCGATCCCGGCATGAGCGGTGCGGCGACGTTGGTTTTCGCGATCTTAAACAATTCGTTCCCCAGTTTGGGTGTGGCTTCCCCCGCCACACGCCCGGCAAACATAACAGGCTCATGCCGCGCCGTGCCTCATGCTCGGGCGATCGGGATATGGGGCTGCGACGCCGGGTTCTTCTTGAGGGGAACCGCGTCCATATCTCCGAGTCTTACACAACTTTAGATACGTGTCTTATAAGTGGCGTCTCAAAGACAGTCTCGGCGCCAAGATGATCCTAGCCGCCCTTTATGGGGTCGAGCGGCTGTTCATCATCAGATCGAGCGCAGGCCGGATTTATAGAAATTTTTACGCGAACATCAATCACTTTTTACGCACAGAGCCTTTCCTGCAAGGACAGACATTCCGCAGGCTGGAGCAAAAATTTGCGCTAAAACTGCTAAAAAACCGAAAAATGATTGAATGAAAACGCTTTCACTCGGCTGTTGAACGCATAATTGTGCGGAAGACGCGTATCGCGAACGAAAATCCAGAGTTGAAAAAGGCGATAGCGTGGCAAGCCTGGGGAAAGCCTCGCCAGGGGCCTTTGCGCCTTCTCCGGCGATTAAACGTTTCAGCATTGCATGGGCGAATCACAACAAAAAGGGCGACCCGAGGGCCGCCCTTCCTGAACTGAACCGGTTGGCTCAGATGTGCAGGCTTTCGCCTATCACATCATGTCCATGCCGCCCATTCCGCCCATGCCGCCAGGCATGCCGGCCGGAGCGTCCTTCTTCGGCAGCTCGGCGATCATGGCTTCCGTCGTGATCAGCAGCGAAGCAACCGAAGCTGCATTCTGCAGAGCCGTACGAACAACCTTGACCGGGTCGACGATGCCCATGGCGATCATGTCGCCGTATTCGGACGTCTGAGCGTTGTAGCCGAAGTTGTCTTCGTTCTTTTCGAGGATCTTGCCGACCACGATCGAAGCTTCATCACCAGCGTTGTCGGCGATCTGGCGAACCAGGGCCTGCAGCGCGCGGCGGATGATGTTGACGCCAGCTTCCTGGTCGTCGTTCTCACCCTTGGCGGTGATCTTGGAAGCCGAACGGAGCAGGGCTACGCCGCCGCCCGGTACGATACCTTCCTGAACAGCAGCGCGCGTCGCGTTGAGCGCGTCGTCGATGCGGTCCTTCTTTTCCTTGACTTCGATTTCCGTGGAGCCGCCAACGCGGATGACGGCAACGCCGCCAGCGAGCTTGGCAAGACGTTCCTGCAGCTTTTCGCGGTCATAATCGGAAGAGGTTTCTTCGATCTGAGCCTTGATCTGTGCAACGCGGCCTTCGATGTCGGACTTGGCGCCAGCGCCGTCGACGATCGTCGTGTTTTCCTTGGAGATCGAAACCTTCTTCGAACGGCCGAGCATGTCGAGCGTTACGGATTCGAGCTTGATGCCGAGGTCTTCGGAGATGACAGTGCCGCCCGTGAGGATAGCGATGTCTTCCAGCATGGCCTTGCGGCGGTCGCCGAAGCCAGGAGCCTTGACAGCAGCGATCTTCAGGCCACCGCGCAGCTTGTTGACGACGAGCGTTGCAAGAGCTTCGCCTTCGACGTCTTCAGCGATGATGAGGAGCGGCTTGCCGGTCTGAACGACGGCTTCGAGAACCGGGAGCATCGCCTGCAGGTTCGAGAGCTTCTTCTCGTGGAGGAGAATGTAAGCGTCGTCGAGGTCGGCGACCATCTTTTCCGGGTTGGTGACGAAGTAAGGCGACAGGTAGCCGCGGTCGAACTGCATGCCTTCGACGACTTCGAGTTCGGTTTCAGCGGTCTTGGCTTCTTCGACGGTGATGACACCTTCGTTGCCAACCTTCTGCATGGCTTCAGCGATATCAGCGCCGACCTGCTTGTCGCCGTTTGCGGAGATCGTGCCGACCTGGGCAACTTCAGCCGAGGTGGAGATCTTCTTTGCCTTTGCCTGCAGGTCCTTGACGACTTCTGCAACAGCGAGGTCGATACCGCGCTTCAGGTCCATCGGGTTCATGCCGGCAGCAACTGCCTTGGCGCCTTCGCGAACGATAGCGCGGGCAAGAACGGTAGCCGTCGTGGTGCCGTCGCCGGCGATGTCGTTGGTCTTCGAAGCAACTTCGCGGACCATCTGGGCGCCCATGTTTTCGAACTTGTCGTCGAGTTCGATTTCCTTGGCGACCGATACACCGTCCTTGGTGATGCGCGGAGCGCCGAAGGACTTGTCGATAACAACGTTACGACCCTTCGGGCCGAGGGTTACCTGCACTGCGTCAGCGAGGATGTCGACGCCGCGCAGCATCTTTTCGCGCGCAGAGCGGCCGAACTTTACTTCTTTAGCTGCCATTTTGAGAACTCCTGAAAAGGGGTGTCAGCGAATTACGATTGATGGGAAACCGGCTGATCAGCCGATGATGCCCATGATGTCGGCTTCCTTCATGATCAGAAGGTCTTCGCCGTTGATCTTGACTTCGGTGCCCGACCACTTGCCGAACAGAACA
The DNA here is from genome assembly GCA_900489925.1 of Hyphomicrobiales bacterium. Lineage (GTDB taxonomy): Bacteria > Pseudomonadota > Alphaproteobacteria > Rhizobiales > Rhizobiaceae > Rhizobium. The sequence goes on along the minus strand of UEHQ01000002.1, from coordinate 41,806 downwards.
CGATCGCCAGCCTTGACGTCGAGAGCAACGACCTTGCCGGAATCGTCACGAGCGCCGGAACCGACGGCGACGATTTCGCCTTCCTGCGGCTTTTCCTTGGCGGTGTCAGGAATGATGATGCCGCCCTTGGTCTTTTCTTCGGACTCAACGCGGCGAACAACGACGCGATCGTGAAGGGGGCGGAAGTTGGTGCTTGCCATTGTCTAATCCCTCGATCAAATGACACTCGCAGGCCGAAAGCGGCCTGCACGGATGGGTGTTAGCACTCTCTTGTTATGAGTGCTAGCGGCCTGCATTTAGGGTTGGCCTGTTGGGGAGTCAAGGATGAGGGTGACGATTTTTCCCTAGGGGGTCTTTGTATCGTTTTGATGGCAAAAACGCCCCGCCTGCCAAAATCATTCCACTTCTCTGATAATCTTTGACAAACAAATTCTTATCGCTCGCCCTCGGGCGTTAACCTTGCCACATGAACGCGCGGGTCTCTGACGCTTGGGACCGGCGCGAATAGGAAGCCCACGATGGCGATCTTCGGCCGACAGCGCATTGCACCGGCCGCATCGTGTTGGGATTGTCGCACATCGGTGCCAATGATACGGAGCAGTTTAAGGCCGGAAAGGCGCAATTGGCCTCGCATGTCGGGGCGAGGGGCAGGCAGCGTGAATAAAGTCATTGCGGCAGATGAAGTCGTGGCGGTTCCTTCGTTTCGGGAGGCCACGCGCGTTTGGGCAAAGATCGGCTGTCTGAGCTTCGGCGGTCCGGCCGGCCAGATAGCGCTCATGCACAAGACCCTTGTCGACGAGAAGCGCTGGATCTCGGAAGAGCGTTTCCTGCATGCCCTGAGTTATTGCATGTTGCTGCCGGGGCCGGAGGCGCAGCAGCTGGCGACCTATATCGGCTGGCTCATGCATGGCGTTCGCGGTGGCTTGGTCGCCGGTCTGCTCTTCATCCTCCCCGGTTTCGTTGTCATCGTCGCGCTCTCCAGCCTCTACGTGCTGTTCCAGGATGCGGCATGGTTGTCGGCGGTGTTCTTCGGCCTGAAGGCTGCAGTGCTGGCGATTGTGGTCGAAGCGCTTCTGCGGCTGGCGCGCAGGGCGCTGAAGGGCCGCTTTCACTACTGGGTCGCTGCCGCGTCATTCCTCGCGCTCTTTCTCCTGAATTTGCCGTTCCCTGTTGTCGTTATCCTTGCCGGAGCCGCCGGTTTCCTGATGCAGCGATACGGGCAGCGGTCGGTCGATGCGCCTGCCGCGCCGCAGCCATCCGAGCGGCCGGAGCGCGGCAGGCTGACGACGCACGCGATCGCCAGGCCCCTTCTCGTTCTCGTCTTCTGGATTCTGATCTGGCAGTCGCCGCTGCTCCTCGTTCGGGCGCTGGATGCTCCGACGGATCTGATCGCGGAGACCCTGAGCGGCGAGACCAACGTGTTCGGCGCGGTCTTCATCTTCTTCTCGAAGATGGCGGTCATCACGTTCGGCGGCGCCTATGCGGTGCTCTCCTATGTGGCGCAGGTTGCTGTCGGACATTACGCCTGGCTGAAGCCCGGCGAGATGCTGGATGGTCTGGCACTGGCGGAAACGACGCCGGGGCCACTTGTGCTGGTCCTCTGTTTCGTCGGCTTCCTCGCCGGCTTCCGCAACCCAATCGCCATGGCGCCGCTGCTGGGCGGGGTCTTCGGCGCCTTCCTGGCCGCATGGGCGACCTTCGTTCCAAGCTTCATCTGGATCTTCGCCGGCGCGCCCTACATCGAAAAGCTGCGCAACAACGCGGCGCTGTCGGCGTCCTTGTCGGCGATCACGGCCGCCGTCGTCGGTGTCATCCTCAATCTCGCGCTCTGGTTCGGCCTTCATGTCCTGTTTGCCGAAGTCGGCCGCATCGCGCTGCTGTCGAGAGGTACGGGCCTGCCCCTGGTGAGCCTCGCCTGGCCCGATTGGCGCAGCCTCGATGTCGCGGCTCTCGCGCTCTTTGCGATCGCCGCTTTGCTGCTCTTTCGCTTCAAGGCCGGCATGGTCAAGATCCTCGCATTTTCCGCTGTGGCCGGCCTGCTGATCACTGGCGCGGAGACTTTCTTCAAGTGAGCGGAAAGGACTTTTTGCGCCCACCGCGCTCGAAATGCCTTGCCATCCCGGCAGGCCTTTGCGATGTCACCGGGAACTGAATGCAACGCAGGAAATCGGAATGGCCAAGCGGATCGAAAACTTTGCGGAAATCACCAGCCGGTACGACGCGGTGTTCTGCGATGTCTGGGGTGTCCTGCACAATGGCATCGATCCTTTCCCGAAAGCCGCTGCCGCGCTTGAGGCTGCCCGCGCCACCGGCTTGACGGTGGTGCTTATCACCAACTCTCCGCGCATCGCGCCGCAGGTTGTCGATCAGCTTCGCCACATCGGCATTCAGGACGCCGCTTACGACCGGATCGTCACGTCGGGTGACGTAACCCGCGGCCTCATCGCCGAAGGCCCGAAGAAGGTCTTCCTTCTGGGGCCGGAGCGAGACGTTGCGATTATCGAAGGGCTTGGCGTCGAGCGCGTCGAAGCCAGGGATGCCGACTCGGTGGTCTGCACCGGCTTCTTCAACGACGAGACGGAAAAGCCGGAAGACTATACCGAAATGCTGAAGGCGTTTCAGGCGCGCAATGTCCCGATGATCTGCGCAAACCCGGATCTTGTCGTCGAGCGCGGACACCGGATCATTCCCTGCGCCGGCGCGATGGCTGCCTATTACAACCAACTCGGCGGCGAGACCCGCATTGCCGGCAAGCCGCACAAGCCGATCTATGATGCCGTACTCTCGGTCGCCCGCGAGGCTCATGGCGACTTTCCGCTCGACCGGGTCCTGGCGATCGGCGACGGCATGCCGACCGACGTTCGCGGCGCTCTCGATTACGGCCTCGACCTCCTCTATATCAGCGGCGGTATCCACGCGAAGGAATACACGCTCAACGGCGAGACCGACGAGGCGATCCTCACGGCCTATCTGGAGCGGGAAAAGGCCACGCCGAAGTGGTGGATGCCGCGCCTTGCCTGAAGCCGCCCCGCATGGAAAAGCCAGCCGATGACCGTCTTTCACCGCAACGAAACCCGTGATCCCCTGCCGGCCCATCTGCGCGGCGGCGTGATTGCGATCGGCAACTTCGATGGCGTTCACCGTGGCCACCAGTCGGTGCTCAACCAGGCGCTGGAAATAGCCCGCGAACGCGGTGTGCCGGCGCTGGTCCTGACCTTCGAGCCGCATCCGCGCACCGTGTTCAGGCCGGCGACGCCGGTCTTCCGCATCACGCCGGCGCCGTTGCGGGCTCGCATCCTCGAAGCCATCGGCTTCAATGCGGTTATCGAATACCCGTTCAACCTCGAATTTTCCCAGCGCTCGGCTGAAGATTTCATTCACTCGATCCTGAAGGATTGGCTCGGAGCATCGCAGGTCGTCACCGGCGTCGATTTTCATTTCGGTCGTGGCCGCGAAGGCGGACCGGCCTTCCTCATGGAGGCGGGCCACAAATACGGTTTCGGCGTGACGCTGATCGATGCCTTTCGCGACGAGAACGCCGATGTCGTCTCATCGAGCCGCATTCGCGGGCTTCTGAAAGAGGGGGAGGTGAGCGAGGCCGCCGCCTTGCTCGGCTATCACTATACCGTCGAGGCGGAAGTGATCGGCGGCGAAAAGCTCGGCCGCACGCTTGGCTTCCCGACGGCAAACATGCGCCTGCCGGCCGAGGTCGAATTGAAGTCCGGCATCTATGCGGTCCGCTTCCGTCGCGCCGACGACACGCTCCACGATGCCGTCGCCAGCTATGGTCGCCGCCCGACTGTCACCGACAATGGCGCGCCTCTGCTCGAGACCTTCCTCTTCGATTTCAGTGGTGACCTTTATGGCCAGGTCTGCGGCGTCTCCTTCTTCGGCTATTTGCGTCCGGAGCTGAAGTTCGACGGGCTCGAGCCGCTTGTCGAGCAGATGAACCGCGACAAGGATGAGGCGAGGGCACTGCTCGCCGGCGTGCAGCCGCTTGGCGAGCTCGATCGCAAGATCTGTTTCACCTGACGTTTCAGAAACTTTCGAAAATAGTGGCCTTTCGTGGGGCGCATGTGCTTGCCGAGCATGTCGGCAGGCATATGTCATCTATTTGATAAGACGTGGATTCGCCGCGCCCGATCTCCGAAAGGCAAAGCAGAAATGGATAAAAGGTTCGCAACGGCGGCCTGCTGGCTGCTCATCATTCCCTACATCGGCCTCCTCTGGGTTCCCTTCTACAATTTTCACGACCCTGTTCTCCTCGGCTTCCCGTTTTTCTACTGGTACCAGCTCGCCTGGGTGCCGGTCACCGCACTCCTGACCTGGATCGCCTACAGGAGCATGCGCAATGACGACTGACCTCAATCCGATCGCGTTGGCTGTTTTTCTTTTCTTCTTTGTTCTCGTGACCGTCATGGGCTTTATCGCGTCTCGCTGGCGCAAGCCGGAGACCCTGGCGCATATCGATGAATGGGGTCTCGGCGGCCGCAGTTTCGGCACCTGGATCACCTGGTTTCTGGTCGGTGGCGATTTCTACACCGCCTACACCGTCATCGCCGTTCCCGCGCTGGTCTACACTGTCGGCGCATACGGGTTCTTCGCCTTGCCCTACACGATCGTTGTCTATCCCTTCGTGTTCATGGTGATGCCGGTTCTCTGGCGGCGCGCGAGGGACTTCGGCTATGTCACGGCAGGCGATGTGGTTCACGGCCAGTATCGCTCCCGCGGGCTTGAGCTTGCCGTCGCCGCCACCGGCGTCATCGCCACGATGCCCTACATCGCGCTGCAGCTTGTCGGCATGACGGCGGCGCTGAAGGCGCTTGGGTTGCATGGCGAGGTTCCGCTCGCGATCGCCTTCATCGTGCTGGCCCTCTACACCTATTCCGCCGGCCTGCGCGCGCCGGCGCTGATCGCCTTCGTCAAGGACATCATGATCTACATCGTGGTGATTGCGGCCGTGGCGCTCATTCCTTCCAAGCTCGGCGGCTACGCCAATGTCTTCGCATCCGCCGACGCCGCCTTTCAGGCGAAGGGATCCGGTGGCCTGCTGCTCGCTCCCAACCAGTACGTCGCCTATGCGACGCTGGCGCTCGGGTCGGCGCTGGCGGCATTCATGTACCCGCACACGCTGACCGGCATCTTCGCCTCCAACAGTGGCAATACCATCCGCAAGAACGCGGTGTTGCTGCCGGCTTATACGCTGCTGCTCGGGCTGCTGGCGTTGCTGGGCTACATGGGCCACGCAGCCGGCCTCAAGCTCGATAGCGCCAACGATGTTGTCCCCGCACTCTTCCAGACGCTGTTTCCCAGCTGGTTTGCAGGTTTTGCCTTCGCGGCCATCGCGATCGGCGCCCTGGTTCCGGCGGCGGTGATGAGTATCGGCGCCGCCAATCTCTTCACCCGCAATTTCTGGAAGGCCTACGTCAATCCCGCCGTCACTGATGCCGGCGAGGCCAAGGTCGCGAAAATGACGTCGCTTGTGGTCAAGATCGGCGCGCTGCTGGTCATCATCTTCCTGCCGACCCAGTTTGCGTTGGATCTGCAGTTGCTCGGCGGTATCTGGATCCTGCAGACCCTCCCGGCTCTGGTATTCGGCCTCTATACCAACTGGTTCCGGGCGCCGGGTCTGCTGGCCGGCTGGTTCGTTGGCTTCTTCGGAGGGACCGTGCTGGTGTGGATCAACGGCCTGAAGCCGCTGCAGCCGGTCACGATGGGCGATACCTCGTTCACGGTCTACATCGGGCTTCTGGCATTGGCTGCCAACATCATCGTCGCGGTCGTGGTGAATGCCGTCCTGCCGGCAAATGCAACGGCACGAGCCTGATCTTGCTTGAAAATCGGCGGCCGCAAGCGGAGACGTGCGCGGCCGCCCGGCGTATCGGCATCATCGAATCCCTCTTCCTTTTCCGGGGAAAAGCGCCTATGAACCGGCGCGATGAACAAGTTCCGGCTGGCGATCACGATACGAATTATCGGCCCGGCCTTCCGCGCGCGCTAAGCGGCCGGAAGGTCCGGGTTTTTGGCGCTCGACCAAAGAGCGTCTCCGCCACCACTATATTTCCAAGCCCGTTGCGCCCGTTTGCGAGGCGCCAGCGACGATCGCTAGAAGAGACGATTGCCAGACATGACCGATACAGCCGAAAAGCTCGATTACTCCAAGACCCTCTATCTCCCTGAAACCGACTTCCCGATGCGCGCAGGCCTGCCGCAGAAGGAGCCGGAGACTGTTGCCCGCTGGCAGGAGATGGGCCTCTACAAGAAGCTTCGCGCCTCCGCCGCCGGCCGCGAGAAATTCGTCCTCCACGACGGCCCTCCCTATGCCAACGGCAACATCCATATCGGTCACGCGCTGAACAAGATCCTGAAGGACGTCATCAACCGCTCGTTCCAGATGCGTGGTTTCGATGCCAACTACGTTCCCGGCTGGGATTGCCACGGCCTTCCGATCGAGTGGAAGATCGAGGAAAAGTACCGCGAGAAGGGCAAGAACAAGGACGAGATTCCGGTCAACGAATTCCGCAAGGAATGCCGCGAATTCGCCGCCGGCTGGATCCAGACCCAGGCCGCTGAATTCAAGCGTCTCGGCATCGAGGGTGATTTCGACAATCCCTACACGACGATGGCCTTCCACGCAGAAAGCCGCATCGCCGGCGAACTCCTGAAGATCGCAAAGTCCGGCCAGCTCTATCGCGGCTCCAAGCCGGTCATGTGGTCGGTCGTCGAGCGCACCGCGCTGGCTGAAGCCGAGGTGGAATACCACGACATCGAGAGCGACATGATCTGGGTGAAGTTCCCGGTGGGGAACGGCCCGGCCGAGCTGCGTGACGCCTTTGTCGTCATCTGGACCACCACGCCCTGGACGATCCCTGGCAACCGCGCGATCGCCTATTCGTCGCGCGTGTCCTATGGTCTCTATGAAGTCACCGAAGCTGCCAACGACTTCGGTCCGCGTCCTGGTGAAAAGCTGATTGTGGCCGACAAGCTGGCTGAGGATGCCTTCGCCAAGGCCAAGCTGCAGTTCAAGCGCCTGCGCGACGTCTCGGCGTCCGATCTCGCTGCAATCTCCGCTGCCCACCCCTTCAAGGGCTTCGACGGCGGCTACGAATTTGCGGTTCCGCTCCTCGATGGCGACCACGTCACTGATGACGCCGGCACCGGCTTCGTGCACACCGCACCCAGCCACGGTCGCGAGGACTTTGACGCCTGGATGGGCCACGCCCGCGATCTCGAAGCCCGCGGCATCGATACCAGGATCCCGTTCCCGGTCGACGACGCCGGCTTCTACACGGCGGATGCCCCCGGTCTCGTCGGCGCGCGCGTCATCGACGACAATGGCAAGAAGGGCGATGCCAACGAGCGCGTCATCAAGGAACTCATCGGCCGCAACGCGCTCTTTGCCCGCGGCCGGCTGAAGCATTCCTACCCGCATTCCTGGCGCTCGAAGAAACCGGTCATCTTCCGCAACACGCCGCAGTGGTTCGTCTACATGGACAAGACGCTGGCCGACGGCACGACGCTGCGCTCGCGTGCGCTGAACGCCATCGACGATACTCGCTTCGTCCCTGCCGCCGGCCAGAACCGCCTGCGCGCCATGATCGAAGGTCGCCCGGATTGGGTTCTATCGCGTCAGCGCGCCTGGGGCGTGCCGATCTGCGTCTTCGTCGACGAAGCCGGTGAAGTGTTGGTCGACGACGAGGTCAATGCCCGCATCCTGGAAGCCTTCGAAGCGGAAGGCGCCGATGCCTGGTTCGCCGAAGGTGCCCGCGAGCGCTTCCTCGGCAAGATGGCAAACGAGCCCTGGAAGCAGGTCATGGACATCCTCGATGTCTGGTTCGACTCGGGCTCGACCCACACGTTTACGCTGGAGGACCGCCCGGACCTGAAGTGGCCGGCCGATCTCTATCTCGAAGGCTCCGACCAGCATCGCGGCTGGTTCCACTCGTCGCTGCTGGAATCGGCCGCCACCCGTGGCCGCGCGCCTTATAACGCCGTCCTCACCCATGGCTTCACCATGGACGAGAAGGGCGAGAAGATGTCGAAGTCCAAGGGTAACGTCACCTCGCCGCAGGAAATCATGAAGGATGCTGGCGCCGACATCCTGCGCCTCTGGGTCATGACGTCGGACTATGCCGACGACCTGCGTGTCGGCAAGACGATCATCCAGACCAACGTCGATGCCTACAGAAAGCTGCGCAACACCATCCGCTGGATGCTCGGCACGCTGGCACACGACAAGGGCGAGACCTTCGAAGTCGCTGCGATGCCGGAACTGGAGCAGCTGATGCTCCATCGTCTGGCCGAGCTCGACCAGCTGGTGCGCGAGAATTACGACGCCTTCGATTTCAAGAAGATCGCCCGCGCGCTGATCGACTTCGCCAATGTCGAGCTCTCGGCCTTCTACTTCGACGTCCGCAAGGATGCGCTCTATTGCGACGCGCCATCCAGCCTGCGCCGCCGCGCCTCGTTGCATGTCATCCGCAACATCTTCGATTGCATGGTGACCTGGCTTGCCCCGATGCTGCCGTTTACGACGGAAGAGGCTTGGCTGTCGCGCAACCCTGATGCCGTCTCCGTCCACCTCGAGCAGTTCCCGGAAGTTCCTGATAACTGGAAGAACGAGGCGCTGGCCGAGAAGTGGAAGAAGATCCGCGCAGTCCGTACGGTCGTTACCGGCGCTCTGGAAATCGAACGCAAGGACAAGCGCATTGGTTCCTCGCTGGAAGCCGCACCCGTCGTCCACATCGCCGATGCCGAGCTCCTGAAGGCGCTTGAAGGCCAGGACTTCGAGGAGATCTGCATCACCTCGGGGATCGTCATCGCGGGCAATGAGGGGCCGTCCGACGCGTTCCGCTTGCCTGAAGTGGCCGGCGTCAGCGTCGAGCCGAAGCTTGCTGAGGGCACCAAATGCGCCCGCTCGTGGCGAATCACGACGGATGTCGGCTCGGATGCGACCTATCCCGATGTGTCGGCACGCGATGCGGCGGCACTTCGCGAACTAGCGGTGCAAAACTGAAGAAAGTTACCGGGTGAATTGCGCATTGGTGGTTCATCCGGTAAAAGCTGCCTGAAAATGGCCGGATTTTTCCGTCACGGGGAACAAGTGTCCGGTTTTGGGCGATGATTGCACCGGCATGGCTGGAAGGGTTTTCATGTTATCGAAGCGTTGGTTCCGTTTGGGCGCTTGCCTGACTGTTGCTATGGCAGGCGGCGCGATGATGTCTGGCTGCACGAGCGGCCCCCGCTACGGCACGGATAAGACGGCATTCCAGCAGCTGACGGATGACCTTGGCGACTCGGTTTCCGTGACCGGCAAGGACCCCAAGAACAAGGGCGTCCGCTATGCGCCGCGTCCGTCGCTTGTGCTCCCCACCGACACGGCCAAGGCAACGCTCGTCGAGCCGCAGAAGTCAATCGCGAGCAAGGACAATCCGGAGTGGGTCGAGTCTCCGGAAGAAACCCGCGCCCGTCTGGTCAAGGACGCTGACGAAAATAGCGACAGGTCGGATTTCCGCTCGCCGCTGGCCGGCTCCGGCATCGATGGCGGTCGCCCGACGACGGAAGCGCAGACCAAGGCCTACCGCGAAGCCCGCGCCATCCAGAAGGGCTCCAACCTCGACGAGCGCCGCTATATCTCGGATCCGCCAACGGAATATCGTCAGGTTGACGATCCTGCCAAGCTGGACGACGTCGGCGAGCCCGAACTCAAGAAGCAGAAGAAGCGCACGAAAGACGCTGCTGTCGCGGGAAGCGGCAAGCAGTGGTGGAACCTTCTGCAGTAGAGTGGATCGAACGGGGCATCAGCCCCGTTTTCTTTTTGAGGCGTGTTATATCACCGCGCCGTCACGGCTCTCTCTTCAGCGAAAAGAACGACCGCAGGATCTCCGCCGCGCTGCTTTCATTCATCCCCGAGTAGACGTCAGGGGCGTGATGGCATGTCGGCTGCCCGTAGAAGCGTACGCCGTTGTCGACGCCGCCACCCTTCGGGTCTTCCGCGCCGTAGTAGAGCCGGCGAATGCGGGCGAACGAGATTGCGGCCGCGCACATCGTGCAGGGCTCGAGCGTGACGTAGAGATCGGCACCTGTCAGTCGCTCCTGGCCGAGCGCTTCGCAGGCCATGCGGATGACGGCCACCTCGGCATGCGCGGTCACGTCGTTGAGCTCGCGGCTGCGGTTGCCGGAGCGGGCGACGACGGTGCCGTGGAGCACCAGCACGGCACCGATCGGCACCTCGCCACGCTCGCCCGCGGCGCGCGCTTCATCCAGTGCCAGCTCCATAAATTGATTTGTCTTCACGACGCGACAATTTCCACTTAACCGCAGGGGCGCGACCTGATAGACAGGCGCAAAAGGCAGGCAAACAACAAATGACATTCAAAGACAAGCCAAAACGGCCGGGTGGCAAGCCATCCCCGCGCGATACCGGCGCGAAATCGGGCGAGAAGCCCGCAAGGAAGTTCGCAAAATCGGCTGACAAGGCGGATGCCGTGTCTGACGTGGCGAGCGACAGCAAGGCGGAACGCATCTCCAAGGTGATGGCGCGCGCCGGCGTTGCCTCGCGTCGCGATATCGAGCGCATGATCCTCGATGGTCGCGTCACGCTGAACGGCAAGCCGCTGGATACGCCCGTCGTCAACGTCACGCTGACCGACAAGATCGAAGTCGACGGCATGCCGATCCGCGGCATCGAGCGCACCCGCCTGTGGCTCTATCACAAGCCCGCCGGTCTGGTGACCACCAACGCCGATCCGGAAGGCCGCCCGACGGTATTCGACAACCTGCCGGATGACCTGCCGCGCGTCATGTCGATCGGCCGCCTCGACATCAACACCGAAGGCCTGCTGCTCTTGACCAACGACGGCGGCCTTGCCCGCGCGCTGGAACTGCCGACCACCGGCTGGCTGCGCCGCTACCGGGTGCGTGCCCACGGCGAGATCGACCAGGAAGCGCTCGACAAGCTGAAGGACGGCATCGCCGTCGACGGCGTGCTCTACGGCGCCATCGAAGCGACGCTCGACAAGGTGCAGGGCTCCAACGTCTGGCTCACCATGGGACTGCGCGAAGGCAAGAACCGCGAAATCAAGAACGTGCTCGGCGCGCTCGGTCTCGACGTCAACCGCCTGATCCGCATCTCCTACGGCCCGTTCCAGCTCGGCGATATCCCCGAGCGGGCGGTGATCGAAGTCCGTGGCCGCACGCTCCGCGACCAGCTCGGCCCGCGCCTGATCGAGGACGCCAAGGCCAATTTCGACGCGCCGATCTACAACGCGCCCGCCGTGACCGAGGAAGAGGAAGCCGACGCCAGGCCCGAGCGCCGCGAGCGCTCGTGGAAGCCGGAAGACAAGCGCGAACGCGCGCTGAGCCGCCTCGACACCAAGCGCGATGATAAACGTGACGACCGCCGTGGCGGAGATCGCGACCGTGATGGTGGCCGTGGCCCGAGCCGTGGTGGCGACCGTAAGGACGAAGGCCCGAAGCGTCCGGCACTCGGCAGCCGCCGCAACGCCAATGTCTGGATGGCGCCCGGCGCTCGTCCGCTCGGCGAAAAGGCAGCCGCCAAGGCTGAGAAGAACGCCCAGACGGCGCTCCGCCGTGGCGAAAAGCCTGGCCGCTCCAAGCCGCAGCCGACAAGCTACGACGAAGGTCCGCGCGTGCAGATCAACCGCGCCCGCGACGAAGAGGGCGAATGGATCCGCTCCAGCGATGTGAGCCGCGACGACGACCGCAAGCGCGGCGACCGTGGTGATCGCGGCTTCGGTGACCGCCCCCGTGGCGACCGCTCGTTCGGAGATCGCGGTGACCGCTCCGGCGGCGACCGCACGGCACGCGGCGACCGGCCTTATGGTGATCGCCCACCCCGTGGCGACCGTCCCTTTGGCGACAAGCCACGCGGCGAGCGCAAGCCGCGCGAGGATGGCGACCGTCCGCGCTCCTTCGGCGACCGTCCCCCTCGTGGTGACAAGCCACGTGGCGATCGGCCTTTCGGTGATCGTCCTCCCCGTGGTGACCGGCCGACAGGTGACCGCCCGTTCGCAGCCAAGCCTCGCGGCGAACGCAGGCCGCGCGAGGATGGCGACGACCGTCCCCGTTCCTTCGGCGACCGCCCACCACGTGGCGATCGGCCGTTCGGCGACAAGCCGCGCCGTCCGCGCGAAGAGGGTGACGAGCGTCCCCGCGCCAACCGTTTCTCCGGCGAGGCTCGCTCCGAGCGTCCGGTCGGCGAGCGTTCGTATGGCGACCGGCCCCGTGGAGAACGTCCGCAGGGTGATCGTCCCCAGGGCGAGCGCCCGAGAGGTGATCGTCCCTTCGGCGACAAGCCGCGTGGTGACGGGCCGCGCGGCAAGAGCTTTGGCGGCAAGCCCGGCGGCTCCAAGCCGGGTGCGAAGAGTTTTTCGGGCAAGCCTTCGGGCGATCGTCCCGGTGGCGGTGGCAAGCCCTCGGGCGGCCCGTCTCGTGGTGGACCTAAGGGCAAGGGAATAGGACGCGGTGCGGATCGTCGGCGGTGAGTTTCGCGGACGGTCGCTCGCCGTGCCTAAATCCAACGACATCCGGCCGACTGCCGACCGGACGCGTGAGAGCCTGTTCAATATTCTGAGCCATGCCTATCCGGAATGCGTCGATGGCACCCGGATACTCGATCTCTTCGCCGGCACCGGCGCCGTCGGTCTGGAAGCCGTCTCGCGCGGCTGCCGCCACGCGCTTTTCGTTGAAAACAGCGTCGAGGGCAGGGGCCTGCTCTGGGAAAACATCGATGCGCTCGGCCTGCACGGCAAGACGCGCATTCTGAGGCGCGATGCGACCGATCTCGGCAGCGTCGGCAACCTCGAGCCATTCCAGTTCCTCTTCGCCGACCCGCCCTATGGCAAGGGTCTTGGGGAAAAGGCGATGGCGGCTGCCGTCAAGGGCGGCTGGCTCGTGCCTGGCGCGATTGCGGTGCTCGAAGAACGCGCAGACGTTGTCGTTTCCGTCGATCCTTCCTATCTGTTCCTGGAAAGCCGGATGTTCGGCGATACCAGGGTTCATTTCTTCCGCTACCAGCCTCAATAGGCCGCGGAGCATCGGGGGCAGAGGTGCAGCAGGCGGAGAACATCAGTACGGAGTTGCCTGCCGCTGCCGCTTCTTCGCAAAGCAGCACGCCGACTATTGCCGTCGCATTTGGCGGCGGCGGCGCACGCGGTATTTCGCACATCCACGTTATCGAAACGCTGGACGAACTCGGAATTCGCCCCGTGGCGATCGCCGGTTCGTCGATCGGCGCGATCATGGGCGCCGGCATGGCGGCCGGAATGACCGGCGAAGCCATCCGCGAACATGTCCTGATGACCGTCGGCAACAAGACCGCCGTCGTCAGCCGCCTCTGGGGCCTGCGCCCGCAGACGGTGCGCGACGCGGTGGCGAACGGCGTGCGCATCGGCCAGTTCAATCTCGAGCGTATCCTCAAGGCTTTCTTGCCGGCCGATCTCCCGGATCGTTTCGACGATCTGGCGATCCCGATGACGGTGACGGCGACCGACTACTACGGGCAGGCCGAGGTGCTTGTCAGCGAGGGACGGCTCTTTCCGGCGCTTGCCGCATCCTCCGCCATCCCTGCGGTCTTCATGCCGGTTCGCTTGTATGGCCGGGTAATGATTGATGGCGGCATCAGCAATCCGGTGCCGTACGAGTGCCTGATGGACAAGGCGGACATCGTGATCGGCATCGACGTGGTGGGGGCGCCCGAGGGCGACGGCACGCATATTCCCAATCGCATGGAAAGCATCTTCGGCTCGGGGCAGCTGATGATGCAGACGGCCATTACCCTGAAGCTGCGGCTGCAGGCGCCACATATATTCCTGCGCCCCGCCGTCGGGCGCACCGGCGTCATGGATTTCCTTAAAGCGCGGGAAGTGCTGGCAATGTCTGCCGGCGTGAAGGACGAATTGAAATACGCGCTCGATCAGGCGATCGAGGCGCATGCCCGCGCCTAGAGCCTTATAGGGTCAGTTTGACGTCGTGTGGCTCAAACGGTGTTGAATGGCCGATCGGCTCTAACCACCTTCAGGTATGCCTTTCGCCAATCGCCTCGACCCTGAAAGAAACCTGTTCCGGCAGAGCGCTCAGTTTAACCCTTGAAGGCTCTACGCATCGGCCGCGACGTCTGCCGTGCCAGCCAGCGGATCCACATCGAAGTCCATCGCCCGCTTCGGCTTGACCAGCGGTTCCGGCCTGACAGGCTGCGAATACAGCATGTCGCGCCCGGCCTGCAGCCCTTCCGAAACCTGCAGCTCGAGGCGTTGCTCGTCGCGCCGGCGGATATCCTCGCCGATTTCATAGGCGTCGCTCTCGCTGACACCAAGCGCTTCCAGGGTACGGCGACCGAACAGGAGGCCGGACTCCAGTGTCTCGCGCAGCTCGTAGTCGACGTTCCGGTTGCGGAGCGAGATCGAGTGGATACGGTCGTAGGAACGGACGTAGAGCTTGGCATTCGGATAGTCCGCCTGCACCAGTTCCACGATCTTGTCGGTCATCTCGCGCTTCTGCGTGCAGACGACGACGACCTTCGCACGATCGATGCCTGCCGCTCGCAGCACGTCCTTGCGGGTGCCGTCACCGAAATAGATGCGGAAACCGAATGATGACGCCTGGCGAATACGATCCGCCGAAACATCGATCACCGTCACCGCGCGACCACCTGCCAGGAGGATCTGCGCCGCGATCTGCCCGAAACGGGAGAAGCCCACCATCAGCACATCGGCGCCGGCGCCCTCGAAATCCTCGTCCAGCTCCTCGCGCTCGTCACCCTGCAAGAGCCGCTTCGAAAGCATGGTGCCGATCGGGGTCAGTGCCATCGAGAGCGTGACGATTGCGATGAGCAGCGATGCCGTGCTCGACGGCATGAGGCCGGCCATGCCGGCTGCGGAGAAGAGGACGAACCCGAATTCGCCGCCCTGCGGCAGCAGAAACGCAATGCGCACCGCATCGTTGTGAGACGAGCCTGCCACGCGGCAGAGCACGTAGATGACAATCGCCTTGACGGCCATGACGACAGGGACGGTGACGACGATCAGCAGCGCATTGTCCCACAGCACGTCAAGCTGCAGCGACAGGCCGACCGCGATGAAGAAGATAGCGAGGAGCACCCCGCGGAAAGGCTCGATGTCGGCTTCCAGCTCGTGCCGATAGGACGATTCCGCCAGCATGACGCCCGCAACAAACGCGCCCATGGCCATCGAGAGGCCCGCAAGCTGCATCAGGCTCGCCGATCCCATGACGACGAACAGGGCCGCCGCGATCATCACCTCGCGGGCGCCGGTCCGCGCGATGACCTGGAAAAGCGGGGTCAGCAGATAGCGGCCCATGATGATCATCGCGCCGATGGCGCCGACGGCCACGGCAAGATCGTGAACGGGCGTGCCGTGGCCCTTGCCGCCATCGAGAATATTGGTCAGCGCGAGCAGCGGAACGATGGCAAGGTCCTGGAACAGCAGCATAGAAAAGGAACGCTGCCCGTAGCTCGTATTCGCCTCGCCGCTGTCGTTCAGGATCTGCATCGCGAAGGCGGTGGAGGATAGGGCAAGGCCGAAACCGACGATGATGCTGCCGCGCCAGTCGATGATGCCGCTCAGCCAGGCAATCGACGTGAGCAGCGCACCGGTCACGACGACCTGTGCGGTTCCCAATCCGAAGATGTCCTTCCGCATCTGCCACAAGCGGCCCGGCTTCAGCTCGAGACCGATGATGAATAGCAGGAAGACCACGCCCAGTTCGGCAACGTTCAGGATCTGCTCGCCATCGGTAAGGCCATGAAAAACAGGCCCGATCACCACGCCGGCAGCGAGGTAGCCGAGCACCGTGCCCAACCGTAGCCATTTGAAAATGGGCGCCGAAACAACGGCACCGCCGAGGAGCAGAATGGTTTCGGTGAAAACGGTGTTCGGCTCGGACATGGTGGCTGGCTCTTTCGATCGGCGGGCACGCGAACGGTTTAAAAAAGAATCGGTGGTGTCGGCCTTGATGCTTTCCGTAGCGCACAATAAATGGAACGCGAAGGAAAGGCCAAATCATGTCCTCTGAAATCGACTCCTCGACGCTTCTTTCCCGTGCAAGCCAACTGATCGATCTGGCAAAGAAGGCAGGGGCCGACGCCGCAGATGCCGTCGTCGTGCGCTCCCGTTCGCAGTCCGTCAGCGTGCGCCTGGGCAAGGTGGAAGGAACTGAATCCTGCGAAAGCGATGACTTCTCGCTGCGCGTCTTCATTGGCAAGCGCGTCGCCAGCGTCTCGGCCAACCCGGGTTTCGACCTCTCCGCTCTGGCCGAGCGCGCCGTTGCCATGGCCAAGGTATCGCCGGAAGACCCGTTTGCCTGCCTTGCCGATGAAGACAAGCTGGCAAAGTCCTACCCGGATCTCCAACTTCTGGACACGACCGAGGTCTCCGCGGATCAGCTGCGCGAAGGGGCGCTGGCAACCGAGGCCGCTGCGCTCGCCGTCAAGGGCGTCACCAATTCCTCCGGCGCCGGTGCGTCGGCCGGCATGGGTGGTCTCGTTCTCGTGACGTCGCATGGCTTCCAGGGCAGCTACATGGCCTCGCGTTTCGGCCGCTCGGTCAGCGTCATCGCTGGCGAGGGTACGGGCATGGAGCGTGATTACGACTTCGATAGCCGTCTTTATTTCGCCGATCTGGATGATGCCGCCGAGATTGGCCGGCGCGCTGGCGAGCGGGCGATCCGCCGTCTCAATCCGCGCCAGGTCGACACCGGCAAGGATATCACCGTCGTTTTCGATCCGCGCGTTGCGCGCGGCTTCGTTGGGCACATCGCCGGCGCGATCAACGGCGCGTCCGTCGCCCGCAAGACGAGCTTCCTGCGCGACAAGATGGGTCAGCAGGTTCTGAAGACCGGGCTGTCGATCACGGACGACCCGTTGATCGTCCGCGGCCCGTCTTCGCGTCCCTTCGACGGTGAGGGCATTTCGGGCGAACAGCTGGTGATGATCGAGGATGGTGTTTTGAAGCACTGGTTCCTGTCGACGTCGACAGCGCGTGAAATCGGCATGGAAACCAATGGTCGCGGCGTGCGCGGCGGCAATTCGGTAACGCCGGCCTCCACCAATCTCGCGCTGGAACCGGGCGACATCTCGCCGGAAGACCTGATCCGCAGCGTTGGCAATGGTTTCTACGTCACCGAGCTGATTGGCCAGGGCGTCAACATGATCACCGGCGAATACAGCCGTGGTGCCACCGGCTTCTGGATCGAAAACGGCGAACTGACCTTTGCCGTTTCCGAAGTCACGATCGCATCGAACCTGAAAGACATGTTCATGCGCGTCACGCCGGCAAACGATATCGACCGCAAGTATGGCGTTGCCGCCCCGACGCTGGCGATCGAGGGACTGACGCTCGCGGGGCGCTGACAGATTGGATTGATGGAATGAGCGACTTGGATATGGCCCGCTGGCAAAGCGATCTTGAGTTGATCGCCGATGCCGCAAGGCAGGCGGGTATCGTCGCTCTCAGCCACTTTAACCAGTCGCCCGAGGTCTGGTGGAAGAACGAGGGCAGGTCCCCCGTCAGTGCCGCCGATTTTGCCGCGAACGAAAAGCTCGACACTATCCTGCGCGGCGCGCGTCCTCAATATGGCTGGCTTTCGGAAGAGACGGACGACGATGGTGCCCGCCTGTCGCATGACACGCTCTTCATCATCGACCCCATCGACGGGACGCGCGCATTCATCGCCGGCCAGAACCTCTGGTGCGTGAGTGTCGCCGTCGTCCATCGGGGGCGGCCGGTCGCCGGCGTGCTTTACGCTCCGGCGCTGGATGAATTCTACGAGGCGACCGCGGACGGCATCGCGCTCAGGAACGGAAAGCCGATCGCGGTGTCGTCAGCCTCCGAGGGACCGTCTCGCTTTGCGATCGCCGAAGATGTGCTCGCGGCATTTCCGCACGGGCTACGGCACTCGATCGAGCGAGTCAAACACGTTCCCTCGCTGGCCTATCGCATCGCCATGGTCGCCGACGGTCGCATCGATGGCACCTTCGTCAAGCGCAACTCCCATGATTGGGACCTTGCCGCCGCTGACCTTATCCTTGAGCGGGCCGGTGGGCGCCTGGTCGATCTTGATGGAAAACCGCTTGTTTATAACCGTTCTCAGGTTAGCCACGGCGAACTTTGCGCGGCGCCCAACTCGCGCCTGAACGACCTGCTAATAGGCCTTGCCGAACGACGAGGCAGTTGACGTTTCCGTCAAAATCCCTCAGATGAAACGGCGGAGGAGACGACAAAAGAAAGAGAAGAAAAATGACCGCATCGAGCGAAAAGAAACAGTTGTTGCACCTTGTATTTGGCGGCGAATTGGAAAGTCTTGACGACGTTCAGTTCAGGGACCTCAAGGACCTCGATATCGTCGGCATTTTTCCGGACTACGCGTCCGCACTGACGGCCTGGAAGTCCAAGGCGCAGTCGACGGTCGATAACGCGCATATGCGCTATTTCATTGTTCACATGCATCGCCTGCTGGACCCGGAAGACAAATCCTCAAAGTAATTGCTGGTCCCGGCGCTCCTCCTCGCTGCGAAGTCGGCGGCTGACGCATTCTGAACAAACTGCTCGGCCATTGCGGCCGCAACGATAATTGGGAATGGGTTCATGTCGATCACCGTTGATCGGAGAGATACCAGATGAGCGGTCGCATGGCGCGTGTAGCGCTAGGCGCCTATCAGGCAACCGGCACCTTGCTGGCCCCGTTCGTCGGTGGCTACCTGGCGTATCGGGCCGCCAAGGGCAAGGAAGACCGCGCCCGGCGGCTGGAGCGCTCGGGCTATGCCAGCGCCGACCGTCCGGCAGGTCCGCTTGTGTGGTTCCATGCCGCAAGCGTCGGCGAGATGAATGCGGTCATTCCGTTGATCCGCGAAATCCGCCGCCGCGACATTCACGTCATTTTGACGACCGGCACGGTGACCTCCGCGAAACTGGCGACGCAGCGCATTGGCTCCGAAGCAATCCATCAATACGTGCCGCTCGACCTGAAGCCGGCTGTCAGCCGCTTCCTGGATTATTGGCAGCCCGATTGCGCGCTGATCGCCGAGTCCGAAATCTGGCCGGCCACCGTCATGGAACTCGGCCGGCGCCGTATCCCGCAGATTCTGGTCAATGCCCGGATGTCCGACCGTTCCTTCGCCAGATGGAGCCGGCGTCCGTCGCTTGCCGAAGCGCTGTTTGAAAATCTCGCATTGGTCATCGCCCAATCCGACCTCGATGCCGAGCGTTTCCGCGATCTCGGCGTGCGCCAGGTCATCATGTCCGGCAATCTGAAGGTCGATACGGATGCGCCGTCCTATGACGCAGCCGTCTTTGCCCGTTACAAGAAGCAGATCGGCGATCGAAAGACCTGGGCTGCGATCTCCACATTCGACGGCGAGGAAAAGGCGGCCGGCATCGTCCACCGCACGCTCAAGGAGCGCGACGGCCAGCTCACCATCATCGTTCCCCGCCATCCCGAGCGCGCGGATGCCATCGAGGAAGAGCTGGTCAAGCAGGGACTGAAGGTCGCGCGGCGAACGCGAGAAGACGTGCTCTCGCCGGATGTCGATGTTTTCCTCGGGGACACGATCGGCGAGATGGGACTTTATCTCAGGCTTACGGAAGTGGCCTTCGTCGGCCGCTCGCTGTTTGGCGAAGGTGGGCAGAACCCGCTGGAGCCAGCCATGCTCGGCTGCGCCGTGCTGTCGGGCAGCAATGTGCAGAATTTCCGCGAAGCCTATCAGAAGCTTGCCCGCCGCGGCAGCGCTCGCATGGTTCGCGATACCGAGATGCTCGCCAAGGGCGTCCATTATTTGCTGTCCAACGACGACGCGCGCCGCAAAATGATCGAGGCCGGCATCGGAGCTGTGCAAGAAATGCGCGGTGCGCTGACGGCGACGGTGAAGGGGCTTGAACCCTACATCAACCCGCTGACGGTAAAGGCAAGGCTGCTGCCGAAGACGGCGGCGCAACGCTAAGGGCGACTGACATGCGAGCGATCAAGGGCATCCTCTTCGACAAAGACGGCACGCTTCTCGACTATGACGAGAGCTGGTTGCCGGTAAATCGCGAGCTTGCGCGTATTGCATCCAACGACGATCCGGACCTAGCCGATCGCCTGTTGCTGGCGTGCGGCATGGACCCGGTGACCGGCCACATCGTTCCAGACAGCCTGCTAGCCGCCGGTAACACGCGCCAGATCGCCGACGGTCTTGTCGCTGCCGGCTCCCCGATCGACGTTGTGGCCCTCACGGTTCAGCTCGATGAGCTCTTCTCGAATGCGGCCGAGTTTTCGGTTCCGGTGACGGATCTTGCCGGCTTCTTCGCTCGCCTTCACGCGCGCGGCTTTCGCCTGGGCGTTGCGTCCAGCGATAATGAACGGTCGATCCGGCAGACGGCGCTGCGCTTCGGCTTTGCCGAGTTCGTGGATTATGTCGCTGGCTATGACAGCGGTTTCGGCACCAAGCCGGAGCCCGGCATGGTACTCGGCTTCTGCGAGGCCACGGGACTTCATCCTTCCGAGGTTGCCGTCGTCGGCGACAACAATCACGATCTCCACATGGGGCGCAATGCGGGTGCCGGCCTGTCCGTCGCCGTGCTGACGGGCACCGGATCGCGCGAGTCGCTCGCTGCGGCGTCCGACTATTGCCTCAATGACATCACCGAGCTTGAGGGGCTGTTGCCCGATCTCCAGCTCGCCTGATTGACCAAAGGCTTGCTTTTTCTTGAAAATTGCCTTCTCTTTTCGCCCGGTTGAGGATGAGAGCCGCCGGCTTCCGGCCCGCGGTCCGAAAGGCAGGACGGGAAGAATGGTATCCGAAGCGCCGCCGTTTTGGTGGACGAAGGCCGATTGGCGCGCCTGGACACTCTATCCTGTTTCCTTCCTTTACGGTCGCATCGCGGGTTATCGCATGGCGCATGCCAAGCGTGCCTCCGTCCCGATCCCGGTCATCTGCGTTGGGAATTTCACCGTCGGCGGCGCCGGAAAGACGCCGACGGCGCTGACCATCGCCCGTGCTGCGAAGGCAAAGGGCCTGAAGCCCGGCTTTCTGAGCAGGGGCTATGGCGGCTCGCTCGACGTGACCACCGTGGTCGATCCCGCGCATCACCGCGCCGTTGCCGTCGGCGATGAGCCGCTGCTTCTCGCCCGCGAGGCGATGACGGTGATTTCCCGCCGCCGCGTCGAAGGTGCGCAGCGCCTCGTCAAGGAGGGCGCGGACCTGATCATCATGGATGACGGTTTTCAAAGCGCGCGGCTGGCGATCGACTACGCTCTGCTGGTGATCGATGCGACGCGTGGCCTCGGCAACGGCCATATCGTGCCGGGCGGCCCGGTACGCGCGCCGATCCGCCAGCAGCTGAGCTATGCCACAGCGCTGCTCAAGGTCGGTGCCGGCACCGCTGCCGATACCATCGTCCGCATCGCGGCCCGCGCCGCCAAGCCTTACTTTACCGCTGCCTTGAAGGTGTCTGACGGCGCTGATCTGGCCGGGCGCCGCGTTCTTGCCTTCGCCGGCATTGCCGATCCCGCCAAGTTCTTCAGGACGGTGGAATCCGTGAGCGCCGATATCGTCGTGCGGCGCTCCTTCGGAGATCACGAGCACCTGACGGACGACGAGATTGACGATATCCTGTCAACCGCCGATCGCGAGGATCTTCTGATCGTGACGACGTCGAAGGATTTCGTGCGGCTGGCAGGCCATCACGGAAAAGCCGAGCAATTGGCCGCGCGATGCCGGGTCATCGAGGTCGAGATGGCTTTTGCCGATCATCGGGCGCCTGATCTCATCATCGAGCGCGCACTCGAAGCCTGCCGAGCACGGCGGCTCAAGGAAAAGGCGAAAGGCTGAGGATCAGCGCTTCTGGTTTGGCAGGACGCCAGCGCGTTTGTCTGCTTCCAGGGAGGTCATGGCGTCGGCATAGGGCTCCTGCCGTGCGACGCTCCAATAGCGCAGTTCGTCAAGCGGAATCTGCTTGCCCGATATGGCACAGACGACATAGGAACCTGGCGACAGGATCTGAAAATCCGCATCCAGATACCGTATCTGCGCCTCGCGGTTTCCATGTCCTTCAAACAAATTCATACGCTCCGTTCCTTGCGGCTGGTTGTTTCCTTGCCATACTCCGGCGCCGCCGGCATTGCCAGCATTTTTCAGCTCCTGCCGAACAGGCGCTCGATATCTGAGAGCTTCAGTTCGATATAGGTGGGGCGTCCGTGATTGCACTGGCCGGAGCCGGGGGTCACTTCCATTTGACGCAGCAAGGCGTTCATTTCTTCCGGCCGTAGGCGCCGGCCCGAGCGCACCGACCCGTGGCAGGCCATGGTCGCCGCAACATATTCAAGCTTTGCCGAAAGGCCGGAAGCCGTGTCCCACTCCGCAATCTCGTCGGCGAGCTGGCGGATGAGGCCGGTGGCATCCACCTCGCCAAGCATCGCGGGCGTCTCGCGAACCGCGATCGCCCCGGGACCGAAACGCTCGATCGCCAAGCCAAGCTCGCCCAGCTCGGCGGAAAACTGCATCAGCCGATCGCAATCCTCTTCCGGCAGGTCGATGATTTCAGGGATGAGCAGGACCTGTGACGCGAGCCGCTTCGAATGCAGCGCCTTGCGCATCGCCTCGAACACCAGCCGTTCGTGCGCCGCGTGCTGGTCGACAATCACCAGGCCGTCCTCGGTCTGCGCGACAATGTAGTTTTCGTGGATCTGCGCGCGGGCGGCACCCAGCGGGAAACGGGAGGGCGCTTCGGCTTCAGCGGGTGCTGCGCGCTGTAAAGTCGGTGCAGGCGCTTCGGCACGCGCGGTGGGCGATACCAGACCGTCGAACGAGGCCTGCGGCCGCTCGCTGAAACGGCTATCGCTGGCCGGTGGCTGGTAAGGTCGGGAAGGGGAGGTCTCCGGCGTCCACGGCTGGGGCCGGTAGGCATTCGGCTGGAAACCGGGCCGGAAGGATCGAAGCATCCCGTCTGCGCCAGTCGTCGCTGCCCGGCTGCCGTCGCGGGCAAGGGCCTCGCGGATCGCGCCGACGATCAGGCCGCGCACCAGCTGCGGATCGCGGAAGCGAACATCCGACTTGGCGGGATGAACGTTGACGTCGACCAATGCGGGATCGATCGTGATGGAAAGGACCGCGACCGGGTAGCGCCCCGACGGGATGGTTTCCGCATAGGCACCCCGGATGGCCGAGAGGATGAGCTTGTCCTGAACCGGCCGGCCGTTGACGAAGGCGTATTGATGCGCCGAGTTTCCGCGATTGAATGTCGGTACGCCGGCAAAACCGGTCAGCGTCACGTCTTCGCGCTCGGCATCGATTTCGATGGCGTTGTCGCGGAATTCCTTGCCGAGGATCTGCGCCATGCGCGCAAGATGGTCGTCGCCCGTTGCGGGGAATTCCAGCGTCGTCCGGTCTGTGCCGGAGAGCACGAAGCGCACGCCGGGGAAGGCGATTGCCATCCGCTTGACGATCTCGGTGATCGCGGCGGCCTCGGCCTTCTCCGTCTTCAGGAACTTCAGTCTTGCCGGCGTCGCGAAGAACAGATCGCGGACCTCGACGATGGTGCCGGGGTTCGATGCGGACGGGCGCAAATGCAGGAGCTTGCCGCCGGCAACCGCGATCTCGCTGCCGCCGGCGCTATCCTTACGGCGGCTGGAAATGCTAAGGCGCGCAACCGATCCAATCGAAGGCAGCGCCTCGCCGCGGAAGCCAAGCGTGCGGATATCGTCGAGCGTGTCGGATATCTTCGAGGTGCAATGCCGCCGGACGGCAAGCTCGAGATCGGTGACATCCATGCCGGAGCCGTTGTCGGACACCCGCAACAAGCTCTTGCCGCCGCCGGAGGTTGCGATTTCGATGCGCGTCGCGCCCGCATCGAGCGCATTCTCGATCAGCTCCTTGGCAGCACTTGCCGGTCGTTCGATGACTTCGCCGGCGGCGATCTGGTTGATGAGCGTCTCGGAAAGCTGTCTGATGGCCATGCGCGTATTTTCGCGGATTCGCAGGCCTTAGGGAAGGGCGAAAGCGCAGCCGGCAATGCTTGTACGGCCCCTAATATTCCACTGCTTAATGTTAAGCGCACCTTAAGACAAAGCTGGCATTTTGCGACTTGCCTCCGAAGAATACTTGCAATCGGACAGATGTGGGACGCGTAAGAATGGGTGCCGGCTTCGAAAAAGCGGACACATCATCTATGAATGGCGAAGGGCCGGCTGAAGCCAGCCTGCAGACAGCGCTGTTCGACGCGGTTTGCGAGAGCCTTTCCTCCGCTTTCATTGTCTACGACAAGACAGACCACCTGGTCTTTGCCAGCCGTCAGGTGCTGGATTTCTTCCCGATTTCCGCGGCGATGCTGAAGCCTGGCACGCGGCTTCGCGATTTTCTCGGTGCGATCTACGACACCGGCATCCGCAACCAATCCGCCGGAAAGAAGAGCGCGCTCAACCGTGAGGACTGGCTGTCCCAGAAGATCGCCTCGCATTGGCGCGAACGCTTCGAGTCCGTCGAACAGGCCAGCGATTGCTGGATCCGCTTCCAGAAGCGGCGCCTGGCGAGCGGCTTTGGCGTCTGCGTCATCTCGGACATCTCGGAAGACAAGAAGCGCGAGGAGCAGTGGCGGCTGGATCTCGAACGGGTACAGTTGACCGAGGATATTCTCGACAACCTGCCGTTCCCGCTCTTCGTCAAGGATCGCAATCTCAACTACGTCGCGGTCAACATCGCGTTCTGCGAGAAGTATCAGTCGAGCGTGGATGAAGTGCTGGGGCGCAAGAGCTCGGATCTGTTTTCGCCCGAGATCGCCGAGCGCTTCGAGGAAAGCGATCGGCATGTGCTGGAAACGGGCGAGATGTCGATCTCGCGCCAGCGGCAGGTTTCCCGCGACGGTGCCGAGCGCGATATCGTCACGCGCAAGCATCGCATCGGAAAGCCGGGTCGCTATTTCCTGGTGGCGACGATGCAGGATCTGCCGCGGGACGGCGCCGATCTTGACGAGTTCGAGCTCGCCTCAGCGGTAACCACATCGAGCAAGAATTCCTATCGCAGAGCCTATGTGCCGATGACGGCGAGCACCGAACGTCGCGAACCCGCGGCGATGGAGGCGATCGTCCCGGAGAACTTTTCCGGCCGAAAGATCCTGGTGGTTACGGCCGATATCGCTGCCGAAACGGCGGCGCTGCGGATGCTGGCGAAATACGGCTTCGAAGCCTGCTCGGTGCGCGGCGAGGACGAGCAAGAACATTTCCTGGAGCTTGCGGGGCAGGAAGGTATCGCCCTCGACCTGCTCATCATCGACAACCAGATGGGCATGCGATGCCTGGAACTGGCCGATCAGCACGGTATCCCGTCGCTTGTCATGGACGGCTTTCAGCTTGCCAACGAATTGACATTCCAGATCGCGCGGCACTTCAACCGCAACAAGCGCGGTGTGCAGCTTGACCCGATCGACACCGACTGGGAAATCACCACTGTCGAAGAGGTTCGCTCGCTCGACGTCCTGGTTGCCGAAGACAATGATATCAACCAGATCGTCTTCTCGCAGATCCTCGAAGGTCTTGGCTATCGCTACCTGATTGCCGCCAGCGGTGACGAGGCCGTACGGCTGTGGACCGAGCATAAGCCGAAGATCGTCCTGATGGACATCTCGCTGCCTGGGCTCAATGGCTTCGAGGCAGCCCGGATGATCAGGCAGATGGAAGAAGGAACAGGCTCCACCACTCCGATCGTCGGCGTGTTGACGCAAGCCTTCGAGCGCGATCGTGCCGAGTGCACGAAGGCGGGCATGAATGATGTGATCATGAAGCCGGTCAGCCCCGATATCCTGGAGACGGTTTTCCAAAATCATCTGGCAAAGGCGTTTACGCAGGCCAGCGGGTAGCCCGATCCCGGTCAACTCCCAAAATCTGGGGATAAGGGAGGGGCTGGATGAGGGTGTCCTAATATCGAATTTTTAAGACTTGCTCGCCATTCTCCGTGGTATTGCAAGGTCCTGGGTCGGAATGATGATGCTGGCTGATATGCCTTTGGTGCCCGTAAGCCAGAACGAACTTCAGACGATGGCCTATACGGATTCGCTCACCGGCCTTGGAAACCGCTATCGCATGCGCGACCGTATCGCGCAGATCTCGGCCGAGCGCGCCAGTGACCCCGCGCCCTTTACCATCGGCATCGCCAATCTCGACTCTTTCAAACCGATCAACGACCTGTTCGGCTCCAGCGCCGGCGACGAAATCCTGTGCCAGGTCGCACACCGCCTGAAGGCCTGCATTCCCGATGGCGCCTTGGTGACGCGCCATGATGGCGACGAGTTCGCCTTCGTCCTGCCGCTGATCTTCGAACGGGCAAGTGCCGAGAAGTTCGGGCAGATGATCCGCGAGGTGCTGTCGGCCCCCTACGATCTTGGCGACCGCAACGTCCGTCTCTCGGCGTCCTTCGGGTTTGCCATCTATCCCTTCGCGGGCGAAGCCTATGAAGAGCTGCTGCTCAGTGCCGAGACGGCGCTCTACCGCTCGAAGCGCCGCGGTCGCGGCCAGATCACCGTCTACTCGCGCGAGATCGCGCAGGAAATGAAGCGCACGACGCAGCTCGAACAGGCGCTGCGCAATGCCATCATCTCCGATGCGATCGACGTGCATTTCCAGCCGATCGTGTCGCTGGCGAACAGCCAGGTCGTTGGCTTCGAGGCACTGGCGCGCTGGAACGACCCCGATCTCGGTTTCGTCTCGCCCGCCGTCTTCGTCCCGCTGGCCGAAGAGCGCGGCTTCATCGATGCACTGTCCGAAGCCCTGTTGAGAAAAGCAGCGGAGGCAGCACTCTCCTGGCCGCGCGAGCTGTTCCTGTCCTTCAACCTTTCCTCGGCACAGCTCATGGATCCCGGCACGAGCAGCAGCGTGCTTTCCATTCTCGGCCGCGTCGGTCTTGACCCGCATCGGCTCGAACTCGAGATCACCGAAACCGCGGTCATGGGCTCCGCTGACACCGCCAATCGGATCATTGCCGACCTGCGACAGGCCGGCGTACGCATCTCGCTGGACGACTTTGGAACCGGTCAGTCGAGCCTGGGGCGCCTGCGCGACTTCATGTTCGACAAGATCAAGATCGATCGCGCCTTCGTATCGCGTATCAATTCCGATCGCGCGTCCGAACACATCATCAAGGCGATCCTGACCATGTGTGAAGGGCTCGACCTGGAGGTCGTGGCGGAAGGGATCGAAGACTATTCCGAGGCCGCCAAGCTTCGACTGCTCGGCTGCGGCATGGGGCAGGGCTACCACTTCGGCAAGCCGGCGGACAGTATCGCCACCTTGCGCTTCCTGCACGAGAATTACTACGACGCCGAGCGCGTCAGCGCATAAAGACCGATGGCGCCCTTTCGGACGCCACCGGTTACGCTGTACTCACTGCGCAGTATCTTAGTTGTTCGTTGTCGAACCGGTCGCCGTGGTGTCCGTTGCACCCGGGGCCGGAGCCTTTTCGGCTGAGAGCATCTTCAGCGTCTTGAACTCTGGCGCAGCCTTCAGGGACTCCGCGGTTTCCGATGTCGTCAGCTTGACGCTGCCGTCGTCGGTGTTCTGGGCCACGGTGACCTTGTCCATCGGAACGGCGACATTCTTTTCGCCGATCCCGAGGAAGCCGCCGACACCGATCACCGCGGCAACGAGGCCGCCGTCCTTCTTCATGATCAGGTCGTTGACGTTACCGATGCTTTCGTTCTGGCCGTTGTAGACCGGCTGACCAATATACGTGTTGGCACTCACCTGGTCCTGAGCCTGCTCGGTCAGATATGCGCCGCCGCCAGCCTGCGCGGTATCGGTTGTTGCCGCGGGAGCCGTTGTCTGAGCCGCGCTACCCGATGGCGTCATGGCATCCGGTGCCTTCGGCGGCGCGGCCGGATCTACAGGCGCTGATTGTGTGGCAGGCGCCCCCGGCGTCGCCGGCTGGGTCGCACTCTGGGAGAATGCTACCGGTGCGAAAGCCGTGGCAAACAGGGCGCCAGCGGCAACGGTCGTCAGAAGTTTGCGTGTCATTTCGAACCTACCTTTTTTCATTCGTTGAGTGATCTCTAGCCTGACAGCGCCATTCTTATGTGGTGCTTCTGCCTGGCCGGTTCCCTATTGAAATGAATGGGTTGGCTATTGGTTCCCGAAAAAGACGCGCAAAAATTTCATGTTTTTTACGGAACTTTCCGACGATTGCGGCCTCGGATCCATGTCGCGGCGGCCGGAAAAGAAACAGGGCGCCCGTGGTGGACGCCCTGTGATAACGCTGTTTTTCGAGCTGTTTTACAGCAGGTAGGCTGGGTCGAAAATGCCCTTGACGGTGACGCCGAGCTCGAAAAGAGAACCAGCTTGTGGTTGTGCCGCGCGCGTGTCCTCGTCCAATCCTTCCCATGCGGTCGTTACGGCAAGCCGGTCGGCATTGGGGCCGATGAAGGCAGGGCAGGAGGGTTGGGCGGCGGGAACCTTGTAGCGCGCGATGCGCAGCCCGTCCGGGCTGTAGCGATCGACCACGCCGGCGCCCCAGCGGGCATTCCAGATGTAGCCGTCGGCGTCCACCACGGAACCATCGATGCCGCCCTGCTCGTCCATCGTGTCCACGAGGACAATCGGCTCGCCGGTCGGAAGACCCGTCTGCGGGTCGACCATGACGCGCATGAGCCGGCTGAGGCGGGTGTCGGTGAAATAGCCGATCGTTCCGTCAGGCGAGAAGCAGATCGAATTCGGGATGCTGATCCCGCTGAAGATCTTCGTCACCTTGCCGCCTGCGACGTGATAGATCGCGCCCGCCTGCATTTCGGCGCGCTTGCTCATCGTGCCGATCCACAGAGCGCCTGACGGATGCGTGCGGCCGTCGTTCGAACGGTTCTCGTGATTGTCGCTCTCGAGGTCGGCATGGAATGTCAGTTCACCGGTCTTCACGTCACGGATGAACAGTCCCTGCTCGGTCGCCAGCAACTGCCGGCCGGCGTCGATGCGGGCAAGCACGCTCGCCATCATCGGCAGGGTATGCACCTTCTTCTCCTCGGTGGAGAGGTTCAGTTCGTGCAGTTCCTTGCCCAGGATGTTGAACCACCACACGGTGTTGGTGTCGGGATCGTAGGTGGGGCCTTCGCCCAACACGGAATTCGTGTTGGAAAGCGACTTGCCTTCGAACTCATGGATATCAGTCATGCAATCAAGCTCCTACCGCGGCGTCGTAGGCATAAATGGTCGCCTTGGCGCGCTCGGCAACCTCTGATGCGGTCATGCCAGGCTTGTAGAGGCTCGTGCCGAGGCCGAACGCGAGGATACCCGCCTTGGTGTAGTCACTGAAATTCTTGTCGGAAACACCGCCAACGGCGGCGATCACGAGATCGGGCGGCAGAATGGCGCGGATCGCCGTGATCCCGGATGGGCCGAGAACGCTGGCCGGGAAGAATTTCAACCCGGTTGCGCCGGCGCGCGCGGCAGCAAGGGCCTCGGTCGGGGTGAATACGCCGGGCATGGTGACCATGCCGTACTCACGCGCGCGGATGATGACCTCGGGTTCGACGTTCGGCGTCACCAGCAGCTTGCCGCCTGCAGCATGCAGGCTGTCGACCGCTTCGGTCGTCAGCACCGTGCCGGCGCCGATCAGGCAATCGGCGGGCGCCATCTTGGCGGCGATCTCGATCGACTTGAAGGGTTCCGGCGAGTTCAGCGGAATCTCGATCGCGGTCAGGCCGTTCTCGATCAGCGCGCCAACGACGCTTTCGGTTTCTTCCGGCTTGATGCCGCGAAGAATGGCGATCAGCGGGCGCTTCATGGAGGGGAAAGGAATACGGTTCATCGCTCTTTTGCTTTCTCAGTTCGGCCAGATGGCCTTGGCGGCCGCCGCGAGACCGCCGCGCACGGCGGTGTCGGCATCGATGGTGGTGTAGGATAGAGATAGTGTCTTGAAGGCAGTTTCATAAAGACCCTGCAGCCTGCCCGAGGCAACGAGGCTGATGTTGACGGCGCTTCCGGCATCCGAAAGGCCGCCGGCGATCTCCATGCCGATCAGCGTGCCTGAAATCTTGGCCTGCGCGCCGGCAGCCGTCAGGCCGTGCAGCAACTGCCCGGAACGCGCCGTGAAGAACAGGTTGGTCGCCATCGCGGGGCGCTCGAAGGCGGCCTTGACTGCGGCCTCGAACGCAGCCGTGTCGGCCGGCATCTGGTCGGCGCCGGCGACCGCATGCGCGAGGATCGTATGCTTGCTGATGGCCTCGAACAGCTCGCCGGTCATGAAGCTCGAGAACCCCGTGACATGGCCGTCGCGGACATGCACCCATTTCGAATGCGTGCCCGGCATGCAGACCGCCTGAGATCCTTTGCTTTCGGGCCCGAGTGCGCCGAGCAGCTGGGTTTCCTCACCACGCATGACATCCGGCATTGCCTTGTCGCGTTGGGCGAGGCCCGGCAGAATGCGTACATCCCTGTCCTGGCCGGGAACCGAGACGGCGCCGGTCAGGATTGCCGAAAGCGAGGTCGGGACGTCGATGTAGCCCGCTTCCACCCAACCTTGCTTCGCGCCGGCCATGCCGCAGACGATTACCGGAACATTTTCGGGCGCGCTCACCTTGGCGAGGTGCGCGGCGAGCACGGCGGCAAAGCCGGTCTTGGCGGCGGTGGTCATGCCTTCGTCGCTTCGGCTTTCGCCGAGAACGCTGCCGTCCTTGCCGATCAGCCAGAGCCGAAAGCTGCTGGTGCCCCAGTCAACGGCAACGTAAGCGGGGTTTGTCATCAGAAAATGCCTCCATCGACAATAAGGGACTGCGCGCTCACGGCGGCGGCGCAGTCGGATGCTAGAAACAGACAGGGGCCAACGATTGCGTCGGCATGCAAGATCTTTTTGATACACTGGCGCTGCACGGTCTGGGCGATCCCTTCCTCCGTCAGCCAGAGCTTCATCTGGCGATCGGTGACGATCATGCCGGGCAGAATGCAGTTCACACGGATATTGTCCGGACCGAGCTTGCCGGCAAGGCTCTTCGTCAGTCCGATAACGCCGGCCTTGGCCGTCGAGTAGGCCGGGAATTCCGGCATGTTCAGCAGAAACGCGATCGACGACATGTTGATGATGGCGCCACCGCCAGCCGCGCGCATGGACGGAACAACCGCCTGCGTGGTGAAGAACACATGGCGAAGATTGGTCGCCTGATTGTTGTCCCAGTATTCCTCGGTCACGGCTTCCAGGTCATGGCGGTCGTCGCGTGCCGCGTTGTTGACCAGCACGCCGATTGGGCCGGAGTGGGCGACGATGGCATCGACCGTGCTGCGGATGGCCCCGATGTCGCGAAGGTCGGCATGATGGAAACGAACGGGATGCAGACTGTCGCGCGAGAGCCGTTCCGCCAGTTCGCGTCCATCGGCATCGGCGATGTCGATGAACGAAACCTTGGCGCCCTGTCGCGCGAACCCCTCGACGATCGCCGCGCCTATGCCCGAGCCGCCGCCGGTTATCAGTACGCTGCGATCCCTGAATTCGGGAAACTGCGCCCCAGCATGTGCCATCATCTCCTCCCGATGTTCCATTATTTGGAACTTAATTTGACTATGTGGAATTATCCAATTACGTTGATGCCTCTGTCAAGGCATAGGAACGATGATGAAAGCAGGTAGCGATGGCCCGCAGCGGCAGGAGACCGGCACCCTTGGCAAGCTGATGGTGCTGCTGGATCTCGTCGCCCAGGCTGACGGCCCCTTGCGCTTCACGGAGATCTTGGCCGCTACCGGCCAGCCGCGTGGCACGTTGCATCGCCAGCTCGGTCATCTTGTCGAAGAAGGCCTGCTCGAATTCGACGGGGAGGGGCGCTATCGCGTGGGGCTACGCCTGCTGGACCTCGCCTCGCGCAGCTGGGCTCGAAACGAGTTTCGAGCGATCGCGGAGCCGCATTTGTCCGCGCTGCAACAACTGACGGGAGAGACAGTGCATCTCGGTGTCCTTCGCGGTTCATCCGTCATCTACCTCGATAAGGTTGAGGGGCGTCAGTCGGTCCGCATGTATTCGCAGATCGGCAACGCATCGCCGGTGTACTGCACCGGTGTCGGCAAGGTCGCGCTGTCGGTCCTTCCCGAAGAGCGGCTTAACGCCGTCGTCGCGGAGCTGACATTCGCGCGCTTTACCCCAAGCACGCACACACGCGACACGCTTCTGTCCGAGATCGAAGACATCAGGGCCGACGGGTACGGCTACGATCGAGAGGAGCACGAGGTCGGAATTCGATGCGTCGCCGCGCCGCTCTGGTCCGATGACCTTTCCTTCGTTGGCGGCGTTTCGGTCACCGGCCCGGCTTACCGTCTGACGTTCGAGCGGCTGGCGGAATGGTCCCTGCCGGTTCGCGAGGCGGCTACGGCAATCATGACCGATATGCGCATCGCCCTGGGGCCCCGGCGTTTCCGCTAAATTGGCCGGAACTCATATATTCATCGGCGTATTGTGATTTTCTGACGAATCGTCACAATTGTTGTCTGTCAATCCCCCGTCCTGGGGTGTATCAGCTTCCATGCCATGGTCGGCGATACGCCACAAGACGTCGCGGACGACGTGGTTATCCCTAGAAAACGCTGAAATTTGAGTTGAATGAAATCATGACATCATCGTCGCCAGCTGCTTCCGTAGACGTCTACGTAAGCGAAATAGCCAAGCTGCATACGCAGTTTGACATCTTCCGCTTCCTGAAAAAGGTGACGGAAGCGTACCGGGCGCGTGCCTTTATGGTCTTCAACCTGCCGCACTCGACAGCGAGTGATCTTCAAAGCAATACCGTCATCACAAACTGGCCGGTCGAACTGCTCTCGGCCTACGACAGCGAGCGGCTGGTATCGAACAGCCCGGTCATGCGTCGGCTGCGGGCATCGACAACGCCGTTCTTCAACGATGTATCCACAGCAAAGCTTGAGCGGCCGGACGGCAAGTCGAACATCGTCTCGGCGCTCTTCGAGCGCTTCCGGATGATGCGGTGCGCCTATTTCCCGACGCATGAGCCTTCCGGCGCCCGCGGCGCGGTCTCGTTCTCCGGCGATCGTGAGGCCTTCACCACCGAAGAAATGCGCGAACTCCACTATATCGCCATTCATGTCTACGACAGGCTGGCAGAGATCCGCACGATCGATAGTCGAATGACCGACACGCTGACGGATCGCGAAATCGACTGCCTGAACTGGACCGCCGCAGGCAAGACGAGCGTGGAGATCGCCGACATCCTTGGGTTGTCGGAACACACGGT
The DNA here is from genome assembly GCA_900489925.1 of Hyphomicrobiales bacterium. Classification (GTDB taxonomy): domain Bacteria; phylum Pseudomonadota; class Alphaproteobacteria; order Rhizobiales; family Rhizobiaceae; genus Rhizobium. The sequence goes on along the minus strand of UEHQ01000002.1, from coordinate 8,594 downwards.
CAATCACTACCTCAATCGTGCCACCAAGAAGCTCGATACGGTCAACCGGGCGCAGGCTGTTGCCAAGGCTCTGCGGATTGGCCTCATCAAGTGAACCTTGCTCAGATTATGGGCGGGTCGCGCGAATTAGCCTAATTTGGCGGCAATCGCGCTCCCGGCCTCGGGCGAGGTTCTCGGATTGCTCCGTGTTTCCACTGTCCTGGCTAACTGGCACGTTTTCTGCTTCTTTTTATCCAGCGGTCCAGAGGGGGCCTGGTAACGACGCCGGATCAATGGCGCGACCTACAATCCGCCGTCCGATGCCGGGGCGCCTTATTGGCGTGCGGCATTGGGCGGCGGTTGTTGTTTTTGAGCTACGCTATGATGGCATCGATATTGCTCAGGCGCTTTTTCCGCTCTTTACCGCTGGTCTTTTGGCATATGTGCGCTAACCCTTACATGTTCTTGGCAGAAGACCGTTGCGTCACCAGGGCGAAAGCCCGGCGGACTTGGAGGCGCAACGGCTCCTTCCCAATCTGCAGCGGCACGATTCCGCGCGCTGGCAGGCCTGTTCGCTGATTTCGTTTGGCGAAGCCGCGGCTCTCCTCTATCTAAGAGCCGAAACAGGCAATGAGGATGCAATGGCGGCCGTCACCAAGGAACAGGTTCTCGAAACGCTCAAGACGGTTCGAGGCCCCGATCTCGAGCATAACATCGTTGAGCTCGGCATGGTCTCCGATGTCTTCATTTCCGACGGCAAGGTCTATTTCTCGATTACCGTTCCGGCCGATCGCGCCAAGGAGCTGGAACCGCTGCGGCTTGCCGCCGAGCGCGTCATCAAGGAAATCCCCGGCGTGCAGGGCGCGCTTGTCGCGCTGACGGCCGACAAGAAAGCCGGCTCAACCCAGTCTCAGGCGCCCGCTGCTGCCCCGCACGGCGCTCACGGTTCGCACGGTCACTCGCACGCTCCGCAGGCGCAGCAGCCGCGCGCCGGCAAGATCGGCGTTCCCGGTATCGGTGCGATCATCGCCGTTGCGTCGGGCAAGGGCGGCGTTGGAAAGTCGACCACCGCGGTCAATCTCGCCCTCGGCCTGCAGGCGAACGGCCTTCGCGTCGGGATCCTCGACGCGGATATCTATGGTCCGTCTATGCCGCGGCTGCTGAAGATTTCCGGTCGACCCACGCAGATCGATGGCCGCATCATCAATCCGATGGAAAACTACGGCCTCAAGGTCATGTCCATGGGCTTCCTCGTCGATGAGGAAACGGCGATGATCTGGCGCGGTCCGATGGTGCAGTCGGCGCTGATGCAGATGCTGCGCGAAGTCGCATGGGGCGAATTGGACGTGCTGGTCGTCGATATGCCGCCCGGTACCGGCGACGCGCAGCTGACGATGGCCCAACAGGTGCCGCTCGCCGGCGCCGTCATCGTGTCGACGCCGCAGGACCTGGCGCTTATCGATGCGCGCAAGGGCCTGAACATGTTCAAGAAGGTCGAGGTTCCCGTTCTCGGGATCGTCGAAAACATGAGCTATTTCATCGCTCCCGACACCGGTGCGCGCTATGACATATTCGGCCATGGCGGCGCGCGAAAGGAGGCTGAGCGCATCGGCGTTCCCTTTCTCGGCGAGGTGCCCTTGACCATGAACATCCGGGAGACCTCGGACGCCGGGACGCCTCTGGTCGCCTCTGAGCCGAACGGGATCGTTGCCGGCATCTACCGCGATATCGCATCGCGGGTCTGGCAGCAGCTTGGAGGGCAGCAGCCGAGACCGGCTCCGGCCATCGTCTTTGAATAGTTGCTTCGCCGGCGCTAGACTCGAAATTGCGGGCGAAATGTGATCAAAAGGCGCAGTTCACGTAAGATGTCTTGATTCTTCCGTGGGTTTCCGTCATATGGCGCGCCGTCGCCATGAGGGCGGCAATAGGCAATGCTTGATGGCGGCTGGTTCCTCGCGGGGTCACCGTTGCATGTTCGGAGTTCTCTTGTCGGTCGAAGGTTTGATGGCTGCGGTGCGGTCGAGCATGGCGCATATTCCGGCTTCGCGCGGATATGTCAGGAGCTTTATGGACATTGATCAATCGCTTTCGTTAGGATCTAAGAACAGCGAGCGTCGCATTGCCATAGCTGCCGGCGCGCTGCGGAAGGTTTTCTGATGGGACAGGCGACAGCTGAACGTTGCCCTGCGTGCCGGAGACACCTCCGGTGATCACGGCCTACTGCTCCAACTGCGAGTCGATCGAACTCACCGACCTGTCGCAAGTCACCGCGCTGCGCGACGACGTCGTGTGGATCGATATGATCGAGCCGACGCACGAGGAAGAGATCTACGCTGAAAAGGTCCTCGGTATCGAAGTGCCGACCCGCGACGATCTCAAGGACATCGAACCGTCCGCGCGCCTCTATGTTGAAAACGATGCGGTCTTCATGACCGCTTCTCTGCTTTGCAAGGCCGAGACCGAGGCGCCCATGTTGGCCGACGTCGCTTTCGTTCTTGCCGGCAAGCGTCTGGTCACCATCCGCTATGCGCGTCCGAAGTCCTTCACGCTTTTCATCGCAGCGCTGCATCGGCTGCCGCAACAGTGGCGCACCGGCGCCGCATTGCTTGCCAAGCTCTTCGAGACCATCATCGACCGTACCGCTGAGATCCTTGAGTTGTCTGTGGCGCGCATCGACATCCTGTCGACGCATGTGTTCGGCGACCGCGCTAAGAAAGTCCGCAAGCCGTCGAACTACCTCGAAATGAAGCTGCGCGATATTGCCGGCTATCATCGTCTTGTCAGCAAGGTGCGCGATAGTCTGGCATCGCTGTCCCGCTTGATGACCTTCTTCTACAACGTTCCAGCCGTTCAGCAGGATCGCGAAACGAAAGAACTCTGCCGCACGGTTTCCCGCGACATCCAGTCGTTGTCCGAACACTCGTCGTTCGTCGCGGGCAACATCACCTTTCTTCTTGATGCGTCGCTCGGGTTGATCAACATCGAACAGAACTCGATCATCAAGATTTTCTCGATCGCGTCCGTGGTCTTCTTGCCGCCGACGCTGGTCGCCTCCATCTATGGCATGAATTTCGAGTCGATGCCGGAACTGCACTGGGTGCAAGGCTATCCTTATTCGCTCGGGCTCATGGTGATATCCGCCATCATCCCCTTTTTCTTTTTCCGCTGGAAAGGCTGGCTCTGAAGAGCCTGTTTTCATTTAATGTCCGAAGACAGCCATTCACAGGATGAAAAAATGAGCCCGCGCAAGCTGTTCTATCTTGCGCTCGGCTCTGTCGGTGTCGTCTATGGCGATATCGGTACCAGCCCGCTTTACGCGTTTCGCGAAGCGTTGAAGCCCGTCGCGGTCGACGGCTTGACCCGCTTTGAAGTCATCAGCCTGATTTCGCTGATGATCTGGGCGCTGACGATCATCGTCACCATCAAATACGTCCTGTTTCTGCTGCGCGCCGACAACGAAGGCGAGGGCGGTACGCTTTCACTGCTGGCGCTGCTGATGAAGACGGCCAACGGACACACGGCATTCCTGATGCTGCTGGGTCTGGTCGGCGCGGCGCTGTTCCTTGGCGACGCGATGATCACGCCTGCGCTCTCGGTGCTGTCGGCCGTCGAAGGTCTGAAGCTCGTGGCGCCCAGCTTGACCAGCTATATCGTGCCGATCTCGGTCTTCATCCTGGCGCTGCTCTTTGCCGTGCAGTCGCGAGGAACCGGCACGATGGCCCGCTTCTTCGGGCCGATCACCGCTCTCTGGTTTATCGTCATGGCGGTCGCCGGCATTTCGCATATTTCCGACGATTTCGGCATTCTTGCCGCCTTCAACCCGTATTATGCCATCAGCTTCCTGCTGCATGAAGGTTTCTTTGGCGTTGTGGTCCTAGGTGCCGTGTTCCTGACGGTGACGGGCGCGGAAGCGCTTTACGCCGACCTCGGTCACTTTGGTCGCCGTCCGATCCAGTGGGCCTGGTTCGCGCTGATTTTCCCCTCGCTGACACTCAACTATCTCGGTCAGGGGGCACTGGTTCTCGGCAATCCGCAGGCGATGTCTGATCCTTTCTATTTGATGTATCCGCAATGGGCTCTTTTGCCGGTTGTCATCCTGGCGACAGCTGCCACGATCATTGCCAGCCAGGCCGTGATCACCGGCGCCTTCTCGCTCGTCCGACAGGGGATCAACCTCGGCTTCCTGCCGCGCATGGAAATCCTCTTCACGTCGGAAACGAATACCGGACAAATCTTCGTTCCGTCGGTCAACGCCGTCCTGTTTTTCGGCGTCATCTTCCTGGTACTGAGCTTCAAGACCTCGGATGCGCTGGCAACCGCCTACGGGATCTCGGTCACAGGCGCGATGGTGGTCACCTCGATCATGGCCTTCGAATTCGTTCGCGTTCGCTGGCACTGGTCGATCCCGGTTGCAACGCTGGTCCTCGCGCCGCTGCTTGCACTCGAGATGATCTTCCTCGGAGCGAACCTTCTGAAGATCCACGACGGCGGCTATATCCCTGTACTGATCGCAACCGCGTTCACGATCATCATGTGGACATGGCGGCGCGGCTCGGCGCTCCTTATGGAAAAGACGCGCCATACCGATATTCCGCTGGCCTCCTTCGTCAGCTCGATCGAGCGCAAGAGCGATCATTCGCCGGCGCACGTGCCGGGAACGGCGATCTTCCTGACGAGCGACCCGGAATCCGCACCGGCCGCGCTGCTGCATAACCTGAAGCACAATCACGTCCTGCATGACAAAAACGTGATCCTGACGATCCGCACGGTCAACAAGCCGCGCGTTCCGAGCGCCGATCGCTATAAGGTCGAGCAGATCTCCGAGCGCTTCTCGCGCGTCGAGTTGCTGTTCGGCTTCATGGAATCGCAGAACGTCTCGCAGGCGCTCGCGACGCTCCGCAAGACAGGTCTGAAGTTCGATATCATGTCGACGTCCTTCTATCTCGGCCGCCGCAAGCTGGTTCCGGACGCAAAGTCGGGCATGCCCTATTGGCAGGACCGTCTTTATATTGCGCTGGCCAACGCTGCGGCCAATCCTTCGGATTACTTCCGTCTGCCGGCAAACCGCGTGGTGGAACTCGGCTCGCACGTCATCATCTGATGGCGCTGCCGCCAAGCAAAGAGCCCGGCCATCGTGCCGGGCTTTTGCGTTTTGCCTGGGTTGTACGTCTTTGGGTAAATTAGGCCGGTCGCATTAACCAAGCATCAAGGTTAATGAGACATTTTCATCGGCATGTTCATGCGTCCATGCCGGAGTCTGGTGTTGCGTCGAAATATCCGTTCCCGTGGCAAGCTGCGTCTCTTGCTTCAAAACTGGAGCTCACCCGCGCTCTTCGGTGTCTGTGGCTGGCTGATGTTTCCCACCATGGCATCGCATGCCGATCTGGCGGCACTGCTTGCCGGTCTGGATCAGGGCCGGGAAAACTGGCGCATGGTGCTGACCAACTCGCCGGCGGGGTCGATCCACCAGGCAGAGCTGGCTTTTGCCGACCCGCTCGTGACGGGCACGATCGCCTCTGGTGCGGGCATGGTACTCCCCGACGGTCGCAAGGTCGCCTTCATGGCCAAGGACAAGGGCCACGAGGCAACCCCCGATGAGGATCGCGTCAACCGCCAGTCCAAGAAGGGCAGGGTGGTCGCCGTCGAGCAGATGCAGCCACCCAAGGATTTTTCCGCCGGTTCCATCCTCCACCGGACCAAGCTCCTTTTCCAGCCGACCTTCGATCTCAAGGATAAGTCCGCCTTCGTGAAGCCGAAGATCAAGGGCAAGGAAATCCAGATCGCCACCAACTTCTATAAGAAGGAACCGCCGAAGCCGGATCGCGGCGTTTCGCCGATGCTGGCTGGCCTAGTCACGAACGACAAGGCCGACGTGCTCGCGACCGCCTTCGCGCCAGCCGCGCCCGATTACGCTCGCCAGTCGCCGTTCGACTCGATCCTCACCGAAAAGGCGGACGATGGTCGTTTCGTTCCGCAGATCGGTCCTCGCGATCACGCCTGGGCCGCAAGCGTCCTGCCGCCGAGCGTCTTCTCGGCGGCCGAGCAGCAGTGCCTTGCTTCCGGCATCTACTTCGAAGCCCGCGGCGAAACCGTCAAGGGACAGGCGGCCGTCGCCCAGGTCATCCTCAACCGCGTCCGCAATCCCGCCTATCCGAAGACCATTTGCGGCGTCGTCTACCAGAACGAGGATTGGCGCAACCGCTGCCAGTTCTCCTTTGCCTGCGACAACATCAAGGACCGGGTGAACTCCCAGTATCATTGGAGGATCGCCCGCGACGTCGCCATGGCGGTGACGGCAGGCAAGATCTGGCTGCCGCAGGTCGGCTCCGCGACTCACTATCACGCGGTCTACGTTCGTCCGAAATGGGCGAAAACGATGGAAAAGGTCGGGCGCATCGGCCTGCACGTCTTCTATCGCACCTATGGCGGCGGTTGGAGCTGACAAAAAAGCCGATCCAGGCGCGTTTTTGCGCCGGATCGCCTCGCCTCAAAGCGGATTCTTTCGGTCGATTTTGGCTCCAGTCTGCCAAATCAATCTAAGTATATGTTTTTCAGTGATTATTTTAAGGCTGGACATAAGTCCCCCACGCCTTGACTATGCTTTTTGCTAAAACTATGTTGCGCGCGACTTCAGAACGGGCCGAAAGGTTCTCGAACCCTTGGGGTCGTTGTCCTGAAACCGGGGTAGCGGGATCGCGGACAGCGGCAAGCGGAGGAGAGCACCATGACGGATGACCGCGAGGAAGGTCTGGAAGAGCGCCGGGCGCAGTTGGGAGCAAAGCTCGCAACCAAGCGCATCGAGGCGGGGAAGGACGAGGCCGACGAGGCCCGCGCCGAAGTGAGTCGCAAGGGCTATGCCCAGGCGATGAAGCTTTCGAGTGAGTTCATTTCCGCCATCGTTGTCGGTGCCGTTCTTGGCTACCTCGTCGACCGTTTTGTCGGCACGGCGCCTTGGGGATTGATGGTTCTTCTTCTTCTTGGATTCGGTGCTGGCGTGTTGAACGTCCTGAGGGCGGCTGGAAAGGTTTCAAGACCTGACCCTGCTGATCGTGGGCGAGACAATAAATAGGGCAGAGCGCGCAGGCGTTCGATCCAGTGCAATGATCCCGGTTACGCGGGCCAAAGATAGAGAGAACAAGCGGTGTCCAACGATCCGACCCATCAGTTCCTGATCCAGAAGATTGTGCCGATCGAAGTCGGCGGAATTGATTTTTCGTTCACGAACGCATCGCTTTTCATGGTTGCATCCGCAGCCGTTGCCGCAGGCTTTCTGTATTTCTCGACGTCCAACCGCGCCATCGTTCCGGGCCGGTCGCAGTCCGTCGCGGAGATGTCCTACGAATTCATCGCAAAGATGCTTCAGGAAGGCGCCGGCACCAAGGGGATGAAATTCTTCCCGCTGGTCTTCTCGCTCTTCATGTTCGTGCTGACGGCAAACCTGCTCGGCATGTTCCCATACTTCTTCACCATCACCAGCCAGATCATCGTCACCTTTGCTCTTGCTTTGCTCGTCATCGGCACGGTTCTGGTCTACGGTTTTTACAAGCACGGCTTCCACTTCCTGAATGTCTTCGTTCCGCAAGGCGTTCCCGGCATTCTTCTGCCGCTGGTCGTGGCGATTGAAATCATCTCGTTCCTCTCGCGTCCGATTTCGCTCTCCGTTCGTCTCTTCGCCAACATGCTGGCTGGTCACATCACCCTTAAAGTGTTCGCAGGCTTCGTTGCCTCGCTCGGAGCGCTGGGTGCGGTCGGTATCGGTGGCGCCATTCTCCCACTCATCATGACGGTCGCCCTGACCGGTCTAGAGTTCCTCGTCGCCTTCCTCCAGGCTTACGTCTTTGCGGTGCTGACTTGCATGTACCTCAACGACGCGATCCATCCGGGTGGCCACTAAGGGATACCGACGTTGACGCCCGCGGGCGTCAGTCAATTCGCCGCAACACCATTTCAAAGGAGTTCAACATGGACGCGGAAGCAGCAAAGTTCATCGGTGCAGGCCTCGCTTGCTTCGGTATGGCCGGTACGGCTCTTGGCCTTGGCAACATCTTCGGCAGCTATCTTTCGGGCGCTCTGCGCAACCCGTCTGCCGCTGACAGCCAGTTCGGCCGTCTGGTATTCGGCTTCGCCGTTACGGAAGCTCTGGGCATCTTCTCGCTGCTCGTCGCTCTCCTTCTGCTGTTCGCCGTTTAATTTCGGCGCACTGAAGGATCACGGCCTGCGAACAGCGAGCCGTGATCCTTTGTATTTGCAGTACACCTGGAGGTGAGCATGTTTTTTGTGACCCCGGCTTACGCTGAAGAAGCCCCGGCGGGAACCGCAGAAACTGGTGCAGCGACCGGTACAGACGCGCATGCTGCCCCGGCCGCAGGCGAGGTCCATACCGAGACCGGCGTGCCAGCCGAACACCATGGCGGTGTCTTTCCGCCTTTCGATTCGACGACTTACGCATCGCAGCTCCTGTGGCTGGCGATCACGTTTGTTGTCTTCTTCGTGCTCATGCAAAAGGTCATCGCGCCGCGCATTGGCGCTATCCTGGAGCAGCGCCACACGCGCATCGCACAGGATCTCGATGAAGCTGGCCGTCTGAAGGCAGAAGCCGACGCCGACGTGGCAGC